>CAWEZI010000001.1:0-63445 GCA_963813525.1 uncultured Acidimicrobiaceae bacterium
CCCGGCTCGTTGATGCCATGGCCTGGGTGCTTGGCCCAGACTGCCATCCGGAACAGCAGCGAGAGGTCGGTGTCGGTACCTCCGTTGCGCAGGAGGTCGCGGACGGTTTGTTCTTCGTTGCTGAAGAGGCAGTTCCGCACGGCACCGTCGGCCGTGAGTCGGAGGCGGTTGCATGTCCCGCAGAAAGGCTCCGTGACACTCGAGATGAGCCCGATCTCGCCGACACCGTCGGCGAAGCGGAACCGTTCGGCGGGCGCCGGGCCGGTGCCATCGGGTACTGGCTCCACCGACCAACGTGCGGAGATGCGATCGAGAACCTCTCGACCCGGTACGAGGCGGGCGCGGTCCCAATCTCCTTGGGCATCGAGTGGCATGAACTCGATGAACCGTACGATGCGTCCTGTGGCGCGTGCGAAAGAGGCAAAGTCGAGGATCTCGTCGTCGTTACGGCCGTGCAGCAGCACCACGTTCACCTTCAGCGGGGTCAGCCCGGCCGCCTCGGCGGCGTCCATGGCACGCAGGACGTCGTTGAGGGAGCCGCGCCGGCGAATGGTCGAAAAGCGTTCGGGCCGCAGGGAGTCACAGCTCACATTCACCCGGCGCAGCCCGGCTGAAGCCAACTGTGGCGCCATATCTGCCAGCTCCGTCCCGTTGGTAGTCACCGCCAGGTCCTCGAACCCGAGGGCGGAGAGCCGAGCGATCAGCACCGGGAGCCCCTTGCGCACGAGCGGTTCCCCGCCGGTGATTCGGAGCGCCGTCACACCGAGGCTCCGAGCCACGCTGGCCACCCGGGTGATCTCGTCGAATGTGAGGAGCTCCTCCAGACGGAGGAAGGAGAGCCCCTCTTCGGGCATACAGTAGACGCAGCGCAGGTTGCAGCGATCGGTAACCGAGATGCGAAGGTCGTCGTGGACGCGCCCGTAGCGATCAACGAGTGGCCCCTCCAACGGCATGGCCGGCGCCGCATGTTCCTCGCGGCTCCGGTGGGGCCGCACCGAGACGGCGACCCGGACGGGAGCAGTCATGCGGCCACCCTCACCCAACGGGCGAGCGGTCGTGGTCCGCACCGTCAATCTGGTGAGCGCAGAGAGTCCAGTCGGTCCCGCCGCTCCATGTCTCGCGTTTCCAGATGGGAACGGCGTGCTTGACGGCGTCGATGCAGAACTGCGCAGCTGCGAATGCCTCGGCGCGATGAGGTGTGGACGCCGCCACCACGACCGACACTTCTCCCACCTCGAGCTTGCCGATCCGATGGAGAAGGGCGAGGCGGCCGATCTCCCTCCATTGCTGGCGGGCCTCATCTGCCACCCGGCTGAGCCGCGGAGCAACCTGTTCCACGTACGCTTCGTACTCCAGCAACGTCACCCCCGGTCGCCCCTCGGAATGGTCCCGCACGGTGCCACAGAATGTGACGATCCCTCCGCATCCGGGAAGGACGGCCCATCGCCAAGCCGCATCGAAGGGTAGCGGAGTTGCGCTGACGCCGATCCAGTCACCTCCGTCGGGAGGAGTCAAGCCCACGGGGGTCCTGCCAGGGTTCTCGATGTCCTGCAGAGCGTCAGTCACCGCTACCCCTTTCCACGGGTGCAACACGGGAGACACCCACACACACTAATCGGGGCCCGGCGGCCGTCTTCTCCGCCGTGACCCTGGGTTCATGTGCGCCGTCCTGGCGCACCAGATCATTGAGGTCGCCCGCCGGCGAGCAGCGCGAGGACGTCCGCCACGGCCTGGCGGCCTCTTCACTTCCCCCGGGTCTCGGGAGGATGACGATGGGCGATATCAGGCTCGGTTGTCCGCCCAGTGCTGCGACCCGGGATCACCGAGGCCAGGCCGAGCCCTTGCAGGTCGGTAGGCGTGTCGACGTCTGAGAAGGCGCGCTGGTCTACCTCGTCTGGCCAGTGTTCTTCCTCGACCAACTCCACGCCCGAGCGGTCGATGAGCGAGCGCATGGATCGCATACCCGCCTCGACCAGGTCTGCTGCCGCGGCCAGATCCTCGGCGGACCAGCGGGCGCAGAGGGGCTGTGGTTTCCCTTCGATGACCGGCACCACCGAGTGGCTCCCGGGCCACTGGACGAGAGTTCGCAGAAGGCCCTCGGTGACGAGAGGCAGATCGCAGGCCAGGACGAGCACTGATGACCATCCTTTCACCTCGTCGAGTGCTCTCGCTCCGGCGCGGACCGCCACCAAAGGCCCACCACCGAGTGGCTCCTCCCGCACCGCGGGCAACCCAGAGACTCCTGGGCCCACCTCGACGACGTCGGCCACCACAGCTTGCATCGCTGTTGCGACTCTCGCTGCACAAGGAATGCCGCCAATCAGCATCGAGGCTTTGTCGAAGCCCATGCGGCGGCTGTTGCCACCAGTAAGCAGGATTCCTGCCACAGGTTGGCCGGAGCGGAGAGCGCAGTGCACACTCCCAGCATGACGGGGGAGAGACGGATCGTCGAGTGGACCGTCAATCTGTCTGGAGGATTTGGGCAACGCTCTTCACCGGGAGCCTCGGAGTCGAGCTTGGTGTGGGAACTCACCGGTAACCGACGTGCCCTGAGCGGGGACGTCGGTCAGGGGACCGGTGGCGCGACGTCCGTCGCTGCACATGGCCGCCTACGATGAAAACATGGTTTCCGCACCCATTGCCTCTTCGGGTCCCCCGAAGCGCGTGGGGCGCCGGGTATTCGTCGGCATGGTTGCCGCTGGGGCGGTGGGCATCGTTTTCGGTGCTCGGATCCAGGGCGTGGTCGGGAATGCACTCGGATCCGGTCTCGGGGGGTTGCTGCCCGGGGGTGACCGGTTTCGCATTTACACGGTCAGCAACTCGTTCCCTGACATCCCCGACTCGCGCTATCGGCTCGAAGTGAGCGGCCTGGTCGACAGACCGCTCACCCTCACGTTGGACGACCTCAAGTCGATGCCCAGCACCAAGCTGGTCAAGGACTTCCAGTGTGTCACCGGCTGGCGGGTTCCCCAGGTGCATTGGGAAGGGGTCAGGCTCTCGAACGTGCTGGATGCCGCCGGAGTTCAGGGCAATGCCAAAGCGCTCGCCTTCGACTCCTACGATGGGTTGGACACCGAGAGCCTCACCCTGGACCAGGCCCGTCGACCTGATGTCATCGTCGCCTACCGGATGCTAGGTGCCCCTGTCACCACTGAGCACGGGGGGCCTGTGCGCTTGTACGTCGCCCCGATGTACGGCTACAAGTCATTGAAATGGCTCTCCGCCATCCGGGTGGTGGACCGGGTCGAGCCTGGATACTGGGAGCAGAACGGCTACGCCGTCAATGGCTGGATCGGAAGCTCCAATGGCGGTACCGAGCAGCCCGTTGACTGATCGGGCCCGTGGTGGCCAGCACTCACCGGAGTCGGCCATCGGATCCCGTCATATATCCCGCTTCGACAGGGTGCAGCGAGCCGCTCACTGGGCCAATGCCGTGCTGTTCGGCGTACTTATGGCCACGGCTCTGCCTCTCTACTTCGTGCAGGTGGACAGGTTCGTCGGTCGCCGGGTGCTGGTCGTCGACATACACACCTGGTCGGGGGTGGCACTGCCCGTGCCCTTGATCATCTCGCTGGCCGGCCCATGGGGCGAGCGATTCCGACGCGACGTGCGGCGCTTCAACCTGTGGACGGCGGCCGAGGTGCGGTGGTTGTGGTCACTCGGAACGCGACGTATCCCCGAACCCGACAAGTTCAACCCCGGCCAGAAGCTCAATGCCCTGTTCACCGCAGGTGCCATCGTGGTCATGCTCGGGACAGGGTCGATCCTGAGGTGGTATCGCTTCTTCCCGCTCGATTGGCGCACCGGGGCGACCTTTGTCCACGACGTACTAGCTCTGCTTATCTTCATCGTCGTCTTCGGCCACATCGCCTTCGCCCTTACTCATCGCGATGCGCTTCGATCGATATTCAGAGGTTGGGTCACCGAGTCCTGGGCCAGGCGGCACGCCTCAGGGTGGCTGAAGGAAGAGGAGGTCCGGTCGCAAGAGCTCGAGTCGGCCACCAAGAGGTAGGTACCGGCCGTCCTGCTCTACACGTCCGGCTGGTCGCCGATGCGCCTCTGGCGAACGCGGGCCGCCCACGCCAGGAGGGCGAGACCCACCACCAGCACCACGATGCCGAGAGCGGTGTACTGGCCGTGTCCGCTCATCAACTTCGAGCCACTGAGGGCATCTGTGCCTTGTGCGATCCAGACGATACCGGCCAGGCTGAGAACGATACCGATGATGCCTCGAGTCCACATGCCGGCCTCCTGTCGGATCGGATCGATCGATTGCCGTTAACTACGAACGTAGCGCCAATGGCCGAAAAGCGGGCGTCGGCCTGTCGACGAACACGGCCGATTTCGTAGGCGGGGCGGGCCGGTCCGGGGAGTGATGTGGGGAGGTCGCGGTACGATCGCAACTATGGCACTGCGCGCCAAGGTGTTGATCGTTTCGGACTCGGTCAGCGCCGACACCAGCCAGGATCGTTCCGGTGTCGCTCTGGCGGCCGCCCTCGTGGCCCGCGATTTCTGCGTAGTCGAGCAGCAGGTCGTCCCTGACGGTGTCGCTCCGGTCGCCGCTGCCCTCCGAGAACTGACGGCGGGATTCGACGGCCTCGTCGTCACCACAGGAGGAACCGGCTTCGCCCCGACCGACCTCACCCCGGAAGCGACCCGCGCGGTGCTCGAACGAGAGGCGCCTGGCCTGGCCGAGACCATGCGCGCCGTCAGCCCGCTCGGCCCTCTGTCGCGGGGTACTGCCGGTACCGTCGGCTCGAGTTTGGTTGTCAACGTCCCCGGGTCACCGAAGGGAGCAGTGGAGTCGATCGAGGCCATCCTCGACGTCATCCCCCATGCCCTCGAACTGCTGGCAGGCGGCCATCCCCACTGACGCCGTCTCCGATGACGCACCTGTCCGAGGCCAGAGAAACCAACCGAGGCCAGAGAACCACTGGTGACAGAGTGATCGGCAGCGGGAATGGTGAGAGAGTGATCGACAGCGGAAATGGGGCATCGTTACTGCGGCGGCATCAAACCTGGGCGGACGGCGGCGACTGCATTCTCTGCTCCCATGACACCGAGGAGGTAGGAGCGTGATCCCGCTGGGTGAGGCCCAGGAGTTCGTGCTCCGGGCCTGTCCTCCCCGAGCGCCCCGGCCGATTCCCATCGACCTGGCCATGGGATGCGTGGTGGGCTCGGCCGTGGTGGCGTCGGAGCCCGTCCCTCCCTTCGTCAACTCGTCGAGAGACGGCTACGCGCTGCGGGCCATTGATACAGCGGCAAGCGAGGGAACGCAGGGCCCCGTACGCCTCGAGGTCATCGGTACCATTTTGGCCGGCTCCTCCTTCGAGCAGCCGATCGGCCCCGGCCAAGCGGCCAGGATCATGACAGGTGCACCCCTGCCGGAGGGGGCCGACGCCGTCTGCATGTTCGAGGACTGCTCCAACCAGGACGGAGGTGCTGTGGTGGTGATCGACCATCCCGTTTCCCCAGGCGAGGCGGTGCGCAAGGTCGGTGAGGATGTGGTCGTGGGGGACATCCTGGCTGAGGTGGGGACGGTGGTCACGCCCGGCCACCTCGGGGTGCTGGCCAACCAGGGGATGGATGAAGTCAGCGTGCACCCCCGGCCCCGTGTGGGCATCCTGTCGACGGGTGACGAGCTCACATCGGGCTCGGGACCGTTGGGCGCCGGCCAGATCCGCGATGCCAACCGCCACACCCTGCTCGGGCTGGTGCGCCGTGAGGGCTGGGACGCGGTCGACCTAGGTATCGTCGGCGATGACGAGAGGGCGTTGACCGCGGTGTTGGACCGGGCCGGCTTGGAGTGCGACGCCATCATCACCAGCGGAGGGGTGAGCGTCGGTGACCTCGACATCGTGAAGCTGGTCCTCCACAAGCGGAGCGGGGGAACGATGCGGTGGATGCAGGTGGCCATCCGGCCGGCCAAGCCCTTTGCCTTCGGCACGCTCGACGCGTCGGGCACTCCCGTGTTCGGCCTGCCCGGTAATCCGGTGTCGGCCATGGTCAGCTTCGAGCTGTTCGTGCGACCCGGTGTCCGCCGCATGGCCGGACACCGTCGGCTGGACCGAACCGTGGTTCCGGCAGTGGCCGACGCCGACCTCCGCCGGAGACCTGACGGGAAGATCCACTTCGTCAGGGTCGTCGTGTCTCTGGACGAAAGTGGCACATGGCACCTGCGTCCCATGGGCGGGCAGGACTCCCACCAGCTGACGGCCATGGCCGAGGCCAACGCCCTGGCTGTCCTGCCCGATGGCGAGGGCGTGACCGTCGGTGCCAGGGTCGCCACCCTGCTGACCGATCCCGAACGGCTGAGCGACGAGAGGGGCGCCGGCGGGAGCCGACCATGGTGACCGTCGTGCCCATCGCCATCACTGCCCGACCCCGGGACCACTCGTCAGCGAAAGGGACGAAATGACGCTCGTCCCTTCGGTATCAGGAGTATGACCGTGCCCGACGGGGTCGTCGGGGAAACCCCGGTCGGTGGACTCACCCATGTCGACGAGCACGGCAAGGCCCACATGGTCGATGTGACCGGCAAGCCCCCGACCTTCCGGATCGCCGAGGCCCGCTGCTCGGTGCACACCACGGCTGACGTGGACAAGTTGCTGGGCCATTCGACGGTTGCCCCCGACCTCCTCGAGACGGCCCGGTTGGCAGGCATCCTGGGCGCCAAGCAGACGTCGTCCCTCATTCCCCTCTGCCACCCGATCCGTCTCGAAGGCGTGGCCGTCGACATCGAAAGGGCATCGGACGGTTTCCGGGTCATTGCCCAGGCGACCGTCACCGAGCGCACCGGGGTTGAGATGGAAGCCCTCACCGCGTGCGCCACGGCCGCGCTGGTGCTCCTCCAGCCACTTCTCGGCGTCGACCCGGCGGCATCCATCGAAGGACTCACCCTGTGGCGCAAGAGTGGCGGCCGCTCGGGCACGTGGCGACGTCCGGAGCAGGGCGGGCCGCCGGCCGACGTTCGATCCTCGGTTCCTCGATAGTAACGGACAGATTTCCTTGCATTTGCCTATTCATTCTCCATAAAAATGGATATATGCCAGGATAATTGCTAACTTCGCCTGCGATGGCACAGTACCGGCCCGGTCAGCTGGGAGAGCTCCTCGGGGTCAGCTCGGACACCGTTCGTCGCTGGTGCGACGAGGGGCGCCTCCAGACCGTGCGCTCCGAGGGAGGGCACCGCATGGTGGACGGCGCGTCATTGGCGGAATTCGTACGCCAGCAGCAGGCGGCGTACGCCCCCGACCAACTCCTGACCCAGTCGGCACGGAACCGCTTCACCGGCGTGGTGACCCGGGTCGAGCGCGACAGGCTCACCGCCATCATCGAGATCCGTGCCGGCAGGTTCCGGATCGTCTCGCTGCTAACTCGGGAGGCAGCCGACGACCTGCGGCTCGAAGAAGGCGATCTCGCCACCGCTGTCATCAAGGCCACCGACGTGATCATGGAGGCACCCGCATGACCCATTCCATCCGTGGGGAAAAGGCGATCCAGGGGTACTCCCGCCTTGCCATCGGCGTCCTGGTCACCGCGGCCGTGGTCCTTTCCGCCTGCGGCAGCTCGTCAGGTTCGGCCAGCACGACGTCGACGGTGTCGGTGAAGCTCACCGGTTCGATCACCGTCTCGGCAGCTTCGTCACTAACCGCCGCATTTACCCAACTGGGGAAGGAATTCCAGTCGGCCCACCCCGGGACAACGGTCGCCTTCAACTTCGGATCGTCGGGCACGCTTGCTACCCAGATCCAACAAGGGGCCCCGGCCGACGTGTTCGCGTCGGCCTCCACCCAGGACATGGCACCCGTACAGCGGTCGGGCGACATCGACGGCACGCCTGTGATCTTCGCCCACAACTCCTTGGAGATCGTGGTCAAGCCGGGCAACCCGTTGGGCATCCACTCCCTGGCCGATCTCACCAAGGCCAATGTGGTGTCGATCTGCGTCAGCAGCGCACCGTGCGGGTTTACGGCAAATGCCGCCCTCAAGAAGGCCCATGTGACCATCGCCAGCTCGAAGATCACCCTGGGCCAGGACGTGGACACCACCCTGGCCGCAGTCACCACCGGCGACGCCGACGCGGCCATCGTCTATGTGACCAACGCCAAGAGCGTCGGCACACAGGGCGTGGGCGTTCCCATCCCAGCGTCCCTCAACGTGCCGACCAGCTACCCCATTGCCGTGGTCAAGTCGACCAAGGACAAGGCGCTGGCCCGGGCCTGGATTGCCTACGTGCTTGGTCCCACCGGACAAAATGTGCTGCACCAGGACAGCTTCCTTCCCGCCTGAGGCTCCATGACCACCCCGACCCGGCGGCGCAAACCGCCGGTCTTCGTGCTGGCCATGGCCACTCTCACCGTCGGGTTCCTGGCCATCCCGCTGGTTGGGCTCCTGACAAAGACCCCCTGGTCGACCCTCTGGTCCGACCTGACCAACCCGGTGGCGGTCGACGCCCTCAAGCTGTCGCTCGTCTGCTCCCTGTGGGCCACCGGCCTCTCGCTGGTGTTCGGCGTCCCCCTGGCCTGGGTGCTGGCCCGGACCCAGCTACCCGGCCGCAATCTGCTGCGCGCCCTCACCACCCTTCCCATGGTCCTCCCACCGGTCGTGGGCGGCGTGGCCCTGCTGCTCGCCTTCGGACGCGACGGCCTCCTCGGCCGGCTCCTCTACGACTGCTTCGGCATCCAGCTCACCTTCAGCACCGCCGGAGCGGTGATGGCCGAGACCTTCGTGGCCATGCCGTTCCTCATCATCACCGTCGAGGCCGCGCTCCGTTCCATGGACGGTCGGTACGAGGAGGCGGCGGCCAACCTGGGAGCGGGACGGTGGACGACCTTTCGTCGGGTCACTCTGCCGGCGATCTCCCCGTCACTAGTGGCCGGAGCCGCGCTCACCTGGGCCCGGGCTCTCGGTGAGTTCGGTGCCACCATCACCTTTGCCGGCGACATCCAAGGGCGGACTCAAACCCTCCCGCTCGCCGTCTACCTGGCCCTGCAAGAGAACGAACCGGTGGCCATCGCCCTCTCGCTGGCCCTGCTGGCCATCTCCATCGTGGTGCTGGTCTCGTTGCGGGGTCGGTGGTTGGGCGCGGTCAGCGCGTGAGTCTCGAGGCTAGGTTGCGGGTCAAAGTGGGAACCTTCGAGGAACGCCTCGAGCTCGAGGTGGCCGATGGCGAAGTGGTGGCGGTACTCGGACCCAACGGCAGCGGAAAGTCGACCCTCCTCCGCGCACTGGCCGGCCTGCAGCCCCTGTCGGGCGGTCGGATCGTGCTGGACGGCCGGGTGCTGGACGAGCCTGAATCCAACGTGCTCATTGCGCCCGAGCAAAGACGGTGCGCCATGGTGTTTCAGGAGTATCTGCTCTTCCCCCACCTCAGCGCCCTGGCAAACGTGGCCTTTGGTCTCCGGAGCCGTGGCAGCTCCAAGGCCGAGGCCAACCGGCGTGCGTTGGCGTGGCTGGACAGCATGGAGCTGGCCGACAAGACCCAGGCCAAGCCCCGCGAGCTCTCAGGGGGCCAAGCCCAACGAGTGGCCCTGGCTCGAGCGCTGGCCACCGACCCGAGGTTGCTACTCCTCGACGAGCCGATGGCCGCGCTCGATGTGTCGACACGCGGATCGGTCCGGCATCAGCTCCGGCGCCACCTTGGCCAATTCGGCGGGTCGTGCGTCCTGGTGACCCACGACCCGCTCGATGCGGCAGCCATCGCCGATCGGCTGGTCATCATCGAGGCTGGTCGCCTCGTACAACAGGGCACCCTCGAAGCCATAACCACCCGGCCGCGCACGAGCTATGTCGCTCAGCTCATGGGTCTCAATCTGCTCCGGGGCCGAGCTCACGGCACGAATCTGGTCCTGCCCGACGGCACAACCCTCGAACTGGCCAATTCCATGGATGGCGAGATGTTCGCCGTGGTAGCGCCCCGGGACATCGCACTGTACCTCGACCGCCCCGAAGGCAGTCCGCGCAATTGCTGGTACACACGAGTGGCGGAAGTGCACCTGATGGGAGACCGGGTCAGGGTGTTGCTGGATGCACCCATCCGGGTGGCGGCGGAGATCACTGCAGTTTCACTGGCCGAACTCGGCTTGACCGACGGCGCACCGGTGTGGGCATCGGTCAAGGCCACCCAGATCGACGTCTACGGGGACGATCAGGTCTAGCGAGGTCGCTCCCGGTTCTGGCATCGTGGGCGGATGAAACTGAGCACCAGGAATCAGCTACCCGGCGTCGTCACCGACGTCCACCACGGTGAATCCATTTCCACCGTGAAGGTGGAGCTACGGGGCGGCCACATGATCACTTCGGCCATTACCCGTGAAGCGGCCGAGGACCTCGGATTGACGGCCGGATCGCCGGTGACTGTCCTGGTCAAGGCCACCGACGTGGCCTTGGCCGTCGGGGAGTAGGGCTCACTCCCGCCATCGATCCGAGGTGATGCTTGTCAGAGATCGGTGCTCCGAAGGCGAGTGCCGGTCGCCCGGGTCGACCGAACCTACTGTGTGGGACCGAAGCGTTCCACACGGATCCGTTCTGAGGGGATGCCGTTGCTGATCAGGGCATCGGTGGCCGTGTCGGAGAACCCCGACGAGCCGCAGACGAATGCCGTGGCCGAGCTCGGCACCGAGGTGGATAGGTCCTGTTTGGTGAGTCGTCCTGCCGGTCGGGGCCAGTCGGGCGGGGTCTGCCGGGTGTAGATGATGGTCGTCTCCGGACCCGGCAGCTCGTCGGCGTAATAGAGATCGGCGGGGGCGCGGACAGAGACAACTAGCTGCACGAGGTCCGAGCGCCCCTTGCGACGCGCCATCCGCAGCATGGCCATGAGGGGCACCACGCCGGATCCTCCCCCAATGAGGAGTGCGGGTGCCTCCCCTGGCCAGACGAACCAACCACCGATCGGTCCCCGTACTTCGAGCTCGTCACCGGGGGCAACCCCCTCGTGCAGGAACGTTGAGACTTCTCCGCCTTTCAGGTACTCGACGGTCAGTTCGAACTCGTTGGTCCCGTCCGGAGCTGAGGCGACCGAGTAGGACCGCGAGGCGGTGTAACCGTCGGGGGCCGTGAGACGCAGGACGTAGTGCTGCCCGGCCCAGTAGCTGACCGGCTCATCGAGCGCCAGTCGAAACGTCTTTGCTGTCGGGGTCTCCGGTCGGATGCTGACGACGGTGGCCGGTTGCCATTTCTTCGGTCGCGGGACCGCGGGGATATGTTCAGTCACCCTGATAGCGCTGTTCCTTCCACGGATCGCCACGGTCGTGGTAGCCGTTTTGCTCCCAGAACCCCGGTTGGTCGTGGTCCAGGAGCTCCAGCCCGGAGACCCATTTTGCGCTCTTCCAGAAGTAGAGGTGGGGAACGAGAAATCGAGCCGGTCCACCGTGCTCCCTGGCCAGCGGTTGACCCTCGTACTCCCAAACGACCCAGGCCTGGCCACCTGTGACATCAGCCAGGGGAAGGTTGGTCGTGTATCCGGTGTGAGACATGACCATCACGTGGGTCGCCGATGTCAACGGCGGTGAGAGGGTGAGGAGGGTGTCGACCGATACGCCGCGAAAGGTGACTCCGAGCTTCGACCACGTCGTTACGCAGTGGATGTCCCCGGAGAAGCTTGAATCGGCGAGGGCGTGGATCTCGTCCCACGACCAGGTCATCGGTTGGTCGACCAGCCCGCCGATCGAGAATGTCCACGTGTCGGTGGCGAGCGTGGGCGTTGCCTCGGCGGTAAGGACCGGCCATTCTGCGCCTACGTCATACTGGCCGGGCGGTAGGCGGGGATCGCGAGACGCCTTTCCGCGTCCTTGGAATCCTCGGGTGAAATTCATGGGGGCGTCGTCTTCTCTTTCGCGTCTTGCACCTGTGGCTCCATTACAGGCCCGGGAGACCGGGGAGATCGTCGATACTGGCGGCGTTCTGTTGGGCCCAATACTCTCTGATCCCCTCCGGTCCCTTTCGGCTGGACCATTCGTCCATCGTTGGCCGGTGCTGTACGAAGGACATGAGCGGCACGCCGTAACCGCAGGAGTCAGCAACACGGCCAACGTCGACAACGATGACGGATCGCACGCCGACACCGTCTCCCCCTGCGAAGTGAGCTGCCAGATCGGCGAATTCGGAAGCATCGACCGGGACCGACCGCGCTCTGCCATGGAGGCGCACGATACGGGGTGGCCCGTCAAAGGCGCAGAACATGAGGACGATCCTTCCGTTCTCCTGGAGGTGAGCAATGGTTTCGATCCCGCTACCCGTCTGGTCGAGATAAGCCACGGTCCGTTCGTCCAGGACAGCGAATTCATCCCGATTGCCCTTCGGCGAGCAGTTGATGAGACCGTCACTATCAAGGGGGGCGGTCGACACGAAGAAGACCGGTTGGGACCTCAGCCATTCCGCCAATCGGCCGTCAATGGCCTCGTACGCGCGACCCATCCCGCAATCATTGCACCTCGGCGGACCGAGGCACATGGTGATCTTCGATCGGACTCACTGAGCGGCCGATTCGTCTGTCGTTAGCGCGGTCGTGCGGCGAGTTATGCCCAACAACTGACCCAACTGCGTTCGTCCATTTGGACAGTCGCTGGTTGGCGCTTTGTCACTGTCACCCCTGTTGAGGAACATATGAATAGGGCTCAGTCCGATAGGCAGTGAGAAGAGGACTCATGTACTCCTCTTCCGGGAGGCGGATCCCTTGGTCCGGGCGAGCATCTCGAGGACCCCGAGAAGCTGCCGTCTCAACGGCGGCAGATCAACCATGGTGCCGTCATCCATGCCGCTGAGTCCGACTTCGGCCAACGCATCGTGGAAGTAGTTTGGGTTGGAACCTGCCCTTGAATCGTAGGGCTGGCCGATCTCGAAGGTAGACGTCCAGACGTCGTCCACGAAATAGGAAAGATTGCCGGTTCCATTTGCGGTGGCGGAGATCGAGATGGACTCGGTACCGGCCGAGAGCCGCCGCGCGATGTTGTCGAGGTAACCCATGATTCGACCCCGCTCGATTGCCAATGCCCACTCACCAACCTTCGCAACACGTACCCAATATGGGCCGTTGTCGAAGTCCGCGTTGGCGAGAGTCGGGTCGTGCCACGCCTGCGTAGGAGTCATGGGGCGCGCAGCATCAGGGTTCATCTCGAATCCCAGCAGCATTTCTCGCTCAGAAATCCCCCGCACGAAAGTGAGGCCCTGGCACAGGGTCTCCCCCCGGACCCACCACTCCCAGCCGGGCGACTCGATCTCAGGACCCGTCCCCTCCTCGGAATCTTGAGGGTTTGACCGAGGTTGAGGGCGAGCCCTCTCAGTGGACCGCCCACCGGAGGACGCTGGCGGATCGGCCACCCGTTCGGTCTTCCTCGGAGGCAGAGACCCAGACCCAGACCGAGGACGGAGTCTGGTCGCTGCTCTGTCACCGTTGAGACCTGTTCGGTAGGCCCTGGGTTCCTCCAGGGCTCGTAGCGGTACGGCGTCGTCCGGTGGGCCGTCAGGAGAGGGCTGTTGTAGGTCTCCTGTGACAGCCGGATCCCGAAGATCTCGCTCACGATTCCCAGCAGGACCACCATGCGCTCGGGCAAGGGAAGATCGGACACCTTGGCCGCATCCGACTCTGCGAACCCTCTGGCCGCAAGCGCCTCGTCGAAGTAGTGGGGCTCGGATCCCGTTCCCGAGTCGGGCGTGCCGGTCGTCGTGTATCGCGGGTCGCGTGTGCTGGTCGAGAACGTCGAGATGTGCGACCCGTCTCTGCGGTACATGACGGTGGCGTCACCCCTCGTCGTCCAAGAGACGGCCGCAGACTCCGTTCCGAGCGAGACTCGGGCAACGATGTTTTCGAGAAAAGCCTTGGCTATCCGGTCCTCGATTCCGATTGCCCACTCGCCTTCCTTGGCCACCCGCACCCAGGTCGGGCCCTCGTAAAAACCGGGCTGACCGAGAAGAGGGCCCTCTGGGAGCTCTGCGGCCGTCATCGGGCCCGCCGACTCGGGGTCCATCTCGAAGGCACGCAGCATGTCGCTCTCCGAGATCCCTCGCGCGAAGGTGAGACAACCCCCTTTGCCGAGGAAATCGCCCTCTGGGGTCACCGCCCATCGCCACTCACCGCCCGGATCCAGCCGAGGATTGGCGGGAGGTGTCACAGTCCTACGGAGTCCCAGGAAGGATCGCCGTGGACAACACGTTGGCTTTGGATGAAGGTCCCATCTGATCCGCCCACGCTCGAGTTCAGCTTGCCCGGCATACGTCCACGCGCCCACCGGGCTGTGGATGTCTTTATACCCAGCTGTGGATGTCTTTCTACGCAGAGGCGTGAAGCCACCACCTCAACGTTATCTGCGCGTGTGCAGCGATCTGGGCGAACACCAAGGAGATCCTCTGGCACAACACCGCAGGTCGGAGTCCTCAACCGCTCGTGCGCCAGGATGAGGGCGGGACGGGGTGGGTATGGGGTCACCTGGCCACGTTGGGCAAAAGGACAGCCTCGTGATCGTCGTGGTCAGGATGGCCGGAGAAGCTAAGCGTCGTCAGCGGGTGCCGATGCCGGCGTAAAGGAGCTCGCCTGGCAAGGCCGCCTTCCCCGGCACGCGGCACAGTCCTGGCAGTCCGATCGGCCCTCTGCGGCATGGGAAGGGAACCAACCCGGGATCAAAGGGGTCACGACTCCTCAAGGCAGGGCCGACAATGACCGATGCTCTGGAGATCCAGCGAAAGGCTCCGGTCATGATCTTCCTCCCCCGCATCGCCAGGTCTCTTCACCATCCGGCGCTGGCCGTGGTGCTGGGACTCGTCCTCCTCGGTGTCGCCATCTTCGGCCTCGTCAGTGGGGACATCCCGAAGCTCTGGGCCATTCTCATCCTCGTAGTGGGTGCACTCAACGTGCTGAGGGCGGTTCCACATCCGGGCGCCAGCCGGCCAGAGGGATCATCCAGCAAGGTGGACGCGGCCGCGACCTCATAGTCGACGCCCAACGCGCTCTGATCGGGCCACGGAGCTGGCCGGTCCAGCGCGCACAACAAAGTGAGGGGTGCGGCATCGACGGCCGCCACATCGAACCTCGTCATCAGTGCGCCGCAATGCGGCATCCCGACGCCGCCGATCCGCGTGTGGCTCCCATATCGATACCTATGCTGTGTCGGAGTGCGGGGCGGTCGATCAGCGTCGATTTGCACCGATGACGTGCTCCTCGGCATCGGACTACCCATGTCTCGAACCGGTGGGGTCCCTTCTTTTGAGCTGGTCCAGCTGTCCTAGACTCGTGGCCTGGGCGGGGCTCTCTCCGTGCCCATCCGCGTTCCGTGCCCATCCACGTCGTGTTCTTACGGGGACCTGAACAGGTTCAATGCGACCGTCAACACGTGAGAGGAGAAGCGTGGCAGCCATAAGCGTGCGCAACCTCACCAAGACCTACGGCGACAAGCGAGCGGTCAACGACGTCAGCTTCGAGGTCAGCCAAGGCGAGGTCTTCGCCCTCCTCGGCCCGAACGGGGCTGGGAAGACCACCATTATCGAGATCTTGGAGGGCTTCCGGGACCGAAATGTCGGTCACGTGGAAATTCTGGGTGTCGACCCAGCCGACCGGCGGACACAGCGTTGGTTGCGCACCCGCATCGGAGTGGTCCTTCAAGAGTTGGCGGTCGAGCCCTTCTACTCCGTGCGCCAAGTCCTGACCCGCAACGCCGGCTATTTCCCTTCGCCCCGTTCGGTCGACGAAGTCATCGCCCTGGTGGGCCTCACCGAAAAAGCCGATGCTCGGGTGAAGACCCTTTCCGGAGGGCAACAGCGCCGGCTTGATGTGGGGCTCGGCATTGTGGGAAATCCCGAGTTGCTCTTCCTCGACGAGCCCACCACTGGGCTCGACCCTTCGGGTCGTCGAGACTCCTGGGAGTTGATCCGCAAACTTGTATCAGAGGGCACGACGGTGCTGCTCACAACCCACTACATGGACGAGGTGGAAGCGTTAGCCGATCAGGTGGCGGTGCTCAACAACGCTCAGATAGTGGCCACCGGAACCCCAGCCTCTCTCGGTGGACGGGATTCGGGTGCGGTGACCATCCGTTTCGCCCTGCCCGACGGGATCGCTGCGAGTGACCTCCCCGTCCCGATCTCGGCAGAATCAGACGGCGTGGTCGAGATCCAGACCGAGGACGAGCTGGCTGTGCTTCATACGCTCAGCGGCTGGGCTCTCGACCGCAAGCTTCGCCTACCGGGACTCTCGGTCGCCCGGGTCACCTTGGAAGACATCTACCTCCGGTTGACGAGAGAAGAGCAGTGAGCACCACTCCGGTCATCGGTTCCTTCGAAGGATTGAGCGACGTCAAGTTGGTAGGACGGCAGGTCCGATACGAACAGCTGTCCTTCTGGCTCAATCCCGTGGGAGCTGTCTTCACCGTGGGGTTCTCGGTGGTCTTCCTCATTCTGCTGGGAGCGTCAGCGGGGAGTTCGCGCATCTCGTTCTACGGCAACATCCGGCTGATTCAGTACTACGTGCCAGGGTTTGCCGCATATGGGGTGATGGCGGCCTGCTTCAACATTCTGGCCATTACCCTGGTCAACCGACGCGAGATGGGCCTTCTCAAACGGCTCAGACTCAGTCCCCTGCCCACATGGGCGCTGCTCAGCGCCATCGTCCTCAGCTCCATGGTCGTGGCCACGGTCGAAGTGGTCCTCCTCCTGATCGTCGGGAGACTTGGGTTCAGCGTCCACTTTCCGGACAACGTGGGTGCCTTCGTGGTGGCCATTGTCGTGGGCATGCTCTCCTTCTCTGCGCTGGGAGTGGCCATGAGCACACTCGTCCCCAATCAGGACGCGGCCGGTCCGGTCGTCAGCATCATCTTCTTCGTACTGTTGTTTCTCTCGGGATTGTGGTTCCCACTCAGACCCGGGTCGGGTCTGGCCCAGTTCTCGTCGTACTTCCCTGTCCGTCACTTCATTAATGCCGTGTTCGCTCCCTTCGACACCCAGAGAGGTGCGTCCCCTTGGGCCTGGCACGACCTCCTCATCGTTGCCATCTGGGGTGTCATCGGCGCCTTCGTAGCCGTGCGCCGATGGAAGTGGTCGCCTCGCCGGGGTTGAGCTCGAACGAGCGGTACCTGGACAGCCGAGGAGGTGGCCGACTCTCGCCAAAGGGGATTGCCCCGCGGCTATGCGGGTTGACCTGCTGGTGCAGCACGGGTTGAGCGATCTCCCATCCAGCGACTGCAGACCGATTTCATCTGGATCTGGCGCGGTTCAGTGCGAACGTCTGAGGCCGAAGTTCGGGGCTGCCATCACCCGGAACCCGCTGTCCGGGAGTTACGAGTCATGACAGCAGGCTGGGAGATCTCCTAGGACTTCGCCGTGGTCGAACTATTCGCCGCCAGTGTGGTGGTCGTGGTCGTAGTCACGACCGTGGTCGCAACCGTTGACGGGGGTGACTCTGGCGGGACGGACTTGACCCCGGGAATGGTGGCCGATGTCGTCAAGGTGGTTGAGGCTGTCGCTGGTACGTCGGAGCCGACAGTCGTCCCTGTCGTGTTCCGGGTCGACGCTGACGCTTTGGGAGTGGTCGTCTTCGGGGTGGATGTCGGGCCGTCCGGCGACGTGCAGCCGGATGGCGGCGTGTCCGATCCGGTCTGCCCGGGCATGAGGACCGTACCGGCACAACCGAAGTTGGAGAAGGTGGCCTGCAGAGTGACCGAGCTGCCGTCGGTGAACGTGTCGGTTGACTTGACTTGGCGGATGTACCCGGCATTATCGATGGACACGACGACCGAGTTCGACGTGTAGCCCTGTGTCTTGAGCAGGGTGAGCGCTGCCGTGATGGTCTGGGATTCGGCACCGGTGGTACCGGCGGCCGACGCCAACTGGTCCAGGTTGTTCGAGATCTGGTAAATGGTGACCGGTGTACCGTCAACAGTGCCGGTTCCTGTCTTCGCTGCGGCGCTGATGGCCGGCTGGATCAGGTCCAGGTAGCCGGTAGGGCTGGCCATCCCCATCATGGCCACGGCGCCCTCCCGCTGGCCCAGTGTGCTCTCGGTGATGCTGGCGAAACCGGGGAGGCTGGTGCCCGACGCCGATGCGTCCGACGCCTGAGGTGCCAGACCGGTGTCATTACTGGCTCCTTCGTACACATCGGTCCCATCCACCCGGACGCTGACATCCAGACCGTTCCCGATGTTCGCCGAAGCGACCATGCCGAGGGGATTGGTATTGATGACCCCGCCGCCCTGAACGAGCGGGTTGGAGGCCTCGGGTGGCCCACTGCAGACCTTCTGGGTCTTCCACTCGAATCCCGGCGGCAGCTTTGCGGTGGTGGGTGCGGACACCGAGCCTTTGGAAGCGGAGGCCGAAGCGTTTCCGGACGATAGGGAACCGCCCCCCGATGATGAAGAAATGGTGCCGTTCACAGATCCCACTGATCCGCTGGTGATCGATCCGCTGGTCGCCTCGCCGTTCTCTCCTCCCACCACCGTCATGGGGGATACCGAACCTTCCGAGGTCGAACGAATGGAAGGGGCTGGGACGGGCACCTTGACCTCATTGCAGGTGGTGGTCGGCGTGACGGTCGGGACGGAGCCCGGGGCCGGGGCGGTCGAGATGGCGTAGGAGAAGTCGAAGTTGCCACTGTCGGTCGTGGCGCTGAGGGCAGACAGGACCTGGTGCTCAGCCGGTCCGTCGCCCAGATGGGGGTGTTGGGCGGTTTTATGGCTGGCCGTGGGTTGTGACGGCGAACCGCCAGCCACGACAGCCACGGGCACCGCCACCACCACGAGGACGACCGCGGCGGCGGCCACCACGCCCACCCGTCTCCACAACGGACGTTGCTTCGGGGCCCTCTTCGGCTCGTCATCGAGCCACAGTCCGCTCTCGGCCACGGCGACGTCCTCCTTCAGTGGTGAACGCGTGTTCCTGGCGAAGCCTAACTGACGGATGATCCGAGGGAAAGCAGGTTTTTCCACAGGAGTAAAGTTGGTAAGCGGGCCTCCCAGCTGGTACTTCCCTCCGTCCGTCGTCCGTAGTAAGCCTGCCTGGGAGGCAGAGGCGATCATTCGATCGGCAACGGCTTGCGACTTTGTGTCCAGTTCGCCGAAGTCGGCCTCGAGCCACGGAGCCAGGTCGTCGGGAAGCAGGCCCCCGTTCTGTGCCACGGCGTCAACCACGGCCCGGAACAGGGGAACGGCTAAGAAGGCCTCCCGTCGAGCGCTCGAGGCACCCGGCTCCACCCCTGCCAGTATCCGCCGTCCTCGGTCGGTGATCTCGAATCGGGATCCTCGGCCGGTGACCACCCCGAACAGGCGGGCATTGGCTACCCGGGTCAGGTAGGTGCCGTTGTTGGTTCCGGAATAGCCGAGGGCCGGGGCCAGGATGTCGGCGGCCAGGGCGCCCCCGGCCGAATCCACCATCCGGGCGACCTCGACAGCGGCAGCCAAGTCGTAGCGGACGGACCGGAACCGGGATCGGGTCACTTCCCGAGTCTCCCAGGTCAGGGACCGCTGCGATAGACGAAGTCGTTTCATTCGAACCCCGTCGACGTCTGTGGCGGCCGTAGGCTGGCGGGGCCTGGACCGACCGACGGATGACGAGCATTCTCGCCGGCAATGTGCCGGAAGGTCCCTGTCAGGCCTGATCACAGGAGATGACGGTGTCCCTATCGGAGCACGAGCTGCCCGTTCGTCCCACCCATCCGGCGGCCACTGACGCCTTTGCCGCCATCGAGGCCTCGATCTCCCAGGTAGTTTCCACCAGGCCCTCGACGGTTCGCCTGGCTGTGGGCTGCGTCGTCGCAGGCGGACACCTGCTGGTGGAGGATCATCCGGGCCTGGGCAAGACAACACTGGCCAAGGCCCTGGCGGGGGCGCTCGGGCTCGGCTTCCATCGTCTCCAATGCACCGCCGACCTCTTGCCTGCCGATGTGATCGGATCCACGATGCTGGGCGTGGACAGCAGCGAGCCGGTCTTCCGTCCCGGACCGGTCTTCACCAACATCCTGATGGCCGATGAACTCAATCGTGCCTCGCCGAGAGCCCAGTCCGCCCTACTCGAGGCGATGGAGGAAGGGCAGGTGAGTGTCGACGGTACGACCCACCCCCTGCCGAGTCCGTTCTTTGTCCTGGCCACCCAGAACCCCTTCGATGCGGCGGGGACATCCCCGCTTCCCCACGGACAACGGGACCGGTTCCTGGTCTGTTTGTCCCTCGGCTACCCGAACCGCCCCCAGATGGATGCCATGCTGGCGGGCCCCGATCCGGCCGACACGGTGCGGCACGTGCAGCCCTCGGTGACCGGCGACGAACTGCAATTGCTCATGGACGCCGTGTCCGACATCCGCGTGGCTCCAGCCGCTCGCTCGTACGTCCTCGACGTGATCGAAGCCACACGCCGCCATCCACAGATCGAGGTCGGTGCCTCACCGCGCGCCGCCTTGGCCCTGGTCCGTGTTTCGGCGGCCTTGGCCGTGGCCGCGGGCCGTGGTTTCGTGACGCCCGACGATGTGCAGGACGCGGCGGGCCCGTGTCTGGCCCACCGGCTCCTCCTCCGGCCCGGGGTGGAGGTCGACGGGCGCGAAGCTGAGGCTCTGGTGGCGGAGATCACCGCGTCGGTGGCTGTCCCCTTACGAGACGGCTGACCGGACGATGAGCGCGCGCCCCACGGTCCGGGGATATGCGGCGGCGTTGGCGCTCGGGGTTGTCGTCACCTCTGCTGCCGTGACCGGCACCATCGCGCTCGTCCCCCTGGCCGTGGTCGTCGGTGTTCCGCTGGTGGCGGCGCCCTGGCTCGCCCATCGACGGGCGCACGGGGCGCTCGAGGTCGTCGAGATCCACGCGCACGCCGACCCGGCCACGGTCGAGGTCGGATCAGCCATGGCGATCGTCTTTTCAGTGACCAACCGGGCTCGGCGTGGCCCGGCCTCGCCTCGCCTCGGCCTCCCGCCGGCCGACGATCGCTGGCAGATTCGAGGGACCCGAACGGTTGAGCCGCACCCGCACCTTCGGCTGGCGCCCCATCTTTCGAAACTTGTTGTTCTGCCCACACCGGAGCCGGGTACCACGCAGTCGTACCGCCTTCTGGTGCCGACCGGCCGGCGTGGTGTCTTCGAACTCCCCCCCTCCCGATGCTGGGCTCATGATCCGCTCGGTTTGTTCGGCTCCCCAGGACCGCGAACGCCCGCCGTGCACGCCGTCGTCCATCCCATTCCGGTTGATCCCGGCCAACCGATCACGGGGTTGGGTCCGGCGCGGTCCGGCGAGGTGCCGGACCCGGTTCGGAGCTCGGGCGGCAGCGGGCTCGGGGATCTCGAGGGGATCCGCCCCTATGTGATCGGGGATCGGTTGAGCCTGCTCCACTGGCCGGCCCGGGCTCGCTACGGGACTTGGTTCGTTCGCCATTTCGGTTCCGACGGGGTCGCAGCGGTGCCTCTCGTTCTCGATGACAGAGCCGGCGTGCACCGCAAGGCTGACTTCGAGCGGCTGGTGTCAACCATGCTGTGGATACTGCAGCAGGCACTGGACAGCGGCCGTCCGGTGGTTTTCCTCACTCTTTCCGGGAGGTCCTTCTCCCTCGAGCCCAACCAACAAGGACGCGCCCACGCTCAGCTGATCTTGGCCGAGCTGCAGCCGTCCTCCGCTCGCTCGGGACGGGTCCCCTCGGTGGCCCGCGGCTCGGTGGTGCTCACCACCCAAACCGGTGCCCAACGCCTGGCACCGTCGCTGGGTCTTGCTGCCGATGACGCCGGCGGCAGTGGAGCGGTCCCGGTCCTCAGCTCAGGTCCGGTGGTCGTCGTATGAAGCGGCGCTGGCCGATCGAGATCGGCATGTTCGGCGCAACGCTCGTGGGAGGCTTCGCCGCGGCCCGACTGGCCTCCGGCGCGGTGTCGGCCTCTGTGGCCACGGCCGCGATTGGAGCCGTCGTGGTTGCCGCCCTGTGCCGACGAAGGACCCTGGCCGTCGTGCTCGGAGTGGCAGCGGTGGCCGCCAGCTCTGTGTTGTGGGGAGCACATGCGGCCACGGCCTCTGGGATCCTCTCGTCCCAGGGGTTCTCCGCAGCGCGCCGCTCGCTGCAGGCGGCCCACGTGCCGCTGGCCAGGTTCCATCTCCCGCTCGTTCACACGCCCGGTATCGTCGGCCTCTGCGCGCTGGTAGCGGGTCTGGCGGCCGTCGCCGGGCGCGGACTCGGGACGCGCTACCCGGGTCTGTCCCTGGTTCCCGCCGGCGCATTGCTGCTGGCCTCCACGATCCTCCTCCCTGCCGCCGGGGCGGCCGTCGGAGCCCTGTTCCTCGGGGCGTTCGGCTTCCTGGTGTTGGGCGGCGACCGGAGGGCGGCCGCCCGCACTTCCTTGGCTCTGGCTGCAGTCTCCCTCGGGACGGCTGCCCTGACCATGGTGTGGGTGGTGACGGGATCCGGCTCCGGCGCCGTGTCCCCCGGTGGCCGTGTCGTCCCTGCTGTCGCCCCTTCGGCGCTGTCGCTGGCTAACGATCTCACCGGCATCGAGACCCGGGACGCCAACGTCGTCCTCTTTACGGCTCGATCGCCCATAGCCACCTACTGGCAGGTGGCGGCGCTGACGCAGTTCGTCGGTGACCAGTGGGTGCCAGACCAGGCCACCGAGGCGGTTCTCCGTGGCCAGTTGTCCAAGGGCCTGCCGGCATCCCCGGCAGGCCAGCACCTGTTCACTGCGCGGATGACTCTTTCGGCCTACAGCGGTCGGCTTTTGCCGGTTCCTCCGTCCACGGTCCAGGCCACCGGATCGGTGTCACCGGTGGTCACTCCCGCAGGAGTGGCGGCCACGTCGGCGCTGGAGCCGGGCACCAGCTACACGGCGACTGCGATCGTTCCGGCTGCGGTGCCCAACTCGCCGGCTGGGTCACCCTCACCCGCAGCGGATACGACCATCGGTCCGATGGCCGCCACTGTCCGCAAGCTCGCACTCTCGGTCACAGGCGGACAGTCGACCCCTTTGGCGAAGTCCGAGGCGCTGACTGACTTCTTTCGCTCGGGTCAGTTCCACTACAAGGTCGATGGGTCGTCATCCTCGAGCAAAGACGCCCTCGTCAGCTTTCTCACCGGCTCCCGGACAGGATCGTGTGAGCAATTCGCCGGCGCCTTCGCAGTGATGGCCCGTGTGTCGGGGCTGGCGGCCCGGGTGGCCATCGGGTTCACGCCCGGAAGGACCAGCGACGGTGTGATCGTCGTCCGCGGCAGCGATGCCCACGCCTGGCCCCAAGTCCTCATCGACGGCAACTGGGTGTCCTTCGAGCCCACCCCCCAGCTCCCTTCGGGAGAGCTCACCCCGCCGGGCGTTCTCGGCCCCTCCGGCCTCGGGCAGCCCAATCCGACCGGTCCGGGTTCACTGCCTCACGTCTCGCTTCCGAGAACAGCCATCGTGGCCCCTACTGTTCCTCCGACCACTCCTCCATCGCCGGTGTCCGGTCCAAAGAAACAGCGCAGCGCCCTTTGGCTCGGCCTCATCATCGTTGTCGTCCTCCTCCTAGCCGTCGCCGCCTCATGCGCCGCGTGGTTCCACCGACGGCGGACCCCTTTGGATCATCTCACCCGCTCGTGGCGGTCGATCGATCGGGCCCTGGCCCGCCGAGGATTGACACGTCCCGCGTCGTCAACGCCCACGGGACACATTGGCTTTCTGGCCGAGTACCGGATCAGCGAGCAGGCCGGCGCAACCCTGCAGGACATGGCGACCGTCGCCTCGATCCTCCAAGACGTGACCTACGGGGCGGCTGAGCTCGTGCCCGACAATGTGATCCGGGCCTCACGGGCCAGTCGGCGCGCCCGGAGAGCCATTCGGGCCGGCGCCCTCTCACCTTCGGCGCACGGTTTCAAAGCTGTCGGCCAGACGCACCCGCCTGTTCTCGCCGATGACGCCAAGGGAGAAGTGACGAGGTAGCGGACCGGAGGCCCCAGTCGATCTACGAGGATCCCGAGTCGGGAGAGACCGTGGTTGTGGGTCCTGGCGGGGGCACGCCTGAGCCTGGCGGAGACGTGGAGCCGGAACTTGGCGTCGTGCTCGAAGGGGGGGTAGTCGTGGTCGTGGATGTCGAAGGGACCGTCGACTCCGCTCGGGGTGCGGTGGTGGAGGTGGTAGCCACCGCCGGGGACGTCGCCGTCGGAGGACGAGACGGCGCGCTCGCCGAACTGGGGTTGTCCAGCGATGTGCATCCGACCGGCGGGGCCGTCGCTCCTGTCTGACCGGGCATGACCACAGTTCCGGCGCAGCCGAAGTTCGAGAATTCAGCCTCGCTGGTCATCGTCGAGCCGTCAGCAAAGTGATCGGTGGTCTGGGTGCGCCGTATGTAGCCTGCTGAATCGACCGAGATCCGCACGGTCGAACCGGTATATCCCTGTTGGCTCAGGACGGCCAGCGCATCGGACGTCGCCTGCCGCTCTTGGGTGGTGAGACCGGGTACCTGACCCCCCTGGCCCGGTGTCATGAAGATCTGGTAGACGCTGACCGTGACGCCGTCCACCGTGTCCGTCCCCACCAGATTGGCCTCGGTGGTTTCGGCGGGGTCCAGGCTGAGATACCCAGTCGGGCTGGCCAGTCCGAGCATGGCCAAGGCTCCCTGGCGGGCACCGAGGGTGCCCTCCACCAAGCTGGCGAATCCCGTCAGTGGGGAGCCAGGGCCTGAGTCTGTGGAACCGGGCGTCAGCCCGTAGTGGCCTCCGCCTTCCTCCCACACATCGGTGCCGTCATCCCGGAGCACGACGGTCCCGAGACCGCTCACGTCGGAGGTTGCGACCATGGCGAAGGGCTGCACATCCACCGTGGCAGTTCCGGTCACGGGTTGGTCGAGCAAAGAGCCGCTACTGGCGCAATCGACAGCCGTCGATTCAAGGGCAGAGGGGCTGTTGCACGTCGTGGTCGGAGTGGTGGCCGGCACACCACTGTCTTGACCGCCGAAGGTATAGCTCACGTCGAAATTGCCTGAGGCGGTGGTGGCGTTGAGAGCACCCAGAAGTCGATGGGCCGCCGGACCGGTACCGAGGTGGGATGGGCCACCTGGTTTGTGGGCCGCCGAGCTTCGACCGGAGCCACCCGAAACGATAAGGCCGATGGGTACGGCAACGACCGCCAAGCAGACAGCGGCGGCTAAAGCCACTCCAACAGAAGGACGACGGGAGGGAACAGATCGGGTGGGCGGGTCCTCCTCCAACCACAGATCTTGGGTCACGGACGTCCCTCTCTGTTCCACCCCACTGGGGTTTACAGGCAATCGTACAGTCGTCCCCGGCCGGTGTCCCCCGGGCCTGGCGAGTTGAAGCCAACCCCACGTTCACCAATCAGGGGCGGGGGCCGTTCGGTTAGGCGATCTTCCCGGGTCGCCCGGGTCACCTGCTCTATGGACAACGGCCTTTCGTAGCGGACCTCCGTGAGGCCGGAGGCATGATCTCAGTACCGAGGCGAAGACTCCAACGCCGAGCTACGTACATGGTTGGGAGTCATCAGGCGAGCGCCCCCACTCTTACCTCCGGCAATGACTGGCCCTTACGCCCAGTTCGTTCGCCAGCACTGGCCGTTCGCTCCAACTGAGGAAATATGATGACAGTGGAGAGCCGTTCTGCCCTGCCTACCGGCGACTTGATTCCCGCAAGTGCAACAATCGAACTCGGCGGCAGGTACCACAAGCCGATCCCTGATCGGAGGCGGGCAAACCACTCAGGCGATCAACATCGCTTACCGGTCATAGGACCCGGACTGAGCGATTCGGAATCAGAAATCCGTCGATCGGGATTCAGTCACCGCTGACAGCTTTATCCGGCTCCTGTGTCACATTCGATGTCTGGCCGGTGTCTCTATGCCGAGAGCAATTGATCGGAGGAGACCTCATGTCCGGAAGTCCCAGAATCCCCCAGGCGGAGCTGACCGGCTTGTACGGCGCGATGGTCAAGCGAATGTCCCGCAAGATGTTCGGCGAGGTGCCCGAGCCGGTCGGCGTGGCGTGGCACAACCGGAAGGTCCTGAACCTTTCCTTCAGCATCGGTCGCAAGGCGCAGAAGTGGGACCGGTGCGACGAGAACCTGAAGTCGCTCGCCCACATGGCGGCGGCAAGCCTGGTCGGTTGCAGATTCTGTCTGGACTTCGGCTACTTCCAAGCCCACAACGAGGGGCTCGACGTGAACAAGGCGCGTGAGGTGCCCCGCTGGCGTGTGTCCGATGTGTTCACGCCGCTGGAACGAGACTCCATGGAGTATGCCGAGGCAATGACGCAGACCCCACCGACCGTCACCGACGATCTGTCTGCCAGGCTGCTGAAGGCGCTCGGCCCGGCTGCGCTTGTGGAGCTGACCACGTTCATCGCACTGGCCAACTTCATGGCCCGCTCCAACGTCGCTATGGGCATTGAGTCGCAGGAGTTTTCGGCTACCTGTGGCCTCAAGCCGCTCGCTCTAGCCTCGTCAGCATGACCGACGACCCGTTCGTCACCCACCGTGGCCTGCTGTTCACCGTCGCCTACGAAATGCTCGGCTCAGCGGTCGACGCGGAGGACGTCCTCCAGGAGAGCTGGCTGCGGTGGACTGATGTGGATCAGGCGGAGGTGCGTGACCCGCGGGCCTACCTCGTCCGGATCATTACCCGGCAGGCGCTGAACCGCCTCCGAGCGGTGTCCCGCCGCCGGGAGGAGTATGTGGGGGAATGGCTGCCCGAGCCACTGCTCACCAATCCGGATGTGGCCGAGGACGCCGAGCTCGCCGAAAACGTCTCGATCGCCATGCTCACGGTGCTGGAGACCCTCGGTCCCGTCGAGCGGGCCGTGTTCGTACTGCACGAGGTGTTCGAGACGCCGTACGACGAGATCGCAGAGGGCGTGGGCAAGACTCCGCCCGCGGTCCGGCAGATCGCCCACCGTGCCCGCGAGCACGTCGCAGCTCGGCGGCCGCGTATGCAGGTGAACCGAGCCCAGCAGGAGGTCGCTCTCGAGAAGTTCATGGCCGCCATCTCATCCGGCGACCTGCAGGGACTGCTTGACGTCCTCGCCCCGAACGTGGTGGCGATCGCTGACGGCGGCGGCCTGGTGCCGGCTGCTCGCAAGCCGATCATCGGCGTCGATGCGGTGGCGGCATACCTGATCCGGCTGGCGGAGCTCCCAGACGTCGTGGCGACCACCACCTGGCTCAACGGGATGCCGGGCGCCCTGTTTGACGTCGATGGCCAAGCCACCGCGGTAAGTCTGGCGGTCGAGGACGGCCGGATCTCCCGGATCTACGCCATTCGCAACCCGCTAAAGCTGGGATGGCTGGAAAAGGTGGCGGAGCTGCGGAGATGACCGTCCGGTGGCTTGACGGCAGGCCAGCTAATCCCGACATCGGCCGACCCGACCACGAGCCGGCCCCACGTTCACCAGTGCATTCTCGTTCTGTGGGGCGCCGGATTCTCGTCCGAGCAGGTCAGGCGACCATCCGGTATTCGTGCAGCAGGCCGTCAAGCCGATGTAGTCCTCGCAGACGGGCTAGCTGCGGATCCGCTAGCAGTGTCATCTACGAGCGGTCTCCAGTTGGACCTCAATGTCGCTGGATGTCGATCGGCGGGTGGGACGGGTCGGACGTCGTGATGCGGTCCGAACGGACAGAATCGACCGTTTGTCTCCATGGGCGGACGTGGCAGAAGGGCGATCGGGCACATCGTGGCTCAGGTTGCCGTCCAAACCTCTCGATAGGTAATACGTGGAAGATGGCGGTGGGACGACAGGTGAGACGGGCGAAGGTCACGGCACCGAGTCGGTGACTGTCGGCCGCGATGCCGCAGGAGTTATCGTCACGGTGGGTAGCGAGATGCCAGCCGTGTTGGGTTGGCGTCCGGAGGAGCTCATTGGACGGCCCTCCACCGACTTCATCCATCCCGAGGACCAGGCCAGTGCCATCACGGCTTGGTTTGCGATGCTCGATGCCGCCGACGACGTGGGCGTCTGGCAGGGCCGCTATCGGACCAGCGACGGCAGTTGGAAGTGGATCGAATCCACAAATTTCGATCGACTTGACGACGAGACCAACCCGATCGTGATTTCGGTGATGAAACCGGTGACCGTTGAGAAAGTGAGCCTGGCCGAAGAGCTGCGAGCCCGCGAACAACTGTTGACCCGACTGTCCGATGTCCTGCCGATCGGAGTGTTCCAGATCGACGCAGCGAGAACGGTGACCTTTGCCAACGACCAACTGACAAGAATCGTTGGACATTCGCCCTCCGCGACGGTCGAGGCACAGTTCTCCACGATCCATCCGGATGACCGCCAGCGTTTCCTCGACGCAGTCGACGCAGTGCTGGGCGACCAACCCATCGACGGACTCGAGCTACACATCCTGCGGTCTATCGGTCATGACGGAACGGATGACCGGTTCTGCGTTGTGAGCATGCGCCCACTCACCGATGCCACCGATCGGATCGCCGGCGCCGTGGGCTGTGTTTCCGACGTCACCGAGCAGGTGCGACTGCGTCGCCAGCTCGAACGTAGGGCAAACTTCGATGGGCTGACCTCGTGTCTCAATCGATCGGCGATCCTCGACGTCCTGAGAGCAAACCTCGACCGGTCGCGCCCCGTCGGTCAGGGGGTCGCCGTGGTCTTCGTGGACCTCTGTCATTTCAAGGCGATCAACGATCGCTTCGGACACACAACCGGAGACGAGATCCTCTCCCTGACAGCGAATCGACTGCGGACCGTCGTTCGTGATGATGATCTGGTCGGACGGTTCGGAGGCGACGAGTTCTTGGTCGTGTGTCCGCAGATATCGGGAGAGGACGGCACCCGTGACATCGCCGAACGAATTCGTCAGGCGCTCGCAGGATGTGTCGAGCTCGGAGCAGGGCGTGTCGACCTCCGAGCCAGTGTCGGAGGGGCGTATACCGTTCGGCCTCTCTCCGTCGATGCGTTGGTCGCGCAGGCGGACCGGGCGATGTACGAATCCAAGCGGCTGGGATCGTCCGTCGCGTCGGTCGTGGAGGCTAAAGAAGAGTGGGAGTCAGCCAATGCCGTTGCAGATTGACACTCCACCAAGTAGTGGAGGGCAACTCCAAATGCCGGACGTGAAAAGACGGTTTAGAGCGGTTGCAAGAACCGTGGAGGCAGATCGCAGTTGCCCCCGGCGTTTGGCCTCCACTAGGTAGAATTCGGGGCGAGCAGTTGCTCGGACAGAAGCTCCAATGCCTGTCGTGCGTAGCCACGCCACATCCAGGCGATGGGGCGCAACACTCCCGTACCAAGACCTTTTGGGTGCAGGGTCCACCGCCAGGTGATCAAGGTCCCTGTGCCTTGCGTGGCGAATTCCCAGCGCCCGTCGATGACGTCGACCAGCGGCCGCATCGGGCCAGAGATCTCGCTCAGGTGATAGCTGAACGAGTGCGGGCAATCGACTTCCGTTAGCAGCTCGCGCATCGCTCCGCCGTCAGTGGTGACGACAGTGCGCGACTGGCCGACCTGGCCCCAGACTCCGTCCTGTCCGCGGACTTCTTTCACCGGCGGCAGCAGGCCATAGCGTCGGGAGAAGATCGCGGTCAGAGGCATCGGCAGCGTCTGATCGAAGGCTCGCTCGAGTTCGATCGGGATCGCACGAGACTGCTCGACAGTGATCGCTGCCATCACCTGAGGCTAGCCCCAGGTGGGCGGCGATGTTCCCCTCGGAACCGCTATCCAAGCTCGACCGAGGAGGATGGGTGTGCCAATTGCTCGAGGGTTCTGGACAGGAAAGGCACAGTGCCCTGTTTCAGTCGCCACTTTTAATCCCAAGGTGGCGAGATCGAGACCGGTACGGCTCACCCGGGCACACTCCCCGGTACACTTCGGTCGTTGCCATCCAGTGCGTCATTCCTCCCTTGTCATGATCCGCCAAATTGCAGCCATGGATTCTCGACGGGGCATCGCCACCGAATCGGGCATCCCCTGGAAGCTTCCCGGTGACACCGCCTACTTCCACGAGCAGACAGCACGCGGTCTCATTCTGATGGGTTGGGCAACCTACAACGAGTTCGCGGCGCCGCTACACGGACGCGAAAACTTCGTTTTGACGACCGGTCCTGGACCGTTGCGCACAGGCTTTCGGGCGATCGGCAGCCTTGACAAACTGGTCACCGCCAATCGAGGCGATGACGTATGGGTCATTGGTGGTGCCGCGGTGTTTGCGGAGACGATCAACGAAGCAGACGAGCTCTTTCTGACTCAGGTCGTCGGTGACTTCGATTGCACCAAATTCTTCCCGCCATACCAAACGGACTTTCGTCTGGTGACGCGGAGCGACAGTCACCGGGACGGAGACACTGACTATCGCTTTGAAACGTGGCGGCGAAGTGAATCGAGGGCGGAGGGCCCGGCCTGAAGGATGGAGAAGCGGTCAACTGACGGAGCGGGTTCCCGTCAACTGTCTGGGGCCCTTGAAATGATCCCGACCAGGGCCGCATCCGAAATTAGGCCGTCGCGGCCGCCACTGTGCGCCACATGAGCACGTGGGTACCGATAACCGGCTCTTCGTAGGAGTCACCCAGAGTTGAGAATCCCGCCCGCTCGTAGAACGGGACGGCGCCGATTCGAGCGCCGCACCACACGAGCCCTCCTCCTGCGACGGAGACCTGATCGATGATGGCCTCGAGCACACGCCGGCCGAGGCCCCGGCCGCGGAAGCCGTCCGCAGTCGCCATGGCCCTCAGCCGCCAGGCGTTCGCCCCCTCGTTACCTCCGGCGAAACGAGCCTCTTGTGGAACGACCAGACGGCTCTCGGGTCCGGCGTGGTCGCGGCCGCTCCGAGCCTGCGGCTCCCAAGGTGGTGCTTCGCGGTGCACCGAGGCGGTCGCCAATATGTTGCCCGATGCCGGGTCACGGGCGGCAAAGAAGGCCGTGTCCGGATCCTCGTCGCCCTGAAGCCGCACCTCCTCGAGCCTCTGGTGCGGACGAAGCACGCGCCAGCGGAGGTCAAAGGTTTCTGAAGCAGCAACTCGTTCCACCCGTGCATCCACGAGGACACGCTAGTGCCGCGTTCGGCTTCAGAGCTGTCCGTGTGCTCCCTGCCACCCCGGCCACGAGTATGAGCCGGTTGACCGCCGTGGGAGCCGGCGCGAGCATTAGGTCCATGAGTGGAACGGAGGTTCGAGAGCCGGCAGGTTCGGGGCCGGAGTAACGGGCGGGGCCGCCGAGGACGCGCAGATGGACGAGAAGACTTCGATCCCGCACAACCAGATGCAACAGGTGCCAGTCGGGCGGTCCGGCACGCAATCGGGGCCTTTCATCCCAAACACAGCCAACCCGGCGTCGATCGGTGTCCCCTGGTGGACGGTGGTGAGTGCCAGCGCAGCGCCGGTGTTGCTCGTCGTCGGCTTCCTCGTCGCCGCAACGCTCCAGCCGGCCTCGTACGACTCCCTTCGCGACACGATCAGCGAGCTGGCCGCCCGAGGGGCAGCCGATCCGTGGGTGATGACGGCTGCAATCGCAGCCGTTGGCGCCTGCTATCTGGTGACCGCTCTCGGATTGAACCCGGCGCGGCATGTCGGGCGCCTTGCTCTCGCCGGCGGAGGCGTTGCCACCCTGTCGATTGCGGCCTTTCCCACGCCACTCCACGGCTACTCCCGGCCGCACGCTTTTGCGGTGATCGCGGCCTCCGCGACCATGTGTGCCTGGCCGGCACTGGCCGCCCATCGACAACACCGAACACCGTTGCTGAGGCTTGGTCCCAATGTCGCCGCCTCCGCGGTGACCTTCGGTCTGATCATGTGGTTCACGTTCAACGGCGGCGAACTCGGACTCGCCGAGCGCTGTGCTGCTGTTGCGCCTGCGCTTTGGCTGTTTCCGGTGGCGTTCGCAGCTCGGCGAGCTCTCGACCCCTATGGAGCAGTCGAGCTTGATGGTGTAGCTCGAGTTGCCGAGGCTACGGGCAGGTCCGTGGATCCCGCCCGCAGGTACGAGTCTCGCCACTCAACAGCGATGTGACCCCCTGGGCGCCCGGTCGGCCCTCCCTTATCGTCGTTAGGGCGCGTCCCTGCGCCGGTGGCCGTACGCCGACCCTCTGGCCATGACCCATCCTCTTACCCGACTCCAAAGTCCCACTCCGTCTGGTGCTCCCGATCCCTGTTCGGGTGCCGAGAAGCGCACATATTTTCTTGACGATGCCTGAACTGAGCGGACCCCTCGGACGTATGTCTCCGTGGAGGCGAAAGGCGCTTCCGACGCGATCGTCAACGTGCGGAGGATCTGAATATGAGACATCTTGGAGACCGCGGCCGATCGGGCCTCTCCGCCCGTGCGAGCGGCCGTGTCCTCGTTGCTGCTGCAGTGGTTGGCTGCCTGAGCATCGGAGCCACAGCCGCGCCAATATCCGCAGCGGCATCTCCTAATCTGCAAGCCTCCTACCTCTCACATTTCTCAAAGGTCACCAACATCGCCTCCACCGTCCCTGCCAACGGAGACGAGAATCCCTATGGAATCGTCGTCGTGCCTCAGACGGAGGGAAGGCTGGTGGCAGGTGACACGCTGGTGAGCAATTTCAACAACTCCGCCAACCTCCAGGGGCTTGGTACCACGATTGTGGAGATCGCGCCCTCGGGATCTGTCACCACCTTTAGTCAACTCAACAGATCGTTGCCCGGGGCGTGTCCTGGTGGCGTCGGCCTGACCACCGCCCTCACCACCCTTCCCGGTGGCTGGGTGGTGGTGGGTAGCCTTCCGACAAGCGATGGCACGTCGGCCACGGCGCAGTCTGGTTGTCTGATCGTGCTCAACAGCGTCGGCACACCCGTCGAGACCTGGTCGGGCGGCAACATCAACGGTCCCTGGGATCTCACAGCAGTCAGTGGATTCGGCGGTGCAGAAATCTTCGTGACCAACGTCCTGAATGGAACGGTGGCTCACAGCCCGGCGACAGTAGACCAGGGGACGGTGGTCCGACTTGATATCAGGCTGCAAGACTCCAGGTTGCCGGCATTGGTGGGATCCACGGTGATCGCCAACGGGTTCGCCGAACGTACCGACCCGAATGCTTTGGTAGTCGGCCCGACAGGTTTGGCGCTCGGAAGGGACGGCCAGCTCTATGTCGCAGACACCGTCAACAGTCGAATCGCGGTCGTCCCCTTTGCCATATGGCGTTGGACGCCGGCAACCGGCAGTGGGATCACTCTCTCGGCAGGTGGAGATCTCGACGGTCCACTCGGGCTAGCCCTGGCTCCCAACGGCGACATCCTCGCCGCCAACGGCGGGAACGGGAATCTCGTCGAAATCACGCCCTCCGGCTCCCAGGTGGCCGCGCCCCAGGTTGATCCGGCGGGTGAGGGCGGAGATCTGTTCGGTCTCGCCATCGCTCCCTTCGGCCGGGGCGTGCTCTTCGTCGACGATGGTGACAACACACTGAAGCTGTTCGGCCCCTCGTATGCGCATTGATCGGCGGCCACCTTGCCGGAGGCGCACCCGGTAGTTCTCTCGCGCATCCTGTTCGGAGCTTCTCGTGTAACCGCCCGCGAGCCCGCCTCCGATTTTCGGTCTTCAGTCTCCGACCTGGCCGTCGATGTCCTCGCGCATCAGATCAAGATGGCCCGCGTGGCGGGCCGTCTCCTCGAGCATGTGCACCATGATCCAGCGAAGGCTTACCCGCTCTCGAAACCCGGTCTCCTTGGCGCTCAGCGCATCCAGAGAGGGGGATTCCCGGACGACCCGTCTCGCCTCTTCGACCTCCGTGCGGTAGAAGGCCACAACGGACTCGACGGTGTCATCGCTTCCAATGGCGAACTCAGCCGAGTTGTCGCCGTCGGCGTCAATCGCTTCGATGTCTTCGCCGGCAAACGTCTCACGGAACCAGCCCCGCTCGACCCAACCCAGATGTTTGACGATCCCAAGGGCGGACATGCCGGTCGGAGTCGTTATCCGCTCGGCGTCCTCCAAAGCAAGACCTTCGACTTTTCGTTCAACCACGGCTCTGTACCAGTCCAGGAAACCGCCGAGAGTTTCGCGCTCACCTTGCCGAACACCCAGATTGTCGTCCACCAGGCACAGCCTACGTTCGGAATGATGCGCGGATCCCGGTGGTCGCCAAACGGCCCTCTGCCCGCCATCTGGGGCCGAAGCCGACACCGGCTCGTCCCTGGCGCCAATGATCAACGCCTGTCTTCGGTGACGGATGAGCACCGAGGAGTCCGTCAAGCGTCGTCGCCCGCTAGCGCCCCGTCTCAATCGGAACGATGACGGTATGTCGACTAATGGGGCTCGAGATCGGCCAGCCACGCTCCATCGATGGCGGCGTCTACGAGGTCGGCCAACCCGTCGAAGACGTCCTCCAGCGAACGGGTGGGCGGCCTGCCCGTCAGCGAGGTTGCGATCTCCGGATTTTCGACAAGGCCATGAAGATAGGTGGCCAACACGTTGCCGCAGGTGAATCCGAGCCCGTCGGGGAGGACGGAGACCGCTGGGCCGACGTACGCAGTCCTCCCGAAGCGAATCTCGTATCCCTCGATCGTCCGCCCGGCGAGATCGGACCAGGGCTCGCCCACCGAGGCGGCGAAGGTCGCCGAACGGCGCCGGATCTCCTTCGCCGCCCCGAGCGATGTCGTACCCGGAATCAGGCCCAGGCCGATGGCTGGGGCCTCGACGCCGTGTGGATCGATGACGTCTCCCCCGAGCATCTGGACGCCGCCGCAGACAGCCAGGATCGGTGTATTTCGCTTGTGCGCAGCCACCAGTTCCTGATCAACTCCGGTCAGGCGGAGCCAGTCGAGGTCGGCGGCCACCGCCTTGGACCCAGGAAGCACGATCAACTCGGCATCGGCGAGGTCATGCGGACCGGTGGCCCAGCGGAAGTCAGAGGTCTGCAGAAGAGGCCACCATTCGTCCAGATTCGACGCCGCTGGCCCCCGGACAACCCTCACCCGCTTGCCACCGGCCGAGCGGGGATGGGGTGCGGCTCCGTCTTCATCGGGAAGGCCGTGCTCGACCATGGGCACGACACCCAGCGTGGGAACGCCGGTCAGGGCCTCGAGCCGGGACGGGCCCGGCTCCAGTAAAGAGGCATCCCCCCGGAACTTGTTGAGGATGAACCCGCGTATGAGGCGACGGTCCTCGGCCGGCAGCAGCGCCCAGGTGCCGTACAGGTGGGCGAACGCCCCTCCGCGATCGATGTCGCAGATCACAACCATCTCGGCCTTGGCGTGCCGCGCCATGCGCAGATTGACGAGGTCCACATCGGCCAGATTTATCTCGGCGGGGCTGCCGGCCCCTTCCAGCACGACCACGTCGGCGGTCGTTGCCACTCGGTCGAAAGCGTCGGTCATTGCTCCCCACAGCCGGGGAGCCCGCTCCCTCCACGGCATCCAGCTCATCTCCCAGTCGACCTGCCCGTTCACCACCACCTGGCTCGAGGTGTGCGATTCCGGCTTCAGCAGGACGGGATTGTGGTCTGTGCTGGGCGCCACCCCGGCAGCCAGCGCCTGGAAGTACTGGGCGGCGCCGATCTCCCCGCCAGTGACGACTCGGGCGTTGTTCGACATGTTCTGCGCCTTGAAAGGTGCAACCCGCACACCCCGCCGACGGAGCGAGGCACACAGGGCCGTCGCCATCAGGCTCTTGCCCGCCCAGGACGATGTGCCGGCCACCATGAGCGCCTTCATCCGATGAAGTCTGCACTACCTCTGTCCCGCCCGCGGGACGGCCCGTGTCCCCGATGATCACATCTTCCTGACCCGTCGTGGCAAATCCTTCCGCAGCCTACGATCCGTTTCGCCAGCACCGGCGCACGCTGAGGCACAATGGCCGTGGTGGCCAACGACCAATCTGCTGCTTCCTCGACGTACCGTGTCTTCACTGCCGGGCAAAGGCCGGATCTCTGGAAGATGGCCGAGGCGCTTGCCCAGGTATGGCCCACATACAACGGCCAGGGGAAGTACAGCCACACGTACTTCGGCTCATTGATACCAAGGTACGCGGACTTTCAGATTGTCATCTACCACCCGAGCACCGATCGGGTCGTGGCCCGGGGACGAAGTATTCCTTTTGTCTGGGATGGAACCCTGGCTGATCTGCCAGCAGGAATCGACGCGGTGGGATGGCGGGCACTCGAAGACCGGCGCACCCCAACCGCACTCTCTGCACTGGCGGCGGAAGTCGCTCCAGACCTCCAAGGTCAGGGCTTGAGCCGCCTCGTCCTTCAGGCACTGTGCGACACGGCCCGCGACAACCGACTTGGACCCTTTGTCGCACCGGTTCGGCCGAGTTGGAAGGATCGTTACCCTCTCATTCCGATCGATCACTACGCCTACTGGCAGCGAGACGACGGGATGCCTTTCGACCCGTGGATGCGAGTCCACAGTCGTCTGGGCGCGACCATCTTGCGAGCAGAGCCCCGCTCACTCGAGATCGAAGGATCAGTCGCCGACTGGCAGAACTGGACCGGCCTGGAACTTCCGGCGGACGGCGATTATGTCTTTCCCTTCGGACTGGCACCGGTCCACATCGAAAATGGGATTGGGGTCTATTGGGAGCCGAATGTATGGATGCTCCATGAAGTCTGAATGGAGTCGACCTGCGTGACCAGTCAGCTCAAACCACCCACGCTCCGTTGCGCATGACGGTCCGCCCGGCCAATTCCTCGCCTTCCCCCCAGACCTGAATACGCTCGCACCCGAGTACGAGGTAGACGTAGTCGCCTTCATCAGTCCGGGGGTCCCACCCGGCCTGGGCGGCATACCCATCGGCCAGTGCCGCCGGGGCATCAGCAGTGGGGACGGCACTGACCAGTACGGCGTCGATCATGACCACGTCCCGCGTCTCGCCCAGAGCCAGTCGGACCTTCGGGTTGGCGGTGATATTGGCCACCGTGGGCGAGCTCGGTCCGGTAGCCACCACGACCTCTGTGCCGTTCCAGGTGTGGCTCACCGGTACCAGGTGGACGGCACCACTGGGCGAGGCGGACGCCACCCACACATTGGCATTGACCGCGGTCAACTTGGCCAAAGCATCCGCATTGCGCTCCTCGGTCGACCGGGTCGCCACAGCCAAAGTTTGGCACCGTCGAGGGTGGAGCGCCATGGAAATGCCCCGAAGCACCCGTCATAGGTCCGTGATCCCCGAGGGCGGTATCGGGGCCCTGCCACGGTCCCCGGATCATGACGAGGCGTGCCGCCGCGGCAGTGGAGGGCCCACTCACGGTCGGGAGGGGCGGCAGAGTGACTAGAGCGGTTCCGGTGGGGTCGGATGGAGGACAGATAGCCGGGTGACGGCGCCGGTGTAACGGCGCCCGCATTCCAGGGACGGTACTTCGAAGTCAAACCCACCAACCAGAAGGATCCGCCATGAACAAGATCAAAAACCTGGCCATTGGTGCCGGGGTCGCACTCGGACTGTCCGCCGTCGCTGCACCGCTCTCTGCCGGGGCTGCCGGATATCCGGCCAATCCCTGGTTCGGCCAAGGTGCCAGCCACGCCGTATTCGTCCAGACCGACAACACCGCCGGCAACCAGGTGGTCGCCTATCAGCGCTCTGACGACGGAACGCTGGCCCTGGCCGGGACCTACAACACCGGAGGTGCCGGCGGTGAGCTCAACGGCTCCGCTGTCGACCACCTCGCATCGCAAGGATCGCTCACCTACGACCAGCACAACTCGCTTCTCTATGCCGTCAATGCCGGCAGTAACAGTGTTTCCGTCTTTTCGGTCCAGGGTGACCATCTCAGTCTGCGACAGCAGATCAGCTCGGGGGGCACCTTTCCCGTCAGCGTCGCCGTGCACAACGGCCTGGTCTACGTGCTCAACGCTGAGGGTGGTGGGAGCGTGCAGGGCTATGTCTCGTTCCTCGGGCGTCTCTACCCATTGCCAGGATCGAACCGGAACCTCGGCCTGACCATTCCGACCGACACCACACAGTTCACCCACACGCCTGGCCAAGTCGCCTTTTCGCCCGACGGCTCCCAGCTGATCGTGACCACCAAGGCAAACGGAAATGACATCGACGTCTTCCACGTCGGGTTCTTCGGCGAACTCTCGTCCGCCCCGGTGGTCAATTCGGAACCCGGTGCCGTGCCGTTTGGCGTCACCTTCGACTCGGCCGGCCATCTCGTCGTCGCCGAATCCAGCACGGACGCAGCAGTGGCCACCTTCACCCTCAACGGGAACGGTTCACTGACTTCCCTCAGCGCGGTGCCGACCGGTCAGGCCGCCACCTGCTGGGTTGCACCGGCACGGGGGTTCTTCTATGCCTCCAACGCCGGGAGCGCCTCGGTCAGCACCTATCAGACCTCCCTGGGCGGTCAGCTCTCCCTCCTCGGGCAGACAGGAACGGACGCCGGGACGGTTGATGCCTCCGCATCGGACGGCGGTCAATACCTCTATGTGCAGACTGGCGGGAGTGGGATCGTGGATGAGTTCCAGGTCAATGGCAACGGATCGCTCACCAGCCTTGGATCGGTGACGGTGAACGGTGCCGTAGGAGGGGAAGGAATCGTCGCCTTCTGACTCGCTGCGCCCGCCGACGGCACCTCCGGATACTCGGGGGGCCGTTGGCGGGCCCCTCTCCCAGCCGTTTACTTCGTTCAATCGAGCAATGTCTGGAGCGCGGACAGACGGACCGCCAACCTGTTCACCCCTGATCGGCTCCCTCGCCATCGATCCCCAACGTCCGGAGATAGGTCACGGTCTTACCTTTACCGCATGACGGCCGCTCTCAGTGATCACCCGTGGTCGTCGCTCCGTTGGAGGGGAAACGGGGACAGAGGACCACTGACAAATTAGTAGGACGTTGTAGTAATCTGGAGCCATGGCCCCTTGCAGCCCGTGCGCCTCCCTGTCTGTTGCGGTCGGTGGCTGATGGACCTCCACTTACCTGTCCACCCGGTCAGGTTCGTCACGGCCGCCAGCCTGTTCGACGGCCACGACGCCGCTATCAATATCATGCGGCGCCTCCTGCAGGCCCAGGGGGTCGAGGTCATCCACCTGGGGCACAATCGTTCGGTCGACGAGGTCGCCAAGGCAGCCGTCGAGGAGGATGTCCAGGGGATCGCCGTGAGCTCCTACCAGGGCGGCCACATGGAGTATTTCCGGTACCTGGTGGATCGCCTCCGGGAGATGGGCCGCCCCGATATCCACGTCTACGGAGGTGGGGGCGGCGTCATCGTGCCGTCGGAGATCACAGCCCTCGAGAGCTACGGCGTCCGTCACATCTTCTCGCCGGCTGACGGCCAGCGGCTCGGGCTCGAGCCCATGATCAACCTGCTGGTCAAGGAGTGCGACCGCGATCTCAGCGCGGAGGGCCCACCTCCCATCAACGGCCTGCTCGAAGGTGACCCGCTGTCACTGGCCCGGTGGATCACCTGCATCGAAAGTGGCTCCGTCGACCACGAGGCCGTCGACGCATTGGCCGCTCTGCGCCGTCAGCGCCCTGTTCCCGTTTTGGGCATCACCGGCACCGGCGGCTCAGGCAAGTCCTCGCTGACCGACGAGATGGTGCGTCGGTTCCGCCTCGACCAGCAGGACAAGCTCTCCGTGGCCATCCTGGCCGTCGACCCCACCCGCCGACGGGCGGGCGGTGCCCTCCTCGGGGATCGCATCCGGATGAATGCCATCGATACCCCATCGGTGTTCTTCCGGTCGCTGGCCACCCGCGGATCCTCATCCGAGCTCCCCGCTCACCTCCCCCTGGTGGTGGCGGCCTGTAGTGCGGCCGGATTCGACCTGATCATCCTCGAGACGCCGGGCATCGGCCAGGGTGATGCCGCGGTGACCGAGATCGCCGATGTCTCTCTCTACGTGATGACCCCGGAGTACGGAGCCGCCTCCCAGCTCGAGAAGATCGACATGCTCGACATGGCTGACGTGGTGGCGATCAATAAATACGATCGAAATGGGGCCGAGGACGCACTGCGCCAGGTGAGCAGGCAGTGGAATCGCGACCATCGATCGGCCACCGGTGGCCCCGGTGACGAGCCGGTGTACGGCACCGTCGCCTCGCGCTTCAACGACGAGGGGACAACCGCCCTCTTCCATCGGCTCAAGAGCGAGCTGACCGGAAGGGGACTCCAGATCAGTGAGGGGGTTCTCCCTGTCGTTGCCAACCGCACCTCGGAGCGCTCGGGCGGATTCGTCCCGGCCGCTCACCGACGTTATCTGGCCGACATCGCCGACACCATCCGCGCCTATCACGCCCAGACAGTTGTGCTGGCCGATGAGGCGCGCCAGTCCGAGCAATTGGGTGCCGTGCTCGAGCTGGCCCGGACCCAGGGAGTGGACAGCGGCCAGATCGGTCGCCTTCTCACCGAGGGTGAGAGTACACGGGATCCGGCCGGTCGGACCCTCCTCGAGGACTGGGAGGAGATCCGATCCACCCGCTCCGGTGACGGGGGGCCCGGATCGGATCAAGCTCTCTGGCGCACCTCTCTTTCGGGCACCCGCGTCCCGCGGGTTGCGCTACCCCGGACGACGGACCAGGGCGAGCTGGTCCGCTGGCTCCGGTCCGAGCACCTCCCCGGCCACTTCCCCTTCACCGCCGGCGTGTTCCCCTTCAAACGCCAGGGAGAAGACCCGGCTCGTATGTTCGCCGGCGAAGGTGACGCCTTCCGGACCAACCGACGGTTCCATCTGCTGGCCGATGACCAGCCCGCCACCCGACTGTCCACCGCCTTCGATTCGGTGACCCTCTACGGCCGCGACCCCGACGAGCGGCCCGATGTCTACGGGAAGATCGGGACATCCGGTGTCTCGATTGCCACCCTCGACGACATGAAGGTGCTCTTCGACGGCTTCGATCTCTGTGATCCGACCACCTCGGTGTCGATGACCATCAACGGACCGGCGCCGGCCATACTGGCCATGTTCTTCAACACGGCCATCGATCAGGGACTCGAGGGATTCGAGCAGGACCGCGGCCGGCCACCCAGCGATGACGAGGCAGCCGCCGTGGCCGCCGCCGTTCTCTCGACGGTCAGGGGAACGGTGCAGGCCGACATCCTCAAGGAGGACCAGGGCCAGAACACCTGCATCTTCTCGACCGACTTCTCCCTCAGGGCCATGGGCGACATGCAGGAATGGTTCATCGACCACGACGTCCGTAATTTCTACTCGATTTCGATATCCGGTTATCACATCGCCGAAGCAGGAGCCAACCCTGTCACCCAACTGGCCTTCACCCTGGCCAACGGATTCACCTATGTCGAGTCCTACCTGGCCCGAGGTATGCACATCGACGATTTCGCACCGAACCTGTCCTTCTTCTTCTCCAACGGGATGGACCCCGAGTACACGGTGATCGGGAGGGTGGCCCGGCGGGTCTGGGCCATCGCCATGAAGGAGCGCTATGGCGCCAACCAACGTGCACAGAAGCTCAAGTACCACATCCAGACGTCCGGACGGTCCCTGCACGCCCAGGAGATGGCCTTCAACGACATCCGGACCACGCTGCAGGCGCTCTGTGCCATCTATGACAACGCCAACAGTCTCCATACCAACGCCTACGACGAGGCGGTCACCACTCCCACCGGTGACTCGGTACGGCGAGCGCTGGCCATTCAACTGATCATCAACAAGGAGTGGGGACTGGCTCTCAATGAGAACCCGCTCCAGGGCAGTTTTGTCGTCGAGGAGCTGACCGATCTGGTGGAACAGGAGGTCCTCGCTGAGCTCGACCGGATCAGTGAGCGTGGTGGCGTGCTCGGCGCCATGGAAACCGGTTACCAACGAGGACGCATCCAAGACGATTCGATGGTCTACGAACACGCCAAGCACGACGGCTCCCTTCCTCTCATCGGGGTGAACACATTCACCTCGTCACAGCCCGCGGCGTCTGCCGAACCGACCGAACTGGCCCGAGCCACCGAGGACGAGAAGCGTCGGCAGCTGGCCCGCCTCCGTGACTTCCAGGAACGACACGCCGGCGGTCGGGAGAGTGCCCTCGATGCCCTTCGGGACACGGTCCTCACGGGGGAGAACATCTTCGGTGCGCTGATGGAGGCGGTGCGCCATGCCACTCTCGGCGAGATCAGCGGGGCCCTCTTCGAGGTGGGCGGGTCTTACCGCCGCAACGTCTGACGGCAGAGCATCCGTGGAGGGGACGAAGACGTCCGGCGACCGCCCACCCGGGTTGGTCGGTCAGAGGACCAGGGCGGCTTCGATCCGCTCGGTGAGCTCCTGCCGGGCGGTGGCCATTGACGGTCCGTACCAGGTCAGATTGCGCCCCGATACCAGAGCGGTGGCCACACCGGCGAAGGCCTCGGGCCCGTCCTCGGCGGTGAACGGGTAGGGCTCGTCGGGCAGGATGACCACGTCGGGACTGGTCGCCACCAGCTCGCTCAGCGACCGCTTGGGGTAGCGGGACCCGCCATCGGGCACGGCATTTTCCAAACCCATACGGGCGATCATGTCGCCGGCGAACGTCCGCGGACCGACCGTCATCCACGGGTCCCGCCAGATGGGGACCACCACCCGCGCCCATGACGGAGGTGGCGGTTCGCCCCAGGACGTGGCGGCCGCCGCCAACCATGCCGGTGGGGCCAGACCCAGGGCTTCGACCATCAGCCGGCGTAAGGACCGGAGAGCATCGTCGACCGACTCGATGACCGTGACCCACACCGGCAACCCAGCCTTCCGTAAACGGTCGACGTCAATGCGGCGGTTCTCCTCCTTGTTGGTCACCACCAGATCGGGCCGGAGGCCGATGACGGCGTCGCAGTCGGGGTTCTTCGTCCCGCGGAGGCGGGTGACCTCCAGACCGACCGGATGGGTGCACCAGTCGGTGGCCCCGACCAGAAGCCCGGGTGCCGACACGGCCAGAGCCTCGGTCAGGGAGGGGACCAACGAGACCACCCGGGCGGGTGACCGGGCGATTTCGAGCCGATGGCCGAGGTCGTCGTCGAGCGTGCGCATCGGGATTCGAGCCCAGCGTAGTCAGGGTCACCGGTGAAGCCGACGCCTGCTCCGACATCCCACTCGGACAGGGCATCCCAAGGGATAGCCTCCCTGGGTGGGCACCGGTCCTCTCCAGTTCGACCCCATCGAGGAGGCACGGGCCCACTGGTCGGCCCGGTGGGAACCCGACGTCAGCGAGGCCATGGCCGCGGCCACCTCCATCATGCGCGCCCAGCAGGTCGTGCTGGCCGCCGTCGACGGCGCACTGCGGCCCTTCGGCCTCACCTTCGCCCGTTACGAGGGACTGGTGCTCCTCCTGTTCAGCCGCAACGGACGGCTACCGATGGGCAAGATGGGGCAGCGTCTCATGATCCATCCCACCAGTGTGACCAATATCATCGACCGTTTGGAACAGCAGGGTCTGGTTCGCCGCACACCCCATCCGACCGATGGCAGGACCACGCTGGCCGAGCTCACCGACGAAGGTCGTCGCCTGGCGGTTCGAGCCACCACCGCGGTCAACGAGGCCGCCTTCGGGATGGGCTCGCTCAACCAGCGGGACCTTCAGCAGCTGAACCGCATACTCCGCAAGCTTCGCCTGAGCGTGGGCGACTTCACCGACGGGCGCCCGGTGACCCACTGAGGCGCATCCATGGGCATTCCGGTTCAGCGGACACCACACAGCTGGGTGGTAGCCGGGTCGGTTCGTCGATGAACTCGGCAGGGATCAGCGGTGAGGACTCATTTGGGACTCCACAGCCCGTCCCACTGGGGCGTCCCGCCCGACGGGGCCTGCACGGTGCCGTCGTACTCACCCATCTCGTCTTTGGCGAAGTCGTAGGCGTAGCACTTGAAGGTCGCACCCGTTTGCCACACCGCAGGCAGGGTGCAGGTCACCTCGGCCACCCCGCCCACCGAGAAATCGCTGGGCCCGGTCCCCGTGATCTGCGCCTGCACAGACGCCGTCAGCTGGCTCAACGGCGGAGCGGACTGAGGCTTGGCTGGTTGAGTCGTCGAGGAGCCCGTCGTCGTGGTCGTTGAAGAGGCACCAGTCGATCCACAGGCCGAAGCAGCCACCCCGACGAGCATCACCGCGAACAGTGCCCCGATCATCCTCCGACCCAGCCGCACAACCACCACCAATGCTTATCTCGCGCTCCTCGTCAGCATATCCCTGGTGCACGTTCAAATACGGGCATGGCCGCGCCGGCTACGGATAAGCAATGCCGTGGTCGTGGCCCCGGATTCGGTACGGTGGCCAGTGGTCGCGGACAGGACGGGCGGAATCGGGTCCGTCCTCGTTCCGTCACGTAGAGTCGGCGCCATGTCCTCAACCCGCCTCGTTGCGAGGGACGACCCCGACCGCCATCCACTCCCGGGGGGTGGATCCCTCCGATCGCGGTGAGCGTTACCACAAGCCGACCCCCGGTAATCGGACAGCCAGGATCCGATGCGGGGCCCTCGCATGGCTCCGACCGCGGCACTGACCCAGGCAGCCAGCCGGGCGCGCTGGGAGTGCGGACGGCCACGGGGGGCTGGCGCTCGCTGGCTGTCAGCGCTGTGCTCTATTCCGCGCTCTCGCTGACGGTCTGGTGGAACGTCTGGTCGGGCCATCCCACTTCCACCTCAACCTGCGGTTGCGGCGATGCCTCACTGTCCATCTGGTTCATCGAATGGCCGGCCTATGCGCTGGCCCACGGCCTCGACCCGCTCTATTCGGCGGCGCTGTTCCACCCTGTCGGCATCAACTTGCTGTCGAACACCAGCGCCGTGGCGGTCGGCCTCGTCCTGGCCCCTGTCACCTGGCTGTTCGGACCGGTGGCCGGCCTCAATGTGGGCCTGGCTCTGGCACCGGTCCTTTCGGCGCTGTTCACCTTCGTCCTCATTCGGCGTTGGGTGTCCTGGATGCCGGCAGCCTTCGTCGGGGGGCTCTTCTACGGCTTCTCCCCGTTCATCATCGTCAATCTCACCAATGCCTACCTGATGACGGCGATGGTGGCGATACCCCCTTTGATCGTCCTCTGTCTCGACGACCTGTTCTTCCGACAACGACGACGGCCCATTGTCATCGGCGTCTTCCTCGGGCTACTGGTGGCGCTGCAGTTCTTCATCGGGACAGAGGTGCTGATCATCATGGCCATTTCCGCTGTCCTCGGGATCGCAGTCCTCGTCGTGGCCGGGGTGGGTTCGGGACGGTTCGGCCCACGACGCATCCGCCGGGTGACCGTCGGCCTGGTCAGTGGGTCGATAACGGCAGCCGCGCTCCTCGTCTACCCGACCTGGTTTGCCCTGGCGGGACCCGCGCATCTGTCGGGTCCAGTCTGGCCGGGGCGCAAACTCGGCACCTACGGGGTCGTCCTCAAGGACCTGGTGATCCCGACACGGAACACATCGGCCTACGTCAGACTGGCGGAACGAGTGGGTGGATACCAGGGACCGTGGCTCTCCCCCGATTACCTCGGGATCGGCGCCATCCTCGTGGTGGTGGGCGGACTCATCCTCTGGCGCCGCGACCGGAGGTTGTGGTTCTTCGCGGCGGTGACCGTCGCTTCGTTCATTCTGGGTCTGGGGACGCGCACCGGGCTGGACCTTCCCTGGCAGTTCGTCGCCAGACTTCCCCTCCTCCACAATGTGATTCCCGATCGCTTTCTCCTCATCACCTTCCTCTGCACGTCCGTGATGATCGCTCTCATCGTCGACCACGCCTACAACGCAGCGTCCCCCCGAACAAGGACCGAACCCGCCCGTTCCCGCTGGAGAGGTGTGCTGGTCGGAGTGGCTGTGGCAACCGTCGCCCTCGGTCCGACCGCGGTCTACCTCTCTGCCCTTGTTCCGATGACCACACAGCCGGTCGTTCTCCCTGCCTGGTTCCGGACTGTCTCGCCCAAACCGAGGCACCGCCCGGTCCTTCTGGTCTTTCCGGTTCCTTATGCGGGGATACAGAGCGCCATGACCTGGCAGGCGGTGGACGGGATGCGCTTCGACATGGTGGGAGGAGGAGGACCCGAGGGAGTCGTCTCCCGCGACGGGATCGAACGGGCGGGGGAAACGCTCTTCGGCGATGCGACCTACTCGCAGCTCTACTCGACGGCTACGTACAAGCCGGACAGCCTTGCCGCCATGCGCCGGGCATTGCAACAGTGGGGGGTGACCGCCGTTGTGCTTCCCGACCAACCGGGCCTGCCCATCTACGATCGTGTCACCTCGGTGCCGTTCGTGGCTGCGCTGATGGCTGCCGTTACCGGTCGGGCCCCTCGGCACGAGGCCGGTACCTGGGTCTGGACAGTGACCAACCACAACCCGCATCCGGACCTCACTGTCGCCGCCCTGGCACGCTGCGCTTCGGATTTCGCCGTTCTTCAGAGCGAGACCGTCGAACGCGTCGTTTCATGCGTGCGCGCCCCGGCGACTTCCCCCCGGTAGGAACACGACCTTCCGAGGCCCTTCTGCAGGGTGGGCGTGTGCCGCTGGCCAGGCGCGTCCCTCTGGACCCACCCCTTCGCTCGCCCCGACCGAGCCCTGCACATGGTGGCCGGCTCGCTGCCGGCTACCGGCGGGTTCCCCCGCACCGCGTCACCAGTTTTGGTTCAGCCTTCGCTCCCGAACGAATCCCGGAGCCGCGCCAGGCTGGCGCCGATGAGTCGGGACACGTGCATCTGGCTGATGCCTACCCGGCTGGCGATCTCCGACTGGGTCAGCCCCTCTACGAAACGAAGATTGAGAATGGTCCGATCGCGTTCGGACAGGTCAGCGAGCGAGATGGCCAGCAGGATCCGATCCTCGGTTCCCCCATAGCCCGCGTCCACCTCGCCGATGCGGTTGGCCATGGTGACCTGGTGCCGGTCGGGCGCATCTATGGACGAGGTCCGATAGCTCTGGCCCGCCTCGAGAGCCTCGAGGACCGCCTCTTCGGAGGTGTCGGTAATGGCGGCCATCTCTCCCACGGTGGGCGGTCGACCCAGTTTGTGGGTCTGTGATTCGATGACAGGACCGAGCTCCAGATAGAGCTCCTGGATCCTGCGTGGCGCCCGTATCGCCCAGCCTTTGTCACGGAAGTGTCGCTTTAACTCGCCGATCACGGTCCGAGTGGCAAAGGTGCTGAACTCGACGCCACGCTCGGGATCAAATCGATCGACGGCCTTGACCAGGGCCAGGGAGGCCACTTGCACAAGGTCGTCGTACGACTCCCCCCGATTGACAAACCGCCGCGCCAGTTGATGGGCCAACCCGAGGTGCTCCTCGACCAGGTCGTTGCGCAATTGCTCGTCCCGAGACTGTGCGAACTCCATGAATTTCTGGCGAGTCCCCGCGGAAGCCCCGGTTGGGGAAGACATCAGGCTTGTTGACGAGCTCGCTGCTTGCGCAGCCAAGCCCGACGACGTTCGCCTCCGTCATCGACACCGTGCTCATCCACCAAGGCGTCGAGAATGCGGGCCGAAAGTCCCTCGAGTGCCTCTTCGAGGTTCCATCCGCTCTGCGAGCTCGGTATCGGATGGTAGATGCATTCCACCTCGACCTCGTCGTCATTGCGGGTGAACCGGACCTCCAGCCGCCCGTCGGTACCTCCCTGGACCAGCGAGATGCACAGTTCATCAACTGCCAGGCGCAGGTCCTCGATCTCCTCGACGTCAAAGTTGGCACGGGAGGCCACTGTGGCCGCCGTCATGCGGGCCAGAACGACGAGGTCGGCGTCGACCGGTATGACCAGCTCTACGACGTCGCTCACCAGACCACTCTTTCCGACGTCGGCGCAACCGACGTCATCCTCTTCGGACGGATCTTCAAACGAATGCCCCTTCCACGGTGGAGACACTGAAACAGAGATCGGTGAGCCCGGTGACGGCTCGGGGCCCGGTGGCCACTGCTTGGTACAATTGCTCACAAGACACGGGTACGGAGTGGACGTCGGCCGCTCCGGCCACCGACACCGGGGACTCGCTGGTGCGGTTCTCTTCGGTTGGCAACGTTTCCCTCACGGGGGCCGACTCCTCTCCGACTGGTGGGGCCTTGATGCCGGCCAAACAACCCCCCGACCACGGTCCGCCGAACCGGTTTCGCACTGGTTCAGCTTTGGCAGATTAGTCCACCGCTGGTTGCCGTCCGAGCTCGACGCGGCCGGCGGCGGCGCCGCGCCGAGGTCGTGGCGATGATCCATCTTCCGGTAGGCAGCAGGTGCCCGGTCAACGCAGGCTGCCGATGCCCAGGCAACCCACCTCCGGGCCGGCCGACGACCCCTCCGCCGATTTCTCGATGTCGACAATTGGACCTTCGGAGAAGAGATAGGTGCGGAGATGACGGTCGAGCGTCGGATCCTGGCGCCGGAGCCACTCCAAGGTCATGGCCGCGTGCTCCTTCTCCTCATCGCGGTTGTGGGCGAGCACCGAAGCCAGTTCGGCATCAGAGGTGGCCTCGACCCGTTGGTCGTACCAGTCAACCGCCTCGAGCTCCTCCTGGATGGAAACGATCGCCCGGTGTCGGTCGATCGCCGCCGGGGTCAGGTCTTCCTTGGACTCATGGAGTCCGGCGCTCTGAGCCATGGGTAGAACTCCTGTCTGCTGTGGGCTCGCTCGTCTGGCACGGGCTTCGGTCCGGGTGTCGGTGATACAGGACGTCGACCCCTCACCTGCCCCGACACTAACCCCAGCGCCGAGCCACAGCTGCGGGGCACGGATCGCCGTGCACAGATCGTCGGAACCTCGCCCCTCCTGTCCTGTACCCGGCTCTTGTCCTGTACTGGGCAGATGAATCGGTGGGCCGGCCCGTTATCCCGCGCCCGGCGAGCGGAACTGAACGCTGATGCGGGGTGCCTGCGCTCTGGTCGTCTTGGGCACGGCGTGCTGCCACGTTCGCTGACAACTGCCTCCCATCACCAGCAGGTCGCCCAAACCGAGGTCGAAGCGCAGGGCTGGGCCTCCCGAGTTGGGTCGGAGCAGCAGTCGCCGCCTCGCTCCCAGGGAGACGATGGCGACGACGGTCGATTCCCCGGTGTGGCTAAGAGTCCTGTCTCCGTGCCAGGCCACGCTGTCCTGCCCGTCCCGATACAGACACAGTCCGGCCGTGGGCAATGAACCTCCACAGTCATCGGCGTAGTACGCGGTGAGGTCCTGTCGGAGTCGGTCGAGCATGGGGTCGGGGAGCATCGATCCTGCGCCGTAAAAGGAGACAAGGCGAGGGACGTCAACCATCCGGTCGTACATGCGCCGCCTGTCGGCCTGCCACGGAACGTTGTCGACCAGTCGTTCGAAGAGGGAACTGTGCCCCACAACCCAGTCCCGCCGGAAATCGACCCAGGCGCCCTCGCCCAGGTCGTGGCGCACCAACCCGTCGGCCAGAGGGCGGGGACCCTCCGCGACCCCTACATCGAAAAGCGATTCCTGCCACGACACCACAGCGCCCAGTCTATACGAACAGATGTTCGCTCCAGGAGGGTGGTGACCCGTTAGCTATCCAGCCGATTGGCCCCGTGTCCGGACAATGAGGAGACCCCGACGACAAAGAGCTGCGACGCAGTGCAAAGAGCTGCGACACCGAGAGTCAGGGCCAGAAAGACGAAGTGCGATCCGGACCAACCGTTTTAGGCGGCTTGGCCGGTGACCGCCGACCGGCGGTCCGACGACCTGCGAACCTTCTGCGCCACCGACGGAGCGATGCGCAGGATGGATCGGAATTCGCTGGCCGAGCTCACGAATACGGTGAGATCGGTTGCCGCTGTCGCCGTGGTGTCGAGCCGGGTGCCCGAAAGTAGGGCCGACTCACCGATGAACTCGCCGCTTCCGATGTCGGCCACAGTGGTTTCCCCGTCCTCGGTCTGCCGGGTGAGCCGGGCCCTCCCCCCGCCCAAGACGATGAACTGCTGGGGCGCCCCGCCCTCTCGCATGAGCACGTGGTCCTTGGGCACCCGGACGAGGGTGGTCAATGGTTGGATCTTGCGCAATTCGGTCCTCTTGCAGTCGGCGAATAGTTCGAGATCGTCGATGCGTTGGATGTCAGCTACGGACATATGACCACCCCTTTCTCCCGGGTCGCGGTTTTGCTTTGGTCGTCCTCCAGACACATTGTAGCCGCAACCATCTTTAAGAGGTATGGCATTGGCGTAATCAATCGTTTTATCAGATGACATCGATCGCCCGGAGGGAAGGACGGTCGTCTGGTGGCGGGTCAGTCAGGGCGTGTTGCGCCAGCGATCCCCCGAGCGGAGCGGCGAGGAACTCCCCTTACGACTGGCGGTTCATGCCGCTTGCGACTGTCGGTTCATGCCGCGAGCGGCAGCGCCGAGTATCAGGCGAACGACGACGGCCAGTACCGCCAGATCAGCCAGCATTTGGACGGTGCACACCAATCGGGCGGGATTGGTCTTGGGCACGATGTCTCCGAACCCGACTGTGGAGAAAACAGTCACGGTGAAATAGAGAGAGGAGCTGCGGCTCAAACGTTCACCGAAAGCGGCGGGGTCCGACATGGACAGGGTGAGGTAGATCCAGGCGAAGACGATCAGGAAGAGGGGAATGATGGTGGCCATGGCCACCGTCGCTCTCATCATGGGCCGATCATGACCGGGGATGAGCCGGACCTCGTTGAACACGACCACGGCGAACAACGCCAGGGCGACAGCGAGCCGGAGGGCTACCGACTGATGGGGACGATGCTCGATGGGGAGGTGGTAGTAGAGAACCACCAGGACGGTTGCGGTGGCCGCCGCTCGGAACCCGGTCCGCACGAGGTAGGACCGACTCACGCCGCTCAGTCCCGAAAGGCTATCCACGGTCGGGTGGCCACCCGTCCATTACGCCGTTCAGAAGCCGCGACCTCCGGCGGCGAGGCTCCGGCCACGGATGCGACGCGGTCCCCCAGTGGGCCATGGCGTCATCATCTCAGCTCGTTGCTCAAAAGAGGGTGATGATCCGTGGTTCGGCGACCGACCGTCAGTCCCCACCTGCCGACGCCGCCGCCCGCCGACTCTTCTCTTCGATCCAGGCCGACCGCGCCCCGGGACCACCCGGACCGGTGCCCTTGAGGAGGACTATGAGGAGGAGAGCGATGACCGGTAGCTGGCGCATCGCCTGTCGGTCGGGCCACCGGTAAGTGGCTGCACCGGCAGCGGCGAGAGCAAGACCGGTCACCACCCACCCTTCGACTGAAACGGGACTGAGACCCCAACCCAATCGCCGCGGTCCGAACCACGGTCGCTCTCCCAAGAGGGGGTCCGTCCTCACGTGCTCACCACTCTGCCGCGGCCGTCACTCACGGGGTCTCCTCAGGGATGGCGTCCCACCACTGGCACCACCACTCCGCTCCGACCAGGACCCGCAACTTGGGGTGCCAGCAGTACGAAATGTCGAGATAGGGCTCGAGGTAGTACCGACAGTTCTCGCACTTCTCGTTACCGGAGGGCTTGCCCTTCAGCACCGCATTGGAGGCAAGGTGACGCAGCTCGATCGACAGCTTTTCGTCGATCTCCTTGGGCTCCGGCTCGGGGATCACGTAATCGGACATGGCCATAACTTAACTCGGTGGACCGGGCCGACAACACCCGGAGCTGGCGCAGGTCGGGAGGGGTCCGCGGCTCATCCCAGGCGTCGCGCGCATCATGGATGGAGCAACAGGTCCGTTGTTTTCAACACTCACTCGCCTACGTGCATGCGCTGTTCCACTTCAGGGAGGAACACGATGATCGCTGCCTTGCGGAGTAGGAACCGGCTTCATCCACCGGTCGGACAAAGCGCTCCCCGGCTAGCTGCCATTCGGGCCATTGTGGATCTGGCCGAGGACGACGAGGATCACGACGTGGCGGCCGAGGCCCTTCTCGTCCTCGGCGCCTCCCCCCAGGAGATCGCCGCGGCCACATCCGGTAAGACCCGGTAGCGGCTTCAACCCCCGAGGGCCGGATGCTGTCTGGCCACAACGGGCACCAGCACACTGCGCGGGGAGAGCCAGCCCAAGGCCGCGGATACCCGGTTGGCCAGGCCAGGGATGACGACCGCTCGATCGGCATCCATCCCGGTCACCGCCGCTCTGCCCACCTGGTCGACGGACATCCACAGGATCTTGGGCATGGCGCCGGCTGCTACTTCATCCGTGATGCCGGCGGCCGTGGCGAAGCCCGTTTCGACGGGTCCGGGACAGAGGGCGGTGACCGTCACACCCTTGCTGCGCAACTCACCGCGGAGCGCGTGGCTGTAGGACAGCACGAAGGCTTTCGACGCTCCATAGGCGGCTTGGCCCGGAAGCGGCTGGAAGGCGGCAGTGGAGGCAACGTTGAGGACGGCACCGCTTCGGCGCTCGACCATTCCGGCCACGAACAGAGAGCAGAGATGGACGACCGCCTCGACGTCGGTCCGCACCAGGGCCAGCTCGCGTTCAGGATCGGAGCGATAGACCGGGCCCATGGTCGAGAAACCGGCGTTGTTGACGAGTACGTTGACCGACAGGGAGCGGCGCTCGAGTTCTGTGGCGATCCGGCTCCGGGACGCCTCGTCGGTCAGATCGGCGGTGATGATCTCCGCCCGCACACCGTGCTGCTCGGACAGTTCATCAGCCAGCAGCCGGAGCCTGTCCTCCCTCCGTGCCACCAGGGTCACCCCCAGTCCCCGGGCGGCCAGCAGACGGGCGATGACCGCACCGATGCCCGAGGAGGCGCCGGTGACGAGGCATGTGCGGTCGGGATTGGGTGCCGGGAGGGTCATGCCCGAAGCGTACGCCGGTCCCCAGCCTCAGCCGCCGGCCGGCATGGGCTGTCACCGGCCGGAGGCATAGACAGCCCGGGCCCGGTAGCGGAGAGGGCGCTCCGCGAGCTCTTCGAGGTAGTGGGCCACCCAACCGACCACCCGGGCCACGGTGAACAGGATCTGACCCGCTTCGGGCGGCATGCCGGCCGACCAGGAGATGGCCGCCATGGCCAGGTCCACGTTGGGCAAGGGGATGGTGTGTGCCCGGGCCAGAGCCATCACCGACTGCACCACTTCGATGTGAGCGGGGTCGGCCATGGACTCGAACAGGTCGAACAGCACCGCAGCTCGGGCGTCCCCGTTCTTGTACACCGAGTGACCGAAGCCAGGAAGCACGCCCTGCCAGCGCAAGGTCTCGTCCAGGGCCCGCGGTGCGCCGAACCGCTCGGCGTCGGCCAGCAGGGAGTAGGCCAACCGGCTCGCTCCCCCGTGCAGCGGTCCGGCGATGGTGCCGAGTCCGGCCAGCAGCGCGTCGTAGACGTCGGCCCGGGTCGACGCCGCCATCCGCACAGCCATGGTGGAGGTGGCCAACTCGTGATCGGCCATGAGCACGAGGGCGGCGTCGACGGCGCGCACTTGTTCGGGTGTAGGTGAAGAGGACAGAGCCGAGGCCAGGCGGGCGGCCATCGACGAGAGACAGTCGTCTGCTGACACCGTCTGTCCGGTCACCGTCTGTCCGGCCACGGCAACCATCGACGCGGCCAGGCGACGGGCGGCCCGGGTGACCGCCTCAGGTCGCAGGTCGGCCCGTAAGGGATCCCGCGCCCCGGCCATGACGGCCGCCCACCGCATGCGGCCCGCCGGTCCGATGTCGGGCGCCGGCCCCAGTTCGAACGGCCGCCACTCGCCGGAGCGCGGTTGCGGGCCGTCGTCCGGTTGGGCCGTCTCCCACAGCCATTCGGCCACCTGCTCGAATGAACAGGAGGCGGCCAGCTCGGTGGCCCGCCGGCCCCGGTAGATCGGTCCTTCGTCGCTCAATTGGGTGATGGCGGTGGTGATCGTGACCATCCGGGTCTCGGTCACTTTGCCCTGCTTCGAGCGGCGAGCGAGCCGCTCGACCTCCTCTACCTCGAACAGGCTCCGGCGCCCGGAGGCAGCCCGGTGGGACACCAGCAAGCCACGGCTCACGTAGGCGTAGAGCGTGCTCACCTTGACCCCGAGCCGGCGGGCAGCTTCATCGCTCTCGAGCATCCGCACGGGCTCAAAGCTAGTCAGCGACATTGACTTGATCAACATTTACAAACCGATCAACAGGGTTCACACTGACGACGCGCACAAAAACCAGAGCAAACAAATGAGATACGAGGAGCCCGGTAGCGGCCGCCGTCCGCCGGGAGAGAGCGAGAGAAAATGACCACCGCTGTTGGTGAACTCATGTCGGCCCCGGCCGTGACCTGCACCGCCGATTCGACCTTGAACGAGGCAACCTCGATGATGGACAGCCATCAGATCGGTTCGGTGGTCGTGACCGACGCCGGCACGGTGGTCGGAATACTCACCGAGCGCGACCTGATGCGAGCGGCTGCCACCGGGGCTGACACCCGGGGCGAAACCGTGCGGCAATGGATGACCCGCGATCCCGACGTCCTGCGGACGGACGACAAGGTCGTCGAGGCATGGTCGGAGCTGACCCACCACCACTACCGCCACCTCCCCGTGGTCGACGATGGGAATTTGGTGGGTGTGGTGTCCATCCGGGACCTCCTCGGTGTGACGCAGGTCCGACCGGCGATCGACGACCCTGCCGGCGTGCCCCGTGGGCTGGAGGGCGTGGTGGTGGCCGAGACGTCGGTGGGTGACGTCCAAGGCCGGGCCGGCTTCTTCCACTACCGCCAGTACTCGGCCACCGAGTTGGCCGCCCGGCGCTCGCTCGAGGACGTCTGGCAACTGCTCTTCGATGGGGCCCTCCCCGACCGGGCCGGCTCGGCTCGCTTCACCGCCGAGGTCGCCAACCTGCGGGAGATCCCCGACGGCCTGGCCCGCACCCTTCCCGTCCTCGCCTCGATGGGCTCACCGCTCGACGGCCTGCGCACGGCGGTGTCCCTGCTGGGTGCGGAGCTCGGCTGGCCCGCCACCCACGACATCGACCATCACCAGCTCGAGAGACAGGCGCTGCGCCTCTGTTCCGTCATCCCCACCGTGCTCACCGCCCTCTACCGGATCCAGCAGGGAAATGATCCCGTTCCGCCGCGCCCCGACCTCTCCCACGCCGCCAACTATCTGTGGATGCTGACCGGAGCGGAGGCATCCCCCGCCCAGGTCAGGGCCATCGAGCAGTACATGATCCTGACCGTCGACCATGGGTTCAACGCCTCCACCTTCGCCGCCCGGGTCATCGCCTCCACCGGAGCCGATCTGGCCGCGGCCATCGTGGGAGCCATCGGGGCCATGTCGGGGCCTCTTCACGGGGGCGCCCCCAGCCGCGCCCTCGACATGCTCGACGCCATCGGGTCCCCCGACCGGGCGGAGCCGTGGATCCGGGCCGCGGTGATCAACGGGGACCGGATCATGGGATTCGGCCACCGCGTCTACAAGACCGACGACCCCCGGTCGCTCTTCCTCCGCGATGTGGCTCACCAGCTGGGTGGCGATCTGGCCGAATTCGCCGAGCAGGTGGAACGGGCCACGGTCGACGTGCTGGCCGAGCTCAAGCCCGGTCGCGAGCTCTACAGCAACGTCGAGTTCTACGCCGGCGTGGTCATGCACACCTGCGGCATACCCCGCCAGATGTTCACGCCCACCTTCACGGCCAGCAGGGCCATCGGCTGGACCGCCCACGTCATGGAGCAGGCCGCAGACAACCGGTTGATCCGCCCCGCAGCCCGCTACGTGGGGCCGCCGGCACCCGAGCCGGTGCCTCTGCCCTGATCGGCTCCGGACAATGGCCATGGCTGTCCGAGGGCAGCCACCGGGCGGGTCTCGACCCATTGGAGGTGGAGCTCCCGGCGATTGAACCGCCAGGCCCCGCCCTCATGCCGGTAGTCGTCGATGTAGCGGATATGCCAGACCAGATCGGTGGGTGTGGCCGGCCCCCCGCTCACCGACTGTTCAGCGGGCAGGATGTGATGGGCGATACACAAGACCTGGCCCCGTGCGCGGTCCCCCTCGACCTCATAGTGAGGATTCGAGACCACATGGAACGTCCGCTCGTAACGTCGGAGCGCGTCGGGGATGCGCCGTAAGGCGTCATGCCCGGAACGGGTGACCACCGGCGAGAGGTCGTCGGGGTAGCGGGGAACGACCAGCTCCCCGTCGGCCACGAACAAGAGGGCCAGCCCCTCGCCGTCACGGGCATCGGCCGCGGCGGCGTAGGCGATGGACAGATCGAGCAGTTCGTGGCGGGCCGAGGCAGGATCGGTTGGGCCCCCCTCGGGGGTCACCGGTCGGAGGCGGGAGCGCCGCTGGGCGGCCCGGGCATGATGAACCGTTCGGCAAAAGCCGACATCTCGTCCAGCGTCCTATCCAGCTCGGCGCTCATGGAGGCGGAGATGACCAACCGCGAAGCACCCGCCTCCTGAGCCTCGGCGATGTCCTTTTCGGACAGCGCAGGCAGGTAGCCCGACAACGAGACCTCGAGGGCGTCCGGATCGCGCCCTGCTTCCACCGCCGCCTGGCGGGCCTGGGTCAGCCGTAGGCCGAGCTGGTCCCCGTCGACACCCAGCGGTTGGAATCCGTCGCCCAGACGCCCGGCCCGGCGGGCAGCCGCCTCGCTGTGCCCACCGATGTGGATGGGTACCCCAACAGGGCGCACCGGCTTGGGGAAGGAGTGGGCGTTGTGGAAGGTCACGAATTCGCCGTCGAAGTCGGCCCCCGACGGACCGGCGTCGGCCCACAGAGCCCGCATGGCCAGGATGGTCTCGTCGGTGCGGCGGCCCCGACTCCGGGGGTCGGCACCGGTGGCCCGTAACTCCTCGTCCATCCAGCCCACACCCACGCACATCCGGACCCGCCCACCCGAGAGGACGTCCACGGTGGCGATCCTTTTGGCCAGTACCACCGCCTGGTGGTTGGGAAGGACCAGCACCCCCGTAGCCAGGTTTATCCGGTCGGTCACCCCGGCGAGGAAGGCCATCAGCTCGAGAGGGTCGGGGATGAGGCAGTCGTCGGGCAAGGGCATCTTCCCGGACGGGGCGTAGGGATAGGTGCTCTGGTAGTCCGAGATCACCACGGCGTGCTCGACCAGGACCACCGACTCGAAACCACAGATGTCGGCGTGGCGGGCGAAGGCGGTCATCCAGGCCGGATCGGCGGTGACCCCCATGCGCACGGGCGGAATGATGCCGAACTGCATGAAGGCTCGCTTTCATCGGTGGCGACCACAGGAGGCGCCCGGTGCGCCACTCGTCTGCGGCAAGGGTCGAGCGTAAGCCGGGCGGCTGGGAAGTGCCAACAGCCGGACCAGTGCCCGGCCCCGAGGGGTCGGCACACCGGTACGAGCCCCGGGAAACGCAGCAGCCCGGGACGCAATTCTGCGTCCCGGGCCGGCGAAGGTGGGTGGATATGCCCCCGGTTTGTCGTCACCAAACGTGCCCGGCTTTAGCCAATTCCGCCCGGCCGCCGGGGACGATTCACTCGCTCAGCGTTATGGGCTGGTCATCGAGGGAGAGGGCGTCGACGTTGCTGGGCACCGCCCCGGGATGACCCGCCAGCTGCTCGGCCTGTAGCTCGGCCTTGGCTGCGTTTTCGTTAGCGAGGTGCTCGCGGATCCGCTCGTCGACTTCAGCCATCAGCTGGGGGTTCTCGGTCAGGAAGGTCTTGACGTTCTCGCGACCTTGACCCAGCTGCTCACCCTCGTAGGTGAACCAGGCCCCGGATTTCTTGATGAACCCGAGCTCGACGCCCACATCGAGGAGAGATCCCTCGCGACTGATGCCCTTGCCGAAGGCGATGTCGAACTCGGCCTGCTTGAACGGTGGCGAGCACTTGTTCTTGACCACCTTGACACGGGTACGGTTCCCCACCTGGTCGGCCCCGTCCTTGATGGTCTCGATGCGGCGGATGTCCAGCCGGATCGACGAGTAGAACTTGAGCGCCCTGCCTCCCGGCGTGACTTCGGGAGACCCGTACATGACACCGATCTTCTCCCTGAGCTGGTTGATGAAGACGGCGATGGTCCGCGACTTGGACAGCGTGCCGGTCAACTTGCGGAGCGCCTGTGACATCAGACGAGCTTGGAGACCGACATGGGAGTCGCCCATCTCCCCTTCGATCTCCGCCCGTGGCGTCAGCGCCGCCACCGAGTCGATGACCAGCACGTCGAGTGCGCCCGAGCGGATCAGCATGTCGGCGATCTCCAGCGCTTGCTCGCCCGTGTCCGGTTGGGAGATGAGAAGGTCGTCGATGTTGACACCGATGGCTTTGGCGTAGACGGGGTCCATGGCGTGCTCGGCGTCTATGTAGGCACAGATGCCCCCATTGCGCTGGGCCTCGGCCACCACGTGCATGGCCAGCGTCGACTTGCCCGACGACTCCGGACCGAAGATCTCCACGATGCGACCACGGGGGAGGCCACCGATCCCGAGGGCCAGGTCGAGCGCCAGCGCCCCGGTGGGGATGGCCTCGATGTTCATGTGGAGGTTCTCCCCCATGCGCATGACCGACCCCTTGCCGAACTGCTTCTCGATCTGGCCCAGGGCCATGTCGAGTGCCTTGTCACGTTCCATGTCTCTCTTCTCCTCGATGCTCTTCCTGGCTTGACCGTGCCGACCCTACGGAAAAGGTGTGACACCCGATTGACGGCCCCCGAATCGGACCGGAGAGCCGATGATGCGACTGTTCGCCGCACCGTCGGGATCACTCTAGACCCGAACGCATGTTCGATGATGGACCCTCGATGGGCCCGGAGCCCGTGCCCGATGACGCCTGAAACGCTCGGAAAGACACCTCCCGGGGACGGCCCCGGAGTAGCCTCACCGATCAGTGCCCGACGATCCACCGCCATCCGGACCCAGCTCGGACGGCAGCACCGGCCCTTCGGCGGAGCAGGCCGCGGCGCCGGCCATTCTCACCCGCAAGGAAGTTCTCCGGCGCCGCCGCGCTCAAGGCAGCCCGACCGGACGGGGTCGCAACCGGACGTGGTGGTACGCACTGGGTGCCATCGCCGCAGTGGTGGTGGGGGTGGGCGTGGCCGCCGTCCTCACCCGCGGCGACAAGGCCAACGCGGCAAAGCCCGCCGTGGTCACCACCACCCACCCGGCTGTACCGGTGGCCACCTGCCCGCTCACCGGGGCGCCAGCACCGGGCGGTGTCGTGCCGGCCCGTCCGGCCCTCGGGGTCAAGATCGGCAATTATCCGGGGGACCGGCCCTCGGCCGGACTCAACCAGGCTGACATCGTCTTCGAGGAACCGGTGGAGGGGGCCATCACCCGGCTTCTCGCCGTGTTCCAGTGCCAGGGATCATCGCTGGTCGGGGATCTACGGTCGGCCCGCGAGCCTGATGTGGGCATCCTGTCCCAGCTGTCGGACCCCCTCTTCGTCCATGCCGGAGGGATCGATCCCGTCATCGCCCTCCTCGAATCGTCCCCGCTGATCGACGAGAACCTCTACAGCGGGAACCACGGTTCGGCCATCATCTACGAGCCCGGCCGGGTGGCGCCGTACTCGACCTTCGTCAACACGGCTTCGCTGTGGGCCTTCGATCCGACCGACACCACCCCACCGGCTCCCATCTTCCACTACTCCGCCGCCCTCCCGGCCGGGTCGGTGGCCGGCTCGGGGGTCAGCGTCCACATCCCGTTCTCGTCGACCTCGGACGTGACCTGGACCTGGAACGCCGCCTCGGGAAAGTACCTCCGGTCCTATTCGGGGGCTCCCGACATCATGCTCGGCGGCTCCCAGTCGGCCGCCACCAACGTGGTCATCCTGTCGGTCCAGACCGCCACCGGGCCCTGGGTCGAAAACAGCGAGGGCGGGATGGAGGTGGACGTGACAGCCACCGGCACCGGACCGCTGGTGGTGATGCGCAACGGCGTGGCCATCACCGGAACCTGGAACCGGGCCAGCCTGACCCAACCGGCCGTGCTGACCACCTCCAGCGGTACGCCGATCATGCTCGCGCCCGGCAACACCTGGGAGGAGCTGGTCCCCGACGGTATTCCCGTCACCCCCTCAGGGTCCTGACCGGCGACCACCACCCCGGGCCGTCGACCACCACCGGGTAACCGCTCCGGTCATCTACCGAGGGATTCGACTCTCGGAAGCCTCGTCGTGGCGGTCGGTGCCACCCAGGTCGCGTCGCAACAGGTCGAGGGCGGCGATGGTGGCGTACTGGCGCACACGATCTCGATCACCGGGCACCTTGAAGCCGAATGACCGGGTTGGTTGCCCGGGGCGGGCCAGACCCACGAACACCGTCCCCGGTGGCTGATCATCCTGCGAATCGGGACCGGCCACGCCGGTGATCGACAACCCCAGGTCGGACCCCAGGACCCGGCGGGCCCCGTCGGCCATCGACCGTGCCGCCTCCTCGGACACCACCTTGCCTTCGGGTACACCGAGGAGAGCGAACTTGACCTCGGAGGCGTAGGACACGACCGAGCCGCGGAACCAGCGACTGGCCCCCGGCACATTGACCAGGCGGGAGGCGGCCAGACCACCGGTCAGCGACTCGGCCAGTCCCAGGGTGAGACCGGCGGCCGTCACCGCAAAGGACACCGCATCCTCGATGGCCTCCTCGTCCACCCCGAACACCACATCGCCGGCGGTGGCGGTGAGCACCCGCCGGATCTCCACCTCCTCCCGGTCCAGGAGATCGGCGGCGGTGGCTTCGTCGTCGGCCCTGACCGTCACCCGCACTTTGATGCCCTCGATCCCACTGGCCAGAAAGGCCACGGTGGCGCCGCCGGACGTCTCTGTCCCCGACGAGGCGGGTCCCCCCTGCCCGTCGAGAGAGGTGATGTGGTCGGCGAGGGCTTCGGCCAGAGCCGATTCGCTCATTCCCCATGTACGGATCACCCGACTGGCGATCACGCCCGCCGCCTCGCCCCGCTCGGCCATGCGCCGTTGCAGGTCGGGGACGATGGCCCTCTCGAACATGTCGGCCATCTCGTAGGGCACGCCCGGCACGGCGTAGATGACCTTTTTGCCGAGCGGACAGATGAGCCCGGGAGCGGTCCCCGTGGTCTGGGGGATGGTGGTGGCCCCCTCGGGGACGTCGGCCTGACGAAGGTTGGAGTCGGGCATCGCCCGTCCGCGGCTGACGAACATGTCCCGGATGGCCGACACCACGCTCTCGTCCCTACGCAGGGGGACGTTCATGACCTCGGCGATGGCCTCCCGGGTGATGTCGTCGTGGGTGGGACCGAGGCCGCCACAGACGATGAGCCCGTCGCTACGGGCCAACGCCGTGCGGAAGGCCAGCACCATGCGGTCGTGATTGTCGCCCACCGCCTGGTGGAAGTGGGAGGCGACGCCGGCCGCAGCCAGATGCTCCCCCATCCATCGGGAATTGGTGTCTGTTATCTGTCCGAGCAGGAGCTCCGTGCCCACCGCCACGATCTCGATGCGCACCCGCTCAGGCCGCCGAGGTGGTGCCGGCGGCCTGGGCCGGAGGACCGCCAGCGCGAGCCCGGGCCGCACGCCGGCCGTCGACCAGATACTGGGCCCCGGTAAAAACGGTCAGCGCCGTAGCCACCCAGATGGCCGCTGACAAAAGCCCGGTACGGCCGGCCAGTGGCGGGGCCAGGCACATGCCGATGGCGATGTCCTGGACCAGGGTCTTGAGCTTGGCGGAGTTGCGCGCCGGGATGGAGACACCGTGACGACCGACCACCGATCGGTACACGCTCATGGATACTTCCCGTACGGCGATCAGGGCTACCGGCAGCCACCAGACGATCCCCTTGGCCACCAGGGCGACCAGGGCGCCGAGCACGACGACCTTGTCGGCCAGCGGGTCGAGGAAGGCTCCCGATCGGGTGGTCCCCATCTTGCGAGCCAACCACCCGTCGATGCCATCGGACAGCGCGAGCAGACCGCCGAGCACGAAAGTGAACCAGCTGGCCCCCCACAGCATGATCAGGATGATGACCACCGGGGTGGCGGCCAACCGCAACACGGTGATTCCGTTGGCCGGGGTCATGAGAGCGGAGGGCCCGAAGGTGGTGTTGGGGGCCACGACGGCGCCGGGCGCCGCTCCCGAGCCGGCCGTCCCCCCGCTCATCGGCCAGCCCCCGCGGCCGCGGGGGCCACGGATCCGGCCACCTCGGTTGAGGAGGGCTCGGCCACCAGGTCCGGTCCCTCGGTTCCGGTCACGACCACCTCAGCGAACGTCCCGGTGGCCATCTCGGTCGGGAGGGATACGATCCCGTCGATCTCGGGTGCTTCACGGTATGTCCGTCCCACACCGGGTCCGTCCACGAGGACCGTCACGGTGGTCCCGATGAGCGATTCCCGCCGGTGGGCAGTGATGGGGTCCTGGATCTCGCTGCACTCGGCCAACCGTTCGGCCACCAGCTCGGCAGGGACCTGCCCCTCGAGACCGGCGGCGTGCGTACCGACCTCGTGGCTGAAGGGGAAGAACCCGACCCAGTCGAGCTGGGCCTCCACCAGCCACTCGAGGAGCCGGTCGTGGTCGGCTTCGGTTTCACCGGGATAACCGACGATGAAAGACGACCGGAAGGCGGCGGTGGGCTCGGCCGTCCGGATCGACGCCACTCTGTCGAGGAATCGGTCACCGTCGCCCCACCGGCGCATGCTCTTCAGCAAAGGGCGCGAAACATGCTGCAGCGAGAGGTCGAAGTAGGGAACCCCGGTGGCCAGGATGGCATCCACCAACCGGTCGTCCAGTGTCGATGGATAGAGGTAGAGGAGGCGGGTCCATCGCACGCGGGAGGATACGGCCTCCACCAGGTCGACGATGGGTCGTCGGCCCGCCTTGACCGGCCCGTCCAGGGGATGCGCCGACCGGCCACCGGATCGATCGAGGCCGAACGAGGACAGATCTTGCGCCACCAACACCACCTCAGCGAGCCCGTCGGCCGGGCCGGCCAGGCTCTCGACCTCGGCCACAATGGCCTCGACGGTCCGCGACCGCTGGGCACCGCGGAAGGAGGGGATGGCGCAGAATCCGCAACGCCGGTCACAGCCCTCGGCGATCTTGACGTAGGCCCAGGGTGCGGCGGCCGCCGGACGGGGGAGGTTCAACAGGTCGAACGAAGGCGCTTCCGAAGTGGGGCGGGCCGGTTTCACGCGCAGGGCCACCGGCGTCGAGCGGGCCGGCGGTCTGGCCGTCAAGGGCTTTCCGAACGGCGCCACCAGGTCCACTTCGGGGAGGGCGTCGGTCAACTCGTCGCCGTAGCGCTCGGCCATACAGCCGGTGACCACCAGGCGAGCACCTGCTTGGCGCCCGTCGGCCATGGCCAGCACGGTATCGATCGACTCCTGTCTGGCCGGCTCGATGAAGGCACAGGTATTGACCACCACCAGCTCCGCGCTGTCCGGCGACTCGGCCGCCACCATTCCGTCGGCCACCAGCGTCCCCGCCAATTTGTCCGAGTCCACCTGGTTTTTCGGGCAGCCCAACGTCTCGATCCAGTACCGCTCGGCCACCTCGACAATCTACCGGCCAAAAGCGGCCGGGAACCGCGAGACGGCCCCCGACAGCCCACTCGACCAACGGATCGAGTGGCGGGACGGGCTGGACAGGGACAAGTGACCGGTCGTGGCCGGCCGGACGGTGGATTTCGCCCCCGTCTTGACGCATGTGCCCGTCGTAGGTCGACAGCCCAACAGAGCGGAGAGGGAGGGATTTGAACCCTCGGACCCAGTTACCCAGGTCAACTCATTAGCAGTGAGTCCGATTCGGCCGCTCTCGCACCTCTCCGTGCCTGGTCAGCGGTACTTTTTCCCGTCTACCGACTAGCCAGATCTTCGCCATTCCCTAATCTTGCCCTCATTCCACTAACATGGTCGTTGCTAGACGGACCACAGATTGGGACATCGGAACAGGACATGGCACGGCAATCATACGGCGCAGGAA
>CAWEZI010000002.1:0-423796 GCA_963813525.1 uncultured Acidimicrobiaceae bacterium
TCGGCGCTCGGTCGTAGGTTCCCGTCGGCATAGAGGTCGAGCAGCGCTTCGACTACCGCATCGCGGTTGCGCTGCCGTCGGCGCTGGCGACCGTCGCCCGACAGCGCAGGGGACTCTTCGTCCCCGGTCCCCACCGATTGTGGACTCCCGGTTTCGTCGTTCACCGCCGGTGGGCGAGTCTCGGCCGGGGTGGACATGGTGCCCAACGTTACCCCGGCCCGGTGACGAACCGCTCCGGCAGTTGCGGACTCAGTGACAGGTGTTTAGCCTGCACAAGCGCCCGCTCTGGATTTTGTAGCTAAGCAACTCTCGATCGCATCGATGTCCGGACCGGATTACAGCTTCACGGCGCGGCATCCGGGCTCACGTCCCGATGAGGAGGGCCATGGCCGACAAATCGACGCTCGACTCGCTGCAGCGACGCATGCGGGCCATGCACTCGCTCTACTACGACGCCGTGGCCACCATGGACCTGGACCAGGTCAACCATTTCGAGCGTGAAGGCGTCCTGCCCATCGCCTTCTCCCTCTTTCACATCGTCAACATGGTCGACGCCTCGTTCATGCTCATGACGGGCACTGCACCGATCTGGGACGAGACCTGGGAAGCGCAGGTCCGTCCGTCCATCCCCGATCACGGCAAGAACCGCACCGTGGACGAGATGGTGCACCAACGCATCGGCGACTACGAGGCCTTCCAGCGCTATATGACCGCCGTGTTCACCCGCACCGAGGAGTGGCTGGACGAGGTCGACCCCACCGAGCTCGACCGCGTGGTGATCAACCGCCCCTTTCCTCGGGAGGTGGCCAACACCTACAGCGCCCGGGTGGCCGGACCCGAAGGAATCACGCTCCTTGACGCCACCGAATGTTGGATCTATCAGCACGGGCTCCGGCACATGGGCGAGATCGAGCTGGCCCGAGGTCTGGTGGGCTTGGGGGGAATGACCTCGTAGTTCCCCGTTTGAGGGCGGTGTGCCGCCTGTTTCAGGATGGCTCGGTGGAGCCGTCCAGCTCGGCCACCACCGAGCGGGTGTGGGCGCCCCAGGCCGGGGCCGGCCGGGAGGCCGATACGGGGGCGGGACGGTCGACGGTCACCGTTGATCCGCCGACGTCGACCGTCCACCGATCGGACCCGGCTCGGTCCAGGACAGGAATACCGCCGGGAGGGAGGGGCCCCATCACCGATCGGAGAGCGTCGACCATGGCCACGCTGATCAGCTCGCCTCCCCCCCGGCTGCGACTGTCCAGCACTGCGCACGCCGCCACCAGACCGGTAACGGGATCGGCCACCGCATCACCGCAGAAAACCGGTGAGCCGTTGGCGCTGTGGGCGATCATGCCGGCTGCGGCCCCGGCGTCGTCGCCGAAGGCGACGCGGTCGGCAACGTCACCGTGTCGGCCGTACCCGGTGATGCTGAGCCACGTCATGCCCGGCGTGCGGTCGACGATGGCTTCGGCGTCGATACCGAGTGCCTCCAGGGCCCGTGGCCGTGACGCCTCGATGACCACGTCCGCTCGGGCGATGAGGGCGTGCAGCAAAGAACGATCGCCCCGGCTGCCAAAGTCGAGGACGACGCTCTGGTGATCGGCGTGGAGCCAGTCAAAGAACGGGGGGCAACCGATCCGACCGCCATCGGGACGGTTGCGGCTCTCTACCTTGATGACACGCGCCCCGACGTCGCTCAGCACTTTGGCGCACAGCGGCCCCGCCCACAACGAGGACAGGTCGACCACGGTGAAGGGCCCGCCCCGGGGTTGCCGTGCCGGTCGCCCGGCGTGCACGACCACCGGGAAGCAGCTCTCTGCCACGGCGGCTCGCTTCGGCGGATCCGCGGCCACCACGGTGGCGGGGACGCCCAGCAACTGCGCCCGCTCCGTCACCTCGTAGCCCGGTCGGACGCAGGCATAACGGGCCAGGACGGCCCAGGCCCGTTCATCGTCTCTGCCGGTCGTAGCGCCCTCCTCGTTCGTCGAGACCTCGGTGATGGCCGCCACCAGTTCGGCATCTTCCGGTCGGGCCAGGCTCACCGCCACCCATCCGTCGGCGGAGGGCAGTAGACGACAGGCCCCGCCGGCCGAGACGCGTCCTCGACGGCTCAGGCCCATGAGGGCGGCCCGCCCGGTGAGCAACCGGCCGACATCGAGGTCGACGGTACGACCGACCGAAGTGGCCGCTCGGAGGACATCGTCGCGGGCGCGGTGGAGGCCCTCGAACAACCCTGCTCGGGGCCAGAGGGGTGGTGCACCCGGCTCGCCGGTCAACCACAACATTCCCGAGCTCGCCCATCGCTCCCGCTCGAGGAGGGAGGACTCGTCGGTCTCCTTATCGGCGGGGACGGTCGTGGTCACCGGCTGGACTCGTCTCGTCGTCATTCGGTGCAAGCATGGGCGCGATGGAGCATCCGACGCCCCTCCTCACCGAGGCGGACCTGGTTGCCCTGGTCGGTGGAGGACTGACCGGCGACGAGGTCGGCCCGATGCGCGGACGACCGCTGGTGGGCGTGGTTCTGCACGATGCAGCCCAGGCCCAGCGGGTGGCGCCGTTGGCCCGCAACCTGCCGTGCGTAACTGTGGGCGTAGCCGACCAGGCGTTCGTGGGACCGGAGGGTTTCGACCTCTACCTGTGTGCCGACGGCGATGCGCCCGAACCGTGGGTCCCGTGCGTCGGGTCGACCGGACCGGCCCTGGATGGATTGGCTGCGGCGGCGTCCGATCACCCGGTGGCGGCACTGGTGCTCGTCCAGCTGTTGCGTGTCGCACCGGCACTCGACGTGGTCGGTGGACTGACCGCCGAGTCGCTGGCCTACGCCACCCTCCAGGCGGGTGTCGACCACCGGAGATGGTTGGCCGGGCAGGCAGACCGACGGGACGGGCATGTTCATCGGAAAGGGCGGAAGACCGGGGAGGCACGGCAGAGAGACGACGAATCGGATCCGGTGGCGGCCTCCCGTCGGGCGGGGAGCCTTCGGATCATCCTCAACCGGCCGCAGGTGCGTAACGCCTACAACGCGGCCATGCGCGATGCGCTGATAGAGGTCTTGCGGGTGCCGGCCGCCGATCCCGACGTGACGGAGGTGGTCATCGAAGGAGCGGGCCCCGATTTCTGCAGTGGCGGTGACCTCGATGAGTTCGGTACGAGCCACGATCCATCTGTGGCCCACGCCGTGCGGTCCACTCGGCATGCCGGCGCCGCCCTCGCCGCCATCGCTGACCGGTGCTCGGTGCGGGTGCACGGAGCGTGTGTCGGGGCGGGAACCGAGTTGGCTGCCTTTGCCGATCGGGTGGTGGCCGCGCCCAACACGGTGTTCCGGCTTCCGGAATTGTCGATGGGTCTCGTTCCCGGAGCCGGAGGCACGGTGAGCGTTCCCCGCCGTATCGGGTCGCCGCGCACCGCCTGGCTGGCCCTGTCGGGGGAAGGCATTTCCGCCGAAACGGCCCTCGGTTGGGGGCTGGTCGACGACATCGAGAGTGGCGGTGACACCGACGGTTCCGGCGTCGACCGGGTGACCACCCTGGGTTGAGGCTGACCGGTGTCGGTCAGTGCGCCGACAGCCCTTCATGACGGCGACCGGCCGGTTCCGCCTGCGGCCACCGCGGCCGCTGCTGTCTCCAGGTAGGGCCAGGCCAGGTCGGGGGGGATTCCTCCGACGAGGGGCTGGAGGGCCAATGGGATGCCGCGGCGTACGGCGTCGGCCGCGGCATCCGGAGTGATGATCCGGTAGGTGCCGTGCTCGACGGCCAGAGCTTCCACCGAGGGGGCGAAGGAGACCGAGGCCGTCGTCGTCCGGTCGGTGTTCCAAGAGGCGTAACCGGCCGCGTCAACCAGCAGGTACTCGCCGATCTCGGCCCAGGCCCGGTCGGGATCCTCGGCTACGAAGACGGTCAGCGGCACATCGGGAGCAGGGAGGATGCAACCGACGGCGGCAACGGAGGCTTCGTCGGCCGCACGCTGATAGGCCTCCCCGAGCGCAGGGTCGCTGTTCTCGGCCAAGAAGAGCAGTCCCAGCCGGCCGGCCCGGCGGGCGGCGGCCGGGCTGCCCCCGCCGTAGGCGAGGACCGGTCCCCCCTCTGTGAAGGGCAGCGGGGTGATGCGCACCGTTCGACCATCGATGTCGACCGGCTGGCCTGACCACAACTGTTGGAGGACGGCGATCCGCCTTTCCACCTGCATCCCCCGGCCCTGCCGCTCCACACCGAAGTGGGCGAACTCCTCGTCGCGGTAGCCGATCCCAACCACGTAGGAGACCCGTCCCCGACTGATCAGGTCGATCACGGCCAGGTCTTCGGCCAGCTTGACCGGCTCGTAGAAGGCCAACAGGAGAGCGGCCACCACGATGGGAAGTGAGCGGGTGCGGGCCGCCACAGCGGCGGCCATCGGCACAGGGGAAGGGAGGTAGCCGTCGTCGACGCCGTGGTGTTGGCTGAAGATGGCGGTGAGACAGCCCCGCGGCTCCGCCCAGGCACACATGTCGAGGGTGGCGGCGTACAGGTCGGCACGCCTCAAGGGATCGGCGGTCCGGGAGCGCATGCCGAAGCGCATGGTGAACACGATTACCTCAGTTCTGAGAGCCGGCGCCGGTCAAGCGCCGCCCACCCCGTCGTCGGCACGGTCGAACAGCGTGGCCAGCCAGTGCCCGACGGCCGCGGCGGTGTCAGCCGTGGCCCGGGCGTCGGGAGCCATCATGTCGAACCCGTGGGGAGCACCGGCCAGCACCAGGAGGTCGGTGAGCACCCCCGCATGGGTCAGCCGGTTCACGTAGTCGAGGTCTTCGTCGAAGAAGCCGTCGGCCCCACCGACGACGAGCAGGGTGGGCGGCAGATCCTCGAACTGTGCACAACGGGCCGGTGCGGCGTAGGCGGGCACGTCCTGTCCGTAGCGCGATCCGAGGTAGGCACGCCAACCGAACTGGTTGGCCGCAGGGGGCCAGACCGGCGCCTCCCACCGGGAGGATGGGGTCTGCTGCCGGTCGTCGAGCATGGGGTAGAGGAGCAATTGGCCGGCAAGCGGGAGGCCACGGTCACGAGCAGCCAGGACGGTGGCGGCAGCCAATCCACCTCCGGCGCTGGCTCCGCCCACCACGATCCGCCCGGTGTCCACCCCCAATGCATCAGCCGACTGGATGACCCATTCGAGGGCAGCAACGGCGTCGTCGTGAGCGGCGGGGTAAGGGTGCTCGGGGGCCAGGCGGTACTCGACCGACACGGTTACGCATCCGAGGGTGGTGGTCCACTCCTGCAAGCGGGCGGCATCCATGGCCGCCGAACCGATCAGGAACCCGCCACCATGGAACCACAGCACACAGGGACGGTTGCCTCCTTCGGCCGGGGCGAAAGTCTCGACGACCAGTGGCGGATCGTGGCGTACGAGGTGCTGGCCGGCCTCCACACCGGGCGGCGGCGGCGGGGTTTGGAGGAGCTCGCCCAGCATGGTGCGGATGGCACCGACGTCGATGTCCGTCCGGCCGAAGCCCACGTCGAGGTCGGCCAGGAAGGCGAGCTCGGGGTCGAGGGAGGGAGTGGTCATGGCCGGTCTCCTTTGAACGACTCCGGCTGTCGAATGCCCGGCGTCACCTGGGCTGGAGGTCCGGATGGCAGGGAGGGCGCGGGACCGTCACGCCGGTTGGTGGGGGTGGCGGCGTGCAGCATTCCTCCTCCTGCCTGCGATGATCCGGCTTGGGCCACGCCCGAGGATACGTTGATCCGTGGTTGGTGGGGATTTCAGTCGGCACCCCAGTCTCTGGCACCATGAAGGTCCGGTTGGGACAGGCTCGGCCCGGCCAGTGAAGGGCCGACTCCAATCGGGCGCCGGGCAGGGCCTGGCACCAGGACCTACACAGAGGGCGAACACAAGGGGATGGATCAGTGAAACTCAAGCCGGGAGCGAGGCTGCGGAGCGCGGCGTGCAGTACCGAAGTGGTGGTGGTCCGAGTTCCGAAGGAGGAGCACGACCTGACCTGCTGTGGCGCCCCCATGGTGGACCGGGATGAAGCCGGCGACAGCCCCGGCCCGTCGGACTCCTCGGGTGGGGGAGACCCCGTTCTCATCGGGAAGCGCTACGTCGAGCCGACCTCGGGCATCGAGGTTCTCTGTACCCAGGCCGGCCCCGGGCCGCTGGCCTACAACGGCCTGCCCTTGTCCGCCAACGCACCCAAGCCGCTGCCGGCCTCGGACTGACCGGGGCGTGGAGGCTCCCGTGCCGGTTGAGGCCATCGAGTTCGATCCATTCTCCGACACGTTCTTCGACGACCCGTACGACACCTACGCCCGCCTGCGGGACGAGGCGCCGGTCTACTTCAACGAGGCCTACGGCTTCTACGCCGTCTCCCGCTACGCCGACGTGGTCGCCGTGCACGCCGATCCGGAACGGTTCGTGAGCTCCTACGGGGTTACCCTCGAGATGCTCCGGAAACGCCAGCCCGTGGCCGTCAACATGATGATCATGATGGACCCCCCCGAGCACACCCTCCATCGGCGTCTGGTCAGCCAGGCTTTCAGCCGGCGGGCCATCGGCGACCTCGAACCCCTGGTGGCCGGCGTCATCGACGGTCTGCTCGATGGATTGGTCGGACGCCGTCAGTTCGACATGGTGGCTGAGTTCGCCGCCCTGTTCCCCGTCGAGGTCATCTCGTCGATGCTGGGTGTCCCCGCCGGCGAGCGCCAGCAGATTCGGATCTGGGTGGACACCATGCTCCACCGGGAGGAGGGCGTGGCCGACACCACCCAGGAGGGGATGGAAGCGGCCCTGTACATGGTCGAGTATTTGTTGGCACTGTCCCAGGCCAAGCGGGCCGTGCCCGACGGCCTGCTCATGTCGCGGCTCATCGAGGCCGAAATCGACGACGGTGACGGCGCCATGTGCAGACTCAGCGACGAGGAGGTGGCCACCTTCGCCGCCCTCATCGCCAGTGCCGGCAGCGAGACGGTCACCAAGCTCGTCGGCAGCGCTGTCGTCCTTTTCGATCAGCACCCCGACCAGTGGGACCGGGTCCTGGCCGATCCCACTGCCGTGTCCGGGGCCGTCGAGGAGGCGCTGCGAATGCATCCGCCCTCCCAGTACCAGGGGCGCTATGCGGTCGAGTCGGTCACCTTCGACGGGGGTACCATCCCGGCCGGCACGCCCGTCCTGTTGCTGACCGGCGCCGCCACCCGGGACCCCCGCGAGTACGAGAACCCGGACGTGTTCGACATCACCCGGGGTGGACGGACCACCCTGGCCTTCGGGTACGGGGTCCACGGCTGCCTGGGGGCGTGGCTGGCCCGGATGGAGAGCCAGCTGGCCATCAACGGGATTCGCCGACGGTGGCCGGCCTTCACCGTGGAGCGGGACGGCTTGGAGAGGGTCAACATGTCCAACGTGGCCGGGTTCTCCCAGGTGCCGGTGACAGTGCCCGCCTGACATCGCCGCTGGCACCGGCTGACACACACCACCCCAGGCCTACCGGGCCCACTGCGGCGGCGCTCACGATGCCGGTTTTTCGTCCTCTGCCTCGAGTTCCTGACGGAGGGCGCGTCGGAGTAGCTTGCCGGTCTCCGTATAGGGGAGACTGGCCCGGAACTCGACCTGGTCGGGGGTACGGGACCCCCTCACCCGCGTCCGCACCCAGGCCCGCACATCGTCGGCTGTCAGGGTGGCGTCGGCTTCGGGGACGATGACGGCGGCGATGCGTTGGCCCCAGTCGTCGTCGGCCACGCCGACGACGGCGCAGTCGGCCACGCCGGGCTGGGAGGCGATGACCTCCTCGATCTCGACCGGGGCGATGTTCTCGCCTCCCCGGATGATGGTGTCGTCGAAGCGGCCCATGATGAACAGGTAGCCCTCGGCGTCGAGGTAGCCGGTGTCCCGGGTGGCGAACCACCCACCGCCCCCACCACCGGTCGGGTCGGTGGTGCCCAGGTACTCTCCCGACACCTGGGCCCCCCGTACGTGGATCTCCCCCTCCTGGCCCGGCTCGAGAGGTGCCCCGTCCGGGTCGCGGATCTCGATGTCGATGCCGGGCACGGCCCGACCGGCCGAGCGCAGTCGGTCGCGCGCCGCCGGATCGGCGTCGTCGAGGGCCCGCCGGTGGTCATCGGGACCGAGGAGGGCGATGGTGGAGGCCGTTTCGGTCAGCCCGTAGGCGTTGACGAACCCCACGTCCGGGAAGAGAACCAGCGCCGCCTCGAGAACACGTTGGGGCATGGCTGCCCCGCCGTAGACGATGGACTCGAGGGACGGGGGCGCAGACTCCCCTGTGGCCTGTAGACATTCGACGATCCGGCCCAGCATGGTCGGGACCACCATGGCGTGGGTCACCCTCTCCTGGTGCACCAAGCGCAGCCAGTCCTTGGCGTCGAAGGCGTCGAGGTAGATGACCCGGCGGCCGCTGTAGAGGTTGGTGAGGACGTGGGCCACGCCGGCAATGTGGTAGGGCGGGACGGCCACCAGGGCGGCATCGGTGGCGGAAGCCGCTCCGTACTCCACAGTGCCCAGCACATAGCTGGTCAGATGGCGATGGCGCAGGACGACCGCCTTGGGCTCGGACGTGGTGCCACTGGTGTAGAGGAGGACGGCCACGTCGTCGGGATCGGGCTCGACGGCAACGGCGTCTTCGGCCGGCCCGGTATCGCCCCCGAGCGCCAGGAACTGGTCGGGACTGACGGCTCGGCGTCCGGCGTGGCGGAGGGCTGAGAGGCGGGGTTCGTCGGCCACAATCAGGGCACCGGGATGGCGGTCGAGGATGTCGTCCTGGCGGTCGTCGGCCAGGCGGTAGTTGACCGGAACCAAGGGGATCCCCGCCGCCGAGGCGGCGAAGACGGCCACCGGGAAGGCCAGGCTGTTGGCGGCGGTGAAAACCAGATTGGACGTGCCGTCGGCCACCAGAGAGGCACCGATCCGTCGAGCGCCGGTCTGAAGGCCGGCCACCGTCAGCTGCCGGTCGTCGAAGCGGAACGCCGGGCGGTCAGGATCGACGGCACCGGCCATCTCGAGCAGAAGGAGGAGGTTCACGGTCGGCAGATTTTTTCGGGAGGCGAAATGGTCGAGGTCAGGAGGGGGCAGTGAGCACGGAGAGTTTTGAAGCCGTCACTTCGGAGCGAAGCGCTGGCCTGCGTCGAGACGGATGGTACCTCCGTTCAACATGGGGTTCTCGACGATGGCCACCACCAGCCGGGCGAACTCGTCCGGGCGGCCCATCCTCTTGGGAAAGGCGGCGTCGGCCGTGAGCTTGTCGGCGTAGTCGTCGGGGATGCCGGCGGTGATCCCGGTCAGGAACAGGCTCGGGGCGATGGCATCGACCCGGATCCCGTACGACCCCAGGTCCCGGGCCATCGTGAGGGTCATGCCGGCGATGCCGGCCTTGGCCGCGGCGTAGGCAACCTGACCGATCTGTCCTTCGAAGGCGGCGATGGAGGACGTGTTCACGATCACCCCCCGCTCGCCGTCCTCAGGTTGGTTGTCGGCCATGTACATGGCTTGCAGGCGGTTGAGGTTGAAGGTGGCGACCAGGTTGAGCTCCACCACCCGCCGGAATTCGTCGAGCGGGTGGGGTCCCGAGTGGGAAAGGGTCTTGCGGGCGATACCGCCACCGGCGGTGTTAACCGCCACGTGAAGCCCACCGAGAGATCCGACCGCATCGGCCAAAGCTGCCTCGGTCTCTTCGGCGTTGGTGACGTCGCACGGATGGAAGGTGGCCCCGTTCCCGAGGCTGGAGGCGACGGTGTCGCCGGACGAGATCGGCAGGTCGAGGATGGCCACCCGCGCTCCCCTTTTGGCCAGGAGCTCGGCGGTGGCGCGGGCCATCCCCGAGGCCCCACCCACGACTACTGCCTTCTTGCCTGCTATCTCCATGCGGTCCTCTCTCTGTGGGGTTCTCTTTCTGACCTTCTGTACGACGTGGGTCCTGTGCGGCTCGGTCACTACGGCGAAGCTTGGGCCGGCGGGGTGGGTCAGCGGCGGGGGGCGACGCCCGCACACCGGGGAGCGAGCAGCGTGGGATCCTTTCGAAGCTCGCGCCGGGCCATGGCCTCGAAGAATCCTATGAAACCCTCACCGTCCGATGAGGCGAAGAAGGAGCGGGCCGGATCGGGGAGCTGGCGGCCGGAGCCCAACGATTCGACGTACCAGGCACGCCGGCTGCGGTACTCGAGGGCCACGGCGCGCTGGTGGGCGGCCCGGATGCTGCCGGCGGTGATGAACACACCGTGATTGACCAGAAGGGCCAGGTCGGCCGTTCCCATGGCGGCCACGGCCCGGGCCGCGCTGTCGCGGGAGTCGACCGGCCCGTCGTACTCGTCGACGATCGCCAACTCCCCACCTCCCAGGGCCGAGCTCTGGTCGTAGCAACCCGGTAGTCGGGCCATGTCGGCCCACACCGTGCCGAATCGGGGATGGCTGTGCACGGCCACGGTGGTGCCCGGACGCTGCCGGTGGAGCTCGAGGTGGAGGGGGATGCCCAGGGGAACCGGCCACTCGCCCTCGAGAACGTTGCCGTCGAGATCGATGCGCAGGATGTCGTCGGGGTGCAGTTCTTCCCACAGCAAGTACCACGGGTTGCACAGGAGGGTCCCGTCGGGCTGGCGGTAGGTGATGTGACCGGCCAGATGATCGTCGTAACCCTCCCGCCACAGGGTGCGGGCCAGGAGAACGAGCTCCTGGCGGGGCGTGAGGTCGGGGAGGAGAGCGTCCGCAGTCGGTGTGAACGGAAGAGTCACGGCAATACCTGGTCGGGCAGGGGCCACCGGTAGAGGGCGGCGGCGTTGCCACAACAGAGCTTCCGCAGCTCGTGGTCGGGGAGGTGGCCCCAGCACCGTTCGATGACCGACTGGGTGTCGGGCCAGGTGGAGTCGCCGTGCGGGTAGTCGACCTCCACCATGATGTGGTCGATGCCGATCCGGTGGCGTGTGTCGATGGTGGACGGATCGTCGATGGTGCAGAACCAGAAGTTGCGGGCCAGCGCTTCGGCCGGGAGCAACCCCGAGGAGTCGTAGTCCCGCCCGTAGCCGGAGCGTTCCACAATGTTGTCTAGGCGATCGGCCAGCATGGCCACCCATCCGATGCCGCCCTCGCTCATGGCGATCTTGATGCCCGGGTAGCGCGCCGGGATGCCCGACCACACCCACTCGGCACATGCGGACAAGGACATCTGGCCGAACAGGGTGGCTCCCAGCGCTATCAGGGGACCGTCGACCGGTAGCTCGGGCATCCCCGACGACCCGACATGGAGGGAGATGACGGTGTCGGTCTCCTCGCAGGCAGCCAGTACCGGATCCCAGTATCCCGAAAACAGGCTGGGCAGCCCGATGCGGTGTGGGCGCTCCGGAAGGGTGACCGAACGGAAACCGCGCTCGGCGTTCCGACGGATCTCCTCGGCACCCTGTTCGGCGTCGGACAGGAAGGTGATCCCGCACGGGATGATGCGATCGGGGTAGGGCTGCCACCACGCTTCGTAGAGCCAGTCGTTCCATGCCCGGGTCACGGCCAGTCCGAGCTCGGGGTCCTGGGCCGCCGAAAACACCCTCCCGCAGAACCCGGTGATCATGGAAGGGAAGTTGAGGGACGCCCAGACACCGTTGATATCCATGTCGGCGATGCGGGCGTCGATGTCCCAGCAGCCCCGGCGCATGTCCTCGAAGCGGGTCGGCTCGAGCGTGACGCACTCGGGGCGTCTCCCGGCGACGGCGTTCATCCCCACCTGTGAGTACCGGGCGCCGTCGAACTCCCAGAGCTGGTGCCCTTTGGAGTTCTCGATGACCCGAGGGGCACGGTCGACGAATTTCCGGGCGAGACGACCCTCGAACATGTCCGGCGGCTCGACCAGATGATCGTCCACCGAAATCACCGTGAACCGCACCAACCGGGGGTCCGGATCCGGCAGCAGCGTCCCGGGTCGGGTTGCGATCCTCATCCCGTTGTCCCCACCAGGCGATTATGCCAGCTCAATGGGGCGTCCCTCCTCGGGGATGACCGCCCTACGCTCGGACCGAGTCCCCGTCGTTGCCTCGTTGAAAGGAACCCCATGAAAGTCGGCATCCACTACGCCAATTTCACCCTTCCCGGTGGCCCCGAATCGATGGCCCCCACCCTGGCGGCAACGGCTCGGGCCGCCGAGGCAGGGGGTTGCGACACATTCACCCTGATGGACCACTGGTTCCAGATGGAGGAGTTCGCCACCGCCCAGGACCCCATGCTCGAGGGCTACACGTCGCTCGGCTACCTGGCCGGACTCACCCAGACCATGACCCTTGGTCTGCTGGTCACCGGCGTGACCTATCGGTACCCGGGACTGCTGGCCAAGATCGTCACCACCCTCGATGTCCTGTCCGGCGGCCGCGGCCAGCTGGGCATCGGGGCGGCCTGGTACGAACGCGAACACGCCGCCCTCGGGGTTCCCTTCCCGCCGCTCAGCGAACGATTCGAACGGCTGGAGGAGACTCTTCAGATCTGCCACCAGATGTGGAGCGACGACGACGGCCCTTATATCGGTGCGCACTACCAGCTGGCCGAGACCATCTGCTCGCCCCGACCGGTCAGCCGGCCGCGGCCGCCGATCCTGGTGGGCGGCAGCGGGGAGCGCAAGACGCTGCGTCTGGTGGCCCGCTATGCCGACGCCTGCAACCTATTCGCTCCCGATCGGGACGTGGTGGCCCACAAGCTCGAGGTGCTGGCCCGCCACTGCGACGCCGAGAGCCGTGATCCGGACAGCATCCGAAAGACGATCCTCGGTTTCGCCGATCCCTTCACCGACACCGCCGCCTTCTTCGCCACCATGGACGACTACGCCAAGCTCGGCATCGACCTGGTCGAGTTCATGCCGCCCGCCCCCGATCCTGCGGCATGGGTGGGCCGGCTCGGGGAGGAGATCGTGCCGAAACTGGCCGAGATGGGCGGGAGCTGAGGACCTACGGACGTGGCGGTGGTCAGGCCGACCGGGAACGGGCCATCGTGCGGTAGTGCTGACGCCATATGAGCCGGTACACGCGACTCCAGCGTGGGATGGAGCGGAGACCGGGGATGAAGGGCAGGAAGACGAGACCGAGGGTCAGGACCATCATGATGGCCCATACCTGCAGGTCGCCGCTGGCTGACGTGCTCATGGGCGGGACCTGATACCAGAGGGTGTAGAGCCAGAGCCAAGCCTGACCGGGATAATTGCCGGTCTCGTTCATCATTCCCCACTGGTCGCCAGACAGGTGCTGATTTTGGGCCAGGTCAGCCAAGTAGGTGCCATCGGCGATGAAGAGGAGGGGCTTGGTGTAGTCGGTCCCGTAGAACTGCCGGGAGCTGAGCAGGGCCCCGTCGAGGGATCCACTCTGGGCCATGGAGGTGAGCGAGGAGATGATCGGCCCGACCGGACCGTAGTTCCCGGGGGGGACCCGCAAGACGCCCTGGACCGAGGAGGCATTGGCCACCGCCTTCTCGTAGGCCGTCGTCCATTTGGTCTGTTGGCCCGGCGGTGCCGTGGTGTAACGGGCGAGAGCGGCCTGCACGGCCGGGTGGTCGGGGAGGGTCTCGAGGGGGGCGATGACGAAGTCGTCGGCCGTGTTGATCGGGTGGTGTACGCCCAACCACTGCTCTGGCGAGAACGGGCCGATCGACTGTGACGATCCCGGGGTGTTGTTGTACGGAGGGCCGTAAGTGGCGGTGGCGCTGGTCCCATCCAGCTCGGTGATGGCAGTTTGGGCGAAGTCCACCGGATTGGCCGTCGACCACGACTTGACGGTCACCGGCTTTTCGTCCGGCGACGAGAAGACGACGGCCAAGGCCACGACGAGCAGGACCACCACCACCAGAGCGATGATGAACTCCTTGACCAGGTCGTAGGGCTCGTAGGCCCCGTGCCAGTCGACGACGTCCCGGTCGGGATTGAACTTCCGGCGTCGTGAGGTCACGCGACGTCCTCCTGCAGAGGTGCGTCCGCCGCCGCCAGCCCGCCATCGCGGTTGGCGGCCTCCTCGTGGTCGGCGAAGGGAGGGACGACACCGCGGCGGCGGACCAGAAGGACATGAACGCCGACCAGCAGCACCACGCAGAGGGGCAGCAGGACGATGTGCCACATGAGCATCTGACCGAAGTTGGTGACGTTGAAGATGGCCCCTGCGCCCGTGGAGTTGATCCCGTCCTTGGCCTGGGTGCTTATCCATTGGGAGTCGAAGTTCTGTTGGGACAGGTAGCCGGTGAAGGCGGCGCCGACGGAGATGACAAACGAGACGACTCCGGTGATCCAGGTCGCCCGTCGGCGTCCACGCCAGGCGGCCATGAAGAACTTGCCCCACAGGTGGACGACCATGGCGAAGAAGAAGACTTCGACGCTCCATAAGTGGAGCGAGTTGACGAACAGGCCCACGGTGGAGACGTGCCACCAGGTGGGCCCGAAGACGGCCAGTACGCAGCCGGTGACAATGACAACCGACAGGGCGGCCAGGGTGAGGACACCGAAGACGTAGATCCACGACGCCACATACGCTGGTTGGCGGTCAGGCATGAGCCGCTCAGGAGGAAAGGCGTCGACGGCCGCGTGCCGTAGCCTGGCTGTGAGCTGACCAGCATCTTCGGGCCGGTTGGCGCTCGGGGAATCCCGGGTTTCGTCGTTGGCCTTGGTGATCGCATCGGTTTGTACTGTCATTCTCCTCCGCCTCCGTGACGTCGGAAGGGGATGAGGATGGCAGCCACGAACACCGTCACCATCAGCCCGATGAGTACGAGGTTGGCCACCGAAATCTGGATGAACCCCCAGTGGACGTAGTGACCGGTCCTGTTGAGATCGATGAGGCTTCCGAGTAGGCGGTCAGGGGAAGATACGAAAGGCACCATGTTCACTACCTCCTGGGAGCGAGGTTAGGTATGCCGGTCGGTTACTGATAGGGCCGAAAGTCCCGATGACGGACGGGGCGTGATTGTCCAGACGAGGGCGGCCTGCCAATCCTTCTGGCCACAAGTCGCATCGGTAGGGGGAGGCGGTCGCCCCCAGGTGCCGACCGTCGGCGGTGGAGGTGGGGCGAAGGCGGGCTCGGGCGCCATCAGTCCCGCTTTACGTGCCGTTATCGTGGTCGTGCGCACTCGACCCACGAAACAGATGCGGTCACGACGGAAGGATCCGACTCGAGCCGCGGCGCGAGGCGGCGCGTAGCGATCACCATCATCGTTGTAGTGGTGATAGCCGGTGCCGTCACCGGTGTGGCTGTCGTGGCTACGACAAGGAGAGATCCCCGTCGGGTCGCCCACCAATCGGTCAAAACCCCGCCGCGGTCGCAGGCTCTCGATCCCGCTGTTTTCGCCACCGGATCGTGTGTGGCCTTCCGACCGACCAAGGGTGACCGCAACGTCACGGTGGTGCTCGACGCCGGCCACGGTGGCCTCGACCCCGGAGCGGTCGGGATCACCCAGCTCGGGAAGACCATCGATGAGGCTTCGGAGACCCTGCCGGTCGAGTTCGACGCCATGGCCCTCCTGCGGGCCGACGGGTTCAGGGTGGTGGTGACCCGGACCGGCAACTCAAGCGTCGTCCGCCTGACCCCGGCCGACGTCTCGGGCAGCGAGCTCAGCCTGCAAGGGGCCCATGACGACGTGGCCGCCCGGGCCCAATGCGCCGACGATGCCAAGGCGAGCGCCCTGGTCGGCATCTACTTCGACGCCGGAGGAACGGAAGAGAACGCGGGCATCATCACCGCCTATGACGCCGATCGGCCCTTTTCGGCGGCGAACCTGACGCTGGCCAATCTGGTCCAGGACGACGTCCTGGCCCGAATGAACGCCCAGGGTTGGGCCATACCCAACGACGGTGTGCAGACCGACGACACCCTCGGCTCGGTAAGTGGTGATCCCTACAGCGGGGGACTGGCCGCCGAGGCCGCCGACTACGGCCACATCATGTTGATCGGACCGGCCATGCCCGGTTATTTCTCGACACCCAGCAACATGCCCGGTGTGGTGACCGAACCGCTGTACATCACCGATCCGTTCGAAGGGTCGATCGCCGACAGCGCCGTCGGGCAACAGGCGATCGCCCAAGGAATCGCTACCGCCGTCGAGCAGTTCCTTCCTCCGCCACCCCCACCGGTCCGGAAGGGATCCCAGCCGAAAGAATCCAAGGCGGCCAGCTGAGGCCGATCAGCTGAGGCCGATCATCTGAGGCTGGTCAGCGCTCCTGATCAGCGCTCCCGATCAGCCAAGTCGGATCAGCGCGCCTTGGCCCGGACCGAGGGTTATCTGCCCCTCGACGGCCTGACCGTCTTGATTCCGGTCGGTGGCGATGGCAATGGCCCCGGTCACACCCTCGAGGGTCACCGGGGCCGTCCCGAGGTTGAGGGCGGTGGCGAACCCGTCCCCGCGGGTCCACAGCCAGGTGTCGGGGGGCGAAGGCTGGGACCGGTAGGCGCCGCTGTGCAGATCGGGGCTGGCTCGCCGCAGGGCGATGAGGTCGCGGGTGAAGGTGAGGACCGAGTCCGGATCGTGGCGCTGGGCGGCCACGTTGCACCCCGTCGGAGTGGTCATCGGGAGCCAGGTCTCGGTGTCGGGGGTGGTGAAGCCCCGCCCGGGCCCGTCGTCCCAGGCAAGAGGGGACCGCTCAGGGTCCCGCCCGGTGACAGCCGGCCAGTAGCGCCGGCCGACCGGGTCGCGGAGCGCCTCCTCGGTCAGGACGGCGTCGGGCAACCCGATCTCGTCACCCTGATAGATGACCGGCGTGCCGCGCAAGGTGAGCAGGGCCAGCAGGATGCATCGGATGGTGCCGGGATGGCCCTCCGCCCAGCGGGTGGCCAGGCGGGACGTGTCGAGATTGGAGCCGGTCCACACCGGCCACGCCCCTTCCGGCAGGATGCGCTCGGTCTCCTCGACTACAGCCCGTAGGGCGTCTGCTCGGAAGTCGGCATGCAGCCAGGGCAGGTTGAAAGCCATGTGCAACTCGTCGGCGCCGTCGCCGTAATAGGGGGGAATCATGTCGAGCCGGTGCACGTCGGTCTCCCCGAGGAGGACCCGGGGCGGGTCGTAGCGGTCAGCCAGTGTTCGCCAACCACGGAGGATCTCGTGCACTTCGGGTCGGTTGGCGTTGTAGGCCATGCGTTGACCGAAGATCTGCTCCATCAACGAGTCCTCGTCCGTGGCCGGTGGGTTGTCGCGGAGAGCGGCGTCCTTGATCAGCATGTTGCACACATCGATGCGGAACCCGGCCACACCGCGGTCCCACCAGAAGCGGATGATGTCTTCGAAGGCACGGTGCACAGCCGGGTTCCACCAGTTGAGGTCCGGTTGCTCGCGGGTGAAGTTGTGCAGGTAGTACTGGCCCGAAGCCTGGTCCAGGGACCAGGCCGGTCCCCCGAATTGGGCGATCCAGTTGTTGGGCCGGTCGCCGCCGGGTCCCGGATCGGCCCACACGTACCAGTCGCGGTGCTCGGCCTCGGGCGACGAGCGGGCGTCGACGAACCAGGGGTGGTGCTCACTGGTGTGGTTGGGCACCAGGTCGAGCAGGATCTGGATCCCCCGGCGGCCGGCCTCGGCCACCAACGCATCGAGTGTTTCGAGTGATCCGTAGGCGGGGTCGACTGCGCAGTAGTCGGCCACGTCGTAGCCCCAGTCGGCGTTGGGCGATGGGCTGACCGGCGAGAGCCACAGTCCGTCGACGCCCAGCCAGGCCAAGTGGTCGAGGTGGGCGATCACCCCGGCCAGGTCACCGATTCCGTCGCCGTTGGAATCGGCGAAGGAGCGCGGATAGATCTCGTAGAGAACGCCTGCGCGCCACCACGGCAGGGAAGACGGCGAGGGGGAGGGGGTGCCCATGGATCGAGACACTACCGACCGCCCTGCAGTCAGGCTGGTGCCTGATCCCCCGGTCGGACTTGCGATGCCGCCGCCCGCAGGAGGTCCTCGGCCCCGACCGGTGCGCCCACGGCGTCGAGACCGAGGAGGGCGGCACCGAGCACCGGGGCGGCCTCCATTCGGCGGAAGGTGGCCCCTGGCGCGGCGACCAGGACGCCGGACTCGACCTGCTCGGCGAAGGGTCGGTAGGTGCTGTCGAACAGGCCGCCGCCGAGGACGATTTCGACCGGCAGGCGACCGAGTTCCAGTCGTCCCACAATGGCGGTGATCATGGCCACCACCTCTTCGGCCAGGATGCCGGTGGCGTCGATCGACGCCGGGTCGCCGGAGGCAGCAGCGTCGAGGCACACCCGGGCCAGTTCGAAGAGGCGGCCGTACTCGAGGGTGCCGGTGTAGACGGCGCTGAGCACCGCCTCGGGGTCGTCGAGGCCGAAATGGGCCGGGACCAGATGGGCCAGGGCAGTGGGTCCCCCCCGGCCGTCCCGGGCCCGCAGGGCCAGTCCGAGGGCCCGCACACCGAGCCACGACCCACCGGGGGCGAAATCGCCGGACAGCTCGGCCAGAGAGGGGAATCGTTCGACGGCGCCGTCGGGCCCGCGGCCGACGCAGTTGAGACCCGAGCCACACACCACCGCCACCCCCCAGCCCGATCGGGCTCCGGCCCGGAGCACGGCCACGGTGTCGTTGTGGAGGAGGTCACGGGTGGTCCAACCCCCATTGTGGATGGCCCCGGTGAGGCGTTCCTCGTCCACCGGGAGGTCCACGCCGGCCATGCAGTACACCCCGGTGGCCGCAGCCGGCCGGGCCCGGGGATCAAGGCCGGCGCTCTGCAGAGCGGACTCGACGGTCGCCCCGAGCGCCTGCATGGCGCCCTCGATGCCGGAAAACTGGTGGTTGGAGCCGGCCCCCTGGGCGCCACCGAGGAGGGTGCCGCTGGTGTCGACCACCCACACGTCGGTCTTCGAGGCCCCCCCGTCGACGGCCAGAACCACCGACTCGGCGGTCGGCCCGCCGCTCAACCGGCTCTCGCTCTCGGATGCACCCGGCGATGTTACGTTCCACAGGTGGGCACCAAAGTGGCTGTGGTCGGCGGCGGGAGCACCTATACACCGGAGCTGGTGGACAGCCTCTGTACCCACGAGGACCGGCTGGTCGTCGATGAACTGGTCCTGCTCGATCCCGACGCCGACCGCCTGGACGCGGTGGGCGGTCTGGCCGAGCGGATCCTGCGAGGCCGCGGCTGGGCCGGAACTCTGGTCACCACCGATCAACGGGACCGGGCCGTCGACGGGGCCGACTTCGTCATCGTGCAGCTGCGGGTGGGTGGTCAGGCGGCCCGTCATACCGACGAAACGCTGCCTGTCGGTTACGGCTGTCTGGGCCAGGAGACGACGGGACCGGGCGGTTTGGCCAAAGCCCTGCGCACCGTCCCTCTGGTCCTCGACATCGCCGAAGAGATGGCGGAGCGCGCCGCCCCCGGCGCCTGGTTGGTCGACTTCACCAACCCGGTCGGGATCGTGACCCAGGCCTTGGTCGACCAGGGCCACCGGGCGGTGGGCCTGTGCAACGTGGCCATCCACGTCCAGCGCCGCATCGGCCACTACCTCGGGGTCGATCCCGACACCGTCGAGCTCGAGCACGTCGGACTCAACCATCTGACCTGGGTCCGGTCGGCGGTGGTCCGAGGAGTGGACCGACTGCCCGAACTGCTTGACCGCTTCGCCCCCGAGCTCGAACTGGAGAGCGGTGTGCCCGCCGGGCTTCTCCATCTGCTCGGAGCACTGCCGTCCTACTACCTCCACTACTACTACTGCCTCGACCACAACCTGGCCGAGCAGTCCGCCCCCGGTTGGCGTTCGCGGGCCGAGGTGGTGGCCGAGCTCGAGGCCGAGCTGCTGACCGAGTACCGGGACCCGACCCTCACCACCAAACCCAAGAAGCTCTCCTACCGGGGCGGGGCCTTCTATTCGGAAGCGGCGGTGCGGTTGATCGCCTCCCTCCACGCCGACACCGGCGACATCCAGGTGGTCGATGTGCGCAACGACGGTGCCATTCCCGGGCTGCCCGACGACGCCGTGGTCGAGGTTCCGTGCACAGTCGGACGACAGGGCGCCCAGCCTCTGTCCCAGCGGGCTCTGCCTCCCGACATGTCCGGTCTGGTCGCCCACTGCAAGGCGTACGAACGACTGGCCGTGGAGGCCGCCTTTTCGGGGAGCAGGGCGGCCATGATCCGGGCCCTGGTGGTCAATCCTCTGGTGGGCCAGTACCCGAAGGCCGAGCAGCTGGCCGATACCCTCCTGGCCGCCAACCGCCGCTACCTGCCCCGGTTCTTCCCCGAGGGCTGAACGGCCCGGGGCCACCCGGCCCCGGTGCGGTGGTGGACGGAAAGGGAGGCGGGACGGTGAGCAGCTCGGCGCCGGCCACAGCCACGGCCGCCACGGCCAGGACCAAGGTACCCACGGCGTCGACCACGTCGTTGGCCGGTCGGAAGGCCACGAAGAAGGCGGCTGCCGCGCACCAGGACAGCGAGCGGGTCGGCCATCGCCGGGCCACCAGGTCGAGCAGGAAGATGAGGACGCTGGTGGCCAGCAGGTAGTACGGGAAGACGACCGATTCGAAGACCAACCGACTGGCCACGCAGGCCAGGGCCAGGGCCACGCCGGCGGTAGGCGTCTCCAGCGCAGTCCCCCAACGCCGCCGGGCCCACAGGCAGGCCACCACAGCGAAGAGCACCGGGGCGTCGCGGGCGACGGCCGACGACACATGGCCGGTGGCTCCGGCCAGGCTGACCACCGTTGACCCGGCCACAGCCCCACCGGCGCTGAACCCGCTCAGATTCTCGAGCGTAGCGTGGGGGGCGGCAGCCAGAAAGGGGAGGAGGCCGACGGCGAACACGGCAACAGCAGGCCCGGCCAGGCGCAAACGCGACCGGCCGTCGGGGCAGACGGCCAGGGCGGGGAGGAGGACGAGGACGGCGAACTGCTTGGTCAGGCAGGCGGCGCCGAACAGCACCCCGGCCAGTACCCACCGCCGCCGGAAGGTCTGGGCCAGCGCGCCGAGGGCGAGCCCCAGGCTCACAATGTCCTGCGGGTGGAAGAGCTGCACGATGGCGCTGCTGGCCGCCGGGAGGAAGGCCAGGAACACCAGCAGCACCGCCTGACGACCGAGGTCGGCGTTACCGGTGGCCCGGAGGAGGGCCAGTGCGCCGAGGGCCAGGACCAACCAGCCGGCCAGCCCAAGAACCCCCTGGGCGCGATACCAGGGGGGAAGGACGACCCCGTTCGGGGCTCGCCGGTCGCCCGGCCACGACCAGGTCGGCGACCCGATGAGGGAGGGAAACGCAGCGACGAGGGGTGCGGCCAGGATGGCGTAGCCGGGCGGGTTGGGCAGGCCGGTGTCGGAGGCGGCCTGGCCGAGGTCGCCGTGGGCCAGGGACGAGGTCACCGCGGTCAGAGGGGGGGTATCGCCTCCGGGCGGAGGCCCGTGGCGCACGGCCACGATTCCCATGTAGCAGGCCGTGGCCGCCACCAAAAGAGCGACGGCCGCCCATCGGCGGGGCAGGAACGCTTTCGTGTCCGTGGCCCTCCGCCGGCTGTCGGACGCCGTCACCTGAGCTCCCTCACGCCCGAGTCCGATGGCGCCACCCTACCCACGGGCCGCCGCACAGGTGGAGGTCGGGTCGGCCGTGGGAGGCTGGGGGGCGAGGAGGCACCTGTGCGCACCGCCGTCGTCCCGTCCCGCTCTGGACATGGAACCCGCTGAGTCTGTCGTCACCGGAGGTACGGCCACCGGAAGTACGGCAACCGCAGGTACCGCGTCGGAGGTGGCCCTCCTGACCGACCCGGCAGGACGACCCGGGGTCCCCGGCACCGACGGCGCCCCCTCTCCGGCGACGGACCCGCCCGAACCTGGCCGGGGTCCGGTGGTCAGCGTGGCCACTCTGGCCGCGGTGGTGATCGGGATGGCGGCAGCCGCCCTCTACCGGCAGGGCGCCTTCTACCCCCGGGACGCCTTCGGCCTGGCCGTGGCCTGCCTCGCTCTGGCCGTCGTGGCTCTCCTGGTCCGAAGGGACCGGGCCAGCCTGGCGGTGGCCCTGGTCGTCGGGTGTCTGGCCGGCTGGTGGTTGGTGCGGGCGCTCATGGAGCGGAGTCCCGACGCCTTCCTGCCCTTCGGGGCCGCCGCCCTCGGTTTCCTCGCCGCCTTTGTGGCCGTGCGGGGCCTCGGAGAGCGGGACCGGGCCCGGGTAGCCGGGGCCGTGGTGGCCATCGGCACCTTGAGCGCCGCCGCGGGGGTAGTCGGCGGGCTGGGCCGCTGGCACCCGTTGGCCCAAAGGATCGACGGGGTGTGGGTGGTGTCGACCACCCTGACTTATCCGGCGGCTTCCGCTGTGCTCTTCATTGTCACCCTGCTGGTCGGTCTGGCCCTCGACCTCAGCCGGTGGTGGCCCCGGCTGGCCGTCTGTCTCGGGCTGATGGCTTTGATCGGGACGCAGAGCCGCTGGGAATTGGTGGCCCTGGCCGTCGGCGGTCTACTGGTCCCCCGGGACCGGTGGCGCCTGGCGCTGAGGCCGCTGGCCATGGGAGCCCTGGGGGGAGCCGTGGTGGTGGGATCGGCCTCCGGTGGACCTCCGCAGTGGTGGTCGTGGTCGGCCGTGGCCGTGGTGGCAGCGGCTTCCACCCTGGCACCGGGGCGGATGATGGTCCGGTGGGGAGCCTTCCGGTCCGGCCCCGGCAGCCGGGGGGCCCGATGGCTGGCCACGGCGGCCTTCGTGGTGGTGATCGGCTTCTCCGTCCTGGTGGTCGTCCATCCGCCCGTCGGGCGGACGTTGGGCCCGACGGAGGCCCAGGGTCAGACATTGGCCTGGACGGCCGCCGGTCAGGCATGGCGGTCCTCGCCGATCACCGGCACCGGACCTCCGCGCTCGCATACCACCGGCGGCCCGGTGAGCACCTATCCGGGACTGGTGCCCGACGGGTACCTGACCATCCTGGCCGAGGGGGGGATCATCGGGCTGGTCCTGCTGGTGGCGGTGGGAGCCGCCGTGGTGGCCACCTTCGAAAGGCGCGACCTGCTTTCGTCCGCCGCGGTGGGTGCCGTCGCCGCCTTCGCCGTGGCCGGGATCGTGGACTACGACTGGTTGCTGCCCGGACTGGCCCTGGTGGGTGGATGCGTGGCCGGCCTGGCCTCGGGACTTCCCTCTGGAGACCGGCCGGTTCTCCCGCCTGGGCCGTCGCTCCCACCCGGGTCGCCGTCCTCACCCGGGCCGGTACCGGCCGTCTCCTCCCGCCACCGCCGACTGGTGGCTCCCGGGTTGTGGGTGGCGGCGGTCGTCCTGCTGGTGGTCATCCAGTTGCTGGTCGGTGCGGCCCGGCAGGCGGGAGGAACCACCCCGACCCCGACCCCGCCGCTCCCCACCCGCCATCCTGAGGCACCGGCCCGGGTCATCCTGACCGGGGCCGATCCAACCGATCCCTTCATGATCAGGGTGGGGGGACACGACTACCTGTACACCAGCGAGGGGATCACCTTCTTGAACGTCCCCCTGCGCATCGGCTCCCCGGGACACTGGGGGCGGGTCCGCGAGGCCCTCCCCCGTCTGCCGGCCTGGGCGGAAGGGGGGATCACCTGGGCCCCCGACGTCCATCGGGTGAAAGGAGGTTGGGCCCTCTACTTCACCGCCGTGCTGAAGGGGGTCAACCCCTTCACCCACTGCATCGGATCGGCCTTCGCCTCCTCGCCGGCCGGTCCGTTCGTCCCCACCGACAGCCCCTTCATCTGCCAGCTGGACCACCGCGGCTCCATCGACGCCCGGGTCTTCGCCCAGCCAGGGGGAGGGCTTGTCCTTCTGTGGAAGTCGGAGGACAACGCCAATCCTTCCGTGCCCGGACCGGACCAGAACGGGTTTACCGGCATCTACGCCCAGAGCCTGAGCCCCGACGGACGCACCCTGTTGGGCGAGCCGGTCAAGATCCTGGCCCCCACGGAGCCCTGGGAGGGGACGATCGTCGAGGCCCCCGACATGATCGAGGCGTGGGGTACCTACTGGCTGTTCTTCTCGGGCAACTGGTACGACTCGACGTCCTACGGGATCGGGGTGGCCGCCTGCCAGAGCCCGTTCGGGCCCTGCACCGATCCCGATCCGCTGCCTTTCATCGGCTCCAACCTGCAGGGAGCCGGACCGGGCGAGGCGTCGCTCTTCCGGGACGGGAGCTCGGTCTTCCTGCTGTACAACCCCTTCAAGGCCAACGACCCCGGCCCGGTCATCCCCCGACCGGTGGTCATGGTGCGCCTGGGGTTCACGCCCAAGGGCCCGTACCTGGCCGCCGGCTGAGGGTGACCGGCGGTGGCCGCCCCGGGTGCCCGGGGCGGGGGTGGGCTAACCTGACACCGGCTTCGGGACGGAGCCGAGGCGGATCGGGGGCGTGGCGATGAAGCGGTGGCAGCAGTGGGCACGGTTGGGGGTTATCGCCGCCGCCAGTTTCGTCCTGTTGGTGACCGTCCTGCCCCAGGTGGCCTCGGGCATCGGACTGGGTTCACTCGGGGCCCGGCTCTCGAGCTCCGCCTCGTGCAGCGGATCGAGCGGCAGTTCGTCGGGCAGCTCTTCTTCGAGCCAGTGTTCGTCGGGCACTGTCACCGGCAGCGTGGCCGTGACCGGGGCCCCGAACGGGTTCGTTCCCGCTTATATCGGTATGGGCGCCTGTCCCTCGTCCCGCCCCCCGGTTCAGTTGTGCGCCGACCCGGACTACACGTTGGCCGAAGATGGGACGTACAGCCTCTCGCTTGCCAAGGGGACCTGGGACGTCGCCGCCTTCTACGAGGTCAATCCCCTGGGCGGTGTCTTCCTGGGCACGTTCGAGACGATCACCGTCCACTCCGGCGGTTCGGTGAACGAGAACCTGACCGTTGCCTACCAGAAACCGTCCACCGTCAAGGGGCAGGTGCGGGTGACCGGCGTCCCCAAAGGCCTACCGGTACAGGAGCTCTCTGTCCTGCTGTGCCCCTCCTACGCCCCCTACAACGGCGTCGACCAGTCCATCGCCTGTGTGAGTGACTACAGCGACGGGAACGGCAACTCGATCACGTCGTGGAACTACAAGATCAGCGGTCTGCCGGCCGGATCGTGGACGGCCTACCCCGGCTACTGCACCGAGTACGGGTGTCCCATCAACGCCGAGGCGGGCACGCCGGTGACGCTGGTCGTCGGCCGAACGGCCAAAGCCGACCTCACCACCCCGTTCCTCTTCCCCGGGGAGGGGCTCCTGACGGCCACCGTGACCGTGACCGGGGCCCCGGCCGGCTTCGACGACCAGGTGGCCGTCACCGCCTGTCCGACCCACACGACCGACCAGTGCCAGACCTTCTACCCGGACGAGATCATCGACGGTACCGTCCCTCCGGACGAAATCGACTCGGTCACCGTCCTCCTGACCGCCGGGTCGTGGACCGTTTCGGGCATGTATCTGGCCGATCCATTCGACAACGCGGTGCCGGGCCCGAGCCAAAAGGTCAAGGTGACCGGGGGGGACACCGCCACGGTGGCGCTCACCGTTCCCTACCAGGTGCCGGGTACGGCCGCCGGCTCCATCGCGGTGACCGGGATCCCGGCCCACACCAAGGTTCTCGACTACACGGTGCTGGCCTGTCCCGCTTCCGCACCGTATGACGGGCTCGAGGTCTCCCCCGAGTGCGCCAGTGAGTATTCGGGCCCTGCCGGTTCCGGGTCCGGCGGCGGTGTCATCGTGAACCCTGAAGGCACCGCCGAAACCACCGCCCGCACTGCGGTAAAAGCCGGCGCCCTGCGCCCGCCCGCCCCGCGCCGGGAGCACGCCGGGTCACCCTACGACGCCTACCAGTTCACATCGCTGACCCCGGGGGCGTGGATCCTCTATCCGGGCTACCAGACGGCGTTCGGCTCCTACCTGGACCCGACGGGCACCACGGTCACGGTGACGGCCGGGTCCATCACCAAACAAGTGCTCAGCGTCCCCTATCAGCCGGTCACCGTGGGGGCCGTGGTGGGCCAGCTCGACGTGGTGGGTGCGCCTCCCGAGGGGTACGAGGCGGGGGTCGAGGCCTGCACGGCACCGCCCACGGCCACCTCGTGTTCGGGCGAGCAGGCCGTGTTCATCGAGACGGGTTCTGCCTATCAGCTCCCGCTGCCCCCGGGGACCTGGTGGGTGGCCGGCTTCGCTCAACTGTTCACCGGCAACTATGACCAGTTCATCAGTGCGCCGCGGAAGGTGACGGTCAGCGTCGGCGCCCAGCACAAGGTCAACTTCACCGTCACCGTCGGCTCCTGAACGCCGGTCGCCCTGCCGGGGAGCAGGGCGACCATGGTCCGCGCCCTGGTGGTCAATCCTCTGGTGGGCCAGTGCCCGAAGGCCGAGCAGCAGGCCGATTCCCTCCTGACCGCCAACCGCCACTAGCTACCCCGCTTCCTCCCTGAGGGCTGGCCCGGTCCACCGGTGGGGGCGGTCGGGAGCGGGCTAGCTCGATCCGAAGGTGATAGTGCTCGTCGAGGGGTCGAATTGCAACGAAGAGAAGCCAGCATCCCCTCCGTCGCCGTTGCATATGGTGTTGTATTCGTCCGCCGAATCGGCGGTGGGGTTGAGCGTGGCCGAGACGGTACCGGCATACGACCCGGTGGTCGTGCCGGTGACGTCCCCGCTCCCGCCGCCCACGTCGAGTCCGATCATGGTGTCTACCTCTAGCTTGGTGTGTGTCTTGGCCACCCGCGATCCGCCCGTCCAGGTTGCGGCGCCCTTCCCACTGGCGTCCGGATCGAAATCGCCGTAGCCGCAGCCACCGAGCACGTTCATGATGTGACCCATGAATTCGACCGGGGTGTCCTTGAGGTGCGTACGGAAGGTCACTGTGCTCGTGGTCGGGTTCGGCTGAGGGGTGTTCGAATCGGGACCGGTGCAGTTGGTCAACAGGAGAGTGATGTCGACGGTCTCCGTTTTAGCCCCGTCACCTTTAGGCGTCCCGTACTCGTTCATCGGCGGGTCGAAGCCGACCCCACCCCCGACCGAGCATGTGACACTGCCGGTGCCAGTGGGTGCGGGAGCCCTCGAGGCCGAGGCGGAGCCCGGTAACGCCACCAGGGCCATGCTGGGGACCACGAGCGCCGCCATAAGAGCCAGCTTTCGACGGGTCATGTCTTCCGCCTCCTTCTCGCCTCTTGTACTGCACACAGCACAATAGTGACCAGGCCGAGAGCTCGCCCCCGGGTCGCTACGGGGCAGGTCAGCCGGCGGGGACGCCGGTCGAGCGGGTCCTTCCTTAACGCTGGTACAGGGGGAGCTTGCTCGACGCCGACCCTCAGGAATGCCGGTGTGACCGCCAGGCCTCGGCCTTGAAGGCGACATCCACCGTGACCTCGCCCTCCACCCCGAGCAATTGGCGCAGGAGGCGCCGGGCCTCTGCCAGCACCCCGTTGCGGGTGGCCTCGTCCATGGCGATGATCCAGCTGAAGGTGTTGAGCAGGCCGACGAGATCGTCGGCGGTGAGGGCCACGTCCCACCGGAACACCTGGTGTTCGGGCTGGTCGAAGGGCACCCCGTCGGGTATCTCGAGGGTGGAGTCGGGTCGGTCGGCATCGGCCATGATCTGTTGGGCCAGTCCGCTGCTCGACGACTGACCGTCACGCTCGCCAGCGATGAGGGACCGGGCCTGCACGAGGAAGGGGCCTTCGGGGTCGGGTCCCGACCACACGACGCCGAGCACCCCTCCGGGCACGAGGGCACGTGCCACCTCGCCCAGGGTGGGCAGGAGGTCCATCCAGTGCCACGACGACGAAGCCAGTACGGCGTCGGCCCATCCGTCGGGGACGGGTATCGACTCGCCCCGCCCGGCCACCGCCCGGCACCCGGGCACCTCCTCGGCCAGGATGCTCCGCATGCGGTCGTCGGGTTCGACGGCGACGACGTCGTCGGCCCGTTCGACCAGCAGCCGGGTCAGTGCACCGGTGCCGGCTCCGAGGTCGACCACCCGGCCCACCCGGGACGGCAGGATCCAGTCGACGGCCGACCGGGGGGGACCTGGCCGGTAGCGCTCGTAATGGGAGGCGGCCTGGCCGAAGACGCCCGACCGCTTTGCCTTCTCCTCGGCCGGCAGGTGGGAAAGGGGAACGGCATCGGCGGGTGGCGTATCGGTCACAGCGGCGACAGTACCGGCCCGGCGTCGGCTCTGCGTTGGCTTTGGCGAGTCGTTGGCGAGTCAGCCAGAGGAGGCCGTCAGCCGAGGAGGGCGGGAGCCAGGGCCCGGTAGGCCTCCACGGGAAAGCCGGCAGCGCGATCGGCCACCACCTGGATACAGACGTGGTCGGCTCCGGCATCGTGGAACTGGCGGACCCGCTCGGCGATCCGGTCGACGTCACCCCAGGCCATCACCGCATCGACCAGCCGGTCGCTGCCCGCCCCTTCGACGTCGTCGGGGCCGAAGCCGAGGGCGCGCAGATTGTCGACGTAGTTGGCAAGTCCGAGATAACCCCGGGTGTACTCCCGGGCGGCGGCCCTTGCTGTGACCGGCTCGGGGTCGAGCACGACGGCCAGTTCGGGGGCCAGAAAGGTATCGGGACCCAGCTGCTCACGGGCCCGGGCCACGTGCTCGACCGGGACGAAGTAGGGGTGCGCCCCGGCACAGCGCTCGGCGGCCAGCTCCAGCATGCGGGGTCGCAGAGCGGCCAGCACCCGGCGGTCCGGTCCGACCTCGGGCCCCTGTCGGTCGAGTCCATCCAGGTAGTCGACCATCCGGCTGTACGGGCGGGCGTAGGCGGTGTCGAGCATTTCGACCACGGGTGCGTGGCTGACCCCCAGCCCGAGGACGAAGCGAGCCGACAGCTCCGGCCCGAGGTCCCGGATCCCGTCAGCCACCTGCTCGGGGGTGGCGTGCCAGATGGAGAGAATGCCGCTGGCCACCGCCACCCGTTCGGTGGCCCTCAGCAACCGTCCGAACCGGTCCGGGAATCCGTTGTCGAATCCCCCCGAGCTCCACAGAGCCCCGTAGCCGAGCGACTCCACTTGGCTGGCGCTGCCGTCGCGGGATCCATCCGCTCCGGACCATGAGCCGCTCCACCAAACTCCGACCGGCCCCAGGTCCATGCTGCGACTCTAACGGCCCGGTGGCGTCGATCCGGCCCGCAGGGGACCTCGCCCTCCCCACCCGTGGCCGACGGCCGGCGGGTGAGAAGGGTTGTTGATCAGGAAGGCGGCCCGCTGGTCAGGACGACCGTGGCCGTCTGGGTCTGCCCGGAGGTATTGACCCATTTGAGTTGCACCGAGTTACCGGGGTGCAGGGAGACCAGCGCATTGCTGAGGTCGGTGGAGGAGGTGATGGCCGACCCGTTGAGACCGGTGATCACGTCGCCCTGGACCAGTCCGGCCTTGGCCGCCGGCGAACCCGCCAGCGTGCCTTCGACAGTGGCCCCGGATGTCGTGGATCCACTGCTGCCGCTACCGGAACCGCCGTCCCCGAAGCCGTTGCCGAAGCCTCCTCCGAAGCCGCCGTCACCGTTTCCGTTTCCAATTCCACTACCCCCGCCGTTGCCACTGCTTCCACTGGTGCTCGACGCCTCGACGCTGACCCCGAGGAAACCGGTGGCACCGATATGGACGACGGATGTCGCCTTACCCGCTTCGATCTGCTTGGCGATGGTGAGGGCGGTGTGGATGGGAATGGCGTATGCCTGGGTGCCCGACACCTCGTAGGTGGAATCCTCGGAGGCGGCGGTGTCCATGCCCAATACCTGCCCGGAGGCGTTGACCAGCGAGCCGCCCGAGTCGCCCGGCTCGATACCGGCATTGACTTCGATGAGACCGGACAGGTTCTCCGAGTTCCCGCCGTTGTCATCGCTGGCGGTGATCGATTGGTCGAGGGCGGTGATCGAACCGCCAGCCGCGCTCGGCGTTCCACCCGAACCACCGGCGTTACCGATCCCGACCACTGCTTGGCCGACGGCGGCGGTGCCACTGGCGACGGAGACGGTCTGAAGACCGCTGGCGTTGACCAGCCTGATGACGGCCACGTCGCCGGTGCGGTCGTAACCCACCACGTTGGCCGAGTAGGTCTTGCCGTTGCCCACGTCGGTCACGCTGATACTGGTGGCTCCGTCGATCACGTGGTTGTTGGTCAGGATCACCCCGTTGGAGGTGAGGACCATGCCGGTTCCGGCCGCCTGCTCATTCTCGTAACTGAGGTTGGTGTTGATGTCGACCAGGCCCGGGTCCACCTTGGCGGTGATGGAGGAGATGTCCGAGGGGGCTCCGGCGCCGGTCGACGAGTTGCCCGAGGAACTCCCCGAAGAGCTCCCGCCGAAGGGTGAGCCACCTGAGCTCGAAGAGCCACCGCCGAATGCTCCCGAACCCGACGATCCTCCCGAATTGCTAGGTGATGCGGCCAGTGTTCCTCCCGAGGTCCACACCAGCCGCCCGACACCCGCCCCGATCAACAGGGCAGCCACGACGACCAGGGTGGCCAGGGTGGCCACCAACCCGGTCCGCTTCTTGGGGGGCGCCGCCGGAGGACCGACCGGCCCGTAGGCGGGAGCGGGCCAGCCGCCGTAGGGAGGAGGGGTCGCCCCGGGAGGCCAGCCGCCCCCCGACCATCCTCCACCGGGCCAACCGCCGGGCGTCCACCCACCGGCGTAGGGATCCTGGGGATGGGGGGCGCCCCAGGATCCCGGGGGCACGGGCGTTCCCATGCCGGCCGGTGGTGTCGGCGCGCCGGTGGTCACTGGAGAGGTGGGGCCGGTCGGAGGAAGTTCGCTCTGCGGGTTGGTGGGGTTGGGGATGGTGGGGTACAGAGCCCCGCCGTCGGAACCGGCCGGAGGCAGGGCAATCGCACTCTCGGGGGTGGGCTCGGGGGCGGCTGTACCCTCGGCATTGCCCTCAGTGGGCTCGTCGGGCGCATTCGCCGTGTGCCAATTCTCACTCATGTGTCTTCTTCCGCTTGCGATCGACTCGGGAGCGTGTCGCCCCCGAGTGGGCCAACATCACTCCCTATTTGACTCTTCCCACCTAAGTTCAGGTTCAACTCAACGTATGAATCTCGTAAGTGCTGAGTTTTGCCGGCCGACCCCCTGACCAGGGTGAGATGCCTCCCGGGCGCCCCGGTGGGCCAACATATACAGGTCCAAAGCCAACCAGATCCAGGGCGGGTCGCGAACAGCCCACCGGCGGGTTACCGGCTCAGCCCGGACCGGAGGAGCCCCGGGTCCGAGCCACGGGTGCCCAGCCGGCACGTTGCCCATGGCTATTGCTGCGGGCGACCTGTGCCCGAGGGGTCAGACCGGTCGTCCCCCTTTGCACCAGGCATTGTCAGGGACGCCTTGGCAGGGATTGGGCATGGAGGGCAGGTTGGTGGGCACGCTGGTGATGGTGGGCGGTGTCGACGGCTTCGGGTAGTTGGCGCCGGCACAGGAAATCCCGACGACGCCGGCGAATCCGGTGTCACAGAGGACCTGGGTGAACAATTCGCCGCCGGTGTTGGCGGCCTTGGTCGTGATCCCGCAGCTGGAAAGCGGCTGCACCTGTTCGAGATTGGACGGCGTGAACCCGTTCGGCGCGTTGTTTCCCCCGAAGCAGTTCTGCCCCTCGCCGGAGAAGAGGGTGATCTGACCGAAATCGCCGTTGGTGGGATTCCCGTAGCCGCCGTTGCCCGAGTAGGTGTTGTCCACCAGGGCGTCCCCCTCGGGGTCGTAGATGCAGTAGCCGGGCAGGAGGGAGGACGACTTCCCCCCCGAACCGGCGCATACACCGGGCGGACCCACATCGTTGTCCGGGTAGGGCACGAACAAGTTTCCCCAGGCGTCGTTGTCGGCGAAGGTGTTGTCCATGATGGTGTCGTTGCGGGCTCCCGAAACGGTCATGCCCGTGCCGACCGGCTCGCCGGACAGACCGGCGCCAGGTGCCTTGGGATTGTTGTTGTTGTGGCTGAAGTTGTCCATGAACACCCAGCACGAGTGGGTCTGGGTGATGGCGCTGATCCCTCCGTACGGGCAGGCGCCGTTCTGGGGCGGGGGCGGATCGCCGGCGCTCTGGGTGTTGGTGTCGAACCCGTCGTCGTTGTTGTCGAACTGCGAGTTGTCGACGACCAGGGTTCCGCCCGAGTTGGTGCCCGAGTACCCAATGGCGCTGTTCTCCATCCACGCGTCGTGCATCCAGGCGTCGCACACCTGCTGGCACGCCCCGATGTAGCTCCCCGAGTCGGCGAAGTTGTTGGCGTAGATCTGATTCCAAATTCCGGGTCCCTGGGACTCGCCGGAAAAGACGCCATAGTTCCCGAACGCCGTGTCTGAGCCGACGGCACCGTAGAAGCTGTCGGTGGCGGTCAGGTAGCTGCCCTCGTAGCCGATCACGCCGATCTTTCCTGAGTTATCGCCGCCGTCCCACCAGATCTCGTTGCCGCCGTTGCCGACCTGGTTTCCCTGGCTGTTCTCGACCAGCTGGAAGTTGCAGATGGTGAGATTGTCGACGCTCACGTTGTCGGCCCAGATGTCGATGCCGTTGCGGCCGAGCGGACCATTAGGGCTCGGCACCCCGAGGTCCTGATCGGCGGGAGTGCTGGTGCAGGGTGGTGACCCCGGGAGGGTGCCATCGACGATGACCGAGTTGCGGTTCATGCCCCGTAGATGGATGTCGCTGGTGTGGATGGCCACACCCCCGTACCAACCGAGGGAGGTGTCCTCGGCCGACGGCGGATGGTCGTGGTCGGCCTGCTCGTGGTAGTCGCCCGGCGCGATGAGGATCCAGTCCCCCGGCTGCGCGGCGTTGACCGCCGCCTGGATGGAGGCGTACTGGCCCGGAATCCCGTCGAAGGTTCCGACCAGCAAGGCCTTCCCCCCGATGGTTCGGCCCACACGGGCCATGCCCACCACCGGGCCGTTGAGGGTCGTGCCTCCCATCGAGCCGCGGAAAGGCGCATCCCCGAAGGCGAAGATGCCCCCGTCGGCGGCCACCAGCCAATAGCCGCCACCGTCGATGGTGGACGCCAACCCGACGACCGGTTTGTTCAGCACGGTGCCGCCCATCGAGCCCCGGAAGACAGCGTTGCCGAAGGCGAAGACCCCCCCGTCGGCGGCCGCCAGCCAGTAGCCGTCGCCGGTCGGCGTGGGGGTAATGCCCACGACCGGTTCGTTGAGCGCGGTTCCGGCCATCGATCCATGCAGCGTGGCGTCACCGAAGGCGTACACGTTCCCGTCCGAGCCCACCAGCCAGTAGCCGTTCCCGGTGGGGGAGGCAGCCATGCCGACCACCGGGGCGGTGATGGCCTTGCCGCCCATCGACCCCCGGAACCCGGCATCCCCGAAGGCGAACACCCCCCCGTCGGCGGCCACCAGCCAGTAGCCCTGGCCGTCGGGGGTGGCTGCCATCCCCACGACCGGAGCGTTGAGGGTGGTGCCTCCCATCGAGCCGAAGAAGGAGGCGTCGCCGAAGCTGAAGACGCCACCGTCGGCCGCCGCCAGCCAATAGCCCGTGCTGGAAGGGGTGACGGCCATGCCCACGACGGGCTTGTTGAGGTGGGTCCCGCCCATCGAGCCTGCGAAGGGGGCGTTCCCTTCGGCGAAGACGCCACCGTCGGTGGCCGTCATCCAGTAGCCACTCGGAGGCGTAGCCGCTGCGGGCCGGCTGGGCGAAGCGGCGCCTGCAATCTGCGGGGAGGCGAGTGCGGTCGATGCCGTCATGATCCCGGCAACCAGTGCCCCGACCGCCAGGACCGTGGCCGCCAGGGCTGCTGGCCCCCGGGTCGCCGATCCCCTAGTCACTGCATTGACTCCACCACCGTTGACCTAGCTATCACCCAGGGGAGATGGCGTCAACCGCGTCCGTCGTCAGCGGCCAACGGGTGTCGCCAGGGTCGGTCTGATCTACAGCGAGGGGGGAGCCGACAGCGCGAACCGGGGGCGTGGGGTCATGGCGGCCAGGTCGGCGGCGCCATCGGCGCTGACCGGCGCCGAAAAGAAGTAGCCCTGAGCGGTTTCGGCGCCGATCTGGCGAAGGATGGCCACCTGTTCGGCGGTCTCGACGGCCTCAGCCACTGTGCAGATGCCGAGCGAATGGCTCTGCTTGACGATGGCTTCAGCGATGGCGCGGCTCGGGCCTTCCGGGTCGGTCAGGCCGGCAGTGAGGGTGGCGTCGATTTTGGCGGTGTTGACCACGCATCCATGCAGATCCTCGAGGACGGACCAGTCCTCCCCGATGTCGTCCAGCGTGAGCTGGATACCCAACCGGGTCATGACCTGGAGGTCGGCGGCGGCTTCGGCGTCATTCACCGAGGGGGCGGTGACCTCGACCGTCAACCGATCGGGGTTGAGACCGGATTCCTCGAGGGCGGCAGCCGCCGCTATGGCCGCCGTGCCCCGGTGAAGCTGGAAGATGGAGCAGTTGACGGCCAGCTGGAGGTCGACAGGCCACCGGGTGGCCTGCGCACAGGCCTCGGCCAGTACCCAGGCGTTGAGCTCGTTCATGTGACCGTGATTTTCGGCCCAGGGGATCAGGATGTCCGGTGGGATCTCCCGTCCCGTCGAGTCGTGCCAGCGCAGGAGCGCTTCGAAGCCGAGCAAGCGTCCGGTGGCTAGATCGACGGCCGGTTGGAAGACGAGAGTGGCCGCGCCTTCAAGGCCTAGGTTCGGCGCTGGCCTCGGCGGTGCCTGTTCCCCCGAGTCCACCTCGAGGGGTGATCTCGTGGCTTTTGTCACCCCCGGGATATCGGCGCTCGAGGCGGCCCGCTTGAGGAGGAATTGTGCGTGTGGCTGTCAGGGTGGGAATTGAGGATGAGAAGGCCGACCGGCGAATTCCTCAAGATAGGGGAGGCGGATGCCGACAAACTGCCATGGCCGCGCTGCCTTTTGCCCGTCATATCAAGAAGAAGGCCGAGACAGAGGTGGCTGCGCCTGCGCCCTCAGACGAGTCGAAAGGCTCCTGGGAGGTTGCGGAATTCTTCTCCAAGGATCCCCGGCCCCGGACGGCCGAGCCCGACGGGCCTGCTGCTCCCAGCGAAGCGGCATTTGAAGCGCCCGCCTTCCAGGGGGCGACCTTTGACGGTGCCACCTTCGAGGTTGGCTCAGTGGCTGAGGTCACAGTGGTCCCGCCTCAGCCGGCAACCCCTGACCCCCGTATGACGGTCCCACCCACCGCGGCCAACCCGCGCAAGCCCCAGGAGCAGCCCAAGCCCCAGGAGCACAAGCAGCCGGAGGGAGCCGCCGATCCGGCAACAGAGGTCGCCACCCCGGTGCAGGGCGACCCGGGGTGGTACCCCGACGCTGCCGAGCCTGGGCTCATGCGGTACTGGGACGGCTTCCACATGACAGGCCAGACCGTGCGGCTCAATCCGCCTTCAGCACCCACAACCCCCCAGGCCGACTCTCCTCTCACGCCGGCGGCCACGACCGACGTACCGGTGGCCACCGACCCTTCTCTCAGCCAGGGCGACAACGAACTCTCGGCCATCGAGGAGCTCTCCACCATCGGGAATGAAGGCGGAGAGCCGGCGTCGACGGACCCGGCCCCCTCGCCGGTGCTGCGCAAGGATGCGGCGACCGCGGTGCCCGCTCCCAATCCCGCTCACTACCCGTCGGGTCGCCCAGTCGAGAGCGGTCAGATCTGGTCGGTGCTGGAGGGAATCGACAGCGTCGAGCCGAAGCCGGCTGACGGTGCTGATGAGGCCAGCCCCAGCCCGATCGATGAGGCCAGCCCCGCTAGTCAGGCCAGCCCGCTGGAACAGCCAGAGCCCGCCGACCTTGTCGACGAGGCCGACCAGCCAGAGCCGACCGAGATCCATCTTGTCGACGAGGCCGACCAACCTGAGCCGGCCGACATCGTGGACGAGGCCGACCAGCCAGAGCCGACCGAGATCGATCTTGTGGACGAGGCCGACCAGCCAGAGCCGACCGAGATCCATCTTGTCGACGAGGCCGACCAGCCAGAGCCGGCCGACCTGGTGGACGAGGCCGACCAGCCAGAGCCGACCGAGATCGATCTTGTGGACGAGGCCGACCAGCCAGAGCCGGCCGACCTGGTGGACGAGGCCGACCCGGACACGGCCGAGGAAACCGACACTGTCGGATACGTCGAGGAGAACATTCAGATCACCGAAATTCTGAGTGCAGAGTCGGAAACCAAAACCGAAACTCTGAGTGCAGAGTCGGAAACCAAAACCGAAACTCCGGGCGCGGAGTCGGATACCAGCACCGGACGAGCGAACGTGGAGAGCGAAGAGATGAGTTTCGTTGCAGACGAAGATACAGACGACGTCGAAGATACGGACGAGGTCGAAGATACTGACGAGGTCACGGATTCAGACGAGGTGACCGAGCCGGAAATCAGGGCTTCCGAGACGCAAAAGAGCGACACGGTCCGGACCCTCACGGCACCGGCGGAGAGTCGGCCCTCGATGACGTACCGGGACGATGCCGACAAAGCCGGGACGAGCGGTCGATGGGTGGAGGAAACCGAGCGGGCTGTGGCGCGGGCGCGTGCCCTGGGCACGCCGGAAGCATGGATGGAGGCAGCCAAGGCGGCCGAGGTGGTTTCGGAGATGGCCCGCACGATGCAGGCGGCTGCCGACGCCAGCCAAACCGCGGCACGGCTGGCCAAGGTGGCCGCCGACGCCGACGAAGAAGCCCGCAAGGCCGAGCGAAAGGCGGCCGACGCCGATCAGGCGGTTATCGAGTCAGCCAGAGCGGCCAGCCAGTCTGCAGAAGCCGCACGGGCCGCCGAACAGGCGGCACGGGCCGCCGAGCGGGTAGCAGCCGAGGCCAAGGAGACCGCCGAACAGGCCGCGCTCTCCACACCCCGGTTCGCCGAAGCTGCTCGGGTGGCTGCGGAGGCCGCGGCCGATGCCGACGCCAAGGCTCGCGGGCTGGGAGACATCGTGGCCAAGGCGTACGAGACCGATACCCCGCAGGGCTGGAGTCGGGCTCTGGAGCTTGCCTCGTCAGCCGATGGTTCTTCGGAGGGCCGGGCCTTCGCCGCATCCGCCTTCTGAGCGGCGGCCGTCTTCGCCTTCGCTAATCCCTCCTGCGCCCCGACGGCGGGGGCCGTGGGTGTCTGCGTGTGCGAACATGAGCGGCGTGAAATTCGCCCTCTTCTACGAGATCCCCGTGCCCAAGCCCTGGGAGCCCGACAGCGAGTTGATTGCTTACCGCAATACTCTCGAACAGGCGGTAGCCGGCGAGCGATTCGGATGGCATGCCTTCTGGACGGTGGAGCACCACTTCCTGCAGGAGTACTCCCACTGCTCCAATCCTGAGGTCCTCTACGGCGCCATTGCCGCTCTGACCGAGCGGATGCGTCTCGGCTACGGCGTTAGGTTGATGCCTAAGCCTTACAACCACCCGGTGCGCACGGCCGAGTCGGTTGCCGTTCTCGATCTGATCTCCAACGGGCGGGTCGATTTCGGCACCGGTCGTTCGGCCACCCGTGCCGAGCTCGAGGGATTCGGCGTCGATCCCGGGCAGACCCGGCAGATGTGGCAGGAGGCCATCGGCCATGTGGTCGGGTGCTGGACCAACGAGGAGTACGAGTTCGCCGGTCAGTACTGGCAGATGCCGCGTCGCCGGGTCCAACCCAAGCCCCTGCAGAAGCCTCACCCGCCCATCTGGGGAGCGACGACCAGCGAGGACGGGCACCGCCAGGTCGGCCAGCTGGGCCTGGGACTGTGTTCCTTCGCCGTCGGGATCTCCCCCGAGGAGGTCAAGCAGAAGGTCGATGTCTACCGCCGAGCGGCATCCAGCTGTACGGAGCCACTCGGTGCCTATGTGCACAATGAGACAGCCACGTTCACCATGGCTTTGTGCGCGTCGGACCGTCAGCGCGCCCTCGACCTGGCCCGCGAGTCCTTCGAGTGGTATCCGAAGGTCGGGGCACGACAGATTGCATCGGTGTCCGAGTGGATGGCCGAACGCAGCGAGGAGCTCGGGAGCTACTCGTACGCCGCCGACATGAAACAGCACAGCGACGACGGGTCCCTCGATCTTCTCAGCCTCGAGTATCTGATCGAAGCAAATGCCTGCGTCCTGGGCACCCCTGAAGAGTGCGTCGAGATGTGTCGCCGCTACCAGGCCGCCGACATCGATCTTCTCCTCTGCCTGGTCAATCCCTATCGCATTCCCCACGAGGCGGTAATGGAGACCATCGAGCTCATGGGCAAAGAGGTCATTCCCCAGTTCGCCGACTGAGCTTTGGCCGACTGGCTCCCCGGCGGGTGAGCACCCGGTCACAGACGCGATTGCGTTACAGGAGCAGGGGGGCTTCGAGCGCCACGTGGCTTTCCTCTTCCTCCAGGTGGTGAGCTGAGCTTCCACTCCAGAGCTGGCTGCGGTTAGGGTTGCCATGATCTGAGCAGACACTCTGCAGAGATCAGGGGGGCCATCCCCGACGGGCTCCGGGGGGAGTTTCATGCGAATCCGACGGATGGGCGGGTGTGCGGCGGCAGCTTTGGTCGTGGTGGCCATGCTGGGGGCAGGAACCCTGGTGGCGGTCGGTCCGGTGGCCGTGACCGCGGCCGGCGCCAGTGCGGCTACCGCCCTCCAGGGGCGAGGGTCGGTCGACGAAGCCTGGCTGACCGGTGCCCATCCCGGTAATCGCATCGTCCTCATGAGGAACGGGTCGCCGGTGGCCGTGGCCGGCAATCCGGGGAGGGCCGATCCGCTGGGCTCGTTCATCGTCCGCTCCCTCACCCCCCGGTCCGGCTACTACTGGGCCGACAAGACCACGGGACAGCGAACTCCGAATTTTGCCGTGCTGGCTCCCGGGTCGAACCCCCCGACCAACGGACCTCTCTACACCGACCAGCCCATGCACGACGGGCTCAACTACATCACCATGCGTGACGGGATCCAATTGGCGGCCACCGTCCGCTATCCCTACAACGAAACCTGCAGCGCCACCAGTCCGTGTCCCACAGTCATCGAGTACTCGGGCTACAACGTGGCCGGGCCGACGGATCCGATCCCGTCGTTGCTGTCGCAGGCGCTCGGTACGCCATGCACCGACTGTGGTGACCCGAACCTCCTTCCCGATTCCGCCACCGACGTCGGAGCGGTGGTGGCCAGGGTGTCCGGCTTCGCCACGGTCAGTCTGCAAATGCGGGGAACCGGTTGCTCGGGCGGCGCCTTCGATCTGTTCGGCTATCCCTCCGATTACGACGCCTACGATGCCATCGAGATCGTGGCCCACCAGTCATGGGTGGCCAACCACAAGGTGGGCATGGTGGGAATCAGCTACTCGGGCCTCTCGCAGCTGCCTTCGGCCGGTACCGATCCGCCGGGGTTGGCGGCCATCGCCCCCATGAGCCCCACCGACGACCTCTTCTCGACCGGGTACCCCGGCGGCATCTACAACGACGGTTTCGCCGCCAGCTGGCTGAGCCAGCGCATCGACGACGCCAAGCCCGCCGCCTCCTACAGCGACGGTGGACTGGTGCCCCTGGCGGCCACGCCGGTCAACAACGTCGCCCAGCCGTGGACCTACTACGAGATCGATGCGGAGATGGCCAGCGGCAACGGGACCTCGGCCTGTCTGGCCAACCAGGCCCTGCACGACGAATCCGAGAGCCTCGAGAGTCTGGTAGGTCCCCGACTGGTGGCACCACACTCGGGTCCGGGCCGCCAGCCGTCCCTGTTCACCCGGCGGTCCATGATCGACTGGGCCAGCCACATCACTGTGCCGGTGTTCCTGTCCGGCGCCCTCCAGGACGAGCAGACCGGACCGCAGTGGCCGGCGCTCATCGATGCCTTCCCCAAGTCGACCGAGGTGTTCGCCAACATGGTCAACGGCGACCACATCGATTCGACCGATCCCCAGACCATCAGTCGCTGGCTCGAGTTCCTCGACATCTTCGTGGCCCGCAAGGTCCCGACCAAGCCCAACCCATTGGCGGCCATCATCCTCGACGAGTTCACCGGCTTCGCCTCCGGTGTGTCGGCCCAGGCCCCGTTGCCGGCTATCCGGTTCACCAAGGCCACCAACGTGGCCCAGGCCCAAACGGAATTCGAGGCTCAGACGCACTTGGTGCGGGTGCTGTTCGACAACGGTGCCGGCAGCGCCGGGCCCGGTGACATCGAGTCCACCTACTCGGCCGATTTCTCGAGTTGGCCTCCGGCGGGCCGGGTCGAGACCCTCCACTTCGGCAGCGACGGTTCGATGAGCGAGTCGACCGAGGCAGCGCAGAAAGGCGCCACCTTCACACTGGACCCGTCGGTGCGACCCGCCACCAGTTTGCCGGCCAGTGGCAACGCCTGGTCGGCGGACCCCGATTGGGACTGGACGCCGGTACCGGCCGTGGACGGCATCGCTTTCCAGACCCGCCCGTTCGCCAGGGCAACCACCATCGTCGGCCCGGCCACGCTCGACCTGTGGGTCAAATCCAACGCACCGGTCCTGGACTTCCAGGGGACCATCACCGAGGTGCGTCCCGAGGCCAGTCAGGAGGAGTATGTGACCTCCGGATTCCTGCGCAGCTCCAACAGGGACGAGGCGACCGACTCCACCAAGTTGTTCACCGATCCGACCTATCTGGGGAGTGAGGACAAAGACCTGTCCCCCGGCACCTATTCGTTGGTCAAGATCCCCATCGATCCCATCGCCCACACCTTCCGACCGGGAACGGAGCTGCGGGTGGTGATATCAGCGCCGGGCGGTGATCGACCGGTGTGGGCATTCGACACGCTGGACCACAAGCAGAAGGCCACGGTCGGCCTGGGTGGCGCCGCCCCGTCCGCTCTGGTGGTCAACGTGGTGAGCGGGGTCAGTCCCACGAAGACCTTGCCGGCCTGCAACTCGCTCCGGGGTGAGCCCTGCCGCCCCTACCAGGCCGAGAGCAACCAGGCGCACAACCCTTCCTGACCCGACGGGGACCGGATCATTCCGCAAAGGCGGGCGCAGGACGGGATTGGTGCCGAGCCGTCGGGTGAACAGAGGGTGAACACGAGGTGCCGGAGTGGCTGACCAGACCCTGCCTGTGACCTCTGTCGCCCTCGTTGGCGGTTTGGTCTTTGCCGCAGGCCTTCATGACCGGCGCGACCCGGACCCCTGTTGAAAACTGAGACTAGAGTCCGCTGGGGATATCGATCCCTGGTGACAGGAGGCGGCGTGATGGCCGAACGGCGACTGCGCAAGGACGACAAGATCGAGATGCTGAGGCGGGTGGACCTCTTCTCGAAGTGCAGCAAATCCGAGCTCGGGCGGGTGGCGTCGCTGACCACCCAGTGTTTCGCCGAGCCGGGCGAGGTGCTGACCGAGCGTGGGAAGATCGGGGTCGAGTTCTTCGTCATCGTGAGCGGCCAGGCCGTCGCCTCGCGGGACGACATCGTCCTGGCGACGTTGGGCCCGGGCTCCTTTTTCGGCGAGCTGGCCCTGCTCGACGGAGGCCGACGGACGGCCACGAAGATGCAATTGCTGGTGCTGACCACGGCGGAGTTCAGCACCGTCAAAGAGCTCGTGCCTTCGGTATCCGGCAAGATCATCTCCGAACTGGGAGCGCGGCTGCGGAAGACCGACGAGATGCTCAATCCTTCCCCCGCCCTCAGCCGGCGGGTGGGTCCGTGGGCCCTCTAGATGGGATTCCGGGCAGTCACAGACGGTGACCGAGCAATCCAGAACCGGAGGGGTATCCGATGACCGACACAACAGAAACCAATCTCACAACAGAGACCAATCTGGTCGACCTCCTGTTCTCCCAGGAGGTAGCCGACCAGCCGCACGCCATGTACGGCCGACTGCGGGATCAATGCCCGGTGAGCCGCACCGAGAGCGACGACCAATCGCCCTTGGTGCTGATCTCCCGTTACCAGGATGTCCTCTGGGCCCTCCGCCATCCCGAGATCTTCTCGTCAGCGGGCGGCACCGTGTCCCTCGGGGAGCAACCGCTGATCCCGGTCGAAGTCGACCCTCCCCGTCACACCGCCTACCGTCGCCTGCTCAACCCGCAGTTCGTCCCCCGCCAGATCGAGCGACTGGGACCCGACGTGCAGGGCGCTGTCAACGACCTCATCGACGGTTTCGTCGACCGAGGATTGTGTGATTTCCACGACGATTTTTCGACGCCGCTTCCCTCGGGCATTTTTCTGGCTCTGATGGGTCTGGACAAGGCCGACCTGCCGATGTTCCTCCAGTGGCGCGACGACAGCATCCGACCCAAGGTCGAGCCCGGCGACTTCGACGGGGCCGAGCGCATCCGGTTGGCTACGGCCCGGTCGATCAGTGACTACTTCCGCACCGCCATCGAAGAACGTCGTCGACATCCGGACGACACCCTGTTGTCGTCGCTGGTGCATGCCCAGATCGGTGACGAGATGTTGACAGAGACCGAGCTGTTGGGCATGGCCCACCTCCTGTTGCTGGGTGGTCTCGATACGGTGACGGCCACTCTCGACTGCATGATCGCCTACCTGTCGGATCATCCCGAGGAACGGCGCCGTCTGGTCGACCAGCCGTCCTGCATCCCCGGAGCGGTCGAGGAGATGCTGCGGTGGCTCACGCCCGTCCAGGTCGTGCCCCGGATCGTGGGCCAGGAGGCGGAGCTCAACGGAGTGGGTCTGTCAGAGGGTGACAGGGTGCTGCTGGTACTGGGAGCGGCCAACGACGACGAGGAGTTCGACGGCGAGGTCGATCTGGGACGGGCCCCCAATCGCCACCTCGCTTTTGGCGCCGGCAACCATCTGTGCCTCGGTGCCCACCTCGCCCGGCTCGAATTGCGGATCGCCCTCGAGGAGTTCCACCGTCGCATCCCCGACTACCGGATTGCCGATGCCGCCGAAGTGCACTTCTCGCCAGGTATCCGTCAGGCTGATCATCTCCCCATCGCCTTCGGCTGACGACAAACGGAGCCTCCTCAACTGTGACCGTCCGCATCGTCATCGACCGTGAGGCCTGTATGGGCTCGGGCAACTGCTCGTACTGGGCGCCCGGCCTCTTCGATCTCGACGACGACGGTATCGCCGTGGTTGTCGGCGATCCGACCGGACGGGACGAGGACATTCGGCTGGCAGTCGAAGCCTGTCCCACCCGGGCCATCAGCACCTCGGAGACCGACGGACCGCCGTGATGCCCGGACCCAGGGGAGGACAGTGATCAACGAATCGCTGGCCAAAATCGTCGGGGAGCAGAATCTCGATCTGGGCGCGGAGATCGACGACGACGATACCCACGACGAGTCCCTGGGCGGCACCTGGACCCGCCCTCTGGCCGTGGTACGGCCCGGCTGCACCGAAGAAGTGTCGGCCGTCGTCAGAGCGGCGGCATCCGAACGGATCCCGCTCATTCCGCGTGGTTCGGGCACCGGCCTGTCCGGCGGGTGTATTCCGGTCCCCGGTGGGGTCGTGGTGTCCTTCGAACGGATGAACCGGATCCTGGAGATCGACCGGGCCAATCATGTGGCCGTCGTCGAACCGGGTGTCACCCTCATGCAACTGGACGAGGCGTTGGTCCCGTCCGGACTCATCTACCCGGTCTTTCCAGGGGAGCAGTCGGCCAGCATCGGCGGGAACGTAGCCACCAACGCCGGCGGTCTGCGGGCGGTCAAGTACGGCGTCACCCGCCATCACGTGCTGGGCCTCGAGGCGGTGCTCGGCACCGGCGAGGTCATCACCGCCGGTGGAAAATTCGTGAAGTCGACCAGCGGCTACGACCTGACCCAGCTGATCATCGGCTCGGAGGGCACGCTGGCCCTGGTCACCCGGGCCACCCTGCGGCTCCATCCCCGTCCCGACCACCAGGTCACCCTGCTGGCCCCTTTCGAGACGGTCGAACGGATCGCCGAGGCGGTGCCGCCCATCGTGGCCAGCGGGATCGGCCCACTCATGGTCGAGTACATCGATCTGGTGACCATGGCGGGGATCACCGCCAACGCCGGCATCGACTTCGGGATCCCCGAGGAGGTGAAGGAGCGGGCCCTGGCCTACATGGTGGTCGTCCTCGAGGACCACCACGAGGATCGGCTGGAGGAGGACACCCAGGCCCTCGGCGAACTGATGGCGACATGGGGTGCGCTCGATGTCTACGTGTTGCCGGACAACGCGGGGACCCGGCTCATTCAAGCCCGGGAACAGGCCTTCTGGCTCTCCAAGGCCAACGGGGCCGACGACATCGTGGACGTCGTTGTTCCGCGCGCCTCGATACCGGCCTACCTCACCGCGGTCAGTGAGCTGGCTCGGTCCACCTCGTCTCTTGTGGTCGGGTGCGGTCACGCCGGTGATGGCAACGTCCATCTGTCTGTGTGGCAGTCCGACGCCGACGTTCGCCAACGACTGGTGCACGACATCATGGTGAGCGGGTTGTCGTTGGGTGGCGCCATCTCCGGTGAGCACGGGATCGGCAAGCTCAAAAGCCCTTTCATGGCTGAGTTGGAGGACCACACCAAGCTCGCTCTGATGGGTCGGATCAAGTCGGCATTCGATCCGCAGGGAATCCTCAATCCGGGCACCATCTTCGACGATGCCCGGTCGCAGGTCTCCGCCTCGTGAACGGCGCCGAGTCCCTCATCCGAACACTGGTGGGCAACGGGGTCGACACCTGCTTCATGAATCCCGGAACATCCGAGATGCACTTCGTCGCCGCCCTCGACGAGGTGAGCGACATGCGGGGCGTCCTCGCTCTGTTCGAGGGCGTGGCCACCGGGGCGGCCGACGGGTACGCCCGCATGACCGGCCGACCGGCGGCGACCCTGCTCCATCTGGGGCCGGGGCTCGGGAACGGCCTGGCCAATCTGCACAACGCCCGTCGTGCCCGGAGCCCGGTGCTCAACATCGTGGGGGACCACGCTCTCACTCATCAGCCTTTCGACGCCCAACTCCAGTCGGACATCGTGACCGTGGCCCGCAACGTGTCGGGGTTCGTCCGCTCCTCCACGTCGTCAGCGGAGGTGAGCCGTGACGTGATCGACGCACTGGTCTGTGCCTACGGTCCGCCGGGATCGGTGGCCACTCTCATCCTGCCCGCCGACGTCTCGTGGTCCGAGGGTGGCGTCGTGCAACCGGCTGTCGGGTCCCTCGGAACCCGACCGTCGGGTCGGGCCCCCGATGGAGCCGCTGTCGAGGCAGCGGCAGCCGCTCTGCGCTCCGGCGAGCCGGCCGCCCTCCTGATCGGTGGTCGAGCCTGCTCGGGAAAAGCCCTCGACACCCTGGCCGCCATCGCCGCCGGTACCGGGGCCAGGCTGCTCGGCGAGACCTTTCCCGCTCGACTGGAGCGCGGTGCCGGCCGACCGCCGGTCGACCGCCTGGCCTATCTGGCCGAATTCGCCGCCCTCCAGCTGGACGGCCTCCGACACCTGGTCCTGGTGGACGCCGCCTCGCCGGTGTCTTTCTTCGCCTACCCGGGCAAGCCCAGTGACCTGGTCCCCGCCGGGTGTACGGTCCATCCGCTGGCCGGTGGTGCCGATGACCTGGATGTGGCGGTGGAGGCGCTGGCCTCCCTGGTCGAGATCGGGTCTGCATCAGTCCTCCGCCAGGGATTCGACCAACCCGCGGTGCCGTCCGGGCCTCTCACCGCTCAGGCCGTCTGCCAGGCCCTCGGCGCACTCATGCCGGAGGGCGCCATCGTGTCCGACGAGGGCAACACCTCCGGCCTCTGGGCGTCGGGGGCCACCGCCGGGTCCCCGCCCCATGAATGGCTCTGCCTCACCGGCGGGGCCATCGGCCAGGGCCTGCCCGTCGCCGTCGGTGCTGCGGTGGGTGCCCCCGACCATCCGGTCATTGCCCTCGAATCCGACGGAAGCGCCCTCTACACGCTCCAGTCGTGGTGGACCATGGCCCGCGAGGGCCTCGACGTGACCACCATTCTTCTCAACAACGGCTCCTACGCCGTGCTCAACATGGAGCTCGACCGGGTCGGAGCGAAGGCCTCCGGGCCTCGGGCCCGGGCCATGCTCGACCTCGGCCATCCCTCTATCGACTTCGCCCATCTGGCCCGGGGATTGGGAGTGCCTGCGGCACGGGCCGACACGGCCGAGCAATTCGCCGACGAACTGGCCCGGGCACTGGCCACACCCGGACCGAGCGTGGTCGAGGCCGTCATCCCTTCTTCGCTGTGACTCCCGCTGTCCAGCGCAACTGCATCGATCTGAACGGACCCATCAGAGCCGATCAGGCCACTTTGCGGACGTCGTCGAAACTCTCCTCGAGGCAGGCGGCGAACACGTCAGGATCAGGGATGGCCGCCGGATCGCTGTTGATGGCGATATGGAGCTCGTCGAGGTGCGAGATCACCGTTATGTTGACGGCGGCGCCGGCCCGAGGGGCGAAGCCGAAGTTCCCGATGGAGCGAGCTCCCGCCACATAGAGGGGGATGGGTGAGCCGGGTACGTTGCTGACGACGACGTCGATGCCCCGCATGACGTGCTCGAAGGCGGGAACGACGAGGGCGGCGGGCAGAGTATTGATGGCCCGAGCTACGGGATCAGCCAGTGCCAGGCCGGGCTCGCCTTTCTGGGCCTGGGTGACGTCTCGCGCCATCTCCAGCAACTCCACGGTGTCGGTGATCGAAATCGGGAGTCGGAATCGCGTCGGTGAGAACTGGTTGCCGGGCGAGCCGCTGCCACCGCCGCGGGTGTTGATGGGCATGGCGCACCGCAGCGCGTCGACGGGCATACCATGCCGCTGGTGGTAACGGCCGAGACCACCGGCCACCGCCGCCAAAAAGGCGGTGTTCAACTTACCCCCCACCCGTTTGGCGGCAGCCCGCAACTGCTCCAGAGGAACCACCAGCGTGTCGAAACGAGCGCCGATCGACCGGCCAGACATGAGCGGACTGAGCGCACCCGATCCCGGTGCTGTCAGCCGCACGGCCGAGCGACTGGTGGCCAGCAGCGAACGCACGCGCCCGGCCGGATGGCGGGCAAAGCCGATGAGCTGGCCCGGGGCCAGGCGAGCCATTTGTACCATCGCCCGCGCATCGATCAGGAAGCCGTGGCCGATCCGGGACGCAGTGGAGAGGTGTTCGATCCCCAGCTCGTCCGGCTCAACCAGGAGGTCGTCAGGGTCCCGCTCGAAGTCGACGAAGAGCAGGGCCATGTCGAGCAGGCTCACCCCGTCGCCGAGGGCGTGGTGAATCTTCTGGATCGCTGCCGCCTGCCCGCCTTCGAGGCCGTCGATCACGTGCGACTCCCAGAGGGGTCGAGCGGGATCGAAGGATTGCACGGCGATCAGGGCGGCCTGATCGAGCAGTGCCCTCAGGTCGTTGGACCCGCTCAGGCGGGCGAACCGCAGGTGGTAGTCGACGTCGAAGTCATCGGCCGCCTTCCAGCTGGGCGGCACGCCCGGCAGCAGGTTAGGAACCGGTACCTGGCGGAACCTTGCGACCTCGGCGGTGCCCCGCACCACCTTGGCCCGCATCCGTGCCGGATCCGGGGGTCCGTCCAACAGCGCGACCTGCAGGATCGTCGAGCGCAGGAGCGCGGAGCGCTCGATGCGAAGCATCAATGCGTCGGTGTTACCCATCCGCCGGTTCAAGGGGGGACGGTCAGCCACAGCCGCTCATCCGTGCCTCCCGACCACATCGCCATAGAGGTCGGGGCGCCGGTCTCGAAACAATCCCCAGCCGGCTCGGTCGGCGGTGGCCTGGTCCACGTCCAGTTCGGCATAGATGGTCTCGACCGTGTCCCGCCCGGCCTGGGCCAGGGGCCTACCCCGATGGTCGATGATGAAAGAGGATCCGTAGAAGGTGATGTCGTCCTCGGTCCCCACTCGATTGGCGGCGACCACCGGGACGTGGTTGGCGACCGCATGTCCCTCCATGACCCGCCGCCACATGTCGGAGGTGTCGTTGCCCGCCTGGCTTCCGACCTCGGTGCCGATGGCGGTGGGGTAGAGGAGGATATCGGCCCCCTGGAGGGCCATGGCCCGGGCCGCCTCGGGAAACCACTGGTCCCAGCAGATGGCCACGCCGATCCGACCCTGACCGGTCGTCCAGACCCTGAATCCGGTGTCACCGGGTGTGAAGTAGAACTTCTCCTCGTAGCCGGGCCCGTCCGGTATATGTGACTTGCGGTAGACGCCCAGCACGGTCCCGTCCTCGACGATGGCCACGGAGTTGTAATAGGAGGGTCGCGCATCCTCGAAGAAGGAGACGGGCACGACCGCTCCGGTCCCCGCTGTCACCTTCTGGATGGCCAAGATGGCCGGGTTCTCCTCTGTCGTGGTCGCCCATGAGAAGAACTCCTGTCGTTCGGATTGGCAGAAGTAGCGGCCCTCGAACAGTTCGGGGGGGAGAACGATTCCGGCTCCGGCGGCAATGGCCTCGGATACGGCGGCGACGATCCTGTCGCGGTTCTCGTCCCGGTTGTCACCGAACCCCTGTTGGATAGCTGCCACCACCGTCTGATTCATCGGGTTCCTCTGTTCCAACATCGCATTTCCCGGTTTCGTTACTCCGGGCCTCGTCGCTCCGGCCTTGGCGACATCCAGCCTTGGCTGTAGGGAAGGAGGCGATCCGGGGTCATCTCATCCCGTGATGGACGAGACTACCGGTCGGGCCTGCCCAAGTAGGATCTCGGGACCCACTTTCGTCGGGCCAGGAGGTCTGTCGTTGCCCTCGCCCACTCTCGAGTCGACCCCCGGTGCCGACGGGTTCAGCATGCCTGCCGAGTGGGAGCCACACGAAGGTTGCTACCTGATCTGGCCGGAGCGGACCGACAACTGGCGTTTGGGGGCGAAGCCGGCGCAGACCGCCTTCGTACGGGTGGCCGAAGCCATCGCCCGCAGTGAGCCGGTCACCATGCTGGTGTCGGCCGGGCAGTGGGAGCATGCCCGTTCGTCCTGCTCGGACGCCATCAGGGTGGTGGAGACCACCACCGATGATGCCTGGGTGCGGGACACCGGGCCCACTTTTGTGGTCAACCGCTCCCTCGGTGAACGACGGGGTGTCGATTGGATCTTCAATGCGTGGGGCGGGCTCGACGGGGGGCTCTACTTCCCCTGGGCCAACGACGATCTGGTGGCGGCCAAGGTGTGCGAACTGGAGGGGGCGTCTCGCTACCGCGCTCCGTTCGTCCTCGAGGGCGGCTCGATCCACGTGGATGGCGAGGGGACCTGCATCACCACCGACGAGTGCCTGCTCAATCCCAACCGCAATCCGAGCCTCTCCCGCCGGGACATCGAGTCCCTCTTGGACGACTATCTCGGCGTGGAGAAGGTGATCTGGATGCCCCGTGGGGTCTTTGGCGATGAGACAGACGGCCACGTGGACAATCTGGCGTGCTTCTCCCGTCCGGGTCGGGTCCTCCTGACCTGGAGCGAAGGGGCCGGCGACCCCCAGTCGGCCATTTCGCGGGAGGCCCGGATGACACTGGAGTCGGCCACCGACGCCCGTGGACGCCCGTTGGACGTAGGTCTCCTCCCTGCCCCTGGCCCTCTCACCATGACCGCCGAGGAGGTTTCCGGCGTCGACCGCAGCGCCCATGCCGTGGCCCGCACGGCCGGTGACCGGATGGCTGGCTCCTACGTCAACTTCCTTCTGGCCAATTCGGTGGTGGTCCATCCCCTCCTGGACGAGCGTCTTGACGACGAGGTGGGCGACCTGCTCCGCTCCGAGTTCCCCGACCGCCGGGTCGAAGGTGTGCCGGGACGCGAGATCCTGCTCGGCGGGGGAAATGTCCACTGCATCACCCAGCAGGTGCCCAGCGTCTGAGGGGCCCAGAGTCTGAGGAGCCGGGTGTCTGGGGCGCCGGGTGTCTGGGGCGCCGGGTGTCTGGGGCGCCGGGTGTCTGGGGCGCCGGGTGTCTGAGGGTCAGTCGTCCTGGCTGCCGCTGGCGGTGGTGCCGACGTGTGCGGACATCCCACCGTCGATGGTGATCATTTGGCCGGTGATGTAACGGGACTCTTCCGAGGCCAGGAAGATCACCAGGTTGGCGATGTCCTGGGGTTGCCCGAGGAAAGGGGTGAGAGTCAGATGGCTGAGCCGCTGCAGGACGGTCTCGTCGAGATGGGCGCGGACGGCGTCGGTGATGATGAGCCCGGGAACGATGGTGTTGACCCGGACCCCCTCCTTGCCGTGACCGGCGGCGGTGTACATGGTCAAAGCATTGACCCCGGCTTTGGATACCCCGTAGGCGGTGCGGGTACGGTCACCCTTCAGCGACGCCCCCGACGACATGTTGATGATGGATCCCCCGCCGCTGCGGAGCATGGCCGGAATGGCGTGCTTGCTGGTGAGCATCTGGCTGCGCAGGTTCACGGCCATCGTCCGCTCCCAGACCTCCAAGGAGAGATCGGTCACCCGGGTGTCGCGGGAGAGAAATTCGGAATCAGTCAGGGCGGCATTGTTGTGAAGTATGTCGAGGCGTCCGAATCGATCGAGTGTGGCGGCAACTGCACCGACCACGTCGCTCTCGTCGGCCAGGTCCGCCTGTACCAGAGAGGCGGACCCACCCGCCGTCTCGATGGCTTCCACCGTCCGACCCGCTCCCTCGGTGTCGATGTCAACCACCATGACAGACGCACCTTCGTGGGCCAGGGCGCGCGCACTGGCGGCACCGATTCCTCCAGCGCCCCCGGTCACCATGGCCACCTTTCCGTCCACCCGGCCCATGCTCATGTCACCCCTCCCCGGGGGTGGCGAGAGGGGAGTACCGCCGAAAGTGCAATCTCACTTGGGGTACAACCGATCGGGGCCCATGTTGGGAGTTGACACTACGGGAGTTCCCCGGCCAGATCCTCCTGCGACGGACCCGCCTGTCAGAACCACCGCAGGACCCGCCTCCGACCCGGAGCCCGGTGACAGCCTGTTTCACGCCTGGCTACCGTCCCGACAGCATTGCTATCATCCGTGGCAAGACAACCGGTGGAGGAGGTCCCTATGTGGATCGTCGCTGGGGTTCTGATCGGTCTGGTGATCCTCTCGGCCGTAGCCGGCTTCCACACGGGGCCGCACGCTCACGTCGTAGCCGGGGTGGCCGGCGTCCTGGCCGCCGGGTGGCTCGTGTTCATGATCGCCGACGGTCGATCGGCCCCGGCCCTGTGGGCCCTCCTGACGGCTGATCTGATCGTCGCTGGCGGGTTCGGTTACGCGGCGTGGAAGGCATTGACAGCCCCGCCGAGCTCGCTGGGTCGCCATCTGACATCCCTGGAGAGCGCCGAGGGTTTCGCGGTGAGCGACCTGGCCCCCGGAGGCATTGTGCGTGTCAGGGGTGAGCAGTGGTCGGCGCAGGCGGTGAACGGGACCGTCAGGGCCGGTGGCCGGGTGCAGGTCCTCCGGGCCGACGGCGTCCGACTCGACGTGTGGGGCGAAGAGGCAGAACCGGTGGCGGGTGATGAGATCACCAGCCTCGGCTGGGGAAGCAAGGGGTAGAGCGCATGATCTTCGGCGTCATATTCGGAGTGGTGGGGCTCTGTGTCCTGATCACAGCCGGGTTGTCGGTCAAGATCGTCCGGGAGTATCAGCGGATCGTCCTACTCCGGCTGGGTCGGGCTACGGGCATCCGGGGCCCCGGGCTCGTGCTCATCAACCCGCTGACCGACCGCACGTCGTGGGTCGACCTCCGAGAGCGTTTTCTCGAGATCCCGCAGCAGACGGCCATCACCCAGGACAACGCCTCGATCTCGATCGACTTCATCATCTTCTACAAGGTGGTCGATCCTGCGATGTCCGTCCTCCAGGTGCAGAACTTTGCCGCCGCCGCACAGAACGTGGCCGCCACCACCCTGCGCAGCGTGGTCGGGGACATGCCGCTCGACGATGTGCTCTCGAAGCGTGAGGACATGAATGCCTCGCTGCGTATCCGCCTGGACGACGTGACTGAGCGGTGGGGGGTCAAAGTGACCACCGTCGAGGTCCGGGAGGTCAACCCACCGGCCGGCGTGTTGGAGGCGATGACCCGACAGATGTCGGCCGAACGCAGCCGGCGGGCGGCCATCACCGAGGCCCAGGGCCAGAAGCAGGCGGCCATCACCCTGGCGGAGGGAGAGAAGGCGGCGGCCATCCTCGACGCCGAGGGTGAGCGCCAGGCGGCCATACTCCGAGCAGAAGGGTTGGCCGAAGCTCTCGAGAGGATCCGTGTCGTCGGGCGGGGGCTGGACCCGAAGACCCTGCAGGTCCAGTACCTCGAAACCCTCAAGCAAGTAGGGACGTCCCCGTCCACCAAAATCGTCGTTCCCATGGAGCTGGGAAGTCTGTTGAGCGGGTTGGGCGGTCTGATGCCGGGCCTCTCGTCTGACGGCTCGGAAGCGGCGACCGAGGCGGGGCCCTATGGCGGGGACGGTTCAGGCACCAGTGCGAACGGCCGGGCCTAGCTCAAAGGGGGCGCCTGAGGCCTGGCCGCTGGCCGTGGAGCCGGCCCTCCGACGGGTCAGGCGCCAGGTGTGCCCGGCGGAGGAGTGACCGGTACCGGGTCCTTGTCATTGGGGCCCAGGCAGATGAAGACCTGCTTGCCCGGGGCGAACACGGGCTCGTAGACCGTTCCCTGTACCTGGACGAAGGAGGTGCAGGCGGGCAGGGTGACCCCGGTGTGATTGACGGCCCAGTTGACCGGGGCCGACACACCATTGGCGGTGAAGTTGGTGATCTTGTTGGTGGCGTTGATGACATTGGCCTGGGTGATGTTGTTGCCGACTGCCTTGATCCCTGCGGCGATCAGAGCGGCCGATTGCCAGCCGAGAAAGGCCACCCCGTTATAGGTATCGGCGGGCTCGTATTTGTCCATGGCCGCGATGTAGGTCTGCAAACCCGGGTAGGTGTTGCCGTACTTGGCCCTGTTGGCCGCCTCGAAGGGCACCGCTGAGGCGTTCAGCACGTACACGCCCTGCATCAGGTTGCTGTACTGGTCGAGGAGCGCCTGGTTGTATCCGTTGAGCCAGAGCTGCTTGATCTTGAGCCCGTACTGTTGGATGTCGCGAGCCAGGGTGATGTTGTCCGAGGCCTGCATGCAGGTGACCACGAATTGAGCCCCGCTCTGCTGCAGTTTCTGAACGTCGGCGTTGTAGCTCCCGCCCACCTGCGCCCCTACGTCAGCCAGAACGACGTTGACCCCAGCCTTCTTCATGCCTTGGGCATAGGAGCTGCAGGCGTCGTACGAGGAGGCAATGGACGGTCCGTAGCTCACGTAGGCGACTGACTTGGCGTCCAGCTTCTTGATCACGTAGGCCATCGTGGGGAACCCGTTGGAGTAGACCTGTGTCGAGCCGCCCACGGCGAAGAGGTTGGGCGCGGTCTGCCAGTTGGCGCTCACGTTGTACCCGTAGGTCGGGGTCTTGGTGGTGACGAAGAGGCTCGGGGTGAACCACGCCGAAGCCACACCGATGGCGAACACGTGGTCCTGGTAGATCAGGGTTCGGGCGTCCTGGACGAATTGGGTGTCCGATCCGCCGTCGTCCAGTGAGTTGGTGAGTACGATCTTGCGCCCGTTGACCCCTCCGTGGGCGTCCAAATTGTCGAAGTAGGCGATCATGCCCGGGGCCAGCCCTCCGAAATAACCGGCCAGTTGCCCGGTGAGAGTCGAGATGGCTCCGATATCGACCTGTTTGGCGGTGACGCTGGAGGGGGCTCCGGAACCTGACGGTGCAGTGGTGGCGGACGACTTGGCCGCCGTTGTGGTCGTTGTCGTGCTGGCCGAATTGCCCGAGCACCCTGCGGCCGCGGCCACAATGGCCAGGATCGGCACATACCACCAGGTCGAGGAGCGCCTGCGATCTTTCACTGTGAATCCCCCTTGACGCATCCATCGAGTAGTGCCGTCGCCGTCGCCCCAACCGGGCACCTGGAGCCGGCTACCCCGGCTCGGTCGTTGATGCGACCGACCGACCCTAGCTGGCTAGGAGGCCCGAGGACCGGGATCCGTTGACCGAAGAGGAACGGATGGGCCACAGCCTCCCGCCTGTCGCGACGCTGGGTAGGAAATGTGTCATGGGCCCTAGGGATGAGCGGCCCGGTCCAGCCTGTTCAGAGCCCGCCGGAGAATCGACGCTTCTGAACCGGACAAGCTTTCGGCGAAGCGGAGCAGGGCAGACTCGGGATCCTTGTCCTGGTGGAGGGTGGCATGCATGAGGACGGCTGTGTGCGAGCCCTTGTTGCCGACCGCGGCGAACTGGATCTTCCGACCGACCAGCCTCCGGGTCAGCATCCCCTTGCGCCCCAGACGATCCAGGATGGTGGCCACCGTCGTGTAGGCGTACGCCGGGAGCTGGTCGGCCACCTCCCGACCGGACACCTCGTGGCCCTCCGATCTCCAGAGGATCTCCATCACCCGTCGCTCGAGCTCGCCCAGGTTGGCCGCGCCGCACCGGCAGTCGTCGCAGCCACAGGGATCGCACGAGCACATGGGGTTGTCGCACGTTGAAGTGATGGTCATCGAAGATCTCCCTTCGCCTCGGATCAGCTGGTGGAACCGCCCGAGCCCTAGAGCATCAGTATGAGCATGAAGCCCATACCGATGCACATGACGACGTGGCTGGCATCCTCGAGCCAGGGGGCGGTGATGAGTGTCTCGACCGCTCCAACCGGCGGTTTCCCCTCCACGGCGAGACCAGGCGGCGCCGGGGAAGTGGCTACGCCGCTGGTGACGTAGACGGGCGCGTGCGTGCCGTGGTGCGAGGCACCCTTGGCCGGTGAGGCCAGAGTGAAGACGGCAGAGGCCAAGAGCAGCACCGCCAGGAGGAGACCCACACCGGGATCCAGCCTCGCCGTGGTGGACGAGGCCGACATGGCCATGGCGATCGGCACCCCGACGCCGGAGGCGCCCACCGGGTACCAGTACATGAGAAGCATGGCCAAGCTCATGACGGCGTGGACCGCCTCGTGGGGGAGGTGGAGTCCCCACCGTTGGATGGACTGCAGGGTCCGGGCCACGAACCATATGAGGAGGGCGGCAAAGATGAGCTCCCAGATGGCGCTGGGCCCGAATGCCCATCGCCCCACGAACATGCCGGCCATCGACACTCCCATGAAGATGTGGGCCATGTCGACGTCCCGACCGACGAACTGACGGGTGGGCACGGAAACGAGCAGCAGGGCAAGCCCGTAGGCGGCAACGGCCAGCATCAGGAGCCCGAACAGGTAGTACAACCAGGCCGGAGTGCCCACGGTCGCTCAGCTCCCCGCCCGCGCCAACGACCTGTCCGCAGACAGGCGCCGCCCTGGAGCCGAACCGGTCATCAATGGCCAGTAGATCAGCGCCAACAGGATGATCAGTGGCCCGGAATTGGGGTCGGTGGCTCCACCGGCCAGAATCCCGCCCAGGTCCTGGACTGCGACCCAGATGACGGCGAAGATGGCGATGGCCAGAACCAAGGTGCACTGGGTGACCTGCGGAGGCAGGTACACCCCGACGGCCACGATCAGACAGACGACGGCCAGCAGGATGGCGGCCGGCGTCCCGTGGTGGAGAAAAAAGGACTCGGTGACCCGGTCGATGTGGCCCAGCCAACCCGGCTGGCCGCTGTTGAACCCACTCACCAGATCATGCAGCGCCCGGGGTGACCGGCCGGCACCGACCACCGACAGAAGGGCGAGAAGGAGCCACACCGCCGCCCAGATGGCCTTTGCCGCTCGCACGCCGACGCTACGGGCGGCGACGAATGGCGTGTCCGAGCCATCCGTGGGCCACAGAAGTACGGCCAGGAGGGCGTAGAAGAGAACGCCCCCCGGGCCACCGCCCAAAGGGGTCGCTGCGCCGGTGAGGATGCCGCCCAATCCCTCGCCGAACCACCAGACACCAACCGACCACACAATGGAGAGGACCAGAGCCGGTTTGCAGGTGCGCTTCGACACTATGCCGAAGGCGATCACGAACTGGACGAGGGCGAACGCGGTATTGGTGGCGATCGGTTGGTGGTAGACGATCGAGCCGTTCCAGGTGATGGTGTGGGCCACCCAATCCGGGTTGCCGCCGGCCGTGCCGTTCAACATGCCACTCAATCCGCTGGATCCGCTGGTGAACATGAAGGGCTGAATCTGGAGCACGGCGTCAAGCAGCCACAGCGTGGCCAGCACAAGCCGGTACGTACGTTGGAGGTCTGGCGGCGGTCGGTCCAGGCGGTAAGTGGAAGACCCTCGTTGGGCGGGGGGGACACCGGGCTCCACATCGGTTTTCACCAGGCCCCACCGTCTTCCTCGCCGGCCTCGGCCGCGGTCGCACTACGACAACGTGTCGTACTTACTACCACCTGTAGTAGTTGGGGCGCAATCAGCCGGATCCCGACGCCCGCCCGGCTGTGGCAGTGGCAGTGGCGGTGGCACGGGCACTGGCGCCAAATTTCGTAGGGCCCGGATCGGTTTTCTAAAGGTAAATCCCGTATCGGACGATTTGTCACATATGGCGACAAAAGAATCCTTTCCGGCGAGAAACTACGACTTCCGTTTGTTGAAAGCAGGGCGGCGGCGGTTTGCCCTGGTGGCGGCCATACTGGCCATCATCTCGGGAGGTCTGGTCCTACCGTCCCTGCCCGGTCTGGTGGCACCGGCGGGGGCTACCCCCTCGACCGTCACCCAGACCTTCGGCTTCAACAGCGACACCTTGCAGAACTTCACCGTCCCCGCCGGTGTGACCTCGCTCACCATCACCGCTACCGGTGGCTATGGCGGATGGGGCGGCGACGACAGTTCCGGACGCCCACCGGATGGCGGCTATCTGGGCGAAGTGACCGGCACCATGGTGGTCACCCCCGGCGACTACCTGACCATGGGCGTGGGATCCGGTGGCGATGAGCCCATCGACACCGGGTGCACGAAGGGTCTGGACGCTTCGTCGCCGGTGGACGCCAACGACGCCCCCGGCGGTATCAACCCACTCACCCAGTACGACGGGGGCACGGGCGGGGCCCCCGGACCCAACGGCTGCTCCGGATACGGCGGCTCAGGGGGGGCGGCCACCGCGGTCGAGGTAGGGAGCTCGGCGACCGCGCCGACCAGCATCGGCACCGTCGTCGCCGCCGGCGGCGGCGGGAGCGGAGGCTCGGGACAGTACGCGTTGGTCAGAGGTCAGATCAGCCTTGCCTCCTACGTCCCCCAGTCAACCCCGACTCCCATTACCTACGGTCTTCCGGCCTTGTGCAGCGGTAGCGGCTGCACGTCCCACAACACCATCGAGAGCCCCTCGCCCCTGCCGACGGATGCCACCCAGGGCCAACCGGGCATCGCCGTGTTCACCATGTGCGGCGGCTCGCAAGGTGGGGACACCGCCAATCAGTACTTCAATGCCGATGCGCCAGCCGGTGAGGCCGGATGCGACGGTGGTGGTGGGGCCGGTGGCGGCGGCGGCGCTGCCGGAGGTGCGGCGGGTGCCGACCAGTTCGGTTCCGGTAGTTCCGACGAGTGGTACGGCCAGGGTGGGAGTCCCGGTGAGAACTCCACCGGAGGAATTGCCGGATTGAGCGGAGTCGACCAGTACTACTCGGGCGCTGACAGTGGAGCGCCGTCGCTGTCCAACACCTTCGTCGACCCGGGCTCGACCTACGACGGCTCGGTGGTCATCACCTATTCGACCGGGATACCCGGAATTCCGACCGTGTCGGGGACAGCCGGTAACCAGAGCGTCGCCCTCCAATGGACTGCGCCCAGCGCCGGCGCCGACCCGATCAGCGATTACATCATCCAGTACTCGAGCAACGGCGGAAGCAGCTGGACCACCGACGACACCGATTCGACCTCGACGTCGGCCACCGTCTCCGGATTGACCAACGGGACCGGCTACATATTCGAGGTGGAGGCGGTCAATGCCATAGGCGACGGCCCCTTTTCCACCGCCACCGGCACCCTGACCCCGTCCGGGCCCCCGGGTTCTCCCGTCATCTCGTCGATCGCTCCGGAGGATGGGGCCCTTCAGGTCGACTTCACGCCACCATCGTCCAGCGGCACGATCACCGGCTATCTCTACCAACTCAACAACAGCGGTACCTGGCTGTCGAGCTCGACGACATCCAGCCCACTGACCATCTCGGGCCTGACTGACGGGACCGCCTATTCGGTGGAGATCGAAGCGGTCAACGCCACCGGCCCCGGTACCCCCTCCAACTCGGTGACCCAGACCCCGGTGGCACTGCCTGGGGCTCCCACCCTGACGTCGGTTCAGGTCGGTTCAACCACTGCCTCGATCGCCTTCACCCCCGGGAGCGACGGAGGAAGTGCGATCACCGGATACCGGTACAGCACCAACGGAGGAGGCAACTGGTCACCTGCGTCGACCACCAGTCCCGTGCCGGTGACCGGCCTCAGCGACGGAACCAACTACACCTTCGAGTTGGAGGCCATCAACGTCAGCGGGCCCGGCGCACCGGCGACGACTTCGTTCACCACGACTGCTCCACCCTCTGCACCGGTCATCACGTCTATCCTCTCGCAGAACCAGGCGCTGGCCGTCACCTTCACGGCGCCGGCCAGCGGCGGGTCGCCCATCACCGACTACGACTGGTCCACCGACGGAACCACCTGGTACTCGGAGGACGCCGACAGCACACCATGTCAGAGCGGTAACGGTTCGTCGGTCACCTGTGAGATCGCCGCCCTCTCCACCGACGGGACGACGGACCTGACCAACGGAACCTCCTATCCCATCGAACTGCGGGCGGTCAACGCGGTGGGCACCGGGATGGCGTCGGCCTCCCAGTCAGGCACCCCGTACACCACGCCCGGCGCCCCGACTATCACCACCGGCGCAGGCGGCATGGTGGCGGCCAACCAGTCACTCACCGTCAACTTCAATGCACCGGCCAGCACCGGCGGATCGGTGATCACCGCCTACCAGTACTCGACCGATGCCGGAGCAACGTGGCACAACCGGACAGATGGCCAGCCGGCCACCTCGACCACCATGACCATCACGGCGACCTCGGCCGACGGTGTGACCGGATTGACCGACGGCGACACCTACGACGTCGAGATCCGCGCGGTCAACGCGGCTGGTGACGGCCCCGGATCAGCGGTGGCCACCGGTATTCCGGTCGCCGTACCCGACCCACCGACCATCACCACCGTCACATCGGAGAACGGATCCCTCGGGGTGAGCTTCACGCCGGGGTCGAATGGTGGTTCAGCCATCACTGCCTACCAGTACTCGATCAACGGCGGACCATGGACGTCGACGGGTTCGTTGTCGTCGACCTTCACCATCGGCAGCCTGACCAACGGAACCAGCTATGCGGTCGAGGTGGAAGCCGACAACGCGGTGGGAGACTCCAGTCCGTCGACGGCCCTGTCGGGGACGCCGGCCACCGTTCCCGGCCAGCCGACCATAACCGCCACCACCCGCGGCAACGCCACCATCAGCGTGTCGTACGCCGGGGCGTCGACGGGCGGCAGCCCCATCCTCACCTACCAGTACTCGACCGATGCCGGAACCACCTGGCAGACCTCCTCGTCGAACGCCAACCCGATGGTCATCACCACCTTGTCGACCGACGGAACGACCCCGGTGTCCAACGGCACCGAGTATCCCGTGGAGATCCGGGCGGCCAACGTCGTCGGTGACTCACTGTCCTCCGCTCCGGTGGAGGCCGAACCGGCCACGGTACCCGGCACCCCGACCGTGACATTGACCCCAGGGAACGGCACCATCTCGGTCGCTGCCTCGATCGGCAACGACGGAGGATCCTCGGTCACCGAAGTCGACTACTCGCTGGACGGCGCCCCCTTCGTGTCCACCGGCACCACCAGTTCGAACTTCACCATCACCGGCCTGGTCAACGGGACCAGCTACACGGTTTCCGTCCGCGGCGACAACGCCATCGGTGACGGGACCGCGTCCGATCCGGCCAGCGCCACACCGTTGACGGTGCCGGGGGCGCCGACCGCCGTCCAGACCACCAGTGACACGGCCTCGGCCGATGTGAGCTGGACGGCGCCGGCCTCGAACGGAGGGTCGGTCGTGACCGGCTACACCGCCACCGCTTACACCACGTCGGCGGGGACCACCACCGCCGGGGTGGCCTGCACGACCGCCACGCTGGCCTGCAGCGTCACCGGCCTGGCCAACAACACCACCTATTACATCGGCGTGGTCGCCACCAACGCGGCAGGCTCCGGCCTCTCGTCCACCCCGCTCCAGCCGGTGACGCCGATTGCCCGTCCCGCTGCGCCGGCCCTTACCTCCCTCACCCCGAGTGACTCCGTTCTGTCGGTTTCCTTCACCGCCGGCTCAGCCGGAGGGGACCCGATCGCCTCGTACCAGTACTCGTTGAACGGGGGGAGCTCCTGGACCACCGCCAGTGGCACCACATCACCGATCATCATCGACGGACTGACCGATGGCACCAGCTACACGGTGTACCTCCGAGCGGTGAGCGCCGCCGGGGTGGGGGCGACCTCCACACCACTGACCGGTACCCCCTACACCTATCCCGACCCACCGGCTGCGTCGTCGGTGACCGTCAACGGCGAGTATGAAAGCGCGGTCGTCACCTGGGCGGCGCCGTCCTGGAACGGTGGAGCGCCCATCAGCAACCAGACCGTGGACGGTGTCAGCGACGCCGCCTACACGGTGACCGCATTTGACGCACCGGTGGCCGGAGACCAGATAACCACCTGCACCACCTCGGGTGCCCTGACCTGCACTCTGACCGGGTTGACCGACGGAACGACCTACTACATCTCGATTCAGGCGGGCAACGCCGCCGGGCTGAGCGACCGCTCCTCCCCCCGGGCGGAGGTCACCCCTTCGGTCGACCCCGGCGCCGTCTCGGCGGTGACCGCGGTAGCCGGCAGCGGCCAGGCCACGGTGTCGTGGACTGCGGGGAGCAGCGGCGAGAGCGCCATCACCAACTACAACGTCTGGTACTCCTCGGGTGGCGGCTACGCCGAGTTCAACCGGGCCGCCTCGACAGCCACCACGACCACGGTCACCGGGCTGACCAACGGCACCGCCTACACCTTCGAGGTCTACCCGGTGAACACGCAGGGAACCGGTCCGGTCAGTTCGCCGTCCAACTCCGTGACTCCCGAAGGTCCGACCATCACCTCCTCGGTCCTGCCCGGCGGCGAGCAGGGCGCCAACTACGACGTGACCCCGAGTGCCACGGGAGGGGCCGGCTCCTACACCTGGTCGGTGACAGACGGCTCGCTGCCCGCCGGGCTCACCCTGGCGCCCACGACCGGCGAGATCAGCGGCACCCCGAGCGCCAGTGGCACCTTCCCCTTCACCCTGGTGGTCACCGACGCTGACAACCAGCAGGCCAGCCAGGCCGAGTCGGTCACCATGGCTGCCGATCCGTCGATCACCTCCACAGTCCTGCCCGGCGGTGAGCAGGGCGTTACCTACGACGTGACACCGAGTGCAACGGGTGGCACCGACTCCTACACCTGGTCGGTGACCGGAGGCTCGTTGCCCACCGGTCTCACCCTGTCGCCCTCCACCGGCGAGATCAGCGGCACCCCCAGCGCCAGCGGCACCTTCCCCTTCACCCTGGTGGCCACCGACGGCAACAGTCAGCAGGGTTCTCAGGTCGAGTCGGTCACCATCGCCGCCGATCCGTCCATCACCTCGTCAGTGCTACCCGACGGTGAACAGGGCGTGACCTACGACGTCACGTCGACGGCCTCGGGTGGGACCGGGTCGTACACCTGGTCGGTCACCGACGGCACCCTGCCCACCGGTCTCACCCTGTCGCCCTCTACCGGCGAGATCAGCGGCACCCCGAGCGCCAGCGGCACCTTCCCCTTCACCCTGGTGGCCATCGACGGTGACGACCAGCAGGTCAGTCAGCCCGAGTCGGTCACCATCGCTACCGATCCGTCCATCACCTCCTCGGTCCTGCCCGGTGGCGAAGAAGGTGTGACCTATGACGTAACCCCCACCGCGTCCGGCGGTATCGGCTCGTACACCTGGTCGGTGACCGACGGCTCCCTGCCCACCGGGCTCACCCTGTCGCCCTCCACCGGCGAGATCAGCGGCACCCCGACCGCCAGCGGCACCTTCCCCTTCACTCTGGTGGCCACCGACGGCGACAACCAGCAGGTCACCCAGACCCAGTCGGTCACCATCGCCACCGACCCGTCCATCATCTCGTCGGTCCTCCCCGGCGGCGAGCAGGGTGTCACCTATGACGTGACACCGGGGGCTTCCGGCGGCACCGGCTCCTATACCTGGTCGGTCATCGACGGCTCCCTGCCCACCGGGCTCACCCTGTCTCCCTCGACCGGCGAGATCAGCGGCACCCCCACCGCCAGCGGTACCTTCCCCTTCTTCCTGGTGGCCACCGACAGCGACAACCAGCAGGTCACCCAGACCGAGTCGGTGACCATCGCTGCCGATCCGTCCATCACCTCCCCGGTCCTCCCCGGCGGCGAGCAGGGTGTCACCTATGACGTGACGCCGACCGGCTCGGGCGGCACCGGTTCCTACACCTGGTCGGTGACCGATGGCTCCCTGCCCACCGGGCTCACCCTGTCTCCCACCACCGGGGAGGTCAGCGGCACCCCGAGCGCCAGTGGCACCTTCCCCTTCACCCTGGTGGCCACCGACGGCAACAGTCAGCAGGGTACCCAGACCGAGTCGGTCACCATCGCCACCGACCCGTCCATCACCTCTCCGGTGCTGCCGGGCGGCGAGCAGGGTGTGGCCTATGACGTGACGCCGACCGGCTCCGGCGGCACCGGTTCCTACACCTGGTCGGTGTCTGACGGCTCCCTGCCCGCCGGGCTCACCCTGTCCATCTCGACCGGGGAGATCAGCGGCACCCCCACCGCCAGCGGCACCTTCCCCTTCACTCTGGTGGCCACCGATGGCGACGACCAGCAGGCGACCCAGACCGAGTCGGTCGCCATCGCCACCGATCCCTCCTTCACCTCCCCGGTGCTGCCGGGCGGCGAGCGGAGTGTGCCCTACGACGTCACGCCCACCGCCTCGGGCGGCACCGGGTCCTACTCCTGGTCGGTGACCGACGGATCCCTGCCCGCCGGGCTCACCCTGTCGCCCTCCACCGGGGAGGTCAGCGGCATCCCCACTACCAGCGGCACCTTCCCCTTCACCCTGGTGGCCACGGACGGCGACGACCAGCAGGTGACCCAGACCGAGTCGGTCATCATCACCAACGACCCTGCCATCACCTCCTCCGTCCCACACGACGGCGAGCAGGGAGTCAGCTATGACGCGACCCCCTCCGCGGCTGGAGGCACCGGGTCCTACACCTGGTCGGTGACCGACGGCTCTCTGCCCGACGGGCTCACCCTGTCGCCCTCGACCGGGGAGATCAGCGGCACCCCCACCGCCAGCGGCACCTTCCCCTTCACCCTGGTGGTCACCGACAGCAACAGCCAGCAGGGCACGCAGACCGAGTCGGTCACCGTCGCTACCGACCCATCGATAACCTCCTCGGTCCTCCCCGCCGGCGAGCATGGCGTCACCTACGACGTGTCCCCGTCAGCCTCGGGTGGGACCGGGTCCTACACCTGGTCGGTGACCGACGGCTCCCTACCCGCCGGGCTCACCCTGTCGAGCTCGACCGGGGAGATCAGCGGCATCCCCACCGCCGGCGGGACCTTCGTCTTCACCCTGGTGGCCACCGACGGCCACAACCAGAAGGTCACCCAGACCGAGTCGGTCACCATCGCTCCCGCGCTGGTCTTCCTCGGTAGCCAGTCCCTTGCCGCCCATGTCGACGTGGCCTTCAGTGACCAGCTGAGCGCCCAGGGCGGAACAGGCCCCTATCTCTGGACGGTTTCTTCGGGGTCGTTGCCCTCCGGCCTCGTCCTCTCCTCCGACGGAACCATCAGCGGTATCCCCACCACCGCCGGGACGTCACAGCTGACTGTCTCCGCTACTGATGCTCTGGGCGGCGTGGCGTCGGCCACGGTGACGGTGGCTGTGACCCCCACCGGCCTCAACTCGAGCGGCATGGCCACCACCCCCAACGGGAAGGGCTACTGGATCACCGCGGCCAATGGGGCCGTGACCAACTTCGGCAACGCCCACTCGTACGGATCCCTGGTGGACGACCACCTGAACCAGCCCATTGTGGGCATGGGCTCGACTACAAACGGCGGGGGTTACTGGTTGGTGGCTTCGGACGGCGGCGTCTTCGCCTTCGGCAACGCCCGTTTCTACGGATCAGAGGGTGGCCACCGGTTGAACAAGCCCATCGTGGGCCTGACCCCCACCCCGGACGGGAAGGGCTACTGGCTGGTGGCGTCCGACGGTGGGGTGTTCACCTTCGGTGACGCTCACTTCTTCGGCTCGACCGGCCACGACCATCTGAACAAGCCGGTGGTGGGGATGGCCGCCACCCCGGACGGGAAGGGCTACTGGCTGGTGGCGTCAGACGGTGGGGTGTTCACCTTCGGCTCCGCCCGCTTCTACGGCTCCACCGGGGCCATCCGTCTGAACAAGCCCGCCGTGGGTATGGCCGCCACCCCGGACGGGAAGGGCTACTGGCTGGTGGCGTCAGACGGTGGGGTGTTCACCTTCGGTGACGCACGGTTCCTCGGCTCCGAAGGAGGGCACCAACTGGCCGCCTCGGTCGGAGGAATCAAAGCATCCCAGAACGGCCAGGGCTACTGGCTCGTGGCCGCCGACGGTGGGGTGTTCAGCTTCGGGACGGCCGGGTTCATGGGCTCCGACGCCCGATAGAGCGGCGGCGTTCCCGACAAGCGGGTCGGGGAGGTAGTCATCGAGCCGAGGCCAGCGACGCTCGACTCGCGGGGCGGCCACTAGCGTCAGACCGGTGCCTCTCGTAGCCGGGATCGACTCCTCCACCCAGTCGACCAAGGTCCAGTTGCGTGACATGGCCACCGGACGGGTGATCGGTGCCGGGCGATCCGAACACCCGGCCACCTCGCCGCCGCGGAGCGAGCAGGCGCCCCAACGGTGGTGGGCGGCCCTGGTGGAGGCCATGTCGGCCGCGCTGGGAGAAGCAGCGGAGCAACAAGCCGGGCCATCCGACGTGAAGGGGTTGGCCGTGGCCGCACAGCAGCACGGCTTGGTCGTCCTCGATCGAGACGAACGGGTGCTGCGCCCGGCCAAGCTCTGGAACGATACCGAGTCTGCTCCCGACGCCCAGGCGCTGCTCGACCGCCTGTCCGCCCAGGGTTGGGTGGAGGCCACCGGGAGCGTGCCGGTGGCTGCCTTCACCGTGGCCAAACTTGCGTGGCTCCGTCGCTGCCAACCCGACACATTCGCCGGCGTGGCGCGGGTGCTGTTGCCTCACGATTGGTTGAACCTCCGGCTCACCGGGCGGAGCGTGACCGATCGGGGCGACGCCTCCGGCACCGGTTACTGGTCCCCCTCCGAGGGCCGCTACCGGTTCGACCTGCTGGGCCTCATCGACCCCGAACGGGATTGGGCCGGTTCCGTCCCTGATGTTCTCGGGCCCTGGGATCAGGCGGGGGTGCTGACCGCGGAGGCGGCGGCCGAGCTCGGCCTGATGGCGGACACACCGGTAGCGGCGGGGACGGGTGACAACATGGCGGCAGCCTTGGGAATCGGTCTGGCCGCGGGCGATGTCGCCCTATCCATCGGAACCTCGGGAACGGTCTTCGCCTCCACCGACCACCCCACCCACGACGCCACCGGCGCGGTAGCCGGGTTCGCCGACGCCACCGGTCGATTTTTACCGCTGGTGTGCACCCTCAACGCCGCGCTGGTCACCGAGGCCGTCGGACGACTGTTGGACGTGGACCACAACGAGCTCGATGCCCTCGCCCTCGGTGCACCTGCCGGTTCGCAAGGTTTGGTGCTGGTTCCGTACCTGGCCGGCGAGCGGGTGCCCAATCGGCCTCACGCCACGGGCAGCCTCAACGGCATCCGGTCGGACGTCTCCCGAGGATGCCTGGCCCGGTCGGCCTTCGAGGGAGTGGTCTGCGGTTTGCTTGACGGTCTCGACGCCTTGGAGGCGGAAGGGCTGCCAACCGGGGAGGGACGGTTGGTCCTGGTGGGTGGCGGGGCCCGGTCGGCCGGTTACCGCCAGGTGGTGGCCACGCTGGCCGGCCGGCCGGTCACCGTGCCCGATGAGGATGAGATCGTGGCCACCGGCGCCGCCCTCCAGGCCGCCGTGGTGGCGTCGGACTCGGATGTCGACCAGATCACTGACCGGTGGGGACTCCGGGCCGGGACGGTGGTCGAACCGGGGCCCGGATCGGAACGGTCCAACGAGGTCAGGACCCGATACGCGGCGGCCAGAGGGTGAACATCCGGGCGCCGGCGGACCGGGGATGGTGCCTGTCGCCGACCCAGGTAGGGGTGGGTAGCGTTGGTGGCGAGCTGCTTCGGCACTCGATCCTCCGATGCGATGCAGAGGTGTCGTCATGACAGAGTCGTTTGTGCCAACCCCCGAAGACCATTTCACTTTCGGTCTGTGGACAGTGGGCAACCCCGGACGGGATCCGTTCGGCCACGAGACCCGCCCCCCGCTCGATCCGGCGGACGCCGTCTATCGGCTGGCCGACCTCGGCGCCTACGGGGTCACTCTGCACGACAACGACCTCGTTCCTTACGACGCATCATCTTCCGACCGCGACGTCATCCTCAAGCGGTTCCGCGCCGCCCTCGAGCAGACGGGCTTGCAGGTCCCCATGGCCACCACCAATCTGTTCTCCCGCCCCGTGTTCAAAGAGGGAGCATTTACGGCCAACGACCCGGCCGTTCGTCGGATGGCCGTGGCCAAGACACTGGACGCCATCGACCTCGGCGTCGACCTCGGTGCCAAGGTCTTCGTGATCTGGGGCGGTCGGGAGGGGGTCGAGGCCGATGCGGCCAAAGATGTCCAGGGGGCCCTCGACCGTTACGCCGAAGCGGTCAACCTGTGCTGCTCCTACGTGAGGGATGGCGGGTATGACCTGCGTTTCGCTCTCGAGCCGAAACCCAACGAGCCTCGGGGGGACATCCTCCTCCCCACGGTGGGACATGCCCTGGCCTTCATCAACGAGCTCGAATGGCCGGACATGGTCGGGCTCAATCCCGAGTTCGCCCACGAGACCATGAGTGGACTGGCCTTCTCCCACGCCGTGGCCCAGACCCTGTGGCACGGCAAGCTCTTCCACATCGACCTCAATGCCCAACGCATCGGAAAATTCGACCAGGACTTCCGATTCGGGTCGGAGGGGATCCGCGATGCCTTCTACACGGTCAAGGTGCTCGAGGATGCCCGATGGGACGGCATGCGCCATTTCGACGCCCACGCCTACCGGACCGAGGACGGTGACGGCGTATGGGATTTTGCCCGCGGCTGCATGCGCACCTACCTCATCCTGCGCGACAAGGTCGGACGCTTCCACCAGGATGCGGACATCGTAGATGCGCTCCGGACGGCCCGGCGTGAGGAGATCAACGTGCCCACCTCACCCGACGGGCTCGGCGCCGAGGGCGTCGCCAGTGTGCGCGCCGCTGCTGCCGCGGTCGACGAGGAGACGCTGGCCGCCAGGGGATACGGGCACGAGCGCCTCGATCAGCTGGTCACCGAGCTCCTCCTTGGCGTGCGGTGACCGGCGGCTGCGTGCGGTGACGCGTGTGGTCTCCACGTAGTCGAACGTCACCGACTGATCTCGAACAGGCGTGATCCTGTGCTCAGACGGTCGGGTCTTCAAGGGACCGGCGGACCAGCGTGCGGTAGGCAGCGATGGTTGCCTCGGCCACATGCTCCCACGTGTAACGGTCCAGGATCCGCTGTCTCAGTTGACCGGTAGGTGGCGAGTCCCATGCCTGTCGCACGGCGGTCAGGATCGCCGATGGTTGGTGGGGGTCGCAGTACCAGGCCAGATCATCGAGGTACTCCCGGGCGTGCCCGAGTGATGTCGACACCACGCTGCATCCGCTCAACGCCGCCTCCAGCGAGACCAGACCGGTGGTCTCGAACCAGCTGGGGAGCAGGTGGACCCGGGCGCCGTGGTAGAGATCGGCGAGCTCGGCCGAGTCGTGAGCTACCTCGCCGGTGAAGGTCACCCAGTCACCACCTTCCTCCCGGCACTGTGCGGCGTAGCCGGGATGATGGGGATGGTCATGCCCGGCGATGACCAGGGGCAGGCCCGATCCACGGAGGGCTCGGATGGCGCCCAGCTGGTTCTTGTGGGGATCGATCCGACCGACGAAAAGTGCGTAGCGGCGGTCCTCGAACGGCGCCGACGAGGCCGAAAAGCTCAGCGGGTCGACACCATTGGGGACCGGAGTCATCGGCGTCGACACGCCGAAGTCCAGCCTGATGCTGTCGGCCTCGCCCACCGCGTTGGGCAGGAGCAGGTCAGCGGACTCATACGCCGTCAGTAGCTCGAGTTCGCTGGGCACACCGCCCAGGTTCGCCTCCATCAAGGAACCGCGGCCACGCAGTGCGGCGCGGGCGAACTGGGCGGCCCGAAAGCCCCGTCCGGCCACCGAGCGGGCCCCGAGCTTCCGCGGGGACCCTCCGCTCGATAGGAGCGGTCCCAATAGATCGGCGACAGAGCCACCAGGACCCGTCTCGTATGGCAGCGGCGGATCTGCGCCGCGCTCAGCCCGAAGCCGTGCACCAGCTCGATGTCGGTCAGCGGAGGGTCGTCCGAGAAGTCGGTGACCGCGGCCACGCCCTTCTCACCGAGAGCGCGTGCGGTCTTCTCGATCTGCACGACATGGCCTCCGAGCATGCCCTTGCCATGAGGCATCCACAGGAGAACACGGTCGGGCAGCGTCCCGACGGACGAGGCATCCGAGCGGGACCGATCCGATGAATCAGGGCCCGTCAACGGTGGAGCCCGCGGCCCAGGGCCGATGACAACGCGCCCCTGCCCCGAGGGTAGGTGGGTGCCCTCTCCACCGATGGTCGCACCCGTTCACCCTACCCGGCCCCTGTGGTCGGCCACCGCGAACCATCGGGGCCCGTTGCCCACCACCCTGCCCACCACCCTGCCTGACACCCTGCCTGACACCCTGCCTGACAACACGGCCTCCCGGGCCGGTACTGTCCAAGTATGGCAACACCCGAAACTGCTCAACGGGCGTCCTCATTCGGGTCGGTGGCCGAAGAGTACGACCGCTTCCGGCCCGGCCCCCCGCTGTCGGCGGTGGACTGGATCCTGCGCTCGACAGGGGCGACGGCCGCCGACCTCGGTGCCGGTACCGGCGCGCTCACCCGGCAACTGGCCCAGCGAGCGGACAGAGTGGTGGCCGTTGAGCCCGACGGTCGCATGTTGGAGGTGCTCAAACGCTCGTCACCGGACGTGGGGGCGATCAGAGGTAAGGCCGAACAGCTTCCCATCCGGTCGGCGACTCTTGATGCAGTGATGGTCTCCTCCGCCTGGCACTGGATGGAACCCGACAAAACCGTGGCCGAGGTCGGCCGGGTGCTTCGTCCCGGGGGCGTCTTCGGCGTCATCCGGAACGGACCCGACCGATCGGTTGACTGGGTATCCGGGTTGCTGGGTGCCCGGAACAGATCGTCGACCGACGAGAAGGAGCGGGCCCGCCGCCACCGCCTGGATCTGCCGCCTCTGGCCCCTTTCGTCGACCTCGAGAACTGTTCGATCCCGTGGTCATTGCCCATGACCCGGGACGAGTTGGTCGGGCTGGCCGGTACGTACAGCTCCACCATCGTCATGGCCCCCGAGCAGAGGGAACGAGAGCTGGCCCGGGTCAGGGAGACCGTCGAGTCGGCCGTCGGTGAGGAAGGTGTGGTCATGCCCATGCTCTGTCGCTGTTGGCGGACCGTTCGCCGCTGAGCGGTTCGGCCGATCGTCAGAAGTACCTTCAGGAGTGAGGGTCAGGAGTAGTGCCAGCGCTGGGTGGGCTGGTGCCCCGCCGGCCACTCCATGCACTGGATGTCGAACCAGATGGGCAGGAGATGTTTCACGTAGAAGGCATGGACGGTGATGGTGGGTCCGACCAGGTCGTCGTACTCCTTGATACGAAGCCGGTCGTCCGTCTTCTGGAAGGTCCGGCATTCCTCCAGGATGGCGTCCACCTCCTCCCGGGTGTCCATCAGCAGTCCGAGGTGGTCGTATCCGGGCGACGCCATGGGATCCTTGGACTCGGCCAACAGGATGAACTGGCCGTCGTCGGGCCGCAGAAGATGGCACGACTGTCCTACCACCTCCGTGTCGAGCGAATCCCAGCCGAGCACGTCGCAGTAGAACGCATCGACGTCATGGCGGAACGTCTGGGAGAGCGTCCCCACGGGAAAGGAGAGCTCCATGTGGTTGAAGCGCATGCCGGCCATCGTGCCCTCCCTGTCCGTGGTCGCCCGGGTCCCAGTATCCCGCATGGATCGGTCGCTGTAACCAGGCTCTCCCCTGGCTGTTCGGGGCATTAATTTCGGGCGTAATCGAGAGAGGATCCACATGGAGTTGTGGGAATTGGTAGCGCGGGAGAGCATCCGGGACCTGGTCGCCCGTTACAACGCCAATGCCGATTCGGGACGCTTCGATCACGTGCTGGAGTGTTTCGCCCCGGATGCCGTCATGGAGCTGGACGGAACGCCCTACCGCGGGCGTGACGAGATACTCACCATCTTCACCGGGGCGGCGGAGTTGGTCCACCGGGGGCCCGAGCCGATCCTCGTCCGGCACCACACCAGCACGCTCCAGATCGACATCTCGGGACCCGATGCAGGTTCGTCGCGGTGCTATTACCAGGTCATCAGCGACCAAGGACTCGATCACTGGGGTCGATATCTCGACAGCTACGGAACCATCGACGGTCGATGGTATTTCTTCCACCGTCGCGAGTTTCTCGATGGCCGGTCCCCGCACAGTTGGACCCGGGCCCGGGGCTGACTCGTTATCGGCCATGGTCCGCCCCGATCCTGTGGCGGTGCTTTACCCGGTGGGCGAATCGATCGTAATCATCACCTTGCCGCACTCCCTTGACCCGCCCACCACACGCAAAGCATCGTCGAAACGGTCGAGAGGGAAGCGGTGGGTGATCAGTGCGGACAGGTCGCGTCGCGCCAAAAGGTCGATGGCGTCAGCAAAGCGGGACGGGTACTCCATCGAGCCACGGATGGTGAACTGCTTCATGAGCACTAGTAGGAAGTTGGTCGGAACCGGCTCATAGTGCAAGGCGACCACCGACAGACGTCCACCCACCGGACCACGTGCCAGCACGTCGGTGATGACCTGGGGCGAGCCCGACGCCTCGATGAAGGCGGCGGTGGCCGGTGTGGGGCCGAACATGAACGGTGCCGTGCCATGCAACCGGGCCAGCTCGTCCCACACGTCACTGGTGCGGGGATCGAAAGCGGCCTGGGCACCAAGTCGGCGAGCCAGCTCGAGTCGGGTGGCGCTGGGATCGACGGCGACCACCTTGTCGTGACCTCGGTCGACCAGCGACGCTATGGCGGCCAGCCCGATGGGTCCGCATCCGAACACGGCCACCCCGTCGCCGGCGTGCACCTCGGCCTGCTCTGCGGCCCGCATCCCCACGGCCAGCGGTTCGGCCAGGGCGGCCATCTCGACAGTGAGGTCATCGGGAATGCGGTGGAGGCGACCGCGGTCGGCCTCCCTGACCAGCAGGAGCGGCGTGAGACCACCCTCGGGGGATCCGTTACCGATCCGACCGAGTTGATCGTCTCCCGGATGTACGACCACCCTGTCGCCGAGGTGGGCGGTGGTGACCTCGGGCCCGATCCACTCCACGGTGCCGGCCATCTCGTGGCCGAGGCACATGGGGGTGCCGCTCGGGCCGGCCACACCGCCCATCTTTATGTACGAGAGGTCGCTGCCGCAGATCCCGCAGGCGGCCACCCGAACCACGACATCACGGGGTCCGGGGTCGGGATCGGTGACATCGTCGACCCGGACATCGTCGGGCCCGTGGATCCGCACCTGCCGCACGGAGGTCTCGGTCAGCCTTCTTCGGGGCGGAAGAGGTATGACCCCATGACCTCGCGCACGGCGGCGTCGACGATCTCGATGCGGACACCCAGGGCATTGAGGTGGTAGGCGAAACTCATCGGGGCGTCGTCGCCGGCCCGGCCGGCGAGCTGCAGCGGGCAGCCCATGCCGGTCAGCCGGCTGCTGTCGGCCGGTAGGTCATCGCTCCAGAACCCGATGTGGTGGAGGTTGGAGTGTTGGTTGCACACCCATACCGAACCGGGGACCTCTTCGATGAGCTCGAGGCGGGGTTCCTCCACCGAGTAGCAGATGGTGGTGGGTAGGACCAGGTCTTGGCCCCCACCGTCGCGGTAGTCGGCCGTGTCGAGATGCATCACCGGTCCCCAGGTGACACCGAGTTGCTCGGTGAACTGGGTTCGGGCGGCAGCCATGTCGGGAACCACGATGCCGACGTGGTAGTGGGGTGTGAGCGCAGTCATGGGTCAGGTGAGGAGATAGCCGCCGTCGACAACGAGTGTATGTCCGGTCACGTAGCCGGCGGCTGAGCTGGCCAGGAATTGCACGGCACCGACGATCTCGTCGGGATTCCCCAGACGGCCCATCGGTATCCGGGCGAGCTCGGCATCGAGGAGCTCGGGAAAGGCAGCCATGGGAGCGGTCATGGGCGTATTGATCACCCCGGGGGCGACGGCATTGACCCGGATCCCCAGGGGGTTCCACTGCTTGGCCAGGTTGCCGGTCAGCGTGGCCAGCCCGGCTTTGGCCGACCCGTAGCCGGGGACGATCGGGATGGACCGGAAGGCGGCCAGTGACACCATGTTGATGACACTGGCCCCGCCCTCGATGGCGCTGGCGGCCAACAGCCGGCGGCAGCCGGTGGTCAGGCGCATGGGACCGGCCAGGTTGAGGGTGAGTGCGGCGGCGAAGGTGTCCGGTTCCCACTCGTCGCGGCCGCCGGGGAAATTGGCGCCGGCGTTGTTGACCAGGATGTCGAGAGTGTCGAGGCCGGCCACGAACGAGTCGATGGACGAGGGATCGGTCATTTCGACCTGGTGGTAGGAGAAGCGGGCGAGGTCGGTTTGGTAGTCGCCCGGTCCGGGGCGGGTGCCGGTGACGGTCACGTTCGCCCCAGCGGTGCTGAATGCGGTGGCCACGGCGTGGCCGATGCCGCTGGTGCCGCCGGTGACGACAACGGTCGCACCGCTGAAGTCGAACGAGAGGTGGTTGTTCACGGGACCTCCAGGCGCTCGAGCGACCGCTTCAGCCAGGCGCGCTCCCAGAAGTTGACACTGGCTTCGAGCAAGTGGCCGGTGGCTGCGGCGGCGGTGCGCCGGGCCTGATGGTGGTGTGGATCGACGGTCAGGACGATGTCGGTCAGGTACAGGGCCTCGACCGGTTGGCCGGCATCGAGTCGGGCCCGGGCGGCGGCGACCAGTGCGTCGTCACCGGCCGCAGCCACCAGGTCGGGTGCGACGGCGGTCGGGGCGACGCCGTAGAGCTCGGTGGTGGATCGGTGGTGGAACCAACCGGCGTAATTCTCCCAGATGGCCCGTACATTCCAACTGGTCCGCCCGTAGCCCTCGCCCACGTCCAGGCGTTCGGGAACCCGGATCTCCCGCATGAGGGTGTGGACGTCGGTCCCTGAGTTCATGCCGTCGACCGTACGGTCGTGCACCCACTGCATGGCCTCGCCCATGGCCACGATTTCTGCGTCGATGAGGTCGGCGCCCTCTATGGGATCGAAATGCCCGGTGATCAGCCGCTCGGGGTGGAGGGCGCGTACCGCTTCGAGCGAGTCGATATAGCTCAGGGCGTCCCGGTAGCGGTCTCCCCGGATGGTGACCAGGTTGGGAACGTGTCCGAACAGCGGCCCGAACAGATTGCCGGTGAAGGCGGTGCGTGAGTCGGGCAGCCAGACGATGAGGGCGTCGGTGGTCTCCCCGCCGGGCACCGACAACAGCACCAGGTCCCGTCCGCCGATCGTCAGGTCGAGACGCCTCTCGAAGGTAACGGTGGGCTCGGGCCGGGCCTGGGCGGTGGCCGGGCGCCGACCGACTCGGCGTAGGTGATGGCGGCGAGAATGGCTTCGATCCAGGCGAAGGCGGCGTTGCGCGAACGGAAGGTCTCGAGCCGTTCGTTGTCGGCCCGCCAGCGGGCGAAGTCGGCCTGGGCCACCACCTCGGTGTCCTCCTCCCGCAGGCAGTCGACGCCGCCGACGTGGTCGTAGTGGCCCTGGGTAAACAGGATGGTTCGGGTGGGGCTGGCGTCGACATCGTCGTAGACCCGACGATGGAGGGGTCCTTCGAAGCCCATGCCGGTGTTGATGATGATCCGACCGTCGTCGGTGCGCAGGAGATAGCTGTTCGACAGCCCGGGCGACATCCAGACGTCGTCACCCAGGGCGACCGCCGGCTCACCCCGGGCCGGAGCGATGGCATCGGCACCGGGTCGGGTTCGGTGGACACCGGGCATCTCAGGTCACCTCCCGGGTGATCTGGGGGAAAGCCTCGAAATAGAAGGCGAACCGCTCGTAGAGATCGTCCGGCTCGAGCCGGAAATCGGCCCGCAAGTCGTAGACCAGGCGACCTTCCTTGGCCCGGGGGTTGCCGGCCAGATAGGTGGTCAGCTCCGACCGTGCCCGGGAGGTGACCTCGAGACCGGCGACGTCGAGGATCCGGCTGGCCGTGGCCAGGTCGTCGGCCATGAACTGGCCGAATTCCACGTCGACCCGCTGGTCGGCTGGGATGAGGTGCGCGTCTCGGACGGCAACTCGCAGAAGGCGTTCGATGCGGTCACTCCAGTAGGAGGCCAGATCGTCGGCTCCGATGGTCACCCGCCGCATCCGGTCACCGTAGGCCAGCATGGTGACGGCCGACTGCAGCACGGCAACCGGGTCCCTGAGGGTGAAGGCGATGGTGGCGTCGGGGAAGGTCGAGAGGAGCGATCCGATGTGTTCGAGGTGCTGTGGTGTCTTGAGGACCCAACGGTTCGGCCCCCGTAGATGAGTGAGCACCTGAAGCTGGCGTCGGAGGAAGGCGTAGTGGGCGTCGTGGTCGAGGCCGAAGTAGTGATCCCGCCACGCGGGCACACGGGCATGCCACTCGAGGGTGTAGGAGCAGAGATCGAGGTCCATCAGTTCACAGTCCTCCTCGATGCTCCACGGGGGACGGTCGTGCATGAGGGCGGTGAGCGGCGCCATCCGGCCGGTGATCTCGTAGGTGGTCAGACATCGCAGGTATCGGGGGTCGATGCCGTGGCGGTCGGGGCCGTCGCCGACGACGGGTGTCGGCTCGATCACCTCCCACCATGGCAGCGAGCGGAACCGGGAGTCGGCAGCCAGCAGATTGACCAGATGGGTGGTACCCGATCGGGGTAGCCCGACCACGATGACCGGTGGCTCGATCTCGACGTCGAGCGCCTCGGGGTAGCGGGCGATGTAGTCCTCGAACCGCAGTCGGGCCGTGAGCAGTCCGACCAGCCGGTCCCTGATGACGTAGCGGCCCAGTCCCGATAGTCCTCGGTCCGCTTCGACCGCGCTGATCTGGACGGCTAGGCGATCGAGCACGGTTGGGTCGCCGAACTCGCCGAAACCGGTTGCTCGCCGGGCGTCGGCGACGATGCCGTCGATGCCCAGGTCGACTTCCAGGCCCAGTGCCCACTGGTAAGTGGACTGTTCCTCAGGAGTGCGCCGAGGCTCCCGGAGGTCCTCGATCCGCACCTCGTGGGTCACCGACCCTCAGCCTTTCCACTCCGGTCGGTGGGTGGCCGGTCGGTAGGTGCCAGAGGAGTGCCTCCCCGGAGAGCATCGGGAGAGCCGAGACGACCCGGGGAGCCGGAGGGTCTGGGCTGGTCGACGGTGAGGACCATACGGGAGCGCACCATATCGAAAGAATGCAGTCTCTCTTCGGCCTCCCTACGGCCGCCACCAGCGGCTCCTCAATCGCTGATCCCCTCGAGCACCGTCTCCATGTCGGCGTCGTCGCGGCCGACCGCAGGAACGGCGGCCGGGACCCGCATGACGGCGACCACCACAACCAGGGCCAGAGTCAGGAACACGGCCGAGCCCTTGAGCGAGGTGGCGATGGCGTGGGCCAGATTCCACTGGGCCACCGACCGGGCCGGACCGGCTCCGGTGGGCTGGGCCGCTCCCCCGTGCCCGGCGGCGGCGAACACGGTGATGAGGATGCCCAAACCGAGCGAACCCCCGAGTTGCTGGGCCACGTTGACCAGGCCCGAAGCGGCGCCGGCGTCGTCGGCGTCCACTCCGGCGATTCCCGCCGTGGTCAGGGGCACCAGGGCGGCCCCGATGCCTGTACCGAGCAGGGCCATGGGCACCATGATCTGGGGGAAGAAGGGAGTGGTCGGTGACAGCCGGCTCAACCAGACCATGCCCACCAGCGCCACCAACACCCCACCGGCCAGCAGCCGACCGGTGCCCACACGCTGCACGAACCGGGGCACCACCCGCACCACGGCGAACATGACCGCGGTCACCGGCAAGAAGGCCAGGCCCGACTCGACGGGGCTGTAGCCGAGCACCCCCTGGAAGAACTGGGTCATGAAGAAGAACATGGCGAACATGCCACTCACGATCAGCATCCGGGCCACGTAGGCCCCCGAGCGCTGTCGGCTGGCAAAGAGGTTGAGGGGCGTGATGGGCTGCTCGGCCCGCTTCTCGTTGACCACGAAGGTGGCCAGCAGGGCGCCGCTCAGCACGAAGGAGGCCAGAGTGGCCGGGGCGCCCCACCCGCGGGAGGCGGCGCTCACGAACCCGTAAACCAGGAGGGTCATCCCCACAGTCGAGGTGACCGCCCCGGCCATGTCGAAGCGACCGGGTCGGCGCTCGGTCTCCGGCAGGTACCGCGGCGCCAAAAAGACGAGGACGATGCCGATGGGCACATTGATGAACAGCCCCCAACGCCAGGAGATCCAGGTGGTCAGCATGCCGCCGAGCAGCAGCCCGACGCTGCCCCCTCCCCCGGCCACGGCGCTGTAGGCGCCGACGGCCCGGGTGCGGGCCGGTCCCTCCTCGAAGCTGATCTGGAGAAGGGCGAGGGTCGAGGGTGCGGCGATGGCAGCTCCGACCCCCTGGACGGCGCGGGCGGTCAACAGCCACGAGGCCGACTGGGCCAGGCCGCCCATCATGGAGGCCAACGTGAAGAGGGCGATGCCGGCCACGAACACCCGGCGCCGCCCGAGGATGTCACCGGCCCGGGCCCCGAGGAGCAGGAGCCCGCCGAAGGTCAGGGTGTAGGCGTTCTGCACCCACGAGAGCCCGGTCGACGAGAAGTGCAGAGCCCGGTGGATGTCGGGCAGAGCGGTGATGACGATGGTGGCGTCGAGGATGATCATCAGGTAGGTGGCCAGGATGATGGCCAACACGACCGTGGGATTTCCGGCCGGCCGGGGTCCGGTGGGGTGTCCCGGGGCGCGTTGGGTCAGGGTGGTGGGCATGAGCTACTCCTCCCGCCTGAAGGGCGTGGTGCGGTGCTAAAGTGGAGGTTGCCTCCACAAAGAAGTGGAGGTTTCCTCCGATTACTATACGGAGGTAACCTCCGTTTTGCAAGTCGTGAGAGAGAATTGACCATGACCAGCACAGAGACGGCCCCCGAACTCCTGGCACGAAGACCCAAGAGGGCCGATGCGCGGCGTAACTACGAGCGGCTCATCGCCGCGGGCCGGGAGGCGTTCACCGAGGACGATCGCTCGGCCTCCCTCGAGGACATCGCCCGCCGTGCCGGGGTGGGGATCGGCACGCTCTATCGCCACTTCCCCTCTCGCCAGGATCTGCTCGAAGCCGTCTACGTGGAAGAGGTCGACGGCTTGTGCCGCTCGGCTGTCGACCTGGCCGGGGAGCCGCCGTGGGAGGCCCTGGTGGCCTGGCTGCACCGGTTCGTCGACTACATGGCTACCAAGCAGGCGTTGGCCGAGGAGCTGCTGGCCTACACCGACCGCGATGCCGACGTGTTCAAGACCTGCCGGTCCAACATGTACGCCGGGGGTGAGCCGCTGCTGACTCGGGCGCAGGAGGCCCACGTGGTCCGTTCCGACACCAACATCGCCGAGGTCATCCAACTGGTCGGCGGCATCGCCAAAATCCAGACTGCCGATCCGGCCCAGCGGGACCGGTTACTCGACATGGCCCTCGACGGCCTCCGCTACCAGGGGAAGGCCTGAGCCGTTGCGTCGGGCCTGTCCGGTAGTCTCCATGCCCGGTCAGGAGCGGTCGGGGAACCGAAACCGGCAGGGTGCGAGAGCGGATGGACGGAGCGATGGACGAAGCCGACGGCGGCGAGGATGAGTTCCAGCAGCGACTCGCCGCTCTGATCGGAAGCCCGATGGGGTCGGCTGAAGCATCGGAAGGCCCCGACCCTGTCAACCGGCCGATGATCCGTCACTGGGTCGCTGCTTTCGAGGACCACAATCCCGTCTACAGCGACGAGGCCCTGGCCGCCACCACCCGGCTCGGGGAGGTGGTGGCGCCGCCGCTCATGCTCCAGACCTGGACGATGGCCACACCGTTGATTACCGGCATCGCCGAACGCGGCGGGTCGCCCGTCGAGTCGACGAGCGCCAGCCCGTTGGCCATCTTCGACCAGGCCGGATTCGTGGGAACGCTGGCCTCCAACACCGAGTTCGACATCGTGCGCTACCTGCGCGTGGGGGAGACGGTGTCGGCCTCGACGGTCATCGAATCGATCTCGCCCCGCAAACAGACGCGCATCGGTCCGGGCTACTTCGTGACCTGGGTGACCACCTATGTGTCGGGATCCGGCGACGTGGTCGGTCGTCAGCGCTTCCGGATCCTCAAGTTCAAGCCGCTGGCACCGTCATGACAGCCCGGCCACTCATGCCAGCGGTCTGGAAGGACATCCGGGTGGGCCAACAGCTGCCCGACATGGTCATCGACGTGACCGCCACCCGGATCGTGGCCGGGGCCATCGCCTCCCGCGACTTCATGCCCGTCCACCACGACCGGTCCTACGCCAACGCCCAGGGTGCCCCCGACATCTTCATGAACATCCTCTCCGACACGGGCTACTGCAGCCGCTTCCTCACCGACTGGGCCGGCCCTGAGGCGATGATCAGGAGGCTGGCCATCCGGTTGGGGGTCCCGCTGTTCCCCGACACGGTGCTCACCTACTCGGGTTCGGTCACCGGCACCCGGATCGAGGAGGGGGAGGGCATCGTCGACATCGAGCTCCGGGCGTCCACTGCACTGGGCGACCACGTGACGGGCAGTGCGGTGCTGACCCTGCCCCTCCTCTAGACGGCCGTAACCCTCCCATCGGCGGCCTGCCGTCGGCCGCCGCCGGAGGTGGCGGTTCCGACCGATAAGGCCCGGCGCTCGTCCCGCCCCTTGGTCGTTATGTTTTTCGAAAAATCGATCGTTATACGTCTACAACCGATATCAGCCGCTCGGAATTATCGGTTGCAGACGGTCAAAACGGCCAATCACCAAAAATTGAAGGACCGCACGGTCGGGTATCAAGCCCCGGCTGCTCCGACCTTCCCATCCAGCCACTCCCTGAGTGGTCCAGTGGCTCGAAGGAACTCGACGATCCTGCGCTTGGGTGACGGCGTGGCCAGCCATGCCCCGACCGGCCACTCCTTCCAGGCGGTGAGCCCCTTCATACGGAGCAGCTCGATGCGGGGGTGGTCCGGCGGGTAGCCCCGGGGGGCGGACTTGAGGGTCTCATGGGAGGACACATCGATGCGCTTCTTCCGGAGAGCTTGTACCAGGCTCACCAGTCGCTCTCCGCTCTTGTCGTCGGCAATGGCGGCCCGGAGGCGCGACAGCTGATCGGAAGACGGCATGTAGAGCCCGGAGCCCACGCCGAGAGCATCCGAGGACAGCGAAATGTATCCGGCATCGTTGTGGGCGGCGATGGTGGTCTTGTAGGGCGACTTGTCGGAGCTGAAGCGGGTGTCGCGGTAGGGGCGAAAGACGCGCCCCTCACCGAACTCGGGTGCCAGCTCGGCCAGCAGAGCCTGCGTGGGACCGAGAACGCTGTCCAGATAGAACTCCTTGTGGGCTGTCCAATAGGCCTTGGTGTTATCCATCTCGAGGTCATCGAAGAACTCGACAACCCCCGGCGGCCATCCCCGAAATGGAGGGGCATCCTGTCGGCGGGTTGTCGGGCGAGCGGGTGCCGGGGTCACCCCGCCAGGCTATTGCCTCCGGCTGCCGGAGCCAGTGGACGCGGCGTCCCGCAGCCACTGCTGCAGCCACGGCCGCAGTGACGGCCAAACACCTACCTGATGGGCGGCGGGTTCCCCTCGGCGCTGGCGGTCAGGGCAGGATCCCACTCACACAGGGAGCACGCATGGAGGAAGGCCGAGTGAGCGAAGGCCAGCGCCGTCGCCCGCGGGTCCGAGCTCTGGCAGACATCCTTCCAGTCGAGAATGAACTCACCGAGAGTTGCATCCCAATGGGCGGCGTCGGGAGACAACGCCGCCCCCTCCAATCCGGCGGGCGATGGGGCTGCGTAGGCATAGAAGGCGGCTTTGCCGTATCTGGTGTCGCCCGGCCACCAGCCCACGGCCACCTCCTGCGCATCCATGGCATTCCGCGTGATGAAGTCACCTGACGGCGGATCCGCCGCTAGGCCCGAAAAGAGACTTACGGCCAGGTCGAAGGAGCCCCACCAGGCGTTTACCGGTGTGGATCGGCCCCGGTAGGCGGCTCGGAACGAAGCCAGGACCAGTGCCGCCTGGGTGGCCGCGGCGAAATAGGTGGCGACCTGATCGGGATCGTACGTGGCGTGCTGCTCATCGGCGTCGAGCGGCGTGCTCCAGGAGACTTCCTGGGGTTTGAGATTCACGGTCACCGGTCCCACGATGTCATGGACGGTGCCCAACAGCTCCCGGGTTACGGCGCCCACCGAACGGTCAGGGACCAGGGAGACCCGGCCGACCTCACCGGTGCTCGACTCGACCACTGCCTGGTGAGTCCGCAGATCGAGGAGAACCACGAACGCCCCGGACCCGTCCGGGGCCGGCAGTGGGGCGGTCTCCCATCCCCTCGCCGTCAGACGCAGGGCGGCGTGTTGGAGTTGCGGTTCGGGCGGCGCCAGGGCGACGCACAGCTTGCCGAGGACCTGGGTGTGCGCATGCAGAGTGTCGCAGGTCTCCGCCCAGTCGCTGTAGGGAATATCGGGCCAGGTGGGGGGCATGGTCGAAACGTTAACAAGCCCGGTTACGGGATCGAGTCGCTCGGACAATTGCCCGAGAAAGACCCGATTTCGCTGTCGGCGTCCCATCCGTGCCCGTTGCCTGCCTGCCACTCGGCCAGGGTGAGCAAGTTGTCCTTCGGAAGGGCGAAATTCCCGTTTACGGTGTTGGTGGCCGTGGACAGGTCCCCGTAGTCGTTGCAGTCGACGGTGTTCACCGATCCCTTCTTCGGTTGCTTGTCCACCTCGAACAGGGGGTTGTACCGATCGGACGCTCCCATCCCCTCGATGGTGTTGTGCCAGATTTCGACATTCGACCAGATCCCGCCGAGGTCCACCACGGGCATCCCGTCCGCCGGGGTCAGGAAGTACTGACTCTGGTTCTGGAAGGTGTTGTCGTGGACGTAGACATCGGTGATCGACGCCCCCGAGCCGAAGGCGTCGATATAGAGGGCATAGGGGTCGTGGCCGGCCACAGTCGACGAACCGGCGAACCCAGGAGGCTCGGTGCCCTGGCTCGGGTCACCGAACGACGTGCCCGGATCCTGGTGCACCGTGTTGTCCGACACCAACAGATGATCGGTCTCCTTCCTTCTGGTCTCGACATCGAGGTTGATCCCCTGGTCGCAATTCCACACGGTGTTCGACCCGAACCAGATGTAGGAGCCTCCGTCGTCGTAGAGCCCGGCCGCGTTTTCGGGCAGGGGTCCACAGGTTCCGGTCGATGCGTCCCACTTGCCGTAGGCCGCGTTGGACTCGGAGTCGACGTCGAAAACTGTGTTGTCGAAGACGTAGCCGTGGCTGGCCTGGGCACCGCCGGTCTCCCAGCCGATCGTGTCGAGGCCGATGTTGTCGGCATCGTCGATGACATTGTCGGCCGCCAAAAAGTCTTCGAGGGCACCGTTGAAGGTGACGGTCTCGCTCTGTCCGGTCCTCGTCCCGGTGACGGTGTTCCCCTCGACCACCACATGTTGCAGTTTTTGTGAGGTTGCCTTACCGCCGGCGATGACAGCGATCCCGTAGGCGTCGACATTCTGATTGTTGCAGTACTGCTTGGTCGTGTAGTTCGCGTCGGCCGTGTTGGTGATGTCCTTGACGGTGTTGTCGAGGATGTAGATGTCACTGCAGGAACCACCGTTCATGAAGCAGGCCGACAGGTGGGGCACGACGTTCGGGTTGGTCTTCTGGGTGTCACTGCGCGTCGTGACGTAGATGCCGGCGGGCGACTGGCCGGTACCGTCGAAGGTGTAGTTCTCGACCGTCAGGCCGTAGATCTCCACGCTCCTCGAGTCGACGACGCTGATGCCGCCGGTATCCGACCAGTACTGGTTGGGATCGGTGTCGACCGTCTGTACGGTACCGAGGTCGAAGGTGGCTGTCTCGCCCGGCGCTGGAGCCACTTCCAACAGACCGGTACTGGTCTTAGACCACACATGTAGCGGGTTGGAGAAGGTCCCGGAGAGACATACGACGGTGGGTGCGGTAATGGCGTTCTCCTCGCTGGCAATCCAGGCGTTGACGGTGGCCGACGTCGCCCCGGCGCTGGATGCGAAGGTGACCGTGCACGACGCCGGTGGACCGATGGCTGAACCGGTAGGAGTCACCGGGTTCGGGATGAGCCCGTCACCGTCGGCGGGCGCCTGTCCCTGCGGCTCGATGGGGAAGTCGCCGGCGTCGACCGGTGGCGTCGGCTGGGTGACGGCGCCGGCCACCGCCCTCCTTGGATGGCCGGCAAGCGCCGCACCGTTCCTTCCGTGCCACGGCGTACCTCCGGCGGCGCTCACCGAGAGAACCGAGCAGGCCACGACGGCGACGGCGCTCGACGCGGCGATCCGGATCACCCTCATCGGCTCCTCCTCCCTCGGCGCGGCTCAGAATTGGGGACACGACCCCCGGGCTCACGCTGCCAACCGGGCTCCTCGTATCGAACGGGCCCCGGCCCCGCCCTACCCGGACCGCTGCGTGTTCTTGCCTGATGACGACGCTACTTCTCCCGGTTGGGGTCGACCTGTGGCCGGCACACATATCCGTAGCGTGTGAACTACATCTATGTAGTTCGACACGCGGCACAACCGGCTCCACGGCCCCCCTTGTCAGCTCTACAAGCACGGGAGTAGCGTGAACAAGTGGTGGATACAAATGAGTACTCAGTGGAGGGGCCGGATCAGCTGGCTCGGCGCATCCGTACCTACCGCGCCAAGCACGGCATGACCCAGCGGGAACTGGCCGACCAACTGGGTGTCACTCAGCAGTCCGTCGCCCGATGGGAGCAGGGCTCGCCACCGCGGAATTACATGCTTCGGGTCATCGAATCGCTTTTGGCGGAGGCTGGGGCCGACGACCACTCAGGAGACCTGGCCGAGATCATCGGCATACGTCCTCCTGTGGCCGGGCCCGCCCAGACCCGCGGCGTCGAGGAAGCTCGAAAGACTTACGTGCAGGGTTGCCTCAAGCTCCTCGGGCGCGGCGAACGGCTACCCAACAGGGTGCTCCTGTTACTGGCTGACGAACTGGGCTGGGACGCCGAGGACGACTGAGTCGAACGACGAGCTCACTCGAATGACGAGATGACGGCCGACAGGCCGTCAGGGATGCGAGAGCCGCCTTTCCGCTCGCTCATTCCGGCGCCGGGCCGGTCATGTCCGGGAGGGACTTATCACCGATCCGCCGTAGCGTTCCAAACCCTCGAGGGCCTGGGCCAGCGATGCGCCGGGAACCGAGACCCCGACCCAGGTCACGCCCAGCGAGGCCAGCTCGTCGAGTGCGACCCTATGGGTGTCGGCATCGAAGTTCTGCCCCAGCCTGCCCCCGGCTCCCGTGGAGAAGGCAACGTCGATGTCCGACCGCGCACGTCCTTGTTCCTCGACGAAACGCCAGAGCTCGTCGAGCATGACGGCAAGGTCGTCGACGGTTTCGAGTGGCGGCGTCTTGGTGGTCGCCGACAGAGACCGCGGCGCCGGGAAGGGCGACCAACCGTCGCCGTACCGGGCGACTCGGCGTCGGGACAGCTGGCTGTTGCCCCCGATCCAAATCGGCGGTGCGGTCCGGGGCTTCGGATTGGCCGTCAGCCCCTTGGCGCTTATGCCGGTTCCTTCGAACGAGAAGTCGTCCTCGGTCCACATCCCCCGGAGCACCTCAATGGCCTGGTCGAACAAGGCGTTGCGTTGTTCGAAGTCGATCCCCAGACCCCGGTACTCGCCACGCAGGTAGCCGGTGGCCACGGCCAGGGTGAAGCGGTCATCGGACAACATGGCCAGGGTGGCCACCATTTTGGCGATGACCAGGGGGTGGCGGTAGGGGAGCACGACGATGTTGGGGATCAGGCGGATTCGTTCGGTGACCGCCGCACAGAAGGTCAGCGCCACAAAGGGATCGAGGGCATCGTGCCCGCCGGCCTTGAGCCACCGATCGGTCGGCGCCGGGTGGTCGGTGAACCCGATGCCGTCGAACCCGGCGGCCTCGGCTGTCCGAGCGAAAGCGGTGACGGCTTGCCTGGTCATGAGCTCCGGGCTGGCCGGATGGGTGATCAAGGGGTAGGTGACGGAGAATTTCATCAGGGTTCCAAGCCTTCACTGGGTGCCCCGGAGAGGCCGAGGTTGAGCACGCACCGTAACCCGGCCGTCTGGGTGGCGCCTGCAGCTCGGCGCGGGCACGTGGCCGTACCGGTATCCGCATGACCGGCACGGCCGCGACACGACGCGCGGGCTGAGCAGGCACAATAGATACAGAACAACCCTGGGGTAAGCACCGCTGGTAGCGGCGGACCGAGGGGAGTGCGGGCCAGAAGGGCACGCAGGACAGGAGACAGTGACCATGGCATCAGCCAATCGGGGATCGTTCGGATCGGCATCGAACTATCAGCGCATGGTGGAGGCCTACGGGCCGCCCCACGCGGGTGGATCCACCGCCCTGCTCGAGCCGCCCAGCCCCGACCTTCCCGCCACCCGCACGTTCACGGCCGAGGGCGCTTTCAACAAAGCCGGGCTCCTCGGAGCCCTGGCCCTGGTCGTCGGCGGCCTGGCCTATGTTGCCGATCTGCCCCTGGGTCTGGTGTGGCCGCTGTTGCTGGTGGCCCTGGGTGCCGGGTTGTGGGCCTCCTTCCGACCCGCCAAGGCCAAGGTCCTGGCCCCCGTGTTCGCCGTCTGTGAGGGCGCTCTCCTCGGTGTGCTTTCCCGCTTCTACGCCAACCAGGGTCAGCACGTGGTCACTCTGGCCGTGGTCGGGACCGTGGCCGTGGTGGCCGGCGTGTGGTTCTGCTACCGCACCGGCCTGGTGCGGGTCGGCCACCGTTTCATCCAGACCACCATGGTGGCAACGGTCGGCTTTCTGGCGGTGATCGTCGTGTCCATCCTCACCGGATGGGGGGCGTCGGGACTGGGCGGTGTGGTCATCTTCGGCGTCCTCTACCTGTTTCTGGCCGTGATGAACCTGTTCGTCGACTTCGACTACGCCTACCGGGCCCAGGCCAGCCAGATCAGCGCCGACGCCGAGTGGTACTCGGCCTTCTCGCTGTTGCTTTCGTCGGCCATGGTCTACCTGGCTCTGCTGCGCATCTTCGGCGGCCGACGCTAGAAGCGGCACGGCCGTGGTCACGCCAACCGGAGGGGATCGCCCGCGTACCCCTCAGACCAGTCGTCGCTCGGTGGCCCAGCGGGTGAGTTCGTGCCGGGTGGACAGCTGGAGCTTCCTGAGCACGGAGGAGACGTGTGACTCGACCGTCTTGGTCGAGATGATCAGGTCGCGGGCCACCTCCTTGTAGGTGTAGCCACGGGCGATGAGACGTAGGACCTCACGCTCGCGGGGGGAGAGCTGGTCCAACTCGGGATCGAGCCCCGCCGCGGGGGAAGGGCCGGACCCGTCGGCGAAGGCATCGAGCACGAAACCGGCCAGACGCGGGGAGAAGACGGCATCCCCCGCTCTCACCGCGTGCACCGCCTGGAGCAGCTCCGGACCCGAAATGGTCTTGGTGACATAGCCCCGGGCTCCGGCCCGGATCACCGCGATCACGTCTTCGGGGGCGTCGGACACCGACAGGGCCAGGAAGCGCACCTCGGGATGGTGGGGCAGGACGGCGGCCAGCACCGCCTGGCCACCTCCGCCGGGCAGGTGCACGTCGAGCAGGACCACGTCGGGTGTGCGTTCACCGATCAGCTCGATGGCCGCCGCCACCTCGTCGGCCTCCCCGACCAGGTCGACCTCGTTCCCCAGTTCCACCCGCACCCCCGAGCGGAACATGGCGTGATCATCGACCAGAAACACACGGGGCCGCTCGCCCGTGCTCACGCCGTCAGCTCGAGGCGCGCCATCGACAGTTCGATCTCCGTTCCCCGGCCGGGCGCCGACCGGACAGCCACCGAACCGTCGAACCGAGCCATCCGGGCCCGAATGGACTGGGCGATCCCCTGTCGGTCGTCGGGCACGGCGCCGGGGTCGAACCCCCGACCCCTGTCGCGCACGAAAACGGTGACCGCCCGCTGCTCGACCTCGCAGTAGATCGAGACATCGGACGCTCCCGACCATTTCGCCGCGTTCACCGTGGCCTCGCGGGCGGCGTCCAGAAGGGCTCTCAACCGATCGTTGAGCGGGCAGTCCCCGACCACCACCACCTGCACCGTGATCCCGTGGTCGGTCTCGACCAGCGCCTGCAGGAGGGTGATGCCTTCGGCCATGGTCACCGCCTCGGCAGCCACCGAGCCGGGGGGCCGACCTTGGAAGAGCCACGAACGGAGCTCGCGCTCTTGGATCCGGGCCAGCCGGGTCACCTGTTGGGGATCGTTGGCAGAACGCTGGATGAGGGCCAGGGTCTGGAGGACCGAGTCGTGGACATGGGCCGCCATTTCCGCGCGCTCCTCGGCCAGGGCCCGCGATTGGCGCTCCGATATCAGGTCGCGCACCAGGCTGATCCACCACGGTCCGAAAACGACCACGATGGAGGCCATGACCAGGAGGGCGCCGACGACCGGCAGGAAGGTGGCCGTGGTCGGATGTCCGCCCAGGAGGAGGAGCAACCCTCCGATTCCGATCACGATCCCGAGAGCGATGCGGACGATCACCGAGGTCCGGGTGTGGCGGTCTTCCCCGGTCCGGAACATCGGGATCAGGTCGTCGTCGATCCACACCCGCTCGTCGTGGCTGGCGTTGCGGCGGATGAGGACGACGGCCCCGGCGGCCAGGAAGAGAGGCCAGCCGAACGAGCCCACGAAGCCCAGGTGGAGTCCGGCTGCCACGATCTGGATGACGATCAGGAGGGGAATGATGGCGGCGACCAGCCGAATGCCCCGACGGTCGGCCACCGCCCGGGAGAAGATGCTGGTCGTCTCTCCGTCGAGGGGGACGAACAGCCAGGCCAGGGCGTAGGCCAGGACCCCGGCCCCGCTGGCCAGGGAGAGCAGGACGAAGGCGATCCGGACCAGGGTGACGTCGATACCGGTGGTGGCCGACAGACCGCCGCACACCCCGGCGACCACCCGGGTGTCCGGGCTACGGCGGAATCGACCCCGCCTGTGACGGTGGGACCTGAGGCGCAAAGAGCCCCGGTGGCGACCCCCGGCGGGGGGTCCCCACGACTCGTACCACGGACGGCCCCGGCTGAATCCACCGTGCCCAGGGGGCGGAGGAGGGTCCGGCGGGCCGGGCGCCTGAGTGGGGGAATCGGTGGGATTGGCGATAATCGATGATCGCGCACCCCCTGGGGCCGGGCCAACAGGGACATCCCTGATCCGAGCGGCCCGCATTCAGGGTCGCATCAGGGACGTGCCCGATACCCCTTCGGCCGGCCGGCCGTCAGGCTGACTGCATGACCGCTCCCACAGCCTCCAACCCACCACCATCGGACCCCGGCCCCCCACCCCCAGATCCGGACGGGCAGGCGATGCGTCTCCACCGCGTCCGGTCGGGGTCCATGGTCGCCGGGGTCGCCGCCGGATTGGCCGACTACCTCGACGTCGACCCCACCCTGGTGCGGATCGGGTTCGTCGCTCTGACCCTGATGGGTGGCATCGCCGTCCCTCTCTACCTGGCCGGCTGGCTTCTCATCCCCGACGAGGGGTCCGAGCACTCGGTGGCCGAGGAGATGCTCGGCCACCAGTTCACCCACTGATACCGACGACCTATACCCACCATTGGTCCGAGCCAAGGAGACACGTCATGCGCTACCGATGGGATCCCGCCTACCCGGGCTCCACCCACCGAACAGGTCCCGACGACGGGTCGGGGCTCCGCGTCTCGGACGCCGAACGCAACGAGGTGGCCGAGAAGCTGTCACGTCACTTCGCCGACGGTCGGCTCGACCAGGCCGAGTTCAAGACCAGGCTGGACCGGGCCCTCGGGGCGGTCACCCGCGGCGATCTCGACGGCCTGTTCCACGATCTGCCACGGCTGGCCGATGATCCGGCGCCGCCCAAGCCTCACCGGAGGCGCTTCCTGCCCGTGGCCGTACTCGTGGTCGTGGCGGCGATGGTTGCCGGCGCCGTCGTCTCGACCATCCACGTGACATGGGTGCTCCTTGTGCTGCTCGGGCTCTTCGTCTGGCAGCGGGCCGGGCGCCGTCGCCGATTCGTGACCGACTCGAGGGACGTGCGGCCCTACGGGCCTCCGCAGTGAACGAGTCGGGGTCAGCCACCCTCGGCCTCGGATAGCCCTACCGCCACCCGCCCTCAGCCGTACTGGCTGAGCAGGTCGGTGAACGCGTAAGCGGCCTGGTCGATCCCGCTGCAGCTGCCGGCCCGGGTGGAAAGTCCGGCCGCGCACGGTCGATCGCGGTTGACGGCCCAGAAGGTCAGCCGGGCCAGGTGCTCCGTCTCGGCGAAGTTGAGGATCTGTTGGAAGTCGGCGACGGAGACCGTCTCGTCGGTCTCGTCGGTCTCGCCGTTCATGGAAGAGATGCCGAGGTGGGCGTAGGCCTCAGCTGCCGACTCACCGTAGGCCGAGGCCATATCGGCCTCGAGGCCTTCTGCCGCCTGAATCGATACGGTCCCCATGTCGCTCACCGGCGCACCGAAATCGAAGGGCATGATCGTCCACGCGTAGGGTTGGAACCCGAGGGCGGCAGCCTGCTCGATCATGGCTTCGCCGTCGGCATCCGGACCCGTTTGGTTGGTGCCGAAGGTGACCGATATCTCGAGCGTGGGGTCCTCCTGTTGGAGGTCGGCCAGCGCCTCGATGACCCGCTTGCGGACCGTTGATTTGGTGAACTCGGTGTGCTCGATGTCGATGTCGATGGCGGACAGCCCGTAGTCGTCCACCACCTGTTGGTAGGCAGCGGTCAGGGCGGGCACTGTCTTGCAGGCGGCACCGAGCTTGGATCCGCTCCATCCCCCGAACGACACGTCGACGTCCCCGCCCGCTGATCGGACGGCGGCGATGGCTGCCGCATCGCTCCCGCCCAGCAGAGGCCGCGACCCGTCCCACTCGGGATGACAGCCCTTGTGGGCGAGGACGAAGGCGAGGGTCAGGTCGTGGATACCGGTGGCGCTGAGGACATCGGCCGGCGGCTGCGGGTCCCCCCAACCCAGGTATTCGTAGGGAGCGGCCAGGGCAGTGGGTTGCGACCCTTCGGAAACGACCGGCAGCGCGCCGCCGTGATCGGACCCGGTCGGGACCGGCGTGGTGGCGCCGGTTTCGCCGGCCAACGGGACCCCCACCACGACGAGCAGGGCCAACACGGCGCCGGTGACGACCGCCCACCGCGCTCGGATCTTTTGCCTGTTGTCCATGGTCCCCTCTCGGCGGCAGATGCCTAGTCCTGTTGCGCGGCCCGCAGCTTCTTGGCCATGGACTGCAACAGCTTCCAGCCGATAGTCCCGTTCTCCTGTACCAGTGGGCGGAACTCCCAGAAGGTGAGCCCGTAACAGACCAGCTCACTCGATGCCGTGACGGTGGCGGCGCGCGGACCCTCGTCGATCAGGGCGATCTCGCCGAAGTAGTCGCCCCGTTGCAGGGTTCCCTTCTCCTCACCGCGGATCGAGACCGTGGCCTCGCCGGAATCGATGAGGAAGAAGGCTGCGCCCCCCGAACCTTCCATCACCACCGTTTCACCAGCGGCGAAACGGCGTTCCTTGAGCAGGCCGTGCGATCTGTCGGATCTCCTTCCGATCGAGGTCGGCAAAGAGCGGCACCAGCTTGAGCGTCTCCACGGGGTGCCTATCTCGGTGGCTGACGGGGAATCCTGCTGGGGTGGCCGCCCGGTGGTCACCGCCCGGCACTGCAACAGATAGAGGGTCCCGCCGGCGAACGCCCACTCGACGTCGCGGGCCGGACCGTAGGCCTGCTCGCACCGGTCTGCGAGCTGGCTCAGTTCTCGCAGTTGATCCTCGTCGAGGCAGAGTTGTTCGGCCCGGTCAGAGGGGATCTTCTCCTCGACCGTTCCTCCTGTGGCCACCGAGCGGATGGCGATCGACTTGCGGCCCGGCCTGGCCTCCAGCACCTGGCCGGCGCGGTCGATCCGGTAGTTGTCCGGAATGACAAGGCCGGCGACCACGGCTTCGCCCAGTCCCCAGCTGGCCTCGATGACCCGCTCGTCGGCACCGGTGATCGGATTCTCGGTGAACATCACCCCGGCCACATCGGGATCCAACAGCGTCTGGACAACAACGCCGACACTGGGGCGGGTGAAAAGACCGACCCGTTGCCGGTAGCTGATGGCCGAGTCGGAGTTGGCCGACCACCAGATCTCCCGCAGGGCCGCGGGCACCTCCGCCGCCGTGGGCACGTTGAGCAGGGTGAGGTGCTGCCCGGCGAAGCTGGCATCGGCGCCGTCCTCGTCGGCCGCAGAGGAGCGGACGGCCAGCGGTGCCGCCAGGGTCTGCGACCGCTTTGGCCACCCTGGCCATGGCCCGTTCATCGCCTGAGGCGACAGCCTCGACGACCGAGCCGGCCAGTGCCACACCGGGCGGGACCCGGAGTCCTTGTCGCTCAGCCTCGCCCAGCCCCACCGCCTTCGAACCGAAGAGCGAGGTCTGGCGCGCCTTGCCCAGAGGGACGACGTCCTTCACGCCAGTACGGTGACTTCGCCCGCCGTCCCGTCGACCCGTACCTGTGCCCCGTCCTGGATACGCTCGGTCGCCTCCCGGGTCCCGACAACCCCCGGTATGCCGTACTCACGGGCCACGATGGCCGAGTGGGAGAGCAGGCCGCCGTTGTCGGTGACGATGGCCCCGAGCAGAGGAAGGAGGATGTTGAAGGCCTCCGATGTGGCCTCGGTCACCAGCACGTCCCCCTGGACGATCCGGCCGAACTCGGAGGGACCCGAGACATGGCGCGCCGGCCCTTCGTAGACGCCCTGGCTGGCGGCCAGCCCCCGTAGGAGATCCTCTTCGTGCTCTTCCTGCGGAGCTCCCGAACACCTCACCCATGGCGATGCCCGTGGCCCGCATGAGGCGACCCATGGCCGGAGGCAGCCCCGACGGGTCCGGCGGCGGCGGGGGGGGAGGCCCGAGGGACGGGGGCGCGTCCTTGGCCGAGTGGGTGGCCCGGTAGGCGGCTCGGGCGGCGAGCTCGTCGGCGGACGGGCCCTCGCCATCGGACAGGAGCGAGCTCATCTCTCCCGAGACTGGCGTCGATCAGGTGGTCGGCTTGGTCGATGCGACCTTGGCTGGCCAGCTTGCGCCCGGCGGCCAGGACCGCCCGTCGCATCAGACCGGACGCCCAGATGTCGCTGTAGATGCCCCGCTCGTCGCGCAGTCGGTAGGTGAGCCGGGCTTCCCCGAGCAGTTCGTCGAACTCGCTGCCGGTTCTGCTCGGGGACCTGTCCGGCGGACATCGGCGATCTTGTCGTCGAGATCCGAGGCCCCGCTGTCCCTGCCTGTCACGGCCACACGAATGGCCCGCAGCAGGGCGTCGGGCAACTCGAGGGCACCGGGCTCCGAGATGTCGAATCCGTCGAGAGGTCGGTACCCGACGAAGTCGAGATAGCCCGACACGGCCGCTCCTGCCTCACCATCCAGGGCCCGCAGGGCGGCGACGATCTCGACCGGGTCGTCTCCCGAATCGAGGAGGGCCAGAGCGGCGGAGTCTTGTCCGATCGCCGAAATGAGTCGCTCGAGTTCGACGGACCCGCCGGCCGAGACGGACGCCGAACCACGCATGAGACCCAGTAACTGGGCCGGGGCCAGCCCCGTCCAGTCCCCGACGTGGGCCAGGAAGTCGCCCGTCGGAATCATGGCCGACGCCGTGATACCGCATGTGTTGGGAGATCATGGCCGAGTGGTGGTCGCGGCATCGGGTCAGATAGGCGATCATCGCCCTTTCCGACAGAGCGTCGGGATCGATGGCCTGGATCTCCCGATGGGCGGCGATGGCAGCCGGCTTGACGGTGTCGTCCCACTCGCGCAGCTGCTCCCGCCAGAGCTTGCTTGTCGAAGACCTCTTCGGCCCGCTGGAAGCGTTGTGGGATCTCTTCCTCGGGGGCCGGCTTCATCGTGTTGTAGGCGAATCCGTTGACGTAGGCCGTCTGCATGCCGTCGATGAGCATCCCGTAGAAGCGGGCGAAATCGCTGGTGCCGCGGATGAAGGCCTCCGGATGGGTCTCCGCCCAATAGCGGGTCACCGGTCGGGGAAAGTGCACCGGATCCAGACCCCAGGGCCCCGGGCCCGGTGGATCGAAACGGAGTTCTGCGTCTGTCTCGATATTTGTCATGGCCGATCCTCCCTTACGAGCCTCGGATCTCGGGGCCCCGCCGTCGGGAAGTCCGCCACGCACCGTGTGTCCCTCCCGCTAGAACCATAAGAGTGCAGCTGAGCCAGGTCAATCGGTGTGGTCAGAACCCGGTCCCGCTCCTCGGCGCGGGCCGGGTGGTGAGCAGGGAGTCGGCCACCGACAGGCTGCCCGGCTTCACCTCCTCGATGCGTCCGCCGGCAGCCAACAACCAAGCCGGAAAACCGCCCATGTAGAGAGATCCGAGGGCGGGAAGGCCGAGCCGGAGATCGGCTTCGGCACCGTTCCGGGCCCGGCGGCACGAGGCGCCGTCCGGCCCGGCCTCCAGCACCCAGCGGCCCGGTGCCTGGTCGACCGGGCCCTCTGACGACGCCGGCGGGAGTACGTCGAGGGTCAAACGACCCTCGGCCTGGTAGCCGCGGGCCTCGAAGGCGGCTCCGGTATCCAGGATCCTCACGTAGAGGCGGTCCTCGATGCCCACCGTCTGAAGCTGGCGCGGATCGGCCAGACGCCAGCGAATCGGCTCGTCCACCGGCCGGCGGGTGACGGTGACCCTGCCGACCAGATCCAGGTCCAGAACGAAGCGCCAGAGGGCGGCTTCGACCTCGGCCGTTTCGCCGCGCAGTTCCTCGACGACGATGTTGGACCGCTCCCCCCGGAACACGTTGGTATCGGGCGCAGCCCGGAAGAGGGCGTAGCCACCGTCGCACACCACATGAAAACGGGCCGACAAGCCGCCGCGCTGGTGCTTGCGGTCGAGCAGGAGCTGTGTCCAGTAGCCGGTGCTGCGGTCGACCTCGCCGGCTCGGGTCAGACGCTGACGGTCGAAGATGGCGGGCAGGACCTCCAGGGCCTCTTCCTTGGTTATGAGGGCGAGGTCGGTGGTGGGTGCCGGGACGGCGAACCCTGAAGCTCGACTGTCGATGGAGTACTCGGCCAGGTTGGCCGCCAGTCCATACCCGAAGCGACCGTAGATGATCGATTCCGAAGCCTCGAGACCGGCGATCGCTTCACCCCGTTGACGGGCGTCGTCATGCATGGTCGTCATCAGTTGGCGGAGGAATCCCCGGCGTCGGTGGGTGGGATGGACGCCGACGGCGGTGACCCCCGCCATGGGTACGGTCGGACAGGGTTGTCCGGTCGCTGCCGGAAGGGTGACGTTCAAGCTGTGGATGGCGCTGTTGCCCACGAAGTTGCCACCCGCATCCACCACCCAGGCCCTGTCGAGGGGGGCGCTGGCTGCCCACGCGTCGAAGTCGGCGACCTGATCGGGGTCGCCGGCGAAGGGATCGAGAAACGGAACCATCACCGACCGTCGGAACGCCTGCGCTTCTTCGGGCCGGATCTTTCTCACGACGGGGTCCATGGGCCCAGTCTGTCCACGCCGTGGGGCAGCCGCCATCGGCCCGGGCCTCCCCGGGCCCGAGAGCCAGCCAACGAGACGGACGAGTCAGTCGTTCCGCTCAGCCGAGGATGACGGTCAACCGTCGACCAGGTCGACGCCCACAGCGCGGGTCGCCTGGTTCGGCGGGACGATCTCGTCGAAATACTCCACCGTGACCGTCTTTCCGGTCCGGTCGGGATAGGGAAACGGATAGTCGGCCACCCGGACCCGTCCGGTGGGACGGTAGCGACCGTTGTCGATGACCTCGCGGGGCACGTAGGGGTCCCTTCCCATGCTGCGAAAGAGGCGAGCGGTCGGCTCCCAGATCGAGGTCCGCTCGTGCCAACGCAGTCGATCCAGCTTGCGGAGGAGAACGATGAGGGTCACCAAGGTTCCCGCCATCACGCCGGCGACCAGCGCTCCCCAGATGGTCCCACCGGGCAGAACGGCGATCAGGGCCATGAGTAGGAACAGGAGGAGCAACATCCCCGTCCATTCCGTGGGTGAGAGGGCCTGACCGCTGGCCGCCTCGATCAGTGCTCGGTTGGCCCCCATGTCGATGCAGATCTCGACGGACTCCTTGTAGACGACCTCCTCTTGGCGGGTACTCGGTTCGAGAGAGATGACGGCGCTGGTGAGGGCCAGATGGGAGGGCGCCGAACGCCAGTTGTCGACCAGCCGGTAGTCGATCTGGTCGGTGAGCTGACGGTCGATGAGGTCCCGAATGGTGGCCCGCACGTCTTCGGCAAAGACCGCCACCAAATTGTGGATCGAGAGGAGTGAGGCGTTCCCCTTGCTCAGGAGGTCCTGCACGAGGGCCAGGCGTTCCCGGGTGCGGACGATGGTGAAGGCCATGAGAATCCCGAACAAGAAGCTGGCGATGCTGGCCAGCGCCACGTCGACCCGGACGTCGCCCCTGTTGGGACCGACCAGGTACGACGCCACGGCCACGATGACGCCGCTTGTCACCGCGGGCCATACCGCCGATTCGCCGTGGATGATCGAGGTCGCTCTCGATCGAAACCCTCGTGCCACCGGAGTCACGGTAGCCGTTGGTAACGGAGCGCTCGCCTGTGATGGCGCTGTTTCATCCCCATGTGGGCAAGAATGACCCCGATGGCGTTCGGTCAACAGTCCGGGCCGCCGGCTTCACCACGGCAGGTGCGAGAGTTGCTGATCCTGCTCCAGGAGGCCGGCCATGTCGACTTCCGCGATGCACGTGGCCCGATGGGCTTCACCCAGCGTCAGGCGGGTGGCAAGTTCGCTCGGGACGAAGCGGCGGCGTTCATCAGCCAGCTGCAGGATGCCGAGTCCGGCGAGGATGCTCCCGTGGCTGCGCCGGCCTGGCGGCAATCCGCCCGACAGCAGATGATGAGCCGGTTGCCCTCCGAGCAGCTTGCCGACGAGCTCCGTCGTCGTGGCTGGACGGCCACCGAGCCGCCGGAGCGGGCATCGGGAGCCTGACCTGGGCAGGCGCCGGGCTGACCTGTGCCGGGTCTGCCGGTGGCAGAAGGGGCTGAGATCCCCGCTCCGAGATCCGGCGAACAGGTGCCCCGGCCGGGTCTGTGCCACCATGGCCTCGTTGCGAGCGAAGGCCCGTGACCGAGATGCACCGGGGGAGCGCTGTGGAAGACCTGGCCGGCAAGGTGGCGGTGGTGACCGGCGGCGCCGCCGGCATCGGACGGGGCATCGTCGAGGCGCTGCTCGACGAGGAGGCCCGGGTGGTGATCGCCGACATCGAAGCACCGGTGCTGGAGGCAACGGTGGCCGAGCTGTCGGCCCGCGGGGATGTCGGCGGCGTGGTCACCGACGTCTCGGACCCGAGCTCGGTCGAGGCGCTCGCTGATTTCGTGTTCGACCAGTACGGGATGTGTCACGTGTTGTGGAACAACGCCGGGGTGACCTCGGGCGGAGGCGGAAACCCGTGGGACCAGGAAGCCAACGACTGGCGGTGGTGTTTCGGGGTCAACGTCTTCGGAACCTCCAACGGGGTGTTGGCCTTCGTGCCCCGGATGATCGCCTCCGGCCACCCGGGTGTGGTGGTGACCACCTCCTCGGGCGACGGAGGTATCGCGCCGGTTCCCTATGCGTCGGTGTACGCCTCGTCCAAGGCCGCCATCAGCTGCTTCACCGAGGCCCTGGCTCACCAGTTCATCGCCCAGAAGACCAAGCTGTCGGCGTGCATCTTCTACCCGTCGGGTGGGCTGCTCGAGACCGGGCTGTGGGAGGCCCAGCGAAACCGTCCGGAGGCGCTGGCCCGCCAACGGCCCCGCCCGCCGGCACCCGGCACCACCTTCGCCGAGTTCAAGGCGGCATTGGCCGCAGCCGGGCGCCCCACCGACACGGTGGACTTGTCCGAGCTGGGCCGGTTCGCCGTGCAGGGTGTCAAAGAAGGGCGCTTCGTGATCAGCCACAACCTGGACGAGGCCGGACGCCTGCTCCACGCCCGGGCCGACGCCATCGCCCAGGGAGCCCTTCCCCCTTCGGCCATCGATGGACTGGCTTCGGCCGGAAAGGCTGGCGCCGGGAAGGAAAGGGAGGACCGGTGACCGACACGCTCGAGCCGGACTACCGGTACACCGTCGTATCGGCCGACGCCCACGCCGGCGCCGATATTTGCGACTACCGGCCCTTTCTGGCGGCCACCTGGCACGACGAGTTCGACGCCTGGGCTGCGTCGTACGTCAATCCCTTCGCCGACCTTTTGGCCCCGACCGCCTACCGCAGCTGGGACTCCGACCGGCGCCTGGCCGAAAACGATGCCGACGGGATCACCGCCGAAGTGCTGTTCCCCAACACGGTGCCCCCCTTTTTCGAGGAAGGGAGCCTGGTGGCGTTGCCTCCCACCGCGTCGGAGTACGACCGCCGGTGGGCCGGTATCCAGGCCCACAACCGGTGGCTGGCCGAGTTCTGCGCCCGGGTACCGGGTCGTCGGGCCGGCGTGGTCCAGATCTTCGCCAACCGCATTGACGACGCCCTGGCCGAGGTGCGGTGGGCGGCCGAGACGTTCTCGCCGTTCGGCGGCATCCTCCTTCCCTCCCTGCCGCCCGGGTCCGATCTCCCGCCCCTGTGGGACCCGGCCTATGAGCCGCTGTGGACACTGTGCGAGGAGCTCGGCGTGGTGGTCAACATCCACGGGGGAGGCGGCCTCCCCGACTACGGCGACGCCGAAGTGGCCCGGGCCATCATGCTGGTCGAACTGCCCTGGTTCTCCCACCGTTCGGTATGGCATCTCATCTTCGGAGGTGTGCTCGAGCGCCATCCGGCGCTGCAGGTGGTGCTGACCGAACAGGGGCTGGCCTGGGTGCCCCGGGGACTCGAGACCCTCGACTGGTTCTACGGCCGGATGACGCTCGGAGACGCGGCCGAGGCCAACTTCTTCGGCGCCGCGGCCAAGGGGATGTCGATGACGCCGAGCGAGTACTTCCAGCGCAACGTCTCGGTGGGGGCCAGCTTCCTACGGGCCAGCGAATCGGCCCTCCGCCACGAGGTGGGCGTGGCCCGGATCATGTGGGGTGCCGACTACCCCCACTCCGAGGGGAGCTATCCCTTCAGTCGGGAGGCGCTACGGGCCGCCTTCGGGACGTGCGACCCGATGGAGACCCGACAGATGGTCGAGGTCAACGCGGCCGATCGCTACGGGTTCGATCTCGACGCCCTCCGGCTCATCGGCCGGGAGATCGGACCGACGGTGGCCGAAGTGGCCACGCCACTCCTGGTCGACGAGTACCCCCGCGGCTCGACCTGCAACGCCTTCGACCGCCACCAGGTGCTGCGTTCCTGGTAGAGGTGGGGTGGCCTCGGCTACCCGGACGAAGAGGAGTTGGCGGCAACCCGCCCGCCCCGGCTAGTCCGGGGCGGGCCGACCTCGAGGGATTTCCGCCAGAAGCAGGGCCAGGAAGGCGCCGATCGATGCTGAATCGCGCCCGGCCCTCTTGAACAGCCCGACGGAAGTACAGCGCGGGCCGCCTTCCCCATCGAAAGCTGATGCGGAACATCGAGCTGTACGGCACGCAGGTGGTGCCCAAGGTTCGAGAGATCCTCACGGAGGAATCGGCGCTCCTCGCAGGTTGACCTCCCGCCACGTGATCTGGCCCAGTTATGGTCGGGAGATGAGCCGCGATGTGGTTACGGGATACTGCTGGCCGCAATCAGCGGGCCTGGGCGGCCGGGTCGGTCTGCACATGTCTTCGTCCGGTGGGCGGCCGGTGCGCGTCGAGGTGGCACGGGTCGGAGGGCGACGAGAGGTCGTCTTCAGTTCTGACGCGGTCGCGGCAGACCAACACGAGACGCCTAGGGACGCTTCCTCGAAAGGGTGCGGTTGGCCCATCGCTCTCACGCTCGACATCGCGCCGACGTGGCGGTCGGGCTACTACGAGGTCGTCATGGAGATTGCCGTTGACGACAAGGTGCGGCGCGGCTACGCCTTCTTCGTCGTGCGTCCGTCCTCAGGCACACGCATCGTTGTCGCGCTGGCGACCAACACGTGGCACGCTTATAACGACTTTGGCGGATCCAACCTGTACACCGGCGGGACCCACGTTGCCATGCAGCGGCCGATGTCTGCCGGCTATCTCTACAAGCCGCCGGGCAAGGGGCGACGCGTGACGGGCACGGGTGCGCCTGATCCGCAGAACGCTGCCCACGTGGGTTACGTCCAGATCAATCACCTGTCGGGCTATGCCGGTTCGGCGGGCTGGCCCGACTGGGAGATGCCATTCATCGAGTGGGCCGAGCGCCAGGGGTTCGAGATCGGTGTGTGCACGAACGCCGATCTCGAGTTGCACCCCGAGGTGTTGGACGGGGCGAGTCTGTATCTATCCGTCGGCCACGACGAGTACTGGTCGCGTGGCATGCGCGACACCGTCGAAGAATTCATCGCCAGCGGCGGCAATGCGGCGTTCTTCTCGGGCAATACGTCGCTATGGCAGGTGCGCATCGAGGGTGACGATCACGACGTGATAGTCGGGTACAAGAGCTTGTTCAAGAACGACCCGCTGTTGGGAGCCGAAGGCGGGGCCGAGGTGACGACGTTCTGGTCCGACGTCATCGTAAGTCGCCCCGAGAACTCCATGACCGGCGTCTCATTCACGCGCGGGGGCTATCACCGCATAGGTCGCAATGTGACCGCCGGCCTCGGGGGTTACACCGTGCACCGCGCTGGTCACTGGATGTTCGACGGCACCGGCCTCGGCTATGGCGACGTGCTCGGTGCCGGCGCGACCGTCGTCGGTTATGAGTGCGACGGGTGCGTGTTCACCTACCGCGACGGCCTGCCCTACCCGACCGGCGAAGACGGCACGCCGTCGACCTTTGAGATTCTCGGGACGTGCCCGACGCAGCACTTCACACGCGAGACCGCGCCTCGTCCTCCCAAGCCGGGCGAGCCGAGCGAGTTGGAGTACATAGCGTCACGCGTGTTCGGCACACGTGAGCCCGAGGCAATGGAACGCATCCGTCACGGCCACGCGGTACTGGGTGCCTACACGGACGAGGCGGGAGCCACAGTCATCACGTCGGGGTCGACCGACTGGGCTCACGGGCTAGCAGGGCGAGATCCGCAGATTGAGCAGATCACTCGCAACATCCTGACGCGTCTGGGATAGAGCTGTGATACGGAACTCGCGCGGTGTGAGTCCTGTCCACGAGAGAGGATCTTGTGGGCTCAGCCGGGGGGCTGCAGCCCGTATTCGTCCTTCCACCAACGGGCACCGGCCCGTTCGGCCGGATCGCCTCGCTTGGTGGCGTCCTGGCCCAGCGAATCCGGCGTGGGGCCGACGCGGTCGGCGATCGGCCGCAGAGCGGCCAGGTCGAAGCGGTAGACGTTGGCCGCGGTCAACCCCAGCATGTCGGCGGTGTCATCCACCGGCACCTCGGCGAAGTCGGCGGAAAGCTTGGCGGCGGTGTTGGGCCAGGTGCCTTCCGGATGGGGGTAGTCGGTCCCCCACATCACCACGTCGGTGCCGATCACGTACCGACGCCGGATCTCCTCCTTGGACATGGTGGAAGCCCCGATGAAGATATTGGTGCCGAAGTAGTCGGACGGCAGTTTGGAGATCTTGCCCTTGAGAAGGGCCGCCATCTTCTTTGTGGTGTGACCACCCCCCATGTACTGGTCCCACTTCCACATCATGTCCCCCGCCCAGTAGGCGGCGGCCTCGGTGACCACGAACTTGAGCTCCGGATAGCGCTCGAACACCCCGCTGAACAGAAGGTGCCAGGCCGGTCGTACCGCCCACCAGACAACCTCGGCCAGATAGACGCCGGTATGGTCGCCGTACTCCTCCATGGGTGCCTCACCCGAGTGGGTGTGGACGGGTAGGCCGGCGTCGGCGCAGGCTGCCCATACCGGGTCGTAGACGGCGTCGTTGTAGGCGGCGCGGTTCCGCCACATGGTCGGGATCATGATGCCCCGGATACCGGGTTGGGCCGCCACCCACTCGATCTCGCTCACCGCCCGGGTGATGTCGTGGGTGATGGGGACGAGAGCGATCCCGCCCCGCCGGTGGGGAGCGTGCGAGCACATGTCGGCCAGGAAACGGTTGTGGGCGTGGGCCCCGGCGAAAGCCAATTCGGGATCCTCGATGGCCCCGGCGAACAGGCCGGCGCCGAACGGCGGGGAGGCCATGCCGGTGATGGCGTCGGCGTCGGCGAACAGCACGTCGGCGGCCACACCGTCGGCGTCGAGCTCCTTGTCCCGGATGACCGGGTCGAAGGCGCCCTTGAGTCCTTCCTCGTTGTCCTTCTCCCAACCCATGATGTAGTCGTAGTTGAAGGCCAGCGCCTCCTCGCGGTGGGCCATCCGCTCGGTCAGGTAGTCGTCGAAGGCCGGGAAGTATTTGGGGTCGAGGTATTTCCGGTACTCCTCACAGGCCAGACCGGCGTGCCCGTCGGCCGACACCACTATGTAGCGGTCCGATCCACTGCTGGGCACGTCACTCATCGCTTCGCCCCCAGAACCGAGAGGTCGTCGTACCGCTGGTGCATGTAGGGCTCGAGCCACTCGGCCGGCACCCGGCCCACCACCTCGCCCCGCTGGGACGAGGAGAGCTCGGCGTAGTCGAAGGACAACACCTTGCCCACCGGGAAGTCGGCGATGGGGTCGAGAGGGGCGTCCAGCAGCTTGCACTCGCCACTGACCGGTCGGACCATCCGGGCCACCTCGTGGCGGCGGCAGTAGACGAAGGCCGGGTCACCCTCCAAACCGGAGCCTGACGGATCGGGCAGGAGCTTGAAGTAGAAATCGAGCTTGTCGATCTCGTAGCCGGGAGCCTCCGGCCCGAGAGACCCGCTCACCTCGGCCACCGTCGATCCCATCCGGGCCACCCGGGCCTCCACGCTGTCGCCCTTCACGTCGAGGGCCATGTCGGCCATCTTCTTGGGCTCCCCGAAGGTCTCGCGGCCGCCCACCGTGGCCTGCTCGGTTGTCATGGGCATGAAAAGGGCGTACTCACCCTCGGTGTCCCCGTGGCGGGCCCGGACCCCGAACCAGCCGGCTCCGAACGGCTGGAGACCGGTGCCCAGGTCGACGACGGCAATGCGCAGCCGGGCGGTGGGCACCGAAGGCTCGAGCGGTCGGGGCAGGACCGCGGCGATGGCCTCCGGATCGGTCTCGAACACCACCGTCACCGCTTGTGACCAAATGGGGGTGCTGGTCGCTTCGACCTCCCGGTTGCGGACCTGCTCCGGTGGCCGGGCGCCGTATCGAACGCTTCCCATGGTTCCCCCTTCCGAGGGCGTACGGGACGCCCTCCATCCCAGTGTTGCACGCCGACGCCGATGGCGCCCTGGAATCGGCGACGGGGACCGACCGGCTGGTCGCAGTCGAATTGGTCCGCTTGGCCACCCCGCCGCCCGGGCGACGATTCCTACACGCCGCTGGTAGTCACCCGGCCCACTTGTGTGGGCCGGAAGGACAGGTCGGCCGCCGGCATCGGCCGGCTGATCCAGTAACCCTGGGCGAAGTCACACCCGAGGTCGGCCAGTACGGCAAGGGTGGCGGCGTCCTCGATCCCTTCGGCCACGATGCGCAACCCCATGGCGTGGCCGAGCTCGATGGTCGAGCGGACCAGATCGAGGTCCCGGTGGTCGCCGCCGTCGGTCAGACCGGTGATGAAGGTGCGATCGAGCTTGAGCTCTCCCACGGCGAGGTTGCTCAGGTAGGCCAGCGAGGTGACGCCGGCCCCGAAGTCGTCGATCGAGACGACCAGGCCCAGGTTCCGCAGTTCCTCTATGACATGACGGGACTGCTCGAACTCGGAGATCACCGAGGCCTCGGTGATCTCGAGGACCAGCGAAGTGGCCGGCAATCCGTTGAGCTGCAGTTGGTCGCGCACCATTTCGACGAACCCTGGCTCGAGGAGGTTGGTGGGTGAGACGTTCACCGACACCGTCAGCATGCATCCGACCGCACGCCACGCCGCGCACTGCTTGGCCGCTGCCTGTAGCACCCATCGGGTGAGAGCGGGCATGAGCCCACCGTGCTCGGCCAGGGGGATGAACCGGTCCGGTGGGAGCAGGCCCAAGGTGGGATGGGTCCAGCGCACCAACGCCTCGGCGGCCAGCACCTCGCCGCTGCGCAGGTCGAGCTGGGGCTGGTAGTGGAGCACCAGGCTCCCGCTCTCGATGGCCGTCTGCAGGTCCTCGAGGAGGCGCATCTGGTCTCCGTCCTCGTCGAGGTCCTCCTGATAGGAGGCAAAGGAGGTATTCCCGATCTTGGATCGGTACATGGCCACGTCGGCACACCAGACCAGTCCGGCGCTGTCGGTGGCGTCGGTGGGCGCCACCGCGATCCCGATGCTGGCCGTGATGGTGGCCCTCACCACGTCGAGCACGAACGGCTCGGCCAAACTGGCCGTCAGTCGTTCGGCGACAAAAGTGGCATAGGTGGCGTCTCCTCCCACCAGCACGACGGCGAACTCGTCACCGCCGAATCTCACCAACAGGTCTGTGTCCCGCAATGATCCGGAGAGGCGGGCGCCCAGCTGCCTGAGCAGCTCATCGCCGGCGGGGTGGCCGAAGGAGTCGTTGATCTCCTTGAAGCGGTTGAGGTCGACGAAGAGGAAGGCCAGGCTGAACTGATCCTGCCTGTCGGCATTCTCCTCGAAGAAGGCATCGAGCACCCGGAAGAGGTACCGACGGTTGCGCAGTCCGGTGAGGTCGTCGGTGATGGCCTGGCGGTGACGCTCTTGGCTCTCCCGCTGGATCTGGTGGACGGACAGCGCCAGCCGGATGCCGGCGATCACCAGCGTGGCCGTGGCCAGACCGATGGCCACCCTGCTGATGGAATACAGACTGGAGATGAGAAGGATGACCAGCGCAGCGCCGGACAGCACATTGGGGAGCAGGAACCCGGCCGGACGCTCGGGGAGCAGCGGGTTCGAGTAGTGCCCGCGCAGCCAGACCGATGCCGACATCACCACGATGGCCGTCGGCCAGGCGATGGCATTCAGGATGAAACCGAACCGCGACGCTCCGAACGAGTTCGGGAGGAGGTTGGCGGTGTCCCCGAACACGTTGAGAGCCATGCCGGTGGCCAGAAGGATCCAGGGCACCTTGCTCCGGCCGGACAGCACTGCGAATCCGCCCACCACCAGACCCAGGAGCAGGACGTCCCCGATCGGATAAGCGAAGTTGGTCAGCGTGGAGAGGGTGCTTCCCGCCGCCGACCTCTCGATGCTGTCGAAGGCGAAGGCGGCGCATACGGCGGCAGCACCACATCCGGCGATGGCTCCGTCGAGCCAGTTGGGGGCCGTGATCTTCTTGACCTCCCCCCGGATGAAGAGCATCACCGCTACGTAGGCAAGCGGGTAGAACAGGAGGTAGAAGACGTCGGCCAGACCCGGGCTCGGTGGCGTGGCCCCACCCAGCGACTCGATCGTCAAGACCACGTCGCCCACCGACCACGACAGCAGGCTGAACCCGAGGAAGAGGGCAGGAAGTCGACCGTGTCGGTCGACGACGCCCTTGGCGATGCAGAGCCCGCTGGCGATCAACTCGATCCCGCACACCATCCAACCGTCGAGCCAGGTCCACGACTGGTCGTCGCTCCGCAGTAGTAACGACACCAGATAGCCGGCGAGGAGGAGGGCGAGCAGGGCGTAGGTGGCCCGGAGGAACACCGTCGACCGGGAAAGGCGCGGCTTTGATTCGGCGGCGCGGGCCGTCACTTCAGGGCCAGAAATCACCATCACCCGGGGATCATCGACGATCCTTGGTCAATCCTTGAACAAGTCCTGAAGCGGGGTCCGGGCCCAGGCCGCCCTGTGAGCCTGAGCCGGCCGGTCAGGCCCGGGTTCCCGCCCGGCCCGCTTGCGACAGACCACACAGAGTGGTCGACGCTGGCCAGGGCGAATGACCTGGCCAGAGCGTCGGGACACCCGGGACGCACCGCAGCGGGGTGGCGACCGGGCGCCTACGCTACGGAAGCATTGTGAGCCTCCGTCCCATTGGCTGGGTTTTCCTCCTGTTCGGCGCCTTCTGGGGCGGCTGGGCGGTGGCGGCCGTGGACATTGAACGGGCGCTGGGGCTGTCCACGGCCAGGTTCGGTCTGCTGCTGTCGGTCGCCCTGGTCGGTGGAGCGTCGTCCAACGCCGTGGGGGGAGCATTGTGCGAACGATTCGGCACCGGCAAGGTACTGGGATCATCGTTGCTCGGTTGGGCCTTCCTTCTGTCTGTCGGTGCCGTCGTGCGGGAGCCGGTGGCCCTGGGCGTCGTGATCGTCGTCATGGTGGCGGTGGCCGGACTGGTCGATGTGGCCATCAACGTGGGGGCCACGGCCGCACTGGCCGACCAGCCGGGACGGCTGGTGGCCTTTCATGGCCGGTTCAACATCGGGGCAGCGTCGGGGGCCGCCCTCATGGGGGTGCTGCTCGGCGTCGGTGCCTCCTGGCGCTGGATGTGGGTGGCCGTGGCGGTGGTCGCTCTCGGTGTGGGAGCGGTGTGCCACCGGGTGCGGCTCCCGGGAGGTGAGCGTGGTGACCAGGTGCCGGTGCCGGGCGGGATGGTGGCCCTCCTCCGTGGCGAGGGCCTTCTCCCCTTGGCCGGGGCGTTCGCCCTGGCGGCCATGGTGGAAGGGGGGATCGAGCTGTGGGGTGTTCTGTTCCTGCGCACCCAGCTGACTTCCGGCCTTCTCATCGGTGCCGGAGGGGCTGTCCTCGGGTATTCGGTCGCCGCTCTGGCGCGGTCGTTCCTCGGGCCCCGGGTGGGCCGGCGCGGTCCGGCACGGGGTGTGATCATCGGCGCCGGCACCGCCGCCATCGGCGTGGCCACCTTGGCCACCGCCCATACAGCTTTGATCGCCGCCCTCGGCCTGGTCCTGGCCGCAGGCGGGATCTCCATGTGCTGGCCCCTGTTGCTGGCCCAGGCGGGTGCGGGTCGTTCCCGGGCCAGTGCCGTGGTCGGCAGTGTGTCGGCCGTCGGCTACCTGGGCATGATCATCGGGCCGGCGCTGGTGGGAATGGTGGCAGACCTGGTCGGATTGCGCGCTGCGCTCGGGGTATTGGCGGCGGCCGCACTCATCGTGGCTGTGGTTCCCACCCGGTCCAGGAGCTTCGCCCCGGTGGCGGCCCGGCAGGCCTGAATTTCGGATCTGTTCTCCCTCTGCCAGCCCTCTCCCCTTGCCACGGCTCTCTCTTTGCCACGACTCTCTCTACGACTTTGCCAAACGTGCGGCAGGCCCGACCGAGCCTGGGTGCACGGCAAAGAAGGTCGTTTTCCCTGTCAACCGACGGGTATGGCCCAACCGTTCACTGTTCATCAGGCTGGCCGGCATCTCTCCAGCCCCACGACCTCGGAGAGAGTCCCGTGGCTACCGAGACCTTCGAGATCGTGGTGAGGGGCCGATTCAGCCAGACGTTGGCCGGGGCCATCGTCGGATTCGAGGTCAGTCGGTGCGAGAGGGGGCTGACCCACCTGGTGGGGTGCGTGCCCGATCAGGCCCGATTGCACACCACCCTGGAATTCTTCAGGGATCTCAATATCGAGCTGGTGTCGGTCAATCTGGTGCCGGCACCGAGCGCCGCCACCGGCAGGGAGGTCGGTTGACCCGATGGGTTGATCGGATCACCCTGCGCTCTTTTTGGGGCGGGCACTAACCTGTGGCCAGTGGCTGTTGTCCGACCCCCGTACGTGATCCGGTGATCGATCACCCCGGCTCCGCCCGCCCCGTCTTCCCCCGATGACCGACGGAGGGACCGAACCGTGGCCCTGGCCCGCCGCCCTGGATGCGGTGATCGCAGCCCCCGAGTTCCATGAGGTCCTGTTCGAAGACGATCGGGTCCGCGTCCTCGACGGCCGGGTTCCGCCCGGAGCCATCGTGCCCGTACACACCCATCGATGGGGAGGCGTGCTCTACATCATGGCCACCAGCGACTTCGTCCGCCGAGCTCCCGATGGAAGTGTGATCGTGGACACCCGTGTGTCCAACTCGAGGCCCACGGCCGGTGCGGCGGTGTGGGGTGCTCCTCTCACGCCGCACTCGCTCGAGAACGTCGGCCCGCATGAGTTCCGCACGATCACGGTGGAGATGAAGGACGCGGGCGCCTCCTAACTGACCCGCCCCGTGGTGATCAGCCGGGAAGCAATGGGGGTGTAGCGCTCAGGAAACGTCGGCCTCCGCCTCGATGAGTTGTGACACTGCGTCGATCAGAGCCAGGTGGGTGAATGCCTGGGGGAAGTTACCGAGGTGATCGCCGGTGGTGGCGTCGATCTCCTCGGCGTAGAGGTGCAGAGGGCCGGCAAAGGAGAGCAGCTTCTTGCACAGCGCCCGGGCCCGCTCGATCTCGCCGGTCATGGTCAGTGCCGACACCAGCCACCAGGAGCAGATGGTGAAGGTGCCCTCCTTGCCCTCGAAGCCGGTGTCGGTGCTGTCCACCTTGTAGCGGAGGACGAGCCCGTCCTCGGTGAGCTCGTCGGCGATGGCCAGAACGGTGGCTTTCACCCGCTCGTCATCGGGCGGCAGGAATCCCATGATGGGGATGAGCAGCAGCGAGGCGTCGAGCTCGTCGTTCTCGTAGGCCTGCCGGAACCTCCCCCGCTCGTCGACCCCCTTGGTCAGGATCTCCTGTTTGAGATCGTCGGCGCCCTTGCGCCAGCGGTCGGCACGCTCGCTGTCGCCCCGGCGCTGGGCCAGGTCGGCCCCCCGGTCGGCGGCCACCCAGCACAGAACGGCCGACGCCGTGAAGTGCTGCGGTTCGCCCCGGATCTCCCAGATGCCCTGGTCGGCGTCTCCGCTATGGGCCAGCGCGTCCTCCACCAGTCCGGCCAGCCCCTCCCACACGCCGTGGACGATCTGGGCCGCCCCCCGTTTGAGCTGGGTGTCGACCCCGTCGAGGAGCATCCCCCACACGTCGTTCTGGTGCTGGTTCCAGGCCCCGTTGCCCACCCGCACCGGTTTGGCCCCCTCGTAACCCGACAGGTGGTCGAGGGTCTTTTCGGTCAGGTCCCGCTCGCCGCCGATGCCGTACATGATCTGCAGCTCGAAGTCTTGGACGGCCTTGCCCTGGGTGACCGACTCCAGCACGAAGGCGAAGTACTCGAGCGCCTCCCAGTCGAAGCCCAGGCGGTAGAGCGATCGCAACATGAAGCCGGTGTCCCTGATCCAGGTGTAGCGGTAGTCCCAGTTGCGGGCGCCGCCCGGCGTCTCGGGGAGAGAGGTCGTGCCGGCGGCCATGATGGCCCCGGTCGGTGCGTAGCTCAGACCCTTGAGGGTAAGGGCGCTGCGCTCGATGTACTGGCGCCAGGGGTGGTCGGGGAATGTCCCGTTGGCCAACCAGTGTCGCCAGTAGGTGACCGTGGAGTCGACATCCCGGTTGGCCTGGTCCTGGTCGGTCGGTGGGCTCCCCTCACCCCACGACAGGGCCATAAAGGCCTCCTCCCCTTCGGCCAGGCTGGTGCGTCCGTAACAGCGGGCGCCGACCAGACCGAGCCGGAGGCTGCCCACCACCGAGAGGGTCGGTCCGCCGTCGGGCCCCTGGGCGGTGAGCGATCCGTAGCCGTCGCCGTCGTAGGCCCACTGTCCGGTGGTGGCCCCGTAGTCGAACACCGGTACGCAGTTGGCCACGATCTCGACCTCGCCGGAAACACACCGGGCCGTGCGCAGGAGGACCCCGGCCGCGGCCGAATCGGTAGGGGCGCGCCGGTACCCGGGCCGCCGGGTGTCGTCGTCGACCTTGCGGATGACCATGAGGTCGTGGACGACGAGCCAACCGGTGGGGGTGTGCCAGGTCGTCTCCACCACCATGGTGCCCGGCAGGTAGCGCCGTTGGTGGGGGACCATGGTGTTCGCGGGACCGAACCGGAACGAACCGGCCGAGCGGTCGAGCAGGGCCCCGAAGACACTGGCTGCATCGGGGCGGGGCAGGCACAGCCATTCGACCGAGCCGTCAGGAGCGATGAGACAGCTGTTCTCACAGTCGGAGAGAAAGGCGTAGTCGGCGATGGGAGGGAAGTCGCTCATGGTGGTGATTATGACCCGGGAGGTGCAGTTCTGTAATCACCCGATCAGGATGAGGCAACGTCTGGAGTCGGCCCGTAACCTGAGTTGCCGAGGGGGCGGATGAGGAGTCCAGATGTCGCTTCAAGGCAAAGTCGCCGTCGTGACCGGTGGAAACACCGGCATCGGCAAATCAGTGGTTTTGGCCCTGGCTGCCGAGGGTGCGTCGATCGTGATCGACTACGTGTCCGATCCGGAGGCCACCGAGGCGCTCGAGCAACAGGTCCGTGACCTCGGTGACAAGGTCACCGCGGTCAAGGCCGATGTCAGCAAGATCGCCGACCTGGAGATGCTGATCGGGACGGCGGTGAGCACCTTCGGGCGGCTGGACATCATGGTCAACAACGCCGGCATCGAGACGAGGACGTCGGTGCTCGACACCACCGAGGCCCAGTACCAGAGGGTCCTCGACATCAATCTGAAGAGCGCCTTCTTCGGGACCCAGTTGGCCGCCAAGCAGATGATCGCCCAGGGGGAGGGGGGCAGGATCATCAACATGACCTCGGTCCACGAGGACTGGCCGATGCCCGGCAACACCGCCTACTGCCTGTCCAAAGGAGGTATGCGGATGCTGACCCGGACGGCGGGTGTGGAGCTGGCGCCCCATAATGTGCTGGTGGTGGGTGTCGGCCCGGGTGCGGTCGAGACGCCGATCAACACCGCCACCATGAACGACCCCGCCGCACTCCAGAAGCTGGATGCAGCCATCCCCATCGGACGCATGGCCAAGCCGGAGGAGATCGGCAGCGTGGTCGCTTTTCTGGCCGGTCCCGGGGCCAGCTACCTGACGGCCACCACCATCTTCGCCGACGGCGGCATCATGCAGAGCAGCCCGGGTTTGTGAGGTCCGACCGATCAGCTCGGACCGGTGGCACCGTGTCCGGCTGGTCCAACTTGTGTAGGTGAGGGTTGACCATGCCGAGGAGCCGTCCCGCAACCAAAACTCAGCCCAAGGCCGGGTCGGCCAAGGATCATGCCGATGCCGGTGCCCGCCCGTTCTTCGAAGAGATTCAGAACCGGGCCTATGAGCCCATCCTGAGGGGCGAGTGCGGAAGCCTGCGCTTCGACCTGCGTCGGGGGTCGGGCCTCGAGCACTGGTACATCTTGATCGACGACGGCAACATCACCGTGTCCCACGGCCGCGCCAGGGCCGACACGGTAGCCAAGGCGGACGGGGAACTGTTCGATCGGATCGTCCAGGGCCGGGCCAATGCCATGGCCGCCCAGTTGCGCGGCGCACTCGTCGTCGAGGGGGATCTCCACCTGCTCATGGTGTTCCAACGTCTCTTTCCGGGGCCGCCCCGCTCGTCGACCGCTGCCCGCCCGGCCAAAGCCCGCGGGAAGCCGGCCAGGGCCCGCGGGAAGGGAGCATCCAAATGAGCAATTCCCTCGTTCAGATACTGGAGGGAAACACGTTCGTGGTGAGCGACCGCAACGGGGACATCGAGGCCTCGCTCACCGATCCGACCGGCCTGTTCTCCTTCGACACCCGCTTCCTCTCCCGGTGGGTCCTCACTCTCGACGGCGACCGCCTCAACGCCCTGTCGACAGACGACCTCCAGTACTTCGAGAGCCGCTTCTTCCTGGTGCCCGGAACGGGGACCGTCTATGTCGACGCTGATCTGTCGCTCGTGCGCCAGCGCAGCGTCGGTGGCGGGTTCCGGGAGGTCATCAGCATCTTGAACCACAAGCAGGAGGAGGTGAAGCTCACCCTGCGGCTCGAGGCAGCCAGCGATTTCGCCGACCTCTTCGAGGTCAAGGATGCCTTGGCCAAGAGCGGCACCTACCGAGCCCGGGTCGAACGTCGTGAACTGGTACTGGGCTACCGGCGCGAGTCGTACGTGCGGGAGACCCGGATCTCGTCGTCCGAGCCCGCCGTCCTGGATGATTACGGTCTCACCTTCCACCTGACCATCGGGCCCCACGGCACCTGGGAGACCGAGCTGTCGGTGAGGGCCACAGCTCCCGGTTTCGACCTGTCGGATAGCCCCGTCAGTACCGGGTCGGCGTCCAAGCCACGAAAGGACATGGCCCGTGGGCTGGACAAGTGGATTGCCAAAGCGCCGCGGCTGGAGTGCGACGACGACGGCCTGCGGGCCACCTACCACCGGAGCCTGGTCGACCTGGCCGCCTTGCGCTTCTCGCCCCAGACCATGGCCCATCGTTCGCTGCCCGCCGCCGGCTTGCCGTGGTTCATGACCATATTCGGGCGCGACAGCATTCTGACCAGCCTGCAATCGATCGCTTTCACCCCCGAACTGGCGGCCACCACCCTCCGCGTCCTGGGTGAGCGGCAGGGAACCCGCATCGACGATTTTCGCGACGAGGATCCCGGGCGCATTCTGCACGAGATGCGGTTCGGTGAGCTCACCGCCTTCGAGGAGCGCCCCCATTCCCCTTATTACGGCTGCGCCGACGCCACCCCCCTCTACGTCGTGCTCCTCGACGAATACGAGCGCTGGACGGGCGACACCAAGCTGGTCCGTGAACTGGAGTACGAAGCCCGGGCCGCCTTGCGGTGGATCGATGAGTACGCCGACCTCCAGGGCAACGGTTACGTCGCCTACCAGAGGCGCAATGAGGAGACCGGTCTGGAGAACCAGTGCTGGAAGGACTCGTGGGACTCGATCTCGTACCGGGACGGGACCCTGCCCGGCTTCCCCAGGGCCACCTGCGAGTTGCAGGGCTACGCCTATGACGCCAAGGTGCGCGGCGCCCGTCTGGCCCGCCACGTGTGGCGTGACAACGCCTTCGCCGACCGGCTGGAGAAAGAAGCGGCGGATCTCAAGCGCCGGTTCAACCGTGACTTCTGGGTCACCGACGGGGAGTACTTCGCCGTCGCCCTCGACGCCGACGGTCGCCAGGTGGATTCGCTGACTTCCAACAACGGCCATCTCCTGTGGAGCGGCATCGTCGACAAGAGCAAGGCCCGTCGGGTGGTGGACCAGCTGATGGGCGAGCGGCTGTTTTCGGGATGGGGAGTGCGTACCCTGGCCGAAGGCGAGGGCCGGTTCAATCCCATCGGTTACCACGTGGGAACCATCTGGCCATTCGACAACTCCTTCATCGCCTGGGGGCTCCGCCGTTACGGATTCAAGGACGAGGCGGCCCGCATCGCCGAAGGCATTCTCGACGCCGCCCGGTTCTTCGACGGTCGGTTGCCCGAGGCCTTCGGCGGCTATCCCCGGTGGATGACCCGGTACCCGGTCCAGTACCCGACGGCCTGTTCGCCACAGGCCTGGTCGACAGGCGCGCCGTTGCTGTTGTTGCGGACCATGCTCGGTCTCGAGCCCCTGGACGACCACCTGATCGTCGATCCGGCCATTCCCGCCAGTCTGGGCCAACTGGAGTTGCTCGACATACCCGGGCGCTGGGGCCGTATCGACGCCTTCGGCCGCGGTCGGGTGCCGTCCCGGCCGGTAAAGCGCCCGAGGGCCGACGCCCGATGACCGTGGCCACCGACTCTCCGCCGGCAGGTGACGGCGGCACCGGCGGCCGACATCGGGTGGTCATCATCGGCGGCGGGTTCGGGGGCCTTCCGGCCGCCCGCCTCCTCGGGGGCGAACCGGTCGATGTGACGTTGATCGACCGTCGCAACCACCATCTGTTCCAGCCCCTCTTGTACCAGACGGCCACCGGGATGTTGGCGCCCGGTCAGATCGCCCCGGCCCTGCGCCACGTCGTGCGCCGCGAGAAGAACGTGCGGGTGCAGCTGGCCGATGTGACCGGCTTCGACCTCGAGCGCAGGGTGGTCCACGCCACCGTGGGCGGGCGGATGCCCGTCGACTATCCCTATGACAGCCTGATCGTGGCCGTCGGGGTGACCCAGTCCTACTTCGGGCACGACGAGTTCGCCTTCTTCGCCCCCGGCATGAAGACCCTGGATGACGCCCTCGAGCTCCGGCGCCGCATCTTCGGCGCTTTCGAGGTGGCCGAGATGGTGTCCGACCCCGTCCAGAAAGAGCACTGGCTGACCGTGGTGGTGGTCGGAGCCGGGCCCACCGGGGTCGAACTGGCCGGTCAGGTGCGGGAGCTGGCCACCCGTAGTCTGCGCGGCGAGTTCCGCACCTTCGAGGCCGCCTCGGTGCGGGTGATCCTGGTGGACGGGGGCAAGGAACCGCTGGCCACCTTCGGCGACCGGCTCTCCGCCAAGACGGCCAAGACCCTCGAGCACCTGGGCATCGAGTTGCGCATGGGCGGTCAAGTGGTCGGGATCGACGCCGAGGGTGTCGACGTCAAGGGACCGGACGGGACCACCAGGATCGAGGCCCGAACCACCATCTGGGCGGCCGGTGTCGAGGCTTCCCCGTTGGCCGGACTGCTGGCCGGGGCCTCGGGTGCCGCTGTCGACCGCGCCGGCCGGATCGCCGTGCTGCCCGACCTCACCCTGCCCGGCCATCCCGAAGTGTTTGCCGTGGGGGACATGGTCAGCCTGGACAAACTGCCCGGGGTGGCCGAAGTGGCCATGCAGGGTGGTCTCCACTCGGCCAACACCATCCTCCGCCGCCTGAAGGGGCAGCCGGCCAAGCCGTTTCGCTACCGAGATTTGGGCAGTGCCGCCTCCATCGGTCGCTTCCGGGCCATCGTGAGCGTGAAAGGGATCCGTCTGAGCGGGTTTCCCGGCTGGGTGGTGTGGATGTTCGTCCACCTGGCCTTTCTCACCGGTTTCGGCAATCGTCTGACCACCATGATGAAGTGGCTCCGGTCGATGATCGGGCGCGGCCGGGCCGAACGGGAGTTCAGCACGGCCCACACCGGTGGGGATCTGAGCCTGCCGGCCACGGTCAGAGAACAGGTCGAGCCCACCCTGTTCCCCGTGGTCGAAAAGGCCGGTTCGGATGGCCGGACCACCGACGACAACCGGTCCCGACACGGAGAGCCGCCGCCCTCCCCCACAACCAGCCGGTGACAGCGAGGACCGGCAGGTCATCAGGAGCTGAGCGAGCGCCGACGGACCCGGCACCGTGACACCGTCGGGTGGAGGGCGGGAGCGACGCTTCGAAGTCATCACCGTCTACGCCATCGGGCTGTTCCAAGGACTGAGCCTGGTGGCCTTCCCTGCCGCGGCCAGCATCCTGCAGTCCTCCACCGGTTATGACCTTTCCAAGAGCCGCTACGGCATCCTCTTCCTTCCCCAGGTCGTCATGGCCATCGTCGGGTCGTTGGCCATGCCCACCCTGTCCCGCCGTTTCCGTCTCAAGCGGGTGTTGATGGCCGGCCTGGTGGCCGACACGGTGTCGATGGCCCTGCTGGTGGGCAGCGACCCGGTCCGCACCGACGCCGTCGCCTACCCCATGCTGCTGGTGGCCACCGCTGCCCTCGGCCTCGGCTTCGGTCTCACCTTGAGCTCGATCAGCACCTACGCCGGCGCCTTCATGCCCGACCGACGGGACGTGGCCCTCACCGGGCTCAACGTCCTGCTCGGCCTGGGGACGGCCCTGTCGCCGCTGCTCATCGCCATCTTCCTCGACATCGGAGAATGGTGGTATCTCCCGCTCATCGCCGCCGCCGGGCTGGTGGTGTTGATCGTCCTCGCCCTTGTGCAGCCCATGACGGTGCCCGAAGCCAAGGCCAAACAGTCATCGGGCCGGATACCGGCCCTGTTCTGGCTGTTCGCCGCCGCCCTGGTCCTCTACGGGATCGGCGAGACCATGTTCGGCAACTGGGGGACCACCCTGTTGGTGGGCCGAGGGGTCAAGGCCACCTCGGCCAACAATGCCCTGGCCGCCTTCTGGGCCTCGGTGACCGTCGGTCGACTGCTCATTGCCCTCAGCGGCAAGTTTGTCCGCTCCACATCGATCTATCTGGTGCTGCCCTGGGCCATAGCTGTGGCCCTCCTGCTGGTGCCCACCGCCCACACGGCGGCGGCGGGCATTCTCGTCTTCGCCTTCGGTGGTTTGGCCTGCTCCGGCTTCTTCCCCATGACCGTGGGCTACGGCGAGGCCACGTTCCCCACGTTTGTGGAATTGGCGGCGGGGTGGCTCATCGCCGCCTATCAGGTGGGCTACGGGTTGGCCGCCTTCGGGGGCGGGGTCCTCCAGAGCCAGGTGTCGCTGGCCTCCCTCTTCCGGGTGGCCGCCGTCCTGGCCGCGGTCATGGGCGTGCTGGCCGTGGCCGTGGCCCGTCGCCAACATCCCGCCGCCCGGACCGTTGCCCCCGCGGTGGGCGCCACATGAGCCCGAACATTCTACGAACACGCCTACGAAAGGAAGTCTGATGCCCAAGCCGTTCGACGTCATCATCATCGGATCCGGAGCCGGCGGGGGGACCCTGGCCCACACCCTGGCCTCGTCGGGCAAGCGGGTGCTCCTCCTCGAGCGCGGCCACTTCCTGCCGCGGGAGACCGAGAACTGGTCGCCCGACGACGTCTTCGTCGACGGGAGGTACATCTCCGAGGACACCTGGTACGACGGCGAAGGCACCGCCTTCCAGCCCCAGGTCCACTATTTCGTGGGTGGCGCCACCAAATTGTACGGGGCCGCCCTCTACCGCCTGCGTCCCGAGGACTTCGGCGAGGTCGTCCACGTCGACGGGGTCTCGCCGGCCTGGCCGGTCGGTTACGACGAGTTCGAGCCCTTCTACACCAAGGCCGAGCAGCTCTACCAGGTCCACGGCATCCACGGCGAGGACCCCACCGAAGGTCCCTTCTCGGCGCCCTACCCCGCACCGCCGGTCAGCCATGAGCCGCGCCTGCAGGAGATCTCCGACGCCCTCACGGCCAAGGGGTACCACCCGTTCTCCGCCCCGTGCGGCATCCTGCTCGACGAGTCCGACCGCAACCGCAGCCAGTGCATCCGCTGCGCCTGGTGCGACGGTTACCCCTGCATGGTCCACGCCAAGGCCGACGCCGAGGTCATGGCCGTTCGGCCCAGCCTGCAGTGGCCGAACGTGACCCTGGAGACCGGTGCCGTGGTGTCGAAGCTGGAGACCGATCCGAGTGGGCGAACGGTGACCGGTGTGGTGGTCGACCGGGGCGGGGACACCGAGGTGTACCAGGCCGACATCGTGGTGGTGGCGGCTGGTGCCGCCAACAGCGCCAAAATCCTGTTGAACTCGGCCAACGACGCCCATCCCACCGGGTTGGCCAACGGCTCGGACCAGGTCGGCCGCAACTACATGTTCCACAACTGCAAGGCTCTCGTCTCGCTGAGCAAGGAGCCCAACGACACGGTGTTCCAGAAGACGCTCGGCATCAACGACTTCTACTTCGCCGGCGACGGCCGCCCGTGGCCGCTCGGCAATATCCAGATGGTCGGGAAGTCCAACGCCGGGGCCATGAAGGGAGAGGAGCCCAAGCTGACCCTGTTGGCCCCCCACTGGACACTCGACGATGTGGCCAAGCACGCGGTGGACTGGTGGCTCACCACCGAGGACCTGCCCCGACCGGACAACCGGGTGACCACCGACGCCGAGGGGAACGTCCACCTGGCCTACCAAGCCACCAACAACGAGGAGGCGGACGGCCTCTACAAGGAGCTGCGGACCATCCTCAACCACGTGGGCATGGCCGACCATCACATCCTGAGCAAGAACTTCTACATGAGCATGAGTGTCCCGGTGGCCGGGTGTGCCCACCAGGCGGGAACGGCCCGGTTCGGGAGCGACCCTGCCACCTCGGTGCTCGACGTCAACTGCAAGGCCCACCAGCTGGACAACCTCTACGTGGTGGACACCAGCTTCTTCCCGAGCATCGGGGCGGTGAACCCTGCCCTGACGGCCATGGCCAACGCCATCCGGGTGGGCGAGCATCTGACCGAACGACTGCAGTGATGCTCACCGCGGCACTGCGTTGGTAGACCGGGCGGGGACACCGACGTTCCGAAAATGACTGGCTCCCGAAAGGCGTGATCAACGATGACAACCACACAAGAACTCAACGCTCTCGGCCCGCTGGCCCGCTACGAGCAGAACATCATCGACCGGATCAGCGACTTCAAAGACCCCCGCCAGGAGTGGCGCCGCCTCTTCTCCGAACTGCTGGGTACCTTCTTCCTGGTACTGGCGGCCGCCGGTGCGGGCATGATGGGACACGCCTTTCCCGGCACCATCAGCCGTACGGCGGCCGTGGTGGCGCCGGCCCTCACCGTGCTGGCCATCATCCTGTTCATGGGCAAGGTGTCCGGCGCCCACCTCAATCCGGCGGTCAGCATCGCTTTCGCCCTGCGTCGCGACTTCCCCTGGCAGCGGGTGCCCGGCTATGTCGTCGTACAGCTGGCCGGGGCCACACTGGCCGCCCTCTTCCTGCACGTGGTCATCCACGCCTCGGCCACCTACGGATCCAACTACCCTGCCCACGGTTACTCCGACCTGGCCGCTTTCTGGATGGAGCTGATCCTGACCACCGGCCTGGTCAGCGTGATCCTGGGGACAGCCTCGGGGGCACAGAACATCGGCCTGTTCGGCGCCTTCGGGGTCGGGGGCTACATCGCCCTGGCCGGCCTGTGGGGTAGCCCCATCTCGGGCGCCTCGATGAACCCGGCCCGCACCTTCGGGCCCGATCTGGTCGGCCGCTCCTTCGACGGTTACTGGGTCTACATCGCCGGCCCCCTGGCCGGCGCCGTGGTCGCCGTCACCATCGCCTTCGTCCTACGGGGCCCGGGCGGTGGAAGGTCAGGTTCGGGTGCGGCCCAGGGTGACATCTTCACCGAGACATACGAGGCGGGGAAGTCCTAAACGTAGGGCCCGGGTGGGACGGCAACCGGTCAGAGGTGGTGCGGACCGAACGTCACCCCTCCGGTCCGGAGAGCCCCAGCATGGCGGTGACCCCGTGATCCCTCCCTGCCGTATATCCCCCGTCCACGGTGAGGGCGTGCCCGGTGATGAAGGACGAATCGTCCGACAGCAGAAAGGCCGCAGCTGCGGCGATCTCCTCGGGCCGTCCGAAGCGTCCCAGCTTGTGCTCGGCCACGGCGTTGGCCTTGGACCCCTCCAACCCGGGCCAGTCAAAGACGCTCTGGGTCATGGGCGTATCGATGAAGCCGGGGCACACGGCGTTGACCCTGATGCCACGGCCGGCGTAGTCGATGGCCATGCTCTTGGTGAGAAGGACCACGCCACCCTTGGAGGCACTGTAGACACTGCCGCCGGCGGTGCCCTCGAGACCCTCGATGCTGGCGATGGTGACCACCGCACCGCGGGAGCCGCCCACCATCGGTTGGGCCAGCATGGCTTCGACAACGTGCTTGGCCACCAGATAGGTACCGGTCAGATTGACCCGGAGGACCCGATCCCACTCCTCGGTGGCCAGCGTGTGCACCGGACCGCCGCTGGCCACCCCGGCCGAGTGGACCACCCCGTCGACGCGACCCCCGAATCGAGTGGCGGCGTCCACCAGTTCCACCACTGATGCCTCGTCGGTGACGTCGGCCAGCCGGAATTCCCACGGCGGGGTGGACGCCCGGTCGCCCGGCGATCCGGTCGGGGCCACCTCGGGCTCGACGATGTCCGACCCCATCACCCGAGCCCCTTCCTCCATCAACCGGTTGGCGCAGGCCCACCCGATGCCCGATGCCGCCCCGGTGACGATGATGCACTTCTGGTCGAGCCCTCGCATGGTTCCTCCGTTTTGCCGATTCACCCGTTCACGCTGACCCCTCCGGGGCCGACGGCCGGTCCCCGGGTGGTGCCGTCCCTCCCGCCCTACGGCCGGAAGACGACCTTGATGGCGTGAGACCTGTCGCGGTCGATGGCTGTCTCCACCGCCGTGCGGTACTCCTCGAGCGGGAATTGGTGGGTGATGACCGCCTCGTTCAGGAGCCCGGCGGCCAGGATGTCCAGAGCGCGGTCCACCGAGTGCCTCCCCGGGCCACCGGCCAGACCGGGAGCGGAGCCGGCATCCACGGTGTGGTCGATGGAGCCGACCAGGGCCGCCTCCTTGTACCAGATCGGGGTGAGGTCGACCTCGCTGATGCCGGCCGCCCCGAGCAGAAGAACGGTTCCCCGGTGACCCACTGCACGTAGCGCCTCGGTGACCGACTGCGGCGAGCCGACCGCCTCCACCACGTAGGGAAAGCCACCCATCAACATGACGTGTGCCTTGCGCCCGATGACCCGGGCTCCGACCAGCTTGGCCAAGGTCTCGAAGTGCGCATTGTCGGGATCGGTCCGCACCACCTCGTCGGCGCCGCACAGGGAGGCGGCCTCGGCCTGGTGGGCGTGGCGGGCCAGCACCGTCACCGGGCACCGGGGGAAGAGGCCCTTGAGCGCCGCTACCGAGGCCAGCCCGATGATTCCCGCCCCGACCACCAGCACGGGGTCGCCATCGGTAGGGGGGGCCCGCAACAGGCCGTGGCAGGCGATGGAGACCGGTTCGTGCAGACAGGCGATGCTGTCCGGGACCGCCTCGGGTATCGGGTGCAGCATCGACTGATGGGCGAGCACCTGCTCACCCCAACCGCCGCCGAGGTCGGCGGTGAACCCGAGCGAGCGCCCGCTGCTCACGATGCGGCTGTCGAGCTGGAGGCACGAGGAGGTCCATCCACGGGCACAGTTGGCGCACGGTGGATCGATTCCCCGAGCGGCGCAGGCTATGCACGGATCGACCGCCACCCGGGTCCCCACCGCAGTCGAGCACCCGGGTCCCGACTCGATCACCCGTCCGGCGATCTCATGACCCAGAAGGAACGGAAACGAGCCCGTCGACATAAGGGTGGGCGACGGTCCGGTGTTGTGGGCGAACAGATGGAGGTCGCTGCCGCAGATCCCCCCTCTGGTGACCGCCACCCGGACCCAGTCCCCGGCCGGTAGCGCAGGCTCGGGAACGTCGACCAGTGATGCGGGAAAGGCCGGATCGACCATGTCGAACTGGATGGCGCGCACCCGGTCAGCGTACGCGGTTTTGGCCGTCGGGAACGGTGCGACAGGCCGGGCTCGGCAAGGGCCTCGGGCCTACGGACCTCATGCCTAGGATGCGTCGTGGTGCGGGTGAGCGATGCCAGTCTCGACGAGGTGGGTGAGCGGGGATTCTGCCTCGTCGAGGGATTTCTGAGCCCGGATGAACTGGAGGCGGCTCAGCGCGCCCTCTGGTTGCACTTCCCACGACCCGAGGAGTTCTTCGCCGACCCGTCGCGCCATCCCCAGTACAACGGCGATCAATTCGGTGGCGTTCTCGAGTTCCCCTACAAATCGTGGGATCTCAATCACCTGGCCGTCCACCCGGACCTGGTCGATGGCGTGGAGCGCTACCTGGGCACCGCCGATCTCCACTTGTACAAAGTGGAGCTGTGGGCCAAGTACGGGGGAGCCGCCGATTACGACCAGCCCCTCCACCGCGACTACGGCAGTCACAGCCTGGTAACCCCTCGACCCGATCGCCGCTACCACCAATTGACGACGTTCATCTTCCTCTCCGACGTCACCGGCGACGACGGCCCGACCCGCATCGTCCCTTTCGAACGGGGCCGGGAGGTGCCCTTCACGCCGCTGTACCTCCCGTTCGGCCAACTGGCCGAGTACGAGATTCCGGCGGTGGCACCAGCAGGGAGCCTGCTCGTGTACCGGACGGACATCCTGCACCGAGGCTCGAACATCACCGGTTCCGGTTCGTCGCGGTTCTCCCTCCTGGCCGACTTCCAGGTCAGGGGCACCACCTGGGGCGGGAAGATGGCCTGGCCCAAGCAGGCCCCTCAGCGCTGGGCCAAGTTCATGCCCCAGTGCTCTGTGCGCCAGCGGGACCTGTTCGGATTTCCGAGGCCGGGCGACCACTATTGGAACGAGCAGACGCTGGCCGATGTCGCCCTTCGCTACCCGGGGATGGACATGGGGCCCTATGGCGGCTCCGGTACGGCCATCGACGCCTGATCGCAGCGCCGTTGGGCGCCACCGGCCGACCTGGCCGGACGACGCATCGTGGTTCGTGCGAAGCAGAGTGGTTCGTGTGAAGACGCATGGTGGTTCGCCCGAAACAGCGGGGCCGGTGTGGCCTGCCGGACAGGCGACACTTGGCAGGGGAGCTGTGTTCGGCAACGATGGGCGTAATGGTGACGAGACGGTCGGCGGGGAGTCGTGGTGAGTGATCCGCTGGGCACGCCCGGTTCACCCAAGAGCCTGCCGCTCATCCTGGCTCGCGAGCTCGCCTCCAATCTGGCCACGCCGATGTTCCTGCTGGACGCAGGAGGCATGCTCGTCTTCTACAACGATGCGGCCGCGCAGCTGCTCGGGGAGTCGTTTGCCGATTTGGGGGAGACGCCGTCGGGCGAGTTCGGGGAAGCCCTCAAGCTGGCCACACCCGATGGGCGAACCCTTCGCCGGCGTGACTCACCGGCGGGAATCGCTTTCTTCGAACGTCGACCAGCTCACGAGACCCTTCTGGCATCGTCCTTCGACGGCGAGCGGCGCGAATACGAGGCCACGGCCTACCCGTTGATCGGAGCAGAGGGAGAAATGCACGGCGTGGTGGCCGTTTTCTGGGAGTCTGCCGGAGGGGACAGTGGAGCCTGATGCAGGCGCGCGTGTGGGGATGCCGGGGATCGGTAGCCGTGCCCGGGGCCGACACCGTCAAATACGGGGGGAATACCTCCTGCGTTGAGGTTCGCCTGGCCAGCGGTGACGTGATCATCCTCGACGCCGGCACCGGCATCCGGCCACTGGGCGTGCTCATGGAGGACGATCTTCCGCGCACAGTGCATATCCTGCTCACCCATCTCCACCTCGATCATCTGCAGGGCCTCGGCTTCTTCCGTCCGCTATTTTCACCGGGACTCGACATCCACATTTGGGGTCCGACGTCACCGGTGCAGCACCTGTCGGAGCGGATTGCCACCTACCTCTCCCCGCCGCTGTTCCCGGTCCGCCTCGGGGACGTACCTTCGCACGTCACCTTCCACGATGCGTCCGAAGAACCGATGGTCATCGGTTCGGCGACGGTCCGGGCCGCCAAGGTCACCCACCAGGGCCCGACGGTGGGATATCGCATCGAGGAGAACCGGCGAGTGCTGGCCTATCTCCCTGACCATGAGCCGGCGCTCGGATCCGACCTGAGCATGGTGCCCGCCACCTGGGTGAGCGGGCACGAGATCGCCTGCGGCGCCGATGTTCTCCTGCACGACGCTCAATATCGTGACTGCGAGTACGGAGCCCACATCGGATGGGGGCACTCAGGAATAGCCGCAACCATGGAGTTCGCTCACAAGGCGGCCGCCGACAATCTCGTCTTGTTCCACCACGATCCGTACCACACCGACGGCGAGCTCGAAGAGCTGCTCATCGAGGCCCGCCAGAAGTGGCCGGGGATGGAGGACCGGGTCACTCTGGCCCACGAAGGCATGACCATCATGCTCGAGGGCGGCGACCCGGTTCGGTTGGAGCAGAAGGCCTAGCCTCTCAGCTGGAAGCCGGGCCCGCTCCACGACAGCAGGCAGGTGTGTTCAGCTCACGGTTGCCAGCATGAAGCCGCCCACACCGTTGCCGTCGGCACTGGTCCCCGAGTCATCGACAAAGGTGTAGAGGGCTTTGCCCATGTAGGTGACCTGGAACTTGGTCTTCTTCCCGACCATCACGCTCACGGTCCCCAGGCCTGTCACTCCCACTCCGGTCGGAGTCTTGCCTTTGGCCACATACAGCGGCGGCCAGATCGAAAGGCAGCTACCGGTGCAGCCACTGGCCGGCGCCGTATACAGACTGCGGCCCTTCACCGTGGCCAGCATGGTCACCGCCGATGTCGAACCCTCGGGGGTGCGGGTGACAACCTGTACCACCTTCTTGTCCTTCATCCTGGAGGCGGTGCCTGCTGCCTGAGCCGAGGCGGCCGGTACGGACGCCATGGCTCCGGCCAGAGCCAGGACGATGACCAGAGCTCCCATGGTGGGCCACAGGCGCCGCGGGCTGAAGGATCGATCTGTTCCGGGACGTCTCATGTCACCTGACTTTCGGGGAGGCCGCTTTTACTTCCGGGGCGGTTTTACTTTCGGTACGGCCTACGTCCGGCGGTGGCATCCCGTTCACTTCCTGCCGTAAAGACGAGAAGACCGGGTGCGATGTCGATTAAGCGGGTGCGCGCCCTCAGGCGTCCCGCTTCACCATTCGCCAGGCACCGAGAGCCGTCCAGCCGACCAGCCAGGCGATGATGACGCAGACAGCCACCGTCCTCGACTCCGGCACCAGGAGGGAGGTGCCTTGGCCACCCCCAGGTCCTCCTCCCCCGCCGAAGACGAAGCCGAGGCCTGACGGTTCCAGGTGGGCTACGGCCAAGCCGACCACCGAGCGCTGCAGATTGATCAGGTGGGGGATGCTGGCCCGCGACAGGATCGGGGTGAGGACGATCTCCAGCACGATCATCAGGATGACGGCCACGGTCCGCTGTCCGAGCAGAGATCCGAGTCCGAGCCCGACGATAAAGCCGACGACCACCTCGAGCTCGATCCAGAGGCCGGTGCGGATCATGAGGCCGACCGAGGGTGACAGGAAGACCTTCGAGTAGGCCGCATAGTTCTGTTCGGCCACCAGCACCGCCACCGCCGTGATCATGGCCGGCGTCGGCGCAGTAGAGACGGTGGGCCCGCCCGGGCCCTTGATGGTCACGGACCCGCCTCTCGGCCCTCCAGTGCACACTGCAGGGTCGCCGAGGACCTGGTTGACGACAGCGGGTGTTGACGGGCCCCCGCGGTAGTCGAAGTCGCAGACCACCTCTGTGGAGTGGTCTGCGGCCCAGTGTTGCAAGCCGACCTGGGACAGTCCGGCAGGCAGGTTGACCCCCTGGAAGCTGACCTGGGTGGGGGCGGCGAACACGCACACCGCGCAGACAATGGTGAACCCGACGGCCATCAGCGTGACCACGATGGCCAGGCCGGCCGGTATCCGGGCCAGGTAGAGGGCCAATCGCGAGCGGCCGGTCACCACCAGATGGCGGAACATCCCCTCGGTGAGGTCGACAGATCCGGCGGTGCAGCCCAGGGTGGCGGCCACGATGAAGCCGAACACATAGAGCACGCCGGCCACCAGGGCGTTGAAGATGTCGGCGCCGCCGGCCGGCCCATAGGACTTGGGGTCGACGGCGTGGGCCACCAGGCGGATGGCCAGGAAGATGGTGGGGATGCCGATGGTGACGAAGACCAGCGCGGCCATCAGACCCCGTCGTTTCCGCAACTCCATAAAGCGGGTGGCGATCATCCCCCCGGTCGGGATCCACGAGCCCCGGCGGTCGGGCGAGCGACCGACATCGAGGGGAGCCGGCACCGAGGCGATGGCGTCAGTGGTCGTGGTCATTCCGACGCCCCCAAACGGCTGGTCACTTGCAGGAACCACGACTCGAGGGAGGTCTGTACCTCCTGGAGCCGGTAGACCGAAACGCCGCCGCCCACCAGCACCCGGTTGATTTCGGCGATGACCTCGCGCCCCGTTCCTGCCGGCAGGGTGATCCGGAGGCCGAGGGGCCCGATCTCCACGCTCCCACCGACCGTCGTGCCGCTGAGCAGATCGCCGGACCGGGACGGATCAGAGCATTCGACGTCCACCACGAAGGAGGACCCGGCCAGCAGGTCGGTGATCGCTCCCTGGCGGATGACCTTTCCCCGGTCGACGATGGCCACCGCGTCGCAGGTTCTCTCGACCTCGTCCAACAGGTGGGAGGAGAGCACGACGGTACGACCCTCGGCCACCAGGGAGAGGATCATGTCGCGCATGTCCTGCATGCCGGCGGGGTCGAGCCCGTTCATGGGTTCGTCCAGGATCAAGAGCTGCGGGTCACCGATCAGGCATGCCGCCACCCCGAGACGTTGTCGCATACCCATCGAGTACTTCGACACCTTGTCGTCGGCCCGCTGTCGCATCCCGACCCGCTCGAGAGAAGGCCCGATCCGCTGCTTGGCCTCCGGCTCCCGGGCGGCGGCCAGGATTTGGAGGTTCTGCCGGCCGGTCAGATGCCCGTGGAACCGGGGTTCGTCGACGATCGCCCCCACCCGGGCCAAAGCGGCGGCCCGATGGCGGGGGACGGAATGGCCGAGCAGTTGCATGGTGCCGGCGTCAGCATGGGTCAGTCCGAGCAGTACCCGGATGAGGGTTGTCTTCCCCGCACCGTTGGGCCCGAGGTAGCCGAAGGCGCACCCCCGCGGCACCAGGAGCTCGACGCCGTTGACCGCCACGTTGTCGCCGAACCGCTTGGTGAGCCCGTGGGTCTCGACGGCCCACTGGCTGTCGGGATCGGGGCGACCCTCGGTGGCGGTGGTCAGAGTGAGGCTCATGGGGCGTATCCCGTCGTCAGCATGCTTGCAGGGTAAGACGGCCGTCCCCCGGATGGAATGCGGCTAGCCGGTGACCCGGTAGGGGGGAAGCCCCCCTCGGGCGTGCCGGTCACCCGAGCCGTCGTGGGGACGAGCGGCGGGACCACGGGGACCAGGCCACAACAGCGAGGCCGATGATCACGAGACCGACCAGCAGGAGGGCGAGAGCCACGAGGGTGAGGGGTCCTGTGTTGTGGACGAGGGAGACGGATCCGGGGAGGACATACCGGAACGGGGGCACCGGCGGACCGGGCAGGGACAGCCGGGCCGGCCCTGGACCGGTCAAAATGCGGCGGACCGATGCGGCCTCCGCTGAGCTCTGACGACCCACCAGCAGGGCGGCGGCGGCCAGGGTCATGAACAAGCCGACCACCGTGAGGGCGATGACCGCAGCCGGTCGGTACCAGGGGTGACGTTCTCGTAGGAGGGGAGCGATCGGATCGGCGGGGGCAGGCGGACCGGTGACGCCACGGGCACCGGCCCACGCTGCGGCGAAACGCCGGGGGTCGAAGAGACTGGTCCCGAGCACGTCCTCGGCCGATCCGCCTTCGGCCTCCGCCTCCTCGATGTCGGCTGTCAGATCGGTCGCCATTTCATTGGCGATGGGATCGGGCACGCCGATGCGCTTCCACTCCCTACGGCACTCCTCGACGAACTCACTCATGGTGCGACCTCTACTTTCACCAAATCGAGGGCGCCGTCGACGGCGTCCCGAGCCGCCTCCCACTCTTCGACGCCCCGCTCGAGCGCTTGCTCACCCTCCGGCGAGAGGCTGTAGTACTTCCGGGGTGGGCCGCCGTTGCTGGCTTCGCGCCGGGTCTCCACCAAGCCGTCTCGCTCCAACCGACCGAGGAGTGGATATATCGAACCCTCCCCGACAATGGACAGGCCCCGGGCTCGAAGCCGCTTGGTCATCTCGTAGCCGTAGGCCGGGCCCTCGGCCATGACGGCCAGCAGACAGAGGTCGAGAACGCCCCGCAGCAACTGGCTCCGTCGGCCCTCCGGGTTTGCCATGCACCACAAGTTAGTCCGAGGTATCTTGCATTGCAAGATATGTGTGGTCGAAAGTTGGCCCCACCGGTCGTGCCCTGGACGCCCACCACTGGCCGGCCACGACAACCGGGGGCGCCTCACGGGGCACGGTTACGGTCACCGAGACCGGTCCCATCGTTCCCTCCTACGGAAGTCATATCCCCGGGTGTGGCTCAAGATGGCACGTGGCGGCGTCGATGAAACAAGGATGGCGGCACGCAAGGAAGAACCGTCAGCCGTGGAACCGGGGCCGTACGACGACGCCTCCATGATCAGGTTGCTGCGGGAGCTCCCCGACGTCGTCATCGTGGTGGGTGGGTCGGGCCGCGTCCTCTGGGGCAACGCCACTGCGGAGCGGTTGTTCGGCCGGTCGCTCGACAGCGCCATCGGCATGTCCGGCCTCGAACTCGTCCATCCCGAGGATCTGGAATTGGTGCTGCGTTCCCTCGGGAGCATTCAGGCCAAGATCGTGGGCACACCCATCGAGATCCGGCTCAACACCGCCGGGGGGTGGCGGCTCATGGAGCTGGTCGGTGCGCCGGTTCCCTGGTTGGAGGATGGCTCGGTGGTCCTGAGCCTCCGGGACCTGACCGATCGGCGCCGTTTTGAGATCGCCCACGACCGGGATGGTCGGTTCCGCTCTCTTGTCCAGAATGCCGCCGTGGTGACCATGCTGGTCGAACCCGACGGGACGATCACGTCGTGCTCGGGAGCGGTGACCCGGATGCTCGGACACGACCCCGAACAGGTGGAGGGTCGACCGCTGCTCCAACTGGTCAGTGAGGAGGATCGTCACGCTGTAGCCGAGGCGCTCGAGCGGGCGGCCCACGGTGCGGCCGCGGCCAGCCCGGTAACGGTCACCGCCAGCCTGTCGCGCCACGGGGGCGATAGCGCCGTTCCCTTCGAGCTGGCCCTGGTCAATCTGGTGGATGACCCCACCGTGGGGGGATACGTGGTGTCCGGGCACGATGTGACGGACCGAAAGCGGCTCGAAGAGGAACTCTCCTACCAGGCATTCCATGATTCGCTCACCGGGCTCGGCAACCGTGCCCTGTTCCAGGACCGTTTGGCCCACGCACTGGAGCACATCGAACGGGCCCGTGGACAACTCGCCGTTCTCTTCATCGACATGGACAATCTCAAATCGGTCAACGACAGGCTGGGTCATGCCGTCGGTGACTCGTTGCTCCAAGTTGTGGCCAACAATTTGGTCAGCTGCACACGCAAGGCCGATACCACCGCCCGCCTCGGCGGCGACGAGTTCGGTGTCATCGTCCAGGAGTTCGCACGCCGTGACGCAGTGGAGACACTGGCTCAACGAATAGTGGAGGGGTGTCGCCGGCCGTTGTCCGTCGGGGGCACGATGATCGCCGCCACCGTGAGCATCGGCTTCACCTTCAGTCGACCCGGCACGACCGTCGACGGACTCCTGTCCAATGCCGACCAGGCCATGTATGCCGCCAAGAGTCATGGAAAAGACCGGTACGAGATGTTCGAGGAGGGGATGGTCCGCAGGTTCGAGCCGGCCCGTTGACGATGCCGGCGTGGCCAAGGACCCGGAAGTTCACCTGACCGTCAGTCGGGCAGCACGTTGACCGGGGCGGCGAACACCGCCGTCTTACGGTGTGAACGCGGGACTGCGCTTCCCCAACTCAGCGCCAGCGATGTCGGCGAGAAGGTGGCGATTCCGAAGGTGTCGCCGGGAAACACGTCGGCTTTTCCGTACTGCTGCGAGATCCGGTCGGCACCGGACAGCCATCCTCCCTCCCCGCCGTCGGCGCTGATCGAGATGGTTCGCAGGTAGAGGGCATAGCCGAGGGGGTTGCTGCTGCTCAACCAGCCCACGTAGGCCTGGCCCGGCTCGGCCCCGGTGACCTCCATGATGTGGGGCACGTTCCTGTCATCCGGGGTGGCCTGGACCGGCGCTGACCACTCCTGACCGCCGTCTGTCGAGAACGACACCCAGCCGATGTCCGTCTTCTGACGCCCGTCCGTCCCCTGGGTATCCCATGTGGCATACAAGGTGCCGGCGGAGTCGGTGCATATCGATCCGTCGTTCCACCACTCGTCGATGGTGATCTGACCGGCGCTGGCGCCGACCTCGACCGGGGCCGACCACGTACGGCCGCCGTCGGTTGATGTGGTGAAGTACTCGTGTCCGTCGGCCAGCCTCAGGGTCTTCGGGTTCATGACCCGGTAGCCCTGGTAGAGGACATCGAGGGCGCCGTCGGGGGCGACGATCACGTCGGCCTCATCGTCGCCGGCGTCGGGATAACCGGGGTTGGCAATCGATATCGGGGAGAACGTCCGGGCGTCGTCCGTCGAGCTCTGCACAGCCACGTTGAGGTCGCCGTTGGTGGCCCAGCAACTCCCGTTCGGGCTGCACTTCAATTTGACCTCGGCGTTGGAGGGGCCGTAGTCCCACGCCACGTACAGGGTGCCGTTGGCGCCGACGGCCATGTAGTCGGCATCGCCCCAATTGGCATGGTTGGTCTGGGGTTTGAGCGACCGCTCGACGGTGAAGGACTGGCCATAGTCGTGCGAGACGTCGATGATCGGGTAGGTGAGGGGCCCGATGGTGTTCATGAAGGCGGCGTACAAGGTGCCGTCGGGGGCAACCGCCACCCCAGGATCCCAGCCGCCGTTCGAGCCGGGGAGGGCGAGGGCTCGGGTGTAGCTGGCGCCACCGTTGGTGGAGCGGGCAAAACCGACGCCGTTACCGCCGTCGCATCCCTCGAACTCCTGGTACACGTAATCCCGGGTCCGGTCGACAGCATCGGAGATGTCGCCGGTACCGGCGCAGCCGGCGCTGACATCGCTGATCGGCCCGACCGAGTAGCTGACGCCGGCGGTCGACGGCTGGGCCGGCGGGCCGGCCATAGACGGGCCAGCCTGGGCGGCCGGGTTGGGCGCGGCCAGCCCCACCACCGTCAATGCCCCGGTCGCCACCATGAGCCGGAAAGGGCGCCGCCGGGTGGGTCTGATCAACTGCATGAAACCCCCCTCGTCTGAGCAGGAGCCGCCACCCGCGGCCAAGATAGCCCCCGGTTCCGTGTTGTTGCTGCCGGCCCAATGGGGAGTCCGTCGAGTGCCGCGGTAAGCCGGGCAGGCCCGTTGGCACGGTTTCACAGCCACGACCTGGGTGCGGCCGGTGGTGTGGTGCGCTCGTCCTCCTGGCCCGGCACGGCAGGGACCACCGCCGGTAGGGACCGCCGGGAATGCCCCAGTCATCGGTCGGGTTGCACCAGGTGGCCCGGCGGGTGGGAGTCCAATCAAGGCATGTGTGATCGCGGTTCAGCCCCTGAATCCTTCCTGACATCTAAAGACCATTCCTGACCATCGGGAGGTTCACAATGAGCGAGACGGCCGCGGCGGAGCAGACGCCCATGTCCCCGGAAGAGCCCGATCCGCGCCGGTGGTCGATCCTGGCGGTGGTTGTGATCGCTCAACTCATGGTGGTGCTCGACGCCTCCATCGTGACCATCGCCTTGCCGTCGGCCCAGCGGTCTTTGCACATTTCGGTTGACAACCGGCAGTGGGTGATCACCGCCTACACCCTGGCCTTCGGAGGATTTCTCCTCCTGGGTGGTCGGATCGCCGACTTCGGGGGGCGCAAACGCATGTTCATGGTCGGTCTGATCGGCTTTGCCGGTGCCTCGGCCCTTGGTGGTCTGGCCAACGACCAGGCCACCCTGTTCGCCGCCCGGGCCCTGCAGGGAGGCATGGCCGCCCTCATGGCTCCCGCCGCCCTTTCCATCCTCACCATCACGTTCCAGTCCGACCCCTCCGAGCGGGCCAAGGCCTTCGGCGCCTACGGAGCGGTGTCGGGGGCCGGAGGGGCCATTGGTGTCCTGGCCGGCGGGATCCTCACCGAGTACGCCTCATGGCGTTGGTGCCTTCTGGTCAACGTACCCATAGCCATCGCCGCCGCTTTCGCCGCCTCCCGGGTCGTGCATGAGAGCCGCGCCGGTGGCACCACCAACTACGACATACCAGGGGCTCTGTTGTCGACCGCCGGCCTGGTCAGCCTGGTGTACGGCTTCACCAAGGCAGACTCGGACGGTTGGGGAGCCGGGCCCACCCTCATCTTCCTTTCGATTGCCGTCGTGCTCCTGATCGCTTTCGTCATCGTCGAGTCCCGCTCGCGGAACCCTCTACTGCCGCTACGGGTGGTGGCCGAGCGCAATCGGGGCGGAGCATTTCTGGCCACGCTCCTCACCGGAGCCGGTCTTTTCGCCATGTTCGTGTTCCTCAGCTACTACCTGCAAGAGGTGCTCAGGTACTCGGCCCTCCGGGCCGGTATCGCCTTCCTGCCGTTCGCTGTGGGGTTGGTGGTGGCGGCCGGACTGTCCACCGCCCTGGTGCCCCGGGTCGGGCCGCGGTTGCCGATGACCCTCGGGCTCCTCGTCGGGGCCGTCGGGCTGGCCTGGCTGACACAGATCGGCGTGGACACCTCGTTCTGGACACACGTACTCCCCCCCGAGCTGCTCATGAGCTTCGGGCTCGGCCTCTCCTTCCCGGCGTTGAGCAGCACCGCCCTCATCAAGGTGGCGGACCGCGACTCGGGAGTGGCCAGCGCCCTGGTCAACACCACCCAACAGGTGGGAGGTTCGCTGGGCACCGCCTTGTTGAACACGGTCGCCGCCTCCGTCACGGCCAGCTTCATCGTGGCCCACGGGCGGGGCTCGGTTGCCGCCGGCACGGTGCACGGTTTTGCCGTCGCCTTCGCCGTCGGCGCCGTGTTCCTGGCCCTCGGCGCCATCGTGAGTGCGGTGTTCGTAACGGCGCACGGGGACGACCTCCCCAACCCGACGGGGACCCCGAGCCAGACCGATCCGGCTCTCACATGAGCCGTCGCAACGCTGGCCGTCACGGGCGGCTCGCTGGAGGCGAGAACGGGGTACCGATCAGCATTTCGGATCGTTCCTGCTGTCGTCGGGCATCATCCACCCGACGAGACAGACGACTCGGGATTTCGACCCGGGGATGGCCGCGGACCAGTTGGCCAGAATTTCGAGGCTCCCGACCTCGACCCGACGCTATGTTGTGCGGATGCTCAGCAACCTGCGTTACCGGGTCGTCCAGTGGACGACCGGAAATGTCGGAAAGAGCTCGGTACGGGCGATTTCTGCCAACCCGAGCCTCGAACTGGTCGGATGCTATGCCTGGTCACCAGAGAAGGTCGGAATCGACGTCGGCGAGCTGTGCGGCATCCAGCCGATGGGGGTGTTGGCCACCGACGACATCGATGAGCTGTTGGCGCTGAAACCGGACTGTGTCGTCTACAACCCCATGTGGCTCGACATCGGAGAGTTGGAGCGAATCCTGTCGGCCGGGGTGAACGTGGTGGCCACAGCGGCGTTCATCACGGGCCACAACTTGGGCGAAGGCCGCGACCGGATCGCCGAGGCGTGCCGACGGGGGAGCTCGACCATGTTCGGAACGGGCATCAGCCCCGGCTTCGCCGAGCTGTTGGCCATCGTGGCCGCATCGATCTGCGACCGGGTGGACAAGATCACTATCAACGAGGCCGCTGATACGACGTTCTACGACTCACCGGCCACCGAACGTCCGGTGGGTTTCGGCATGCGGATCGATGACCCCGGACTCCAAGGCATGGCCGCGCATGGTACGGCGGTCTTCGGTGAAGCCGTGCTGATGGTGGCCGACGCACTCGGGGTCGAGCTCGACGACATTCACTGCGAGGCCGAGTACGCGCAAACCACCGCCGATCTCGACCTCGGCTCGTGGGTCATCTCGGCGGGCTGTGTTGCCGGCGTGTCGGCCAGCTGGAAAGGGTTGGTCGGCGACCAGGTTGTCGTCGAGCTCAATGTCCGCTGGCGCAAGGGCCAGACCCTGGAACCCGATTGGAAAATCGACCAGGACGGCTGGGTGATCCAGATCGGCGGCCGGCCCACGGTGACAGCCACCATCGGGTTCTTGCCGCCACCCGATTTCGAGGCCGAGACCATGGAGGACTTCATGGTGCTCGGCCATATCATGACGGCGATGCCTCCGATCAACGCCATCCCCGCCGTGGTGGCGGCAGGGCCCGGAATCGTCACCTACAACGACCTGCCCCTGGTCCTGCCCCGTGGCGTTGTGCCGGCCGGATAGAGAATGCTCAGCGTTGGGAGAAATCTGACCAACCGTTGCCGCAGACCATGAGCGAGCCGATCACCGACGTCTGGACCGTGATGTCGACGACCCGGACGATCCGGCGTTTCGCCGACGAGCCGGTTGGGGACGCCGTTCTGGCCAAGTGTCTTGAGGCCGCTACCTGGGCACCCTCAGGGGCCAACGCACAGGGGTGGCGTTTTGTCGTTCTCCGATCCCCCGAGCAGCGGGCCGTGGTCGGCCAGGCGGCAGCCCAGGCCTTGGCGGTCATCGAACCGGTGTACGGCTTGACCCGTCCTGCCGACGACGACCACAGCCGACGGGCCCGCACGAACCGCGCCACCTACGAGATCCACGACCGGGCCGGTGAGTTCACGTCGGTACTGTTTGCCCAGAAGCGGTATCCGTCGGCGTCGGAACTCCTTCTTGGCGGTTCGATCTTTCCCGCCATGCAGAACTTCTTGCTGGCCGCCCGAGCACTGGGGCTCGGGGCCTGCCTCACCAGTTGGGCCTCCTATGGTGGCGAGGCGCTGCTTCGAGGGGCCGTCGGGGTTCCGCCCGACTGGATGCTGGCCGGGCACATCGTGGTCGGTTGGCCACGGGGCCGCCACGGACCGGTCCGCCGCCGCCCGCTGGCCGAAGTCGTCGCCGTCGACCACTGGGACGAGCAGGCCACCGGGATCACGGCGAGCGGTCAGAAGCCATCGGAGTCCAGCTAACATTTCCGGCTCAGGCCGGTCCTGTGTCGGTCCGCATGTTCTGACCACTGGTCGGAATTGCTGGCTTGTGGTAGCGGCCGAACCGTCGGGAGACGGGACCGTGAAGTTCTCGTTGACTACCCGGAGATTGACAATGAAGATCGCCATCGTCGGAACGGGAGCCATGGGGTCGGTGTATGCCGGCCTTCTGGGGAAGGCCGGACACGAAGTGTGGGCCATCGACACCCGACAGGACCATGTCGATGCCATCGCCAACTCCGGCCTGACCGTGTCGGGTGCCAGCGGCACCTACGTTGTCGACAACCTGCATGTCAGCCGGTCGCCCCGCGACGCCGGCCCCTGCGACGTGTGGGTGATCGCAACCAAGGCTGCCGATGTCGAAGAGGTGGCAGCCACCATCGCACCTCTGCTCCGACCCGACAGCGTGGTCATGGCCTTCCAAAACGGGCTCGGTGCCGGCGAGAGGGTGGCCAGCCACATCCCACCGGAGCACATCCTGATCGGGATCGCCGAGGGATTCGGATCGTCGATTCCCGAGCCGGGTCACGTCCACCACGAAGGCATGCGGTTGATCCGCATCGGCGAGATGTACGGCGGCATCACCGAGCGGCTGGGGCGCCTCGAGGAGGAATGGGCGAACGCCGGTTTCAACGTACGGGCATTCGCCGACGTGGGTCTCATGATTTGGGAGAAGTTCCTCTGCAACGTGGCCCTCAGCGCTCCCTGCGCCACCTTCGACGTGACGGTGGGCGAGCTGATGTCGGATGGCGAAGCGTGGAACGTGGCCCTGGGCTGTGCATCGGAGGCCTACCGGCTCGCCGTGGCCAGGGGGGTCCCGTTCTCGTTCGACGATCCGCTGCGGTACGTATCCGATTTCGCCGCCACCATCCCCAACGCCAGCCCGTCGATGCGGCTCGATCACCTGGCACGTAGGCCCTCGGAGATAGACGTCATCAACGGACAGGTCGTCGACCTCAGTCGGGCTCTCGGCCTCGAGGCTCCGTACAACCAGACGCTCTGTGCCATCCTGCGCTACCGCGAGTCTTTCTTCTGACGATCGACACCGCCCGGCGAGCCGCTCCGTCGGGTCGGGCCAACCTGGCGGACGGACGGTGGTCTCCTACTCGGGGATGACCTCCGCCACTTCCTCGAGGTTTGTGGCCCCGGCCTCCTCGAGCTCCTCCCATACCCCCTGACCCGATTGGACCGGTCCGGGTAGGAAGATGGCGGGCAGGACGGCGAACGCGCACACGCCGAAGGACCACCAGAACGAGGTGGCAAAGGCGTCGGCCAACCGGTTGGCCACAGCCAGCGGTAAGTGGCTCTGCACCGCACCCAGGCTCGGGGTGTTCCGGGGGAACTGGTGGACGATGGCGTTCTGTAGCACCACCGCGAACACAGCCACACCCAGCGAACCACCCACCTGACGGATGATGTTGGTGGCGGTGCTGGCCCGGGGTACCTCCTCGAACGAGAGGCCCCGGTAGGCGGCGGCGAACACCGGCATCATGCCGAAGCCCAGACCGATGCCCCGCACGAACAGCGCGCAGGCCAGGAAGGCATAGCTGGTGGATCCCGATACCTGGGTGTAGGCCAGTGTTCCGACAGCCAGCAGGGCCATGCCCATGGGAACCGTCCGCCGGGGACCGTAGCGGTCGGCCAGCTTGGCCGAAGTCCTCATGACCAGGGCTGCGCCGATGCCCTGGGGCGCCATGAGCAGCCCGGCCATCCACGGCGACTCGCCCCGCACGATCTGGTAGTAGAGGGGCAGGAGGAACATGGTGCCGTAGAGGGTGGCCCCGACGAGAAAGATACAGACGGTGGCCACAGAGAAGTTGAAGCGTTTGAAGAGCCGAAGGTCGAGCAGGGGCTCGGGGGCCCGCAGCGAGCGGAGGATGAACCCGAGGATCAGAACGACCGACAGCAGCAAGCTGATCTCCACGCTGCGGGAGGAGAATCCGCCGTTGGTACCCACTTCCGACAGGCCGTAGACCAGCAGGGCCAGGCCGGGGGCCAGCAGGCAGAAACCGGCAGTATCGAGCCGGTGGGAGCGGTCACTCGGCGTGGTGGGCAGGAAGCGGAAGGAGAGGAGCAGCGCCACGATGCCGATCGGGACGTTGACGAAGAAAATCCAGCGCCACGAGAAGTTGGAGACGATGATCCCCCCGATGACCGGCCCGAGGATCGGTCCGAGCAACGTCGGGACGCCGATGACTGCCATGACCTTGTTCATCTTGTCGGGGCCGGCCGTGCGGGCCAGGATCGTTTGGCCGACCGGCATGATCATGCCGCCGCCCAGACCCTGCAGAATGCGGAATGCGATGAGGGCGTTGGCCGACCAGGCCAGGCCGCACAGCGCGGAGCCCGTGATGAACAACAACAGCGAAATGATGTAGACGGGTTTTGCCCCAAAGCGGTGTACGGCCCATCCGCTCAGAGGGATGACCACGGCCAGCGCCAACAGGTACCCGGTGGTGACCCACTGGATGGTGTCGATGCTGGTGTGGAAGTCGCGGGCCAGCGTGGCCAAGGCGACGGCCACGATGGTCGTGTCGAGAATGGCCATGATGGTGCCCATCACCACCACCACGCTGGCCCGCCGCACCTCTGGAGAGAGCCGGCTTTCAGACGCCGCCGGCTGTTGGCTCTCTGTCGTGCTCATCGGGTCTCCCTGATCTCGAGTGGAGCTACTGGAGGCGGCACCTCCAGACCCCGATTCGACGGAGAGGCAGAATCATTCTGCTAAGCCGGAGTCCTGCCCTTGCGGAGGCCCGATATTACCCGTCGTCATCAGGGGTCAGCGCACGAAGCTGAACTCGCTGGCGTAGGGTGAGCCGGTTCAGCATCTCACCGAGGATGCTGCCGGTGGCACCGGCGGGCCGCTCAACGCACACCCTCGGCCTGTGCAGCCGGGGGCGTCGGCCTGGCCGAAAAGGGCGCACTCGTCTGACACCACGTGGTCGGACACGGCCTATTGCCTGGCGACGTCCACATGGCGGCTTCCTTCATGGGGTACCGGGGTTAGCGCCATGGCTCAACCATGTCGACATGATGCCGATCAGGGGTCGGATCCCTCTTGAGTCTCCCCAGTCAGGCGAGATACGACTCGACCGAATCAGGCCTGGCAGAGCGAAACGGCGACGCGTGACTTCGAATCCACCGACAGCGCTCTCGCTCCACTCTCCATCTCCGCGGGACTGGCGTCCAAGAGCCTCAGGGCGCGGATAGCACCATCGCTCTCATCGGGGAACCGGGACAGAGTGACCAAGGCCCGGATCGCCTCTATGCGGGCTGATTCTTGCTCAGTCATCGTCGAGTAGTGGCAGCGTTGCCGGGCCGTGATCGCCATGGACTCGCCCCTCCTGCATCTCTCCGGCCCCGACACAGCACTTTGCTTTGGCACACCGCCTTCCTACCCCGTTGGCCTCCGTGCAACCGTCGACCGGTGCGACCGTGCTGCCGGCCTCGGGAGGCCGGTGAGCGGCAAGGCGACCTCCGCTTTCCCATCTGGACTGCACCGCCACTGGAAGGGTCCGACGATCCAGGCTGGCGGGTTTTGCCCGAGCACCAAGTGGGCATCACAACCACCACATCCCCCATCTCTGTAGGACCCCAAAGGAGGCCAGCGGTGTCTACCACCAAGCAGAAGCAGGCAGCTCGCCAGAACATCAAGAAGGCCCAAAAGGCCCAGAGCGACCGGGCCCACGGGAAACCGGTGAAGAAGGCAGAGGGTGAGGGCCTGAGCACCGCTCAGAAGGACCGGCTGCCGAAGGAATCGTTCGCCTTTCCCGATGAACGAAAAGAGCCGCTGGTCGATGCCAAGCACGTCCGGAACGCCATCGCCCGGTTCGACCAGGTCGAAGGCGTGACCGACGCAGAACGGGACAAGGCCTGGAAGCGCATTCGGACGGCAGCGAAGAAATACGACGTGGACATCTCCGAAAAGGACTGGCGCGACCTGTTCAAGAGCGGCAAGGTCAAAAAGACGCCGGCAGCCTGAGGACCGGTGCAATCGGGGCTGCTTGGAATTGCCACAGAGCCGGCCTGGGCCATCGGCCGATCGCCCGGCATCGTGTCCCGCCAGGTTGACCGATTCACGGCTGTCCCGGCTGGCCGGGGGACCCCGTCCATACATGCCAGTGACCGACTCAGCCACTAACGTCCTCTTCCACGGCGACCTCGGTTTCAGCCACCCCACCAGTCGATCGGGAGGAAGCCATTTCGGAGAACTCAGCTGCCCCGTTGGTTCGACCTACAACTCGGGACGAACGCCGTTCTGTCCGAAGCCGGCTCGCAGGCCGGTGTTTCCTGTTCGGGAGATGGTCTCGTCGGACAGACGGGCAGGTCCGGGCGAGAGCCGTGCTCGGTTGAAAGAGGCGGGAGAGGGAAGGCCAGCAGAGGGGTGAGGGCCTGTACCGTCGTCGCTCGGAACTACCTCCCGCAAGCGCGGGTGCTGGCTCAGTCACTGGCCGAACAGGACGGCGGTCGACTCACCGTCCTCATTCTCGACGACGTGGAGGGCAGCGTCGACCGGCGGAACGAGCCCTTCGATGTGGTCGACCCCTGCGAGCTCGAACTCACCGGTCGCCAGTTCCACCTGATGGCCACCATCTACGACCTGTTGGAGTTGGCCACCGCGGTCAAGCCATGGCTTCTCGACCTGATGCTGGACCGGACCGGGGAATCGGTGTGCTACCTCGATCCGGATATGGAGGTCTTCGGGTCGCTCGATGAAGTCAAGATATCGGCGGACCGGCACGGGATCGTCCTCACCCCGCACCTGACAGAACCGATGCCCCGCGACGGACTGTTTCCTGATGAGACGTACATCCTGCGGGCCGGGACCTACAACCTCGGCTTCATCGCCGTCTCGCCCGACTCGGGTGAGTTCCGCCGCTGGTGGAAGGAGCGACTCCGGCGCGATTGCCGGATCGCCGTCGAGGAGGGCGTGTTCGTCGATCAGCGTTGGATCGACTTCGTGCCGTCTCTGTTCGACCACGCCGTGCTCCATGATCCGGGATACAACGTCGCCTACTGGAATTTGGCCACACGCCCTCTCTCCAGGGACGGGTCCACGTTCATGGTCGGAGACCACCCTCTTCGCCTTTTCCATTTCAGCGGCTTCTCGCCTCTCCGTCCCCACCTCCTGAGCCGGCACCAAGGGTCCCTGCCGCGCATCCATCTCGCTGATCGGCCACTCCTCGCTCGCATCTGCTCGCGGTACGCCAGGAAGTTGTTGGGAGCCGGCTACCTCGAGGCACAGAGGCATGCCTATCGATGGGACTACGCGGCCAACGGCCACTCCATCGACCGCCGCATGCGCAACGTCTTCCGTCTGGCCCTACAAGAGGTGGAGGAGCTGCAGGCACAGGAGAACGAGAATGGGTCCGGCCCACGGCTCCCCGACCCGTTCGACCCGGTCGAGGTGGCGGCGTTCTTCCGCATGATGCTGGAGCGCCCCGAGGGCTCCGGAGTCTGTGCTGTTCCGCGCTATTTCGAGAGCCTCCACCGGAGCCGTGTCGATCTGCAGGTGGCCTTCCCGGCTCTGGAAGGGCCCGGTGCCGGCTCCTACCTCCAATGGGTGGAGCGGATGGCGATCCTCGAAGGGTCCGTACCCCGTCACTACCTGCCTCCGTACCGGCCAACCCGTGGTCAGGTGGTGCGTCCTCTGTGTGAGCCGCTGGATGCAGGCATCAACGTCATCGGGTACCTCGATGCCGAGGACGGTGTGGGTGAGGTGGCCCGGCAGTTCGGTCGGGTGCTCGCCCATGCCGGCATCCCGCACGCACTGGTCCCCTACCACCAGACTCCGAGCCGTCTCCTGGCCAGGACGCCTGGAGCCGCAGGAGAGGCCACGTTCGACATCAACCTCATCTGTGTCAATGCCGACGAACTACCGATCTTCTTCTCCCGTATGCATGATCGCTACCACCGACCCCACGCAACCGTCGCCGTGTGGGCGTGGGAGGTAGCCGCCTTTCCTGAGTGGATGGGGGCGAGTGACCACCTGGTCGATGAGATCTGGGTGTACAGCGACCATGCATCCCGAGCGATCGCCGCGGTGACGGACAAGCCGGTCGTCGTCGTTCCTCCACCCGTGGCCCTGTTGGACGTGCCCCGGCTCAGCCGGTCCGAGCTGGGGCTGCCCGAGGGCTTCCTCTTCCTGTTCTGCTTCAGCTACCTGTCGGTGTTCGAGCGGAAGAACCCGGTGGCGGTCATCGAGAGCTTCAAACGGGCCTTCCGGCCGGATGAGGGGCCGCAGTTGGTCATCAAGAGCATCCACGGTTGGCGGTTCGCGGCGGAACGGGCGCGACTCCGGGCCGCAGCCGCCGGCCGGTCGGACATCCACCTGATCGATGCCTACGAATCAACGGACCGCCAACGGGCGCTCATCGCCAGTTGCGACGCCTACGTCTCTCTGCATCGGGCCGAGGGCTACGGCCTCACCATGGCCGAGGCCATGACGTACGGGAAGCCGGTGATCGGAACGGGCTACTCCGGAAACCTGGAGTTCATGAACGACGAGAACAGCTTTCTCGTTCCCTACACCCTTCAGCCCATCCCCTACGGGTGCGACCCCTACCCGGCCGGCACCCCGTGGGCCGAGCCGGACGCCGACGCCGCCGCCGACCTGATGGTCCGGGTCATTGACGACCGGGACCTCGGGACCCGCACCGGGGCCCGCGCCCGTCAGGACATGGCGACGCTCCATACACCGGCCGCCCGGGCCGAGCTGGTGGCGTCGAGAGTGGACGGAATGAGGAGCCGCCTGTCATGACCGGGGACCGCTCCGAGCTGCCCCCGCCCGTCGACGAGCCGACCGTGCCTTCGGCCGACGAGCGGTTCCAGCGCTTGTATGCCGAGGGGCCCGGCGAGGCCATCAGGCAGCGGGGCCCGTTCAGCCGGCCCTTCGGCCGTCTGCTCTCGTATCTGACACACCCGCTCCGCGACCATCAACGCAGGATCGATCTGACCCTGCTCGACGCCAGCCACCAGGCGCTGGGTGCCAGCCACCAAGCGCTCGGTGTCAGCCAGGAGGCGCTCGGTGCCGGTCACGAGGCGCTCGACGCCAGCCACGGGGTGGCCGCCCAAGCGGAGCAGGTCAGGGAGGTGGCGGTGGCCGCTCAGGGCCAGGCCCGGGAGGCGACGGAGCTGGCTGCTCAGGCGGTGGCCGAGGCCATGCTGGTCCGAGAAGTGATCGGCTCGGTGGCCGACACCTCGACCGCTTTCCATCGCCGGACCGAGGATCTCGAAGTGCGTCTCGATGTGGCTGTCTCGCTCAATGACGAACTGAGTCTGGCCGTCGACGCCTTCCGTGGGGACGTCCAGGCCGACCGCCGGTCCGTCGAAGCCTCCCAGAGCCACCTCGAGGAGCTCGAGCGGATCAAGAGATCGCTGGTCGCATCGACCGAGGAACTGTCCCGCACCACGATCACGCTGGCCGAGGAGCTCGCTGACATGCGCAGCGAGGTCCTCCGCCAACGGGAGGCTGCTGAGCGGATGGACTTCATCTACCGGGATCTCCTGTCGACCCCCTTCATGACCCGCGCCGACGGACTCCGGATGGAGGACGCCCAGGGCAGTCCGGTCCTGGGCTACAGAGGAGGCTGGCGTTCGCCGCCGATGTTCGCCGGATTCGAGCAGATCTTTCGCGGGGACGAAGCGATGGTCCGTTACCGTCAGCGCGGCTACGTCGACATCCTCGGTGACTCGCCCCCGGTCGTGGATCTGGGGGCGGGACGGGGGGAGATGGTCGAGCTCCTGGGCGAAGCAGGGGTTCCGGCTACCGGGGTCGATCTCGACCCGGACATGGCCGACCACGCTCGGGCCAAGGGCCTGGCCATGGAGTGTCTCGACGCCTTCGAGTATCTCGACAAGCAGCCGGACGGGTCGATCGGCTCGGTATTTTCGGCCCAGTTCATCGAGCACCTGCCGGGCGAGCGGCTGATCTCCCTGATCCGGTTGTCGCATCGCAAGCTGGCCCCCGGCGGGCTCTTCGTGGCCGAGACGGTCAACCCCCACTCCCCGCGTGCCCTCAAAGCGTTCTGGATGGACCTGACCCATGCCCATCCCATTTTTCCCGAAGCTCTGGTGGCCTGGTGCGGACTGGTTGGGTTCTCGGAGGCCACCGTCCACTTCCCCCTCGGCTCCGGCGACCTCGACGCCGATCTCCCCACCCAGGGCGAGTACGCAGTCGTGGCCCGCAAGGGGCCGTAGCGGCATCGGATCCGCTCTCCGGTTCATCGGGAGGTTGGCAGATGCTCCAGCCGACGTGTCGATCGAGAACAGCTGGGGATCATTGACGTGGCTCGATTCGATGTCCCGTGGCTTACCGTCGAACCTTCACCTAGCATTGGCTGAGGCGACCGAGGGGGAGCACGCCAATGGCGGTTGAACTGGCACGTCGCTACGAACAGATAAGTGCCAAGGCATACGAGCATCCGGCGGATCGGGCCGCCACTTCGGCCCTCCATGCGGTGCCCCTGTTGGACAAGGTCATAAAGCGACTCACCGATCTCGGGCACGAGAGGCGCCTGCGGCAGATCGTGATGGGAAACGCTGTCCGGGTCGGGCCCGAGCAGATGCCCAGCCTGTGGTCGGATTACGTCGCCTGCAGCTCGGTGCTGGATCTCCCCGCCACACCCGATCTCTACGTCACCAATGATCCGGTAGTGAATGCCATGACCATCGGGGCGAAGACGCCGATCGTGATTGTCAGATCGTCTCTGGTCGGTTCCTACGAGGATCACGAAACCCAGACGGTCCTCGGCCACGAGCTCGGTCATGTCCTGTCGGAGCACTACTACTACACAACCGCTCTCGTCCTTCTCAAACAATTCTTGGACGGCGCCCTTCCGAGGTCCCTTCTTTTGGGTCTCCCCGCCCGAGGCATGTATCTGGCCCTCCTGGAGTGGGCCCGCGCTGCCGAGCTGTCTGCGGACCGGGCCGCTGCGCTGGTGATGGCGGATCCACTGGAGCCGTGCCGCGTGCTCATGCGCATCGCCGGCGGGGCGCTCCCAGGCATGAGCTTCGAATCTTTCCTCAAGCAGGCAGCGGACTACGAGGGAGAAGATGACCTCTTCTCGCGCCACTCCCGTTTCTGGGTCGAGTTGAGTCTCACCCATCCCATCGCTGTGCGACGGGTGAAGGAGATGATCGAGTGGGTCCAGTCGGGGGACTACGACCGGATCGTCGGTGGCAGCTATCCGCGGCGGGGGGAGGAGCCGGAGCCTTCGGTGGAGTTCAACGCAGCTGTGGCCCACTACGGCGAGCGGTTCTCACGATTTCTCGACCGAACGGCGGGAAGCGTTCAGGACCTCGGTAAGAAGTTCGGTGACTGGTTGAACAAGACCGCTCCCCGCCAGAATGGCGGAGATGGGGATTCGGGCTGAGAAGTAGGTAACAACCGGGAGGTCGGGGCCCGTCAGCTCGCCGCCCGTCAGCTCGCTCCCTCAGCTCGCCGCTTCCCAGGTATCTGTGAAGCTATTTCCCCCACTACCCAGTGCACTGGGTAGGGCGAGGACGTAGGTGTCTGCCGAGTTGACCATCTCGATCTCCACACTCGAGAACGAGTCGACAGGTGCGTCGGTCAGCTGTGATGTCGTCGTCACCGCATCGCTCAAACTGGTCGTGCCGAAGTCGGCGAGCGACGAGAGCGAGCAGGATCTGCCGCAGATCTCCGGCCTTTCGACAATCCACTCCGCAGAGGACTGTGCAGCCGAAAAACTGATGCCGGCACTGGTGAACGTCCAGTTCTTGTGCTTGGTCGACGTGTCGGTGAGGGCGAACGTCCATACGCTGCCCGTCTCGCTCACAGAAGCGGTCATTCCATCGCCGGGCGAGACCGGGTAGGTGGTCGTGCTGAGTTCGATCTCCGACCCGCCGTTTTCGCTGTTGTCCCCGTAAAGCTCGTACCAGGCGTCGTAGCTGGCCGTACCGCTGAGGCAGTCTGCCTCCGTCCCGTCCTGCTCGACCGTCGAACTCACGTCGCCGTCGATGCCGATCCACTGTGCCGAGTAGGCCGACTGAGTACCGGTGCACGTGACGGTGGGGACCGCCCAATTGCCGTTCACGGCGTCGAACGTCGAACCGGTTGCCGCGTATCCGGACCAGTTCGTCGAGGCTCCCTGGCTGGGAGCGTTGATGATGGTGAGGGTGGCCGCCGTGGTGGTGGCGGTGCCGACAGAGTTGGTGAAGACCGCCTCGTACTGGTCACCGTTCTGGCCGGTTGTGGCCGTGAATGAATAGGTGGTCGCCGTGGCTCCGCCGACCGCGGTGAAGGTGGTGCCGGCGTTGGTCGAGACCTCCCACTGCACGGTCGGGGACGGGGAGCCGGTGGCGGCGGCGGTGAAAGTGGCCGTGCCCCCGGAGGCCACAGCCACGCTCGACGGATTGGTGGTGACGGTAGGGGGGGTGGTGACCGTGAGGGTGGCCGCCGCGGTGGTGGCCGTGCCCACCGAGTTGGTGAAGACCGCCTCGTACTGGTCATCGTTCTGGCCCACTGCGACCGTGAATGAATAGGTGGTCGCCGTGGCTCCGCCGACCGCGGTGAACGTGGTGCCGGCGTTGGTCGAGACCTCCCACTGCACGGTCGGGGACGGGGAGCCGGTGGCCGCCGCGGTGAAAGTGGCCGTGCCCCCGGAGGCCACAGCCACGCTCGACGGATTGGTGGTGACGGTAGGGGGGGTGGTGACCGTGAGGGTGGCCGCCGCGGTGGTGGCCGTGCCCACCGAGTTGGTGAAGACCGCCTCGTACTGGTCACCGTTCTGGCTCGCTGTCGTGGTGAAGGAGTAGGTGGTGGCTGTGGCCCCGCCGACCGGCGCGAAGGTCACGCCGGCGTCGGTCGAGATCTCCCACTGCACCGTCGGGGTCGGTGACCCGGTGGCCGCCGCTGTAAAGGTGGCCGTCTCCCCGGAGGCTACGGTCAGGTTCGAAGGGCTGGTGGTGACGGTGGGGGTCGTTGTCGGAACGGTGACCGTGAGGGTGGCCGCCGCGGTGGTGGCCGTGCCCACCGAGTTGGTGAAGACCGCTTCGTACTGGTCACCGTTCTGGCTGACTGTCGTGGTGAAGGAGTAGGTGGTGGCTGTGGCCCCGCCGACCGGCGCGAAGGTCACGCCGGCGTCGGTCGAGATCTCCCACTGCACCGTCGGGGTCGGTGACCCGGTGGCCGCCGCCGTAAAGGTGGCCGTCTCCCCGGAGGCTACGGTCAGGTTCGAAGGGCTGGTGGTGACGGTGGGGGTCGTTGTCGGAACGGTGACCGTGAGGGTGGCCGCCGCCGTGGTGGCCGTGCCCACCGAGTTGGTGAAGACCGCTTCGTACTGGTCACCGTTCTCGCCGGTCGTGGTGGTGAACGAATAGGTGGTGGCCGTGGCCCCGCTCACCGGGGCGAAGGTGGTGTCCCCGTCGGTCGAGACCTCCCACTGGACGGTCGGGGTCGGGGACCCGGTGGCTGCCGCCGTGAAGGTGGCTGTTTGGCCGGAGGCCACAGTCACACCCGAGGGGCTGGCGGTAACGGCGGGAGGAGCCGTGACGGTGAGGATGGCTGCCGTGGTGGCGGCCGTGCCCACCGAGTTGGTGAAGACGGCCTCGTACCGATCACCGTTCTCGCCGGGTGCGGCCGTGAACGAATAGCGCCTGGCCGTGGCCCCACTGACCGGGGTGAAGGTGGTGCCACCGTTGGCCGAGACCTCCCAGCGAACGGTCGGTGTCGGCTTGCCTGAAGCGCCGGCCTTCAATACGACCTTGTGACCCGGCGCCACGGTCACGCTCAACGGGTTCTTGGTGATGGTGGGGACAGCCGTTTTCCTTGCCATCAACCTCCGCGGCGAGCGGGCAGAGCTGTTGGCTGGTCCGATGACCCGGTCTGTATAGACGAGTCCAGGGTGCCGGATAGCCATCGTCGACGCCTGTGCCGGAGCCCCAGGGGTCATCGCTCCGACGGACAGACCGATGCCCGCCCCCATGACGGCGATGGCGGCTGCCAACCGAATGAATCGTCGCATGAACATCCCCTCGTACCGAAGCCCTCGACCCGCACGGCGCAGCCCTGTGCATGCAACTATAGGCCTGGGCCCTGCCACTTGGACATGAGCCACTGGCCCAACGCTTGTTCGCTCCAGGAACACGAGGCTTCGCCTTCGTGGCCATCGCCTCACGGTAGGTTTGGGGTGTGAAGTCCCTGCGCCGCCCACCGCGCCGACGGCGGTTGGTGGAGCTGGCACTCGGCCCGCTCATCGTGGTACTCGTCTGCGGCTCGGTGATCGACAGCCATGTGCTGGCCTCGTCGGCCTCGGCTCCTTCCGCCCACGTCGAGTCAGGGACACCCGCCTCTGATTCAGTGACCGCATTTGGCTCGGCCACCGCCGTGCCGGGGACCACTCTGCGCGGTCTGGCCGCTCCTGTGGTGGGGACGGCTTCCACCCCGAACGGACCCGGGTACTGGGTGGTGGCCGCCGACGGCGGCGTGTTTGCCTTCGGTGACGCTGTCTTCGAGGGATCCACCGGCGCCATCCACCTCAACGAACCGGTGGTGGGGATGGCCGCCACCCCCGATGGCCGGGGCTATTGGCTGGTGGCAGCCGACGGCGGCGTGTTTGCCTTCGGGGACGCTGTGTTCAAGGGGTCCACCGGCGGCATCCGCCTCAACGCGCCGGTGGTGGGGATGGCCGCCACCCCCGATGGCCGCGGCTATTGGCTGGTGGCGGCCGACGGCGGCGTCTTCGCCTTCGGTGACGCTGCATTCAAGGGCTCCACCGGCGGCATCCGCCTCAACGCACCGGTGGTAGGGATGGCCGCCACCCCCGACGGCCGCGGCTACTGGCTGGCCGCGTCGGACGGTGGCGTGTTTGCCTTCGGCGACGCCCCGTTCGAGGGTTCGATGGGCGCCGCCGTCCTCAATGACCCGGTGGTCGGCATGGCCGCGCCCCCCGATGGGCAGGGCTACTGGCTGGTGGCGTCGGACGGGGGGATCTTCGCCTTCGGGGACGCCCCGTTCGAGGGATCCGACGGGGGCAGGCCGAAGCCAGCTCCGGCTGTCGGTATCGCCGGTCGGCCCGGCGGATACTGGATCGCCTACGGCAGCGATCCGGGGACGCAGATGATCTCGGCCATCGCCGCCTACGTCGCCACGCGGGCCGACAACGTGACCGTGGCGGTGGAAAATCTCGCCACCGGTCAGATCTACCAGTTCCGGCCCGGCGTGGTCGAGAACACGGCGAGCACGGTCAAGGTCGACATCCTGGCCACCCTGCTGGCGCAGGCCCAGGCCGCCGGGCGCCCGCTCACCTCGGAGGAGCAGAGCCTGGCCGTCCCCATGATCGAGGACAGCCTGGACAGCGCGGCCGACAGCTTGTGGACCCTCCTCGGCCCCGGAGCCGTGGGCGCCTTCGAAGGAGGGGCGGGAATGACCTCCACCCAGCCAGCCACCGATGGCGTCTGGGGAACCACGACCACCACGGCGCTGGACCGATTGGCCATGGTCCGGACCCTGGTGGAGCCCAACGCCTTGCTCACGGATGCGTCCCGGGCCTACGTCCTCGACCTCATGGAGAACATCACCCCCTCCCAGGACTGGGGGGCGACCGGTGGGGTACCCCCCGGAGTCAGCGTGGCCCTCAAGAACGGGTTCGCCGTCATCGACGGCTGGCAGATCAACACCGAAGGCTGGGTCAGCGGCGCCGGCCGCGACTACCTGATTGCCGTGCTCACCAACGGGAACGGGTCAGAGCAGTACGGCATCGACACCGTCAACGGAGTGTCCGCCCTGGTCTGGAGCGGCCTCGGGTCCTGATGGGCGGACGATCCGTGAGAACTCCTGCTGCCCGCTCGGCGACCCCATCTGCCCGCCGGCCTACAGGTGATAGAGGAGTGCCGCATTCTCGCCCAGGATCTTTCGCTGGGCCGTGGTGCTCAACTCCCGCATGTTCTCCTCGGCCGTCTTCAACGGGTCCGGGTAGAGGCACGTCGGATGGGGATAATCCGTCTCGAACATGATGTTGTCCTCCCCCACAGCTGCCACCATGGCCGGCAGGTTGGTCCGCTCGAACCAGGTGGTGGCGTAGATCTGCCGCTGGAAGTACTCGGTCGGCGTCAGGGACATCCGGGCCCGGGCCACCGGTGCGTTCTCGGCCATTTCGTAGTCGAGGGCTTCCAAAATGAACGGTATCCACCCCGAGCCGCTCTCGACCGAGACGATCTTGAGCTCGGGGAACCGCTCGAGCATGCCGGAACAGATGATGTTGACCACCACCCGGGCGTTTCCGATGAACAGGAGGGTCCCCCCGATGGCCAGTTTGGTGTCGTCGTCGTGGGAGTCCCACGGGTAGGTGCCGAAATAATTCATGGTGGTGAGGCTGGCGCCGATGTGGAAGTGCACCGGGAGCTCGAGCTCACTGCACACGTCCCATAGCGGGTCCCACTCCGGACTGGCCAGATCGGGAGCCCCGAGGTCCTGTGTGTCCGAGGTCAGGTTGATGCCCCGTAGCCCGAGGCCCTTGGCCCGGCGCGCTTCACGGACACTGGCCTCGATGTCCCAGGCCGGAAGTATGGCCATGGGGAGAAGCCGGTTTGCTGATCCCTCCTGGAGCTCGGCGTTGAAATCGTTGAAGATCTCGGTGCACCGCGTTCGCACGTCGACGTCTTTGACCACGTCGGCCAGTCTCTGCCCGCCCAGCCCGACCACTCCGGGGAAGATGATCTGGGCATAGATGCCCACATCGTCGAGCAGCGCCACCCTGGCCACCGGGTCATAGGCGCCGGGATGAGCGTCCTCGATCCCCCACTCGTAGAGGCCTTCGAAAGACCGGCCCTTCACACCATCTCGGTCGATGACGCCACCGGCCCCGGCCCGGCCGATGAGCTCTCCGTCGATCACCCACGAGGCGCTGCCGTCGACGTCGGTGACGTGGGGCACCCGGTCCTTCAGCGAGGCCGGTGCCCGACTGGTCCACAGGTCGTGCGGTTCGGTGAAGTGGGTATCGGCATCGACGACCCTGACTTGATCGAGCGGCAGAGTCATTGCTCGCTCCTCTCTGTGCCGACCTCGAAGATGGCGATCGGGAGACCAGAAGGGAGGGTAGTGGTTGCCCCCCGGTTCGGCAACCGGCTCGGGCGGGGCCAACAGGCCGATCCGTCCGACGACAGATCGGCGAGACGATCGATAGTGTGCCATTCCACTGAGTGATCGGGGAAGGACGTGCCATGGCCAGCTGCACGATCGACGGCGTGAGGATCGCCTACGAGTTGATCGGGGAGGGACCGCCGTTCGTGTTGACGCCAGGCGGCCGGTTCAGCAAGGACGTCCCCGGCATCCGCCAGCTGGCTCTCGATCTGGCCGGTCACGGTTACCAGGTTTTGATTTGGGACCGACCCAACACCGGGGCTTCCGATGTCTGCTTCCGGGGTGAGTCGGAGTCGGCGATGCAGGCCGACGTGCTGGCCGGTCTGCTCCACCAGCTCGATCTGGCCCCCGCGGTGATCGTCGGCGGCTCGGGCGGGGCCCGGGTCTCGTTGCTGGCCGCTTCCCGCCATCCCGATAGTGCATCGAAGCTGGCCTTGTTATGGATTTCGGGCGGCGTCTACGGACTCATGCTTCTGGCCGTCCACTACTGCGGGGAGTCGATCCGGGCGGCGTGGAGCGGGGGTATGACAGCGGTCGCCTCCCTGCCCGAGTGGAGCGAAGTCATCGAGCGCAACCCGGCGAACCGGCAACGGTTCCTCGATCTGGATCCCCGGGAGTTCATCCGAACCCTCGAAGGGTGGATGTTGGCTTACTGTCCGGTCGGGGACACCACCGTCCCCGGACTGCCGGACGCGGTGTGCGTCGAGTTGGAGGTCCCCACCCTCGTCTTTCGGAGTGGCACCACCGATGCTCACCACACCCGGGCGACCTCGGAGCGGGTGGCCGCTCTCATCCCCGGAGCTCACCTGGTCGAACCTCCATGGGGCGATGACGAATGGAACGAGCGGGGTGCGGCGGCACGGAACGGTACCGGTCACCTTTTCGAACACTGGCCGATGCTCGTCCCCCAGCTCATCGACTTCGTCGAGGCCCGTCAGTGGTGACCGGGCACGTGGGTCGACCAATTGACGGAGGTCAGGAAGGAGCGTATGAGCTCTTTCGCGTGTGACGTGCTCTCGACGATGGGGTTGAGCGATCAGGCGCTGGAGGAACGCAAGTGACAACCACCCTCGACTGGTACGGATGCTCGACGTTCCGCTTCCGCACCACGGACATCACGGTGTTCCTCGACGCCTATATCGACCGTGCCCCGGGCGCCGACGGAACCGGAATGTCCGCTGACGACATCGACGAGTGCCACTGGATCGTTATCGGGCACTCACACTTCGACCACCTCTGGGGGGCCGAACGGATCATGGCCAACACCAATGCTCAGCTGATCGGAAGCTACGAGTCGGTGCGCATCCTGGAGCAAGCGGGCGTCCCTTTGAAGAGAATGATCTGTGTATCAGGTGGTGAGCGGATCGCACTGGGCGCTGGGGTGGTCGTCTCTGTGTTTCCGAGCCTCCATTCCAGCTTGTGGACAGGCAGCCATGCCGCCGGGGCCGGCCAGGCCTGCATCGGTGACCTCGGGGTGACATGGCACGAGCGGGAGATCAGGATGAAGGGGCTGGGAGCTCAACTGGCCGGCAGCCTCGACCGGTCGGCCATGGAGCACCTGATCGGCGGTGCGTCCGGCCACAGCGACAGAGGCGACGGCGGAGCCCTCATGTATCTGTTCGAGACGCCGGAAGGGTCCTTGCTGTTCCAAGACACTTCTGGCCACTGGGGCGCCATTCTGCGGACTCTTCAGCCTGATGTCGCCATCCTGGCCGCCGCCGGCCGGGCCACGGTGGACGGCGAACCCGTCCAAGTTTCTCTGGCTGATTTTGTGGTGGGCGAGGCTCTGGATCTGCAAGCCAAGAGGGTTGTGCTGGGTCACCACGACAACTGGCTCCCGGGCTTTTCTGCCGCCATCGACATTGCACCCATCCGCACAGCCTTCGAGGAACATGCCCCCCGAATCGAACTGCTGGAGCTCGGCTACCTGGATGCGTGGCCCGTCTTCGCCGGGTTCGCTGGTTGATCGTCCGCAATCAGCGGGGGGCGTCACTTGACTACGATGCTCTGGTCGGTCGGGCGGCCGTGAGCTGAGAGACTTGAGCCGTGGACGCGCCGATCAGCGGAACCTGTGATTCACGCTTTCGAAGCGTGGGCGACGAGTTCGTGCGCAACTTCTCCGATCGAGGAGAAGTCGGCGCAGGAGTGTGCGTCATCGTTGATGGGCGCACCACAGTCGACCTGGTCGGTGGTTGGGCCGATGGCCAACGAACCACGGCCTGGAGGCCCGAAACTCTCGTTAATTTCTATTCGGTCGGCAAAGCCATTGTTGCCCTGCTGGCTCTCCGCCTGGTCGATCGAGGGTTGCTCGGCCTGGACGAACCGGTGGTCTCGGTGTGGCCCGAGTTCGCCGAGGGTGGCAAGGATGCCGTCACGTTGCGCCAGGCCCTATGCCACCGGGCCGCAGTGCCGGCCATCCGCCAACCCATGACCAATGCGGACCTGTGGCGGTGGGAGCGGATGGCTCGAGCCCTGGCCGCCTCTGATCCTTGGTGGGAGCCTGGCACCCGCCACACCTATCACACCAACACGTATGGCCACTTGATCGGCGAGATCGTCCGCCGCGTCAGTGGGGAGACCTGTGGCGATCTCCTCCGATCTCTGGCCGGCCCACTCGACGCCGATGTCTGGTTCGGTGTTCCCCCACAACAGCACCCGAGATGTGCCGACATCGTGTGGAACGGCTCGACGGATGTCCGAATCGACCTCGGTGAACTGAACGGTGACGAGCTCATGACCATGGTCAGCTACTTCAACCCCGCCGGCTATTCGTCTGTGGGGGTGGTCAACACGGGGAGGTGGAGAAGTGCGGAGATTCCATCGACCAACGGCCACGGCACCGCTCGTGGGATCGCACTCCTCTATGCCGCACTGACGGCCCAGCCCGGTCTGCTGTCGAAGGACCTGCTGGCCGAAGCCACGGCACCTCAATCGACCGGTTTCTGTCCGGTGCTGGGTGAGGACGTCACCTTCGGGCTCGGATTCACCCCGACCACGGCTCGGAGGCCGTTCGGACCAAATCCGAAGAGCTTCGGCCACTTCGGAACCGGTGGCGCTGTCGGATTCGCCGACCCCGAGTCCGCTGTCGCCTTCGGTTACGTGATGAACGATGTCATCCCCCGTTGGCAGAGCACCAGGAATCGAGCGCTCATCGCCGCCGTCTACGAGTCGCTCTGAGTTCGGGTGGCTCTGAGGAGTGGCGTCCTCACCGAGGCCTCGGAGCCAGTCAGTTCGACGTCGGATTACCGCCAGAAGCCGGCGTGTTATTTCCCTACCGCGGGTAGGGGAATAAAGCCGGTCCGTGGTCCGTTGGCTCGTGCTATCGGGCTGTCGGTTGCCCGCCGGTGACCGCACAGCCGAGTCCCGAGGGCGACAAGGAACGACGACCAGGGAGGAGAGGCATGACCAACAGCACTCCGGCCGTTCCCCTGGCTGCTCGGCGATCACGCGCTGTCGAAATTGCCCCCGGGCGGTCGGTTCCCGAATGGCTGCTACTGGGCATTGTCTGCATCGGCCAGTTCATGGTCGTGCTCGACATCTCGATTGTGAACGTGGCCCTCCCCTCGATCCAGCGGGATCTCCGTTTCAGTGCTTCGGATCTGCAGTGGGTGGTCAACGCCTACACCCTGACCTTTGCCGGTTTCCTTCTGCTGGGCGGCCGGGCGGCCGATCTGTTCGGTCGGCGCCGGCTCTTTGTGGTTGGACTGGGCGTCTTCACCATGGCCAGCCTCCTAGGAGGACTGGCCCAGAACGAGACATGGCTGATCGCCGCCCGCGCCCTGCAAGGCCTGGGTGCCGCCATCCTGGCGCCGGCAACCCTCACTATCCTGACCGCCACCTTCGCCGAGGGTCCGGCCCGGGCCCGAGCTCTGGGGGTGTGGAGCGCAGTGGCGTCGGCCGGGGCGTCGGCCGGGGCACTGCTCGGCGGCGTCCTCACCGACTTCTTGAGTTGGCGCTGGATCCTGTTCGTGAACGTGCCGGTCGGTGTGGTGGCATGGATTGCGGCCCGTCGTTACCTGCCCGAGTCGCGTGCAGACATGCTCCACCGGCACCTCGATGTTGCCGGCGCTGTCACCGTCACAGGCGGACTGGTGGCCCTGGTCTATGCCATCGTGCGCACCGAGCGATACCCCTGGGGTTCGGCACAGGTGCTGCTTCCTCTCGCAGTGGCGGTTGTGCTGCTGGCAGCATTCGTCATGATCCAGCAACGGTTCTCACGCGCACCGCTCGTGCCGCTTCGCATCTTCCGATCGCGATCGGTGGCAGGCGGCAATGCGGTGATGTTCCTCATGTTCTGCGCCATGTTCGGGTCGTGGTACTTCGAGACGCTCTACATGCAGCGGGTGCTGGGTTTCAGCCCACTGCAGGCGGGTCTGGCCTTCCTGCCGCAGACCGTGCTGATCGCCGTCGGCGCGCAGGTGACGGCGCGTCTCGTGACCCGACTCGGTCCCCGGCTGCTCATCCTGGTCGGAACCCTTGTGGGAGCGAGCGGGCTGTTCTGGCTCACCCGGATCACCCCGACCAGCACCTTCACCACCGATCTCCTCTGCCCGTTCATCTTGATCGGCCTCGGCATGGGACTGACGGTCACGCCCGTCACGGTGGCCGGTACCGCCGGGGTGCCCCGTGCCGACGCCGGGCTCGCTTCGGGGCTCCTCAACACGTCCCGCACTGTCGGAGCATCGATTGGGCTGGCCGTACTGGCCACCTTGGCGGCGAGACGGACCAGTGACGTTCTCGGTGCCAAGGCGGCGACGGCCGTGCACACGGCTGCGGCGCTCACCGACGGCTACTCCTTCGCCCTTTTGGTGGCGGCCGTGGTCCTGTTGGTGGCGGCGGCCGTTGCCGTGGCCACTCTGCCATCGCGGCGCGCTATGGCCCAGGGCTCGGGTGGGGTGGGGCCGTTGCGGGAGGCCGCCTCCGGCGAAGGTGGCAGTCCGGACGTCGCCCTGGAGGAGGTCGGGGGCCAGAGGGCCTGACGACGCAATTTTCTGCCTCTTGCTGATGTACGCGGGCTCATCAGCCAGCAGGGACCGAGAAGTGCGTGGTGATCCAGTCTGCCACGGTGTCGGCCACCTCGGCATCGCGCCGCCGGAGCGAGTGGTCGCCGTCCAAAAAAACCAGGGTGACCGGTCCGGGGATGGCGGCCGTCTCGCGTTCCAACTCATCGGGGGAACCCAAGGCGTCCCGACGTCCGCTGACGAAGAGACAGGGAACGTCGAGTAAGGGGAAGTGTCCTGTCCGGAGGCGTTCGGGTGCCCCTGCCGGATGGAGCGGGTAGCTGATGAGGACGAGGGCTGCGACTGCCAGGCCCTCGGACACCGCCATCGAGCACATCCGGCCGCCCATCGACCGACCTCCCACAGCGACGGCCGAGGTTGGGACACCGAGCCGTTTGGCCAGCGCCGAGGTGGCCAACCGCACGGATTCGATGCAGACCTCCGGCGGGTCCGGCCTCCGCCGACCGGCCGTTCGTCCGGGGAATTCGATCCGCTCCACGGCCACACCGCGCCCGGTTACCGCCCCGTCGACGGCTATGAGCGCCGGCTGGTCCCGTCCGGCCCCGGCCCCCGGGGTCAGCAGCAATCCGGCGATGCCCGCGGAGATCATCCGGCCAGCTTGGCCCCGGGACTACGCCGCCGCCACTGTTCGCCGGCCGGTCCTTCCGGTCGAGTTACGGCGGCCCCGGCTCCTTCAGCCATGACCAGTTCACGGAGCCTGACGGTCAACCGGGTGTGCCCGGACTGACCCGCCGGGGAACGGGGACCCGCATGAAGTCCTCGGCGGCCACCACATCGGGGAAGATGGCGGCGGACTGGTCCACCAGCTTCCGGGTGTCCGGGTAGCGCTGGGAGAAGTGGGTGAGGACGAGCCGCCGGGCGCCGGCGTCGCGCGCCGTCCGGGCGGCGTCGGAGGCGGTCAGATGCTTCCACTGGCGGGCCAGCGCCACCTCCTCGTCAGCGAAGGTCGACTCGCAGACCAAGAGGTCGGCCCCCTCGGCCAGGCTCACCGCGGCGTCGCACACCCCGGTGTCCATGACGAAGGCCACCCGTTGGCCCGGACGTTCCACCGAGAGTTGTTCGAGCGTGAACCGTCCGGCCGGAGTCACGATCCAGCCGGTGCGCTGGAGCTGGCCGACATCCGGACCGCGGATCCCCGCTGCCTCCAGGCGGTCGGCCAGCAGGTGGCGTCCGTCCGGCTCTTCGACCCTCCAGCCGAACGTCTCGGGGTCGTGGTCGAGGCGGACCGCCCTGAGCGTCACCGTCGAGTCGGAGAGGACCGGGCCGTCGCGCTCGACCGGCAACGGTCGGACCTCGATCCGGTCGTGAAACACCGAGGCGTGACGGAGCCGTTCGAAGTACTCGAGTCCGCTGGCCGGGAAGAGCACGTTGATGGGGTGGGGGACCCCGTCCAGGGAGAGCCGCTGGAGGACCCCGGGAAGTCCGAGGCAGTGATCACCGTGGAAGTGGGTGATGCAGATGTCCCTGATCGACCAGGGTGAGCAGCCGGCCAGAAGCATCTGGCGCTGGGTGCCCTCTCCCGGGTCGACCAGAATGGATCGGCCGTCCCATCGCAGGAGGTACCCGTTGTGGTTCCGGTAGCGCGTGGGAGCCTGACTGGCCGTCCCGAGCACGACAAGCTCGCGTGCAGTCATGGGCCGCTGAGGGCCACGGGCGACGCCACCATGACCGAGCTGGAACACCCGGTGTCGTCGATCAGAATCGAGAGGTGGTCGAGTGCCGCCATCTCGACCGGCTTCAGGTCCGTACGGCCCGCTCGCCCAACTTGGTCCGGAGCTCCTCCTCGAAGGCAAGGATCTCCGGGGCCATCGCCGAGGCTCGAAGGGCCTCGAGATGCGCATATCCGGAATCTCGCTCGGCGTCCCATTCGTCGGCAAAGCGCCCCGAGGAAATGTCTTCGACCAGTTTCCGCATGGTGGCAACCATGTCGAGATGGTCGTAACGGCCCGAACGCGACAACTGACCGTACTGACTGGTGGGCGAGTGGTAGGCCATCTGGACAGCACCACCCTCGAGACGCACCAGCCGGTATGTCCGCTCCACCTCACCGGAGAGCACCAGCTCGGTGACGATCGCTTCGATGGGCACGCCCTGTTCGAGCATGACCTGGACGAACGACTCGCTCACCCGCCGCAGGGCCGGAGCGAGAGCCTGCTCGACGGCCAGGTCGAGCACGGCCTCTTGTTTGGGGGTGAGTTCAATGGCGCCTTGGCGCAGCCCACCGATGGCCTTGGCCACGGCGAGTACGCGTGACCGGGCCGTGCCGGTGACATCTCGGTGCACCCCGACTGCCGTGATGAACCCGAGGCCTTCGAGGAAACAGCGGCGGACCTCCGGACCGAGCATCCGTGGCGCAACCATCCCCACGTCACACGGTGGATCCAAACGCCCGAAGGCGAGGGTGTATCCGCTGGCCACGACCACGAGGGCGTTGGGACGAGGCTCCAGGGGCAGGGAGGGGATGATGTCGTCGGGGACAAGCAGGCAAAGCACGTCGGCCTCGTTGGCACTCTCGAGGTCGGAAGTACCGAACCCGTCGGCTTCGGCCGTCTCCCTGCTGGCATCGGCCCGTACGCAGACGACAACGTCGTTCCCAGAGTCGCGGAGATTGAGGGCCCAGGATCGGCCCTGGTTGCCGTACCCGACGACGGCAATCCGCTGTCCGTTGAGGGCACCGCTGTCGGCTTCCGATTCGCTGATAATCACGGTCATAGCCCGACCGTACCCCTTCGGGGTGTGACTTTCGACCCGGCGCAATCTCAGTCGCTCAGCTGATGCCGCTGCGTGCGTTGGGCTGGATGAAGGCTGTCACCAAGCGCCGGCCGATCTCAGAAGTGTGCAGGACTCAGCTGTATGTGTCGGTGAAGGCGGTACCGCCCGATGTCAGAGCTGAGGTTGTCACGTGCTTCTGCAGGAATTCCGTCGGGTCCTCGGATCCGAAGGCGAGACCGTCGACGGTCGCGTTCGAGAAGCTCACCGACCCGAACTTATCGATGGCGGGCTCGCACGTCGTCTTCTTGAAGAAGCAGTCCAAACCGACGCCCGCATCGACGGCCGTGAAGCCGGCAAAGGTGGCGGTCTGGGAGACCGCCGTCGTTTCGTCGTCGATCGTGACGCTGGATGAAGAGGCATCAGCAGTGACGGTCTCGACGATGACATCGTTAGGGCTAATCGTCATCGTTATCGTGCCGTCCGTAAAGCCCCCGCCAGACTGGAGATCCGCTGACGCGCTGTAGCTCGCCGTCTTGTCAGCGCAGCTGAAGTTGATAAAGGCCTGAACGTCGTTGTTCACGTCGGCATCGTGCAAATCCACTTCGGCGCTCTCATATTGCGCCGCCTTCTTCGTGCACGTCACGGTGGGCACGGTGAACATTGCGGTCGCCGTCGTGGCTGCACCGGTGGGCGCAGCCACGTAACCGGCGAAGTTCGTGTAATGGACTCGAGCACCGGCAGGCAGGGCGGAGAACGCCAGGAGTGCCATGGTGACCACCGTCGTGCCGATTCCTGCAGAAAGAAGTGCACGCTTCGTTCGAATCATGAGTTCCGCTCTCCCTAGCTCGATGGGCCAGACAATTTTCCCGGTGCTTCGCTGCTGAAGAAACCGCCAACTCCCCGCCCGGAGCCGCCGCCACTGGCAAGCCTAAAAGCACCATCCTCAGAAAACATCCTCAAAAATGAGGATCCTCCGTCGGGACAAGATCTGGCTTCGGACTCCCACGCGCCGAGGACCCATACGCCAGCGTCGGCGTCAGCAGTGGCGCCTCCGCCGAACCCGACCTTTGCGTCTCCAGGAACTCGATGGGCACCTCCCAAGCACCAGTCGCTTGCCGCCGTACCGGCGTGGAGTCCTGACCGAGCCTCGGGACAATCGCTTTTGGCGGGTCCTCAGCTGGTGCAGCTGAGGACCCGTTCCAAGACGACAGGGCCCGGTTAAATCGACTCCCCGGCGCATTGATAACAGACAAGCTCGGGTACACCGTTGCTGTCCGGCCGCACGACGGCGCTGGTGTATTCGAGTGGCTCGCCGCAACCCTCGCATTTGCCGAACGGATCTGAGAACGGTTGATTCGGATTGGCCGCCATGCACTTCGCATCGACAGGTGCAGTGGCTACCTTGAAGAATCCGTGACAGCTGGGGGCTCGCGACTTGAGGTAATCGGGCAAAGCCTCAGGCTGGGGAGCTGAGGGGCTCTTCGCTCTTCTACCCCCTTCGGCCCTCTGGGTCTTCCGGGACTGTGGTGGAATGAGTCATGTTCTACATCATCATATTTTCGATTCTGGCCGTCGTTCTCGTTGCTGGAGGGATCGCGGGCATGTCACGTCGCCGGAAGAATCTCGAACATGAAGAACCTCATCACGTCGCAACCAGCGCGACCCGTCGCAACCGCAAGAACAAGCGGGCACAGTCACGTCATGACCGGCGGAAGCGGCGCTGAAATCTTGGAGTCCCCCTTTAGGGGACGCCAAGACCCGCCAGAGCGGAGTCGTCAGCTGACAATTGCAATCGCTTCCCGATCTCTCCCGCCACGCGGCGGTTTTCGGCGTCCAGTTTTCGCAGCAGGTTGGATACGTGCACACTCACCGTCTTCTTGCTGATGAAAAGGGCCTCGGCGATCTGACCGTCTGTCTTGCCGGAGGCTAAATAACCGAGCACCTCTACCTCTCGTCGTGTTAGCCCCAGATCACCGGCCACCTGGGAGATCCGTCGTGCTTGTGGTGTCTCGACATCCAGGCTGACGCGAGCCCGCTGCGCGATCGCCTCGGCCTTGGCCCGTAGAGGTGCGGCGCCGATCTCAACGCTCATTCGCCAGGCCCGGCGTAGGCACTTAGCGGCGCGTGCCGGCGCCGAGCGCTCGGCAAGGAGTGCCTCCGCTTGACGCACGAGGCAATAGGCCGCGTTGTACCGCTCGAGCAGGGCCTCCCACCTATCGGAGGATGCTTCCCACAAGCGGTGGTCAGAGCCCGCCAGGCGTGAGGCTTCGGCCTGGCACTGCAGAGCGAAGGCTTCGGCCTGCGGCACAGCTTGGCCGCCGCGCTGCCGGGGCGCGTCCACGAGCAGTTGGGCTTCTTCCATCAGCTGAGCGGCGAGAAGGCGAGCCTTGTCCTCGTCGAAGCGTCGCCGCTGCAGTCGTGCCTCAGCGAGCTGGTCGGCCAGGGCCCGGATGCCGAGGGCGCAGATCTCCGGTGTCGCGGATTCATCATCGGTACCGGCTGCCTGGGCCAGTGCCCGCTCGACGTCCTCATAGGCGTCCTTTGGCCGGCCTTCCTCTAGGGCCAGCTCGCAGCGCAGCATGTAGTAGGTGCCCCGGAACTGCAGGTCGGAGACTTCGGCAGTGAGCTCGTCGAGCTGTTCGAGCGCGGCCCGAGTGGCGTCGAAGCGCCCGTGGCCCAAGCTCAATCTTGCTCGTTGGATAGTGAGGTTTGTGGCGTGGCAACCACCGAAGCGATCCCCTATCTCGTCGAGGAGCCGTGTCGCCTCCTCGAACCGGCCGAGCTTTGTCAAAGCTTCGATGCTGTTGAGCGCTGCTCCTTGGAGTCTGACCCCGCCCAATCGTTCTCCGCCGGCTAAGCCATCCAGGGTGACGGCGGCGGCTTCCTCCAAACGGCCAGCCCACATGAGAACGTGGACCAGGTTGTTGTAGGCGCTGTCCAGGTTGCAGGCGTTTTGGACCTCCTCAGCAATCTGCACCGCTTCCCGGTTGAGGGAGATGCCTTCATCGAACCGACCCATCTCGACGAGACATACGCCTAACGTGTTCAAGCATCTGCCTTCTTCAGGGCGATTGGCCGTGGCCCGGCACACTCCGATGGCCTGCTCGGCCCGTACCTGTGCTTCGCGGTAGCGGGCCATGAGCATCAGTCCGCCTGCCTCTTCCGTGAGGATTCGACACAGCTCGGAGGACGGTTCGTCCTGCGGCAGGAGGCGGGCCGCCGTCTCCAGAGCGGCGAAGGCGGCCTGGGGGTCAACGCTCCAGGCACTTCTAGCGAACGTGGCATAGGCCATGGCTTTGCGTTTGGTCTCTGCTCCTCCGTCGATGAGGTCGATGGCCTGCCGGGCGAACTCCATGGCTCGCACTGCGGAGTCGGCAAATTCGGCGGCATCGGCGGCTTGTTCGAACAGCGAAGCGCGGTCGATGTCCACGACCGACGCCGCCACGTCGTCTCCCAGGAGGTCCCAAGCCTGCAGGGCCCGCTCGAGATGAAGCTGCGCCTCGGCGAATGCGAACATCTCCGCTTCTTCTGTCGCCGCCGATACGCACGCCGGGAGCGCCTCGAGCCATGCTCCGGCTTCCCACCAGTGCGACGCGAGTTCTCCCGCGAGTGACACAGGGTTGCTGGAGACGAGGCCGGGGCGGGTGGCCAGGGTCGTCGCCACGTGATGGTGCAGCCGGGCCCGCTCACCCGGCAGCAGCGATGCATAGACGGCCTCTCTGACCAGGTCGTGGCGGAACCGATATCCCTTGCCGTCGTCGTCCACGATCAGTACATGGGCGTTGACCAGCTGGCCGACGGCCAGATCCAAATTGTCGTCGCCCAACACGGACACTTCGGCCAGGAGGCAGTGATCAATCCTCGAACCGATGATGGCGGTTACGTCCAGCACCCGCCGGCACTGCTCGGTCAGATGCCGCACTCGGGCCATGACCACCTCGCGCAGGTCGGCAGACAGGTCGTCCGTGCCGGCAGCGAGAAGCTCTTCGACAAAGAACGGGTTGCCGCCGGTTCGGCCGGAGGTGGCGTCCAGTCGAGCCCGGTCCGGTCGATGACCGAGGATGGCGGTCATCAATTGCTCGAGTTCCTCGCCCTGTAGGCCGGTTAGTTCCAGTCGCGTCACACAATTGATCCGAAGGAGCTCAGCCAGCAAGGCGCGCAGCGGATGGCGTTTCTCAAGCTCGTCCGAGCGATAGCTGCCGATCAAAAGGATCGGACTATCTGTGATGTTTCGGCTCAGGTAGTCGACGAGGCCAAGCGTGAACGTATCGGCCCACTGCAGGTCTTCGAACACGACGACCAAGGGAGCCGACGCACTGACGTCGGCCAGAGCTTGGAGTACCGCCTCGTAGGTCAATGTCTTGGCCATCCGGCGGGCGCACGCCGACTGCGGGCTGTCCGCTACGACACGACGTGCATGCCAACCGCTGCGACTGACCGTGGACGGGGTCGAAGACAGCCCGAGCGCCTCCATGGCGGGGCGAAGGGCTTCTTCCCCGGACCGGCCCTGAAGCTTGCGTTCGAGGTCCCTCAGGAGACCCACCGGCGATGCATAGGCGAGGGGACGTCCCTCGACTGGCAGGCTCGCACCGATCGCAGTGAGGTAGTCCGACCCCCTCGCTCGGGCGCAGACCTCAGCGATGAGGCGGGTCTTCCCGATCCCCGCTTCGCCGCCGACCAGGACCACAGAGGTGCCCGAGGACTGGCCAACCGAATCCAGGACGGCACGGAGGCCAGTGAGTTCGGCGTCGCGCCCGACCAGCTCCGAGCAGGAGACCCTCGTGGTCACGGCCAGATTCTCGCACGCCCGACCTTCCTCCGACCAGGGACCGATGCCGGTGGCGGTCCGCCGCAGCGAAGCGTCGCCACGGGCGCCGTCGGTGGTGCGATTCAGCATGGTCCCCGGAGGTGGCCGACCTGGCACAGGCGGCCGGTGTCAGTAGCCGAAGAGGGTGCCTGGGTGTGCACGGCCGGAGCCGGAGCCGGGGTGGTGTTGGAGCTCACCGTCAGCCGTCCCACCATGAAGGCCAGAGTGACCAGGAGGACGAGTGCCAGGGCGGCCAGAAGCATCCGCAGGGACCGTCCCATGGCCTGGTGAACGGGAATCGGATGAGTGATCGAAGGGGCGGTCATGGCTCTTTCCTTTCGCTTTTTCCGGTCCTCACGGGTCCGGTGGCCGGATCCCCGACCTCCTATCAGGATGCGCCCCACAGCCCAGGGATACATCGGGAGAACTCCTTAGATCGCCTTCGAGTCCTCCCTATCGAGGGGGGCCGGTTCTTACGGTCAAAGCTCACCTGGTGAGCACCGGCTTTCTGCCTCTGACCGTTCACCTGGCGAAGGAGTCGGCGGAATGCGGACGGCTGCGGTGAAGAATGCTCAATCGACCGGTACGTCCGGCGCATAACTGCGCCGTCGGACGTGTCGAGGCGCCCGATCGTTCACCACCCCGAACGCTTGACCGGCGTCGTAGTCAAAATTTGAAACTGGGCGACCGTCGTCAAGGCGGCCCGAGTAGGGCGCCTTCCTCCTGTTCAGCCGAGGAGGTCCGTGCCAGGTCCACTGATCGGGTCCAACAGCTGTCTGGCCACACAACTTTTACCAAGAGTTCAACCATTCGATGAGCCTCGAGCGCGTCCCGGTACTAAACAGGGTGAGGTAGGCGATCGCTCACCTCGGGTGGGCGAGCTCGCAGGGAGGCTGTTGTGCGTGTGCTCGTGACGAATGACGACGGGATCGAGAGCCCCGGACTGAGCGCACTCGCCGAAGTAGTTCGACGCAACGGTCACGACGTGCTGGTGGCCGCTCCCTCTTGGGACAGCAGTGGCTCCAGCTCGTCGGTAACAGGCGTGAGTAGTTTCGGTGACGTGGTTTGGAAACCGATTGTCTGGGACGACTGGCCCGAAGGGTCGGTTGTTTCCGTCGAAGCTACGCCGGCGCTGATCACCCTCGTCGCAATCCATGAGAAGTTTGGCGCAAAGCCCGAACTCGTCGTGTCTGGGATCAATAGAGGAGCGAACACCGGCCGGGCCATCCTTCATTCGGGAACCGTTGGTGCGGCCTTCACGGCGTTTCAGTACGGTTGTCCGGCCCTTGCGATGTCCCTCGACGTGATCGATCTGTCTGGAGCCATGCACTGGGACACGGCCGCCATGGTGGCTACCCGGCTTCTAGATTGGATGTGCGAGGACCTCCCGCATACGGTAATCAACTGCAACGTCCCCAACCTGTCTGCGGGGAAACTGTTGGGGATTCGGCGAGGGAGTCTGGATCTTCTGGGTACATTCCAAACGTCGATCACTGAACAATCGGGTAGATCGGTACCTACCACATACGCAGAACCGGAAGACGTCCAGAGTGCCACGGACAGTTCCCTCGTAAGGGAGGGGTTTGCGTCCGTCACGGCGCTCGTCCCGGTCGTCGCGGACACTCACGTTGACTTCAAGAAAATCTTCGACTGAGAGCATTTGTCTGGGATACGAATCCGGTGGTCGTCAGACGCGCCCTAACCTTGAGGACGCGGGGGAAGAACTCATCGGGAGGAACGATGATTCAAATGTTGGACGACATGCCGGCGGGCGTGATCGGCTTCGAGGCAAGCGGCAAGTTGGACGCCGATGACTACCGCAAAGTGATTTTGCCGGCACTGATAAAGGCAGCCGAGTCCGGGGAAGTGAGTTTTCTCATCGTAATGAGCGACTTTCAGGGCATGAGCGGTGGCGCGCTGTGGCAGGACCTGAAGGTCGGCGTGGAACATCTCCGAGCCTGGAAGCGCATCGCGTTGGTAACCGACATCGAGTGGATGCGACACATGACCGACCTCTTCGGATGGATGACGCCAGGGGAGACGAGAACGTTCTCCTTGTCAGAGCGAGACGATGCCAAGGCCTGGGTGGCCGGCTGATATTCGTGACTGGCCCTGCGCTTGCCGAAGAAGACGAACGAGTACGCCGCGCTCGACATCATGTCCCGACGCGCATCACCGTGGTGTGGGCACATCGAGGTCCGTCCCGTGAGCGCGTACCGATCGTCTCAAATCACATGCACGCGAGTCAGTCCTTGTTATGGATGCAGGTCAAGGGCGTTGTTCGACGTCGATGACACCATCCCGACGGAGCTGTCGATGAGAATAGGCGTTGAAGAACTCGACGTACCGCCATCGCCCAATGATCCGCCTACGTTCTCGCCGATGGCGTAGACGTCTCCGGCGTTGTCGAGAACGAAGGAGTCAGCCGCGCCCAACGCCAGACCGGTCACCGAGTTGTTGCCGAGGGCCGCTGACAGCAGCTTGGCCTTCACCGGGGAGGCGACCTTCTTCTTGCTCTTGCCGTCGCCGAGCTGACCGTAGGAATCGTCCCCCCAGGCCCACAGAGTCCCGTCGCTCGTCGCTGCGAGCTGGTGGCCCGTCGAACCGCTGTTACCTCCGGCGCCAAATGTCACGACATCGCTCAGCCCGACGACCTGGACAGGGACATCGGAGTACTTGCTCGTAAGGTTCGCTCCCAGCTCACCGTTGGAGTTGTTGCCCCAATCCCAGAGCTGTCCGTTGACAAGGGCAGTCGTGAAGGAGCTGCCTGATGTGATCTGTGACACGCCACTGACGCCCTTCGCCTCGACTGGAACGGTCGACGGTGTCGTACTCCCATCACCCAGCTCGCCATTCGTGTTGGCCCCGCACGACCAGACGGTTCCGTTGGACAGGAGGAAGGCTGTATGGTTGCCACCGGCAGCCACAGCGACGACGTCCTCGCCATCAAACGCCGTGATCTGGGCCGGGCTCGCTACATAGGGCTGAGTGGTTCCGAGGCAAAGCTTGCCGTTGTCGTCCGCACCCCAGCCGAAAGCCTCGCCCGAAGTATTGATGGCGATGGCAAAGTTGGCCCCGTTTGCCACTTGTACCATCGAGGAGAGTCCCGGCACGGGCTCGGGGGTGGTCACCACGACCTTCGCGGGCGAGACCGTGCCCTGTCCGAGTTGCCCGTCGCTGTTCTCGCCCGAGGCATACAGTTGACCACCGGAGATGAAGTAATCCGCGCTGTTCCCCGCATTGACGTAGGTGATGTTCGACAGCCCGCTCACCAGAGAGGGGCTCAACTGTGGGTCACCCTTGCTGGCGAGCGATCCCCATCGGTAGGCCGCACCAGGCGAAGCGGCGCCCGCAGCTCCGGAAACTGCGAGCCAGCTCCCCGCAATGACACCAATCAAGACGATTCGTCGAATCACGATTTACCCCCCGCTATGACCTTCGTCCGGTACGACCTGTCTATGCCATGTGTCGATCGATATCAAGCAGATGATGAAAGTCCGGTTCTGCCGAAGGTGGAATCTGCGACGATCCCTTCGTCAACCACTCGGACCACCGACCCCATGCGACACGTCGAAGTGAAGCAGGCAAGACGGATTCCCTGTCGTGCCGATTGGCCAGGTCGATCTCTCGTACAGTCGGTTCATCGACACCGAGAACATCAGCTTGAGCAGCTGAGGAGTAGGCCGACGCCTATCAGTTCAGAGGATTCCTGACGCGAGCCATGCTATTTGGCACTGCTAGAAGTGACCCACTCCGTACGTCGTCCCTTGGATCCGACGATACGTCATAGGAGGCCCGAGATCATTGACGCACGTGTTTCCATTGTCGTTGCTGAGGGTGCCGCCCGGGCATTCGTATGTGACGACCTTTCTATTCCACGGTGAGGGCGGAATGACGATTGAGTGTCGTCAGAACAGGTCCGCCACCTCGGGGTTGATGTAACGGTGAATGTCCATGCCGGTGAGGTCAAGCTCGCCCAGGCTGCTGCCAAATGCCGCGAAATGTGGGGTGCCAAAGTGCTCCGTGAGCGCCTCCTGCGAATCCCACTCTTCGAAAATACGGAACCGACCTCGGGAGTCTGGGTCTGCCCAGAGGCCGTATGCGCGGCACCCCGGCTCCTTCAGCGATTCGGTCGCCACGGTGCGAGCGAGCTCCACCATGCGGTCGTGGAACGAGGGGCCGACGGTCATTATTCCGGAAACGATGATCATGCCCAATTCTAGGCGACGACGTCTTTACATTTGGCTCAACCACATCGGGCACAGCCCATCTCTCGCCAACTTGTCGGCGGAATCAGATCCTCTCAGCCGGGGGAGCTGAGGGACGTTGAAGCCCGGCCGTATGGAACCATGATCTGACGGTGGTCAGCTCACAGGGGCCATTTGACGCGATCTGCATTGGTGGCGACCGCCATGGCCAGGCACAATGGAGATAGGAGGTAGTCCGAACATGAAACGCAAGCGACTGGTCTTTATAGCGCTCGGGGCAGGTGCACTGGGGTATGGGATGGCACGACGGTCAAAAGCCGCCAAGGAACGCTCCATGAGGATGGCCACTGCCGGGTCAGGGGAAGGGGGGCCGCTCGAGGTGGTGGAGGTCGAGACCGAGGGCCTCGATGCTGGCGGCAATTTCACCGTCGATGACCTAATGGTCGCAGTGGACAGCGATGGAAAGATCGTGGCCACAGACGAGACCGTCGCCGTTTTCACACCAGAGGGCGACACCGTCATCGACGAAAAACTGTCGGTGGTCGGAGAGGACGGCGAGCTTCACACTGTCGAAGAAGACATCGCTGTCACCGAAGTCGACGAGTAGCCTCCGAAGGTCTCGCCGTCGAGTGGATCGAAACGGCGCTGGCTCAGACAAGTGGGGCTCTGGGCCCTTGTCGGTCAGGTTTCAGTATCTCAGCTTAAGCAGCTGAGGTACTGACCACAGCACCTGCGTGGATGACCGAGTCACAGCGAGTGGCGTCACACCCGGTGCGTACCCTGGCCTCTGGAGGTGCACGACATGCCAATCATCGGAACCCTCGACCAAATAGCGGCTACAGCGTGCCGTGAAGTCGATCGAGCTCGGAATCATTCATATGAGTGCCTATCGGTCTATGCAGGTCCGTACGAGGTGACATTGCTGCTCAGGCCAGACGCCATCATCGGCGAAGTCGTGAGTAACGTCTGGCTCTCAGCCGACGATGCCTTGAGTGCGGAGCAGGAGGTCAGGCTGGAATCACTCGGATGGACTCAGCCGGGCGACTTGTTCCATCCCTTCTTCCATCGGACGTGGTCCACGGAGACCGCATCGGAAACGATCGTCCGCGATCTGCTCACCGCATTCATCTGCGTGGCCGAGCTCCAGGAGGGCGAGCAGGTTGCGTGCTCGGGAGGTTACTGGTGCGGGAACCCGGGCACCGTATGCGCCGCAGGCGGCTGCGTTGACGAGGGAGCAGGTCCCGTTGGTTCCGGAAGCCGGGGCCCTTGAGCGGGCGTACCCAATCACCCGCAGTACACTTGACGCGCAAACTAGGTGTATGAGCAGAGTCCGAATGAACGTCGAGATAGAGGGCGTTTACCTGCAGGCGATCATGGACCGCTTTGGGGTGCGATCGAAGACCGAAGCCGTCGATCTTGCCCTTCGCCACCTCGCCGGACAACCGATGACACGGGAGGAAGCCCTCGCAATACGAGGGGCGCATGCCATTGAGGGTATCCCTTCCGATGCTGGACCCTCCTCATCGTGATCCTGGCAGACACCTCCGCATGGGTGGAGTACGACCGCGCCACGGGAGTCGGGTAGATCCGCGGTTTTGAGGAGCTGATCGGTGGTCACGGGCACCTGGCCGTGACCGAGCCGGTAGTGATGGAAGTCGTTGCTGGGTGTCGGACTGACGAGCGTGAGGTGGACCTGCGTCGACTCTTGGCCCAGTTCACTCTGCTCCGATTTGATGCCATCGCTGATTTCGACGCCGCAGCGAAGATCTACCGACGGTGTCGCGGGGAGGAAATTACACCTCGCGGCATGGTCGATTGCCTGATCGCCTCGGTGGCGCACCGCCACCAGGCCACGCTTTTGGCTGCTGACAGTGATTTGAGCCGAGTCGCCGGGATCGTAGGCATCGACCTGGATGACGCGTCGATCGTGCACTGAGAGCGTTCTTGTCCGCCGGCCGGTCCTTGGCAGAATCCGCCGGGGGTTAGAGTTCTTCGACGTGGAGGATCTTCACCCCTCAGATCCCCAGATCATCGGTGTCTATCGCATTCGTGGGCGTATCGCGACCGGCGGCATGGGGGTCGTCTACCTGGCCGAGGACAGCGCTGGTCGGCAAGTGGCGCTGAAGCTGTTGCGCCCCGAGCTGGCCGACGACCCGGGATTCCGAGCCCGCTTTCGACGGGAGGTTGAGGCGGGCCAGAGAGTGGGCGGTATCTGTACTGCCCGATACGTCGACGCCGACCTGGAGTCGGATCAACCATATCTCGCGACCCAGTACGTAGCAGAGGGCAACCTCTACGAGTACGTAAGAACCCACGGGCCGCTCGTGGGCGAGCAGTTGGTCGGACTCGCCGTCGGATTGGCCGAAGCCCTCGTGGCCATGAACGCCGTCGGAGTCATTCATCGTGACCTGAAGCCCTCCAATGTCCTCATGGCTCCAACCGGACCCAAAGTCGTCGACTTTGGCATCTCCCATGCTGTCGACGGCACAGTACTGACGCAGACCGGGAACATCCTCGGATCGCCTGGTTGGATGGCTCCGGAGCAGGCCCTCGGACAGGGGACGACAGAGGCGATCGATGTCTTCTCGTGGGGAGCGACGGTTGCCTTCGCTGCAACCGGACGACCTCCATTCGGTGAGGGGAGGCCGGAGGCCATTCTCTACCGGATTGTCCATGAGCAGCCTGACTTGAGCGGCCTCAATCCGCGGCTATGGAATCCCGTAGTCTCGGCGCTCCAAAAGGATCCCTCTCAGCGACCATCTCCGGATCAGCTCCTTGTCGAACTGGTAAGGACCGCCATCGCTGGAGGTCTACCCGCGGGTGGATCCATCGCCATGACCACAGCCGTGCTGGATCGAACGTGGCACGGCGCTACGCCTCAGCCTGAGCCAGAAGGTGGAAGTCATCGCCTTGGTTGGACCGCAGCTGTCCTGTTCGTATTGCTAGCGGGAATGATTGTCGGTGGCGTCGCATTAATTGTGCATTCGAACGACAAGAAAGTGTCAACTTCGCCCCCGTCGATCGTTAAGACCAAGGGTGGTGAGAGTTCGGTCACTTCAACAACCGCCGCACCGACACCAACGACGAACTCCACGTCGACCCCTCCGTCAAGCACCGTCGGATCGTCGGTCGTTCCATCGACGGTCGCGGCGCCGCCACCCAGTGCCTCCTCGACCTTCGATTTCAACGCGGCATCACAGACCGTGAATCAGTTGGGATACAACGTCGTTAGTCCCTCGACTGATCAGGAGCCAACACCAGGCGCGCTGAACGTGCTCATCGGTCAGTGTGACGGGAGCGCAACCGGGTATTGCGAGAACGCCTTTTTCTTTGTCGGTAGTAGGTACATTGGCACCGACGTATCCGGGACAGATATTCAAGTTTCCGTGGCATGGCAAACACATTCGACCGCGGCGCTGAGCTATCCGCTCTATGGCCAAGGTGACCCCCACTGTTGTCCATCAGGCGGCGCCCGCTTGGTGCGATTCAGATGGAATGGCAAATCCCTGAAGCCTCTAGATCCCCTTCCGGCAAATCCAAATCAAGAATGAACTGGCCCATGATCATGCATCCGGGGGAGGTTGATTCCGGGCGGGAGCCCTGACCGGGTGGCCGCGCACTGGGTAGCGTGTCGGCGTCGCCCCGCAATGCCAAGTTATATGGACGTCGAGGAGTTAGGAGCCGGCGCGTGACACCACCGGAGTTCCGGGGAAAGATCGGCAACGACTGGCGAGACTCGGAGCCCTGGTGGCCCCCTCTGCCCACCCCGCCGGAGGATGCGCCCAACGTTGTGCTCATCGTGCTCGACGATGTCGGGTTCGCCCAGCTGGGCTGTTACGGATCCGATATTGAGACCCCGTTCATCGATGCTGTCGCCGCCGAGGGTGTGCGACTGACCAACTTCCACACCACGGCCCTGTGCTCGCCGACGCGGGCCTGCCTGCTGACCGGTCGCAATCATCATCGGAGCGGCATGGGCCGAGTAGCGGACCTGGCCACCGGATTTCCCGGCTACTGGGGACGACCGCCTCGCGAGAACGGCTTCGTATCGGAGATGCTTCAAGCGACCGGCTACGCCACCTACGCAGTCGGGAAGTGGCATCTGAGCCCCGAAGGTGAGACCAACATGGCCAACTCGCGGGCGACGTGGCCGCTCAGGCGAGGCTTCGATCGCTGGTACGGATTTCACGGTGGTGAGACCCACCAGTTCGTGCCCGCCCTTTATCAGGACAACCACACCGTCTGCCCGCCGCGCTCGCTCGACGAGGGTTACCACCTCAGTGCGGATCTGGCCGACCGGGCCATCGAGTACCTGGGCGACCTCCGGGCGGTAGATGACCAGCTGCCATTCTTCTTGTACTTCGCCACAGGGGCTTGCCACTCGCCCCACCATGCGCCGGCGGAATGGATTGAGCGCTACAAGGGTCTCTTCGCAAAGGGTTGGGATGCCTGGCGCGAGGAGACGTTCGCCCGTCAGCTCGCCACGGGCATCGTTCCCCAGGGCACCGTGCTCACCCCGCGACCACCATGGGTCCCGGCCTGGAAGACCTTGGACCAGCGTCAGCGGGCGCTGGCCGAGCGCTTCATGGAGTGCTTCGCTGCTTTCTTGTCGTTCACCGACGAGCAGATTGGCCGGGTGCTCGCCTTCATCGAAGATCTGGGGGATGCGGACGACACCGCGGTGATCATCGTCTCGGACAACGGAGCGAGCTCCGAGGGTGGCAGCGAGGGGACGATCAATGAGGGCCGCTTGTCGAACTTCGAGGGCGCCGGCGTGGGGGAGATGTACGCACGGCTCGACGAAATCGGAGGACCGAGCAGCCACAACAACTACCCGTGGGGGTGGACCATGGCGGGAAACACTCCCTTCAAGCGCTGGAAGCGCGAGGTCCACGAGGGCGGGGTGGCCGACCCTTGCATTGTCCGCGCCCCTGCCGGCAAGCGGGCCACCGAAGGCGGTGGCGTACGCCGGCAGTATGCGCACGCCATCGACATCGCACCGACGGTGCTCGAGCTGGTCGGTATCACTCCTCCGGCCGAGATCGAGGGCATCGCCCAGTCGCACCTGGACGGCACCAGTTTTGCTTACGTACTCGGCGATGCAGGGGAGAAGGAGCCAGATCGGCACCTCACCCAGCACTTCGAGATGCTCGGCTCGCGGGCCATCTACCGGAACGGATGGAAGGCGGTGACGTACCACCCGGTCGGGCCGATCTACGACGACGGCCTTCGATCCAACGCACCCTGGGAGGAGGACATCTGGGAGCTCTACTGTGTGACGGAAGACGTCTCGGAGTCACGCAACCGCGCCGCCGAGTTTCCCGAAAAGGTGACCGAGCTCGTCGCCCTCTGGTGGGACGAGGCGCGGCGCAACGACGTGTTGCCTCTCGATAATCGAGTACTCGAGGCCATCGCACACAAGCACGACCGCCGACGCCCCCAGGTCACCTATCGCTATTTCCAGGGCGGGGCTCCGGTCCCTGAGTGGGTCGCTGTCGACGTGCGGAACCGCTCCCACGACATGGCTGTCGTTGTCGAGGTCCCCGAGGGAGTCGTGGCGTCGGGGACCCTGTTGGCGTTGGGATGCGTACTCGGCGGCTGGTCCCTACATGTCGTCGACGGCCGACTTCGCTACGTGCACAACCTGTACGGTAAGCAGCTCTACGAGGTAATGGCCGACACCGTGCTGGGTTCAGGCCGCCACGAGGTGGCCTTCCGCTTTGAGAAAGACGAAGCGCTTGGTGGCCAAGCAACGCTGGTACAGGACGGTGTATTGGTCGGCACTGGCGCAGTGGAGCGGTTCACCCCTGTGGCCTTCAACGAAGTGATGATCGGACTGACGTGCGGCTACGAATGGGGACCTGCAGTGGGGAGCGACTACGAGGCACCGTTCACCTTCAATGGCACCATCGTCCGGGCGGACGTGACGCCCACCGGTCCGGTAGTGCGTGATCCCGTAGCGGAGGTGGCGGCAATCCTCGCCTCGCAGTGAGTTAGGGGCACTGGTCAAGAGCCGACGGCACGTAACGCCATGGTTGCGGGACTGCGCGACACTCTCACCATGGACCGCTTCCACGGCAAGATTGCCATCGTGACGGGCGCAGCCTCGGGAATCGGGCGCGCCACCGCCCGCCGCCTGGCCGCCGAAGGTGCGGAAGTGACCGTCGCCGACATCGACGAGGGCGGTGCTGGCTTGACCGTCGAGTCGATCCTCACCGACGGAGGCATCGCCCGCGCCCAAGCCACCGATGTCGCTGAGCCCGATGCAGTTGAACGTATGGTCGCCGACACCGTCACCGCATTTGGCGGACTTGACCTCCTCCATAACAACGCGGCCGCCATCAAGCTCAACCTCACCGACCAAGACGTAGTCACTATGCCGCTTGACACCTGGCACACTGCGATGCGCGTCAACCTTGACGGCGTCATGCTCGGTTGTCGCTTCGCCATTCCCGCCATGCTCGAACGCGGCGGCGGATCGATCGTCAACACCGCGTCCGTGGCGGCGGGCTACGGCAGCCGTTCCCTCGCCGCCTATGGCACTAGCAAGGCCGGCGTCGTGGCTCTCACGCGATATGTGGCCACCGCCTATGCCGACCGTAATATTCGCGTGAACGCCGTGGCGCCCGGCGTCGTCGTCGACCGCGACCTGCAGGAATCGCTCGGCGGGCCCCTCGGCGACACTCTGGCATCGACCACCGAAGGTCACCTCGTCGGCCGGCTCGGGTACCCCGAAGAGATCGCCACGGCCGTCGCCTATCTCCTTTCCGATGATGCTGCGTTCGTAACCGGCCAGACATTCACCATCGACGGCGGATACACCGCGCACCGCTGATCAGGAGGCACGATTTCGGTTGAATTGTGGCTCCATCCGACGGTGGCCATGACCATCTCGTCGTTGAGTCGGTTATGTAGATCCGACCTCGAGATCCGGGTTCGTCCTGGTGATTCTCATGCGGCAACGCCACTCAGCGGTCCGCTAGTGCCACCGGGGCCCTTCAGTCCGACAAGCCGAGCCGGCCAGAACACGGCCGGCGGAGCCCTACGATGTCGCCATGCGAGCGCTCATGTACCCGGTAGAGCCGGAGGTCCAGGCCATAGGCGAGACGGACAACCGCCTGTTGCGGATGCTCGCTCGGACGCCGACGCGGCTCATCGACATCGACGAGCCGGGGTTCCTCCGCCCAGACTGGGTGGTGACCAGGCCGAGGCTGGTGGGGATCTGCGGGTCGGAGTCCAAGGCGGTGTTCCTCGACTACGCCAGCCTGATCGACCCGGCCAACGCGGCGGGCCAGAATCCGATGAAGAATTTCGTCTCGATGCCCCACGTGATGGGCCATGAGGTGATCGCCGATGTGGTCGCCGTCGGCCCCGAGGCGGAGGGGCTCGAGCCGGGGGACCGCGTCGCCCTCAACCCGTGGCTCACGTGCGTGACCCGAGGGGTGTCGCCCGTCTGTCCTGCGTGCGAAGCGGGTGACCTGAGCCAGTGCCACTCGTTCGCCAAGGGCTCATTCGCTCCGGGGATCCACATCGGCATGTGCGCCGACGTGAGCGGGGGGTTTGCCGACCTCATGCCGGCGCACGACTCGATGCTCTTCAAGGTGCCGGACACCCTGAGCGACGAGCAGGTCGTTGTCGCCGACCCGTTCTCGGTGTCACTCCATGCTGTCACCCGCCATCCGCCGCAGCCGGGAAGCAAGGTGCTCGTTTACGGTGCCGGTGCGCTCGGCCAGTGCGCCATTGCCATCCTCCGGGCGTTGTACCCCACGGTCGAGGTGATGGCGGTCGCCAGGTTCGATGCGCAACGCCAGTTGGCCGAGTCCTTCGGCGCTTCGACGGTACTTCCCGAGCCGCGCCTTGAGCTCATCGAGCGGGTGGCGGAGTGGTCGGGCGGCGTGCTGCAGCCGGCTGACGGACTCCCCATGGCCTTTCCGGGCGGCATCGACGTGGTCTACGACACGATCGGGGCGGCCGAGACGTTGGAGGTCGGCTGTCGCGTTCTGCGCGCCAGAGGGACCCTCGTGAAGCTGGGCATGCACGGTGCCGCCAAGTGGGACGACACGCCGGTGTACACCAAGGAGATCACCTATACGGGGTCCAACGCTTTTGGGATCGAGGAGGTCGAGGGTGTGCGTCAGCACGGCATCGCCCACTTTATGGACATGGTCGGATCCGGCCGGATCGACCTGACACCGATGCTCACCCACACGTTTCGTCTTGACGGGTGGCGCGACGCCTTCGCCGTGCTGGCCGACCAGGAGGCGTCAGGCGCCATCAAGGTGGCTATCGACAGCCGCTAGAGTTCTGCCGCATCGGCCGCGCTAGCTTCGGTAGGCGAAGATGCCAGCTCGTGTCTCACCCGCTCGGCCGATCAATGTCTGTGTTAGTCAGTCCGACACGCCCAAGCTGCGAACCCGAGCTGCCTCCGCACTGGCGGCTGCTGCCCGTCCTGAGCTTCGTAGGCTGAGAACCGACCTAACGTGATCGGGAAATTGGGACGGCGCTGTAGGACCCAGGGTCGATGCAAAGACGCAGTCACCCACCGAACTGAGGATGTCCCGCATGAACTAGCTCCTCCTCTGAGGGAGGGTCTTGCGGCATGGTGGCGCGGGAACGGACGTCTGAACTGCGCCATCCCGGAGCGGTTCGGCTTGTGGGAAGCGTTTGGCGCTTGTGGCCGGCAGGACGAGCCGCGGTTGTGGTCGCCAAGGGCGGCAAGTCCGATAATTGAATTGACTGGTTGCGGCGGTTCTCAGGGGATTCTCATGAGCGCTTTGTAGGTTCGCGCCCGTGATGGTGTCGGGAAGCTTCACTCGCCAACGTCCCGATTCGTTCGAACCGGTCGAGGACTCGCGGCCGGTGGCAGACCCACGGGTCGCCTCCGGAACTCAGGAGCCAGCCACTCCTACCCGCCATGTCGCCCGAAGGGGTTGGCTTCTGGCAGTACCCGGAGCAGCCCTCCTACTGGCGTGGATGTACGCGCTGACCGTTCACGCGAACAGCGCCGCCGTCAATTCGGACGGTGCCACTGTGATCCTGCAGGGCCGCGCCGTCGCGTCGGGCAATGTGCTGCTCCACGGCTGGATACTGTCCCTCGATTCGTGGTGGACCCTCGACGTGGTGTTCTACGGGTTGGCCACTTCGGTAATGGGAGTTCGTGGCGACCTGCTCTACGCCGGACCGGCTCTCATCGCGGGACTGGTCGTGATCGTCGGCGCGTTCATCGCACGCCGCGGGCGCCGGGGTGCAGCCGCAGCTGCCGGGATGGTCACCGTCGCTGCCGTCCTGGCCTTGCCTACGCACACGCTCGCCTCTTATCTGATGTGCGGCCCCATCCACGTCAGCACGGTTCTGTACGCGCTGGTCGCCTTCCTGGGACTGCGACGCAACCACTTCGGTTGGGGCTGGCTCATGGCCGTGTTGCTACTTGCCGCCGGAATGCTCGGTGACCTCCAGATGGTTTCGTACGGAGTCGTTCCGGCCCTGGTGGCCGGCTTGACTGCTACAGCACGTCGACGTTCGATCGGGGCCGGCAGCGCGGCAGTGTCCGCCGCTGTCTGCTCGGTGGGGCTGGCGCTGGTGGTGCGGACATTCGTGGCGGCCCTGGGTGGCTTCAGTCTCGGCGCGACGAACAAGACGGCGTCCGCATATCAGATGCTCGAGAACGTGACCCGCTTGGCGCCCGTCTGGGGCCAGTTCCTCGGACTGGGCGACTCCATCAACGGGTCCGGCGGAGTCCCGTTCGCCCTCCAGTCGGTGCACGTCGTCCTCGCCGGAGGACTGGCCGCGACCTTGGCGACCGGTGTCGTCCGTCTCCTCCGCGGGGTGTGGCACGGCACCGTCCCTCAGGATCCCACCCGACCGACGAGGGGCGACGAGCCCGAACCGTGGAGGCTCGACGACCTCCTTGTGGTGGCGATCATCGGGTCGACGCTGAACTTCGTCACGCTCGCTGTGACCAGTACGGGCTACTTGCGCTATCTCACCGCATCGGTCATTTTCGTCGCCGTACTGGCCGGTCGGTACGTCACACTCTGGTGGTCCGCAGACCACCCCCCGGTCCAACGTCGGACGGCTGTTGCTGTCGGGGCATTGGCCACGGCCTGCTTCCTGGCGGCAAGCGCCGTCCAGCTCAGCCAACCTGCGCCGGGCCCACGAGCGGTCCGCCTGGCGGCGTTCCTCGAATCCCACGGGCTAACTTCCGGCGTGGGCGAATTCTGGTCCGCGTCGCTAACCACGGTCGAGAGCGACAACGCCGTCTCCGTCCGGCCTGTCGTCCCCGGTCCGGATGCAACGCTCGAGGCGTACAACAAGGGCGACAACCCCGGCTGGTTCGCCGGCCACTCGTTCTGGTTCGCGGTGTATCCGAGCAGAACCTCAGCCTCCAGCTCCACCCAGGTCTCCTTGCGCACCGCCAGCGCGACCTGGGGTCGTCCGTCCACGACGTACGACGTCGCAGGTTACGTTGTTCTCGTATGGCCCCATCCGGTCACCGTGACCAGATACGAGCCCCGTCTCTGATTCCGAATCTCGTACGCACCCGGCGACCGGTCATCTGGTCTGCCACGCGACCAGAACGCGATCCCATCCGGACCAGCATTCTCGGGCTCGGGGTGCCGTAATTGCCGACGCAGTCAGGACTCCCGAGGTGCTCCACTCGTGACGCAGCCAATATTCTCCGATGACCTATCAATCCAACGAGTCAAGTGGACTGTTATCCGCCTGTGTTTCACGGCAAAGTGCAGCCAGGCGATAGGCGGGTAAACGATTCGACCTGGCGATTCTCCTCTCTCTGAGCAGCCGTGTCCTCAGCCTCATTGGACGATGTCCTCGGCCTTGCCAGCTGAGGATTGCCATTCCGCTGCCACGGAGAGTCGTGGCAACGCCCTGAAGTCGGGATCCGGGTTACGAAGGAGTGGGCAATGTCAACATCTGGGATTCGAAGACGTCGAAAGCGGGTACGGTGCTCTCGCCCGCAAGCACCGGTCGGTCGGGAGTCTCTTGAGCCGTCTTGAGCTCCCCCCTACGGTCCCGTGTGGGAGACATCGGGCGCAGAGTTCCTGCGCCCGGGCGAGCTAGGGGAAGAGGCTGTGAGAAGAAACATGGTGCCTCATGGACGCGCCGTGCTGGCGGTGCTGGTCACGACTGTCTCGATAGTCGGGACGCTGGTCATCGGAGCGGGACAGGCGGGCGCGACTTCGAAACTGCCGGTCATCTACTCAACTGCGGAGTATGGACTGACCGCCCTCGGGCCGAACACACCGCCTCCGGGAGCCGACAACTGGTCATGCAAGCCGTCTGCAGCCCACCCGGATCCGGTGGTGCTGGTCAACGGAACCTTCGCCAACGAGGACGACAATTGGCAGGCACTCTCACCGTTGCTCTACAACAACGGCTACTGCGTCTACAGCTTCAATTACGGCGGTCCACCGCTTCTGGGGGTGCTCTACGGCGTCGGTGATATCCCCACGTCTGCGGGCCAGCTCGCCAGCTTTGTGAACCAGGTGCTGGCGTCGACCGGCGCTGCGAAAGTGGATCTTGTCGGCCACTCCCAGGGTGGAATGCTGCCGAACTACTACATCAAATTCCTCGGTGGGTCGGCAGTGGTCAATGATTTCGCCGCATTGGCACCGGACAACCACGGCACCACGATCGACGGGTTGGTCAACCTCGAGAACTACATCCCCGGTGTCTCGACCCTCGTTGGGGAGGGCTTGGGCACAGTGTGCCTGTCATGTGTGCAGCAGGAAACCGGCTCGACGTTCATCACGAACCTCGACAACAGCGGGATCACGGCGCCGAGTGTCAATTACACGGTGATCAGCACCGAGTACGACGAGGTAGTCACTCCTTGGCAATCACAGCAGCTAAGTGGCCCGAACGTTAAGAACGTCGTTCTTCAGAACCAGTGCCCCCTCGATTTCTCCGGGCATCTGGGCATTGCCTATGACCACATTGCGCTGCAGGACGTACTCAACGCACTCGATCCGGCGGCTGCCAAGTCAGCTGCATGCACGCTCATTCCTTACGAGACGGGAGGCTGAGCCGCAGGCCATGTCGGGATAGGGCTGGCAGCTGGCGGGGACGATGACAGAGGAGTGATTAGGAGCCGCTAGGCGGACCCAGGAATCAATCTCGTAAAGCAGGGCATGATCAGGCCACCTCCGCAACCCCACCGCTCCTCCCGGATCGTCCTCGTGCAGAGGAGCATCACGCCGGGTTAGCCGGGGGATTCAAGATGAGTGGAGGCCTGTGTCCTCAGCTTCACACGCTGAGGTGACGATACTGGTCAGGTGATCTCCGAGCACCCACCCCGGATGACCGCCGGTCGGAGCCCGGGGTCCCGCCCGCACCGGGATGACGCATCGGGCCGCTCGGCTCGGGGCATGCGATGGGGGCTGCTGGTCGCCGGCGTGCGCTGGCGGGCGTGGTCGACGCTGTCGATGCTGGTCGTGGCCGTGGTGGCCGTGGCGCTCAGCGCCTTCGGCCCCCTCTACCTGCAGAGCGCCGATCAGTCGATCCTCAACGGAACTCTCGACGGGGCACCCATCGCCAACATCGGTCTGACCCTGAACCCGTCAGGCACCGCCGCAAGCCCCGGTGCTCTGGCCTCCACCATCGCCCACGTCCCCCGGCCGGCTGACGGTGGGGCGTGGTTCGGCCCGGGCCTTGTCACCGCATCGGCCGGGGTGAGCACCAGCGCCAACGGCCAGCCCTACCGCACCACCCTGGTGGCTCGCACCGGGGTATGCCACCACGTGGTCATCGTGGACGGCGAGTGCCCGACGGGCCCAGCCACGGTGATGATGAGCACCAGGAGCGCCCACCAACTGGGTGTGGCTCTCGGTCAGCACCTGCCCGTCTCCTTCGGCCGGGCGGCGCCAGGGGCGCGGTTAACCGTGGTCGGCCTGTACACCGCCGGTAACCCGGCGGCCGCCTACTGGTGGGGCGACAATTACTTTCCGTTCGGCTCCGGTACCCCCCAGATGCCCATGGTCGACGACCTGTTCTCGACCGCCTCCACCCTGGCCCGGGCCGACCGCTCGTCGACCATCGCCACCATGGTGCAGCTCCCCTTCCTCCCGGGGTCACTGTCGGTCGGAGAGGTTGGGGACTTCGAGATGGCGTTGACCCGGTTCAGTGTCGCCTCACGGGAACACCGGGGCGTGACCGTCAGCAGCCAGATCGGCCAACTGCTGGACCAGGCGGCCGCCACCGAACACACCACCAGGACCGTCGTGTGGGTCATCGAGCTCCAGCTGGTCCTACTGGCCCTCTTCACCTTGTACTTCGCCTCGACCCGAACGGCCTCGGAGCGGGAGTCCGATGTGCAGCTGGCCGAGCTTCGGGGCTACCGACCCCGCAGCATGCTGGCCGTGGCAATGGCCGAGCCGATGGCCGTCGTCCTCGTCGCCGTGCCGCTGGGACTCGTCGCTGCCTGGGTGGTCGCCTCACTGTCGGCGTCCCACTTCTTCCTCCCGGGGATCGGCGTGTCGATGACCACTCCGGCGGTGGTCGCCGCGCTGGCTACGGCGGCGGTGGCCGGGGTGGCCATGGTCTTCGGCGCCCGACGCCTGGTTTCGGCGGCCGAGTCGGGTCAGGGCATCGAGGCCCGCAGCGCCGGGGAGCGGTCGTCGATCGGGCGGGTTGTCGTCGACGTGGCCATCATCGCCGTCGCCCTGGCCGCCTTCATCGAACTGGCCGTGGTGGGCGTGTCCGGCACGGCCAGTTCGTCGGAGAACCCCCTGGCCGCCTTCGCCCCCGGTCTCTTGGCCCTCGCGGTCGGGGTGTTCGGGGCCCGGCTGCTTCCTGCCGCGCTCGGCGCCAGCCTCCCCCTCACCGAGAACTCACGCTTCGTCGCCACTTCCCTGGCCACCCGCCGGGTGGCCCGCCGACCGGAGTTCAGCTCCCAGGTCATCCTCATCATCGTGGCGGTGGCGCTGACCACCTTCGGGATCAGCGGTTGGGCGGTGGCTGCGAGAAACCGCACGGTGCGCAACGGGTTCGATGTCGGGGCCCCGACCGTGCTGACCGTCTCCGTCCGCCCCGGGGTCGACTTCCTGCCGGCAGTCCGGCGGGCCGACGGCGGGGGACCTTCGGCCATGGCCGTCGTGGTCGAGCACGCCAGCGACGGGACCACCCTGGCGGTGGACGCCAGCCGACTGGCTGGTGTGGCCTCGTGGCCGCCCGACCTCGGCGACCGGACCGCGTCCCAGGCGGCCGCCGCCCTCGTGCCACCGCATCTGGCTCCGACGGTCCCTGTGGCCGGCAGCCAGTTGGCTGTGACCGCCGCCGCCGAGGTCGGGGCCCAGCCCGCCCCGCAGCTGTCGGCCGATCTCTTCGACAACGGTTACCAGACGCCGGAGCATGTGTCTCTGGGCCCGCTCCTCCCGGGCCGTCACACCTACACGGGATCGCTGGCCGGGCTGTGCCCGTCAGGGTGCCGACTGGTCGACTTCGCCTTGTCGTGGGCCGGCCCGCTCAGCGGCGGGGTGCCGTCCGGATCTGTCCGGCTGCTTCTGTTCTCGATCACCACCCGGACCGCCCACGGCGGCCCGGTCGTGGTCGACGCCGGTCTTACCGATGCCCGGCGGTGGACGGCGCCCCAGGGTGGCGCCACGTTGGCCTCCACCGACGGGGGCCTCCGAGCCGATGTCACCCTCTCCCCCTACCAGTCGATCACCATCGCCCCGGCCGACACGCCGGCCCAGGTGCCCGCGGTGGTGACCCCGGCGACCGCACCGGCGGCCGGGGTGAGCGGCGGACTGTCGGTGGTCGGCCTGGACGGCGGCACCCTCAACGGCCGGCCCGTGGGCGAGGTGGCGGCCCTGCCCAGAGTGGGCGCCTCCGCCACCCTCGTCGATCTGGGCACCGCCTACCGGCTCCTGTCCGGTCCGGTGACCGACGCCACCTTCGAGGTGTGGTTGGGATCTGCTTCACCCGCCTCCTTCGACCGGCGGCTGGCCGGCCAGGGCATCACGGTGGTCGGCGTGGACTCCACGACCGGCGCCGGGAGCACCCTCAGCAAGACCGGCATCGACCTGGCCTACACCCTGTTCTTGCTGGCCGCCGCAGCCGCTGCGGTTCTCGCTGTCGGGATCACCGCCTTCGCCCTCGCCGTGAGCTCCCGTCGGCGGGGACCCGAGCTGGCCGCGTTGGGGGCGGTGGGGGTGTCGAGCGTCGCTCGCCGCCGGTCCATCGAGGTCGAGCAGGACCTGACCGTGGGGGTCGGCGTCGTCCTGGGTTCGGTGGCCGGTCTCGCCGCCACCGCGCTGGCTCTCCCGTCGCTTCCCGAGTTCATCGCACCGGGGGCGGGGCCCCCCCTCGAGCTCGGCCTCCCTGTCGGGCCCCTGGTGGTCACCCTGGTGGTCCTCATCGTCGCCCTCGGCATCACCGTGGTCATCGGAGCCCGGTCGGTAGTGCGGTCGGCAACAGTGGACCGGCTCCGAGGGGGACGGCAATGACCACCGCCACGCCGGCTGTGGCCCCGGGGAGCGCCGGAGGTCTGCCCGTCCGGATGGTGGGGGTGGTCCACCTCTACCACCAACGGAGCGTCGACATCGTGGCCCTGCGCGGGGTCGACCTCGACGTCGCCGGCGGTGAGATGGTGGCGCTGCTCGGGCCTTCGGGGATGGGCAAGTCGACGGTGATGCGACTGATCGCCGGCCTCATGCGGCCCTCGGCCGGGGTAGTTCAAGTCGGCCGGCACGAGGTGAGCAAGCTGTCGGCCGCGGAGCGGCGGACGCTGCGGGCCACCGCCATCGGGTACGTGGTGCAGGGGACCGATCTCAACCTCCTCATGCACGCCACTGCCCTTCAGAACATCTGGTTCGCCCAGCACGGCGCCCGGGCCCGGGGACACCGGCCGCCTTTGGAGCCCCCCGAGCTCCTCGACCTGCTCGGGCTGGCGGCCCTCGCCGGGGAACGGATTGTCGACCTCCCCCGGGGTCAGCAGCAACTGGTCGCCCTGGTCGCCGCGGTGGCGTCGGGGCCTGGACTGCTGCTGGCCGACGAGCCCACCAGCCAGCTGGATGTGGAGGCCGGGGTCGAGGTGGTGCGGCTGCTCCGACGGATCAACGGAGAGTTCGGGACCACCATCGTGCTGGTCACCCACGACCGTTCGGTCACCACCTCGTTCCCCCGCACAGTCACCATCCGGGACGGCCGGGTTGGATCGGAGGGACGCCACGGTGAGGAGTACGCGGTGGTCGACGGATCGGGATCGATTCAGCTCCCCCCGGACATCTTGACCATCCTTCCGCCGGCCACGCGGGTGCGGGTGGTGCGCGGGCCCGACGGGGTCGAGCTGCGGATCGTCAGGGAGCAATCGTGAGCGGTGACGTTGACCGGTCGACCCACCTCGAGCTGCGGCTCGAAGGGGTCATGTGCGCACCGCACGGGAATCAGATCCTCGGGCCGCTCGACCTCGTGGTCCCGGTCGGGGAGCCGCTCGCCGTAACCGGTCCTTCGGGTGCCGGCAAGACCACCCTGTGTCTCATCCTGGCCGGTGTGCTGGAACCCACCGACGGACGGGTGCTCCTCGACGGCGTGCCCTTCCATGGCGATGGGGCCACCGTCGGGCTGGTGCTACAAACCCACGGGCTCCTCGCCGGGCTGACCGCAGCGGAGAACGTAGCCCTCCCGCTGCAGTCCCGGGGGCTCGCCCGCCACGACATCGCCGGCCGCACCGCCTCCGCTCTGGCCTCGGTGGGACTGACCGCAGAAGCGGGTCGGCCGGTCGACGAGCTCTCGGGCGGGGAACGTCAGCGAGTGGGCGTCGCCCGGGCGGTGGCGGGCGATCCCCCGGTGTTGATCGCCGACGAGCCCACTGCCGAGCTTGACGCCGGCAACCGGGCCCGAGTGGTGGGCCTGCTCACCGGGGCGACAACCGTCCCCCGCATCGTGGCGCTGGCTTCGGACGATCCCGAGATCCTCGCAGGGTTCCACCACGTGGTCGAACTTCCCCCGCCCGGATCGTCAGGGCGTGAGGAGGGGACCTGACCGCCGGTGGTCCCGCTCGCCGAGCATGACCACTACCCAACTTCGAATACTGAGCACGTGGCCCCGGTTTGCCCAGCCTCCGTAACGTGGGTCATCAGCTTCACAGGTTGAGGCTGGCATCACCTAGATCTTTAGTGAACTAGTGAAGAAATCGAAGAGTCGCGGGAAAAAGTGCGCAGCGACCGATGGCAGCGCGATGCATCCGTGCGGTGTGTCCGGATAAACGAGCAACTCACTCCGATTGCCAGCGGCCTCCCAGCGTGCTGCCATGAAGAGCGTGTCATCTAGAAGGTGGTCGTTGGTACCGACCGAGAACAATGCAGGTGGCATACCGCTGAGGTCAGCGTAGAGCGGTGAGATGTCAGCGTCGCGTCGCTCCGCCTCGGACATACCGGGCAGGTAGAGGTCGAGCGGAAATCCGGTGCCGTCCAGTATGTCGGTTCCGGGTGCGACCCCCACGCCCCGCTGACTCGGCGTACGAGAGAGGTCATACGCTCCAAACACAAGGTTTGCTCCGACAAAGCGATCGGCGGCGTGGTGTTTGTCTCTCATGCGGAGCAGTGTGACGGCGGCGAGGTGGGCACCTGCGGATTCGCCGGCGATGAGCAGCCGATCGGAGCCAAACTCGGTGGCGGCGTGCTCGAGCAGCCAGCAGGCAGCTGCTTCGCAGTCGTCGGGGCCGGACGGATAGGGGTGCTCGGGTGCGAGGCGATACTCGACGCTCACGACCGAGACATCGCACTTGTCGACGATGACCTCGTTCAGCAGGTCCATCATCTCGGCTGAGCCCGCCATCCACGCACCACCGTGAATGTGCAGGAGCACACCTTTCGGCTGTTCGTGCCTGAACGTTCGAAGCCGGATCGCCCCGGCAGGTCCCTCGATTGTCCGATCCACCGCCTTGTCGGATGGCGGACCGCCGAGACTGACCCTGCGGTGCGCCGCGACCCGCTCTTCGATAGACAAAGTCGTTGTACCGCCCTCCTGCCACGGGACGGAAGCGACAAACGTGGCTGCCTCCTTACAGAACTGTGGCCGGAGGGCCTCGAGTTCATCGTCCCAGAGAGCCACGGCAGATAAGCCTACCCAAGTGCGGACTAGGAATCGCTCGATCGTTTGCCCCACCCGCTTCCGCACGATCGACGCCAAGAAATGCGAGCCAAGCGCCCGGAGTTGCCCAACGCATCACCCGTTCGAGCTGAGGTAAGCCTCTTGTACCTACGTGGTCAGTGCGCGTCAGTCGGACCGACGCTCGCGCATGAGGCGGTCGAATTGCTCCCACGTCAACTGGATCGGAATCTTTGCGTTCGACGGAGCCCAGTCGATAGTCCCTCTGCTGATTCGGAGCTCGCCGAGTTTCTCATCGTCGCTCCGAATCTCGAACACCACGTCGGCGCTTAGGACCACCTTGGTCGTCGGAATACTCATTTCCACGTCGTGCTTGGGCAATCTGGCTCCTACCTCGTCGACGTCCGAATACAGTCACATTACGCGGGCTGCGATTGAGGTGGCTCGAGTTTGCCGTTCGGTGGTGCAGCAAAGGATCCAGTCCCTGAGCCGACCATCAGGCGTGACCTTGGCGGTGTCTGGGGGTCGATTGAGGATCTCGCCTTTTTAACACTCGCCGGCAGGGGGTCTATCTCCTCAGACGTCGGTCTTTCGCATCTGGCGGATGCCCTCTTCGATGCCCCGGCACAGAATGTCGAGATCCTCGGATGTGTCATAGTCGCCGGTGACCCCGAAGCTGACCTCACCGTTGTAGGAGAATATGGCGATCCCTATTCGCATCTGGGCGCCCAGGGGGACGTAGGGAAAGGCTCTGATCATTTGGCGGCCGCCCATATATAGCGGTATCTGGGGGCCGGGCACGTTTGTCGTCACGGTGTTGACTTGGTGCTGGGCCATCCGGGTAGACACCCGCATGCCCAACGCCAGGAGCATCGGAGGAGCGAAGCCGGTCATCGAGGTCAGCGCCTCACCGGCCACCGCCTGACGGGAGTCTTTGACCCCTGCCATTTGGCGACTGACGGCGCGGAGCCTCTCAGGGGCGTCGTCGATGGAAACGGGAAGCTCAGCGAACATGGCCGAGACTTTGTTCTCGAGCGTTCCGTCGCCGACGGCCAACCCGCTGTCGCTACGCGGGCGCACGGACACGGGGACGAGCGTTCGTACGACGCGATCCACGGACTCCTCCCGTGACAGAAGCAACTCACGAAACCCATTGGTGATGGCAGCCAGGACGACATCGTTGAACGTGCCGCCGAGTTCTTTTCGGATCGCCTTGATGTCGCTGACGGTGGTTGAGGCCCATCCATAGCGCCGATGGGGGCCCAGCGGACCGTTGAGACTGGAGGCGGGCGTCCGTTTGGTAGCCAACCCGGTCATCGCCAACAGCCCTCGTAGGACCGACACCCCTTCCACCAGAGCCTGTCGAGGTACTGAGACCGCATGCCGAAGGGCGTTCAACTGTTCGTAGGGACTGCGCATCAGTTCAAGAGATGCATCGACGGCGAGATTGAACGCCGACGGAGACGGGCTGGGCTCCCAGGGCAGTGTGGGAAGTGGCTGCTGATCAGGGGAAAGATCCATGATCACGGCCAAGAGGTCCGTTCCCGAGACTCCGTCCACCAAGGCGTGGTGAGTCTTCGAGAGGACAGCCCAGTTGCCCTCATCGAGCCCTTCCACCACCCAGATCTCCCAAAGCGGCTTGGACCTGTCCAGCGGCTGAGACATGACCCGCCCCACCAACTTCCGAAGCTCGTCCTCGCCACCAGGGGAAGGAAGGGCGGTGTGCCGCACGTGGTACTCGATGTTGAAGTGCGGGTCATCGACCCACACCGGTCTGCCCAGCTCGAACGGTACGTTGCGAACAACGCAGCGGTAGCGAGGAACCAGGCTCAGTTTGCTCTCGATCATGGTCTGGAGCTCGGAAAAGGGAGGCACCGGGCCACTGAAGATGCCGACAGATGCAATGTGCATATGGCTGACGCTGTCCTCGATGTGAAGGAAGGACGCGTCCAGCGAGCTCATGCGGTCGACCCTCATGCGGACCACCTCCTGCACCGTCACCAGGCCCTGGGCACCCGAGGTTACTACTGGGGAGAGCCAGGCCTCCTGGCCGGCTCGATGATCAAGGGCCAGTCGAAACTTTCGCGGACGCTGGGAGATCGGCGAAGAGTCCTTTGTCGATCCGGCGGAGCGTCTCCTGATAGGCGGATTCCGCCACCTTCGCCGCACGGTTTTCATCCATCGGTTTAAGGCCCATGGCGTCGAGGCACGTAAGGCCTGGCTCGATCCCGATCACCTTGCAGCCAGCGGCGGTGAGGCGACGAGTTTCCCGCTCGAGGCGGCGATGAGCCGACCACCTCATCAGCGCGTCGGCTCTCCGGGACGGGAATCTCGATGCCGACATCGACGAAATGACCAAGACCACTGCAGGGTGACGTGCCAGAAGGACGCCTGCATTGGTGGGCGAATGGACGCCGCCGTCGAAGTACTCGACCCCGCCGATGCCCACGGGAGCGAAGTAGGCGGGGATAGCGCACGAGGCGAGGACTGCCGCGGCGAGCGAGGCGGGAGGCGAACCGGGCCGGCCGAACACCACACGGGCGCCGTCGTCTCGGCGCACTGCACAGATCCAGAGATCCTCAGGCCACCGGTCGCCAACGAAGCGATGAAGAGGAGCAGCGCGCTCAGAGAGGTCAATCCTGCCGGCAGGGAGCATGGTGATGGCGGCCACATCTGGGCGGAAGCTCCACGGCCGCCTGGCAATCCTCGACAGGAGAGCGGGCGATGGTGGGCGCCACGGTCTCAGCCAGGATGCCGGTGTAGGAACGGGGAGATTCGATGAGTTCGGAAGGATACGGCCAACCACCTTCGAGCCACTTTCCGACAGCGGCGAGCGCGTGGCCATCGCAGCTAGATCCGTTGCTCCAACGCCAAGTCGGAGCATCGTCCCCGTTATCGACCCTGCCGACGATCCGACGACGATGTCAGCCGAACGGGAATCCCATCCAGAGGACTCGTATAGGGCGGAGAGAACTCCAGCGTGGTAGGCCTGCCCGACCACGCCCCCGGCACCGAGGACCAGTCCCACATCGGTCATGCTTCCTTCACCCCCTCACCCATACGGGCTTTCTCCCAACCATCGACGCACCGACCCGTTTCCAGCGGTGGCCGCCGAAGCCCATATGAGCGTAGTGGTCAGCAGCGAGACTGGGAGCGTTCGTGCGGCCGATAGAGCCTCGGCCACAGGGGAACCTAGCTCGTTCACGCTCAGAGAAGGCCTCTGCTCAGTCAGCCTCCCTAGCTGAATACTGGCAAGTAGCAAACTGAGTCAAGAGAGTTGAGGTCTCTCTGCGGTTATCTCAGCCTGCGCAGTGCGCGTCCTCAGCTTCATAGGCTCTGCACTCAGCTGCGTGAGCTGAGGCTGTGGGCTTAAGAAATCGCGATGCCGTGGCCCATTCGTAGTTGGAATCAGCCTGGAAATCTGAGGTGGTGGCGCTGCGGGCGACTCATTGCGCACGTGGAATCAGTGCCCGGCTGAACCGGATGCTCCGTTCCTGGAGATGGGCGAGAAATTCGGGCGGAGACAGCACTTCAAAGTCGGACTCTGTCGCGCTGAGCGCCATCATCGCCCAGTCGAGCGATTCGGAGGCGATCCGCAAGAGGCACAGGTCTTCGCCGAGCTCTTCAATGACGGCTCCCCGGCCGATGCGCTGCCGGGTCAACTCTGCCGAAGCTTGGATGATCACTTCGACGACGTACCGACGCGGCATGCTGCCGATGGCATCCCGGACAAACTGGGCTGCGTCATCGGTCGGAAGCTTGCGTGAAGGGAAGTGCCCGCCAGTGCCCTGAGCGCCCTTGAGGCGGTCAAGACGGAAGGTCCGCCAGTCGGACCGCTCGAGATCCCAGGCGACGAGATACCAACGACGACCGAGAAGCACCAGCCGATGGGGGTCGACGTGTCTTTCGCTCGGATCACCGCTCCGAGAGACGTAATCGAACGTGAGGCGTTCGCAATCACGACATGCCTGGGCAATCGTCGCAAGTTCGCCTGACTCTGCACTCGGTGCATCGGCGCCGAACACAGCCGGCACGGTCATTGCCGCCAGCGAATCAACTTGCTGGCGAAGTCGTGGTGGCATGACTTGGATGAGCTTGCCGAGCGCCTGGACGGAGGACTCCTCGATTCCGGCGATGCTGCCAGCCTGAATTGCAGACAGAAGGCCGACGGCGAGTGACACGGCCTCATCGTCGCTGAGGAGGAGCGGAGGAAGACCCGCTCCGGCAGCCAACTGGTAGCCCCCGTCGACCCCCCTTTGAGCCTCGACGGGATATCCCATCTCCCGCAACCGTTCGACATCTCGGCGAAGCGTCCTCGCCGACACCTCCAGCCGGGCGGCCAACTCGGCGCCAGGCCAATAGCGCCGGTTCTGCAAAAGAGACAACAGGCTCAGGGCTCGAGAAGTCGTTGACGACATTTTTTCAGTAGATCCGCAGATTAGGACAGATTCTGACCGCTATGCATCATAAGGTGACCTTAGACCAACGAGGAAAGGGTGACCGATGAACACAGACCACACCGATGGGACTTCCAGAGAACGATCTGATCTCATGGAGACGCTGGACCAGCATCGCGGGTTCCTCCGTCAGACGGCACAATCGCTGACCGACGAACAGGCACGCCTCACACCGACGGTGAGCCAACTCTGTATTGGCGGGATCATCAAGCACGTGTCCCGGGCGGAGTCCGTGTGGGCCGACTTCATCGTAAGGGGGCCAGAAGCCAACGGCCCCATGGACGAGAACACCTTTAGGGCTCAAGCCGAGAGCTTCGTCATGGATGAGCATGAGTCGCTCGAGGGACTTCTCGCCAACTATGAGAAGGTGGCGCTCCGTACCAACGAGCTGGTCGAGTCGGTCGCGTCCCTCGACGACTCGCATCCATTGCCGGAGCGTCCGTGGTTCGAGCCCGGGTCTCGCTGGTCGGGGCGTCGAGTGCTCCTCCACCTCATTGCCGAGACCTCGCAACATGCCGGGCATGCCGACATCATCCGTGAATCGATCGACGGGGCCAAGACGATGGGATAGCAGTCGGGTCGGTCATGCGCCAGACACCTGTGGTGCTATGCCGATTTGTCGACGTCCTCAGCTCTCGGGATGGGCTCCAGGCGGGCAAGGGCCGCAACTGCGGATGTCCTCAATTTGATGAGCTGAGCTCTCTCGACTCGGGACCTCAGCTTGATTGGGTGAGACCGCCAGTTGATGGTCTCAGCCTCGAGGGCTGATCTCCGGACGTCTCTCAGCCTTTAGAGCTGAGAACACTCCCCTTTGGTGCCGTCTATCTGATGGGGGTCAAGTGGGGATGCAGACCCTCACTGAAGCGGAGGGCCTTGCCTCGAAGCTTCCCACTTGCAACACACTTCCCGATGGTTGTCGCAGCATCAGGGCTCTCGATTGCCATCGGGGTCCCTCCCACCAACAGTGCGTGCGGACAACCTCGTTGCAGGCTATAAATATCTCTCTGGAACTATCGGTCTGGATCGCTCGAGGCGGTGGCAATGTCTGAAACCACGGCGGATCTGCGTTGGCAGCCCGTAACCTGCTTGGTCTTAAGCATCCTTGGCCTTGCCGGGTCTGTCTATCTCACCATCAGCCACTTCGACACCCACATCGCCCTCGCATGTCCCGATCTTGGCGCTTGCAACAAGATCCTGACGAGCAACACCTCGCATTTCTTGGGCATTCCCGTGCCCGTGCTGGGTCTGTTGTACTTCGTGCCAATGACGATCCTCTGTCTTCCCGCGGCATGGCACTCCACCGACAGGCGCATTCATTGGGCTCGATTGGTCCTCTCGATCCTTGGTGTCGGCATGATCATCTACCTATTCATCGAAGAGTTGTTCATCATCCGAGCCTTTTGCATCTGGTGCTCCATCATTCATCTCGTTGGATTTCTGCTCTTCGTGATCATTGTTACCACTGCGCCCGTGGTACTTCGCGGTGACCCCGCCCCCGCCCTCGCTGGCGAAGTGTGAGCCGGCTCTGAGCACTCTGGGCCACCCGTGTGTCGCCAACAAGACAATCCTGCCCGTTTCCGGCCTGATTCAAAGATTGATCTCGCGTCGCGCGTGCTCGACGGTGCCGGATATAGCCGTTACGGCAGGCATGACTTTCAGCTTCGGGTGTCTCGGCTCCGCGTGGCTGGTCGAGCAATACAGACTCAGCCTCTTGAGCTGAGGGCAGTCTCAAGCTTGCCTTTGCCGTCCTCAGAGCAAACAGCTGCTCCTCGATCGTTCCGGCCGGGCTCGGCGCGAAGGATCACGCTCGCTAATTTGCCGTCTTGTCCGATGATTCGACCAAAGCTTGGTGCACCGCGTCGACAGACGTGTGAACATCCTCCTCGTTGGTCGACCAGTTGCTCACCGAGATTCGCAGGACACTCCGCCCATGCCAACGAGACCCCGACATCCATGTGGTCCCCGAACGCATGATCCGGTCGATCACCGCATCCGTTTGTGCATCATCGCCAAACGAGACGCAGACCTGCGTGTAGACGACATCGTTCAAGACGTGGGCGCCGTCAATCAGATCGATCTCACGAGCAAGGGAACGCGCCCTTTCGACCATGGTCTCTACGAGCTCGATGACTCCTGGACGGCCAAGGGATCTGATGGCCGCCCACGTCGGCACTCCCCTTGCTCGACGGGAGAACTCTGGCACCTTCTCGTAGGGGTCGCCCGGACCCGAATTGTGATCGCTGATCATGTAGTCGGCGTGGACGCCGAGCGCCGATCGCAGCGCGGCTGGCTCGGCGACAATCGCGATGCCGCAGTCGTAGGGGACATTCAGCGTTTTGTGCGCGTCGGTCGCCCAGGAGTCAGCGGCTTCCATTCCTCTGACGAGGGGGTGGAGCAATGGGGAGACCCCCGCCCACAAGCCAAAAGCGCCGTCGATGTGGACCCAGGCACCGCGCCGGCGCGCCATTGCGATCGCCGCTTCGAATGGGTCGAAGGCCCCTGAGTGCAGGTTGCCCGCCTGTAGGCAAAGGATGATCGGCTCTCCATCTGCAATTGAGTCGAGCACATCTGACAGCGCCGAAAGCTCGATCCGCCCCTCTCGGTCCACGGCGATAGTACGCGGACGGCCGAACCCGAGGTAGCGGAGCGCGAGGTCGATCGTCTCATGGCGTTCTGCACCAACAAGAAGGTGGACGGCCGGGGCTCCGCCGAGCCCATCGACGTTGACATCCCAGCCGGTACGACCGAGCACCGCCGAACGTGCGGCGGCGAGGGCGGAAAAGTTGGCCATCATCGCGCCCGTTACAAATCCGACATCCGCGGTCGAGGGGAGACCGAGCAGCTCGAGCACCCATGTCCCAGCAACTTCCTCGATGGCCACAACCGCAGGTGTGGCGAAGCGAAGTCCTGCGTTCTGGTCCCAAGCGCTCACGAGCCAGTCGGAAGCGAGGGCTGCAGGCAGCGTCCCTCCCATTACCCAACCGAAAAAGCGCCCAGACTGAATCGCCATGAGCCCGGGTTCTGCGCAATTCGCAAGTTCATCGATGACTTTGGAGGCATCAAGTCCATCTTCAGGGAGGGGCCCTCCGAGCCCGACCAAGACCTCATCTGCGGACTGGAGTGGCCCGACTCGCCGTTCCGGAACCGACGCAAGCCACTGCTTCGCGTGCACCATCGCTCGATCGAGTGCCGCGTCGTACTGGTCAGACCTCGTAGGCATCGCCTTCATTGTGCCCCAACCTCGCCACCACAAACTGGTGGTCGCTGCGAAAGCGATACACGCCTCGCCGATCCCGGCAGGGCTCGAGCGCCTCGAGTACGGAGCTTCGAATGGCCGCAGGATCGTTGGAGCGCAGCGCCGGGACTGCGGGACCCACACTGGATACCGCCCTCCAGGCTATGTCAGCGTCCGGCCACTCGATCGTCGAGACGCGACCGCCACGCTCGAGCACCGAGAAGCCGCTGGCCTCCAGCATCTCCTCGGCGATGCCCGGCGTAGCGATGTCATTGAGGCGCCTCATCGAACCCCGGTGCTGCTCGGGTGCGTGAACCGCGAAGATCTTGAATACTTCACGGATGGCAAGGGGTGGTCCCTGACCCCAGAAACTGATGCCGATGAGACCGCCGGGTCGCAGCACCCGGTGGGCCTCGTCGAGCGCCGCGCCGCAGCCACCCCAGATGCCGTTCACCGACAGGACGGCGTCGAAGCGTCCATCGGCCCAAGGCAACTCGAACATCGATCCGACTCGCAGATCCGCGGCCGGCGTCCGTTGGCACGCCACGTCCACAAGTTCGGCGGCAGCGTCAATCCCCGCAACATCGGCACCCATTCCGTCGGCGACCCGAACGGCCAACCCCGATCCGCAGGCCACGTCGAGGAGCGACATTCCATGGCCCACGCCGAGGCGGGGGAGTAGGGCGACGAGCATGTCGAGGGAGTAGTGCTCGTAGAGACACGACCAGTCGGATGCTCTGCTCCCCCAGGCTTCTCCCGCCTCCTCCCAGCTGTGAGGCGGTGTAGCGGTGGCGGTGTGGTTGTGGGGTGCCATGGACCCATCATGCGGTCGCCTCCCAAGCGGGTCTTGTAGATCTTGTGGAGATCTCCTGGAGACGATCGTCACTGGATAACCACTTTGTCTTCATGACCTGCGCTCGGCGATCCCGGATAGTGGGGGCAGCGGCGGCAGCCCGCCTCCGCAAATCGACCGAGAGGACCCGAAATGACTCAGACCGAAGCACCCACCATCGACAATGGCGTCAATATCGAGGCGATTCGCGGCGCTCGCCAGGCGCTGACCGATGCGCCCGAGGCGGCGCAGTTCCAGTGGAGTGCACGCTGCGAATGGGTGAACGGCACCCACAGCCGCTCGACGATCACCGACTTCTTCGGGCTCGGCGAGCAGCATTCCCATAAGCAGGGGTACACCATCGAGGCAGACCACCCCGAAGTGTTCGCATCGGAGGACAACGGCGCGACACCTCCCGAGATCGTCCTTGGGGCCTTGGCCTCCTGTCTCACCGCGGGTGTGGCCACCGTGGCCACCAACCGTGGCGTTCAGCTGAACTCGGTAACAGCGACTGTTCAAGGCGAAATGGACCTTCAGGGCATTCTTGGTATCGACGCTGACGTCCGCAACGGGTTCAACCGAATCGACGTGAAGTACGAAATCGATGCCGACGCCAGCCCAGCCGACATCGAGGCCATTGTGGCGCAGTCCCAGAAGCGTTCCGCCGTCTTCGACATCGTGACCAACCCCACAACCGTGCGGGTCACGGTCGCCTGACAACCGCAGCCCGCAACGGAGCGCCGGAAGTGCGTACGTCGGTCGTGGTCGTAGGGGCCGGCCCCGGTGGTCTCGCTATGAGCTATCACCTCACCGGGGCCGGCGTCGACCACGTGGTGTTCGAACGGGGAGATGTGGCGAACTCCTGGCGAACCGAGCGCTGGGATTCGCTGCGCCTGCTGACCCCCAACTGGATGACTGCACTGCCGGGCGCACGCTACGAGGGCGATGACCCTGGTGGATACATGACCGCCGCCGAGACGGTGGCGGCGCTGGAGGCATACCGGCGCTCGTTCGACCCACCGCTGCACACGGGGATCGAGGTCGAGGCGTCGTGTCGCACTGGCGCCGGTTTCGAGGTTCGTACTTCGGAAGGTACCTGGCACTGCGACGCGGTGGTCGCCGCCACGGGCGGATCGAGCCAGGCCCGTGTCCCCGCCTTCGCTTCGGATCTCCCTCAGACAGTCCAACAGTTAACCTCCCTGTCATACCGGCGACCGGCGCAGATCGACGGCAACAGCCGCGTCCTGGTCGTCGGTGCGTCAGCGTCGGGAGTGCAGATCGCCGACGAGCTGCGGCGAGCGGGTCGCGAAGTCACGATCTCGATCGGCGAGCACATACGTTTGCCGCGTTCGTACCGGGGTTGCGACATTTACCAGTGGCTGGACCGGATCGGTCAGCTCGACGAGCGTTGGAACGAAGTAGAGGACCTCGAACGTGCCCGCCGTCACGCATCGGTACAGGTGGTCGGAAGCGATGACGGGCGGGAGGTCGACCTCCCCTCGCTAAAGGGCCTTGGCGTCCAGCTCGCGGGGCGCCTCATGGCCATCCGCGGTACGACCGCCTCCTGCTCCGGAGGGCTCGGGAGCCTCGTTGCCAACGCCGATCTGAAGCAGGCCAGGCTCTTACGGAGAATCGACGACTGGGTCGACGAGCAGGACATGGTCGATCTTGTTGGCCCTGCCACCGAGCCCGGTCGGACCGTCCTCAGCCAGGTACCAACCGAGCTGGACCTGCGAAGCTTCGCCGCCGTGATCTGGGCCACCGGCTTCCGCCCCTCGTACGACTGGTTGGATCCGCGTGCGTTTGACCGCCGGGGCCGCGTCGATCACGACGGCGGGGTGGCGTGCATGCCCGGCCTCTACCTGCTGGGCCTCCCCTTCCTGCGGCGTCGTCGCTCTAACCTGCTCGCCGGATTGGGTGCTGATGCGGCCGAGCTCTCCCAGCACCTCGTCCAGTATCTAGAGTGCGTTCAGCGACGGCCACAGTCTCGCTGAGTCCGCGGTCAGCTGGCGCCGATGAGTGCACGACGGGTTCTCAACACGATGTCCTCGACCGGACTGCCGGCGCCTACCGCAAGCAGTTCGCGGGTGCGCTCGGCACCCATTGACTCGACGAGCTGGCTCCGGGTGACAAAAACGAGATCATGCAATGTGCCCGACATCGGCGCCACACCTACCATCGCGTGTGTCTCGATTGCACCAAGTAATTCCATTGCTAGCTCGCCCTGGCCAATTCGATCGAGGGCGATCACACAGCGCGACAACGTGTGCCACTGCTGGGACCAGTCTCCCGCGCGGTGCCATACTCCGACCATGTCCGCCAGACCTGCGCATCCGGCGTCGAGCTCACCTCGGGAGACGAGTAGCCCGCTCGCCTCCGTGAAAGCGAACCCGTGCATCCAGCGATTGCCGGCACTGCGGGCGATCCGGCCGCCGGCGGTGAACGCCTCCAACGCCTCCTCCTCGGTTCTGCTGGCGAATCCCCGCGCCACTTCGACTGACGCCAAATCCGTTGGCGAAGCCGTCTGCTGTGCCAGTTGGTGGGCTCGTGCAACCAGGCTGTCGGCCTCGTCATAGGCACCGTCCGAGCTGTGACCCACCGCCCCCATGTAGCAGGCATGGACAAGTCGTGACCGGTTGCCGGACTCCTCTGCCAACTCGATCTGGCGGAGACCCTGAGCGTGGCCTTGCATTGGATTTCCCACGATATACAGCACATTGCCGAGCGTTCGTTCCGCCAGACCGCTGGGAAAGACCGACAGCTGGCGCTCAAGTCGTTGGGTTTCCTCCGCCAGCTGTATGGCCAGATCGAACTCCCCTCGGACCCAGGCGCCGTAGGCACGGATCCCAGTGAGCATGGGGGCCAGTGGGTGGTCGAGAGCTCCCGGCGCGTTACAGGCAGCGTCCGCCCAGGCAAAGACCTCGTAGCGCATGGCCCGCATGGCGAACTCGCGGATTGAGCTGATGAGGCCGAAGGTGATGTCGAAATCTCCCAGCTCAAGGGCAAATCGCTGACCGGCTCGCAGGTCGGCGAGCGAGGACTCGGCCCAAGCGATGGCGTTGCCCTCGCCGGGGCCACCGAGGTCCACCTCGACCGCTCCAGCCCCGGCGGCGAAATGTTTGGCGTGGGCGGCGAACAGCTCAGCCGCCCGGGCATCGCTGAGGCGCGTGCGTCCATACTCCCGGAGCGTCTCGAGTAGCTCGTAGCGGGTCGAACCTGCTGCCCCTGGACGCACAGCCAGCATGGAACGCTCAGTGAGCCTTGTGAGCAGGTCGAGAACGTCACCTCCTGGCGCCATGGCCTCTGCCGAGCGCAGGTCGAAGGATCCGGCGAACACCGACAGAGCAGTGAAGAGCGCCCGCTCGTCCGGTTCCAGCATGTCGTAAGACCAACTGATGGCGTCGTGCATTGTGCGGTGCCGGGGGTCGCTCCCCCTCCGCATCGCCTTGAGGACACCAAAGCGCTGGTCGAGACGGTGGGCGACTTCGGCAACGCCGATCGACCGGGCCCGCGCCGCAGCCAGCTCAATGGCCAACGGGATCCCGTCGAGCCGCCGACAAATCTCGATAACGAGGGGAGCAGTTGCCGTGTCGAGCACGAAGGAGGGGTCGGCGGCTTTGGCCCGAGCGACGAAGAGGGCGACCGCCGGGATCTCGGCCAGCTGGCCGAGCACCAACTCTGAGCCGATCAACTCCTCGGGCCCGGTCGGCAGCGGGTCGACAGTCCAGAGCCGTTCGCCGGCTACCGCCAGCGGTTCCCGGCTGGTGGCCACGATCGAAATGGTGGGCGCCTCGCGTAGGATTCGCGCCACCAGCTCGGCTACCGGCTCGATCAGGTGCTCGCAATTGTCGAGAACCAGCAGGCTGTGCCGGGGGCGCAGCAGATCGACGATGGCATCGTCGATCGAACGTGACTTCTGCAGGTTGACGTCAATAGCCGTTGCCAGCGCTCCGGCTGTGGCGTCCTCATCGACGATGCCGACTAACTCCACGACGTGGACGCCGTCCTCGAACTGGCCGCCGACGGTGCGGGCCAACTCCATCCCAAGCGAGGTCTTCCCGACACCGCCGGGGCCCACCAGCGTGACCAGCCGGTGGTCGCCGATCATCTCGGCGAGCCGCTCGAGCACCGTCTCGCGGCCAATCAACGGTTGCACCCGTACGCCGATAGAGGTTCCTGTCGCCACTGGGACCAGTGAGGTACCGGTTGGACCCTCCTTGACCTCATCCACGATCGCGATGAATTCGTAGCCTTTGCCGTGCACAGTCCGAATGATCGATTGCTGGCTGCCGTCGTCGCCGACCGCCTGGCGGGCCGCCTTGATCCGAGTTGTCAGGGCGGACTCACTCACGAATCGGTCACCCCAGATGGCGTCGAGAAGTTCCTCCTTGCGCACTACCGTGCCGCGGTGCTCGACGAGGTAGGCGAGCACGTCGAACACCTGGGGTTCGATCCGGATCACCTCGCCACCGCGCCGGAGAATGACGCGGTCAAGGTTCAACTCGCAGTCGGCGAATCGGATCACATCATCAGACCGTAGCCGCGGCGATGGTCCAGGTTCGGCGGGAGTCCACGGTAAGGCGGGCGTTCAGCTGGCCCACGGCGGAGGATCGAAGGGTAGGCCGATGGACCTGACTGGCGAATGAACGCGCTCAGCTGCTTCAGCCGAGGTTTTTTTGGACGAACGAGAGGGCTGTGTCTGCCACCTCTCTCCAGCCGTGGTCGATAGTCAGTGAGTGACCGCGTTCGGGGATCTTGATGATCTCGGTCACGCCAGGGTTGCGCTTCTGTTTCTTGTATGACGCGTTCGCGATGGCCCACGGCACGGTGTTGTCTTTTTCCCCATCGATGATGAGCAACGGCCCGCGCTTGGGATTTTTCGACTTGACCTTCGCCTCGGTCCAGGGGTTCAGATTAGCCGTAGCGGCCTGAAACAGTGGCACGCCCGAGCCCGGTACTGCATAGGTAGCGTACAGTTCCTTCGCCTCGTCCTCGCTGACGGCATTGGCAAAGGCGAAGCGAAACTGCTCGTAGGTCAATGGAACGGCCCGTCCATGATTGGCTGGGTTACCGATCACCGGTGCTGCCGATTTGAGAGCAGAGATCGGAAGCGGGAGCACCCCTCGAAATGGTGCAGGATCGATCGCTACCGATACGGCGGACACGCCTCTTCCGGCAAGGATCTGAGTAAGGAGACCACCGAAGGAGTGCCCCACAATGGCGGGCTTCTTCTTGAGCTTGGTGATGACATATTCGAAATGATCGGCGATCTGCCCGATGGTCTTATGGGCCATGACCTCTGGGTGGCGGTTCGCTTCCTCGACGGTATTGGGGTCGTCCGGCCAGCCAGGCGCCAGGGTCGCGTAACCAGCCTCCTCGAACAGTGTCCGCCACCGATCCCAGCTGCTCGGCAAAAGCCAGAGCCCGTGGACGAAGACCACGGGAACCCGTCCTGAGTTATTGGCCTGCTCAACCTGACCTGCTTCGTACTCCGATAGATCAGACATCTTTTCCCTTTCGTTGTGCATCGCACTGGGGGTGGGCACCTCCAGCGTAGCGACGGCGCATGCACCCGTATCAGAGGGTCTGAATTAGTCCGCCGTCGGTGGTGATGGCAGCCCAAGCCAACGCATCGGTACGGAACCAATGAACCGATCATGCAGCTTCCAGGTTCGAGTTGCCTTGACTGCGGCACTCTCAGTCTCAGCATCGACCGCTCGCTGTAGATTTTGCGCGGCGAGCGACCGCATCTTGAATTGCTCCTCTGCCAGGTCGGCGTAAGCTTCCCTGGCCCCCCGAAGAGAATCGTGGAACTCGAGGAGTTCGTCTCTCTGAACGCGCAGCGCCGCCTCCAGATCGCGGACCTGGGCGCGGACACCCTCCAGTTCGAGCTCGACTGCGAGTCGGTCAGCGCTCTCCTTCTCACGAACGTCGGCCACGTGGTCGGCATGAACCACGAATCGGCTGGCTAGCGTCAAGATGGCTGCCGTCGCCTCGCTTTGCAGCCAGTCGGTAAAGCCTTCTTCATCGCTCCGTCGGAGCCATCTGAGCATTTCAGTCCGGCGGTCCTCCGATGACGACTCACCCCGCAAGCTCGAATCGAATTTGAGTACGGTCAACCGTGAATTGGTCCGGTAGCGGATTCCGGGAGCCTGGAACCACTGTTGCCACATGTAGTGGTCGGACCACCGACCAGCGGGCGATTCCCTCCAGCCAAAAGGCAACGCACGATAGGTGTCGAGTCGATGGGCTGCTCCGGTCAGTGAAACGGCATTGCGGGCTGGGTGCAGGTGCCACTCCCGACACTCGGAGCGGGACAAGTCCGTCAGGTGGGCGCCAAACCCCCCGCCCGGAAGGATGTACACCGGCAAGGGATGGGCGAAGTCGACCGATTGAAGCACCTCAATCATGGTTTCAACGTGATCCTTCAACATCAGATCGTCATCGCCGAGGTAGCAGACGTAGTTGCTTCGCGCACCCATGAGTACGTGATGGCGGACCAGTTCGGCACGACTGCTGCTCTTCGCTGAATCGATGAATTGGAGTCGAGGATCATCGATGGCGGCGATCACGTCGCGGGTGTCATCCTCCACCCCATCGCCGATGACCACCAGCTCCAGGGACGCAGCGGATTGCTCGAGAACACTTGCTATAGCCAGATCCAGCGTGGACGGGTGATCGTGAGTCGGAATGATGACCGTGGTGCCGGGCGCCCCTCGATCTGAACTCACCACCGGAAGGGCACCAACTCGATTGCATTCGCTGTGTCGTAAGGGAGATCGAGCGCATCCGGCTCGTCGTGGGAGTACTGCACCGAAGGCATGTTGATGATGAAGGCCTCATCAATCCCGAGATTCTTCCATCCGTGGTAGAGGTTGGGCGGAATGACAAGGAGTCCGGGATTCCGTTCACTCACTCGGAACTCGTTCACCAGACCGCAGGTGGGCGAGGTCTCCCGGGCGTCGTACACAACGATCGAGACCAGGCCCTTCACGACGAACAGACGATCGGTGGACCTTTGGTGCAGTCCCCAGGCCCGAGTCCGTCCGGCTACCGTCGTCGTCAGGTGTACTTGCACGACAGGAAGGTCGATCTCCTCCCAAGAGGCGCGGGCGATTTCGGCGACGGTACCGTCCTCGTGAGGAACCGGTCGAACAGGTCGAAATCGGAGGCCGTCGATCAACGGCTGCCTGAGCTCACCCACATCGTCGACGGCTGATGCCTTGGGGACCAGCCGGTCGTGCCCCAGGATCTCTACGGAGTTGTCGGACTTCACCGCAGATTCGGACGGAAAAGTCGGGAGGCCATCGCGGCATGGTATCGCACCCCCACACCTCGGATAGGGGACGAATGGCGCCCTCGATACGGCCATCAGTCGTCCTACTCCGGTAAGGAGGTGTGGCCTCCCAACCATGTGCGGCCCGGCTTCGGCGGCGTCCCGTCATCGACACTCGCTGGGTCGAATAGGACCCTGATAAGCCGGGGCAACTGAGGACTACACCCATTTGGCGACGCCCATGTGATGGGTGTCAAATGGCGTTCATGGAAGCCAACCGGTGCGAGTCAACATTCCGGCGGCCATGGTCGATGCTCGCCGCCACCCTCACCGCCGCCCACCACGGCTTTGAGTTGTCGAGCGGTGTCGGGCTTGTCGGGCAGCCGGAACTCGGTCTTGTTGGAGCCAGTTCCCTGTGGGCGGCGCAGATTCCCACCTGGATCGCACTGGCAGCGAAGGGCGGGAAGCAGTGGGACAGGCTGCTTTCCGTGTGGTCGGGTGCAGCGCTCGGGGGAGCGGTTGTCCACTTCCTAATTTGGCCATGGCGACGAAGCGCCCTGGGGGTACCGGTCCTTGCTGAAGCGGAGGGCCTTAGTGGCTCTCAGCTTCCTGCTTACAACTCGCTCCTCTACGCTTGGGCAGCGGCCTCAGCGCTCTCGATTGCCCTCGAGGTACCTCCGCGTGAACGGCGCTGGGCCCTCCTGGGCTTCGCCGCTTTGCCGCTCATGCGCCATTCGGCCAAGCACCATTTTTCCTGGATCGTCGATCAAGCGGCGACGAGGCCGGCTTGGTGGAATCGCGGGGTCCAAGATGACTGATACTGGCTGAGCCGATCCGGTCCACCCGAACAAACCGTGACGCCGACCTTTGACCCTCAGCTTGATGAGCTGAGGACAGAGCGACCCGTCCTCACCCTCGTGACCCGAGTAGCATCAACTGAGCGGCATTGCGAGAATAATGAGGCCACGTGAGAACGTCGTCTCGACGTCATCCACTGATTCACACAACGGAGGATAGGCGCCGTACGCCTGATGACCGTTGCTGCATTCACCTCGCTGAGCGAAGTTCACAACACCCATGGCGACTTCGTTTCGAATGTACATCTCAAACTCGCACCGCCACTACGCGCCTGTGAACGCAATCGGCGGGGACTGGTCTTCACATGTCGAGACTTCAAGGTTGGCTGTGGGATCGTTGAAGAACCGATGCTCGAGGCTTGTGAAACAAGGGGGGGCACTCTGGGTCAGGTCGATCCCTTGGGTAAGAGTAGGGAAATCAACCACCACAGAATGAGTGAGATCCTTTGCCATCTGATCCATCCACGATGGGGACACCCATGGATCGAGCGCTCCATCGTACAGAAAGGTTGGGATGCTGCTCACGAGCGGGGTGAAGTCACTGGCATCATCGGGCTGCACGTTCCACACACCGCATATGCTCGGGTTGAACTGAGCATAGAGATCGATCCCTGCATATTGGGGGAAGTCGACAACATCGTCCTGATTCTCGAGCTGACTGTAGGCAGACGCTGCGGGGAGAACGTCCTTACAGTAAATGGAAGACGACCACTCCGCGACGTTAGGGACGCCATACACGATGCCAGTGGCGGCGACCGTGGGAGTAGGTGCATAGATCTCGGCAGCAATCGTGGGCAATGCCCCGATACCTTCAAGCGCTGTCGCCAGCGCTATGGCAACGCTTTGTCCGTCAACTAGCACGGGCACGGGGGTGCTCCCCGATTGCAGAGCAACATTCTCCGTTACGGGGTGCTGTTGGAATTGCTCGTAGTCCCGCTGCCATTGGCCAACGATATTGGGATAGGCAGCCTGACAAGACGGATTCTTGGCACATAGTTCTGCGTAACGCTGCAGATCGGCGGCCAGGTTAGCGACATCATAGAAATCGCTATCGAGGTCAGGGGGATTGGGGTCTTCGAGCGCTGCGCTTCGGACAAGTTGGGGGTAATGGCGCATGACGTCGAGTGCCACGAGCGAACCGGCTGCTTCGGATGTCAGATTCACTTGTTTGATATGAAGAACCTGAAGCAGATCACGTACGTCGGCCGCCATGGCGTCGGCGCCGTAGTCGTTTGGATTTATACCGGCGGCCAGTAAATGCTCTCTGCAGGACGCCAGCGCGGTTACCTGCCCGGTCATCGCCTGTTGGTTGAGGGGAGGAAGGTCAAGAGCTGCCACTTGGGCCGTGCCCTCTTCCGGACAGATTAATGCCGGCGTAGAGCCTTCGGAACCGCGAAGGGTCAGCCCGATGTAGTTGGAATACAGCCGACCCGTCATGGTGGTTCCCGTTCCCACCTCCGAAATCTCGCCTCCCAGGTAAAGCACCGGATCGGACGACGGGTCCGGTGTCTCCGCCAGAGCACGGACAACAAGCAGGCGAACATGGAGGCCCTTTGGGTCGGACCGGTCCTGGGGGACGATAAGGTGTCCACAGGTCACACCCGCACCGCCGATGCCGGAGGGACAGGAGATCGGCTCATACCTCGGTGTGTAGCCGACAGCGGTTTGCGTGACGCTGGCTGACGACGGATTCGGGTGCACGCCATCGTTGAAAGTCAGAGTTGCCAAAGTCCCAATGAGTATCACAAGGGCCAGAACAGCTGTAACACGAACACCATGGCGGCGTGACTGTACGCGGAGTATGCGAACAAGCTTCGAATCTCCGCGGGTACCATCCGCGATTGATGCGGACCCTTCTGTCGAAATCGGCGACGAATCAGATTTCCGCACACGAGATGCTTGCAGCGGGCCAGGAAGGCCTTTCAGGTGGAGTAGGCGTCGTTCGTCGAAGTGAAATCCGCCTCGGGAGCCGACGGTCGTTCGGACAACCTCCGCCGCTAGGACCGTTCCGGGAGCTGCAACCGCTTCCAATCGGGCCGCCTCCACGACCGGCGTTCCGAACCAGTCGCCTTCCTCCGATGTCACCTCGCCGTGACTCACGCCCACGCGTACTGACAGATCTTTCGCCACACCGGACGCCGCCTCTGTCATTTCGATCGCACAACGTACTGCGTCAACGGTGCTCTCAGAGAAGACAGCCATCACCCCGTCACCAAGGGTTTTTACCGTGTTGCCGTTGTTCCTTTCGATCGCCGAGCGAAGAACACCAAAGAGTTTGCGTCGAATGTTGTCGGCTGCGTCATCACCAATGGCCGACTGCAGGGCCGTCGAACCGACTACATCGCAGAAGACAACCGTAACTGTGACGGTACGCGATTCCGGTACCGCCCCTTCTGAAAAGCGATCTGGCCGTGAGATACGAGCGGCGCTCGAGGTAAGCAAGGCTTGGGTCATCTCAGCGGCGCTCTGGAATCGACTAGCCGGATCCTTTCCCAACGCCCGCATGATCGTGTCGCATAGCTGAACCGGAGCAGTTGGAGCTACCCTTTGGAGGGACTCAGGCGTGGTGGATCGCTGATGTGAGATGAGATCCGCAACGTCATCAGCCACGAAAGGCGGATGACCAGCTACGCACTCATAAAGCACACAGGCGAGCGAGTACAAATCCGATGGAGGCTGCAACGGTTTGCCTGCGAGTAATTCGGGCGAGGAGTATGAAGGCGATCCAAGAATCGTCCACCTGTCCGCGTGGTCGAATATCTCCTCATCTGGCTCAATGATGCCGAAGTCACCGAGCTTCGCCGTTCCCGATTCGGCCACGAGGATATTGCTGGGCTTGATGTCGTCATGGAGTACTCCGGCCTCGTGGGCATGACCTAGACCGGCCAAGACGTCGATGGCCAGATCGGTGACCGATGCCGATGGCAACTGTCGGGTCTGATCGAGAAGCTGGCGCACGCTCGTGCCCTTGACCAACTCCATGACGATGAAGAGATCGTCTCCGTCGAGATTAAAGTCGTACGCAATTACTATGTTGGGGTGCTTCAAAGCAGCAATGTGACGGCCTTCCCGTTCGAAGCGATGGCGGAACCTCTCCTGGGTGGCCAGAGTTCTGGACAAGACCTTTATCGCGACCTCTCGGCCGAGGTGTGTATCGAAGCCGCGCCAGACCGTTGCCATCCCTCCCGAGCCGATGCGGTCCCGCAGTTCGTAGCGTTCGCCAAGCACTACCGAAGGCATTTCATACCCTCTCAGACTGCCTAGATCCGAGTCCTAACGCGTATGTTAATCCTGGAACGCGGAACTGTCTCCCCCGCAGATCGCCGACAGCTGTGGATGATTCTCGCCGATGTTCTTGACTCGGCAAGGGACTTATTCGGCCCCTTGGCGGAGCAATCGCTGGGGCGACGGACCCGCTGAAACGTCAGGCCGAGACAGGATGTCTTATCTGCGGTCAATATGTGCGGATCTTTGGAGAGCACCTGCCCATCTCTTACTCAGACACTGCTAGGGGCGAGTTCTTGAGTGTCGTGAACCTTCATCATTCGCCTGGATTCCGGGACTTGGCATTAGGCCCGATTTCGGCTGACCCCTTCGTATCGATCGTAGGCTGGCTACTTCTGCACAGGACGTCTGCAACCGCTCGGTCTGGTGCCTATGACCGCAGATGGCTATCTGGAGGGAAGCCGGTCGCCGATGTTCGAGAGTACTTCGCCGGCCACGTCGACACCTGTGGCCAGCACGGGCTTGGCTGCATCCACACCGGTGGCGGCTGCTGCCTCGATGGCTGGCTTCAGCTGGCGGGCCACATTTACCCCCGTCGCGCCGGCCACCGTTGCCAGATTCGCCGCCGCACCACCGATTTGGTGCGGTATATCGGAGGCGACCGCGTGGTGCAACGCGTCGACGGTCCGATCCTGGGCGAGGTGACCCAGCCTTTTCGCCTTTCGTGCATGACGTCTGCTCACCGCCGCCGCCTTCGATGCGCTGCGGCGCGAGTTGGACGTGGTGGCCGCCCGACTTATGGCCAGTGCCGCTTCAATCTGGCGACCTCGTCGCTTGGCCCGCCAGCTGAGCGAAGGTTCCCCTTCGGTGTCCAGGGCGGCCAAGATCAGCCCACCCAGCAATCCCAGGTTCTTGAAGAAATGCATCCGCTGTTGATCACGTGTCGCTTCATCCGTCTCCTCCCAGAAGCGGTGACCGGCATACGTGGTCGGAACGATTGAACAGATCAAGGCGATGGACGCCAGACGCGGGAATCTGCCGATGGCCAGGAGGCCCCCAGCACCGACCTGCACGGCGCCGTTGAGCCGCACCAGGGCTTCTGGATCGCTCGGGAGGGAGGAGTACCGTTCACCTAGCGGGCCGACCACCGCCTCGGCGGCCTTCACCTTGCCTCCGGGGTTCCGGAGCGCATCGACACCCCCGGCGATGAAGATCGAAGCCAGCAGCGGACGTGCGATTCGCCGGGAGATAGCCATGGGCTCTCTGTACCCAGCAAGGTGGTCGTGTACTCATCCGGATAGGCCGTCGCCCATCTCCGGGTGTCTTCACATCTGGAGCTGCATGTACCAGGGATAGCTGACCGGGGGACGTGAGACCCTGCTCAAAGCCTTGGCTGACTCGAGAGGCAATTCCAACTCGAATCCGGCCAAGTTCTGATTCAGCTGGTCCACAGTTCGAGGACCGATGATGATCGATGTGATTCCTGGGCGGTTGAGAAGCCAGGCGAGACTGACTGCAGTGGGCGTCGCCTGAACCTCCTGGGCCACTTTGCTCACCTCGGCGACGATCTCAAAATTGTGGTCGGTGAGAGTGAGCATCCTCATCCCCTGCGCTTCCATGTCCGAACCTCTGCTCAATCGACCATCGGCTGGGAGATCATCCCGCGTTGTGTATTTGCCGGTGAGCATCCCCCCTCCGAGCGGGCTCCACACGATGACTCCCATGCCATGGCGGGTGGCCGTCGGCAGAATGTCGAGCTCGATATCACGCCAAATCAGTGAATATTGGGGTTGCAGACTGACCAGGCGGGCTCCTCCCAGGCGATCGGCTGCCCATTGTGCCTCGACCAATTGGCTGCCGTAGAAGTTCGAGCACCCGATATAGCGGACCTTCCCCGCTCGGACGAAGCCGTCGAGCGTGGCCATGCTCTCTTCGATCGGCGTGTCATGGTCCCAGTTGTGCAGCTGATAGAGGTCGATGTAGTCCGTCCCGAGTCGACGCAAACTGGACTCGAGCGCTCGGGTCAGGTGGACGCGGGATGATCCACGGTCATTGGGGCCGTTCCCCATCGTGTTGTATCCCTTGGAGGCCAATACGATTCCGTCACGCTTTTTGGCGATCGCCCGTCCGACGAACTCCTCAGAGACGCCGGCGTTGTACACATCAGCGGTATCGATGAAGTTGTGGCCGGCCTCGATGAAGGTGTCGACAATCCGTTGCGATTCGGATTCGTCCGTGCCCCATTCGGTGTTGCCGAAGGTCATGGTGCCCAGACAGGCGCGAGACACTTTCAAACCGGATGCTCCAAGCGATACGAAACTCATGCCGGGCACGTTAGCGGCGGCACGGTTTGTGCGCTGAGTCCCAGCTCACGTACTACTTGTCTGCACGAGATACTCATAGACGGAGGGAGTGGCCACCGTCCGGACCTCGCAACGTGCCCCACTTACCACCGACTGCCACTGTGGGTGGCATGCGGCCGGGTTGAGCAGGAGCGGCGTATGCGCGTGACCGGCACGCCGGACGCCTGATCAGCGGATGCGCTGGAGGGCGCTGTTGGCCGCCGCCAGATTGAACTCGGTAGGGTCGAACTTGTAGCCCACCCAGACCAAGTAATTGTCGTGCTCCTTGTGCCGCGGATCGGAGAGCGCCTCCAGAAACTCCCGATAGCCACCCGGTCCCCCCACGTCCTCGGGCGGACAGGCCTCTCCTCCGTCGAGGCATACCCCGTGCTTGAGTACGTAAGGCGCCCAGCTGACGTCTTCGACCACCACCTCATGGGTCCACGAGTCGCCGAAGTCATATTCATAGGAGAAGCGCCGCAGGCCGCCACCCAAAGCGACGAAGACGGTGTGTTCGGAATCGTCGAGCTCGTCCTCGGGATAATCGTCGAAATGGGACCCATAGAGCTTCCCGTCGATCGTGAAGCTGTGCAGATGCGAGTTTGTCCAACCCATTGCGGCCTGGACGATGTCATGGAGCTTCGACAGCTTGGCTCCGCCGGGGACCAGGACCCGACGCCACACAGGCGGGTCGATATTCTCGAGACGGATACGGAGTTGGAAAACGGGTTGTGGCGCCACCCCTACACGTTACGTCGACCGTCCGGCTCCTCACACAACCCCGCAATGACAGGTGGCGAACCACCAGGTAAGGCCTCAGTCTGAGTAGCGAGGCGGATATCCTGCACGGGTCTCTACAACCGACCCTCCACTGTGCAAGCTGCAGGCATCGAAGAGGACCTCATTCGGTGGCTCCGCGGCCGGGGGAATATAATCTCGTTCGCGCGCACACTGTCGGCCTGGCTGATGGGAGCCGCTGCATCGTCACCGGGCGACTGCGCCAGGCGCAAGTAACACCGAGACACCTGTCTCCGACCGAGACGCAAGGAGCGAGAATGAGCATCGACGCACTAGCAACCGAGGCCCAGCATCGTGGTTCAGCTGATCTTCCTTTTGTGGAAGTGGGTGGAGGAAACAAGCTCAAGGTGATCCAGGTGGATGTGGCGGAGGGTCTCTGGATTGTCGAGAACATCTTCCAAGCCGGCTATGCGGTTCAGACCCACCGCCACACGGGGCCGGTGTACGGCTACACGACGTCCGGTGCCTGGAAATACCGCGAATATGACTACGTCAACAGGGCGGGCTCGTTCCTCTTCGAGCCCGCTGGATCGGTTCACACCCTTGAGTGCATCGAGAACGACACGCAGGTGTGGTTCCAGATGTACGGGGTAAACATCAACCTCGCCGCCGACGGCACCATCGAAAGCGTGTTCGACGGCCCCGGCACGCTCGAGGCGTATTACGCACTGTGCGAGGCCGAAGGCTTTCCCCGACCCAATGTGCTGGTGAGCTGAGGCAACAACAACTGCGCCGGCCCTCAGCTACACCGCTGAAAGCATGGACGGTCAAGCCTGCGCCCCTGAGATCAACTACCGGACCACACCATCAGCTGGAGCCTTGACGGGTGATCTCGAATACCGGATGGTTGGGGGCAATTCGAGCAAGCTCTGCGTCGGGTGAATCTGCGCTCACGCCGTCAAAGAAGACTCCCACTTCCATCTTCCAGCGCTTCAGATAAGCGCGGAGAATGTCAGCCTTGTCATCGTCGGCGAGTTCGACTGACGTAAACGGTTCGACTCGCCTTCCAACGCGGAGCTCCCCCGACTTCGCCACGCGGAGGTTTCGGACCCACTGGGTCAGTCCTCGAGGAGCGACGAGGTAGTCATGGCCGTTGAAGGTCACCATATTGACCGGGTTGGAGCGCCACTCGCCGCTGGTCCGGCCCTGCACGGACAACGTCCGTGATCCCCACACGCTGATGCCGGCTTTGGTCAAACCAGACACGAGTCGGTTGAACACATTCTTGGTGAACCAGCCGGGCTCCCGATAATGGTCGGACGCACTCACGTCACCAACTCCGCAATGGTAGGGGCTCTCATCCAGTGACCTGAACCGAACCCCGTCGGCCGGAGGCTCTCTGTCATATTCTCAAACCTCGACAGAGGGATCCACCCCAGCGGCGCCCAGGCCTGTCGACCCCCAAACAGCCCGTGCGAGTCAGTCGACGCCGCCGCTCTCGCCACGATCTTCAGAACTCTCCGGTAGCGGCGTTGGGATCGAATATCTCGTCAGAGGGGTTCACGCTGTCGGCTCGGAGCAGATCATCCCCACTGGCGTCGCCCGCCTCTGGCAGCCGCTCGAGATCACCGTCGAATGTGGTGCTCCGTGGCGCCTCGTATGACTCCACACCACCCTCGTCGCGAACCAAAGCGGTGGGAGTTCCATCGGAGAACCACCGGGCCGCGTGCACTCGGAAAGGATCCACATACCAGCCCTCTACGGCGTCATGAGTCACGTGCCGACGATCCTCTCAGAACAGTGGACTTCTCCCACTCTACGCTCCGTCCGACGAACAACGAGACGGATACCAATGAGGCGAAGCACATCGAGTTCGGTCGGTACTCTCGGGTACGTTTGGGGGAGCAGGTCCTCCATTTGGGGTCTCGGTTTTGGGGCTCAACGGTCCAATGCGAAGGCATCGAGGCCGCTCTCCCAGATCGGCTTTCCCGTTTCGCCTTGGAGTGCGGCGTCGAGCAACATCGAAGCCACACCTTCGGCAGCGGGTCGGTCGAGGTTGACGGCGTCCGACTGCCCCAGAGCCTCGGCGATGTGGCGCCGGGCTTCCCCGCAGAAGCCTCCGTCTCGGTTCTGTCTGATCACGTCTATAAGGAGCGGTGATGCTTCCGCCTGCCGTGTCGTGGCGATCAGAAGGTCTCTGACCGCCGCCAGTTCGGCCCCCTTCACATTTACGGCGATCGCCTCCGTCTCGACCGAGTTTCCAACCGCATAATCCATGCACCGCTGCGCCAGCGCCTCATCCGAGGGAACGAGCTCGATGGCTTCGGCATCCTCTATCTCGCACTGTTCGGCCAATGATGCCAAAGAGGGGACCCGACCGGCGGCGTAGGCGACGAGCGCCGCCTCCACCAGGGTTCTTTCGGTGGGATTGGCATGACTTGGCGGATCCAACAACCCGGCCTCGGTCATGCTCCAGATCAGGTTCCATTGTGTCTCCACCACCAGGTCCGTATCGAAGAGATCAGGCTGCAGTTTGTAGAGAAGGAGAAAACCGTCACTGGTGGCGCCCACCGCGATGATGATCTCCGACAAGGAAATGGATGCTTTCGGACGACGGCGAAGACGTCGGAGCGCGACAGAGAGACCGGCTACAAAGGATGAATGCATCTCAGCGTAGAGCGACCGCCGCATATTGATAACTTCCTCGGCCGCCTGAGTCTGTTCGGGCGTGTCCGCATTACCGCTTTCGATATGGGCACAGGCAGCGGTCTGCACGATGATGGAGGCAAGGAGCCCTTCTTCCTGGCAGGCCACCTCAAAATTGGCCCGGAGGAAGACCCGGAAGGTCTCCTCGATGGAGTCGGTGTCGCGGAAACTCTGTTCCACCAACTCGAAGACCGACTCCATCGTCGCTGTGGTGCCGCCTTCTGGGCTGCTCACCCGACGGGAGGCCAGGTCAAAAGGTGTCCTTCCGGTGTCGCCGCCGAACTCCCTCTTGACCGACCGGTCTACCGTCGACACGTCGATGCCATCGAAGGCGCTTCGTGGAACGGCGCCCCGGCTGTTCGGGCCTCGTAGTGCGGAAAAGGCGTTGCGCTCGAGTATGACCACAGCTTCACTGGCCAGGCTCGGTACCGGCGGCCGGCCACGGGCTGGGGTCCTGCCGTCACCACTGGTCATAATCAACGGTCTCCGGGTCGTCCATTTTAATTAGGCAACAGTACTATCGCATAATGTGAAATAAATTCGGGGCTGCTTTTGGCCGGGGGGCACGCGATGATTCGCGGACGGCGGGAACCGAAGGGGATCGGAGTAGTGATCCTCGAAACGGGCGGGTGGGGCGATTCCAGCACTCACTTTGGTGGCGGGATGTAGTTCGGATGGCGGAGGACGCATCCCGGCCACCGCGCCGCTGGTCGACATGACGCGAGCCTCTGTGCCCAGTAGCCGCCTGAGCGGCCCACGTGACAGCAGCACGAGACGGCGGAAGCTGCCACTTAGGGCTGCAGGCGACGGATCTCCTCGGCGAACGGAACGGCGGCCCCGGCCGCCGTTCACGACTTTCGGGTGCGGACCTCCTTCTCGACCCGCAGGCCGAGGTCCTGGTCCACGTTGCGCCAGTACTCGAATGCCTGCTCCAGCACCGGCTCGGTGACGCCGTCGAGTAGATGCCCGACGATGTTGCCCACCAGGCGATCGCGTTCGGCGTCGCTCATCACCTGGCGCACCAGGGTGCCGGCCTGGCCCCAGTCGTCATCATCGAAGCGCAGGGTGTAGGCGGTGCGCACCATCTCGCCGTCGGTGTGCCAGCCGGCGGGCTCGCCGTAGCGGGCGGTGTCGGCCTTTGGGCCGCCCTTGGAGTTGGGGGCGTAGACCGGGTCGGAAACCTTGGCGTAGCGCATGGCCCCGTCCTTGCTGTAGCTGTTGACCGGGGCGACAGGGGCGTTGACCGGCAGCTGGTTGTAGTTCACCCCGATCCGGTAGCGGTGGGCGTCGGGGTAGGAGAACATTCGGCCCAGCAGCATCTTGTCGGGGCTGGGTCCGATGCCCGGCACCATGTTGCTGGGCTCGACGGCCAGTTGCTCGATCTCTGAATGGTGATCGGTCGGGTTCCGGTCGAGGGTCATCTTCCCCACCTCGACCAGTGGGTAGTCGGCGTGCGGCCAGACCTTGGTCAGGTCGAAAGGGTTGAACCGGTAGTCCTTGGCCTCCTCGAACGGCATGATCTGCACCTTGAGCGTCCAAGAGGGGTGGTCGCCCCGCTTGATGGCCTCGAAAAGGTCACGTGTGTGGAAGTCGGTGTCGGTGGAGACCAGGGCGTCGGCCTCCTCCTGGGTGAGGCTCTCGACCCCCTGGTCGCTGATGAAGTGGTACTTGACCCAGAACTTCTCGTCTCTGGCGTTGATCCACATGTAGGTGTGCGAGCTGTAGCCGTTCATGTGCCGCCAGGTGCGCGGGATGCCGCGGTCACCCATCAGGTAGGTGACCTGGTGGGCCGATTCCGGCGACAGGGTCCAGAAGTCCCACTGCATGTCGTGGTCCCGGAGGTTGTTGTCAGCCCGGCGCTTCTGGGAGCGGATGAAGTGCTGGAACTTGAGGGGGTCGCGGATGAAGAAGACCGGCGTGTTGTTGCCGACCATGTCGTAATTGCCCTCGGTCGTGTAGAACTTGACGGCGAAACCTCGAGGATCACGCCAGGTGTCGGGACTGCCCCGCTCGCCGGCCACGGTGGAGAATCTGGCCACCAGGTCGGTCGTCGTGCCGGGCTGGAACACCGCAGCCTTGGTGTAGGCGCTCACGTCGCCTTGGACCTCGAACCGGCCGAAGGCGCCGCTGCCCTTGGCATGGGGCTGACGCTCAGGCACCCGCTCACGGTTCCACTGGGCCATCTGCTCGATGACGTAATGGTCCTGCAGGAGAATCGGGCCATCGGGGCCGACCGTCAGCGAGTGCTCATCGCTTTCGACCGGGATGCCGGAATCAGTGGTCGTCGGTTTGGATGTCATCTCATTCCTCCTTTGTGCGGACAGCGAAGGGTTCAGGGTCTTTCAGATCGGCCGAGGCGATGGGGTTGCCATGTGGACTGCCCGGACCTGCCCCCCGCACGCGGACACGAGGACAACGAGCTCGTCGGCGCCTGGCTCGATGAGGGGTCCAACGACCGGCTCGGTCCCAAAAGGTGGTCTCATGCTGGACTCCGTCCTCGTGGCGTCCTTCTGTGGGTCACCCTCAGCTTCATACCCAATACCTGGACTGTCAACAGTCCGGTCGGTTGGTCAAGGGCGATGCGATGACGCCGTCCGGTCCGCCAGCTCATCGGGCTCCAGCGTGGACGGTGGGACATCGGGACTCCAATAGGAACATGGGGATCCCAACAGGAATTAGTGTCGTCTGCCAGTAAGAAGCTGCAGATGAAGGACGACGGGGGAACGATTGCAGACGGAAGCAGCTGTCTTGTGGGAATCGGGCGGCACTTGGGAAGTCGGCCCCGTCGACCTCGACCCTCCGAAGAACCAGGAAGTCCTCACCCGCCTTGTGGCATCAGGTCTGTGTCACTCGGACGAGCACTTCCTGACCGGCGACATGCCATTTCTCGGCGCGATGATCGGCGGTCATGAAGGGGCCGGCGTTGTCGAACAGGTCGGCCCGGGCGTTACCACCCTGAAACCGGGCGACCACGTCGTCACTAGTTTCCTCCCACCTTGCGGACACTGTCCATCCTGTATCGATGGCCACCAGAATCTCTGCGACATGGGGATGCATATTGCCGACGGCTGGCAGGTCACCGACAAGACGGCGCGCCATCATGCCCGTGGCATCGACTTGCGGCTGTTCTGCATGGTCGGCACGTTTGCCCGACACACCGTCGGACACGAGAGATCGTTCATCAAGATCGACGATGACCTTCCTCTGGACCGGGCGTGCCTCGTCGCCTGCGGTGTGAGCACCGGCTGGGGCTCCGCAGTACATCGTGCTCAGGTCCAGCCCGGCGAGGATGTGGCTGTGATCGGGGTGGGCGGGGTCGGTAGTGCTGCCGTGCAGGGCTCACGCTGTGCCGGCGCGCGGCGCATCTTCGCCATAGATCCCGTTGAATTCAAGCGGGAACGGGCGCTGGGTTTTGGGGCCACGCACACCGCCTCCAGCATTGAAGAGGCCCTCCCGGTCATACAACAGCTCACTCTGGGGAGGATGTGCCACCGTGTCATCTGCACCATGTCAGTGGGACACGGCGAATGGATGGGCGTCATCATGGCCCTCGCCGCCAAGCGAGGTCGGGTTGTGGTCACCAATGTTCACCCGTGGACGGAGACCGACGTGAAGATGAGCATGCTCGATTTACTCACGATGGAGAAGGAACTTGTCGGCTCGATCTTCGGTCCTCGAACCCCGAAGAAGACGTGCCTCGCCTACTGGGTCTCTACCGCGACGGCCTCTTGGATCTCGACGGCATGGTCACCACGACCTATCCGCTCGAACGGATCAACGACGGTTACCAGGATATGAGAGAGGGCCGAAATATCCGCGGGGTCCTCTTGCTCGAATGATGCCGCCTGACCGTGCCCCGGTGCGGCCGATGACGGTTGGGTGGCCGGACGGGCAGGGGCCGGTGACTATGGCGTTTGCGACGAAGTAGCGGAGACCGCCTTGGTCGGCTCTGCGGCGCCAGCGGTGGACCGGACCGTGTATCCGGAAACGACGAGCTCGGCGCCCACCGTTCCGCCGATACGTGCGCATAGTGCGTCACCTGCGGGTACGTCGAGTCCGGGGTCGAGAGAGATATCGGTCATGCCGTTTCCGGTCGGGTTGAAGATCCCGCGCAGCTCGTCCCCTCTTGCACATTCATCTCGACATCCTCGGCGCTTCCCGTTTCTCCGGTGTAGATGTCCACGTGGATAACGGTGGCGATCAGCGCATAGGGAGATGGTGCCGCCGCGAATGGCTCGAAGGTGGTGCTGGAGACCGGGACGGTGTTGCTTTGGAAGAATGCGCTCGGATCGGCCGCAGCCACCTGGAGCTGGCCGGCCGGGGTCACGTCGGCCTTGTTGGTACTGGTCCCCTCGATACCGGTGAACTTGAGGGCGGCCGCATAGGCCGTCGAAGGGATGACCAGCAGAGTCACCAGGACTCCGATGAGGAGCCATGCGACTCCGGGCATGCTTTTGATTTTGGAGATTGTTCCTCCTTGCGTGGCCCGCAAGAGAGGTAGGTCCGTTACCTGCCTTCGCCCCGCAGGTGACCCTCTCCGTAACCAAGCGCATTACCAGCTGCACCGTGGCGTCGAGGATCTTGGGGCAGAGCGACAGACTGCCTCATTTCCCACGCCGGTCATCGTCCTGTGCCCACGTTATTGTGGGCACGGTCAGCTACCAATGAAAGCCTGCCTCGCTAGCGGGACCAGGCGGAGATAATTCGCGTAGCCTGTCCTTCTGAGATCGGAGGGAGGACCGAGATGGCGGCGGCCGGTGAGAACGTGACGGTCTTGTTTACCGACATGGTCGGCTCGACCCGTCTGTCATCCGAGCTCTCGGTCGAGGCAGCTGACCAGTTGCGCCAGCGCCATTTCTCGCTCCTCCGCCAGTCCATCGTCGCCTCGGGCGGCGCCGAGGTCAAAAACCTCGGCGATGGGATGATGGCGGTATTTTCGGCGACCTCATCGGCCCTCCAGTGCGCTGTCGGGATGCAGCAGGAAGTCGAGCGTGAGAACCGCGCCTCCCCGTCGCCGGTCGGCCTGCGGATCGGGGTGAGCTGCGGAGAGGCGACGAAAGAGGACGAGGACTACTTCGGGGACCCGGTCATCGAGGCTGCTCGTCTCTGTGCCAGGGCCGACGGTGGGCAGATCTTGGTCACCGACCTGGTCAAGGGCATGGCTGGTCGCCGCAGCACACACCGTTTGGAGCCGATCGGTGCCCTCGAACTGAAGGGCCTGCCCCAGGCAGTGGAAAGCTACGAGGTCGTTTGGGAGCCGCTCGGCTCGGATCCGGAAGAGCAGCGAGGTGTGCCTCTGCCCGCTCGTCTCGCCCACCGCCCGAACGTCGGAGTGATTGGCCGTGCCGACGAACTGGCCGCGCTGGACCAGGCGGCCAAGATGACGGAGGCCGGCCAAGGTTGCCGCACCGTACTGATTTCCGGGGAACCGGGCCAGGGGAAGACAACCCTCGTCGCCGAGGCCGCCCGTCGAGCACACGAGCGGGGCGCTCTGGTGCTCCTCGGCCGTTGCAACGAGGATCTGGGGGTTGCGTACCAACCTTTCCGCCAGCTGCTCGGCCATTACGTCGCTCACGCTCCCGAAAGCGCTCTGCGTCGCCACGTCGAGTCCCACGGCGGTGAGCTCGAACGCCTCGTCCCCGCCCTCCGGCAGCGCCTTCCGGATCTGCCCGAGCCGACGTCGACCGATCCGGAGACCGAGCGTTACCTGCTCTTCGGAGCGGCTGTCGGTCTGTTGGACGATGCGAGTAACGGAGTCCCCGTGATGGTCGTCATCGACGATCTTCACTGGGCCGACAAACCGACTTTGCAACTCCTCCGTCACCTGGTCGACCAAGCCACCTCCAGCCGGTTGCTGCTGGTCGGCACTTTTCGCGATGCGGAGCTCTCGGGTGCCCACCCCTTGAGCGAGGCCCTGGGAGCACTTCGGCGGGAGCCGGGACTGGTCCGGCTCCAGCTCGACGGACTCAACGATGTTGAAGTGGTCACTTTCTTGGAGGCCGCCGCTGGACACGAGCTCGACGAGGTCGGCGTCGGCCTCGCCCATGCCGTCTACAGGGAGACTGACGGCAATCCGTTCTTCGTTGCCGAGCTGCTGTTGCATCTGGTCGAGTCCAGAGCGATCGTCCAAAATGACGACGGGCGATGGGTGCCGGCTCGCCCGGGGGACGACATCGTCCTCCCGGAGAGCGTGCGTGAGGTGATCGACGCTCGTGTGTCGAGGATCGGGTCTGGGGCGGCCAAGATCCTCACAGTCGCCGCGGTGATCGGTCGGGACTTTGACCTGGACGTCCTCTCGGAGGTCACTGGTCTGGACGAAGAAGATCTCCTCGACCTTCTCGATGAAGCACAGGCGGGCGACCTCGTGCGTGAGGCCCCCGACGCCCCTGGTCGTTACACCTTTGCCCATGCCTTGATCCAGCGCACCCTCTACGACGACCTGGGCGGGACGCGCCGGGCCCGTGCCCACCTGCAAGTGGCAGAGGCCTTAGAAGAGCTCCATGCCGAGGACACGAGCCACGCAGGGGAGCTCGCCCACCACTACCTGCTTGCCACCCACCCGTCCCGCACGGACAAGGCGATCACCTATGCTCAACGGGCCGGCGAGACCGCTCTGAGCGCGCTTGCGCCCGATGAGGCGGTGCGTTACTTCGCTCAGGCCCTGGAGCTTCTCGACGCCCAGCCCGATTGTGAGCCTCGGCTAAAGATCGACCTCCTCATCGGTCTGGGCACGGCTCAACGGCAATCTGGCAACCAAGCGTTCCGAGCCAGTCTCCTCGAGGCCGCATACCGCGCTCGGGATATCGGTGACGGTGAACGGCTCATGGAGGCGGCCTTGGCCAACAGCCGTGGTTCGTTCTTTAGCTCTCTCGGCGTGGTCGACGCCGAGAGAGTCGAGGTGCTCGAAGCCGCTCTCGATGTACTCGATGACGTGGACAGCTCGTCGAGGGCTCGCCTCCTGTCCAAGCTGTGTAACGAACTGGCCTTTGGCCCAGTCGACCGAAGGTTGAGCCTGGCTCGGGCGGCCAAGGCAATGGCTCGGCGAGTCGGTGACGTCGCCACTCGAGTCGTGGTCACCGTCGACTGCGCGGCTTCGCTCCGGATCCCTTCGACGGTCGACGAAGTCCGGGCAGATGTGCTCGAGGCGCTGATGTTGGCCGAATCGCTGGATGACCCGATCTTGAAGTATTGGACCGCAGGCAATATGACCATCGAGGCCGTCCGCACTGGGGACTTCGAACTCGCCTCTGCCTCCCTCGGCGCGCAGGCTGAGTTGGCTGCAAAATTGCAAGAACCGATGCTGGTATGGCTGGCGACGTATATGCGGGCGACCGACGCGAGCCTTCATGGCGATACAGGACTGGCTGAAGAGCTCGCCACCTCGGCGCTCGAGATCGGGACCGCCAGCGACCAGCCTGATGCCTTTCCCTTCTACGGGACCCAGATGATGGTGATCCGCCTTCAACAGGGACGACTCGGCGAGATCGTCTCGCTGATCGCCGAGCTTGTCGATCAGAACCCCGGCATCCCCGCCTACCGAGGCGCGCTGGCCGCCGCCCACCTCGACGCTGGGGACGAGGCATCGGCCCGTTGGGTGGTTGAAGAGGGCGCGGCCGACGGGTTCGGTCTACCGATGGACACCGCTTGGTTGGACGGAATCCTCATGTACGCTCGGCCGATCATCGAGCTGGAGATAGCGTCTTCTGCCAATCGATTGCTCGAACTCCTCGCCCCCTATCACCACCAGGTGCCCCACCAGGGGGTGGCGTGTCACGAGCCCGTTGCGATGTTCCTCGGTGGGCTCGCGAGCGTCCTAGCTCGCTACGACGAATCCGACGCGTACTTCGAGGAGGCTCACCAGCTCAGTAGCCGCGGTGGATTTCTATTTGCCGTGGCCCACACCAACCTGTTGTGGGGTCGGATGCTGCTCCGTCGCCATGGCCATGGCGACAGTGAACGAGCTCAACAGTTGCTCGAGCGAGCACATGCGAGTGCGATCACCAATGGCTACTCCCTGCTCGAGAAACGAGTGGCGGTCGAGTTGGCAAGAGCACCTGAGCAGTGAACCTTCCGATCGTCTACTTTCTGCCGGACGCTCTCGGCCGACCAGCTTGAGAAGCTGACACGTCGGCCACGTGAGGATTGACCGCCACCGATTTACCGACAGGACTTCCGCCAAATGGACGAGAGATCTCCCACCAGATATGTCGATGCCCCGGACGGTGTCAGCCTTGCCTACAAGGTGACCGGGGAAGGCCCGATCGATCTGGTCTGGATTGCCGGCCTCGGCTACCCCAGCGACCTCATCGCCGACGAACCGGGTTTCGTGCACCTTGCTGGACGGCTCGGCCGATTCACCCGGACAATTTGGTATGAACCCAGAGGATCCGGGGCATCGGGGGGAGTTTTCACCGAAAATTCGCCTGAGCTGTTGGTGGCCGACCTGACGGCACTTCTCAATGCAGAGAACCTTCAGCAGGTGGTCCTGCTCGGTTGGGGCCACAGCGGAACGGTAGCGATCCGGTACGCCGAGGCCTATCCGGAACGGACGAGGGCGCTCGTCCTGGTTGACTCTTACGCGCGCTACGTGCACGGAGTCGACTATTTGGTCGGTCCTACTGAAGACGAACTGGAGGAGAGGCTCACTCTCGCCAAGGAAGTCTGGGGGACGGGCTTTCTTCTCGTGGCTCTGGCACCCAGCAGAGTCGAAGACGGAATGCTGCGGGAACGGATCGGCCGCTACGAGCGGTTGGGCTTCTCGCCCGACAATGTGGTCGACAGCACTCGCCTGGCTTGCACTCAAGACGTGCGACACCTTCTGCCTCGAATATGTTCTCCCACCCTGGTTCTGCATCGGGAGGAGGGTGGCTTCATCACCAGTGACGCCGGTCGTTACCTGGGCGATCACATCCCTGGTGTGAAGTACGTGGAGCTTCCTGGAGAAGACCAGCTCTTCTTCGTGGGTGATATCGATGGGCTGGTCGATCCCATCGAGGAATTCCTCACCGGCGGTCGGCAGAATCCCGAAGGAGACCTCGTCACTGCGACGATCATGTTCACCGATATCGCATCATCGACGGAGCGAGCTGCTCATTTGGGCCATCGCAAGTGGACGGCCATCACCGATGAACACGACGCCCTAGTCCGCAGTGTGTTGAAGCGAACGAGAGGTAAGGAGATAAAGACGCTTGGGGACGGCTTTCTGGCAATCTTCGACTCAACGACTCGCGGCGTCCGAGCGGCAATCGAGATCGTGGACTCGACCAAGGGCATCGGCATCGATGTCCGAGCAGGGGTTCACGTGGGTGAGATAGAGATGCGACCGGACGACGTGAGTGGACTCGCAGTCAACATTGCCAAGCGCATCTGCGACCTGGCCGAGGACGGGGAGGTACTGGTCTCGGACAACGTCCGGGCCACTCTCGTTGGCTCGGCAATCCGGACACTCGACAGGGGAAGTCACACGCTAAAAGGAGTTCCCGATGTGTGGAGGCTGTTCGCAGTCGAAACTCGCGGTTGAACTCCGGTGGCCGAGGTCCAGGGCAAGCGCTCCATCCATGCCCTCGGTCGCTCCGTTTCACCGACCATCGCCATCATCGCCTCGTTCGTGGCCTTGGGGGCCTTCCTCTGCACCAACGTCCTGGGCCTCCTGATCAGCAGCTCTGTCTCCTCACAGGCCCTGACGATGACCCGTACACGCATCGTCACCGGGTTCTTCCGGTCCAACTGGTCCCTCCCAATCCACCGAGCGGCTCGGGCATGTCCAACAGCTCCTCACCATGAACAGCAACGCCACCGCCGGGGCTGTCCAGAACCTGTCGGCCGGCATCCAATCGGCCCTCATGCTGGTCGGGCTGTTGGGAGTGGCCCTGGCCGTGGATCCCGCAGCGGCTTTAGGGGTCATCGGTCTCGGTATCGTGCTCTCGGTGAGCCTCCGGCCGTCGCATCGCACCGAGACGACGGCGCAGTGCGACCTGCTCCTGGGCCTGGTCCTGGACAACGGGAAGATCGCCGAATACGGCGAGCGGGATGCGGTTCTGGCCGGATCGGCCTACCGGAACATCGTGTTGACCCGGCAGGATCTGGGCGGGGACCATACGTCGGGGGAACAGTAGGAGCCATCGGCGTCGACGACTGATCTGTCACACCGTGACGGCCAGCGTGTATGCCAGCCAATCCATGACCGGCCCCTTTGACCGCCGTACGAACATCGGTCTCCTCTGTACCTGTTTGGGCGTTGAAATAGCACCCAGGGCGAGCGTGTCAGCACTCAATGTGGCAATAACATGGGCCACTGGCTGGGCCACAGGTGTGTGTCGCCGGTCGCCCACTGCGGCGATCACGCCGACAGCAGCGTGTTTCGCTGACGGCGTCGCTACGAGGATCTTTTGAATGCGGTGAAGGCGCTATCGGAGGCCCGAAGAAGGCGGAGCCAACCAACCGACATTGCCATGCCCGGTGAAAGTAGCCTGCGCCGGGGTGCGTAGATGCTGAGGGCGGGCGACCGAGCTCGGTGAAAGGCTGGAATCATGTTCTCGACGATCGTGGTTGGGACCGACGGGTCCGATCCGGCAAACGTCGCCGTGGCGGTGGCTATCGAGCTGGCGGACAAGGTGGACTCCGTCGTGCATCTGATCCACGTTCTCAAAGCCTCCCCATCGGGGATACCGGTGACCCAGGTGGGCTCATCGGTAGCCGTACTCGGTGACGCCGAAATGACACGAGAGGTCCGAGATGCAGCGCAGGCCGTGCTCATGAAGGCTGCCGGAGGTGTAGACGGAGTGAAGGTCGAGACCCACGTCGCCAGCGGGTCTCCGGCCGAGGCTCTCATCGATTTGGCCGCCAAGGTCGATGCTGATCTGATCGTTGTCGGTTCGAAGGGCATGCGAGGCAGTCATCGGTTGATCGGATCGATACCGAACTCGGTCGCCCACCAGGCCCCCTGCAACGTCCTCATCGTCAAGACCGTCTGAATTGGGCGACGGTAGACCTGTTCGAACGGCAATGGCCCTTGCCGCGGAGGACCATTACGACTTGGTCGTCGTGGGCGCGGGACCAGCAGGAGAAAAGGCGGCCGCCCAGGCTGCTTACTTCGACAAGCGCGTGGTGGTCGTCGAGAGGGCGGAAGCCCTGGGCGGGGAGCTGGCTGCCAGCGCGCTGACCACCAAGGCGATGCGGGAGGCAGCCCTGTACCTGACCGGGTTCCGGCGTCGCGACGTCTTTGGCGCCAGCATCGACCTCGATTCACAGGGCACTATCGATCGGCTTCGCTCGCGGGCCACTGATGTGGCCAGGAGAATGAGCCAGACCGTGCATGAGAATTTGGATCGCCACGGTGTCGAGCTGGTGAAGGGCACAGCTGTTCTCGGATCCGATGGCACCGTCACAGTTGCCTCCGCCGCGGACTCGACCCGCAGGGTCCTGAGAGGAGAGGTCGTCCTCGTCGCTACCGGCTCGAGACCCTTCCACCCCCCTGGCATACCGTTTGATGACCCCGACGTACTGGATTCCGAAACAGCCCGGGATCTGGACCGGCCGATGGGAAGTCTGGTGGTCGTCGGGGGTGGCGCGGTTGCCTGCGAGTACGCGTCGATATTCATGGCACTGGGCGCGGAGGTCACGCTGGTGGATCGGGGAAAGCGGTTGATGCCCTTTCTCGATTCGGAGTGCTCGGCACAGGTCGCAGAGTGCTTTCGGTCCTTCGGGATGACGGTGCTCCCCGAGATGGCCGTGACCCGTGTCACACGGGATGACGAAGGGCTGCATGTCGAGATGGGTACCGGCCGACTTGTCCATCCAGAGAAGATCATCTTTGCCGCAGGTCGCATGGGAAACACGGAAGAGCTCGGACTCGCTGCCGCCGGCGTGACCACCGACGATCGGGGGCGGATAGTGGTCGACGACCATTTTGAGACCACCGCCCCCAGAATCTATGCCGCCGGAGACGTGATCGGGCCTCCGGCTCTGGCATCGGCGTCGATGGAGCAGGGCCGGGTGGCAGCCTGCTATGGCCTGGGAATTCCATTCAAGGAAACCGTCGATCCCCTTACGCCGTTCGGCGTGTATTCCATACCCGAGTGCGCCATGGTGGGGATTACCGAGGACGAGGCTGCCACCCGGGGAATCAACTTCGTAACCGGCGTGTCCTCGTTCTCGGACAACAGCCGGGCTGCCATTTCTGGCATTACGGAGGGAATCCTCAAACTGGTCGTCTGCTGCGACGACCGGCGGGTGATCGGGGTACACATCGTCGGGGACGGAGCCACCGAGCTCGTACATCAGGGCCAAGCCGTTCTGCATTTCGGTGGGACGGTCGACTACTTCATACATGCCACTTTCGACGTACCGACCCTCAGCGATGCCTACAAGTACGCCGCCTACGACTGCCTCCAACGGTTGGCTGCCCGCTCAGGCTGACGGCGTTGATGCGGCTGCGATTCACGGCAGGAGAGGCACCGTGCTCGGCCCGAACTGTTCAGCTGGTCCCCACACAGGAGCCCAAAAGCTCGCTCATGTTGGCCGTGTAGAAACTCTCCCGCACGGCGTCGTCAAAGCGTTCGAGATGGGCTTCGAAGCGCCCGATGGGATCGCGGGTCCCTTCGGGATGAGGGAAGTCGGTGGAGAACATCAAGAGGTCCGGGCCCACATTGTCGAGCACCCAGCCCACGTCATCCTTGGCAAAGGGTGTGAATTTGACCTGGCGGCGTATGTAGTCGCTGGCCGCGAGCGGGAGTGCCGCCAGATCTGGCTCGGTTCGTGCGAACTGCATGGCCCCGTCGAGTTTCTTGAGCATGCCCGGGACCCACTCGGCCCCTTGCTCGATCGAGGCACCCCGCAGGCGCCGAAAGCGCTCGAAGACTCCATCGAGAGCGAGGCAGGACAAGAAGTTTTCCGGCCAGTAGCCGATGTTGATGAAGTCCTTGGAACGGATGTTCTCGCCCCCGCCGAGAAAGTCGGGGGGAACGGGGCGGCCATTCTGGCGGTACCCGGTGGGGACGAGCTTCCCTCCCGTGCCGACATGGGTGACGAAGGGAATGTCGGCGTCTTGCAGTCGGGCCCAGATCGGATCGAGAGAACTGTGCCCTGGCCCCATCGTTTTGGAGGGGGAGGTGGAGTTGACCACGATTGCACCGGGGTTCTGGGCCAGTGCGAACTCGAGCTCTTCGATAGCGCGCTCGATGTCGGCAAAGGGGATGAGTGGAACGGCCAGCAAGCGCGGATCCGAGGAACAGAAATCAACCAAGGCTCGAGTGTGAGCCCGAATTCCCCCGTAGAGAAGCTCTGTGTCGACGCCCCTCGAGAGGAACTGGCCTGGAGCGAAGGTGGAAAATACCAGCTGGGCTGCGATGTTGAACTTGTCCAAGATGGCCGAACGCTCCGCCGGATCCCAGGCCCCATAGGCCTCGTAGCCCCTGCCCCACACCTTCTCGTCGTCGAGTGCGTCTGCCGGCGGATCTTCGGCCCGGGCGGCCACACGCTGGGCGGCGGCGGCGGTGTCAGGGGCAAAGGGATGGGACAAGGCGCGCATGCGCCGGCGGATGCCCGGGTCGGCGTAGGGGGTGAGCCAGTCGGTGGGCTCGAGCACGTGACTGTCAGCATCCAGGTAGACCCGGTGCTGCGTGCTGTTTGGTGTCATGTGTCCTCCCCGGGAGGGCCGCCCACTCGGAGGTGCCACTCAATTGGACGGTAGCGCAGGGCCAACCCGTCGGCAATGGGCTCCCTGCGCGGACGGAGGATGGAGCTTCAGTAGCAACCTGCTCGTGGGACTCGAGCATTTCCACCACCGGTGGCGACACGGTCCCAGTCCCGACCTCAACCAGATGGGCCAGACGGCGCTTGACCTCTCCGGTCGGGATGCCGGTGGCGACGGCTGGCGCATGACGAGCAACGGCATCGACGGCCCGGGCTGGAGTGTCAGCGATCCAACGCTGGGCTAGGGAGGCGGCGCCCCGGCTACCGACAGGACTTGTTGACATGGTCGGAGCGCGCCCTGTTTGGAGTCCTTCCCACGCCGTTGCCATCGAGGGAAGGCCCCGATCCGTTCCGCCGGCCACCATCACTCACCCCCACGCCGGTGCTGCTTGCAACTCGTGGTTGCAAAAGTCAGAAAAGTCGCAGCTATGAGTTGCAGCCTATTGAAAGCGGCACAGTCGGCGTGCCCGGAGCTCGGCGGCGGATCCGACTCAACGGGCAACGTCGACCGGTGCCTCGGAATACAAGGTAACCGCAACCCGAGTTGCGGTCAAGGGGTTCTCACTAGATCTCGCCGCGGGCCTCCTTGGCGTAGCGCGAGGCCATTTGGCGTGAGAATCCCCAGATACGAGCCAGTTCGCTGATCGACACGCCATGGTCCAGAGCCGACCTGAAGGCGGCCACCCGCGATTCGCGGCGACGCTGCTCGAGCACGTAGAGCGCTTCTTGAAGATCCTCACGCTCATCGGTCATGTGGGAGTCCTTGACGGCCTCCTCGTAGTCGTCCGCAGGCTCCTCGAACTCGATGGATCGACGAAGCGACTCGATGCGCCGGCTGAGCACGACTTGCAGGTTCTCCATCGCCTCGATGACCAGCTCGACGCTATGAATCGCCGCCTTGTCGCACTCTGTCAGTTGTTGTCGGTCATCCGGCACGCCATAAAACTATTCGATCCACGGAGGATCGGTACAGCGCCATGATCCGTCCGAGAGGGCCCGATGGGTCGCGGTGCTTTGGTTAGTCGAGCCAGAGCGCTTGGTGTGGAGGCTCGATTGCATCGGCGAAGTGGCGTCCGATCGCCTACCTCCCATCCATCCGAGGTGGTGAGGCTGAGGGGCCGCCTCAGGCTTTCAATACTTCCGATACCGAAGCATCGTCGACCACCGGCGGCGATATGTCGGAGTCCAACTCGAAGAACTCATTGGCGAGCGCTTCAAGCGCCAAACCGAAAAGTGTCCACTCTTGCTCTTCACCGTCCGGTCCGGTGGGTCGCATGATGCTGTTCATGTGGGCGGAGTCGACGCGGTCTCTGAGGACGCAACCCTCTGCCAACGCGGCTACGGCAATCGTGAATTGACGGACCGTAAGACCAGAACGGACGCGGTAGCCGACAAAATCCATCCCTGCTTTGTAGATCCCTTCCATGCGCTCGGTCACCGCCTGGTACGAGAGGTCGAGCGCCGCCTCGACCCGGCTGCGACGCTCGGGAGAAGTCCCCAACGCCGTCACAGCCCAGATGCCGATCCACAGCAACCAGTCGGTTGACTGGCGTAGGGCCCTGGTGTTGGCAGCTGCCGAAAGTCGGCATACCTCGCGCATGGTTGCCCGTCGCGACTCCTCGGATGATGGATCCATGCGCGCCAGAACGGGTGCCAGATCTCTCAGGGTGTCCTCGATCTCAGAGGTGCTGTCGTCAGCGGCAATGGTCGCCAACACGTCCGTCTGATATTCGAATTGATTCTTCCAGACCCGTCCGATCAGCGAAGCATTGGTCATACGGATCCCCGTATCTGCCTCGACCCGCTCTCGCACGCGCTTGAAGGTCAGTGCTCCACCACCGGCGCCCAGCCCTTCCTCGCGCAAGATCGCCCATCCGGCCTCGATGAAGACGGCACGCACTTTGTCACGGCTCAGTCTCGGACGACCCGTCGCCATCAGCGACCGATCGTGACTTCGAGCGCGCCGCGCCCGAGGCTCCTGCAATTTCCCCATACTCTGACCACCGTCCGATGCTACCGGGTCACGGGACAAACCCTGCACTGGAGCAACGGTAACCGCACGAGGGTCCGGGGCCCGCAGTGCAATCAACAAATCCTCGGCTCTGTCAGTAGCAGTCGGCCAGGTGGCCGCCGTCCCATCGCTCGGTTAGGTACCGACCCGCCCTGCAGTGTCCGAAAACCCGACCTCGCCATCAACCAGGCCACCGTGTTGGGCCCTGCCAGCGGGTGGCTGCCGTCATCCCGTTGCGACGGCGGCGAGCGGGAGACTCAACTAGGGCTTCCGGTCCACGGGATGAGGTTGCACATCCACCATGAGGTGGGGTCCGGCGATGGACTCTTTGGTTCCTACCAAAGAGACAAGGAGCCCATCACCGTGACCCCAGCAGAGATCATCTACCAACGGCGCATCGCCGTGTTGGAACATGCCCGGCGAACCGGGAATGTGGCCGAGACCTGCAGGGTCTTCGGGGTCTCCCGGACCCGGTACTACCAGTGGAAGAACCTGGCCGACCGTTACGGCCTCGAGGCCCTGGTGCCGAAGGCCCGTCGGGCCCCGCAAATGCCCGAGGCCACCCCCACCCACGTGGTCCAGGCGTTGTTGACCCTGGCCGTGGTCGAGCCCACCATCGGCTGTCGCCAGTACGCCGACCGCCTGGGTGACCAGGGCTTCGCCATGGCCAAGTCCACGGTGCAAAAGCACCTGGTGGCCCACGGCCTGGGACGACGCTCCCAGCGCCTGGCCCGGGCGGCGGTGATCACCGCAGCCACGACGGGGCTCGTGACCGAGGCGGCCCGGGATGACCGGCTGTTCGGGTTCTGCCTGGCCACCGGGGGACCCGGTGAGCTGGTCTGCCTGGACAGCTTCTACATCGGGAAGCTGAAAGGGGTGGGCAAGGTGTACCAGCTCAGCGCCATCGACGTCTTCACCCGGTGGGCCATCGTCATGATCGTGATCGGACCGGTCGACCACACCCACTCCATCCGCTTCATCGACCACCTCCTGCGGGCCTACCGGCGTCACGGGGTGAAGGTCAGAGCCGTGCTCACCGACAATGGTCCTGAATATGTGGACGGAGGATTCCGGGCCCACCTGGTGGCCAAGCAGCTCGGCCACCAGCGGATCCCTCCCCGGTCGCCCAACCACAACGCCGTCTGCGAGCGGTTTCACCAGACCATCCTCCAAGAGTGCTGGCGTCCCGCCTTCCACCGCCGTCACTTCACCTCGACCCGACAGCTCCACGCCGAGGCCGACGCCTGGCTCACCACCTACCACCGCCACCGGCGCAACCACGGCGACTACATGCGAGGCAGAACGCCTCACGAGGTCCTCGACAAGCACCGGAGGAACAAGGCAGCATGACCATCAACCAAAGAGTCCATCTGTCACCTCAACCCTCGGTCCGGAAGGACTAGGGGGCGATCGCCCTACACCGACGGCCGTCGGGACCAGCGTTTTTGAGGTGTTTGCCAACTGCTCGGGCATCACCGACCGAGACCGCCGACGCCAGTTGGCGATCGTCGTCTCGAGCACTCCTCCTCGCCACATTGACGGTTGGTTGTTCGCTGGTGCCGGTCTCCCTTGAAGGATTCGCTTGGGATCAGCTCAAAATGCAGGTCGGAGGAGACTTAAATTAGTATCGCTGAAACCGAATCGGCGTGAGGAGTTGGCGTGAGTTCAGTTTCAAGAATCGGACGTCTGACCGTTACGATCAGCACCCTGATCGGGATGGTTGGAGTCCTTGCTGGTGGGCAATCGACAGCGGCACCGGCGCAGAGATCCGTGATGAGCCGAGTCTCGGTGTCTCCGAGCCAGACCCCAGCCTTTGCGGGAGATGCTCCAGATCCCGACATCGTGTACTCCGACGGTGCCTACTACGCGTTCACGACCGGCACTGCGCTCGGGAATCACCTACAGGCACTCATCGACATCAGCGGAAGCCCAGCCTCAGGCTGGCGCTCCTACACCGGCCTTTCCTACGGGTCGACGGCGCTTCCCAAAGTGCCTGCGTGGGAGACACCCGATACCCAGACGTCCCCGGGCGTCTACTTCTACGGCGGTCACTGGGTCATGTTCTACGACGCATCAACCAATCCAAATGCTGGGGACAGCGGCCACAGCTGTCTATCGGTGGCTACGGCGCCTACGCTCACCCCGGGCAATCCTGTGTTCACTGACAGCTCCTCTGGGCCTCTGTACTGCGGGACCGGAGGCGTACTCGATCCGAGTCCCTTCGTGGATCCGGCAACGGGGGCGGCCTATCTGATCTGGAAGTCCAATGATGGGAGTTCATCGGAGCCCTCCCAAGTGTGGTCCGTCCGTTTGGCCAGCAACGGGACCAGTTTTGCGGGGAGCCCCACCGTTCTACTTACGGTCGATCAGGCCGCCCTGCCCTGGGAAACCACCTTTGACGATCCTCAGCTGGTATCTGTCGACGGGACCTATGACCTGCTGTTCTCTACGGGCAACTATCTGTCCTCGAGCTACGCCCAAGCACTGACCACTTGCAGTGGTCCGAGCGGCCCCTGCCAGCAGCCGAGCAGCGGCCCTTTCCTCACCTCGTATGGGAGCGTGGCAGGTCCGGGCGGGGGGTCATTCTTCACAGACTCCACCGGCCATTGGTGGCTGGGGTACGCCGGCTGGCCGAGCTCCTGCACGAACTATTCCTGCGGCGGTGTGCGTCGACTGTTCGTGACGCCGATCAACCTGGGAAACGACCTTTCCGTACCGTGCAATCCACCGGCGGGCGGCCCTGCTGGCTACCGGCTGACCGCCAGCGATGGCGGGATTTTTGATTTCGGGAATCTTCCCTTCTGCGGATCGACCGGTTCGATTCAACTCAACCGGCCTGTTGTGGGAGTAGCCAATACGGCTGATGGCGGTGGCTACTGGACGGTGGCGTCCGACGGTGGCATCTTCACCTTCGGCGACGCCCACTTCCACGGATCAACCGGCGGGATTCATCTCAACCAGCCCATCGTGGGGATGGCTGCGACTCCCGACGGTGGCGGTTACTGGCTCGTCGCTGCCGACGGGGGTGTCTTCAGCTTCGGCGACGCCCACTTCCACGGATCAACCGGCGGGATTCATCTCAACCAGCCCATCGTGGGGATGGCTGCGACTCCCGACGGTGGCGGTTACTGGCTCGTCGCTGCCGACGGCGGCATCTTCAGCTTCGGCGACGCCCGTTTTCACGGATCAACGGGTTCCATCCACCTAAACCAGCCCATCGTGGGCATGGCAGCGACCTCCGACGGTAGTGGTTACTGGCTCGTCGCTGCCGACGGCGGCATCTTCAGCTTCGGTGACGCCCGCTTCCACGGATCAACCGGCGGGATTCATCTCAACCAGCCCATCGTGGGCATGGCGGCGACTCCGGACGGTAGTGGTTACTGGCTGGTCGCTGCCGACGGCGGCATCTTCAGCTTCGGTGACGCCCACTTCCACGGATCGACCGGATCCATCCACCTCAACCGGCCCATCGTGGGTATGGCCGGTTAGCCACTCGTTAGTGGTGAGTTGTTACTTGGCGTTTGGTCAGTTGGTGAGTCAGTGGTAGCGAGTGGGCTACCGGCCCCGGCCGACGGGAGTGATCGGGTTTTCGGGTGCTACGGGGCCTCGTCCAGGGATCGCCAATCGGCCAGAGATCTTGTGGAAGCAGATCGTGACCATCGGTGAGCTACGAAACGTATTGCGGACTATCAGCGTCCGAGGTTGTGCCATCTCCGAGTTGACCGTCCATGTTGGTTCCCCAACAAGCGATTCCCCCCGATGTCCCGAGGAGACAGTAGCCACTACCGTCGCTCGTGATACTGGTCTCCGCGGTGAGTCCGACCCCCACTGGCGTTGTGGAACAAGAAACGTTGCCGCATGAATCCGGGCCGATAGAGGAGCCAATTCCCAGAAAACCGAATTCGTTGTCGCCCCAGCAGTCCACGCCGCCTGACGCCACGATTGCGCAGTAGCCCCCGTCGTCGCTACCCAGGCTGGAAGGGGAGGCAAGGCCGGTGACCTCCCCGGGGGTTGTTCCGCACGCGCCGTCACTGCAGCTATCCGGACCGGTCGAAGATCCGTCGCCGAGCTCGCCCACCGAGTTGTCCCCCCAGCAGTCGACGATCCCGGACGCGAGGGCGCACATTCCGTCACCGTCACTGGCCAGTGTCACAGGGCTACTGATGCCCGTAACCGCCATCGGCACATTGCTATCGCCGGTGGTTCCGTTGCCGAGCTGACCCGAGCCGTTTGCCCCCCAGCAATCGACGCCTCCGGATGTTAGGGCGGCACAGTAACCCTCGCTGTCACTGACAACGGTCGCCGTCCCGCTGAGACCAGCCACGGCAACCGGCACCGTGCTGCACGCCGTGCCGCTGCAGGTGTCCGGACCGGCAGAGGTTCCGTTGCCGAGCTCGCCCACGGAGTTGTCACCCCAGCAATCGACTCCCCCAGAGGACAGAGTCGCACAGTAGCCGTACAGATCCCCGTCGCCGTCTCCGTCACTGGCAATGCTCGTTACCCCGGTCAGGCCGGTCACCGGCACAGGGACGTCACTCTCGGTCGTAGTGCCGTTTCCGAGTTCGCCCGTACTGTTCTCGCCCCAGCAATCGACGCCTCCGGAGGTTAGGACGGCACAGTAACCAAAGCCATTGGGATAGCCGTTACCCTCGCTCGTGAGACTCGACACATCGGTAAGACCGTCGACGGTCACCGGGGTTCGGCTGCACGGAATGAACAGGCTACCGTCTTCACACGCTTCGGGACCGGAGGTCGTTCCATCGCCGAGCTCGCCGTAATAGTTGTCGCCCCAGCATTCCACACCGCCCGAATGGATGACCGCGCAATAGCTCGATCGATCACTTGAGATGCTGACTACCCCGCTGAGATCGGAAACTGCCACTGGCTTCGTGCTGCACACCTCGGAGCTGCTGCATTCCAGCTCGCTTCCGTCGCCAAGCTCGCCCACGGAGTTGTCCCCCCAGCAATCCACGCCTCCGGAGGTAACGATCGCGCAATATCCGACACCGTCAGTTACGAGGCTCACCGGTTCCGGTTTCGCAACTGTCAGTCTGACCGCTTTTGCCTTCTTGACCTCGACGGTCCCACGAACCGAGAGACGAAAGACATATCGTGTTGCCTTTGTTCCGTTATTGGCGGGGATCGTTACGTCTTCAGTAACGGAACCATTCGAACAGGGGATGGTTGCCGGCAAACCGGCAATCACCGGCTTTGACGAGAAAACACAGTTGACCGCGTTGGTCACGCTTGCCGAAAGGACCACCGGTCCACCGGAAGGACTGAGTTCGGATGGGGTATCTACGAAGGACGCAACGGTAGGGCCGGGTCCTTTACGGCCCACCGATGCCCCGGAGGCCGAACTCAACGAAATGGCGCTGATCCCGCCAACACCCAGAGTAAGAGCCGCTCCGACGGAAAACAACCGCAACAGTCGGACCGGTTGTCTCCCGGTTTTTGTCTCTCCGACCACACCCCTACCGACACGGCTGCGTCTCTGCCGCGGGGCGCTAGCTGTGCTCCGCAGTACTGCGACCCAGCTGCAAACTCTCGTCCACCCGCTCATGGCGAACCTCCCCCTTCAACCGACTCGGGCCGCGGCACCCAGCGACCCGATATGAACCGTACCAACGTGGCCCTTCCTGGGCCTCGGTGGGGCGTCTCATTCGCCGATTGCCTCATCTGGGGGATTGACCGTCAAGGGTTGCCCGCCTTCGAGGTCATCGCGGTTCGTAGTGGTGTCGGTCTGCCTCCACCAGATCGTTGGCCAGGCGCAAACGCCTTCCCATCTCGGCCAGCATGTTGTGGGCGACGGTGGGTGCGAAGGCCTGGAGTGATTTGAATTCGCGCTGTGACAACACCAGGACGGACAGGTCGGTCCGGGCGATGACCGTTGCTGTTCGATAGCCACCGTCCAGAAGCGCCATCTCCCCGAAGAAGGATCCCGCGTCCAGATCGGCGAGCTGGCGACCACGGCGGTAGACCGTGGCCCTGCCGCTGGCGATGATGAAGAACTCGAAGCCTGGCGTATCTTCATGTGCGAGCACCGTCCCCTCGGGGACGTCCAGGGCGACGGTGAGCGAGAGGATGCGTTTGAGCTCGGAGGTGGTGCAGCTGGAGAACAGCTTGATTCCCTTCAGCATCCCAATCGACTTCTGAGCGCGTGTTGAGTTCATCGTCGTCCCTCTACTTTCGTCGGCCAGGGAGAACGTCGCCGTTCCCCCAGCACTGGTTGCTGTGCAGTCAGTGTGAAGCGGCCCAAAGCAGATGTCTGTCACAGATGAGACAGAAGGACGAGAAGCGCTCACACGTTGACTGCCACCCCCTGTGAGTGACGATCCACGCCACGGACGGAGGCTTGGCTGCGGTCAGCAGCCGACGACGTCAGTCAGTGCTTGGCGATCGAGCACCTCGAGGTTACGGGACTCCATCTTGATCCAGCCCTGGTTGGCGAAATCTCGGAGGCAGGCGTTCACCCGCTGACGGCTCGCCCCGATGCTGGCTGCGACCTCACCCTGGGTCAGGGTCGAGCGGGGCACGGCGGGAGCCGACACGGTCAGCTGGAGAAGGTACCGTGCGACACGCTGGCGCAGATCGAGAAAGACCAGGTCGGCCGCCACCCCGGTGATCCGGCGCACCATCTCCGACAGCCGCTCCAGCAGGGCAACTGCCATCGCCGGCCGTTCCGAGACCAACTCGATGATCACCGATCCGGCCAGGTTGAGGACCACGCTTGGCTCCGTGGCCTGCACCGTGGCCGAGCGTGGGCCCTTCGAAAATACGCCGACCTCCCCGATGGTGTCGCCGGGTACCACCGTGTTCAGGATGAATTCATCACCATTCTCCGAGTACCTCAGCACCTTCAGGCGTCCCGAGATGAGGACCAGCACGGAGTCGGAGGGATCGCCTTCCAAAAACAGGATCTGGTTCTTTTCGATCTTCCGTCGACGACTCCGATCGACCAGATACCGGCGGTCGCTTTCATCCAGTACGCCCAGCACCGCTGCGCCCGCGAAGGGGTCGACTTCGAGATCGGTCAACGCTTGCTCCACGGTTGACGTTGGATGGGCGGCGCACCCATGGTAGCCAACGGGCGAACCCAGGCGCCCGGATCTGGCAAACGAATCGACCCGGATGGCAACAGGGACCGAACGCGCCGAATGACCGCGGCCGGAAGCTCTGGGGGATCGGCTTCCAGTCACGGTCACTCGGCGGGTTCCGCCACCTGCGGGGTCAGTATGAGCGCCGGGTGGGCCGGCTGTCTGTCACTCAGGGGACACTTGGGCGATCGGTTGTCACTTCCGGGCCCACCCTCGCCGTCGGTGGTCTACGCACCCCCATTGCTGGGCTCGAGGACCACGATGGGAAGTTGGCGGGAAGTCCGGCTCTGGTACAGGTCATACGTCGGGGTGACGCTTCTGATCATGCGCCAGAGGTCGGATCGATCGGGGTCAGTAGCCACACGGGCGTGCATGGCCAACAGTCGACCATCCAACCTGACCGACACGTCGGGGCAGGCCAGGATGTTCCGGTACCACTGCGGATGGCGGTCATCCCCGCCGTTCGAGGCCACCAGGACGATTCGGTCGTGTTCCGCCAGGGGCGTGGTGAGCATGGTCGAACGGGGGCTGCCGGTCCGCCGCCCGGTAGTGGTGAGCTCGACGACCTTCATCCCGAGCACCCGATTGAGGGCCTTGCCGTCGGTGGCCCGATAGGCCGCGGCATGAAGAGTGGAGAAGAATCTGACCACCGCGTCCCTGGCCCCGTCGGCCATGCGGTCCCCGAACGGGGCGTCCTGGTCCCTCATCGTCGCTGCTCAGGATGAAGACGAGGAAGGGCGACCCCAAAGCCCGTCCATCAACTGTGCGGTGAGGTAGGAGATCTGCACGAGGTCCCCGGCACTCTCCGTCCAGGCCAACCAGGCCTCCTCAGCTGGTCCCGGACCCGGTTCGTCATCCGGTCGCTCGGTGACGTTCGCAGCGATCCGCTGCGCAAGGTCGAGGTTCACGTGGACGAGATGAACGGTGGCCGAGGTGATCTGACTGATGATCTCGTCCATTTCATTTGCAGCCACCCGATCATGGTAGGCCGCCACGGCGGGTGGCGCTTTACGAGATCCGGCCCAACATGTAAGGGATGAGCGCCCGCACGAAGCGGGCGTCGTCACTTTCCGGACACCCCTCGAAGGCCAGGTCGTACGCCTCGACCGCGGCCACGGCGATGCCCCGAGCGTAGTCATGGGCGAACTCGATGCTCCCGTACGTGTCGAGGAGGGTCCGGATCCGGGCGACCATGGCCGTTGTGCGGTCGGATCGGTCGACCGCCAGGTAGCCGTTGAGCACCGCCGCGTCCTCATCGGCAACCTCCCGCTCCAGGTGGATCAGGGCCAGCGTGCGCTTGGCCTCGTAGAGATCGCCGTTGATCTCCTTTCCGTAGACCCGCTCATCACCGGTCAGGTTCAAGAGGTCATCCCGAATCTGAAAGGCCGCTCCCAGATAGAAGCCGAAGTGCACCATGGCCTCGAGGGGTGCCGACTCACCCGAGCCCAGGAGAGCCCCCACTCGTAGCGGGTGGATGGTGGTGTACCAACAGGTTTTGTGCAGGATCAGGTTGAGATAGTCCTCCGGAGACAGCCCGATGACACCGTCACGACGCCAGCCGAGTTCGGTGGCCTGGCCCTCGAGGGTGCGCATGGCCATCATGTCGAACTCGTCGAGGATGCGGTCGGCCAACGCAGGGTCCAACGAGCGAGTATGCCGGCGGAGGAGCTTGTTGGCCAGGACCACCATGGCGTCACCCGCATTCAATGACAGGGCATCACCGAACGCAGCGGGAAGCGTGGGACGGCCTCGGCGACGCTCGCTTCCGTCGGCGACATCGTCATGCACCAGAAAGGCGTTGTGAAGCATCTCGATGGCAACAGCGATCGGGAACGCATCTTCGTCTGAGCCGCCGTACGCTCGACAGGTGGAGAGGCACAAGGCCGGACGAATGGCCTTTCCCGGGCGGGAGGGATAGCTGCGGACGAGCTGGTAGAGCCACTGGTGAGGTTCGCCGTCGGGGATGGAGCTGAGCATGGCCCGACGCACCTCGCGGCCCACTTCGGACAGGACCTTCTCCACCGTCTCGGTGGAGGACGCCGTGACCGTCACGGGCCGGGGTTCTCGACGGTGAGCTCGACGATGACTCCGAATTCGGGAGCCCCGTCGGCTTGCAGCATGCCGCGGTAGACACCCGGATCGAGAGGATCGCCGACGGAGAGGGTCACGGCTACCGCCCGGGCACAACGGGCGGGCAACTCGACCGTGCCGGGGTCCAGTCGGAGAAGGTCGGAGCTGACCACGGTGCCTGTTGATCTCCGCAGGTCGCCGAGGCCGAGGCCGAGCGGTCCCACCGGGTGGGATTGAGAATTGCAGAGCCAGAGCTCGGCGGCGGCCAGGAGCAGACCCCGCCGATCGACGCGCAGGCGCCATGTGGTCGGTGGTCCCTGGCCATTGACTTCGACAGCCATTCCACCTGCTGGCGCGTCCCGGCCCGCCTGGTCCGGTTGGGAGCCGGATCCGGCCGTCAGCTGGGCGAGGGCCCGAGCCCCCACTTCTGACCAGGCTCGCAAGAGATCGACGATTGGTTCGTTGAACGGCGCGTCCGATGCGGCGGTACCGTTCCGATGGTCACCGGTGGATGGCCGCTCGGTGGCGGCGATCGAGGAGATGACCCGGTCTGCCAGGTCGCGGGCGGCCCGCAGGCCGCGCTCCTGCACATCGCCGAGGGCTCTGCGGTTGGCTGCCGGATCCAGGATGAATCCCCACGGCAGGCCGTCGCCCGGGGCGCTGTTCTCGTGCTCTTCGGGCATCGTTCCTTTTCCCTCGGAGTCCAGTGCCCGCCGTCGGCCACCGGTCCTGTCGTCGGTGGTCACCGGGCCCTAGATCTCCCGCCCGACCATCAGGTAGGGTACGCCATAGTCGACAGGATCGGGAGCACGTGAGCGAACTCGCAGACCTGATGACCGTGTTCGGCGCGGTCGACGAGGCGGTGGTCAACGATCGGACTCGGCTCCCCGCCGTGGCCGCCCTCGTGCCTGAGTACGAGCAAGGCGCCCTCGGATGGTTCGCTGGCATCAAAACCTGGGCTGCTCAGGCGGCCGAGACCCAAAGAGTTGATGCCGAGGACAGTGACGCCGACTTCGTGGTCGTGGGCGAGCTTCCTGATCTCCCAGAGGCGGTCGGGCGTTTGGCCGCTTCGGACGTCATCGAGGGTTTGGCCGACCGACGTCTTCTGGCCATCGCCTTGCTCAGTCGCGTGCAGTCGACCCCCGCTTCCGCGCTCACCGGCCTGACATCGGTCCCCGTGGACATCTTGGCCGACGCTCTGAGTCCGATCGCCGATCTGGCCACTTACTCCGGAACCGTGTCCCTCGAGGCCAGATCACAAGCCCTTCTGGACACGGTGAGGACCGCCCCGTCGAGGGGCGCCCTGGTGCGGGCAGCGCTGGCCGGTGGGCTGATCAGTCAGTCGGTGGCTGACCAGATCATGGCCCCTCCGACCTGGACGGTGGTTCCCTCGACAGAAGCCGGGGGTCCGGCGGTTGCCTTCGAGACACGCATGAGGGTCGAGGCCACACCCATGGCCACCATCCAGGCCATCCTCGATCCCACCAGCTGGACGGGGTTCACCCCTCCGTGGTGCAAGATGACCGACCTCGGGGGTCCCGCTCCGAGCGGTTTCATGCGGTGTCTGGAGGTCATCGCCCTGGACTGTGCCGCCCTCCCCCCACCACTCCTGCTCCTACGCACGGTACTGGACTTTCAGCGCCGGAACCTGACAGACGGCAGCGGTTCGGTCCTCGAGTACCGGTTGTCCGACAACCAACCGGCCTACGGCGGGGATGGACTGGTGACCGTCGATGAGGGGAGCCTGGTCGTCCGAACGGTCGGTTCAGCCGTCGAGGTGGTCACCACCAAGCGGGTCCAGTTCCGGGCCCTCTCGAGGATGCTCCCGCTCGAGGCAGCCGGCCTGGCGTGGTTCGTATGGGTCCTGGGCTACAACTCCTTGGCCCAGTACTTCATCGAGCACGTGGCGGGGATCGACCCGTCCAACATCCACATGGTCGGCTCGCACCGGAAGGGCACCGCGGGCACCGCGCCTCCCGCCGGCGTCGGGCATCCGGGACACCCGGGTCATCGCGGTTGGTCAGGACAGCACGACCGCTGGTACGCACAGATCGACAAGACGGCCGACGCCTTCGAGGGAGCGTTAGGCGAGTGCTGGCGCGACGCCCGAGCTTCGATGGCCGCGCTGGCGGCAGGCCAGTACGGACCGGCGGACTACGTCAGCGACGCCGTGAGGTTGTCGAGCCACCTCGCCCGCCACGGAACGATCATGGTGAAATTCTGGGCCGGCGTGGTGCCGGGGGCCGCGCCTCGGCCCGACCCCTCGGCCAAGTTCGACCAAGTGCCCTGAGACGCTGCGCACGGAGAGTACGCACATGCCGAGTGCCTTGGACGCACAGATCGAACAGCTCACCCGAGACGCCCAGGCCTTCGTCGACGCCTGGAGCGAGTTGTTGCTCCTGCCGTTGGAGTGGCTCGGCGCGGCCGGTGGTGCGGCCACCCGGTACCGATCCGATGAGTTCTCCGTCCCGCCGCTGCCCGTCGACCGCACGCTGGTCCTGGGGCCACTCGCCATCGGTATCCCCCGAGCCGGATATCCAGCGGAGCAGATACCGGCCGGCGCGCTGCGGGTGGTCCCCAGCGTGCTCCCAGCCGGCCAAACGGGATTCCACCTGGTGGTCGACGCCAAACGGCTGGCCGGCGCGCCGGGCGGGACCTATTGGGGTGAAGTGACGTGTGTCGACTCCTCCCAATCGCCGGGCAACGGCGTTGCCGTTCCCGTCTGGCTCGTGATCCCCTGACCGGCCGAGTGTGATGCCAGAAGACCCGTCGGGCCCGCTTCCCCTCGACGAGGACGGCGGCTGGCAGCCCAGAGTGATGGTGATGTTCTGCGATCTGGTCGGGTCGACCGAGCTCTCTGAGCGGCACGAGCTCGAACGCTACGGGTTGCTGGTCCGACGCTACGTGGCCGAAGTGCGAGCGACCATCAACGACAGCTTCGGAGGCGATGTGGTCAACGTGGAGGGCGACGGCCTCCTGGCCCTGTTCGGTGCTCCACATGCTCGGGGCGACGATGCCGAGCGAGCGGTCAGAGCCGCGCTCGGACTCATCGACCGGGTTCGGGCCCTTTCCATCGAGACCGAGCGCACGGTCGGCGAGGCTTTGGCCGTGCGCATCGCCGTACACCGTGGTCAGGTGTATCGGGCGGCCGACGATTCCGTCTACGGCTTGGCCGTCAACGTGGCCGCCAGACTGCAGAACTTCGCCGGACCGAACAGCGTCATCGTCTCTGAAGAGGTGAGGCGCATGGTCGGCCATTTGTTCGACATCGATGCGGGCGAAACTCACCTACTCAAAGGCCTCGATAAACCGATCCGGGCCCACCGGGTCGTCGGAGAGCGGGCCGGCCAGCCGATCGGGCACGCCCTACGGACCCCTCTGGTCAGTCGGGACGAGGAATGGGCCAGACTGCGCCGCATCTGGACCTCGGTCTGTGGGGGCGAGGATGTGACTCCCGTTGTGCTCCTGAGGGGTGAGGCGGGGGTGGGAAAGTCGTATCTGGCTTCTGGCTTCGTCGCCATGGCCGGCACCGATGCTGCTGCCGTGGTCGAGCTGGCCGGCTCCGCCTTCTTCAAGGACTCGGGGCTCCATCCGGTGCGCCGGTTGTTGGAGAGGGAGGTCGGCGTCCAACGAGACAGTGGAGGAGCGGAGCAACTTCAACTCCTCCGCCGCCATCTCGTCGAGCGAGACCTTCCCTCGGAGACGTTGCTACCGCTGCTGGCACCCTTGTTGGGTCTCGAACCGGCCGTGGGATACGTCGCCGAGCCCATGGAGGCCCGCCGGCTCAACGAGGACATTCTGGACGCGGCCTGCACCTATGTCGACCGCTGCCTGGGTGACGGGCCCTCCGTGCTCTTTGTCGAAGACGCACACTGGATCGACCGTTCGACACTCGATCTGGTGGAACGGCTGTCAGAGCGCGAGGGGGGATACGCCGTGGTGATGACGGCGCGTCCGGGTTTCGTGCCCTTCGACGGGGTCGAGGTGATCGAGCTGAAGGCATTCTCCGAAGAGGAGGCGGGGCGCCTGATCGACGTCCTCTGCGGCGGTTCCCCCGTCGATGAGGAAATCCGCCTCGAGGTGATCGCCCGGAGCGACGGCATCCCGCTCTATATCGAGGAGCTCGTGGCCAACGTGAAGCAGGGCGTGCAACAGGGCGTGGCCCGCCGTGACGACGTGAGTGGGCGATCCTCGGGCCCGGTACCGGACCTGCTCTACGATCTGCTGGCGGCTCGGCTCGATTCGCCGACCGACGTCATTCCCGTGGCCACCGCCTCGGCAGCCATCGGGCGGGACGTCGATGGTCATCTCCTGCGGCAGGTACTTGACCTGCCGGCTCCCGAGGTCGATGCGGCGCTCGAGACACTTTGTGTGCAGGGGGTGCTGGAGGAGCAGGAGACCGGGCAGGCTCGGTACCGGTTCCGACACGAGCTGTTGCGGGAAGTCGCCTATGAGCTCCAACCTCCGTCCCGTCGCCGGTCCATCCACGGAAGTGTGGCCGATGCGCTCACCTCAGGCAGGGAGGGTGACGGCGTCATCGACTGGGGTGTGGTGGCCTCACACTACGAGCGGGCGAGCCGAGCGGATGAGGCCTCGGACGCCTACGAGAGGGAGGCGGCCGCGGCCCGTATGCGGGGGGCATTCTCCGAGGCCCAAGGGTATCTGAGTCGGTCGATCAACCTTCTTACGGCGAGTACCGACCACGACCTCGAACGGGACCTACGCGAGGTGCGACTTCGCTTGCAACGTGGCTATCTTGCTGTCTCCGAAGAGGGCCCGGGCAGCCCTGCTGCGGCCGCGGACTACCAACGCTGCCTCGAGCTCACGGCGGAGGACCCGTTCGGTGACGAGATGTTCAACACGGTCATCGTCCTGTGGACCTACCACCTGATCAGGGGCGAGCTCGCGCAGTGCCGTCAGATCAGCGAGTTCACATATCGGAGCCTCGAGAAGCGGGAGTGGTACCGGAACTTCAACATTGCCGCCTTCGGGATCCTCGACTGCTGGGAGGGCGACCTCCGAGCGGCGCGCGACCTTCTCGAGCTGTTCCATGCCAACCGGGTGCCGGCGGACGAGGACAAGTTCGTGGCCGAATGGTTCAACCCCAATGAGCCGGTGACGGTGATTCTCACCTGTGTCGGTCTGGTCCGCTTCGTGATGGGCGAGATCGACGGGGCCGACTCGGCCTTTGTGGAGGCGCTCGAGCGGGCGGACACGATGTCCTTCCCCCAGGGACCGTACAGCGTCGCCTATGGGCTCTCGGTCGAGGCGTGGATGAGGATCGAACGCCAGCAGTTCGACGTGGCTGAAGAGAGACTCGAGCGCCTGCTCGACATCGCTGCCCAGCACGGGTTCGATGTCTGGACCATGGTGGCGGTGACCCAACAGACCGTGCTGGCCGGTCTGCAAGCTCTCGACCGAGGAGCCGACGCCGGGGAGCTGGCCATCCACGCGGCGGTCCTCTTCGAGATGACCGAGACGTGGAAGAAGGTTGACGCCCGGTTCTTCCTTCCCTACTACCTGATGGTCGCCGGCGTCCTGTATACGGGGGCAGGCGAGATGCACCGTGCCCGGAGCTGCCTCGAGGACTCGCTGGGGTTGGCCGACAGCACCGGGATGCGCTGCTGGCGGTCCGAGGCGCTTCGGCGCCTTTCCCAGCTCGAGCTTCATCCCGAGGGAAAGAAGGAGAGGCTCGGTGAGGCCCTCGAGATGGCTCGGCGTCAGCACGCCGCCCTCTATGAGCTGCGCGCCGCACTTGATCTCGTCGCCCTCGACCCGAGCCGGATGGTAGAGGTCGATCGGGCACTCGCTGGACTGGGACGAAACCCCTCCTATCCGGAGGTCTCCCGGGCCGAGGCGTTGCTTGCCGCTGAGCCATGACGAAGGGGCGTAGGCGAGTCGCCATTCTTGGCGGGGGGATGGCCGGGCTCAGTGCGGCTTGGAGGTTGAGCGAACCAGGTTGGCGTGACGAGTTCGCCACTATCACCGTGTACCAGCGCGGCTGGCGGCTGGGCGGCAAAGGAGCCAGTAGCCGCGGCCCGAACGGCCGTATCGAGGAGCACGGCCTGCACGTGTGGCTCGGCTGGTACGAGAACGCATTCCGGCTCCTTCGCCAGTGCTACGAGGAGCTTGATCGTCCCTCGCGGCGACCCGAGTCACCGGTGCGAACGCTGGCTGACGCCATGATCCCGTCGAGCCAGATCGGGCTGTGCGATCGGTCCGGCGACGCCTGGCTGCCCTGGGTGACCGACCTGCCCGACAATGACCGAATACCGGGTGATCCCGCAGCCAAGGGTCGTGACCTGACGCTTGTCGAACTGGTCAACCAGGCGTCGCGCCTTGTCGCTCACTACTTCGGTTCGCTCCCCGACGGGGACCCGTCTCACGACTCCTCGTGGGCGCGGTCGTTGGCTGCGGGCCTGCCGGTCGGCATCGCCGCACTGGGCTCCGAAGCCCTCCGGCTGACCAACCCCGGCGCTGGCTTCCGCGGATTCTCCGGTCAGGGAGACGAGGTGGCGGATGACGGGATGCGGCGCACATGGTGCGGCGTGGCCCTAGGCACGGCGGCCCTCCGCGGGATCGTGACCGACCGGCTTATGGCCGGACCTCGGGGCCTCGGGTCGATCAACGACGAGGAGTATCTCGCCTGGCTCCTTCGCCATGGGGGTCCGCCCGAGCTGGCGGATTTTTCGATCGTTCGATCCCTCTATGACATGGTGTTCGGATTCGTCGGAGGAGATCCGGCCCTACCGTCGCTCAGTGCCGGAACCGCCGTCCTGTTCGGGGGTAAGACCCTGTTCGACTATCGGGGATCGATCTTCTGGAAGATGGCCGCCGGTATGGGAGACATCGTCTTTGCCCCTCTATACGAGGCTCTGGATCGGCGGGGCGTTCGCTTCGAGTTCTTCCACCGGGTGGACGCCCTCCATCCGGCCAAAGACGGGAAGCGCATCGAGGCCATAACCATCGGACGTCAGGCCCGCCTCGTCACGGGTCGCCGGACGTATGACCCCCTCGTCCTCTCGAAGGGGCTGCCCTGCTTTCCCGCCGCCCCGCGCACCGAGCAGCTTGCCAACGCCGACGGCATCGAGAATCATCCACTCGAATCGCATTGGTGTGAGTGGCCGGACGCCGAGCGCCGGGTGTTGCGGGAGGGAGTGGACTTCGATGTCGCGGTCTTCGCCATTCCGCCGGGGATGGCTGCCCACACGTGTGCCGAGCTGGCCGCCGAGCGACCGGAGTGGCGGGACATGGTCAACGGTCTGGGTTCGGTTGCCACCCAGTCCTTTCAGGTGTGGCTCCGTGCGAGCGAGGGAGACCTCGGCTGGTCGCACCCCGGTTCAACCCTGAGCTCCTTCAAGGAGCCCTTCAGCACTTGGGCATCGATGCCCCAGCTCATCGATGTCGAGGAGTGGCCGACAAGGAGCCGCCCCCGGGCCATCGGGTATTTCTGTGGCGCCCTTGATGCGTCGGTACCCTCTGGACCTGCCGAGGCCGCACGCCAGCGCGGGAGAGTGCGGGACAGTGCGATCGAGTTCCTCGAGAAGGACATCCGCCATCTTCTTCCGGGAACCACGGGCGAGGATGGTTTCCGGTGGGAACTCCTCTGTGCCGACGGTGCGCAAGACGGACCGGACCGATTCGAGTCACAGTTCTGGACGGCCAACACCGATCTCTCGGACCGCTATGTCCAGTCGTTGCCGGGGACCGACCGAGTCCGACTCCGGGCCGATGAAAGCGGCTACGACAATCTCTTCCTGGCCGGCGACTGGACTGATTCCGGACTCAATGCCGGCTGTATCGAGGCCGCGGTGCTTTCTGGACTGCAGGCGGCCAATGCCGTGCAGCAGCGGCCCCGACAACATCGGGTGGATGGCTACTTCATGCCCTGAGGCCGCGGGCGACGCAATGCTCGCAGTCTGCGACGCAACCAATTCCGGAAAGCACCTGTTCAACCATCCTCACTGGTTAACTGTGATTCGGTGACGTTGAGGGTTGAGGGTCCCGTCCGTGGACTTTGTGTTTGAGCTTCTTCGGAGCCGTCGAGGTCAGTCCACAGGACGCTAGTGATCGCCCGAACCAGGCTGCAGCTTAGAACGCCGTCGATTCGTTACCGTTGCGCGTGACGGGGCCCTTCGGAACCTGTGGTTTCAACAAAGGCCCGTATTTCTTTGACACAACCCGCTCGCTGACCCGAAGCGCCGCGCCGATCTCAGTCCACTTCGCACCAGCCGCTCGAGCCCTGCTGACATTCGACAACTCCTCGAGCTCCAAGAGTTCGCGGCGGCGCCTGGTCGTCGCCAGCCTCTGGAGAGCCGCGCCTCGGCGTCCAAGTTCAAGAGCGTCGTTGACACTCCGATCCTCCGGCTTAGTCACCTTCCGTGTTGAACCCAACCCCGTATCCACGTTCCAATCCGCCCCACCAGGAGATGCAAATCGTCGCTCATTTTCCTGTTTTTTCCGCACGACAAAAATTTATGGTTTACCACCCCCAATTCATCGCATTATCAAGTCGAATTTATGGAGTCTTTCCATATTTTTTATACCTGCCGCCTGCAGCGCACGCAGAACGCCCCAGTTCGGGCGTCGGGCCTTTCGACGCCCTCACTTCCTGGCAAATGCGCCGATGGCGAAGAGAGCAATCCAGCAGGCTCTATGGATCTGCAGATGATGGTCGTGGATGGCCAGGTCCTCAGGCGCTGCCCAACGCCCGCATTGAGGAGACGGGGCACATGAAGCAGCGCTATGAAAAAGGGCACGATGGTCAACGGGAACCAAATGGCATGGTGACCTGGATGCAACCGGCTCGCTCTCTCAAACGCCCAGTAGGTGAGATTGAGTAGAGTGAGTTGAGTCGAGTGATTGTGGTGAGTGAGTTAGTAGTAAGTCGTTAGTGGCCACCGCACACGCGTGCCGGTGGAATCGGAGAGTGGGGGAGCAGCCGATGCGGGTTCATCGTCGCACAATGGTGGTTCTGGGCGCCTTGATAGCGCTGGGTTCGACGGCGGCGCTATCTGTAGCTGCCGGTCCGGCCCAGGCGTCGTCCCAGGGGAAGCGTCCGAGCGCACCTGTCTTCAAATCGAAGCCCAACGCCACTGTTTCGACCGGCGCGTTCACCTACACCATCACGACGAGGGCTAATCCCGTCGCCGCCATCAGTGCCGTCGGCGCACTGCCGTCCGGGCTGTCACTGGTCGACGACGGTGACGGCACTGCCACTCTGGCCGGCACCGAGGCCTACGGCGCCGTCTTCACCGTCGATCTGCAGGCGTCTAACACGGTCGGCACCACCGATCAGACTCTCACCCTCAGGGTGCAGGGCCTACCCGAAATCCGCCACGTCTTCGTCATCGTCATGGAGAACGAAGGGTACAACGCCACGTTCGGGCACCCGTCGGTCGACCCCTACCTGGCCAGAACGATGCCGTCTCAGGGCATCCTGCTCAAGAAGTACTACGGGATCGGCCATTACTCCAACGACAACTACGTGGCCATGGTGTCGGGGCAGCCACCGAACAGTGACAACCAACTGGACTGCATCGACAGCGGCTTTGCCGACTTTCCGGCCGGCGACGGCTTAGTTGACGGCATCCAGCAGGGCGCGGGGTGCGAGTATCCGGCCGACGTACCCACCCTCCCCGGCCAGCTCGAGGCCGCTGGTTACACCTGGAAGGGGTACATGGAGGACATGGGGAACGATCCGACCCGGGAGTCGGCCACCTGCGGCTACGCCGGTGACAACCAGCCGGACAACACGGTGGCCGCCGAGCCGGGAGACGGCTACGCAGCCCGCCACGATCCGTTCGTCTACTTCCACTCGATCACAGACGATTCGGCGCTGTGCGACAGCGACGTCGTGCCGCTCGGCACTACCGACGGCACAATGCCCGCCGGCACGCCGGCCGGGGTGACCGGATTGGCCACTGACCTCCAGTCCGAGGCCACCACGCCGAACTTCAGTTTCATCACCCCAAACCTGTGCGACGACGGCCACGACTACCCGTGCAGGAACGAGACCTCTCCGACCGGTTCGGCCGTGGGCGACCAGAATGCTTTCCTCCAGACGTGGGTGCCACTGATCGAGGCGTCTCCGGCCTTCAAGCAGGACGGCCTGCTGGTCGTGACCTTCGACGAGTCTGACCTGTCCGATGCCAGAGCTTGCTGCGGCGAGACGCCGGGCCCCGCCGCTGATGCCGGCGGCAATGGCCAGAACGGGCCGGGCGGCGGGCTCATCGGCACGGTCATGGTGTCTCCGTTCATCACACCTGGCAGCAAGGACAGCAGGCCGCTCAACCACTACTCGCTGCTGGCGTCCATCGAGGATCTGTTCGGCTTCCCCCGCCTGGGCGAGGCGGCCACCGTCACCTCGACCTTCGACACTGGCGTGTTCTTCACTACGGCCAAGTAGTTACCCAGCGGGAGGAACGGGCCGACTGAGAGAGGACGGCGTGAAACTGGCAGGACGTCGAGTGCCTGGCCGAGTGGTCCTTGACCAAGCAAGCGGGACCTGAATCTGTCATTGCGCTATCCTCCGAGGAGTCCCAGAGCGTCCACGTCAGTTGTGGGCTTCTCAACCTGAACTGGGAGGCGGCAGGGTGTTGCGACGTGTGTCGAAAGAGTTCAACGGCTGGTTGTGACGATGAGATCTCGCGCCCTCATCGTCCTGATTCTGATTTCAACGTCCTTTGCCGCTCTGGTTGTCAGTTCGCCCGTCGGTGCGAAGCCACGTAGTCTCAAAAAGCCCGGTGCTCCGCATTTGACTATGGCGACTGGCGTTGACACGGCGATTCTTGTCGATTGGGACCCCCCGAAGTCCGATGGTGGCTCTGCCATTGATGGCTATTTGGTCACCGCCACACCAGGAACTTCGACCTGTTCCACGGCTAGTGCTACAAGCTGCACCGTGACGGGTTTGACGAATGGAAAAAAGTATTCCGTGAGGGTCTTCGCCTCGAACGTAGTAGGAGAAAGCAAAGGTTCGAACAGAGTTAAAGGTAGACCGACGAGCGTTCAGGACTGCTACTCCTTCATCCCATACGCAAATCTCCAGGATTGCGATCTAGTCGACATCAACCTATCTAGCGCTAACCTCACCGGCGCCAACTTCACCGATGCCAACCTGACCGGCGCCAACCTCACCGGTGCCAACCTCACAGGAGCCAACCTCACCGGAGCCAACCTCGCCGATGCCAACCTGCTCGGAGTCACCTGGTCGAATACCACCTGTCCGGATGGATCCAATAGCGACAACCATGACGGGACTTGTGTTGGATACGGAATAGCCACCGTGCCCGATCCCCCGACAGACGTCACGGCAGCCGCAGGCGACGAATCGGCCAGTGTCACCTGGGTGCCTGGCTTCGACGAGGGTTCGCCGATCGCCTATTACACCGTCACCGCCACCGGAGATGGTGGCGACGAGACCTGCACCTACGACGTTCCCGAGAACGGTGAGACGGACACTTGCACGGTCGGAGGACTGACCAACGGGACGTCCTATGACTTCACGGTCACGGCCACCAACGGCGTCGGGACGAGCCTTCCCTCGGATCCGTCCAACGACATCACACCAGCCACCGTGCCCGATCCCCCGACAGACGTCACGGCAGCCGCAGGCGACGAATCGGCCAGTGTCACCTGGGTGCCTGGCTTCGACGAGGGTTCGCCGATCGCCTCTTACACCGTCACCGCCACCGGAGATGGTGGCGACGAGACCTGCACCTACGACGTTCCCGAGAACGGTGAGACGGACACTTGCACGGTCGGAGGACTGACCAACGGGACGTCCTATGACTTCACGGTCACGGCCACCAACGGCGTCGGGACGAGCCTTCCCTCGGATCCGTCCAACGACATCACACCAGCCACCGTGCCCGATCCCCCGACAGACGTCACGGCAGCCGCAGGCGACGAATCGGCCAGTGTCACCTGGGTGCCTGGCTTCGACGAGGGTTCGCCGATCGCCTCTTACACCGTCACCGCCACCGGAGATGGTGGCGACGAGACCTGCACCTACGACGTTCCCGAGAACGGTGAGACGGACACTTGCACGGTCGAAGGACTGACCAACGGGACGTCCTATGACTTCACGGTCACGGCCACCAACGGCGTCGGGACGAGCCTTCCCTCGGATCCGTCCAACGACATCACACCAGCCACCGTGCCCGATCCCCCGACAGACGTCACGGCAGCCGCAGGCGACGAATCGGCCAGTGTCACCTGGGTGCCTGGCTTCGACGAGGGTTCGCCGATCGCCTCTTACACCGTCACCGCCACCGGAGATGGTGGCGACGAGACCTGCACCTACGACGTTCCCGAGAACGGTGAGACGGACACTTGCACGGTCGGAGGACTGACCAACGGGACGTCCTATGACTTCACGGTCACGGCCACCAACGGCGTCGGGACGAGCCTTCCCTCGGATCCGTCCAACGACATCACACCAGCCACCGTGCCCGATCCCCCGACAGACGTCACGGCAGCCGCAGGCGACGAATCGGCCAGTGTCACCTGGGTGCCTGGCTTCGACGAGGGTTCGCCGATCGCCTCTTACACCGTCACCGCCACCGGAGATGGTGGCGACGAGACCTGCACCTACGACGTTCCCGAGAACGGTGAGACGGACACTTGCACGGTCGGAGGACTGACCAACGGGACGTCCTATGACTTCACGGTCACGGCCACCAACGGCGTCGGGACGAGCCTTCCCTCGGATCCGTCCAACGACATCACACCAGCCACCGTGCCCGATCCCCCGACAGACGTCACGGCAGCCGCAGGCGACGAATCGGCCAGTGTCACCTGGGTGCCTGGCTTCGACGAGGGTTCGCCGATCGCCTCTTACACCGTCACCGCCACCGGAGATGGTGGCGACGAGACCTGCACCTACGACGTTCCCGAGAACGGTGAGACGGACACTTGCACGGTCGGAGGACTGACCAACGGGACGTCCTATGACTTCACGGTCACGGCCACCAACGGCGTCGGGACGAGCCTTCCCTCGGATCCGTCCAACTCAGTCGTACCACTTGGCGACTAACGGCGAGCGAGCTGGCTCAAGGCGGCTTTCAAGTCGAGTGCCTTTTACCTGTCACCGGCGCCTGCAGGCCTCTCTTTGACCTTGGCCACTGTGGGGAACGGGCGAGGCTCCGGACCTCGCCGTTGAAGGCCGAGATCTGAGAATTCAAGGTAGCGATAGTCAACTGCGCGGCAGCCAGCTGAGCGGCCGTTCTCTTCTGGGCTGCCGTGTCTGCAGAGAGCTGGCTCTTCAGGCTCCCAACCTTACTGTTGAGGGCCGAGATCTGAGAGCCCAAAGATGCAATGGTCAACTGTGCGGTAGCCAGCTGCCCGAGCGCTCTCTTCTGTGTGCTGGTTTCTGCGGAGCGATGGTTGTTCAAGCTCCGGATATGAACCTTGAGAATCGTTGCCCGAGATTCCAGTTGAGCGATGGTCGATTTTGCCTTCGCCAGCTGTACAAGCGCCCTCTGTTTGGCACTGGCCATTGCGGGCAATTGACCGTTCAGGCTGTGGACGTCTCTTTTCAGATTCGAGACCTGAGACATTGAGAACGCCACGACCGAGTGTGCCTTCGCCAATCTTGAAAGAGCCTTTTCGTCGGCTTGACGCCATTGGCTGGTCGATGAACTCTGCTGATACGCGATGGTCCCAACGACGATCGTGGTTATGAGGAAGATGCCGGTAGCGATCCAAGCGACCGCTGCCGGGATTCGCGAACGTACCGTCGTTGGCTGGGCCACGCTCAATGTCGCCGAACACGTGTCAACAGCGTTTGTCGGGGTAATGGAGCTGGTGGATCGGGGCACGGGCAATTCCGGCACGTGCTGCGGGCGCAACCCGGGACGGGCTTGGACCGGCAATGCGGGGGTCGTCCACCAAGTGGTGGAGTTGGAGGAAAGTTGCTCCCACAACGAAGAGTGCAACTCGGGAACCTGGGCCGGCGCCTCACCATCGCTCGCCAACCACCAGTTAGGGCGCTGCGAGGTTCCGCTCACCTCTATCCCTCATTGCGATCGTGCACGGCGCCGCCCGCCGCGTGCGGCAAATCTTCGCACAATTCACCACAACGTGCGCCAGCGATAGGTGTCCGAGCCGTCTCCAGGTGTCGGAAAGCAGAGACCCCGTGCTTGGTGTGTATGAGTGAGTGAGTTGAGCTTTGTGTGAGGCGAGTGTGAGTGAGTGAGTGAGTGAGTGAGTGAGTGAGTGAGTGAGTGAGTGAGTGAGTGAGTGAGTGAGCTATCGACAAAACTCGGTTGGCACAGCCCGCCAGATCAGAGCCACTTCCCACGCGATTGCTCTCGACCTCTATATTGTTGTCCCCACAACTAAATGTGGAGAGAGTGGCACTGACGCGGTTTTCGGTGCTCGAACAATCCCCTGCGGCTGGTTGGAGCTTCGTCGAGGAGCACTTCACGCCCACCGGTGAGGGTCCATTCACACGTGATCACTGCACTGGCTGGCGGGATCTGGAATACCCCGTACCATTCGTTATGTGTACAGCGAGATCGCCAGCAACAAGCGTCGCACCGTTTTCGTCATCGTCGCGTTCTTCGTCATCTGGCTGGCCATCGGAGTGGCGGGTGGGCTGCTCTTCAAGGCCTTGTACCATCCCACCGCCTACAACGGCTCTGCAGCCGCTTCATCGACCAACTACGGCTGGTCCCCGGTCATTGTCGGCGTGGTGATCTGTGCTCTGTTGGCCACCCTGGGGATCCTCTACTCGTTGACCTCCGGGGCCGCCCTGGTGCTCCGGGTGTCCGGGGCCGTGCCCGCCGATCCGGCTCAGTACCAGCAGGTGCACAACCTGGTGGAGTCCTTGGCCATTGGTGAAGGGATCCCCAAGCCGACGGTATACGTCATCGATGACCCCTCACCCAATGCTTTCGCCACCGGGGTTAGTCCGGACAAGGCCGCCATCACCTTTACCACCGGACTGCTAGCCATCATGAACCGTGAAGAGCTGGAGGGCGTGACGGGCCACGAAATGAGCCACATCAAGAACCATGACATCCGCCTCCTGCTGGTGGTGGGCACAATGGTCGGTCTGGCCGCCCTCCTGGCCAGCGTCCTGTGGCGGAGCGCCTTCTTCGCCGGAGGTGGGCGAGGCAGCGGCCAGGGCAACCAGCTCGTGTTGGTCATCATCGGGGCCGGGGCGCTGCTGGCCGTCGTCGGCTTCATCTTCGGCCCGCTCATTCGCCTGGCTCTCTCGCGCCGCCGGGAGTCGCTAGCCGACGTGAGCGGTGTGGAGCTGACCCGTAACCCGGCGGGCTTGATCAGCGCCCTCAAGAAGTTGCAACAGAATGACAAGCCGTTCAAGAAGATGAATCACGCCACCGCGGCAATGTGCATCGATGACCCGCTACAGCACCACGAGGCTTGGTACCACCGCCTCTATGACACCCACCCACCCATCGAAGAAAGGATTGCCGAGCTCGAGAAGATCGCCTCGGGTCAGTCGGTCTGATCGGTCATGCAGTCAGTCGGTGAATCAGCTGGCTGGCGGAGGTCCTTCAGGTTCGGAGGCCGGCGGGAGGCCTTCTGAGCCGGTGGCAAGGGGGGGACCCGACGGTGTCGACCCCCCTCCGCTAGAGCCACCACCGGGAAACGTAACTTGAGGCACAGCACGGTCGTCTTCGTCGGCGGCGAAGAACGCAACCGCCTTGAAACCGAACGGGCCAGCTATCAGGTTGCGCGGAAACGACTGGAGGGCGATGTTGTAGTCGCGGGCGCTTGTGTTGTAGTAGCGCCGGGCGTACTCAAGCTTGTCTTCGGTGGCAGTAAGCGTCTCCTGCAGCTGGAGAAAGCTTTCCACTGCCCGTAGCTGCGGGTAGTTCTCAGCGACCGCAAAAAGCGAACGAAGCGCTCCGGACAGGGCGTTCTCTGCCGGCGCGATCTTGTTGGGATCACCTGTCGCTCCAGCGGTGACGGCGTTTGCTCGGGCTTGGGTGACTGCCTCAAAAGTTCCCTGCTCATGAGCGGCGTAGCCCTGCACCGTCGACACCAGGTTGGGGATGAGGTCGTGACGGCGCTTGAGTTCTACGTCAATCTCGGACCACGCCTCCTGGGTTCGGTTGCGCCTCTTGACGAGGCCGTTGAAGACGGCCCACAGACTTAGGGCCAGGAGTACGACGATGACGATGATGATGATCAGCACAACCATTGTGGAGTGGATCCCCTAAGAGCTGTCGTTGCGCAAACACTATCGGGTATGGCACAACGAGGCCAGGGACCGGATGTTATGGCGAATGGCCCACTAGGAGCAGACTGGCTGAGCGGCATCGTCTCACGAGAATCCTTTCGGATCACCGGCGCGCTACATTTCCAATTGCGCCGTCAACGATTCCTCGAGACCCTCTTCTTTAGTCTCCTGTGAATAGTCCACCCATTCGTGTGGTCCTCGGTCTGGCCCATCCGGATCACCCCCGTTGGCCCGAATGTCGAGACCCTCAACACCGGACCGCCGGGGATGGCCGGGGAAATCGATTGAAGCTCGACGGGGCGTGAACCGCCGACGAGCTGGATGGTGACTCCTTTCGGCACGATCACCTCGATCGAACCCCAGGTCTCCAAACGGAGAGTGATCTCTTGGGAGTCCCAGCGTGCTCTAGTGAGATCCACGCGGGTCGTACCGACCCCGGTGCTTATGGTCGTGTCAGCGGCGAGTTGCCAGCCCTGGTGGAAGCTCACACGTCCCTCGGCTGCCCCCACAACCAGTGGCGATCTCAGTCGTAGCAGAGCCGGCGTAAGTCGGACCAGCGGTGGAAGCGCCAGCATTGCTCCCTCGAGAGTGGCGCGGTCAGGGGCGGCGAAGACCTGCTCCAAGACTTCAGAGAAGCGCTGGTGCGAGATCATGCCGCCGCTGAACAGGTCATTAAGTCGGGTTATTGACGCGTCCCGCTCGTCTTCGTCGACTTCGTGCAGTGGTTCTGGAATCGGTCCTTCGGAGCTCACGCTCACCATATTGCCCCAGAGGCCTGTGATCCGAGGAGGCTCCACGGGATCCAGTTCAGGCACGCGCAGCTGAGCCGCACCTGTAGCCACCGGCCGTCGGATCGTCACCTGGCCAGATCGGAGTCAGCCAGCTTCTATGTCAGGTCCAACAACCGCTAGGGGCCGGTTGGATCGCTCAACTGAGTCTCGGAGCGGCCGTCCGGAGCATCCACAGGGCTGGTGTCCGCCGCGGGTTCGTCTCGCTCCCCAGCTCGCCTCTCGGCGGCGGCATCTCGATCGCGGAGTATCACCTGGGTCGCCGCCAGACTGAGGCTCTCGGGCCGGGGACCGTCCCAATCGAGATACCAGTGGCGGGTCAGGCCGGCGAGCCACGTGTCATTGGCGGGCGTGAGGCTGAACCGGGAGATCGTCCGCTGGCGGCCGACCTGGTCGGAATAGAGAAGCTCCACTGTGATCGCCTGACCGGTCTCGATCGCATTGGCAACCTCGGCGCGAACGGGATCATCCGGGTTGCGGAGCGCCCCTTGCCACATGCCAATATCCCCGGCCGGGACGTACAGGTCCCGCGATTGAAGGCGGAACTCTTCCAGCGGAGCGTGCGTCGGATAGTTCACAGCCGGCCCCAACTCCGGCAGGACGACCCAGCCCTGACAGACAGCGATTCCGCTGCCAACGTTTCTCAGGCTGATGGCGAGATACACGAATCCGTCGATGTGTTCAACTACGCCTCGCCCACCGGAGGCGGTTACCCAATTCCCTTCGAGGAACATGATCTTCTGCTTAGGATCTTCCAGCCGGGACGGGGCGAGGAGGGGTCGTCGTTGCTCTTGCAGCGCCACCTCCGCTATCCGCGCTGACCGGTTGGAAGATCGCACCGCTGAGAACGTGGCGATGGCCAACACGAGTGTGCCGGCCGCGGTGGCCAGAGAAGAGATCGTCGCCCAGTCCCAATCGGAAGCGAGGAGAGCCATCAAGTGGCCAGTCTGGCAGGCGCTACCCGTATCTGCCATCGACGTGACGGGACCGGCGGCTTGCAGACGGTGGGTGCCCAAGGCGCTCCACCGCTGGGAGACGGTAATCCGAGCCGGCTCGAAATCTGGCGCGAATGATCCCGTTTGACCGGATCGAGCAGGTGGGCAAAGGCTCAGAGGGCTCGAAACAGTGCCTTCACCTCTGCCTCTGGGACCCAAACCCTCGACCTCGGTTGTCTGATTTCGGTTACCGGACCTGCCGGGGAGTTGATGGCGACGCGGTGATGGACGCACGCTCTTGGGACCTATCTGATTGCGGCGCAGGTCGGAGTGATCGTCGAGCGACGGCCGATTGACAGGTGTGACCAATCAGCCGAGACTGGCGTCAAAGGATCAACCGTCGGGAGTCGAAGCGATGAGCACGAAGATCTACCAGTTGCCGGTGGACAAGACCGGGTGGCAAACCGGTGACCTGTCAGGGACGGCGGAGTTCACCTGGGACTACGACAACGGTCGCGACAAGCTGATCAACCTGTACGACAAAGGCAAGAGAAAGCAGTGGGATGCCAAAGAGCGCATCGACTGGTCCCACGACCCGGATCCGGAGAACCCCCTCGAGATGCCCGACGAGCTGGTTCCGATCTTCGGCTCGCCCATGTGGGACAAGCTCACTGACGAGGAGCGCGGTCATGTGCGTCGCCACATGGTCGGCTGGCAGTTCAGCCAGTTCCTCCACGGCGAGCAAGGGGCGCTGATATGCACGGCGAAGATCGTCCAGTCGGTCCCCGACATCGATTCGAAGTACTACGCCGCTACCCAGGTGATGGATGAGGCGCGGCACGTCGAGACCTACTCTCGCTATCTCGACAAGATCGAGATCGCCTATCCGATCAATGACAATCTCAAGTCGCTCCTCGATGACGTCCTTACCGATTCGCGATGGGACATGACCTATCTCGGAATGCAGGTTCTCATCGAGGGCTTGGCGCTTGCTGCATTCGGCCTGATACGCAACACGGCCGGCGATCCACTGGGGAAGGCGGTCAACGCTTACGTCATGCAAGACGAGGCGCGACACGTCATGTTCGGACGTCTTGCCTTACGCGACTACTACCCACAGCTGACTCAGGCTGAGCGTGATGAGCGCGAGGAGTTTTGTGCCGATGCGTGCTACCGAATGCGCGATCGGTTCCTGGCCAATGAGCTGTGGGAGCGGCTGGGCTACGACGCTGAAGCCTGCATCAAGTACGTGGACGAGAGCGAAGGCCAGAAGCTCTTTCGGAGCCTTCTGTTCACCCGGATCGTCCCCACCCTGAAGGACGTCGGGTTGTGGGGTCCGAAGATGCGCGAGACCTTCGCCGACATGGGTGTCATCGGCTACGAGTCAACCGACCTCGATCAGGTGATGGCCGATGACGAAACGGTTGCCGAGCAGCTCGATGTCGATCGGCATCACATTGCCGAGGCGGTTGCCGAAGGCATGACAGTCGGCGACTGAGTCGGACCGATTAGTCGTTCTGCTGTGGTAGTCCCCGGAGGATCCGTCGTATCAAGGCACGGCTCCTAGTCAATCGATCTGGGCGTCTGATCAATCGGCCAGTCCGGTCGCCATGTCGTCAAAGAATGACCACCAGCCTTCTTCTGCTTGGGCGTAGTTTTCCGGCGGCATATTGCCACCCGACTGGGTAAAGGTCATCTCCGTACCGCCCCCCACGCTCCTCAACTCGACGGTCACCAGCTCGAACTGGTCGCCCGGACGGTCGCTCAAGGTCATGACCAGTCGAGAAGGGGCCTCCACCTCTTGGTACGAGCCATGCCAGCCGATCTCGTTCCCGTCCGGCAGGATCATCCGCGCCTTCCAGTCGCCACCGACCCTCACGTCCATGGAGACGTCCTCCACCTTGGTCGATTCGGTGCCGAACCAACGGCCGAAATGGGTGGGAGTGGTCCATGCTGCAAAGACGGCATCGGGCGTGGCATCGAATGTTCGGGTGATGGAGATGTACGTGTCCTGGTTGGCGATCATGGAGATCCTCCTTGTTTCTTGAGTTGTCGATCGAGGCTGTCAAAGCTGGTCTCCCAGAGCTGGCGGTAGCCCTCGAGCCAGTCGCTGGCCGAGGCCAGAGGTCCTGGTCGCAGGCGGCAGGGCCTCTGCTGGGCTCGTCGGCTCCTGGCGATCAACCCGGCCTCCTGCAGCACCTGGATGTGTTTGGAGATGGCCTGGATACTCATGGAGAAGGGCTGAGCCAGTTCGCTGACTGTTGCCTCTCCGCTCGCTAACCGCTGCACGATGGCCCGACGGGTCGGATCAGCCAGGGCCGAGAAGACGGCACCCAGCGCCTTGTCGGCCAAGCCGGTTCCCCTTCCGTTATCAACCATATGGTTGAAGACTATGGACCAAAATCTCCTTTGTCAACTCATCGGTTGAATACATGACTGGCCGCGTCAATGATGATCGGAATTACATTTGCGGGGGTGACGGAATCCGGCTCGTCCGCTCACCATGGGGAGCCCAGCAGGTTACCAAGCACATCTTCAATGGCCTGGTATCCGGTCTGACCCGGGCCGGCCTCAGCGTGAGGCGATCTCGGACGCTGCGGGTGGGGCCCCACCAGCGGTGAATGCGCTCGAACACGGTCGACCTATGACCTCCGGCGCACGTCCATACCTGGTTGCGTCGCGGGCCGAGACTCCGTGGGTCAGGAATCTTCGGTTGGCGTTAGTTGGTTGATTGGTTGCTTGCGGAGTTGAGTCGAATTGTCGCGAGTGTGTGAGCCCTGAGTGTGAGTGAGTGGGCTGCCGACAAAACCCCACTGACCACCTGGTATGGCGAGTCTCTGAGCGGCGCTTTCCACGCTAACGACTGGGATTTTCCAGATTATTTTGGACGCAAAAAATTGTGGAAAGGACCTGCTCAGCCGCTGGGGACGACATTTTTGGCACCCACAAGGTGCTCTCGTCCATCCACCATCGGCGCTTGATGCTTACTGGCTCGGCTCTTCGCCCGTGCTGCCGTCAGCCTGCTCCCGCAGTATGTCGATGTGCCCGAGGTGACGGGCGGTCTCTTCGATCAGGTGCAGCAGTATCCAACGCAGCGACATGTCTCTCTGAGCCGATACTGCGTCGAGCGATTCCGCTGCTGTCACGACTTCGTCGCACATACGGGACTCAGCCGCATAGTCAGCCATTAGGTCAGCCATCCTCGTTCCCGCCGACACCCGCCACTCGCCCTCGGGATCCTGCTCTGTCCAGTCGTATGCGAGGCCGTGCTGGCCGGCGAAGACATCACGCAACCATGAGCGCTCCACATTCGTCAGGTGGCGCACGAGACCGGGAAGGCTCATACCGGTTGGGGTTGTCGCCGCACCTAGCACTTCGTCCGGAACGTCCCGGAGTTTCCAGCCAACCAGGTCTCGTTGCCGCTGCAGGACTCCCAGCAGGGCCGTGCGTTCGTCCCCGTGATGAGCGGCTTCGGTGATTCCAAAGCGCATGCCGTTCGCTGTCCCGCTGCCGTCATCGATACCGCACATCCTGCCAGACGCTTGGCCAGTTCGATTCGGGGCAGGCCGCCTTCACTGCTTCCAGATGCTCACAGGACCGGCATTCCCCCCCGTGTGATTCGTGAGTGAGTGGGGTACCATATAACCCAAACTGGGAAGGGAGAACTGCGGCCCGCCTGAGCGCGTTTCCCGCACTATTGCTCTCGATTTCCCACATTGTTGTCAATGCAAGGAAGTCCGAATACCCAGTTCAGGGTGGTGAATGAGTTTCTAGGCGCCCACGCGATGCCCCGGCCAGCACGTCGCTAAGCCACTTGTTCTCCCCGTCTACCGGCCGCATGATCTGCTGGGTCAAGCGCTCACCAGTGCTCATCGGCCTCGTCACCCACCTCGACGAGTTCGCACCCCAAACCGTACGGTCCCTGGCCGATGCGAGGATGCGGACACGAACGTTCTGGATGTGCCTGGGGGGAGCCGGGCAAGCAGGCGGAGTAGCCTTCGCCCCGGCTGTGGGACTGCTCGCTGCACGCCGATGAAAGGACCTTCCGATGGACCTGAAGGGCTCGATCACCTACGACGCAACGGTGGACGCCGTGATCGCCATGCTCCGCGACCCGGAGGTCACCCGCGATCTGTACGAGAGCTTGGGCCACCGGGACGTAGAGGTCCTTGAGTGCGGGGAGAACGACGGCGTCCTCCGCATCCGGTCGTCACAGGTCGTCGACGTCGACCTGCCCGGCTTCGCCAAGAGGGTGCTCAAGCCGACCAACACGATGGTCCAGACCGACGAGTGGCGGAAGGGTGCCAAGGGCGAATGGAACGGCACATTCGATGTGGAGGTCAAGGGTGCGCCAATCCACATCTCGGGGACGATGCGCCTCGCCCCCGCGGGTAAGAAGTGCAAGCACGACACCGACATCGACGTCACCGTCAAGGTCCCGCTCGTCGGAGGCAGGATCGCAGAGTGGGCAGGCAAGGGTGAAGTGCAGCAGACCCTCGACAGGCAGTTCGCCTTCTACAAAGGCTGGCTGGCCGAGCACAAGCAGGGCTAAGCACCCCGGGCACTGTTGCGTTGAAAGGGAACCCACTCGGTCCCAGCAGGGATCGTGCCTGGGCCCGGCGATAGGCGAAGCTGTGGGAGTGAAGCGCCGATACCTCGTTCGATCCGTCTAGCCGTCGAGCGGCCTTCCTCGTTACTAGTGGCGTGAGGGCTCGCGCGTCCCGCGATGACCCGCGGCACAACATTGGTTGGTGAGAAGACCTGATCAGCCACTTTGTCCACAGACTCCGTCGGGTAGGACGACCGGGAGCCGCGTTATTTGACGATGACCGGCATCGGCTGGGAGGCGATCCCGTTGGCCACCACCACAAGACTGCTGGCTCCTGCCGGCGTTGTCTTTGGAAGGGTGAAATCCGTGGACGATGCCGTGCCGGGCGCAACCGATACAGAGCTCCAGTTGCTCGTGCGGGCGTAGGTGACCGCTCTGGACGTGGCGTTGGTGATCTGCACAAGGGGAAAGTTGGTGTTGTCCTGAGCGTCGTCACCGTAGGCCGCACCTTGATCGAGTCCGGCGAGCTGCGTGCCCGACAGGCTCGCTGTCTTGCCCGGGGTCAGGATAACGGAGCTGATCGATGAGATCGAGGGGGCCCACGCAGGGTTGGGAGAGCCTCCCGCCGTGTAGACCTCCATCTTGTTGCTGCCGTCGTCGAAAAGCACCTGCCCGTTCGGCAGGGCCAGCAGCCGGGTGTAATAGGTGGAGTCGTTGGCTGCGTTGGGGACGTTGGCCACGGGGCTCAGTGAATTCGTTTCGGCGTTGTATAGAAAGAAAGCGATCGGGGCGTTGTACACGCAGGGACTCACGTCGAAAAGCACGTTTCCGTCGGGCAACACCGAGCCCGGACCGTCGGCGCTGTCGTACTGGAGACCTCCGATGGTAGGAATCGAGGGACTCTTGATCCAGCGGGCGGCAGTGGCGTTGTAGAGCGCGGTGGCCGCAGGCGTATGGGTGGTGCACACCGCCGGTGCCTCCGCACCCGTTCCGGCGCCCACGACGAACGTGTTGCCGCCGGGCACCTCGACCTGCGGGCCGATTTCGGCGGCCGGGCTGTTGATGGGCGAATTAACAGTGTTTCCTGCGTTCGACCAGCTCACGCTGGATGGAGTGAACAGCTCGGTGGTGGGGGTCAACCATGTGTCGATAGTCAGCAGTTGACCGCTCGGTTCGAGCGTCCAGCCCTCTTCGTCATTGGGGTCGTTCTTGCCCAGCCCGGGAATCACCAACCAGTTCAGACCGGTTGCGTTGAACAGAGCATCATCAGTGGTTTGGATGAAGTTCGACGAGGTGCAGTTCTGGCAGGCCTGGGACAGCATGAACGTGCCGTTGGCCAGCACGTCGCTCTGGGCGTCCCCGATGTTCGACCAGCCCCCGGGTGGCGCGACCGACCGCCACTTGTTCGTGACCGGGTTGTAGATGGCGCCCTCGTTGGTCCACACCGGATTGCCCCCGAGGTATTCGCCGCCCTCCACGATCATCTGGCCGTTCGGGAGGATCGCCGACGCAAAATAGAGGGGGTCGTAGGCCGACGGCATGGAGGCGATCTGGCTCCAGGTCCCGTCCACATAACTTCCCTTCGAATTCGGGGTCAGCTTGTACCACGCGCTGGTACCTCCCGAGGCGGGCTCGGAGTGGACCAGCACCGTCCCGTCGCTGGCCAGCAGCATCGTGCCGGGATAGAAGGGGGGAGCATTCCTCAACCTCTCCCATGGCGAGGATCCCGCGGGTGCAAGCTCCGGCGCTGATATGGCCGGCTTCGCCCGCCCCACAGGCGGCCCCACCACGGGGCGCAAGCCTGCCGCAGGTTGCTGGTTGACCGCCGCTACGGCGTTGCCGCCAGCGAGGGCAGCCAGCGCCGCCATGAAGGCGACGACTGCCACACCTACGAGATTTCGACGACCCAATCTCATAAACGATCCTCCACTCCGTTCGCCGCCGCCGGGGACTGTCGGCAATCCTCACGGGCTGGCCGCCAGCACGATTGTGTCACCATTCCGACCCTGGATACGGACTCGGCGCTTGCCGGTTCGAAGCCACCCAGGGACAGTCCATCATTCGTGGGGATGACCGTCAAAAGGCATCCTGAGGATGCAAAGAGCGTTATTCACTTCACTCGCTCATGTCTTTTGGCCGGGCCAAAGCGATGGATCGGGCCTAACCCCCGGCGCGGGCGACCCAGATGTCACACCACTGGACGGAGACTGACTGTCGACCCGAGTTCTGTGGGCAGATGCAGGCCAGTTTTGTCGACGGTGAGTGACTGAGTGAGTGGAGTCGTGTCGTGTGAGTGAGTGAGTGAGTGAGTGAGTGAGTGAGTGAGTGAGTGAGTGAGTGAGTGAGTGAGTGAGTGAGTGAGTGAGTGGATTTGGTTGAGTGGGCTATCCACACAACCCGGTCACCGAGGGGTGACGATCGAGCCCCAGATCCAATTTCCCACGCTATTGCCGTCGATTTCCCGCGCTCTTGTAGGAGCAACTAACGCAGGATAAGTGCTGGTCCGTATGGTCGGCTGACATTTTCGGCACCCATAGGATCAACCGTCTGAGGCCCACTAAGAGCGCCCGGCCGAAGGTCCCATGGCCGTCGTATCCACGCACAAAAAGTCCGTGATCAACGACCCCGAATCAGATTTTTGGCATCGACAGGTCAGCTCGGGAGGGGGTAAAAAGTCATGTTGGTCCCGTCGATCCCCACCGAGAGGTTCTGGATCAGAACCTGCTGAGTTGTGTCAGGACTCTGATCCCACCCGCCGTCGACGGCAACTTGGACCGAGAGGAGCTGGTCAGAGCCGGTCGTGGTCAGCGCCTGTGAATAGGACTCGTAGGTGTTGCCCGGCGCCAGCCACCAGTCGTCTTGGGTGGCATCCTCGGTCGTGAGCCCTTGTTGCGAGGGGCACCCCCCATAGGGCTGAGTGCCGAAGTACACGTAGAAGACCTGCGCGTCCTTCTTCGGGGCCCCGGGGGCCAGCACAACGACTTGGAATCGTGGCGATCCGCCCCCACAGGTGCCTTCTGTGACCTCGTATCCGGTGTTCAATGCGGTGAGGTCGCTCAAGGTGGTCCCGCGGGGGATGCCCACGCTGATGAGCCCATAGCCGTAGTCGTCCGACGTCAACAGCGCGCCCACTCCACCGTTACCCTCCTTCACCTTCTTGGCCGCTCCGGAGCTGTTCGGTTGGCCATTCGTCCCGTGGTACAGCTTGGCTTTCTCCATCGTGCCTGCCGAGGCGGCGGTGGCGCAGACGCCGAGGCACAGAATGGTAGCGAGTCCCATCAGGACCAGCCGGCCGATCAGTCCGCCAATTCGCATATCGTCCTCCAAATAGGTTGAACCTCACGCCGTGTCCACCCGTTCCGCGAGCTCGGCGTGTCTGGTGGAGCTCCGCCAACACCCGATGGCACGGTAGCAAACGAGAAGTCGGAAAAGCAATGGGCGGGTCTCACCAAGCCTCCGATGGCCACGATGGGCGTCGACGACGTGACAAGTCGTGGCATTCGGACCTTGGATGGCGTCTCCAAGACGTGGCTGTGTTAGCTCGTGTCCCGCTACGGGGCCGGTGGTCAGCAGCTCTCGTGCCGCGATCCGGGCGATCGCTCTCCTCGCCGTTCCGGCTCTCCAACGCCATCGAGGACGAGATCGTCACGATCAGGAACGCGGACTGACACCATCAAACGGCCGTCACCAAATCCATACCGACGGCTCACTTCGGTGAACCCGGTCGACAACTTCGGTGAAAACCTCGGTGGTGGGGTGGCGTGGTGAGTTCGTGAGAGTGAGTGTGAGAGTGGGCTACCGACAGAACTCATCGACCCAGGGGCAACGGCGGATCCCCCGGGACCATTTCCCACGCTATTGCCCTCGATATTGTTGCTATTACAACTAGTTCCCAGAAGGACCTGGTCAGCCTCACCGGATGACGTTTTCGGCACCACAGACACGATCTGGCACTGAACAGTAAGGATTCCTACATTCCTGCGCTGCCCCGGCGACGGCTAACCCACCCTCACTTCCATAGGGTGGACAGGCCGGGCACTCCGCCCCGGCCGCACCGCGTGGCGAAGGCCCAAGCGAGCTCTTTGGATCTCGACAGGCATGACCATCATTGCGGCGAAGCGACCACCTCACCCTTTTCGCATTGCCCACATTGTCGGGCACCCCCGAGCTCGGATCTCTTGGACGACGTCGAAGCCGTGGCGTCGGTACCAGGGCACGTTCTCCTTCTTCTGGGTCTCCAGGAAGCCGGGTGCCGTTCCGGCGTCGATCCGCTCGAGTACCGGAGCAAGCAGCGATGAACCCACACCGCGGCCCTGCCAACCGGGATCGGAACCTAGGACGGCGAGGTACCAGTGCGGTTCGCGGACCTGGTGGTGGACACGATCGATCTCGGCGTAGAGGTGGAACGCGGGAACGATGCGTCGCCCGATCCTATGCGCAGAGCGAAGATCGTGGAGGACGCTGACGGCATTGCGTCGGGCGCTCCGTGGATAGGCATCAGGTGGCAGCCAGACGGCAGCACCAAGGATCGTCTCTTTTGATCGCGCCACCCAGACCTCGCCGAACGGCGCCGCATCGGCGAGAACGGAGCCCAGGAAGGTGAGGGCCGCCCGAGCCTGGCTGACGGCATCGGGGATGAGGAAGTCGAAGAGCGGATCGCGGTGGAACGCCCGGGCAAGCGTGGCGACGGCGTCGGCCTGCTCTGAGGGTTCTAGGCGATCGACTTGCCAGGGTTGAAGGCCGGAGGACGCCGTGCCCACCGGACTTTGTCTCTCGAGATCGCGTCGACTCATTGGTCAGGAGTCCCGGGCATCGCTGGCTCTTTCGGGCGGAGGTCAGTCTGCGGTGAAGACACGTCTTCCTGCAACCCACGTCTCCACGACGCGAGGCGGATGGTTGGCGTCGAGGTCACCATCGAGGACGACTATATCGGCCCGGAATCCGGGGGCGAGCCGGCCCCGCTCGTGCTCTTGCCTTCCAGCGTAGGCAGCCCCAGCCGTGTATGCCTCGAGCCACACCTCGAAGGGCAATGACTGGCTCAACCCGAGCGAAGTCCCCTTGGAGGTGCACCGGGTCACTCCGCGTGCAGACGTCAGCAAGGGCTCGTGGAAAGCGCAGGGGCTATCCGACGAGGCAGCGATGGGGACCCCGGCGTCGACGAGATCGGCAAAGGGCATCCAGGCGGCCTCGTCCAGCTCGAATCCGTCGACGGCTCCCCCCATGTGATGAAGGAACCCCGGCTGAACGACGGCCACGGCGCCGACCTCCTTCATACGTGCTGCCTGCTGTCGCCCGAGCAGAGTCGCATGTTCTATGCGGAAGCGATGGTCATGGTCGGCGTGGCGACGGGACGCAGACTCGAAGGCATTAAGCGTAATGTCCAGACCGCGATTGCCGATGGCATGGACGGCGACGTCGAAGCCACGCCCTACAACCCGTTCCACCTCGTCTGCCAAACCGGGAAATGTCATCCCGAGAGATACCTCCTGACCGTGGACGGTTCCCTGGATGGCGGGAAGGACTCCACCGTCGGCGAAGAGTTTGATGGGTCCCACCCGCAGCCAGTCGTCGCCATCGCCGGACGCAGGCCCGTCCAGCCTGGTCTCGTCCAGGGGGCTCAGTAAAGCCTCGGAGTGTGGCATCGCCAGCACGCTGAAGGGTAGTTGCCGCTGCCGCGCCAGCGACCGGTAAGCTCGCTCGGCCGAAGGGGGGCAAGCAGCGTCGTGGACGCACGTCACGCCGTCGGCCAGCAAGCGGCGTGCGGCGGCGGCGATGTGTTCTTCCCATCGGTCTTGCTCGCGATAGGGCGCCATCGATCGAGCGTGCGCCTCGCTGAATGCCCGCTCGACGAGCAAGCCAGTTAGCGCGCCCGACGCCGACCGACCGATAATGCCGCCGGGCGGATCCGCCGAACGGTCGGAGATCCCGAGGGCGTCGAGGCCGGCGGACGACACCACGCATTGATGCAGGCTGTAGTGGACGACGATGATGGGCCGGTCGATGCCCAGTCCGTCGAGGTGGTCGCGATTCGGTGTCCAGCCCTGCTCCAGGTCGCTCCAGCCCACCGCCCGGACCCACTCCGAATCCGGATCGTCGTGCGCCTGACGCCGGAGCGCGGCGGCCAGGCCGTCGGTATCGGTCACGCCGGTCAGGTCCGCCCAACACGGATGGAGAGCGGCAATGCAGAGATGGGAGTGGGCGTCGATGAAGCCGGGGGTGACGGTTCTGTCCGCGAGGTCCACGATTGTCGCCGTCGGGTAGCGAGCCAGGAGCTCGAAGTCGCCGACGGCGGAAATCCGGTCGCCCTCGACAACGACGATGTCGGCACGGGGACGGGCGGCGTCCATTGTCATGATGGTGCCCCCCCTGAACGCCGTGGGCAGCGGCGACCTCACATCGCCTGGAACCGAGGCATGGGGGGAGGGAGTGGCCACGGTGACAGCGTGGCGCAGCCCAGACCGTGGCGGCAAGCAGCGCGTGGCCTGTGGGTGCCAAGAGCCCCGTCCATGTCACGCGACCAGGCGGTAGTCGGCCGGTGGCTCGGTCGGTCGGTTGAGAGAGTGAGAGTGAGTAAGTGTCGGTCGGTCGGTCGGTAAGTTAAGTGGGCCGCCGACAAAACTGGGGTGCCCAGCCGGAACGTACGACTAGCTGAAGCCACTTTCCACGCTGTTGCCTCGGATTTATGATTGCCGACGCAACGAATAATGGAGTAGGCGCTGGTCAGGGAACCCGATGATATTTTCGGCACCCAACACGTTCGGTCGAAATACCTACACGGTTCAGAGCGGTTGGCAGGGTCTCCTCGGCATTGACGGCGGCAAGGGCGCGCTCTGGGAAGTCGCGAACGTCACAATGGACAGTACGCGATCCAGGTGATAACTAGAGTTTGAGCGGGGAGGTACCACGTGTGGCGACGTGCGGCGGTTTCGGCGGTAGCGGTGTTGATCTTTTCGGTGGTGGCGGTTCTCTCATCGAGCCCGCAGGTAGGAGCATCAGGGTCTTCTGATCCAGCTCATTCGAGGGCCGCAATGCCACCCGCCAGGGTGATTCCCGGAACTCCTGCGGTCCGGACTGCTCCGGCTCGGCCGATACCCAGACTCACTTCAACGGAGACACACACTGTTGATAAACGCCTTTCCCGATTACGTTCGGGCGCGCTCCGCCGCATTGAAGCGTCACCCCTCACAACCGCTAGCAACGCATCCGGGCCGACTCCGACGATAAGCGGCATTGCTGTCAATCCTCCATCCATCACCTCTGCGGGTGGTCCGTTTAACCTCACTGCGTCGGTGACGAATGCCACGACCTGTGCCGTAAGCGTGAAGCCGGACGTGCAAGGTCTTCCGCAGGCATTCGACTGCTCGAATGGATCGTTCTTCTCAAGGATCGTCCTTCCAGCGAATCCCTCAACCAAAGCCAAGAAGTACAAGTTCACGATCGAAGCAGCGGGTTCGGAGACGGCAAAATCAGTCAAGATCGTCGTTCACGTTGATGGAAAAGGTCCGGAAATCACCGGATTCTCGTCCAATCCTCCATCACTGGTTTCTGGCGGGGGAAAGGTGGCGCTCGGTGCGGACGTATTAGGCGCCCGAATGTGCACGCTTAGCTCACAGCCGAGGGTGTCAGGACTGCCCGATACAGTCAGTTGCTCCTCCGGAGTCGTCTCAATTCCCGTCAATCTCCCAGCTAATTCGGGGGCGATGACAGCGACGTATCTCTTCTCCCTTAAGGCAACCGGCTCTAGTACAGCCACGTCCTCTACCGCCGTCACCGTTGTCGGCACGGCGAGCGGTCATGTCGATTATGTACCGGCGGGGACTCTGACCTCGAACACGACTTGGAGTCCGCAACAGGCCGCAGCATACGTACTTAATGGATACGTCCTCGTTCCGGCGGGTGTGACCCTCACCATCGAGCCGGGCACCGTCATCAAGGCCAGCGGAGGACCCGGCTCCTGCAACGCGCCTCCTACCAACCTCTGTGTGGTCGGCACGCTCGACGCTGTGGGAACGGCCAGCCAGCCGATCATCTTCACCTCGATGAACGACAACTCCGTCGGCGCCACGACCGGGTCGGGCAGTCCGGCCGCCGGTGACTGGGCCGGGATCACGATCGACCAGCAGGGATCGGTGGATCTTGAACATGCATATGTCGAGTACGACGGCTACGGCTCGGGCGCCGGCCTCTATCTCGAAGACCCTGACCCTGTTCTCCAAAACGACGTCGTCGAGAACGTGAGCGGGAATGACTACCTCTTGGCCTCAGCGGGGCCCTTCGACCAGATCGCCGACGTCACGGGGTCGGGAACCGGGACTCCGGTCCTCTTCTTGGACACTACCCAGATCGACACCACGACCTTGCCGGCCGAGCCCATCGCCTGGGAGATCAGCTACGCCCAGGTCCCGTCCGGCCAAACCCTCACCATCGAGCCGGGCACCGTCATCAAGGCCAGCGGAGGACCCGGCTCCTGCAACGCGCCTCCTACCAACCTCTGTGTGGTCGGCACGCTCGACGCTGTGGGAACGGCCAGCCAGCCGATCATCTTCACCTCGATGAACGACAACTCCGTCGGCGCCACGACCGGGTCGGGCAGTCCGGCCGCCGGTGACTGGGCCGGGATCACGATCGACCAGCAGGGATCGGTGGATCTTGAACATGCATATGTCGAGTACGACGGCTACGGCTCGGGCGCCGGCCTCTATCTCGAAGACCCTGACCCTGTTCTCCAAAACGACGTCGTCGAGAACGTGAGCGGGAATGACTACCTCTTGGCCTCAGCGGGGCCCTTCGACCAGATCGCCGACGTCACGGGGTCGGGAACCGGGACTCCGGTCCTCTTCTTGGACACTACCCAGATCGACACCACGACCTTGCCGGCCGAGCCCATCGCCTGGGAGATCAGCTACGCCCAGGTCCCGTCCGGCCAAACCCTCACCATCGAGCCGGGCACCGTCATCAAGGCCAGCGGAGGACCCGGCTCCTGCAACGCGCCTCCTACCAACCTCTGTGTGGTCGGCACGCTCGACGCTGTGGGAACGGCCAGCCAGCCGATCATCTTCACCTCGATGAACGACAACTCCGTCGGCGCCACGACCGGGTCGGGCAGTCCGGCCGCCGGTGACTGGGCCGGGATCACGATCGACCAGCAGGGATCGGTGGATCTTGAACATGCATATGTCGAGTACGACGGCTACGGCTCGGGCGCCGGCCTCTATCTCGAAGACCCTGACCCTGTTCTCCAAAACGACGTCGTCGAGAACGTGAGCGGGAATGACTACCTCTTGGCCTCAGCGGGGCCCTTCGACCAGATCGCCGACGTCACGGGGTCGGGAACCGGGACTCCGGTCCTCTTCTTGGACACTACCCAGATCGACACCACGACCTTGCCGGCCGAGCCCATCGCCTGGGAGATCAGCTACGCCCAGGTCCCGTCCGGCCAAACCCTCACCATCGAGCCGGGCACCGTCATCAAGGCCAGCGGAGGACCCGGCTCCTGCAACGCGCCTCCTACCAACCTCTGTGTGGTCGGCACGCTCGACGCTGTGGGAACGGCCAGCCAGCCGATCATCTTCACCTCGATGAACGACAACTCCGTCGGCGCCACGACCGGGTCGGGCAGTCCGGCCGCCGGTGACTGGGCCGGGATCACGATCGACCAGCAGGGATCGGTGGATCTTGAACATGCATATGTCGAGTACGACGGCTACGGCTCGGGCGCCGGCCTCTATCTCGAAGACCCTGACCCTGTTCTCCAAAACGACGTCGTCGAGAACGTGAGCGGGAATGACTACCTCTTGGCCTCAGCGGGGCCCTTCGACCAGATCGCCGACGTCACGGGGTCGGGAACCGGGACTCCGGTCCTCTTCTTGGACACTACCCAGATCGACACCACGACCTTGCCGGCCGAGCCCATCGCCTGGGAGATTGAGTCGGCATTGGTGCCAAACGACCAATCTCTGACGATCGCTCCCGAAGCCGTCGTTGAGGCCGTCGGATCGAGCGCCTGCAACGGATATGACCTTTGCGTTGCAGGTACAGCAACGCTAGGTCCCGGTGCTGTGTTCAAAACGGCACCAGGACTGAACGGGATTGACGTGATGAATGGGGGGTACCTAACAGTCGCAGGATCTGCATCTTCCCCAGTGGTCTTCACGAGTACGAGTGACAATACGGTCGGAGGAATTACCGATAATTCTACAGGAACCACTGTCAGCCAATCAGATGCTGTTGGGACCAGCCTGAGATATGAGGATGCTACAAGTCCGGGCGATAATGTCTCATTTGCAGAGTTTCGCTTAGCTGCTAATGCAATATCCGTAGGCGGTCTCTCCACCTTGAACATAAATAATGTGGACTTCTGGGAGAACAAAACAGCGGTCAATGTGGACTCACTTCCGTGGGAGCTGTCCGGTCTTCCTTGCGCGCCACCCTTTACAGCGTCGGTGAGCACATCAGATAGCTACTGGTATCCCAACGGAGGTCCGAGTCTTTCGATCGACCCGACCAACTTCTTAGGTCTTGCAATTAGTGATCCGATCTTTGCGGGCTATTACGCAACGACTGTTGCACAGCTGGAGCAGGTGGGAGGATGGGACCCGACCATTGACCTTGGATCCAATACAGACAGCTGGGCGATGTACGCTTGTCCGCCCCTAGAACCAATACCTTTTCCGTGGTTCCCCGTGCTAATTCCAGTGCCTGGACACGCAGCATTCCCAAACTTCGCCTTCCTTTCCCGGCCGACGGTAACGAGTTAGTGCCGTGACCGTCGAGGTCTCGGGGGGCGTATAAGTAATCTGGCTAATCTAGGTGGTGGGCGCTCGGGCTGCGCCAGAAACGTTGGTGCCAAGAACCCCATTCACGTCACGCGACTAGGTGATATTCACGGCTGAGTCCGCCGATTCGACTTGACCGCTTGAGTTGTGAAGGACCGACATTCTTCGACTCTGTTGTGGCTTCGTCCTTGGGCAGCGGGGGGAGCTGACCAAGTGATCGATGGGGACGGTGGATGTTGTGCTCGACATATTCGCTGACTACAGCTCCGAGATGTCGACGACCGAAGATGAGCATCCGGTCAAGACACTCACGTCGGACGGTACCGACGATACGCTCCGCGAAGTCCTTGGCCCCGTGGAGCCCGGATCGGAGTGAGGATGATCCGGACACCCTCTGACCGGAAGACCTCGTCAAGCTGAGGGTGAAGTTGGTGTTGCGATCGCGAATGAGGAACCTGACAGTCTCGTGCGCTGGGACAGTTCGAGGCTCAAGTTCCTGGCCTGCTGGACGGCCCAGGCTCCAGTTGGGTGTGCGGTAACTCCGGTATCACCCGTCGCGTGTCGAGTTCCCGCGGCACTCCTCACTCTGGAAAGAATCCGTGCTGAACGTTCCGGATGAGGTTTTTGCCACCCACACGATCAGTTTTGTCACTACCCCTTAGCTGAGTGAGTGAGTGTGAGTGAGTGAGTGAGTTCATAGATAGTGGGCTACCGACAAAACCCCGCTGACCACCTGGGATGCCGAGATCCCCGGCGATGCTTTCCACGCCGACGAGCGAGTTTTTCCACATTCTTGCAGGAGCAAGTAAGGCACGGAGGGGCTTCTTAACGTCTACGGATTGACTTTGCATCCACGTCCACAGGCGCCTGAGAGTAGGCAAGATTCTCGTGGAGGCAGTTGCAACTTCGAGTCACAATGTTTGCCGGAGGGCCGAATACTCGCTTGAGGGCGGGTCAGTAGGCGCTTCCATAAGCACCGCTCGTGCCGAAGAACTTGTTGAGCGCAGTTGCGTCCGTGGTTAGCTCACCTGCCTGGGTAGAGTCGAGCCCGGCGCCCCCATACACGCTGGCCATCTGTCTCAGCTCGGCGATGGCGGTGCCGTACCCGGCCGTGTCCCCGCTCCCGGCGTTGACAGCGTTGGCCAGGTCGGAGGCTGCTTGGAGCAAATAGGTGGATCCCTGAAAGGTAGGAACATGAGTTCCCGCCTCCCATGAGGCCAGAGCCGCCGTGTAGCCAGCCTGTCGAACAGGAGCAGTGGTCGATGTCGGTGGGGTCGTCGTCGTTGTTGGCACCGGTTCGGGCACCGTGGTTGTGGGTGCCGTCGTCGTGGACGTTGACGTCGTTATCCGCTTGTGGGGCTTCACTCCTTGATGGTGCAAACCGACTGTGACCACGGCAACGATCAGAAAGACGACGCAAGCGGCCAGGACAAGGACCGTCACGTCCATCCATGGCGGGCGCCGAGGTGGACCACCCTCGTCGTTGTCGTGGACCTCTGGGTGGGAAGGCCACGCCTCGGTGAAGGGGGCAGAGCTCGGGTGCTCCGCCGTCCGAGGTCGCTCGGGGTTGGCCAGAGGCGTCGACATTGCCAACTCGTCCAGAGCACGACGCAACCGACCTTCAAGGGAATCCGTCATGACGGTTCGACCTCCCTCCGGAGGCGATCCAATCCGCGCGACGCCAGGGTCTTCACGGTTCCGGGGCGGCAGCGCAACGCCTCTGCGATGTCTGCCTCAGTCCAGTCGGCCCAGTAGCGGAGAACCAGGACTGCTCGCTGCCGGTAGGGCAGCCGGAGGAGGACGTCCATCATCTCCATGGCATCCATCGACAGGGGCGGGCGGGACTCTGTCCTCAGTCCCAGACCTTGTTCGCGACGCCGTCTCCTTTCGCGGTCGCGGCAAAGGTTGACGACTGTTGTCCGTAAGTAGCCACCAGGTGCATCCATTCCAACCAGACGACGATGAACACGAAGGAAAGCCTCTTGCACGATGTCTTCTGCGCCTGCAGGATCTCCCGTGAGTGCATGGGCCAGACGAACCATTCCGGGGTACTCGCTCCGGTAGAGGACAATAAAGGGATCGACATCACCATTTCCGGGGCTGACGCTCTGATCCAATGTCTGGTCCACACCTACTCCAACGACCCAGAGTGTGATTTGGTTGCGGGCACCTTCGTCATTCCTGGACTGGGCTGAGACCTCGAGCGCTCAGAGAAGAATCCAAGGACATGTCGACGTTAGATCTTTTCCGGAGAAGCAAGAACCCGAGGGGGTACTTGTCGTGAACTGAGGCGAGGGGATGCTTCATTCTCATCCTCGATACCTGGATCCTTCCTGTTAAGGCCCTTGCCAGCTGAGTCTCCCCATGGTGGGCAAACGACTTGGGAGCACTCCATCCCTTGTCGGATCTGCATCCGAGGAGTACCGGCCGGATCCCTAGCCCCAGGGCGGATCACCCGCATAACCGGTCATATGAGAACCACTAAGGACCAGACGGTTCCTTTGGTGACCCATTCGGTCACCCACCGATGGCGATCCCGTGTGGAGTCTCATCCCACGCCATTCCGTCCCCCACGTGGACAATGTTGCCTTTTCGGCGGCCGAAATCCGCTCCGATACTTTGACTCGTGTTTGCTCATGCAGACCCGTCTTTGGATCTTGTGAGAGGGTCACGACAAATATGTCCCCATTTGGCGGACCAATCTCCACGTACAGGTAGTAGTGGCCTGGATCAGGGTTAGATCCAATCACGTGCCCCTTGTCCCACGGGGTGATTCCATCGGCCCCAATCACCTGGACATCACAGGATGATAATGGGACTGCAACCAAATCACGCTGTCGGTCGTCGGAGTAGGTGTGGACCAGACATTCGATCGGAGCGTGAGCCCCGGAAACGGTCATGTTGATCCACTCATCGTCGGCTCTGGTGGCGTGGGAAGCGGAAAATCATGCTCACAACTATCAGTGGTCTGGCTACTGGCTCCAAGCGGTGTCCGACCCGGCCAGCGCCTTCAACTCCGGGAGCCCGGACACGACCGGGTGCGCCACGGCCATCGCCGAGCTGAGGCTGGCGTCCGTGGGCGAAGGCGCAGCCGCGTTCGCCGAAAATGCAACCGATCTCAACGAGTTCTTCGGTACGAGCGGTGCCTACGGAAGCGCTTACTAACTGCAGGAAGGTGGATTGGGCGCACGCAAGGAGCGGTCGCCGACGGCGCGAAACCGAGGGCAAGCGCTGCCCATGGACCCTCCGCCCACGTGGAGAGCCTGAAGAGACCCTCGGTCCTAGATGTTCTGCACCGAGCGGGTCAACGCTGAGCCCGGAAATCATTGGAGGATGAGATGAAAAGAATCGCTTGTTTGACCTCGGCCGTTCTCCTGCTGTTCGGCCCCTGTCTCGAGCTCGGTTCGACGGCGGCCAGAGCTGCAACGACGGGCGGCGAAACCTTCGACCCAGCCACGGCACAAACGCCCTCGGGCCCAGTGCCGACGCCGATCGCGACTGGGCGGACAGGCGCTCTCGACGGCATCGCCTGTGTGACAGACTCGGACTGCGCCTCGGTCGGCTACTCGCTCAATAGCTTCGACAAGAGCCTCACCCTTGCAGAGACATGGAATGGCTCGACATGGGCAGTCGCAAAAACGCCGGACCGTGCCAGCGCAATCGGGAACCAGCTCTCCGCTGTCGCCTGCGCAGGCGCTTCTGATTGCACGGCGGTCGGCGACTACTTCTATGATCAAGACTCGCTTCGCAACCTCGTAGAGCACTGGAACGGGTCGAAGTGGAAGATCGTCCCCGTCCCCAATCCGTCGGGGGCGACATCCAGTGGGCTCAACAGTGTCTCCTGCACGAGCACGTCGTGGTGCATGGCGGTCGGGACGTACTACCTCACGGATCCGGTCACCGGGACTCCCCTTCTCTTCGCCGAGGAGTGGAACGGCGCCACGTGGAGCGTTCTCACCAGTCCCGATCCAGTCGGGTCAGACGGAAGCTATTTCGACGCGATTGCCTGCGAGAGCCCCTCCCGATGCGAGGCGGTCGGGGATTATTCGCCGAACAATGCCGGTGGCCTCGATACCCTGGCGGAGGCTTGGAACGGAGCTATCTGGCAGCTGTTCGCGACACCTGACCCGGCCAATGCCTTCAGAAGCTTTCTCGCCGGCGTTTCGTGCGCGAGTGTCTCGGATTGCATGGCGGTTGGTGAGTACGTCAACGCCTCGAACGAGGGCTTCACGCTCGCCGAGAGGTGGAACGGTACCCGATGGGCGCTCGAGAAGAGTTCCAATCCCATCGGGCTCGATGACAGCAGCCTCTACGGCGTCGCCTGCACGCAACCGACAGCCTGCACCGCCGTCGGTAGATACCTGGACCTTTCGGATAACTTTCTCACGCTCGCCGAGAAATGGAACCATTCGCAGTGGAAGGTAGTGCCGACGGCAAACCCAACCGGTGGAGCTGGGGCGGCTCTTAATGACGTCGCTTGCACCAGCTCTTCGTATTGCATGGCAGTGGGCGCAGGTGACGGCACTCTCACAGAACTGTGGAACGGAAGCGTCTGGACCCTGGTTCCAACGCGGGCTCCCAACTTGGGACTTTGTACCCTGTCCGGCGTGAAATGAGTGAGTTTGTTTGTTTGTGGGCTCCCGACATAACTCGGTTGACTTACATCGACGGCCACCCCATCCGAGCCACTTTCCACGCCATTGGTCCTGACTTTCCACATTGTTGCTGGCGGAACTAATCGTGAGGAGTGTTTAGCGGTACAGATGACATTTCTGGCACCTCCAGGTTCTTGGCGCCCACAGGCTTGACTTTTCGATGCGTCCTGGCTGCTTCAGGTGTGCACCGATTACCGGAGGGACCTGAACGCCGCTCGCATCTCGCCCGTAAAAAGCTCCGGCTGTTCCCAGGCGGCGAAATGACCGCCCCTGTCGAGCTCGTTGAAGTAGACGAGGTTCGGGTAGGCGCGCTCGGCCCAGTTGCGTGGTAGGGGGATGATCTCTCGTGGGAACCTGCTCACGGCTGCAGGGATCGAGACCACGCCGCCGACCTTGGCTTTGTGGGCGGTGTCCTCCCAGTAGATGCGGGCCGAGGACGCCGCGGTATTCGTGAGCCAGTAAAGCGTGATGTCATCGAGCATCTCGTCTTTCGTGAGGGCGCGCTCGGGTTCGCCGTCCGTGTCGGTCCACTCCGTGAACTTCTCGTAGAACCAGGCGGCCAAGCCGACCGGCGAGTCCGCTAGCGAGTAGCCGATCGTCTGCGGGCGTGTGCCCTGAATCGCCCGAAAGCCCGAGCCGCTCGCGGCAAAGTTCTTTGATGCCTCATAGGCGATGGTTTCCTCGGCTGACAGCCCCGCCGGCGGCGGTTCGCCGTTTTTGAGCGCTTTGGCGACCTCGGGCGGAATCGCCGTTTGCGTGTTCGCCGTTGGTGGCCGTTCGATCGCTCCCAGCAACGTGGTGACGTGGATACCAACCAGACCATCCGGGGCCTGGCGGCCCAACACGTCCGTGACGACCGCACCCCAGTCGCCGCCCTGGGAAACATAGCGCCGATAGCCCAGCCGCCTCATCAGCTCAGCCCACGCGCCGGCGATGCGTTCGGGATTCCAGCCTGACGACTGCGGCCGGGCGGAGAAGCCGAACCCGGGCATTGACGGCACGACCAGATCGAACGCGTCCTCCGCCCTGGCTCCATGGGATTCGGGATCGCTGAGCGGCCCGATCACCTTCACGAACTCGAGGAACGAGCCCGGCCAGCCGTGGGTCATGATCAGCGGCAGCGCGTTCGCATGAGGCGAGCGGACATGGATGAAATGGATGTCGAGCCCGTCGATCTCCGTGATGAACTGGGGGAACTCTTTCATCCTGGCCTCGAGGTTGCGCCAGTCGTAATCAGTGGCCCAGTAGTCGACGAGCTGCTGCACCCTTGCCAGCTGTATGCCCTGGGTGCGATCGCCGACGGTCTCACGGTCGGGCCAGCGCGGTGTCGCCACACGGCGGCGGAGCTCCTGTACAGACTCCTCCGGGATGTCGATCTGGAAGGGACGAATACTGGCATTCGAGCCTTCCGCTGTGGTGCTGGACGTCATCCGTGGAACCCCTTCCTGCTCAACCGAATGTGAATACGTAAGCCTCGACACCAGGCTCGAGGAATGTGACTTGAACAGTTCGCTCCTGGATATCGCCTCGCTGGCGCACCAATTGATAGAGACGGCCATCGAGGAGAGCCCCGGTCCCGTCTTTGTCAATGTCAAGACCATGTGCAGGACCCGGGTCCTCACCATCGAGAAGAACACGGAAAGGGAGAAGCCGGCGCGACTCGGTTGACAGCACGAGATGGACGTCACGGGCATCGAATCGGAAGGCGATGCTTCCCCCTGCCTGGTTGAGCGCGACGCTCTCTGGACCTACCGTCCAGTCGCCGGCGAGGGCCCAATGATTGAGGCGCAGAGCGTCGGGACGCTCGTAGGCGTGCGGTTCATCGGCCACGACATCACTCGGTAACGCGAAGTTCCTGCCGCGTGAGTAACCGAGATACGTCTCAGGTGTTTCGAGGTGTTCCCAATCGGCCTCAGCCTCAATACCGCGCCCTTCGACGGAGACCAACTCGCGGTCGACGCCGAGCAGCTGTTGGATGTAACGCTCGGATTGCTCATAGCGTCCTTCACCGAAGTGATGGTCACGGATGACACCCTCTCGGTCGACGAAGTAAAGGGCCGGCCAGTAGCTATTTGCGAAGGCGTCCCAAATATCGTAGTCATTGTCAACAGCGACCGGATACTCGATTGCTCGTACTTCGACTGCCCGTCGCACCCGGTCAATCTCGTGTTCGAACGAGAACTCCGGGGTGTGAACACCGATGACGACCAATCCATCGTTTCGGTACGCCTGCGACCATGACCGGACGTACGGCTCAGTGCGTAACCAGTTGATGCACGTAAGCGTCCAGAAGTTCACCAGGACGACGTGTCCCCGCAGCTCGGCGGGACCGAGTGGCTCAGAGTTGAGCCACTCGGTCGCACCGCCAAGCGAGGGGATGTGCAGACGCTCGAATACGGACATCTAGCGAAGTGACCTGAACCCTGCACGCACCTCTTCCGAAAAGAGTTGCGGCTCTTGCCAGGCAGCAAAGTGGTTACCCCTGTCGGCCTCGTTGAAGTAGGTGAGGTTGGGATACGCCCGCTCCGTCCAGCTCCGCGGAGACTGATACAGCTCCCTCGGAAACACGGTGACAGCGACCGGAACAGATACGCCCTTGGCATCAAAGAATCCATACGCGTTCTCATGGTAGAGACGAGCCGAGGAGATCCCCGTGTCCGTCAACCATGTCATCGTGATGTTGTCGAGCACCTCATCCCGGGTCAGATTGCCGACGGGAGAACCGTCTACAAAGGCGCGAGTGATGTCCTCGTAGCTTTGGGCGTCGTGGTCCAGGATCCATGAGGCCAGTCCGGCGGGCGAGTCGGCGATTCCGTAGAGCGTCTGCGGGCGCAATGCCATCTCGACGCCGTATCCGATGCCCTTCGTATACACGTAGCTCACCTGCTCGTATGCACGCTGCTCTTCAGCCGAGAGACTGTTCGGGGGCGGGTCGGCCCGAAGTGGCCCGAAGAGGCTCGCGATCTCGGGGGGCAGAACGCCCGGCATGTTTGAGTGGATGCCGAGCAATCCGGGAGGGGCCTGCACCCCCATAAAGTCCGCAATAATTGCTCCCCAATCGCCCCCCTGGGCAACGTAGTGGTCGTAGCCGAGCCGGTTCATCAGCTCGTTAAAGGCACGAGCGATGTGTTCGGGCCCCCAGCCGGTGGTATTGGGCTTGCCTGAGAACCCGTAGCCGGGGATCGACGGGATCACGACGTCGAAGGCATCGGTTGCGTTACCGCCGTGGGCCGTCGGGTCGCTGAGCGGGCCGACGACGTTCAGGAACTCAATGACCGAGCCGGGCCAGCCGTGAATGAGGATCGCCGGCAGCGCGTTCTCGTGGGGCGAACGGACGTGGATAAAGTGGATATCCAGACCGTCGATCTCCGTGATGAATTGCGGCAGAGCGTTCAGCCTCGCCTCGACCCGCCCGAAATCGTACTCGATGCGCCAATAGCGTACGAGTGCTTCCATTGTCGCCAGCTGCACGCCCTGGGAAAGATCTGCGACTGGCTCCTTTTCGGGCAAGCGCGTCGCGGCAATCCGTGCACTCAGATCATCGATCTCTGACTTGGGGAACTTGACTGTGAAGGGCCGGATAGCCGTGCCGCCCCGTACCCTTTCGGTTGTGACAGACATATGGGTCTCCTTGGTGTTGGTGGTTGACATAGCGCTTGCAGTTTTTGAAAGCCCACGACTTGCTACCGGTTTGGGGCACACCAAGGAGTGAAAACTCCGTGGAGGGCCAGTGTTCGGTCCGACACCGTAAAAAGTGATCTACCCGCCAGCGAGGAAGGAGAGTCCACAAAGGCACGGCTTCCTCCCGCGAACCACTGAAACCGGAAAGTCCATTGACCCCGGGAGACGCCGGAGCCTTGGAGAACCCACCCTTCCGGATTCGTCTGCTTTGACGCAAAGCTTCACTCCACCCTTAAGGGGGAGCAATCCGACAGCTACCTGCCGCAAGTTGTAATCCGCTCGTTTAGCTAGTGCTAGCGGCGGCGGGTCGCGCCATAAGAGTTGACCCTCCTTCTCGGTCAGCGCCGGTGCCCTGCCCGCCCTCTATCGGTCGCACCCTGACCTCAATGCGATGAAACCACAGCAGTTGGCGAAAATCAATAGGCCATGTGGGTTGGGCCCCCTTCTCGGTGACGGCGGCGTCGAAGCCGAAACCGCGATCCTGATGCTGGAGCCACCACTTCGTATCGCGTTTCCCGTCGCCCCTTCTAGCCTCTTCAAAGTCCCAACGCTAGATGAGACGGGCCCACGGCAGCGCCGGCAGCCATGGATTCATCGTATGGATGGCTCGGCCAGGCTGACTCGGGCCAACGTACTGGGGAGACCTCCGGGGCAGTTTCGTTGAAGAGGCCCACATTCGCCTTTTGAGCCCCAGAAAAGCAGCTGCGGCAGGGGTTTTGTCCATATAACCCGGCCGCTTCTGTCGATACCCCGTGTGTTCGTTCGCTTGTGTGTTCGTTTGTGTTTGTTTGTTTGTTTGTTTGTTTGCTGTGCTGTTGGTGGTGGTGGTTGCTGTCTGTTGGTTGGCTGTTAGTGAGGTGTTCGCGTAAGGGTCTGACCTGGTGTGTGCTGGCGTGAAAGCGGGATGGTGCACGGGATAACGAGGCAACGTCCACATCGGTGGCGTTGCCTGGTTCAGCGTTCCCAGCGGGGATCGTTCTCGAGGGTGGCAAGTCCGAGCGACTCGAGCTCGGCCAAGAGCCCACGCAGCCGCTTGGCGTTCTCGAAGTAGGGCCGGAAGTCCTCGGCCTGCTCGTTGCTCAGATAACGGGTGACCGTCTTGGCGTCGACCTTGCGGGTCCAAGACCAGTAAGGCCCGTGGAGTACCGGGGGGTCAGCTCCGCAGCGGCAGCCGGACCGGCCGCAGCGGGTGTGACGGTGGGTCAGGGTGCCCGGGAGCACCTGGCCGGAGCGGGACAGACGAGCGATCTCGGTGGCCAGGCGGGCGGCCTTGGCCTTGACCTCGGGATCGAGTTGCACCTTCCTACCTTTCCACCGGGGGTTTCGGTGTCCGGTGATATCGTGCAGTATCCTACTGCACGATGGCGGCGACCCGATCCGGGGTGCACAAAGGAGCAACGGTGGAGGACGCCATCGCCCACTGGCGACCCCGGGGTGTTCCGCCTGCGGCCGGTGCCTTCGCCCGCCAGGTTGTGCGGGCCACGTCGCCAACGAGTCCGGCCCGGGCTCGATCCCTTTTGTGGGCTGGCTCTCGATTGGCCGCCTTCGGGATCTCGATGGGTCCGCCTGTCACCCCCGAGGTGTTATTGAGCGACCCGGTCATCGAGCGGTTCATCGTGGCTGGGGTGCGAGACGGGTCGCCGGCAGGAAAGCGCTCCTTGCGCACCAACCTCCGGTTCCTGGCCGACCACAACGAGCGGGCCGGTCGTCCGGCCCCGGTCCCGCTTCCCCGCCAGCGGGCCAAGGCCCCTTACGGGGAGGCGGAGATGGCCGCCTACTTCGCCCTGGCCGACGCCCAACCCACTCTTCTCCGCCGCATGCGATGTATGGGCCTCCTCAGCCTCGGTGCCGGGGCGGGGGCGGTGGGGACCGACCTCCGGTTCATTCGGGGCGTCGACGTGGTCCGTCGATCCGGCGGGGTGGTGGTTGACATCGCCGGTCCGAACCCACGGAGCGTGCCGGTGCGGCGGTGCTATCACGACCGGCTGTTGGCCGCCGCCTCTTTTGCCGGTGAGAGCTCGCTGGTGGGTGTGAACGATCCCAAGCTCCACAACATCACCGCCCCTCTGGTCGGGGCCCTGAGCGGCGGGGTGGACCTGCCACGCTTGGACACCGGACGGCTGCGGTCCACATGGCTGAGTCACTGTGCTGGCGAGCTCGGGATCAAGGCCTTCTTGGAGGCGGCCGGCGTCACCTGCTCCCAACGTCTCGGTGACCTGATGACCGGCGTCCCGACCGTTGACGAGAAGACGGCCGTCGCCTTGTTGAGCGGTGTGCGGTGACCGGGATCCCGAACATCGGTCGTCTTGGCGCGATGATCGACCGGTCAGGGGTTCCCCAACGGATCGAGAGTCTCCTGCCGAGAGGGGGCCGGCCCCGTCAGCTGTCGGTGCGGACCCTGCTCCTCGGCATGCTCATCGCCCAGGAAGCCGGCCACCCCGCCCATCTCACCCGGGTCCACCGGGCACTGATGGCACTCGACACCCCCGATCAGGTCGTGCTCGGGGTGCGGGTGGAATGGAGGACCGGCCCTCACCTCGTCACCTACCGTCAGGTGGAACGGACCTTCTCACTGGTTAGTGGGCTACCGACAAAACCTATCTATCCAGGGGCAACGGGCGAACTCCGGAGGCCACTTCCCACGCTATTGCTCTCGATTTCCCACATTGTTGTCAACGCAAGGAAGTCCGGGATACCCAGGTGACTGCGCTTCTAGGTGCCCACACGACGCCACGGCCAGCACGTCGCTAAACATGCTCGGCCACCCATCCGCCGGTCGCATGATTGCTCGGTGAAGCGCTCACCAATGCTCACGAGTCTCGCCCCCACCTCGACCAGTTCGCACTCCAGACCGTGCGGTCGCCGGCCTATGCGAGGATGCGACACGAACGTTATGAATGCACCTGGGGGAGCCGGGCAAGCAGGCGGAGCCTCGCTCCGGTTGCGGGACTGCTCGATGCACGCCGACGAAAGGACCATCCGATGGACCTCAAGGGCTCGATCACCTACGACGCAACGGTGGACGCCGTGATCGCCATGCTCCGCGACCCGGAGGTCACCCGTGATCTGTACGAGAGCTTGGGCCATCGGGACGTAGAGGTCCTCGAGTGCGGGGAGGACGACGGCTACCTCCGTATCCGGTCGTCACAGGTCGTCGACGTCGACCTGCCCGGCTTCGCCAAGAGGGTGCTCAAGCCGACCAACACGATGGTCCAGACCGACGAGTGGCGGAAGGGTGCCAACGACACATGGAACGGCGCATTCGATGTGGACGTCAAGGGTGCGCCCATCCACATCTCAGGGACGATGCGCCTCACCCCCGTGGGTAAGAAGTGCAAGCACGAGATCGACATCGACATCAACGTCAAGGTCCCCCTCATCGGGGGCAGGATCGCAGAGTGGGCCGGCAAGGGCGAAGTGCAGCAGACCCTCGACGGGCAGTTCGCCTTCTACAAAGGCTGGCTGGCCGAGCACAGCCAGGCCTGAGTGCCCCGGGGCTCTTGCGTTTGAAAGGATCCCAGTGCCGTAGGCGCCTCCGACGGCGAAAAAGTCGAGATTCTCAGTAGGGCACTCGACTTGCTGGATGCTGACGCCCCCGATCGCCCACGAGGCCCAATTGTCTCGCGGTCCTCTTTCACGGGGTCATCGGGTCCCGAGCGTCGGTCGCCTTGCCAGCTCGCTACCATCTGACCGATCCAAGTCGTGGGAGGTAGAAACAAGGTGCCGCTGCCTGGGGTAAGAAAACGCCCCCTCAGGGCGACGGTCCTGGCGGCCGTGGCATTGACGACGTGGTTGGTGCTCTTCAGCCCGGTCGCCGGGCGGGCATCCGCCGTCGCATCGGGGATGGCCCGGCGAGCCGACGGCAACACGGTCTCGGGGGTGGCAGTGGGAGCGCCCCCCGGCGACGATCCGCTCGTGTCGACCCTGCCTGCCCGGTCGCCGTCGGTCCGGTCCACCACGGTGGCCGGCACGGTCCTTCCCTTTGGCGCCGCCCCCAACGAGGGTTCACTCGCCGGGACCACCTTGAACGCCCCGGTCGTCGCCATGGCTCCTACTCCTGACGGCCACGGCTACTGGCTGGTCGCATCCGACGGCGGGGTGTTCAGCTTCGGCGACGCCAGGTTCCACGGTTCGACCGGCGGGTTGCATCTGAATCTACCCATCGTCGCCATGGCGACCACTCCTGACGGCGGAGGGTACTGGCTGGCTGCCGCCGACGGTGGCATCTTCTCCTTCGGCGACGCCGTCTTCTACGGCTCCCTCGCCAACGTGACACTCAACCAACCCGTCGTCGCCATGGCTCCTACTCCTGACGGCCACGGCTACTGGCTGGTCGCATCCGACGGCGGGGTGTTCAGCTTCGGCGACGCCAGGTTCCACGGTTCGACCGGCGGGTTGCATCTGAATCTACCCATCGTCGCCATGGCGACCACTCCTGACGGCGGAGGGTACTGGCTGGCTGCCGCCGACGGTGGCATCTTCTCCTTCGGCGACGCCGTCTTCTACGGCTCCCTCGCCAACGTGACACTCAACCAACCCGTCGTCGCTATGGCTCCTACGCCTGAAGGCCACGGCTACTGGCTGGTCGCATCCGACGGGGGGGTGTTCAGCTTTGGCGACGCCAGGTTCTACGGCTCCGCGGCTGGTCAGAGGCTGGACCAGCCGATCGTGGCCATCGTCGCTCGGCCGGGCGGCGATGGCTATTGGCTGGCCGAGGGGTTGAAGAGCGCGTCGGCGAGCGATCCGTTCAACTCGTCGCTGATCAACTCCCTCGGAGATCGGTCCGGGACCATCTCTGCCGCCGTATTGGACCTCAACAGCGGCCAGGAATATCTCTACACTCCCGGTCAGGAAGAGATAACAGCCAGTATCGTCAAGGTCGAGATTCTTGGTACCCTCCTCGCCCAGGCTCAGGTTCAGAATCGCTCCCTGTCTCCTACCGAGCAGTCGCTGGCCACCGCCACGATCACCCAGAGCGACAATGACGCAGCCACGTCGCTCTTTAACGAGGTGAACGGTGCGCCGGCGATCGCCGCCTTCGACGCATCCGTCGGTATGGCCAGCACGACGCCGAACGTGGCCTGGGGTCTTACGACCACTACCGCCGCGGACCAGGTGACCCTGCTCCACGAGCTGGTCGTGGAGCATCGGGTGCTCACAGCCGCATCGGCGGCCTACGAATTGGGTCTCATGGGTTCAGTCGAACCGGACCAAGCCTGGGGCGTGTCGGCCGGCGTCGGGACGGGGGCGACCGTGGACCTCAAGAACGGCTGGCTCCCGGTGGGTGACACCTGGACGGTCAACAGCATCGGTTGGGTCAACGGTGTCGGGCGCGACTATATAATCGCAGTTCTAACCGACAATGATCCAGACGAAGCGTACGGCATCGACTCGGTTTCGATGATCTCTGAAGCAGCTTGGGCGGCCCTAAACGGATGAGGCCGTGTAGCACCAATCCGAGGACTTCTCAGTCAGAAAGGTGAGGAGGGCATTTTTGATGCCCACGCGTTGATCACAGTCAGTGATACATCGCCGGTCTAGGTTCTTGGTCTCACAATGCAATAGGAGGTCGGGACGGTGGATCGGATTCATGATTGCCGGAGGTTGGTCGCGGCGCTCATCGTAATGCTTGGCGTAGGAAGTCTTGTCGGCGCTGCGAGTCCTGTCTCAGCACTGTCACGGGAGTCGAGCGCGGTGGCCCAAGTCGACGGCGGTTGTTCTGGGTCATTGCCCACCGGGACTGTTGTCGGAATGGCGGCCACGGCAAACGACCGCGGCTATTGGATCACGAATACGGCCGGGGATGTGGTCGCTTGCGGGGATGCCTCCAACTTTGGCTCACTCCCATTCGTACCGAGCCATCCGATCGTCGCCATCGCGGCCACTTCAGACGGTGGGGGGTTCTTCCTGGTGGCGACCGACGGGGGCGTCTTCTCCTTCGGTGACGCCCGCTTCCACGGGTCGACCGGGGCAATCACACTCAACCGGCCTATCGTCGGAATGGCAGTGAACGACCGCACCGGGGGGTATTGGCTTGTGGCCAGTGACGGCGGAATCTTTGCCTTTGACGCCCCCTTCTTCGGCTCCACCGGGAGTTTGAGGCTCAACCAGCCGGTCGTCGGCATGGCCCCTTCGGCGAACGACGATGGGTACTGGTTGGTGGCGAGTGACGGGGGCATCTTCTCCTTCAATGCACCATTCCTAGGTTCGATGGGAGCGGTGCGTCTGAACAAGCCTGTCGTCGGGATGTCGGCTGACCATGCCACGGGTGGGTACTGGATTGTAGCCAGTGACGGCGGCATCTTCTCGTTCCGGGCACCGTTCCACGGTTCCACCGGGGGTGTGACGCTCAACCAACCCATCGTGGGCATGGAGTCGAGTGGGTCGGGATCGGGCTACCGGTTCGTCGCATCGGACGGCGGTGTCTTCACCTTCGGGTCCGCCTTCTACGGATCAGCTGTCGCCCCGCCGCCGACCAGCATCCAGGTCGGCCCCGGACCCCAGACCGTCTACTCAATCGAGCCACAGCCCGCTCCAGGGACCTGCCACTACAGGTACGTGGGTAACTACCCGCTTCCCGATCCCTCCTGCACGCCCGGTGCGATCAGCCCGGCAGTCAACCAAGCGAACATTGAATCCACGATCTGCACTAGCGGGTACACGGACAGCATTCGGCCGCCTGAGAGCATCACCGAGCCGGAGAAGATCGCCAACGCCGCTGCGTATAGCTATTCGGGATCATTCTCCACCGCCGAGTACGACCACCTGATCCCGCTGGAACTCGGCGGCGACCCGAACGACCCGGCCAACCTCTGGGTCGAACCCAATGACATCCCGAACGCCACCTCGGTCAACAACACCAAGGATCTTCTGGAGAACAAGCTGAACGACCTGGTCTGCTCAGGACAACTCTCGCTGGCAACCGCCCAGGCGGCCATCGCCACCAACTGGGTGACCGCCTACCACGCCTATGGGGGACAGCCCTACGGCAGTGGGGAATGATCTACGTGCCTGTGAGGGTGGCGGGAGGTTGCCTGAGTGAGGTCCGAGATGAAATGTCTCTGGGCGGGCTCCGGCGAAGCCTCCAAAAGCCTGGGACCAGAGTGAGTGTGTGTGAGTTGAGAGTGAGTGAGAGTAGTAGTGAGTGGTGAGTTGAGTGAGTGAGGTCTGTTGGTTGGTTGAAGTTGAGTGTTGTGTGGGCTACCGACACAACCGTCTGACCACCTCGAACGCTGAGTTTCCGAGTGGTGTTCTCCACGCTAACGACCGGGATTTCCCATGATGTTGTGGGGGCAAGTAATTGCGGAAAGACCAGTTCAGCCAAAACTTCTTAGCCCGGTACTCAAGGACCTCGTGGTCGTGGGCGCCCGACCCAACATCCGACCAGAGATAGAGCACGGATCGATCAGCCGACGATCGTTCCGTACATATCGTTGAGTGGATAAGAAAGCAGCTCGAGCCGCTCGCCGTCAGGTCCCGAAAAGTACGCCGAATCACCGTTCACAATATGGGTTGCGATACCGGCCGCCTGCAGCTTGGCAACGAGCCGTTCCCACTGCTCACGAGTGACGGAGATGGCGATGTGATGCAGGCCACCGAGTACTTCGCGGTAGTCCCCGAGGTCGAGGCCGGGGAAGTCAAAGTAGGCAAGATAATTGTCGTGACCAACATCGAAGAAGAAGTGGGTGGAGCCACGGTAGTCCCGGTTTTCGAACAGTTCGACAAGCGGGAACTCGAGGAGGTCTTGATAGAAAGTGATGGTTCGCTCGACATCGCTAGAGAGCAACGCGAAGTGATGCAAACCCTGGACCGAGGACGTCGGCCGTATGCCCAGGGGTCGGAGGTGACGGGCCCTCAAGGCCTCCCACTCCTCACTTCGGTCGATGTCGCTCCCGTGCCCGGTCATCCATCCGCTCCTTTCGTTGCACTGTACCCAGGAAGCACGTTACGGGGGGGCGGATTGGCAGATGCGCAACCCCATGTGGTGACCCGAAAAGCCTGACTTTGAGTGAGTTGAGTGAGTTGAGTGAGTTGAGTGAGTAGGTGAGTGAGTGGGCTACCGACAACCCAACGACCCAGGGGCGACGTGCGGGCCCCGGAGGTCATTCCCCACGCTATTGCTTCTGATTTTCCACGTTGCTGTTGGGGCAACTGAATCCTAGAAGAGCTGGTCGACCGCACCGGATTGCCTCTTCGGCACCCACAGCCAGCTGCCCTGTGCGGGTCAAGCCACAATCGACCTGCCGTCGGACTTTGCGACGGCACTGGCGGCCGAACGAACGGCCCAGGCAGTGTTCGAGTTTCTGACCAGCGCGAACAGGTACTCGATCCTCACCCGGATCACCGAGGCCAAGAGGAGCGCGACCCGGAATTCTCGCACCGAGAAGTATGTATCCATGCTCGCCGGGGTGAAACCGTTCATCCACAGCGGCGATCACTCGACGACTAAATCGTCGTCTTCGTCAGATGGCATTCGTGGAGCGTCCCATGGGCGAACGTCGGTGCGGCCGTCCGCCGATGCCGCATGCATTTCGGATCCTCGGGTACCTTCAGTTGCCTGCTAGTTGCGAATGCAAAGATTCCGCTCAATCGCGGAAGCCTGCCCATCGAGATCCTCGCTCGACTGCCCAAGGCTAGGTGCCTACAATCAAGTCAATGATCTAGCGGGTTGGGGGTCTGCCAATGCCGGCAACAAAAATGCTGGGTTGTCTGGCGTTACTGGTTGCCTCGACTTTCGTGAGCCAGGGAATCGCGGTCGGATCAGCAGGTGCGGCGGCCACCCACAAGCCCGGGGCACCGACAAGTGTTTCGATCACGGCGGTCGATGGGGCATTAAACGTCTCGTGGGTTGCCCCCATCTCCGATGGTGGCTCGCCCGTCATCGGCTACACGGTCACTGCGATCAGCAAAGCCGCCAAGAAGCACGCCAAGAAGAGCACCTGTGCCACGACCGGTGGCACCTCCTGTGTTGTAGTCGGAGTGGAGAACTTCGATCTCTACTCGATCACCGTTCGAGCCCGAAACGCCAAAGGTTATGGAAAGCCCTCGGCGGCTATGCAAGCAACCCCTTCAACCACGCAGAATTGTTCTTATATCGGACCTTACGCCAATCTCCAGAATTGCAACCTCACCGGCGCCAACCTCACCGATGCCAACCTCACCGACGCCAACTTCCAAAACTGCACCCTTACCGGCACGAACCTCACCGGAGCCAACCTCACCGACGAAGATCCGTACCTGGAGGGAGTTGTTTCGGGAGGAATCGTCGGAACTCCTGGCGTCCTTCCGGCTGACTGGGAGTTGGTTGATGGGTATTTAGTCGGCTATTTCGCCAATCTCACGGGGGCGGACCTTGAGAACGCCGACCTCGCCGGCGCCCAAATCACTGGCGCCGACCTTGAAAACGCTGATCTCAACGGCACCAATCTCACTGGCGCAGTCATGGCGGCAGTGAGTTCGGGGGGGGTCGTCGGAACCCCAGCCTCCCTCCCAAGCGGATGGGAGCTGGTCAATGGTTACCTCATCGGTCCCGACGCCAGTCTCAATGCCGCTGACCTTGAGGACGCCAACCTGGTGGGAGCCGACCTGGATGACGCTGACCTCAATGGTGCTGACCTCGAGAACGCCGACCTGGCTGAAGCCTCCTTCATGCAGGCATACCTGGGCGGAGCCAACCTCATTGGCGCCGTCCTGTACGACGTTTTTTGGTACCACACCACGTGTCCGGATTTTACAGACAGCAACAACGACGGGTATTCGTGCATCAACAACCTTTAGCTATAGCCTCGATCATTCATGCGACTTCCGGCTGACGGCGGAGTTCCTGCGGTCGAGCGATCGTGAAGTTTTGACGAAGGCGATGGCGAGCTCCTTCACCCACGGCCAGGTCTCATCCCGGCCGCAGATGTAGGTTGCCGACGTACAGATCGCCCAGATGCAGAGCCGACATCCGGCCCGAAGCCCAAGAAGAACCGACAGGAGCAGGGTTTTGTCGGTGCGAACCGCGTGGTTCTGTCGGTACACCGTGGGTGGGTGGGTGGGTGGGTTTCTGTCTGTTGTGAGTGAGTGAGTTAGTGAGCTCTCGACATAACCCTTCTATCTAGGGAAGACGTACAAGTCCCAAGACCCATTTCCCACGCTATTGCTTTAGATTTCCCACATTGTTGTGGCTGCAACTAAGGATGAAGAGTCCTGGTCAGCGATAACGAATGAGATCAACAGAACCTACAGTATTGAGAAGCGATACAGCCACGGACCATCGTCTTCACCGAGGGAATACCCCAGATCGATGAGCCCGTGAGGGGAGATTTGGCACCGACAGGCGCTTGGTGCATACACTTCGCAGAAGGGAACTGGTCATCGGCGGATCGATTGTGTTTCGCCCAAAGAGGGCAGCGGGGGTGGGCGTGGGTAACTCCAGCACGAAGCGAGCGGTCAGACTTGTATTGGCTGGGGTGGCGCTCGTCGCACTGACGATCGTTGGGACTACGGTCGGTGCTGGCGCTAAGTCTGCCGGGGTGAAATCCCGTTCCGGGCATTACTCGGGCAACGCCGTCCCCGCAACGCAACCGAGTAGTTGCAGCACAACAGTCTGCGCCACTGCTGACGGTGCGGGCAGAGTTTCGATGACGTTTCCATCCTGCGGATGCTCCGCCCCCAATGGCTATGCGGTCCAGGTGTACGTCAACGGTTCTCTCTCCGGCGCCGACGCTGGCACGTATGCACTCCCTCAGGGTGACATAAGCGCGACTGACGGAACGGATTCCTTGTACATCTGGGATTATTGGGGAACATACGGCGTCTCTGGTGATTCGGTCTCCTTCACGGAGGGAGTCTGGGATGGGAACTATGACGATCTAAGTAGTGTTAGTTACTCGGCTCCATCCAATACCGTGATTGTCGACCAAGTCGTTCTCGCTGACGGATCAACATGTACGACCCTGTGCGCCGTTTACGATGGTGGCGGGCAGGTATCGATGTCTTGGCCCGTAGACAGCGGATTTGGTGAATACGACGAATACCTGGTTCAAACCTTTGTGAATGGTGTCCCGGATTGCTGTTTCGCACAGGAAGGATCAGCTACAGCAACGTGGGCTACCCAGACCCAGCTTCAGCCTGGCGATTCAGTCTATTTCCAAATTGCTATCTGTCCCTATTACGACCCGCCGACTAGTGGTCCCTGTTCGCCGGGCGATTATCCGTGGGGCCCCTCTTCCAATACTGCGGTTGTTCCTGGTGGGAATCAACTCATGGTGAAATCGGATCGAACGACTGTCTGGGGCAACGGGCACGATAAGACCACCGTGACGGTGACGGCGCATGGAGACTCGATTGCAGGGAAGAAGATTGACCTTGCCGCCTCTCCTTCCACTGGTGTCACGATCAAGCCGGCGATGAAGGGGAGTGACAAGGCCGACGGCTCGGGTCAAGCCACCTTTACAGTCACCTCGGTTGCCCCGATTGATCCAAATGACCCCGCACCTGCGGTCACCCTGACGGCTTCCACGGCCGACTCCTCAGATGACGCGCCTGGGTCAACGACCGTCACGTTCGTCCGTCACAAAGTTGTGATCCAACTGCTAGGCATAACCACGAGTCTTGATTGCAAGAGTGATGGAACCTGTCATGACAACCCGAAGGATCCCAGTGACGTATTCCTGCCGCTACGCACTGACGAAGAATCCATCTACGGATTTCAACCGACTGACTTCCTTTGGTACTCGTACAAGGGAGGAGGCGTAGATAAGAAAACGGGGAATTGGGACGCTAATTCGTATTCGTGCGCGAACACTGCCCAGAGCTATGTCACGGACATCAATGATCTCCAGAAGATGATCAGCGACTACACGACAGATAACCCGAACACTGATCTCTACCTCGTAGGCCATAGCCAGGGTGGTCTCATCGCCTACCAGCAGCTCGCATCCAACAGTGACCTCTCCTCGACCGCTCAGCTTGCCGATCTCATCACCCTCGACTCCCCCTTGGGTGGGGTTCCTTATCTGGGCACGTTGGCTGCGTCGTCCTTTGGCAGTTGTTGGAAGGGTAAGGCACCCACACAGCTTGCCGATTACTGGAGTGCCGGTGGCCAGAGTGATTTTGAACCGACTAACGCCGGGGATTTGAATGAGCTGCTTTGTTCCTATCTCGCAACCTCAGTGGGTGACCTTGGCGGATGCCCCGATTACCTCGGAACATTTAACGCTGCCATGGCAAGTGAGGCAGAACATGCGGGCACGGGGGTGTATACGTACGGCAGTAGCGATGACGCGGTCTACACGCCGTCGAGCTGTTCGCTGTCGAGCGCGTTTACCGTTCCAACGACACAAATAGTTAGTACGGCAACCGGTTCTGGGATTTATCCGCTGGGCAATGACATAGGAATCCTTAGCACCTGTGTCCACAACAGCCATGTCGCCATCGTTCCATACGAGCAATCGAACATCGAGGGAATCATCGGATCGCAAATTGCGGACTCATGATTTCCAACTCGGAGGGTGCGTAGGCCCGAAACCCCGTGGCATCTACGGGTAGCCATAGCGCCCGATTCCGTCCCAACGAACATGCCGTTGGCGGAGTCGTGTCGGGCGTGGACCCGACAGTTTTGTCGCTAACCCCTAAGTGAGTGAGGTGTTCACGTAAGGGTTTGACCTGGTGTGTGCTGGCGTGAAAGCGGGATGGTGCACGGGATAACGAGGCAACGTCCACATCGGTGGCGTTGCCTGGTTCAGCGTTCCCAGCGGGGATCGTTCTCGAGGGTGGCAAGTCCGAGCGACTCGAGCTCGGCCAAGAGCGCACGCAGCCGCTTGGCGTTCTCGAAGTAGGGCCGGAAGTCCTCGGCCTGCTCGTTGCTCAGATAACGGGTGACCGTCTTGGCGTCGACCTTGCGGGTCCAAGACCAGTAAGGCCCGTGGAGTACCGGGGGGTTAGCTCCGCAGCGGCAGATCCCGAACATCGGTCGTCTCGGCGCGGTGATCGACCGGTCAGGGGTTCCCCAACGGATCGAGAGTCTCCTGCCGAGAGGGGGCCGGCCCCGTCAGCTGTCGGTGCGGACCCTGCTCCTCGGCATGCTCATCGCCCAGGAAGCCGGCCACCCCGCCCATCTCACCCGGGTCCACCGGGCACTGATGGCACTCGACACCCCCGATCAGGTCGTGCTCGGGGTGCGGGTGGAATGGAGGACCGGCCCTCACCTCGTCACCTACCGTCAGGTGGAACGGACCTTCTCACTGGTGGTTGCCGCCTTGTCCAAGGACGCGCCCGACGGGGAACCGAGCGAGATGCTCGACTCCGTGGCCGACGCCTGGATGGAAGCCTCGGTGCCCACCCCATGGAGCCAACCAGAAGGATCACTGGCCGTCGACTGGAGCGACCTCTCTGCCTTTGCCACACCACCGCCGAAGAAGGGCGGCACCAGTGCCGACCCCGAGGCATCCTGGGGTCGCCGCAAGTCCATCCAGCCGGGGATGAAAGACGAGCTGTTCTTCGGTTATCACCTCCAGGCGGCCACCATGGTCAAAGAGGAGCACGGTCCGGCCATCCCCGAGGTGGTCCGCCGCATTCTGGTGACCAGTTGCCACGTCGATCCGCCCCGAGCGTTCGTGGCCGTCCTGGCCCGCATGGTGGCCTCGGGGGTGGTCCTCGCTGACGTGCTGGCCGACTCGGGCTATGCCCACCGGGTGCCCGAGCACTGGGCTCTCCGTCTCCGGGCCCTCGGGGCCACCATCGTGACCGACCTCCATCCCTTCGACCGGGGCCAGAAGGGGACCTTTGCCGGAGCCATAGCGGCCAACGGCAATCTGTGCTGCCCGGCCACACCCGACGCTCTGCTCCAGCTCGTTCCCCTGGCCCGATCAGCCACCGGCGACGACATCACCGCCCACGACCAGATGAGCGCCGAGGCATCCCGCTACAAGCTCGGTCGGGTCAGTTCCGACGACGAGGACGGCTATCACCGGGTGGCCTGTCCGGCGGAATGGGCAAGGTGCGCTGCCCGCTGCGGGAAGCATCGCTGCGCCTGTCGTCGGACCGCCCCGAGGTGTTGACGCCACCGGCATCCCAGCCACGGTGTTGCCAGCAGCAGACGGTCACGGTGGGCCCCGACGTGCTAGCCAAGACGGCCCAGAAGCACGACTATCCGAGCCAGTCCCACCGCTCCTCCTATGCACGCACGGCGGTGGAACGGACCTTCTCGACCACCAAGGACCGGGCCACAAACGACATGACCCAGGGATGGTGCCGGCTCACCGGTGTCACCGCCATCACCCTGTTCGCCGTGGCCACCTTTCGTGGTTCGCAACCAGCGGATCATCGATGCCTTCGAAGCCCGCCAAGTAGAGGACCGACGCAGACTCCAGGCCGGACTGCCGCCCAAGACCCGGCGTCGCCGTCGAAAAACGATCGGCATACTCACAGGAGCGGCATCGGCCTCCAGTCCGTAGTGGTCTGCCTGCAGATCTACAGCTGGGCCACAAGCGGGTAAAGTCCGATCCTCGGGAAGACGGAAGTAACCGTCACAACCTTGTGGCACTCTGATATCAACAAACGGCTCTCACCAAAGCGAAACCGGGACCAACTTCGGTGAACCGGGACAACAACTTCGGTGAAAACCTCTGAGTTGAGTTAGTTAGTTAGTGAGGTGTTCACGTAAGGGTCTGACCTGGTGTCCGCTGGCGTGAAAGCAGGATCTATCACGGGATAACGAGGCAACGTCCACATCGGTTGTGTTTGACCGGTTCAGCGGTCCCAGCGGGGATCGTTCTCGAGGGTGGCAAGTCCGAGCGACTCGAGCTCGGCCAAGAGCTCACGCAGCCGCTTGGCGTTCTCGAAGTAGGGCCGGAAGTCCTCGGCCTGCTCGTTGCTCAGATAACGGGTGACCGTCTTGGCGTCGACCTTGCGGGTCCAGGACCAGTAAGGCCCATGGAGTACCGGGGGATCAGCTCCACAGCGGCAGCCGGGGCGGCCGCACCGGGTGTGGCGGTGGGTCAGGGTGCCGGGGAGGACCTGGCCGGAGCGGGACAGGCGAGCGATCTCGGTGGCCAGGCGGGCGGCCTTGGCCTTGACCTCGGGATCGAGTTGCACCTTCCTACCTTTCCACCGGGGGTCCCGGTGTCCGGTGATATCGTGCAGTATCCTACTGCACGATGGCGGCGACCCGATCCGGGGTGCACAAAGGAGCAACGGTGGAGGACGCCATCGCCCACTGGCGACCCCGGGGTGTTCCGCCTGCGGCCGGTGCCTTCGCCCGCCAGGTTGTGCGGGCCACGTCGCCAACGAGTCCGGCCCGGGCTCGATCCCTTTTGTGGGCTGGCTCTCGATTGGCCGCCTTCGGGATCTCGATGGGTCTGCCTGTCACCCCCGAGGTGTTGTTGAGCGACCCGGTCATCGAGCGGTTCATCGTGGCTGGGGTCCGAGACGGGTCGCCGGCAGGAAAGCGCTCCTTGCGCACCAACCTCCGGTTCCTGGCCGACCACAACGAGCGGGCCGGTCGTCCGGCCCCGGTCCCGCTTCCCCGCCAGCGGGCCAAGCCCCCTTACGGGGAGGCGGAGATGGCCGCCTACTTCGCCCTGGCCGACGCCCAACCCACTCTTCTCCGCCGCATGCGATGTATGGGCCTCCTCAGCCTCGGTGCCGGGGCGGGGGCGGTGGGGACCGACCTCCGGTTCATTCGGGGCGTCGACGTGGTCCGTCGATCCGGCGGGGTGGTGGTTGACATCGCCGGTCCGAACCCACGGAGCGTGCCGGTGCGGCGGTGCTATCACGGCCGGCTGTTGGCCGCCGCCTCTTTTGCCGGTGAGAGCTCGCTGGTGGGTGTGAACGATCCCAAGCGCCACAACATCACCGCCCCTCTGGTCGGGGCCCTGAGCGGCGGGGTGGACCTGCCACGCTTGGACACCGGACGGCTGCGGTCCACATGGCTGAGTCACTGTGCTGGCGAGCTCGGGATCAAGGCCTTCTTGGAGGCGGCCGGCGTCACCTGCTCCCAACGTCTCGGTGACCTGATGACCGGCGTCCCGACCGTTGACGAGAAGACGGCCGTCGCCTTGTTGAGCGGTGTGCGGTGACCGGGATCCCGAACATCGGTCGTCTCGGCGCGATGATCGACCGGTCAGGGGTTCCCCAACGGATCGAGAGTCTCCTGCCGAGAGGGGGCCGGCCCCGTCAGCTGTCGGTGCGGACCCTGCTCCTCGGCATGCTCATCGCCCAGGAAGCCGGCCACCCCGCCCATCTCACCCGGGTCCACCGGGCACTGATGGCACTCGACACCCCCGATCAGGTCGTGCTCGGGGTGCGGGTGGAATGGAGGACCGGCCCTCACCTCGTCACCTACCGTCAGGTGGAACGGACCTTCTCACTGGTGGTTGCCGCCTTGTCCAAGGACGCGCCCGACGGGGAACCGAGCGAGATGCTCGACTCCGTGGCCGACGCCTGGATGGAAGCCTCGGTGCCCACCCCATGGAGCCAACCAGAAGGATCACTGGCCGTCGACTGGAGCGACCTCTCTGCCTTTGCCACACCACCGCCGAAGAAGGGCGGCACCAGTGCCGACCCCGAGGCATCCTGGGGTCGCCGCAAGTCCATCCAGCCGGGGATGAAAGACGAGCTGTTCTTCGGTTATCACCTCCAGGCGGCCACCACACCCGACGCTCTGCTCCAGCTCGTTCCCCTGGCCCGGTCAGCCACCGGCGACGACATCACCGCCCACGACCAGATGAGCGCCGAGGCATCCCGCTACAAGCTCGGTCGGGTCAGTTCCGACGACGAGGACGGCTATCACCGGGTGGCCTGTCCGGCGGTGATGGGCAAGGTGCGCTGCCCGCTGCGGGAAGCATCGCTGCGCCTGTCGTCGGACCGCCCCGAGGTGTTGACGCCACCGGCATCCCAGCCACGGTGTTGCCAGCAGCAGACGGTCACGGTGGGCCCCGACGTGCTAGCCAAGACGGCCCAGAAGCACGACTATCCGAGCCAGTCCCACCGCTCCTCCTATGCACGACGCACGGCGGTGGAACGGACCTTCTCGACCACCAAGGACCGGGCCACAAACGACATGACCCGGGGATGGTGCCGGCTCACCGGTGTCACCGCCATCACCCTGTTCGCCGTGGCCACCTTCGTGGTTCGCAACCACCGGATCATCGATGCCTTCGAAGCCCGCCAAGTAGAGGACCGACGCAGACTCCAGGCCGGACTGCCGCCCAAAACTCGGCGTCGCCGTCGAAAAACGATCGGCATACTCACAGGAGCGGCATCGGCCTCCAGTCCGTAGTGGTCTGCCTGCAGATCTACAGCTGGGCCACAAGCGGGTAAAGTCCGATCCTCGGGAAGACGGAAGTAACCGTCACAACCTTGTGGCACTCTGATATCAACAAACGGCTCTCACCAAAGCGAAACCGGGACCCACTTCGGTGAACCCGGACACCAACTTCGGTGAAAACCTCTTAGTGGGCGAGGGGGGACTTGAACCCCCACATCCTTTCGGACACAGGAACCTGAATCCTGCGCGTCTGCCAATTCCGCCACTCGCCCGAGTGACGGTCAGAGGCTACCCGACGATCCGTACCTCCCCGTTCAGGCGCAGCCTGTGATGAAGGTCCTCACCGAGGACCCTCAGGACCTGTGTCGTGCTCGTGGATCTCCGAGCCCTCGGGCCCCGGGCCGGGCGACAGACCCCTTCAGCGGCACCCTACCCCCTACCTGGGGGTTGGCACCGGTAGGCTGAGCGTAGAATGGGACTTCAGAAGTTCGAAGGACGCCTCGAGCGCATGGTGGACGGTACACTCTCCAAGGCGTTTCGAGGTGAACTTCATCCGGTCGAGATCGGTCGACGCCTAACCAGGGAAATGGACCTCCAGCGACGGCTGGGCGTCCATGGTCTCATCGCGCCCAACGCCTTCGTGGTCCACCTCTCGCCTGCCGATTTCGACCGCTTCGAGAACTTTCTCGACGCCCTCATCAGGGAGCTCGAAGAGGCTGCTCGCGAGCACGCCCGCACCGAGGACTACGTGTTCGTCGGGCCCGTCACTGTGTCTGCGGTCGAGGATCCTCGACAGCGCCGGGGCCGGTTCGACATCGTGTCCGAGGTCAGGGAAGGACCGGCGGGCCTCCCCGCTGCCTCCATCGTCCTGGCCGACGGCTCCCGGGTGGTGCTCGGGCCTGAGCCCATCACCATCGGCCGCCTACCCGAGAGCGCTGTCCTCGTATCCGACCCCAACGCCAGCCGGAGGCATGCAGAGATCAGGCGGCTGGGAAACGAAGTGGTGGTTGTCGATCTCAACTCCACCAACGGGACCCGGGTCAACGGTGCGCCGGTCAAGGAGCGGAAACTGAACGATGGCGACCAGATCGTGATCGGGACGACGGTACTTCGATTCGAGACTTCCTGAAGGCCGGCGTCTGATCGCTGATGCATTTGATCCTGGTTTCACTTCCCGGACCTACGAACAACGCCCCCGTTCTCCGTGCCCTGGAGCTCGGGGTCATCATCCTGCTCTGGCTGTTCTTCATGTGGGTGGTCCGGGCCGTGTGGGTGGAGGTCCGTCCTCTCAAACGGCCTCGGCGTCGGGGCAGGGACGTCGATCCGGTCGTCGACGGCAAGAAGCGCAAGCGACGCGACCTCCGGCTCTACGTGATCCGGCCCGAAGATCAAGCAGGACGGATGTACGACATCGGCGACGAGGTCACCGTGGGCCGGGCCCCGGGCTGCGGGGTTCCCATCGACTACGACTCCTACTCGTCGAACCTGCACGCCCGTCTCTTCCGACTGGACGGACAACTGTGGGCCGAAGACCTGGGCTCCACCAACGGGACATGGGTCAACACGGTCCGCATCGGCGAGCGGACGCGTCTCGAGAAGGGCGACCTCCTGCAGGTCGGAGGCACCGTTTTCGAGGTCGGGAAGTGATATGACACTTCTCCGCTCGGGGTCGGCAACGGACACCGGTCTGGTCCGCTCGGTCAACCAGGACCTGGCTGTGGAATCGCCCACCCTCTTCGCCGTGGCCGACGGAATGGGCGGCCACGCCGGCGGCGAGGTCGCCTCGCGCTTGGCGGTGGACGCTCTCACCGTGGCCTTCAGCCGGCAGCCGACCGGCGCCGGTTTGTCCCAGGCGGTGGACGAGGCCAATGCCGCCGTGTGGCAACACAGCCTCGACAATCCCGAGCTCCGGGGGATGGGAACCACCCTCACCGCCGTGGCCCTGGTCAACGAGGATGGCCACGACGTGTTGGCCCTGGTCAACGTGGGTGATTCCCGCTCCTACCGCTTTCACGACGGGGATTTGGTCCAGATAACCACCGATCACAGCCTGGCCGAGGAGATGGTCCGCTCCGGCGACCTGTCGGCGGCAGAAGCGGCGGTGCACCCCCATCGCCACATCCTCACCCGGGCCCTCGGGGCCAAAGAGGACGTGACCATCGACCTGTGGCGCATCCATCCGGTGCGGGGCGACCGCTACCTGCTGTGCAGCGACGGCCTGACCAACGAGCTCGTCCCCGACCAGATCATTGAGGTCCTGTCCTCGGTGCCCGATCCTCAGAAGGCAGCCGAGCTTCTGGTGCAGGCCGCACGCACTCACGGGGGAAGCGACAACATCACCGCGGTGGTGGTCGATGTGGTTGTCGGCGAGGACGAGGACGAGTCGGTCCCCGCCGTGGCCGCGGTGGCCGCCGACTTCGCCGTGCCCGACGATAACGGGGCCTTCCCCGCCACCTCGGACGAGGACGTCGAGTACCCGGCCTCACTGGCCGCCGAGCCCGGTCCGAGTCGAAGGGAACGTCGACGGGCAAGGCGCCGCGAGAAGAGGATGGCCCGGGGCCGCCGGCTGATCACTTTCCGCACCCTTCTTTTCATCATCCTGCTGGCCGCCGCACTGGTCGGCGCCTACGCCGCTGTGCGTTGGTATGACATCAACTCGTACTTCGTGGGGGTGCAGAACAACGAACTGGTCATCTACCAGGGTCGGGTAGGCGGATTCCTCTGGTACCACCCGGTGGAAGTGGAGCGCACCGGCGTCACCACCGCCGACGTGCCGGCTGTTTATCTGCAGAACCTCAACGCCGGCGTGGAGGAGACGTCGGTGGCTGACGCCCGGGCCTATGTGAGCAACCTGGTGTCGGTCAAGACCGATGAGCAGAACCCGTCGGCCTCGGCCAGCACCACGACCACACTGCCGGTCACCGCGACCACGACCAAGGGGACCTGATGGAGCGACGCATACGACGACTCGGCGTTTTTATGCTCCTGTGCTTCGTCGCCCTGTTCATCCAGCTCAACAACATCCAGGTGATCAAAGCCAACTCGTTGGCCACCGCCCCCGCCAACCCTCGGGTCGTGGCCGAAGCGCGCAGTCAGACCCGGGGGCTCATCCTGTCCGATGACGGCACCGTTCTGGCCCAGTCCGTGCCGGCGCCGGCGGGAAGCGTCTACAAGTACCAACGGGTCTATCCCCAAAACACGGCGACACTCTTCGCCCAGGTCATCGGTTTCGACTCCTCCATCTACGGAAACTTCCGGGGGATCGAGGCCGAGTACAACAGCTACCTCACCCCCCACACACCGCCGGCCAAGAACTTGCGCGACCTGCTCACCAACCGGACCGAGGTGGACAACGTCACCCTGACCATGAACGAGAACCTGCAACTGCAGGTGGCCCAAGCGCTCGACTCGGGCACGGCCGCAGGGGTCAACGGGGCGGCGGCGGTCGTGCTCAATGCCCAGACGGGTGCCGTCATGGCCATGTACTCGAACCCGACGTTCAATCCGAATCCGCTGGTCTCTCAGAACCCCCAGGTCCAGAAGTTCGCCTGGGATGCCTACCTGGCCCAGACGGGACAGCCGCTGGTCTCGGGCACCTACGGCCAGACCAGCGCCCCCGGCTCGAGTTTCAAGGTCATCACCACCTCGGCCGTCCTCGAGCACGCCCCCCTTCTGGCCGCCGCCACCTATCCGACGGTGAGCTTTGTCACCCTGCCCGACACCGGCACGCCGCCCCAGAAGCTGACCAACTACCACTCCGGAACCTGCGGCGGCAATCTCGAGCAGCTGGTCATCCTGTCCTGCGACGCCGACTTCGCCGAAATCGGCCTTAAGTTGGGGGGCGCCACTCTCCTCCAGCAGGCCGAGGGCTACGGGTTCAACCAGACCATCCCCCTCGACGTCCCGGCCGACACCATAGCCACCTCGACCATGGAGGGCCCCGGTGAGACCGACGCCGACTTCGACGCCGACATCCCCGGTGTCATGAAGTCGGCCATCGGCCAGGAGAACGTGTCGGCCTCAGCCCTGCAGATGGCCATGGTGGCCGGAGCGGTGGCCAACGGCGGGTCGGAGATGACCCCGCACATCATGGCCTACATCGACAACTCCCAGGGCGGACGGGTCACGACCTACCAGCCCAAGCAGTGGCTGCAGCCCATTTCGGCCCAGACGGCGGCCACCCTGACCACCTACATGCAGGGTGTTGTGGCGACAGGGACAGCGGCCGGTGTCTTTCCGGCCAGCTGGGATGTGGCGGCCAAGACGGGAACGGCCCAGACCGGCTCCTTCGGTCCCGACCCGCCGTTCACCAACGACTGGCTCGTCTCCTTCGCCCCGGTGGGCAATACCAAGGTGGCCATCGCCGTGGTCCTCCCCAACCAACCTCCCAGCGCCACCGGCGCCGCCTACTCAGGACCGATCGTCCGTCAGATCCTGGGCGATGTCCGGGCCGATGCGGGTTTGTCGGACAGTGACTATCCATGATCGCCGGCGGTCCCCGAACAGGCGGCCCTCGACGGCAACCGGACCAAAAGACAGAGAACCAACCGACATGGAACGAGGAACGATGAGAACCCCGGACCCGAGCGAACGCAGGCCTAGGCTTTGACCTACATGGACCCCACCCAGACGCCGCGCGTCTTCTCTGAGCGCTACGAGCTCAATCACCTCATCGCCCGAGGCGGGATGGCCGAGGTGTACCGCGCCCACGACCGGCTGCTCGATCGTCCGGTGGCCCTCAAGGTCCTCTTTTCGGAGCTGTCCATCGACCGTTCTTTCGTCGAGCGCTTTCGCCGGGAGGCCCAGGCCGCCGCCAATCTCTCCCACCCCAACATCGTTCCCGTGTTCGACTGGGGTGAGGACACCGGCACCTACTTCATCGTGATGGAGTTCATCGACGGGCGTCCCCTGTCCTCCATCCTCAAATCCTCAGGACCTCTGTCGGCCGAGCGGACGGCGGACATCGGATCCCATGTGGCCGCAGCTCTGGGTTACGCCCACAAACACAAGGTCATTCACCGCGACGTGAAGCCCGGTAACGTGCTGATAACCGACGAGGGGCAGGTGAAGGTCACCGACTTCGGCATCGCCCGCGCCCTCAACACCGAAGAAAGCCTGACCCAGACCGGCGCCGTCATGGGAACGGCCACCTACTTCTCACCCGAGCAGGCTGAGGGCATCGGCGTCGACACCCGCAGCGACATCTACTCGTTGGGCGTGGTCCTCTTCGAGATGGTCACCGGACGGCCTCCCTTCATGGGCGACACACCGGTGTCGGTGGCCTCCAAGCATGTGCGCGACCATCCCCCGGCGCCGCGGGAGCTCAACCCGTCGATCCCCCCGACCTTCGAGGCCATCATTCTCAAGTCGATGGCCAAGGATCCCGCCCACCGCTACCAGACGGCCGAGGAACTGCGGGCCGACCTGCTCCGCTTCAACGAGGGCCGCTCGGTCCTGGCCATGAACGACACCACCACTACGGTGGCTGCTCTGGGGGCCACCCAGGCCATCGGGGCCGTGGACGGTTCGGACCTGACCCAGGCGGTGGCGGCCACCGGTCCGTCAAAAGAAGAGGATCTCGACGACGAGGGTCCCAACCGGACCCGCACCTACGCCATCATCCTGGCCATCCTGATCGTCCTGCTGCTGGTGGCCGGGTACCTGCTGGCCCGCAACCTGGGCTACTTCGGCGGCAGTGCCTCCTTCAATCTGGTCAACGTGACCGGCCAGCCGGTGGCCCAGGCCACCACCACCCTCGAGGCCGATGGCCTGACGGTCAAGAGAGCGAACCAGGTGTCGACGGACACCGCCGGCACGGTGGTCTCCACCAATCCCGCCCCCCACTCGCTGGTCAAGAAGGGTGACACCGTCACCCTGGATGTGGCCATTCCCGCGCCGCTCAAGAGGGTGGCCGTTCCGTCCGGGCTCATCGGCGTGCCGGTGGCGCACGCCGAATCCCTGCTGCAGGCGCAGGGACTCCAGTACACCGTGGCCTACAAGGCAGACAACTCGGTCACCACCGGTAACGTGATCAGCACCAACCCGTCCCCGGGAAACAAGGTGGCCCAGGGCAGCACGGTGGCGCTCACCGTTTCGTCCGGGCAGGCCAACGTGACCGTTCCCTCGCTCATCGGTCTCCCCCAGAGCCAGGTCACCAGTCTCCTCAACCAGTACGGCCTCACCCTCGGGGGTGTGACCCCGGAGGCGTCGTCTCAGTACGGGGCCGGCACGGTCATCTCGTCCAGCCCGGGCCCCGGTGCATCGGTGCGTCCGGGAAGTTCGGTGAGCATCGCGGTGTCCAGTGGGTCTCCGGCCACGACCACCACCACGTCCACCACGACGACCACCACTCTGCCGTCGTCGACGACCAGCTCGTCCTCGTCGTCGTCCACCACCACCACCTCGACCTCCCCGGGCGGCGGCCAGGGTGGCCAATCCCGCTCCGGCCACAACCGCGGGTAGTCCGAACCCCGCTCAGTTACGATCGCTCAGTGTCCGTTGGCGGAGGCCAAAAAGTTGGACAGAAGGTTGGGCCCGTGGGGGGTCAGAAACGATTCGGGATGGAATTGGACAGCCTCCACCGGCAGAGTGCGATGGCGGATGCCCATGATGACCCCGTCGCCGGTTGTGGCGGTGACCTCCAGGACGTCGGGGACCGTGGCCGGGTCGACCACCAGTGAGTGGTAGCGGGTGGCCACAAAGGGGTCCGGCAGTCCGATGAACACACCCTCGCCCTGATGGTGCACGGACGAGGTCTTGCCGTGCATGAGGGTGGGGGCGGCCACGATGGAGCCCCCGTAAGCCTGTCCCACGGCCTGGAGGCCGAGGCAGACCCCGAGGATGGGGATCTCCCCGGCCAGCTCGTCCACCACCTGCAGGCTGATGCCGGCACTCTCGGGCCGACCGGGTCCCGGTGAGATGAGGATGGCGTCGGGGGAGGCGGCGCGGATGCCGGCGATGTCGATGGCGTCATTGCGGTGGACGATCGGATCGGCCCCCAGTTCTCCCAGCTCCTGGACGAGGTTGTAGACGAAGGAGTCGTAGTTGTCGATCACCAGCACCCGGGCTCCCATGGGCCACTGATCGTATCGGCAGGCAGCCGGACCGGCGCTCCGTCGGCCATGGAGGCGGGCGAATGACTATCCTTCCGGCCATGGCAACCAAGGCCGAGGACAAGGACAAGCCTGGTTCGGGCAAGACAACCTCGGGCAAGACGGCATCGGCCAAGGCTCCCGCCGGAAAGGCTCCCGCCGGCAAGACGGCCTCCGGCAAGACGGCTTCCGGCAGGACGACCCCGAAGAAGGGCCGCAAGGGCGGCCGGACCACGGAGTCGACGAAGTCGGTACAGACCCGCCGTTACACGCCGCCCATCCCGAAGAACGCCAAAACCAGTCCGCGGTGGATGGGGTTGATGATCATCGCCCTGTTCGTACTGGGCGTCCTCATCGTCATCCTCAACTACGCCGGCCTGCTCCCCGGTGGGGTCAACAACCTGTGGTTGATCGCAGCTATCGGGGCCATCTTTGCTGGCCTGATCACAGCCACCCGCTACCACTGACCCAGTGACCCGGCGGGCAAGCGGGCATCGCCCTGCCTACCCCACCGGGTGTCAGTCAGGTTTCCCCGGGTTCAACAGTGCAGCGGGGTTCAGCCCAGACGCTCGATGATGGTGGCGTTGGCCATGCCGCCGCCCTCGCACATGGTCAGGAGGCCGTAACGACCCTGGGTACGCTCGAGCTCGTTGACCAGTGTGGCCATCAGCTTGGCTCCCGATGCCCCGAGCGGGTGACCGAGAGCGATGGCCCCACCGTTCACGTTGACCTTGTCCAGATCGACGCCGAACTCCTTCTGCCAGGCCAACACCACCGAGGCAAAAGCCTCGTTGATCTCGATGACGTCCATGTCGTCGAGGGTCAGCTTGGCCTTCTCCAGCACCGACTTGGTAGCCGGGATGGGGCCGGTGAGCATGGTGATGGGGTCACTGCCGGCCACGGCGAAGCTGTGGAAACGGGCCCGGGGGGTGAGGCCCAGTGCGTTGGCCTTCTCCTCGCTCATGATGAGCACGGCGGAGGCGCCGTCGGTGATCTGGGAGGAGTTACCGGCGGTGACCCGTCCGTTCTCCTGCCGGAAGGCCGGCTTGAGGTTGGCCAGGACCTCGACCGAGGAGTCCGGCCGTATGCCCTCGTCGGTGGTGATGAGCTCGTCGGTGTCGGCCCGGTCGTCGTCCTTGACGGCCACCGGGATGATCTCGCGCTCGAAGCGACCCTCTTCGGTGGCCCGGGCGGCGCGGTGGTGCGAGCGTACGGAGAACTCGTCGAGCTGTTGGCGGGAGATGTCCCACTTTTCGGCGATGAGCTCGGCACCTTCCCCCTGGCTGACCAGACCCCCGCGCTCGGCGTAACGGCTCATCATCCGCGGCCCGAAGGGGTAGCCGAGGTCGCGTACGACCGACGAGCCCATCGGGGTTCGGGTCATGACCTCGACGCCTCCACCGATCACGACGTCGTAGGCGCCGGCGATGACTCCCTGGGCCCCGAAGTGGAGGGCCTGCTGGGACGAACCGCACTGACGATCGATGGTGGTGCCGGGCACCGACTCGGGAAAGCCGGCGGCCAGGACGGCGTTGCGCCCGACGTTGAGCGACTGCTCGCCCACCTGCATGACGCATCCCATGATGACGTCGTCGACCAGTGCCGGATCCAGATCGTTGCGCTCGACCAGGGCCTTGAGCGGCTCGGAGGCCAGGTCGACGGCATGCCAGTTGCGCAGTTTTCCGTTGCGCTTGCCTCCGGGTGTGCGGACTGCATCGACGATGACGGCGTCGGTCATGATCGCCTCTCCTTCCGGTCCGGCGGAGCAGGTGCCTGCCGGCCAATCACGCCCGTTCGGGCTGGTGAGAACTGCCTGGGGCTACCCCGGTCAAAAAATAGACCGGGCGGTCAAGAAATGGCCTTTCCTCAGCGTATCCCGTATGGGCGGGCGGTCAAACCCGGCTGCCCGGCCGCGTTTGGACGACCGTGAAGGGCCCAGGCACCGAGCCGGCCCGACCCGGCCGGGTGGCGGTGTTTGTACCCGCAAGGACTCCCGGTACCCTCGAAATAGCCGGGTCCGTCGAGCGGGGGACCGCCACCCCGCTCCGGACCAGGCGCCTCAGGTCGCCCGGCGGATGCTCCTCGTCACCCCGACGGCACCCGTCGTAACTGTCGTTTTCATAACGGTCGTTGCAGGGCGGTTGTCGGATGGCGGTCGGGGCCAGGTGCGTTCCTCGTCGCTTCCGACCAGAACGGGACGGCCTCCTATTCCTGGCGGAGGGAATAGGGGCACCCCAAGGGCAGGGGTATCAGAGTCCTACCCGGCGACGAAGTGGCCACTCCGGCAGGTCTGACCACTCCTCATCTTGACAATCGGGCACCGGGATTACATCGGTGATTCCACTCACAGTAATTCCACCTGGCCGACCGGCAGGTCCTTCCGGTGTCCTTCATCCACGACACGGTCGGCCTTTTTCGTAAGGCGGCCCCGCCCGTTTTGTGATCGTGGCGCAGCCCGGCAGTACCGTCGGGGTGGTGATCGATCGAATCAAGGACATGGACCGCTGGTTGGGTGACGGCGGTATGGAGCTCATCGGAACGGTGGGGGCCACCTTCGTGGACTACGGGGTGGACGGGGAGGACCTGGGCTGGGTCACCGGTACCTTCGTGCCCACCGCTCCGGCCTGCAATCCGCACGGGGTGGTGCAGGCCGGGGTGCACGGCCTGCTTCTCGACGCCGCCATGAATTTCGCCATCAACGCCGCCCTGGGCGGACGAGATCGCACCCGGGCCACCCTCGAGATGAAGGTCGAGACCATGCGGCCGGCCCTCCTCGGCCAGTCCTACCGGCTCCGGGGCGAAGTGGTGCGGATGGCCCGCCAGGTGGCCTACGCCGAGGGCACCGTGGTCGACGAGGAGGAGCAGATGGTCAGCCGCTCGACCGGAACCTTTCTCCTGCACCGCCACGTGGACAAGGGGTCGGACCCCGGGTGAGAACCGACGGCTGCCCGGTGTGTCACCGCCCCGCCGGTCCGGGCTTCGCTCTCTGTTTCTGTTGCGGGATTCTGGTCCGCCAGCTGCGGATGCCGCTGGTTCCGGTGGAGGTGGCGACCGACTACCGGGTGGGTGATGCGCTCCACCGGGCGCTGCGCGGTTACAAGGACGCCGGCGTGGGCGAGGCCCGCACCACCTACGGCCAGGGTCTGGCCCGCCACCTCGGCGCGTGGATGGCCGACCCCGACGGTCGACTGGCCCGCCGGTTCGGCCGGTGGAACCTGGTGGTCACCGTCCCCTCCACCCAGCGCCCGTCGGGCTCGCCGGTCGACGCCCTGGTGGCCCGGGTGCCCGCCCTGGCCCGCCGTCACCGTCCGCTGCTCGAGCGCGGTCCCGATGTCATCGGTCACCTGCTGGCCTCACGGCGGGGTTTTGTGGTCCGCCCATCGGTCGACCCCCTGTTGTTGGCCCGCACCCGGGCCCTGGTGGTGGACGACACCATCACCACCGGGGCGCGGGCCCAGAGCGCGGCCGCCGCACTGCGGCTGGCCGGGGCCCGGGTGGTCGGGGTGGTGGCCTTAGGCCGGGCCCTCGGTGTGGTCGATGCCGCGTCGTCCGCCCCGTCGTCGGCCGTGCCGTGTGCCGCGCCGTCCGCCCCGCCGTACGGCCCGCCGTTGGACCGGCGCTCCGGTGGTCGGCACCAGCCGGGCGAGCCACCCTGGCGTCGGGCGGTGTGCGTGGCCGACCCGGTGGCCGGGCTGCGGGTTGGCGGTGGGGCGCCGGGCGGCTAGACCGAGGGCATGCTCCTGCGCATCTTCACCGAGCCCCAACAGGGCGCTTCCTACGATCAGCTGCTGGCTGTGGCCCGGACAGCCGAGTCCCTCGGATTCGATGGCTTCTTCCGGAGCGACCACTTCCTGGTCATGGGCGACTCCGACGGACGTCCCGGACCCACTGACGCCTGGGTGACCCTGGCCGGTATCGCCCGGGAGACAACCCGGATCCGCCTCGGCACGCTGGTCACCTCGGCCACCTTCCGCTTGCCGGGCCCTCTCGCCGTGTCGGTGGCCGAGGTCGACGCCATGAGCGGTGGGCGGGTCGAGCTCGGTATCGGGGCCGGCTGGTACGAGGCCGAGCACACCGCCTACGGGATTCCCTTTCCGCCGGTGGGCGAGCGGTTCGAGCGGCTCGAGGAGCAGCTGGCCATCATCACCGGTTTGTGGGCCACCCCCGACGACGACCTCTTCAGTTTCGAGGGGCGCCACTACCAGGTGAAGGACAGCCCCGGCCTGCCCAAACCGGTGCAGAAGCCGGGGCCCCCGGTCATCATCGGGGGTGGGGGTCCCCGCCTCACGCCCCGGTTGGCCGTCCGCTACGGCGCCGAGTTCAACCGCGCCTTCCGACCCCTCGATGAGACCGGTGACCAGTTCGAACGGGTGCGGGGGGTGAGCCGGGAGGCCGGCCGCGATCCGGCGTCGATCGTCTTTTCGGCCGCCCAGGTGGTGTGCTGCGGCCCGGACGAGGCCACCATCGCCCGGCGGGCGGCGTCCATCGGACGTGAGGTGGCCGAGCTGCGCCAGAACGGGCTGTGCGGCACGCCCGACGAAGTGATCGCCAAGCTGGCCACCTACGGCGCGGTGGGCGCCAACCGGGTCTACCTCCAGATTCTGGATGTGGACGATCTCGACCACCTGGCCCTCATCGCCGAGCGAGTGCTCCCGGCCTGCGCCGATCTCTGAGCTCTCGGGCGGACGGCTTCACGCCGCCGGGCTGGCGTCCGATTCCCGCTCCTGGTCCATGGGCCACGACCCGGCCACCAGGGCCAGTGACTGGGCCCGGGCCTCGAAGGAGTGGGCCCGGGTGGAGACCATGATCTCGTCGGCGTCGGTCCGGTGCTGGAGGGCGACCAGCCCGTCGTGGACGGTGGCCGGGTCGCCGATCAGGTGGGTGGCCGACACCGAGTCGACCACGGCCCGCTCCTCGTCGGTGAAGCGGTAGGCGGCGGCGTCCTCAGGGGTGGGCAGGGGACCGAGCCGACCGGTGCGCAGCTGGAGGATGGACAAGGCTGACGGTCCGGCCAGCCAGGTGGCCTCCTCCGTGGTGGGGGCACAGATGACCGAGGCGGCAACCATGACCCGGGGCCGATCGAGGAGGGCCGAGGGTCGGAAGGTCGAACGGTACTGGTCGAGGGCCTGGTCGAGGAGACCCGGTGCGAAGTGGTAGGCGAAGGAGAAGGCCAGACCGAGGTGTCCGGCCAGCTGGGCGCTGAAGGTGGAGGAGCCGAGCAGCCAGATCTCGGGGAGGTAGCCCCGGCCGGGCACCGGTACCGGACGGGAGACCGGTCCGTCGGCGTCCAGCATGTAGGTGATGAGCTCGATCACGTCCTCGGGGAAGGAGTCCGCTCCCTTGTCGGTGGACCGACGCAGGGCCCGGGCCGTGCGCGGGTCGGTGCCCGGGGCCCGGCCCAACCCGAGGTCGATGCGTCCGGGGTGGAGAGCCTCGAGGGTGGCGAACTGCTCGGCGATGACCAGCGGCGAATGATTGGGCAGCATCACCCCACCGGCCCCGACCCGCAGAGTGGAGGTGGCGTCGGCCAGGTGGCCGATGAGGACGGCCGGTGCCGAACTGGCCACCGCCGGCATGGCGTGGTGCTCGGCCACCCACATCCGCCGATAGCCGAGCTCCTCGGCCACCCCGGCCAGCCGGGTGGTGTCGGCCAGGGCGTCGGCCGGCGTCGAACCTCTGGTCACCGTGGCCAGGTCGAGAACGGACAAGGTCGTCACGGCTGGTCCAACACCGGTTGCCGGCCACCCCTTCCCGGCGCGGGACCCCGGAGGTGGGTCGGGTCGAACCCGGCAAGGGGGGAGGAGCCGGTCGAAGGCCGGGCCCGCCCGTGGCGGAAAGGCGGGGAAGAGGTCAGAGGCCGGGGCTGCTCTGCATGAGGCCGCCGTCGGCGAAGATGGTGGTGGCCGTCAGGTAGCTGGCCCCGTCCCCGGCCAGGAAGGCCACGATGCTGCCGATCTCCTCGGGTTGGGCCAACCGCCCCAGGGGGATGGCGTTGTCGAGGATGGCCAGGGCTTTGGGGTCGGCCACGGTGGCCTTGTTGATGGGTGTGTCAACCGCCCCCGGCCCGACCCCCACCACCAGGATGTTGTGGGGTGCGAGCTCGACCCCGGCGGTGCGGGTCAACATGCGCATTCCCCCTTTGGACAGGCAGTAGGCGGTGTTACCCGGCATGGGCCAGTCCTCGTGCACCGAGGTCATGTTGATGATGCGCCCACCCTCGCCCTGGGCGATCATCTGCTTGGCTGCCAGCTGGGTGCCGAAGAAGGCGCTCTTGAGGTTGATGTCGAGAACCTTGGCGTAATCCTCTTCGGTGGTGTCCAGTACAGACGTGCGGGTCTCGACGCCGGCATTGTTGACCATGACGTCGAGCCGGCCGAAGTTGCTCACCGCCGCATCGACGAGGGTCCTGAGCTCGTCCACCTTGCTCACATCGGCCTTCACCCCGACCACCTTGTCGCCCAGGGCCCGCACCTGCTGCTCGACCTCCTGCTCGGCGGCTTCGTTGCTGATGTAGTCGACGACGATGTCGGCCCCGGCGCCGGCCAGGGCCAGGACCACCGCCTTGCCGATGCCGGTGTTGCCGCCGGTCACGATGGCCACTTTGCCTTTCAGAGTCATGGCGCTCCTGTCGGGCGGATGCGGAGGGGTGGGTCGACCGGCTTCCGCCCTCGGAGCCGGCGCCGGTGACGATCCTACGCGGGGCCCGACAGGGTGGCATCATCGGCGCCGTGACCGCACGGGTAGTCGACGAAGCCCTCGCCATCCTGGTGACCAAGGACCCGGTTCTGGCCGGGCTGGTCGATCTGTACGGGCCGGCCCCGTACCGACGCCCGGTGCGGGCCTCCGAACGCTTTGCCGCCCTGGCCGAGATCATCATCTTCCAGCAGCTGGCCGGAAAGGCGGCGGCCTCCATACACGGTCGCCTGGTCAGCGCCTTGGGGGGCGAGGTCACCCCCGAGAGGGTGCTGGCCGTCGACCCCGGCGTGCTGGCCCAGAGCGGGCTGAGCGGGGCCAAAGCCGCCTCCATCCGCGATCTGGCCGAAAAGGTGGTGTCCGGTGAGATCGCTCTCGACCGGATCGGACGGCTCACCGACGAGGCGGTGGCCGACCATCTGTGCCAGGTGCGCGGCATCGGGCCGTGGACGGCCGACATGTTCCTGCTCGGCACGCTGGGCCGCCTCGACGTCTGGCCCACCGGCGACTACGGGGTGCGGGCCGGGTTCGCCCGGGCCTGGGGCCTGCCCGAGGTGCCTACGCCCAAGGAGTTGGCCCTCCTCGGCGAACCCTTCCGGCCCTACCGGTCGTTGGTGGCCTGGTACTGCTGGCGGGCGGCCGATGTCCGCACCGCCTCGACGGTGTGAACCCCCGCCGGCGGAGACACGGCCTCATATCGCGTCACTCCTCGCCCTCCCTCGTACGCCAGCCCCTCTCGAAGGGCAGGCGCCAGGCGTTGGGGGCGATGAGGTCGCCGATGCTGCCCGGTCCCCACGATCCGGGTGGGTAGAACTCGACGTCGGGTGGGTTCTCGAGGAGGGGTGTGGACAATTCCCACAGTCGTTCGATGTCCTCCGCCGACGTGAAGAGGGTCCGGTCACCGACGATGGCGTCGTGGATGAGGCGCTCGTAGGCCTCGAGGACGTCGGTCTCGTGCCCGGTCTCGTGCAGGGCGAACTGGAGGCTCAGCTTGTCCAGCTGCATCCCCGGTCCGGGGCGCTTCCCGTAGAAGGAGAGTGAGAGCTTGGACGCTTCGGCCAGGTCGAAGGTCAGGTGGTCGGGACCGTGGGCCCCGATGCCCGAGCCGACCGGGAACATGCTCTTCGGGGGCTCGCGGAAGGCGATGGAGATGATGCGGGCCCCCTGGGCCATGTTCTTGCCCGTGCGCAGATAGAAGGGCACCCCCGCCCACCGCCAGTTGTCGATCTCGCACTTGAGGGCGATGAACGTCTCGGTCTGGCTGTCGTCGGCGGTGCCGGGGATGTCCCGGTATCCCTCGTACTGGCCCCGGACCACCTGGGACACGTCGAGGGGCAGCATCGACCGGAACACCTTGTTCTTCTCCTCGTTGATGGCCCGGGGTTCGAGTGAGGTGGGCGGCTCCATGGCCATGATGGCCAGAACCTGGAAGAGGTGGGTCACCACCATGTCGCGGAATGCCCCGGTGGCCTCGTAGAAGGCAGCCCGCCTGTCGACCGACAGGGTTTCGGGCACGTCGATCTGGACGTGATCGATGTGGCCGCGGTTCCAGATGGGCTCGAACAGCCCGTTGGCGAAACGGAAGGCCAGGATGTTCTGGGCCGCCTCCTTCCCCAGGAAATGGTCGATCCGATAGACCTGTTCGGGGGTGAAGACGCTGTGCACGGCCTCGTTGAGCAGCTTGGCCGACCGCAGGTCCGTCCCGAACGGCTTCTCCATGATGATCCTCGAACGATCGACCAGCTTGGCCTCACCGAGGGTCCGGACCACGGTGCCGGCGGCGGCCGGCGGGATGCTCAGGTAGTGGAGCCGGCGGCAATCGCCCCCCAGGGTCTCCTCCAGTTCGCCCACCACCCGGGCCAGGCTGTCGGGCCCGTGAACCTGGGAGACGTAGTGGAGCCGGTTCCGGAAGGTCGACCAGTGGGCGTCGACCACGTCGTGCCGGGCGAACTGGCGACAGGCGTCGAGGGCGAATTGGCAGAAGGCGTCGTCATCGAGGTCCTCCAGGGAGGTGCCGACGATGGCGCACTCGGGGAGGAGCCCGGCGTGGGAGAGCCGGAGCAGTCCGGGCAACAGCTTGCGGCGGGCCAGATCGCCGGTGGCCCCGACCAGGACGATGACGTGGGGCGCGCCGGCAACCCAGGGTCGTCGACGGCGTCCTCCGGATCCCAGGACACGGCAAGGGGAGAGTCCACGGCTGAGCTCATCGGTGTTCCACGGGTTCTGCCCTCCTCAACCGAGGCTCACCGTATGCCGCCTGTGTTTCGATTCCGTGTCGGGGGTGCGAGACCTGTGTGAACGGCGGTGTCAGGCGACAGGCAGGTGTTGGGCGATCATCTGCGAAACCTCCTGCACGGCGGGGGAGTCCATGACGCCGGGGGCCTGCACCCGGCCCTTGACCAAACGGGGCCAGGCCACATAGACGTCACTGATCTCGACGGCGGAGGCGAAACCCCATTCGGCCCGGGTCAGGCAGAGAACGGGGTGGACCGGTACCTCGGCCCCCCAGGCGGTGGTGTCCAGGGCGGCGCGCACCACGTTGGCCAGGTCGCACATGTTGTCGACCACCGGGGTGCAGTTCCGCCGGCCGACGTGGAGCTCCTGGGGGCCGAGATCCCATACCGGACCGGTCCGTTTGACGTGGACCAGACCCCTGTAGTGCTTGGCGTCGATGACGAAGACACCGCCCGAGGAGACGGCGATCCGCTTGATGGAGAACCGGGTGCCGGGCACCCGTCGGTCGCTGAGGACGACCACACCCTCGCCTTCGATGAGGAGCCGGGTCCGGGTCCGACGGTCACCTTCGGCCCTCTGGATCCATTTGCGTGAGGAGAAGCCCCCACCACCGTCCGGGTCCGCGGGCTCGGGCGCCGGCGATGTGACCTCGGCCCCCTGGGACGCCCCCCCGTTGAGTCCTGGCTGGGCGAACTCGGCGGGCTCAGGCACGGGAGGCATTGGACACATCGTAGAAGAGGGGACTCATCAGACCGGGTATTACGGTCACGGGCACGCCGGGCTGGGCCTGGCCGTCGGTTTGCGGTCAACTTCATTGCAACTTGGGGCCAGCGGTTCCGTTCCGGACAGGTCAGCGCGAAGATGGCCTATCCCGGAGGAAGGGTATAAGCCGGGGGAAGGGTAAATTTCCCAGGTGAGGACAACAGGTGGGTGGGGAGATCGGTAGGAACGGGGTGGGGGAGAACAGTAGGGAAGGGGATTTTCATGCTTGTTGCAGACCTGCTCGAGGGCAAAGGGTTCGCGGTGGCCACCATCGGTTCAGACGCCGCCGTGAGCGATGTGGTCGCTGACCTGGTGCGTCACCGGATCGGCGCCCTGGTCGTGTCGCCGGACGGACTCCAGATCCAAGGAATCGTGTCGGAGCGCGACATCGTCCAACGGCTGTCCGAGCTCCGCCTCGGGCTCCTCGACGAGAAGGTGGCGTCGATCATGTCCACCGACGTCCAGGTGTGTACGCCCACCGACGACGTCGAGTCCATCATGAACCTCATGACCGAGCAGCGGATCCGCCACGTCCCGGTGGTCGAGGGTGGCCTCCTGTGCGGCATCATCAGCATCGGCGACGTGGTCAAGAGCCGCATGGGCGAGCTGGAGAAGGACCGCAACGAACTCATGGAGTACATCAGCGCCCGCTGAGATGCCACACCGGTAACCTCGGGCCGTGACCGACCCCCCGAGGTGCGACCCGCTACGGGAGGCCATCGACGGGGTGGGCATCGACGCCGTGGGGCTGGTGGTGGTCGACCACGGCTCGACACGCCCGGAGGCCAACCGCAGCCACGAGGAGTTCGTACGCACCTGGCCGGGGCGGGCCGGCGTGCGCACCGTGCAGCCGGCCCACATGGAGCTGGCCGAGCCCTCCCTGGCCACCGCCTTCGACGCCTGCGTGGCGGCCGGGGCTACCACTGTGGTGATTGCCCCCTACTTCCTCGGCCCCGGACGGCACTGGGACAGCGACATCCCGTCCCTGGCCGCGGCGGCTGCCGCTCGCCATCCGGGGGTCCGCTACCTGGTGGCCGCCCCGCTCGGTCCCCATCCCCTGCTGGCCGACATCGTGGAGGAGCGGGCCGCCCAGTGCCTGGCCCACGCGGCCGGCGGCGGGCCGGGGTGCGAAATGTGCGGGAGGGACGGCGGCTGCAAGATGGGCTGAGCCGGTCGGCTCAGGAACACCGGTCGCCCAGCCAGGGGCGCTCCCCGTCCAGGGAGTAGAGGGCCACCGCCACTGCGTCCTGCTGGGCTTGGGACGCCTGGTTGGGCCGCACACCGACCAGCTGGGGAAGGCCGGCCGCCGCCGCCGCCATGTTCCACGTCGGCTGGCTGAACTGGAAGGCGCCCATGTAGAGGCCGTTGGGCGACACGGCGCCGTAGTTGCCCCCCGATTCGGCCTGCACCACGCACTGGAGGAAGGCATTGAGGGCAGGGTCGGCGTTGGTGGTGGCCGGGTCGGCGGGCGAGGCGGCAGAGACGGCGGACACGGTCGGGGCGGCCGAGCTCACTGCGGCACTCGGAGCGGGCGTCGGTTGGGCGGCGGCCGCAGCCTGAGCGGCCCTGACCGCCGCTGCCGCCGCCGCTGCCTGGGCGGCGGCCTGCTGGGCCACGGCCGTGGCCAGTTGGCCGGTCACCTGGGCCTGCAGCTGCTCGAGTTGCTGCTGGGTGCTGTCGGCATGACTGAGGGCAGCCGAGGCGCTGCGCTGATCGGCCAGGTCTGCCGACTGCTGCTGCTGCAGGATGGCCTGGTCGGTGCGAAGGGTGCCCTGGGCCGACCGGAGTCCGTCGACCGCCGTGGTGATGGACCCGGCGGCCACATCGGAATACTCGCTCGCCTCTTGAACCTGCTCCTCGTTGCCGGAGAACAGGGGTGCCTCGGCGCCCGACGAGCCCGACCCGTAGTCCATGTACGAGCGGATGGCCTGCCGGCGTACGTCTGCCGTCCGGGCCGCGATCAGACCCTGGTCCTGGGAGATCTGCTGGTCGACCTGGGCCACCGAAGCGGCGTCGGAAGCCACCTTGGCCGAGGCGATCGAGTACTGCTGCTGGTAGGCCCCCACTTGCAGTTGTTGTTGGACCAGTTCCTGGGAAACGGTGGTGGCCTGGGCCTTCAAACTGGCGATCGGGTCGGCCCGGGCCGGTGCGGGCGCAGTGATGACCCACAACGAGGCCGAAGCGAGGAGAGCCGAGAGGAACACCGCCATGGCCAGGGGCCAACGGTGCGCTGCGTTTGACTCCGCCATCGGTGACAACCGGGCGCGAAACACAATGGGATAAGAAATTAGCCGCCCTCCTGCTTCGGTAGCAAACCCACGGACCGGCCGGCGTGGGTCTTGCGAGGGAAGAAGTGCTGGTCAGAGCGGTTCAGGGCGGCCTATTCCCGGCCGCCGCTAGGGGATGGCGCCCTCGCCCTTGGTGGCTGCCCCGATCCTGTTCATCTCCTGCTCGTGGGCGGCGGCCGTGGCCCGGGCCTCGTCACCCAGCTCCACAAATTCCTCGTCGGCAGCGGCCTCCTCGGCCCCGTCGGGGTCGCGGTCGGCCACGTGGGCCGCGGCCGCTTCGGCGCGCTCGGCATCCAAGGTCGACTGGTCCGGCTCGGTTCGTTCTTCCATGCGAGTCTCCTTCCTCGTGGTCGGCCCGCCTCTGGGCCACCGAGTCGACAGGCGCGTCGCCGATGCATCCAGCGTGGCTGTGTCCTACCCGACGGGCCGACCACCTAATCGTTCCTCCGGCGCGCCCACAACGCAACCCCGGGTCGGCCTTGTCACTCGGCCATGGCGCTTGGGCATGCGACTCGGCCATGCCACTCGGCCATGCGACAGGCCCTGCCACTCGGCCATGCGACAGGCCCTGCCACTCGGCCATGCGACAGGCCCTGCCACTCGGCCATGCGACAGGGTGTCGCCCGTGCCACCCCGTACTGGCGACCGGAGTGCGGAAAGGTCCGCGTCCCGCGGTTACCGCTGTGCCATGCTGCGCCCGACGGGCCCGGCCGGCGGACGGACGCCCTGTGCCGGGCGGACATCCCCGGGGACGGACAACCTTTCCGAAAGGGAGCGCACATGCACATCCATACGTCGGGTCGACCGGGCGGCGGCACTGGCAACAGGTCGGACCGGGGTCGGCTGTGGCTCCGGTCGCTCGGCGCCGTGGTGGCCCTGTTCGCCCTGGTGGGCGTCGGTGCCGTGGTCGGGCCGGCCGGGTCGGCGTCCGCCGCCGGGCCCACTTGGGCCGGTGCCGGCGTGACTCTCCCCTCCAATATCGGGCCGGGCCACGTCTTCGAGCTCCAGTCCACCCAGTGCCCGGCTCCCGGCAACTGCGTGGCCGTCGGCGACTACCAGACGGGCACCGGGCAACAGGAGGGCCTGATCGAGATCGAGCACGCCGGCTCGTGGACGGCGGCCGAAGCTCCCCTGCCTGGGGACGCCGCTGCCAACCCCGAGGTGGGACTCTTCAATGTGAGCTGTCCCACTGCCGGATCGTGTGTGGTGGTCGGTTTCTACCGGAGCACCGGCGGCGATGAGCACGGGATGGTGCTCACCCAGCAGGGCAGCTCGTGGAGTGCCATTACTGCTCCGGTGCCTCACGGTGTGGTCAGCACCGGCTCGTACATGTTTTCGGTGTCCTGCTTCGCACCGGGGTCCTGTGCCGCCACCGGGATCTATGACAACAGCTCGGACCAGGCCCAGGGTCTGTTGTTGGTCGGGCACGACGGTTCGTGGCAGGCCACCCAGGCGCCGTTGCCCGCCGGCGCGGCCGCCAACCTCCCGGCGGAGTTGATTTCCGTCTCGTGCGGCGGGCCGGCAGAGTGTGTAGCCGTCGGCATCTACGACAACGGCGTCGATGAGGAACAGGGGCTCATCGAGAGACTGACCGGCGACACATGGGCGCCGGTCAATGCGGTGTCGCCGGTCGCCGGCGTGGAAGCCATTCTGGAGAGCGTCTCCTGCGCCACGGCCTCTTTCTGTACGGCTGTGGGTGCCGACGGGGTGGGGTCCAATGAGCAACCGCTGGCCAACACCGTCACGCCGGGGGCGGTGACAGCGCCCAGTGTGCCGCTGCCCGCCAACGCCCGCACCAGCGGGAGCGACACGGAGGCCGCCCTGTTGAGCGTGTCGTGTCCAACCGCCACTTACTGCGTCTCTGTCGGTGGTTACACCTCCACCGCCGGGTCGGGAATCGTCCCTCTGGTGGAGACCTACTCGGGGGCAACCTGGAGGCCGGCGACCTTGTCGGGCACGGCACTGGACCCGTCGGCTACGTCGGCTCTCTACGGGGTCTCGTGCTCGTGGCCGGGATCATGCACAGCCGCCGGCATCAGTGAGGTGAGTGGACCCACCCATGCCGAGGGGTTGGTCGAGACCCTGGCCGCCGGCACCTGGACCCAGTCCACCGCCATCCTGCCCAGCAACAGCAAGGTCCCGCCCGAGGTCGAGCTGGGCGTGGGCGAAGACGACCTCAGCCAACCCGTCTCCTGTGTCGGCGGGGTGTGCGTGCTGGTCGGCTCCTATGAGACCACTGCGGCGGCGGCGGCCGGCTTCTTCAACACCTATCCCAACCTGTCGGGCTACCAGCTGGCCGCCTCCGACGGCGGCGTCTTCGCCTTCAACGCCCCCTTCTACGGCTCGACCGGCAACCTCGTCCTCAATGAGCCGGTGGTCGGGATGGCCGAGGTACCTGACACCGGCGGCTACTACGAAGCGGCATCCGACGGCGGGGTGTTCGCCTTCCACGCACCCTTCTACGGATCGATGGGGAGCACCCATCTCAACGCCCCCATCGTGGGCATCGCCTTCGACTCCCGCACCGGTGGCTACTACGAAGTGGCCTCCGACGGTGGGGTGTTCGCCTTCCACGCCCCCTTCTACGGCTCGATGGGTGGGGCACACCTCAACAAACCGGTCGTGGGCATCACCTTCGACCCGTTCACCGGCGGTTATCTCGAGGTGGCCAGTGACGGCGGCGTCTTCGCCTTCAACGCCCCCTTCCAGGGATCGACCGGCAGCCTCACCCTCAACAAGCCGGTGGTGGGCATGACCATGAACCTGGCCACCGGTGGCTACTACGAGGTGGCTAGTGACGGCGGCATCTTCGCTTTCAACGCCCCCTTCCAGGGATCGACCGGCAGCCTCACCCTCAACAAGCCGGTGGTGGGCATGACCTACGACTTCCTCACCGGTGGCTACTACGAGGTGGCCAGTGACGGCGGCATCTTCGCCTTCAACGCCCCCTTCCAGGGATCGACCGGCAACATCACCCTCAACAAGCCGGTGGTGGGGATGGGCTTCGGCTGAGCACCTCCGGCGGACTCCGTGCCGTCCGGGGTCGATGTCAGGGGCCGATGTCCCGGGCCGACGGCCGAAAGCTCGCGGCCGCAAAGCTCACGGCCGCAAAGCTCACGGCCGGAAAGGTACGGTGTGCGCGGTGGGGACCGAGCGGGACAGTGCTGACCAAGGACGCCGCGGCATCAGCCGCCGCCAGCTGCTGGCCGCCGGGGCCGTCTCGGGGGCCGGTGTGCTGGCCGCCTGCGGGCGTACTTCCTCGGCACCCACCTCCACTGTGGCCAAGTCGGCTGCCGTGCCTCCGGCCGGCTCGGACATCGGCGCCGTCGAGCACGTCATCTTCCTCATGATGGAGAACCGGTCGTTCGACCACTACTACGGCACCTACCCCGGGTGCGCGGCTTCGACGACCACCCGGCCGACAACCTCGGGGCCTTCTCGCAGGCCTGGCCGTCCGACACGGCCACATCGTCACCGCAGGGACGCTGCTGCCGTTCCACCTCGACACGGCCACCACCGACTGGCCAACTGCACCTTCGACCTGACCCACAACTGGGGACCGCAGCACCAGTGCCGCAACGAGGGCCGGATGGACTCCTTCGTCCGGGTCCACACCGAGCCGCAAAACGAGGGCCCCTCCCAGGGCACGTTGACCATGGGCTACTACACCCGCGCCGATCTGCCCTACTACTACGCCCTGGCCGACGCCTTCACCCTGGGCGACGGTTACCACTGCTCGGTCATGGGACCGACCCACCCCAATCGGCTCATGCAGATGTCGGGCACCCTCGACCCGGCCGGAAAGGCCGGCGGTCCGGTGGTCATCACCAACGGCACCCCGTCGGCCCTGTTCAGCGTGCACTGGGACACCATGCCCGAGGTGCTCGAGGACGCCGGCATCAGCTGGAAGTACTACAACCCGGGCGGCGCGCTGCTACAGCATCGCCGACATGCAGAAGCTGGGGCTGACCACCGACAGCGTGCTGCCCTACTTCTCCCAGTACAGAACCCGTCGTCACCCCTCTACCAGAAGGCGTTCGAGCCAGACCTTCCCCGGTGACTTCGCCGCCGACGTGCCAGTCGGGCACCCTGCCCAAGGTGAGGTGGATCAGCACGCCGGTGGGCTACGACGAGCACCCCCGGCGCCGTCCTTCCTGGGCGAGTGGTTCACCGACCAGGTGCTCCAGACCCTGGTGTCCAATCCGGACGTCTGGTCGAAGACGGTCCTGTTCCACATGTACGACGAGAACGACGGGTTCTTCGACCACGTGCACCCGCCGGTGGCACCGCCCGGCACCGCCGGGGAGTTCCTGACCGTCGATCCGCTGCCGGCCGACGCCTCAGGGATCGCCGGCCCCATCGGCCTCGGCTTCCGGGTCCCGCTTCTGGTGGTCTCCCCGTTCAGCCGGGGCGGGCACGTCTGCTCGCAGACCTTCGACCACACCTCACAGTTGCGATTCATCGAGGAGCGGTTCGGGGTGAAGGCACCCAATCTCTCTGACTGGCGGCGGGCCACCGTCGGTGATCTGACCTCCACGCTGCTCATGGACCACGCCGACACCTCGGTGCCCCCCCTTCCCCCCACCCGCGACGACCCCTCCTACATAGCGGCCAAGGGCTGCTCGGAAACAGACCTGTTGGAGATCGCCACCAACCAACCGCCCTACCCGGTGCCTTCGGTCCAGAAGATGCCCACCCAGGAGACCCGCACAGCCAGCACCGTGTGAGGGCCCACGGTAAGTTGGCCACGCCTGTCCGGATCCCCGTGTCAGGCGCACCGACGATTCGGGGGATGGAAGCGGGGGATGGACGACAGCATGCAAACGCCGGCATGGGCACCGGGATCGGTGGGGTCGGCCTACGGCCATGGTTCTGCCGACGACACCGACCTGGTGTCGGGCCGCGCGTGGCAGCTGCTCCTCGATGCGCTGTCCCGGACCAGCCAGGTGCTCCTGTCGGACAGGGCACCGGTCGAGGCCACCGATCGTGCCGCCGGCTACAGGCACCTGTTGGTGCTCCTGGCCCTGGGCATCGACGAAGCGCTGCGGAGCTCGGACCCCTACCGCCCCCGCTTCGCCCCGGCCAACGTGGACAACGTCCTCAAGTGGGGCATGGACTGCCCCGACGCCGCCTACACCGGGGCCCGGATCCGGGGTGACGCTACGTACCGGGTACGGGTCCGGCGCAACTCGGTCCGCTACCTCGGCTTCCAGGTCATGGGGGGCATGGAGACCACCGGAAACGTGGTGGCCGACGACCTGGCTCTCGACCCCGAGGGGAGGTTCGAGCTGATCCTGTCGGCCCAGCAGCACCCGGGCAACTGGATGCCTCTCACCGCGTCGAGCTCCTCGTTGGTGGTGCGCCAGTTCTTCTACGACTGGGCGGGGGAGACGGCCGCCGATCTGTCGATTGAATGTCTGGACGACCCACCGCAGGGGTCGGTGACCGCCGGTCAGGCCCTGTCACCGGCCGGCACGGCCAGCCAGATCGAATCGCTGGGCGCCTTCGTGGAGGCCAGCATCGAGTTCTGGCTCGACGTGGAGGAGGGCGGCCGGCGCCAGGGCGTGAATTGCTTCCGCCCACCGGCGGCCCTGACCGCCATGGGGGCCGCCGCCGAAAACGTGTCCACCTGGGGCTCCTGGAGCCTCGAGGACCATCAGGTGCTGATCATCGAGGTGACCCCCCCCACCGCTCTGTACTGGAGCGTCTCCGTCGGCAATTACTGGTGGGAGACGGTTGACTATGCCAACCGGCAGTCGAGTCTCAACGGACATCAGGCGGTGATCGATGCCGACGGCGTGTTCCGCGCCGTGCTGGCCCACCACGACCCGGGGGTGGCCAACTGGCTCGATACCGGGGGCAACCACCACGGAGCCATGATCTTCCGGTGGTTGCGGGCCGCCGGTGCGCCGGTGCCGTCCGTACGTGTGGTGGATTTCGCCGCCCTGGCCGATCACCTGCCGGCCGACACGGCCCGGGTCGACGTGAAGGAACGGCTGCGGATCATCGATGAGCGCCGGTCGGCCGTAGAGCGCCGCTTCCCGCGCTGAGGAGGGACATGGATCTCGGCCTGGAGGGAGCGACGGCGGTGGTGACCGGGGGCTCGAAGGGGATGGGCCGGGCCATCGCCGAACGGCTGGGGGCGGAGGGCGCCCAGGTTGCCGTGATGGCCCGGGGTCGCAACGCCCTGGACGAAACGGTCGAGGCGCTGCACGCCCTGGGGAGCGACGGTTCCTTGGGCCTCACAGTGGACGCCACCGACCACCACCAGGTGGAGGCGGCCTTCGCCGAGCTGGGTGAGCGCTGGGGCTCGCTCAACGTGCTGGTCAACACGCTCGGGCCGGGTGCCGGCCGGTTCGAGGACCTGGACGACGACAATTGGGAGGCCACGCTCGACCTGGGGCTTATGGCCGCCGTCCGGTGCGTGCGGGCCGGCCTTCCCCTTCTGCGCGCGGCGGAGTGGGCCCGGATCGTCAACGTCTCCGCCCATTCGACCCAGAGGCAGAGCCCCATCCTGGTGGCCTACACGGCAGCCAAGGCCGCCTTGACCAGCGTGTCCAAGAACCTGTCCAAGACGTTGGCCCCCGAGGGGATCCTGGTCAACACGGTGAGCCCGGGGTCGATCGTGACCGCCAGCTTCAGCGAGGGTCTGGGTGACGTCTTCGCCGAAGAGGGTCTCGACGCCACCGATCCCTACGACGTGATGCGCTGGATCGACGCCCATTTCCACCAGCCGGCCGACCTCGGGAGGGCGGGCCTCCCCGACGAGGTGGCCTCGCTCACCGTCTATCTGGCGTCACGCACCAACGGCTACGTGACCGGCGCCGACGTCAACGTCGACGGCGGCTCCGATTTCGTCTGATGCCCCCGGTTCGGTCCGCCCGCTGATGCTCAGCGCCGATCACCTCATCACCCGGGCCTGTGACCAGACCGGGCTGGACGACTTCGGGGGACCGGCGTGGCGGGAGGGGCTCGACCGGTTGGTCGGTTCCCTCAACGCCGAGGCCACGCTGACCGAGGGGGGCGAGGAGCTGTTGGCCCTGCGGCTGGGCATGCTGCTCACCAACCGTCTCCGGGTGGTCGAGGTGCTGGCCGACAACCCGACGATCAGAGAGGAGGAGGTGGGTGGCCCTCTGGTCATCATCGGTCTTCCCCGCACCGGCACCACGGCCTTGAGCAACCTGCTGGCCGCCGACCCCCAGATCCGGTCGGTCCGGCTGTGGGAGTCGATCGATCCGGTTCCCCCTCCCGAGTCGGACACCGAGAGCAGTGACCCGCGCATCCAGATGGCCGAACAGGGGCTGGAGGCCATGTACGCGGCCTTTCCGCCCATGCGGGCCCTCCACTTCCAGACGGCCACCGGTCCGACCGAATGCCAGGACTTGCTGGGCATGGACTTCCGGGCCGTGCACTTCGACGGGATGGCCCGTGTGCCGAGCTACCTCGACTGGGTCGTCGACTGTGACATGGCCGGCACCTACCTCTTCCACCGATCGGTTCTCCAACTCCTCCAGTGGCACTGCCCGCCCCGGCTCTGGCATCTGAAGACGCCGGTGCACATGCTGGCTCTCGACGACCTGTGCCGCGCCTATCCCGACGCCAAGTTCGTCTGGACCCATCGTGACCCGGCCGCCGTCCTGGGCTCGGTGTGCAGTCTCATCGCCCACACCCGCAGCTGGGCCAGCGATCGGGATGATGCCCATGAGTTGGGTCGGAACCAGCTGGCACTGTGGGCCGAGTCCGTCCGGCGTGCGGTGGCCTTCCGGCGCCGGGTCGGTGAGGGCTCCTTTGCCGACGTCTCCTTCGCCTCGCTGCAGTCCGATCCGGTGGGCGAGGTGGCGTCGACCTACGCGCAGCTGGGCCTCGAGATCGGTGACGGGCGCGGCCCGCTCGAGGCGTGGGCCGGTGCCCATCCGCCCGGTGCCCACGGCGTCCACCAATACTCGCTCGAAGAGTTCGGCTTGAACACCGACCAGGTGAGGGAGCGGTTCGCCTTCTACTTCGACGAGTTCCCCTTCATGGGGTCACCAGAAAGCGGGTGACGCGACCGGGGGGTGAACAGCCGGTGGGTGAGGAGCCAGCCGGCGGCCTGCAAGCGGGTCAGGTGTGAGCGGGTGAGGTGTGAGCGGGTGAGGTGTGAGCGGTGAGGTGTGACCGGCTCAGGCCGACGAGGCCAGGGCGGCCCACGGATCGAGCTGAGCGATGGTCTCCTGCACCGCCCTGTCCAATTCGGAGGAGCGCCGACGGTCGTAGACCGGTCCGGCCCCGTCACTGAGAAGCCAGCTGGCCATGGCCGCGCCGCGGGCGGGGACGGGAAGGGGGACGACCAGGGCGTCGACCATGGCCCTCATGTGGGCTTCGCAGGCGATCACGCTGTCCCGGTTGACCGGCACCCGGCGATCACCCATCACCGTCGGTTGGTGGGCCTGGGTCAGGACGTCCTGCCAGCCCTCGGCCAGGGCCCGGCGGGTTTCAGGAGCGACCAGCATCTGGGCTCGGGCAGCCAACAACAGGGCCGACTCGGGGGCCTCGCCCTTGGCCAGGTGCCGGTCGAGCGAAGGGGCCAGGAGCCGGGCCAGAAGACGGGTCCGTCGTCGGCTGAGCCTGGCGCTCAGTCGGCGCCGACGCGGATCGGTGATGAGCAGGGTGGCCTCGCTCGATTTCCTCATGCGGCGCTCGACGCTCACACAACCATCATGAGGGATGTGGCGGCGATGCGAAAGGGTACGGCCGGACCAGACCGATGTCGGCCCGGCCGGTCCGTTCAGGCGGCGGCCACCACCGGTGCGGCCAGGGAGTACCCGGCCAGCGACCCGAGGTACCGGGCGTCACCGTAGGCGTAGAGGGCGCCGTTCTGGCCCACGATCCAGTAACCGAAACCGTCCGGGGCGGACACCATCCCCACGATGGGGGCAGGACCGGAAATGCCCTGGCCCGGCACGGAACCGTAGAAGGAGGCGTTGCCGAAGGAGAACACGCCACCGTCCGAGCCGACCAGCCAGTACCCCGCGCCGTCGGGGGTGGCGGCCATCCCCACGATGGGCTTGGCCAGGGTCAACGACCCGGTCGATCCGTGGAAGCGGGCGTCACCGAAGGAGAACACCCCGCCGTCGGCGGCCACCAGCCAGTAGCCCTTGCCGTCGGGGGTTGCGGCCATCCCCACGATGGGCTTGTTGAGGGTCAACGACCCGGTCGACCCGTAGAAGGTGGCGTCGCCGAAGGAGAACACCCCGCCGTCGGCGGCCACCAGCCAGTAACCCTTGCCGTCGGGGGTTGCGGCCATCCCCACGATGGGCTTGTTGAGGGTCAACGACCCGGTCGACCCGTGGAAGATGGCGTTCCCGAAGGAGAACACCCCGCCGTCGGCGGCCACCAGCCAGTAGCCGCCGCCACCCGGGGTGGTGGCCGTGCTCACCACCGGCTGGTTGAGGTGCATGCCCCCGGCCGACCCGTGGAAGGCGTCGTTGCCGAAGGCGAAGACCCCGCCGTCGGCCCCGGCCATCACCAGTCCCTGCTGGCTGCTGGGCGGCAGGGTCAACTGTTCGATGAGGGCTTGCAGAGAGGTGTTGTTACCGATGTCGTTGGCGGCGAAGCCGGTGGCGAAGCAACCGTTGCCGGCCACGCAGGTCAGCCCGCTCAGATAGCCGAAGGCGATCACGTTGGGGGTGGGCTCGACCGACCAGGCCGAGCCGTTGAAGGCCTCGATGAACGGACTGGGCTGGCTGCCGTTGTTATTGTTCTGGCCGCTCTCCACATTGGTGGCACCGGTGGCCCAGCAATTGGAAGCGTCGCTACAGGTGACGGCGGTCAGGGTGTTACCCGACGCCGCCGGGTTGGCGCTGGCGGTGGTGGTCCACGCAGACCCGCTCCACTGGTCGATGAGGGTGGTGGTCGGATTGCCCGACGCATCCATGGTCGACCCCACCGCCCAGCAGTCAGACGGTCCGGCGCAGCTCACCCCCGACAGGTACTGCCCCAAAGGAGCGGTGGCGGCAGGTGGGGTGACCATCGACCACTGCCTCCCGTTCCACTGTTCGACCAACGCCGTCGAGCCGGCCACATTGGGGACGTCGCCGGGAAGGAAGCCGTACTGGATCTGATTGGGCCCGGCGAATCCAACGGCCCAGCAGTCCGAGGGGCTGGTGCAGGTGACCGCGTTGAACTGGTCGTAGGTCTGACCCGAGGACTGGGGCGTGGCCTGCGACCACTGTGAACCGTTCCACTGGTAGATGATGCCGTGGAGGGCGTTCTGCTTACCGTCGAGGGAGGAGCCCACCGCCACGCAGGAGGTGGTGTCGGCACAGGTGACCGACAGGAGGTAGCCGCTCACCACCGGTGTAGGGACGACCGACCAGGCCGAACCGTTCCAGTGCTCAGCCATGGTGACCGGGCTGTTGGTCCCGTCGACCTCCTCGGCGCCCACCGCCCAACAGTCCGAGCCGGTCACACAGGTCACGCCCCACAGCAGGGAGGCTTCGGTACGGGCCGGTGCGACGTCGGGACCGACCGACCAGGCCGAACCGTTCCAGCGTTCGGCGATGGCGCCGGGCTGCGAATTGTTCCCTAGGGAGGGAAAGGAGCCGCCCACCGCCCAGCACTCCCAGGCGTTGGCGCAGGCGGTTCCCATGAGCAGGGTCGACGAGCCGGTGTCGGGGGTGGTGATGATGTTCCATCCCGACGGGTTGGCCGCCTGGGCGCCCGGAACTGTCGAGATCAGGACGCAGAAACCGGCCAGGACGGCAGCCAGGCACAGGGCCAGGGGGCGGATCCGCCGGGGAATTGTCAAGAACTTGTGCATCCCCATCTATCGTCATCACCGATGACAGCTTGAGGAACCACGCACCGGCAATCGGGGGGTCAGGCACGAATAGCCTTGTGAGACCCCGGCTCGGCGGGCCGGTCGACGGGGGCGTCGGGCATCGGCCTGGCTACGCTCTGGCATGCGATCCGGGGAGCTGACCACGCCCGCCCTGGTCGTCGACCAGCGCCTCCTCGAGCACAATCTGGCCACCATGACGGCGGCCCTGCCCGGCGAGAGGCTGCGTCCCCATGTCAAGGCGCACAAGTGCACGGCACTGGCCGCCCGGCAGGCGGCCGAGGGTCACCGCTCCTTCACCTGTGCCACCATCCGCGAGATGGAGGGGCTGACGGCGGCAGGCCTGGGCGACGATCTCCTGTTGGCCAACGAGGTGGTCGACGCCACCCGGCTCGGTGCCCTGGTGGCCAGCGGCGCTCGGGTCACGCTGGCCGTCGACTCGGAGGAGACGGTGGAGGCCGCCGTCTCAGCCGGCGTCCCCGAGGTGCTCATCGACGTCAACATCGGACTCCCCCGTTGCGGCTGCGATCCGGGGGAAGCAGGCCGTCTGGCCGAGCAGGCCCGGCGCCGGGGGGTGGAGGTGCGCGGCGTGATGGGCTATGAGGGACACGTGGTCGGACAGGTCGACCGGGATGTGCGCCGGGATCTGCTCGAGGCGTCGATGGAACTACTGGCGGCCGCCCACCGGGATGTGGGTGGCGACGTCGTCTCCGCCGGCGGTACCGGGACCTACGACATGAACCGGGTGGCCAGCGAGATCCAGGCCGGTTCCTACGCCCTGATGGACACCGCCTACGACCAGCTCGACCTCCCCTTCGTGCCCGCCCTCTCCATTCTGGCCACGGTCATCTCGGTGGCCAGGGACTGGGCGGTGGCCGACTGCGGTCTCAAGGCGCTGGGGATGGACCATGGGAACCCTTCGATCGCCGGCGCCGAGGTCTTCTTCTGTTCCGACGAGCACATCACCTTCGTGCCCGAGGGTCGGGTTCGGGTGGGCGACCGCATCCGGGTCCTGCCCGCCCACGTCGATCCGACCGTCGCCTACCACGACCGCCTGCACCTCCTCGACGGCGAGGACGTGATCGAGAGCTGGCCGGTCGACTTGCGGGGCTGGTAAACCCCTGCGGTCTCCTTGGTGGTCCACCGGGGCGCTGAGCCTGATCGGTCGGACCGACCCGATGGCCTGAATCAACCGAATTGAGTGGCGGAATTTCGTGCCAAACGAGCACTTTTGGCGCGCAGAAAACCGCTCTCTGTAGACAGAATGAGACAGAACCGCACATCGGCTGTCGAAGTCAGTGCGCTCCGTGGCTCCGCTGCTTATCATGCCTTCAAAGGGGGTCGGTGGCGCTTGGCTCTGCCGCCCGGGGCGCGAGGAGGCGGGCCATGACGGAGCGACATCAACGGGCAGGCGGCGGCGTGGGTCGGCGGATGTGGGTGCCCGCCTCCATGTGCTGTGCGGTGATAGCCGGTGCGCTGGGCGGGGTGGCGCTGACGCCCGGGCTGGCCGGAGCGCAACCGCAGGTCACGCTCTACGTGGCCCCCTCGGGGAGTGGTGACTGCACCAGTCTCCCCAACGCCTGTGGTTCGATCCAGACAGCCGTCGGCACCGCCACGGGCGGCTCCTACGCCGGCGACGACGTGACCATCGACGTGGCCGCCGGCACCTACACCGAAAACGACAATGTCGACGCCTCGTCGCTCGACTCCCTCACCATCGCCGGCGCCGGCGCTTCGTCCACCTTTCTGAACGCCAACGGCTCGGGAACCGCCATGGTCATTGACCCCGGCACGGTCAACATCAGCGGAATCACCGTCGAGAACGGCAACAACCCCAACGGCGGAGGCATCATCGGCTGCGACAGCGTTCCGGGCTGCACCCTCGCCATCTCCCACTCGACCTTCACTGACGACAGCGCCTCCAACGCCGGTGGCGCCATCGACTTCGCGGACAACGGTGGTGACGGCACCCTCCACGTCTCCGATTCGACCTTCACAGACGACAGCGCCGGGGACCTCGGAGGGGGGGCCATCAACATCGGCAGCAGTGGGGGCGATGCCACGGTCATCGTCACCGACTCGACCTTCACCGACGACTCGGCGGCGGCCAGCGGGCGGGGAGGGGCCATCGACAACGGGGACGACGCCGGCAACGGACAGGTGACCGTCACCGACTCGACCTTCACCGGCGATACCGCCGACTGGGGGGGCGGGGCCATCGCCAACGGGAACGACAACGGCCAGGGTTCCGTCGAAATTGGAAGCTCGACCTTCACCGACAACTCGGCCATAGGGAACAATGTGGCCGGCGCCGGTGGGGTGATCGACAACAGCCGGGGCACGGTAACCGTGGCCGACTCGACCTTCGCCGGTAACCAGGCCACCAACGGTGGGGCCATCAACAACGGTGACAACGCCTACGACAGTGGCATGCCCGGCACCCTGACCGTCTCCGATTCGACCTTCTCCCTCAACTCGGCCGCCACCGACGGTGGAGCGGTGGACAACGCCGACAACGATGGCACCGGCACAGCCACCATCACCAGCTCGACCTTCTCGGAGAACTACGCCACGGACCACGGGGGATCGATCGACAGCACCGACAACGGCGGCTCTGGTACGACCAGCATCGGGGCCACCATCCTGGCCGGCGCCCCCACCGGCGGCGAGTGCACCGGTTCGGTCACCGATGAGGGCTACAACATCGACGACGACGGCTCCTGTGGGTTCACGGCCACCGGCAGCGTCAGCGATTCGGCCACCCTGGATGCCACTCTGGGTGCTCTCAAGCAGAACGCGGGGTCGACCCAGACCATCCTGCCCGACTCGGACAGCCCGGCCGTCGGGGCCATCCCCAACAACACCAACGTCGGCGCGACGGAGGTCTGCCCGACCACCGACCAACAGGCCGTGGCCAGCCCGGCCGGTGGTAGTTGCAACATCGGTTCCACCCAGACCACCCTCACCGCCCCCACCATCAGCGCGGTCACCTTCTCCGGCACCCCGTCCGCTCCCACCGTCACGGTGTGGGGATCGGGGTTCGGAACCGAGGCCGACCTCGGGACACCGGTGCCCGCCTACTTCGGCGGGTCCGGGTCCGACTACGGCCAGCAGTTCTATCTGCTGGACGGGTTCGGGGCCGGACAGGGCGACGGGCCCTTCGGCGATGCCGTCGGCTTCTTCGTCTCGTCGTACTCGGACGACCAGATCACCTTCACCTTCGGCTCCGCCTACCCCGGTTACGGGGAGGTCAACCAAGGGGACAACTTCTCGGTGACCCTGCTCGGGACCACCTTCGACGGCACCGTCTCCTACCCGAGCCACACCCAGGCCGGCCCCGCCCCCTACGGCTACGTAGCCAACTACGGCGACGGCACGGTCACCCCCATCTCGACGGCCACCAACACGGCCGACACCCCGATCACCGTCGGAAACGGACCCGACGCCATCGCCGTCACCCCCAACGGGCAGACGGCCTACGTGGCCAACGAGGGCGACAGCACGGTCACCCCCATCACCACGGCCACCAACACGGCGGGGACGGCCATCCCGGTGGGCGCCGCCTCCCCCGACGCCATTGCCATCACCCCCAACGGCCAGACCGCCTACGTGGCTGACTACGGCAACGGTGACGTGACCGCCATCTCGACGGCCACCAATACGGCGGGAACCCCCTTCGCCGTGGGTACCGGCCCGAATGCCATCGCCGTCTCCCCCGATGGCCAGACCGCCTACGTGGTCAACGGGGATGACAACGACGTCGTGCCCATCGACACCACCAACGACACCCTCGGCACCCCCATCTCCGTCGGGGACTTCCCCGACGCCATCGCCATCACCCCCGACGGCCAGACCGCCTATGTGGCCAACAACCTGGACGGCACGGTGACCCCGATCGACCTGGCCACCCAGACGGCGGGCACCCCGCAATCGGGGTGGGCTCCAACCCGAGTGCCATCGCCATAACCCCCGACGGGCAGACCGCCTACGTGACCAGCACCGGCAATACCGTCACCCCCATCGATCTGGCCACCCAGATGACGGAGCCGTCCATCACCGTCGGCTCCGACGGGTCCGGCGTGGCCGTTTCCCCCGGCGGCACGGCCTACGTGGCCAACTACGACAGTGACTCGGTCACCCCGGTCACCACCTCGACCGGCACACCGGGCAACCCGATCAACGTGGGCGACGGTCCCCGGGCTGTAGCCGTCATGCCCGACCAGGGGCCGACGGCCTCGCTGTCGGCGGCCACCACCGGCTCGACGACCACCTTCGACGCCACCACGTCGGTGCCCGGCACCACCCCCATCGTCAACTACGCCTGGAACTTCGGGGACGGCTCCCCGGTGGTGGACACCTCGTCGCCCACCACCACCCACACCTATGCCACCGGGGTCTGCGCCGGCACCGTCCCCTCGCCCTCCTGTGACGCCACCGTGACCGAAACCGATGCCGACGGCACCTCGACCGGCCGGGTCACCACCGGCCAGACGGTCAGCCTCGAGGGGTCCGGTGCCGCCACCGCCTCGGTGACGGTGACCATCGCCGTCACCGACTGCACGAGCGACAACACCTGCCAGGCGGCGGTCAGCACCACCGGGTCGCCCATGTCGCCGCCTCAGTCCGTGACCGTGACCGTCCCCGCCGCCGGGTCCCAGACGGGCACCCTGACCGTGACCTCGGGCGCCGGTCAGCTGAACTGCTCACGCAAGGGTTTCCGGGTGGCGTCGGCCATCACCTCCTACAGCGCCAGCTTTGTCCCGACCGGAAATGTCGATGTGAGTGACCTGATCACCGGGCCCACCAAGACCAAGGGCATCCAGATCTGCTTCCAGGGCACCGCCCCCGCACCTTCTTTCTTGAAGAAGTGTTCCCCCCGAGTCCCCGCTCCCTGTGCCACCCTGGCCGTGGTGGCTACCGGGGTGCAGGCCACCATCGAGGTGCCCGGCAGTGACCCCCGGTTCCGCATCGACGGGGTCCAGACCCTGACCGAAAACCCCAAGTCGGTGGGGGCCAAGGGCACCATCGGCAAGACCCTGGCCATCTCCGGGTCGGACCTCCTGAGCAGCAACGGCCAGACCCGGCCCACGGTGTCCTTCACCTCGCTCAGCGGGTCGACCATCGCCGGGTCGGTGACCACGGCCACCGCCACCAAGCTGGCCGTGGTGGTGCCCAACGGGGCGGCCACCGGTCCGGTCAGCATCGCCTGGCCCGACGAGGTCCTGACCAGTGAGGGATCGATCGTCATCGGCCCCCCGACCGTCTCCTCCATCAATCCGGCCACCGGCTCGCCCAACGGGGGCACCTCGGTGACCATCACCGGGACGGGCTTCACCGGGGCCACAGCGGTCAAGTTCGGCACCACCGAGGCCACCAGCTTCGTCGTCCACTCGGCCACCTCCCTCACCGCCGTCTCCCCCGGGGGGACCGGGACCGTCGACGTCACCGTGACCACCAAGGGGGGCACCTCGGCCAAGGTCACCGCCGACAAGTTCACCTACTCCTGATGAGGACGTTCCCGTGGTCGAGGTCACTGCGTTAGTTGACACTAACGCAAGTAACCTCTAACATAGGTGCGTGGACGCAGCTCTCAAAGCGCTGGCCGAGCCCCGACGTCGGGAGATCCTCCGACTGGTGTGGTCGGCCGAGCTCCCGGCCGCTGAGATCGCCGCCCGGTTCGCCGACGTGACCCGGTCGGCCGTCTCCCAGCATCTGGGGGTCCTGCGGGAGGCGGAGTTGGTGGTCGAACATCGTGACGGGACCCGCCGTCTCTACCGAGCCAACCATGCCCAAATGGAAAGACTCCGTCGGTTCCTCGACGAGTACTGGACGGCAAGTCTGGACCGCCTGCAAGACCTGGCCGAATCGGCCGAACGAGAGAAAGGATCCACTGATGGCTGAACTGATGCGCGAGGTCGTGGTCGACGCCAGCCCGGCAACGATCTTCCCCTTCCTGACTGATCCGGCGCGACATGTCCTGTGGATGGGAACGGAAGCCGAGCTCGATCCGCGGGTGGGTGGCGGGTTCCGGGTGCTGGTCCAGGGCTCGCACCCCGCCGTCGGTGATTTCGTCGAGGTCATACCCGATCGCAAGGTGGTGTTCACCTTCGGATGGGACGAGCCCGACCATCCGATACCCGCTCGATCGACCGAAGTCGAGATCACCCTGACTCCGGACGGCGACAAGACCAGAGTTCGCCTGGTCCATCGTGGGCTGCCCGACGACGCGGTGGGTGATCACACCCAGGGGTGGGATCACTACCTCGATCGACTGGCCACGGTGGTCACCGGAGGTGTGGTCGGACCCGATGCACCCTCTGACGCCGGTTGAACAATCCGAGGGATGCAGTCGACGCCGACGGCGTATTCAAATGATGCCGACGGCGCACTCAAATGGCTGTGCATGGTCTTCGAGACGGTGGCGAAGCGGGCGCCGGTTGACCTGCGCCGGTTGACCTGCGCCGGTTGACGAGGTGCCAGGGTTTGACGTCCGCGGTTCGATATCGGGCAGCGTGACCTCAGAAGAGGTCTGCCCGGCACACCCATCCCACGGGGTCGGCCGTGCCGCCCACCATGCCGCTCCTGCCCAAAGGGGGGTAGCACCAGGACCGCACGCCCGTTAGCGGCATTCCGCCGGCGGTTGCCGAGGGTCATACTGAAACCCAGGATGGCCGGATAGCGCGCCGTCCGATAGGAGGTTGCATGGCCATCACTCAGCGGTTTACGGAGCGTCACCCACTGTGCCGGTCGCCTCGGTCGGTCCCCCCTCCCTGTCCGGGCTCGGGATCGGTGCGATCGTCCGCCCCAGTGCGGGTGGCAATGCAGCTTTGGCGGGATCTATGCAGAGGCTGGTGGCTGTCCTCCCGCATGTGGTCCGAAGTCCGGGCCGTTTCAGGCCCGCGATGATCCACGCCCCGTCGGTAGCTGCGTCTCCGCCGGTCTGTGACGCATTGTCCAGCGCCATCGGCCTCCGGCGGCGGGCCGCCCCCACCCATGTCGCCTTTTCGTCAGGCGGAGCCCTGCTGGACCGGCGGTGGCCATGACGGTGGAACAGGTCGAGGAAAGCGAGGCTCACCCGCCTCCGGCACGCGGTGGTCTGGCCCTGGCCGTCAGCGCGGAGCAGGTGGCGGCGGCCAAGGCCCTTGCCCGCCGCATCCTGCGGGAACCATTTACCAAGCGTTCCTTGGCCGAGTTGGCCTTCTACCTGGTGTCGGGGGGCCTCGCCGTGATCGGGCTCGGGTTCGTAGGCCTCACCATGGTGACGGGCCTGGTGCTGGCGATCACCTTCTTCGGCCTGGCTGTCCTCGCCCTCTCCGTCCGCACCGCCCGCGGCTTCGGCGGTTGGATCCGCACCCTGTTCCGCTCGATGCTCGGCGAGCGCATCGAGGATCCTGACCCCTTTGTCGCCCGGCCGGGTTTCCTCGGTTGGCTGCAGTCGACCCTGCGTGACCGCGTCGGCTGGCGGGCCGTCGGCTACCTGGCTGTGAAGGTGCCGTGGACAGTGCTCGGCTTCTTCGTGGCCTTCAGCCTGTGGTGGGATGCATTGGCCTGCGTGGCCCGCGTCTTCCTGTCCGGCGGTTCGGGCGGCGGCCCCGAAGTCTTCGGTCTCGAGCGCAATCTCTTCTCCCCCGGCTATTTCTCCAACGGAGGCGGTGGCTTCCCGCACGCCGTCGTCATCCTGGTGTGTGGGGCCATCTTCCTGTTGGCGGCACCGTGGGCCATGCGGGCGTTCGTCAATGTCGACGGGATGCTCATTCGTGGCCTGCTCGGACCCGATCCCATGGCGGCACGGGTGCACTCGCTCGAGCAGGCCAGATCGAAGACAGTCGACGCTTCTGCCGCCACCCTTCGGCGCATCGAGCGCGACCTGCACGATGGAACCCAGGCGCAGCTGGTGGCACTGGCCATGCGGCTGGGCATGGCCAAGGAGAAGCTGGGCGACGTCGACCATATGGACCTCGACCAGGTGCGCGAATTGGTCGACGAAGCGCACCGTGGGGCCAAGGATGCCATTGCCGAATTGCGCGACATCGCCCGCGGGATCCACCCGCCGGCCCTGGACATCGGTCTGGAAGGTGCCCTGGCCACGTTGGTCGCACGCAGTGCCATCCCCACCGAAGTGTCGGTAGACCTGCGGACACGACCCAGCCCGGCCATCGAAGCCATCGCCTATTTCTGCGGGGCGGAGCTCCTGTCCAACGTGGCGCAGCACGCCAAGGCCTCGCGCGCTTCTATGTCCTGCGCACAGCAGGGGACATGGCTGCGGCTCGTCGTGCGCGACGACGGACAAGGCGGCGCTCATGTGTCCACCATCGGCTCCTTGTCCAGTGGCCTGGCCGGTCTCACCGACCGGGTGCACGCCGTGGATGGGCGGCTGAACCTGGTCAGTCCCCCCGGCGGGCCCACCGTGGTCACCGTCGATCTTCCCTTGTCGACCTGATGGTCGACGCCCTCCAGATCGCCATCGCCGAGGACTCGGCCATCCTTCGGGACGGGCTGGTCCAGCTCCTGGTCGACCGCGGATTCGTCATCACTGGAGCTGTCGGGGACCCAGCGGCGCTGCGCAGTTCCGTCGCCCAGAACCAGCCTGACGTGGCCGTCATCGATATCCGGATGCCGCCCACCTTCACCGACGAGGGCCTCCGCCTCGCTCTCGACTTGCGTGCGCGCCACGAGGGCTTGGGGATCCTGCTCTTCTCCCAGTACATCGAGACCCGCTACGTCGCTGATCTGCTGGCCGACGACGCCGCCGGCATCGGGTACCTGCTCAAGGACCGGGTGGCCGACGTCAGTGACTTCGTCGAGGCCCTGGAGCGGGTGGCCAGAGGCGGAACGGCGTTGGACCCGGAAGTGGTTACCCAGCTACTGGGAGCGACCCGGCGAGCCGACTCGCTCTCGGTCCTGACCACCCGGGAGCGGGAAGTCCTCAGCCTGATGGCCGAGGGCCGGTCGAATGCGGCCATCGCCAACGCCCTGGTTGTCAGCGAGGGTGCCGTCGAGAAACACGTTGCAAACATCTTCGCCAAGCTGGATCTCCCGGTCTCGGAGAACGACCATCGCCGGGTGTTGGCAGTATTGCGCTTCCTCAAGTCGTGAAGCTCGGACACAGACGCGCTTCGGTTCTCCAGAGTGGAGGCGGCGGCAGGAGTGCAATTCAGTGACCTGCGTGCAGCTGGTCTTCGATAGCCTGCGCCTCGATGTCCAGCCGGCGCAGGACACCGGGCACGATGCGTCGCTCAGCCATGCCACCGATGCCCGGTACCGCCACGATCAGCTCGCCATCCATGCGTCGCACGGTGCCACCTCCGGCTGCGGTGAGCACGAAATCAGAAGAACCATGAAGTCGCTTGGGATCCTTCTCAGCCTCGAAGCTGACCACGCCGGAACCGGCCGACCGGTCGGCTCGGGTCTCCTGGATCCAGGCCAGTCGGTTCGACCCGAGCAGTCGGTGGGCCAGCGGATCCAGATTTCCCACGTAGTTGTATCGGAGCCGCAGCACGGTGACATCTCCCGTCTGGCTGCGTTCGAGTAGCTCGGGCTTGCTCAGGTCGGGAAGGTCGAGGTCGAGGTAGAAGGCAGAGTCGACCATCAAGGCCTCTACGGCTTGCACCGATCCACTGAATTGGTGCTCGGCGTGGAAGCGCACCGTCAGATTCTGACACGGTCGGTCATGAGGATCCCTCCGCCATGTGATGAGCCAGATGACCTCGAGGAGCGCCAAGTAGACGGCACTTGGTTCGGCTGCGACTCAGCTGCGAGATCAATCGACGGTGGAGTCTGCCTCGCTCAGGGTCCGAAAGATCTCCCGATCGGCTGCCAGGCCACCCCGGGTTGCCTCGATGGCGGCCGCCCTGGCCAGAATCTTCGTGGTGGCATGAGCGCGCCGGTCAAGCCCGGCGAAACCCTCGGCGATCGAGGTCGCCACGGGCAAGAGGTCGGCATCCGGAACGACTCGGTCCAAGAACCCGGCGGCAACAGCGTCGGAGGGCGTGTAGGCCTCGGCCAGGATCACTGCCCGATTGAAATGGGCGGGGGCGAGCCTCTGGCGACAGATCTCGATGGCGGCCCGAGGCATGGTGAGCCCGATGGCCACCTCGTTGGCAACCACGCGGTACGGGCCTTCAACGCCGATGCGGTAGTCCGCCGACAGCAGGAGGAAGCTGCCCATGGCGACAGCGTGACCGTTGCAGGCAATGACCACAGGATTCGGGTGCTCGAGGAGGCGAAGGGCCAGGAGGAATCCTCGCTCCAGCATGAGCCCGGCGTCAGACCCGCGTCCACCGAGGACCTTCAGATCGAAACCACCCGAGAAGATGCCGGGGCGTCCGGTCAATACGACAATCGCATCTTCCGATTGGGCACGATCGAGCGCGCTATTGACGGCTGCCAGCATCGGCAGCGACAGGGCGTTGGCCTTGCCGTCGTCCATGGCGATTGTGGCGATGCCGTCGGTAACTTGACAGGAGACCAGTTCGCCCACCCGGACATTATCCCCCGTTTGAGGGTTCACCCGCAGGGCCGCTAGCGGGGCACCGTCGTGCCGGCCCCGCCCTCTGCTGCCCGGTCGGTGATCCCTGCCGTTCCTACAGCCGTCCAATGCGCCGTCTGTACCATTCGGCTTTGGCGTGCCCGGGGGTTGCCTGGCCGCTCTTCACGCCGGGTCGGACACGTCCGATCATCGTCAATAATGAGCTGGTGGATGCGCTTGCTCTTTTTGATCTGGACAACACCCTGTTGGACCGACAGACGGCCTTCACCCTGTGGGCCTCCGGTTTCATCGCAGCCACCGACCTGGATGATGATGCTCTTGCCGTCATCGATCGGGCAGATGCCGACGGCGCTGCCCCTCGTGAAGACTTCTTTTCGGAGCTACGGGGAGAGTTCGGCATCACCACAGAGGTGGACCAGCTGCTCGCCGATTATTACAGGGAGTACCCGTCAAAATTCTCCGTCCAACCGGAGACGATCGAAGGAATCCGGTTGCTTCGGGCGTCCGGTTTCAAGGTTGGCGTGGTCACCAACGGCCCACCTTCGCAGTGGAGCAAACTGGAGGCGGTCGGCATGGCGAGCGAGTTCGACGCCGTCTGCATCTCGGCGGTGGTGGGCTCGTGGAAGCCCGATCTATCCATCTTCAGATCGGCGGCTCGAGCCTGCAACGTGGCCCTGGAAGGTTGGATGGTGGGTGACTCACCACAAGCTGACATCGTTGGCGGTGCGGACGCCGGGCTGAAGACAATCTGGATGGCTCGCGGTCGAAGCTGGACGCTGGATGGTCTCACCCCCGACCACATTGTCGATTCGATCCCTCAGGCCGTCGAGGTGATCCTGAAATCCGAGTAGGGGTGCGATCCCGCCCGGCTCCGGGTCGTCGGGCCGTCAATGGGCAAAGAGGTGATATCCCGCATAACCCCATGCCACTACGAGTAGAACGTTTGTGGCCGGCGGGGCGGTGATGAGCCGTAGGAATTCTTCGCCGTTTGCCAGTCGCCCGCCGGAGCGGCGAGCAACAAGATCGAGGAGCACGATGGCCACCACGATGCCCAACCAGAAAGCCACACCGGACGGCCGACTGGACGGAAGGAGCAGCGCCGGCATCGTGGCCGGTACGTGGGTAAACATCACCGAAGCTAGGGGTGGACTTCTCTCCGCGCCGCGCCGATGGAAAGAAGAGGGGTGATCCACACCGGGCGCCCGCGCCCGCGCCGCCCCGTAGCCCAGCCCGACGAGCATCCACACCAGCAGCGTGGCCGCGTTCAGGGGTCGAAAGGCCTGGGCCAGTGCGCTTATTGTCAGATGGGCTTCGTGTTTGCCCGTGTCGATTCCGAGGATCTCCCAGGCCAGAACCACCAGAGCCAGCCCCAGCCAAAGCGAGACTCCTACCAGCGCGCGACGAACTCCGCCTCGGCCTGGTCGCGGCCAGGGCTCCCGCACCGGTTCGAGCCGTAACCCAGGTTTGCGTCCACGCTGGCCCTGCCAGAACAGCAGGTCGACCACGACGACAGCAGCCAGCGAGAACGCCCACGTGACGACAGCAGCAGCCGTCGAACGATGGAAGCCGCTCACCCACCCGCACCAGGCGCACAGCGCCAGTCCGCTGAAGGCGACGACGAAGCCACGCTCACGGTGCACGCTTTGGTATATCCCGAATAGGCGGTCCACCGCTGTCACAATTGGTCCAGCGCGAGGGATGCCGTACCGATGGGAGGTCCATCACGAGATCAGCCGGGGCGGCCGGGGTCTCGTCTCAGTCGACCGACGGCTGTTGGGCGCTCGCAGCCCGGGACCCTGCCGGTGCCCCAGCGTCATGATCAGGCATCTACTCCTCCGGCCAGTCGTCTGTGACCCTCAGGTGCGTCGGGCCCGCAGCGACCCCGGGGTCCGATGCCTGTAGGGTCCCAGAATCAGTCGAGGAAAGGAGTTGCCATGACGCAACGCACGGTGGAGATCGAGGCCGCAGACGGGACCTGCCCGGCTGCGCTCAGCGTTCCCGTTGGAGAGGGGCCGTGGCCGGCGGTGATCATGTTTCCCGACGCGGGAGGAATGCGCGACACCATGCGGCAGATGGGTGAACAGCTTTCGGACCTGGGCTATGTGGTCCTGGTGCCGGACTTCTACTACCGCAACGGGCCCTACGAGCCCGTCGACATGCGCACAGCGTTCTCCACCAAAGAGACGGCGGAAAAGATCATGGGCATGATGCAGAGCTACACGGCAGACCTGGCAATTCGCGACGCCCGCACCTTCGTGGACTACCTCGACTCCCAGCCCGAGAAGAAGGCGGGTGGCGTCGGCACGACCGGCTATTGCATGGGTGGCCGGCTCTCGCTCATCACCGCAGCGAACCTGGGTGCCCGCATCGCTGCCACAGCCTCCTTCCATGGTGGGAACCTGGCCAAGGCCGACGACCCGGACAGCCCTTACCACAAGGCCGACGCAATCAAGGCCACCGTGTACGTAGCAGGGGCCATCGAGGACCAGTCGTTCTCCGACGAGCAGAAAGACCTGTTGGAGAAGTCACTCACCGAGGCAGGGGTCGACCACACCATCGAGACCTATCAGGCCCACCACGGCTTCGCCGTCCCCGACAACCCGAGCTACGACGCAGCCGCGGCTGATCGTCACTGGAAGGCCACCGAACAGTTCTTCGGATCTGTCCTCGGCCGGTGACAGCTTCGGCGGGTCGCCTCACTGAGCGATCACGGGAGTGGCCATGTTGCTAGCCTCTGACCCGTCGCCTGGAGCCGAGCGCCTGGGACGATCGGAGGGATTGTGGACGCGAAGGGCTTACAACCAGCGGGGCTGCGGACCCCCAGGTCAGAGTACCGAGGCCGACGGGATGGAGCTCTCCGGCTTCTCCTCGATGGCAACGCCGCCTCCGTTCCGCATCTGAGCGGATGCCTCCTCGACCACCTGAAGCGGACCGAGGAACTCCTGGTCGATTGGGGCGCCCCCGACGTGGTTTGTTTGGCGGGGCTGTGCCACGCCGTCTACGGGACGGACGGCTTCGCCGTCGCATTGCGGGGACTGGGTCGTCGTCCCGAAGTTGCTGAGACGATCGGAGCTGACGTCGAGGAACTTGTGTATCTCTACGCTTCGTGCGACCGTAAGTTCCTCTATCCGCAGATCGGTTTCGACGATCGTATTTCGTTCAGAGATCGGTTCACCGGACAGGTGTTTTCCCTCTCGGAGGAAAGGCTTCGCCAATTCGCCGACCTGACTTTGGCCAACGAGTGTGACGTGGCCTTTGTCGGGTCAGGCTCGGAGCGGATCCCGGTCTGGTTCTCCTCGATGATCGAGCAGTTTGGGCGTTTTGCCAGTCCAGTTGTCAGCGCCGGGTGTCAAAGGGAGCTTGGCCGGAGCGCCCCCTGATCTGACCCATGGCGGGCCGGATGAAGGCTACGGGTCCAGTGAGGCGAGGTGCTCCTGGTAGCCGACGCCGAAGGCGGTCGGGGTTCCTGAGTAGCTGGTGATCAGGGAAGGCTCCTTGGCACAGCTGCCCACGAACCAGGCCCATCCCAGATAGGAGATACCGTGCTGGTCGGCGAAATCGAGGAAGGGCGGGTACAGCGAATCACCACAGTCGAGCTCACCGAATTCGCCGACGACGATGGGAACCTTCGTCGACAGGGGTGCCAGGACATCGTTCCAACACGACGAGCTATAGCACGGTGAGTAGTCGGGATGGGCCGGGGTTTTCCAGTAGATGTGGATGCTGGCAGCGAGCTGGCCGATCGGGTCCACTGGGGCGTAGGCCAGCCACTGGTCGAGGTCCCCGGCGTACTGCGGCCCCCCGACCATCACGACATTGGTCGCTCCTGTCGTCCGCACGGCGTCGAGAAGTTGTTGCATCCCCGCCGCCTGGTAGTGGAACCCTTTGCAGGTCCCGCCGGCGCTTCCTCTCAGGTCGCAGGTCCACGACGCCGCCGAGTCCGTGTTGCCGTTGGGGTAGGGCTCGTTGAACAGGTCGAAGATGACCGCCGGATTGCCCTCGAAGGCCGTGGCCACCGACGTCCAGAAGGCGGGGGCATAGCGTTCGTCGGGCATCGGGAGTTGACCCTTGGCCTTTTTGACGCCCCCGGTGGAGGAGAAGTGCATGTCGATGATCACGTACATGCCGGCGGCGATGAGGGCGTCCACGTATTGCTCGATGGCTTGCTGGTACGCCTGGCCCGAGTAGGCCGGCTTCACCCCCTGGACACCGAGCCAACAGGACTCGTTCAACTCGACCCGCGCCGCGTTGAAGCCCCAGGAGCGCATGGCGGCAATGGACGACGGGCTCGCCTCCTGTGACCCGTCGAAGATGCTGTTCTCACTGACGCAGGCGTATTCGGTGCCGGAGGTGTCAGCGCCACGAAGCACGACCGGTGTGCCGTTCTGGTCGACCAGGTGGTCACCGCTCACGGCGATCGACATGATCGGCGGCGCCCCTGCCTCTGATGTGGGCAGCAGACACACCGCCATGAGGACGGCCCAGCCGATGGACAGCCTCCATAGCTTCACGACGATCCTCCGTGCACCAGGACGGGCGTCACTGCGGTCGTGGTGCTGTCACAGCTTCACCACTACCTTTCCCCGGTTGCCGCCGGTGAACAAGAGATTGAGGGCCGAAGGGGCGTTCTCGAGACCCTCGACGACGTGCTCCACGTGCTTGAGCTTGCCCTCGAGGAGCCAGGTCAGGAGGTCAGCCTGGGCCTCCGGCCATCTGTCCAGGTAGTCGAGGATGATGAAGCCCTCCATGCGCCCCCGCCGGGTGATGAGATTGACATAGTTGGAGGGACCCGGGGGAGGCCCGCTCTCGTTGTAGTGCGAGATGGCGCCACACAGCACCACCCGACCCCGCATGGCGATGTTGGCGAGGCAGGCATCGAGGATTTCTCCGCCGACGTTGTCGAAGTAGAGGTCGATTCCGCCCGGGGCCTCCTCGCCCAGGCGGGTGGAGACCGGCTCAGATTTGTAGTCGATGGCCGAGTCGAAGCCGAGCTCGTCCACCACGAAGGCGCACTTCTCCTTGCCGCCGGCGATCCCGATCACCTTGCCGGCGCCCGTGGCCTTGGCGATCTGGCCGACCGAGGAGCCGGTGGCGCCGGCCGCCCCCGAGACGACGACGACGTCGCCCTCTTTCATCCGGCCCACGTCGAGAAGGCCGAAGTAGGCCGCCATGCCGGTCGCTCCGAAGACGTTGATGGCAAGAAGAGGATCGATACCCTCCGGGAGGGGCTGCAGGGGATTGGCCTGGCTGCCGACGGTGTAGTCCTGCCAGCCGGTCATCCCGAACACGAGCTGTCCGGGGCGGTAGCTCTCGTCGTTCGAGCTGACCACTTCGCCGATCCCTGCGCCGCGTACCACCTCACCGAGGCCGATCGGCGGCAGGTAACCCTGGACATCGTTCATCCAGGTTCGGATAGTCGGGTCTATCGAGAGGTAACGAACCTGCACCAGGAACTCGCCGGCGCCGGGCTCCGGTGCGGGGGCGGACTCGAGAGTCACAATTGAATCGTCGACCATTCCGGTCGGCCTCTCGGCCAGAATCAACTTGCGGTTGGTGGCGGCCACCATTGGCCTCCTGTTCTCGCTTGCCCTCGCGCGCTCGTCGACAAGCTGGGCGCTTGGGTACCACGGCGCTGTCCGTGGACTATACCGAGCCGGTATAACTTCGGTGGACGGCCACCAATCTGCGAAAAGCAGAACGGAAGTCGGTCTGCCCGACGCGGAGTGGTCGGAGCCTCTTCCCGATCCCCGGTTGGGCGCAATGCTCCGGCTTTAGCAATTGTGAAGCGACACCGTTACGCTACCTGGCATTCCGGCAGGCTGAGGAGGGCCAAAAAATGGCAGAGTTTCCTGCAATAACCCACGTAGCTCTGACTGTCAGCCAACTGGACCAGAGTATTCCTTGGTACACGGCGTTGTTCGGCACGGAACCAATTCTCGACGAAGATACCGGACCCTTCCGCCATGCCGTCTGGCTGCTGGGCCCAACGCTGGTGGGCCTGCACGAGTTTCCCGATCTGGCCGACAACAACCCGTTCAACGAGCGGCGGATCGGTCTGGATCACCTGGCTTTCGCCTGCGCCAACCGATCGGAGCTGGTGGAGTGGAAGGCACGCTTGGACGAGCTGGACGTGGTCAACGGCGGTATCGTCGACGCTTCCTATGGTTCGGGTCTGTCGTTCCGGGATCCTGACAATATCGCTCTGGAGTTCTTCGCTCCGCCCGGCTGATTCTGCCGGAAGTCGGTTCGCCCGCGTGGCCCGCTGTTCCGACTTGATGCGGACCAGGGTCCCGGTGCGCAAGGTGGTCGAGGGCGTGCCTGGTTGCTCAGGAAGCCCCGACATTGTGGGGGTCGGGAGCGACCGTGGCCAGGATGTGCTGTTCGATGGCGGCCTGTTGGACGAGTGTTGAACCTGATTGTGAAGGCGGCGCAGGGTCGATGTCAATCCACTGGTCGACGCCGGGAAAGGTAGCGGTCATCGTCGCATCCGACCTGTCCAGCGAGACGAATACGCGGAGACCATTGATCACCGTGGGTGTGCCGCCGGGGCTGAGCCCGGTAGATCCCTCGTAGAGGTGGAGTCCGGACGGCGCATCAGCTGCCTCTGCGGGACAGTTACAGGCGACCTCTTCGGCCTGAGCGCCGTTGTCCAACGTGGCCGTGTCGGGCGCGCCCCAGCCGCATCGACAGGTTCCGTAGCCGACCACCCAGGAGGACGGGAGCTTGAAGGTCAGTTGTCCCGTCCGGACAACCTGCTGGAGCGATGCCAAGGGCTTTGGCCGTGTCGTCGCCGATGGGCGGGCTGTCTGCTCGGCTCCCCCGCACCCCGCCCCCATGAGGACGATCATGCACAGTGCCGGTGCCACCAACCGGTTGAGAGTCGTCGTCCGACCTCCTTACGTCGCCCACACTGAAGGTAAATGGTACCGGACGGATATCCATATCCCACTTCGCAGATGGGCACCGGGGTGCGGACGGTGTTGGCCGCCCACTGCACCCCGGGCGGAGACGGAGGCGGAAGGATAGGGTCGCGACATGATCGTCTTCGTACACGGTGTTCCGGAAACAGCCGCCCTGTGGGACAAGGTTCGATCTCACATTGACGCCGAATCAGTGGCCCTCGCGCTGCCGGGATTCGGTTGTCCTCGTCCCGACGGGTTCGGGGCCACCAAGGACGAGTACGTCGACTGGCTCGTGGCGGAGCTCGACAAGTTCGGCGAACCCGTCGATCTCATCGGCCACGACTGGGGCGCCAGTCTCACCTATCGGGTGGTGACTGCCTACGGCGACCGTGCGCGGACCTGGGTGGCCGACAATCTCAACGGAATCATGCCCGACTACCAATGGCACGATTTTGCCAAAATCTGGCAGACCCCGGGTGATGGAGAAAAATTCTGGGCAGATCTGTTGGCCACGTCGATCGACGAACAAGCGGCAGTCTTCGAATCATTCGGAGTTGGGCACGAGGACGCCGTTGCCCTGGCGTCGGGCGCCGACGAGACGATGGCGGCGTGCATCCTCGACCTCTACCGCTCGGCCGTGCCCAATACCTATGCCGACTGGAGCGACTCCCTCCATCCCACGGCCGCACCGGGTCTCGTCCTTGTTCCCTCAGACGACCCCTTCGGGGACGCGAGCGCAAGCGGGCAAGCAGCGGAGACGCTCGGTGCCCAGGTACAGGCGCTCGAGGGAGTCGGACACTGGTGGGCCCTGCAGAAGCCGGCCGAAGCCGCATCCATCCTGACGGATTTCATTTCTTCCGTCGGCTAGGACCGTTCCCGCGGTCCAGACCGAGGGGTCCGATCCCTGGCCCCGTGACGCACAGCGGAGGCGGTTCGTGAGGAGTGGTCTAAGGGTTGGGGTTGCGCAGCGTCGGGATCAGCCTCTTTGCGTCACGCTCCTTTTCGAGGACTGCTTTCATGCTCGATGCGGCCGCCGGGTCGTCGAAGGCCCGGTTGTGGCGCTCCTCGGGGTCGGTGGTCAGGTTGTGCAACTCCCATTCGGGTTCGGCGGCCGGGGCCATGAATGGGTTGGTCACAATGCCCCGGTTCGCATACCAGTCGTCGAGGCGCTCGTAGTAGTGGTTCAGTTTCCACAGCTCCCGACCTCCGCCCTGACCGGTCGGCAACGTCGCCAGGACGGACTCGATGTTGATCGGGGGGGAGACGGCCTCGAACGGTGCACCGTTGATGATATTCACCTGGGTCACGCCCCGGGTGATGTCGTCTTCCGTCATGAAGTAGATCGGCGACTCGATCGACGCGGAGTCGCCCGTGTCCCGAACGATGGCGCTCAGGTCACGTCCCGGTAAGGGGTGGGCCTCGTCATGGCGTGCGGCCACGCCGGCCGCCGCCTGCTCGGCGTCGATGCCGGCCAGGCCGAGCAGGGTGGGGATCAGGTCGACGTGGCTGGTGGGGACTGTGACGCCTTCGCCTCCGATGGCGATTCCGGGACCGGCGATCAACAGTGGCACCCGGGTGGCTTCGTCGAAGGCGTTGCACCACTTCTGGATCAGTCCGCCGTGTGCCCCCAACAAGTCGCCGTGGTCCGAAGTGAACACGACGATGGTGTCGTCCGCCATGCCGTTCCGCTCGAGCGATTCGAGGATCCGTCCGATTGCCTGGTCGACCAACTTGTGCAGGTAGTAGTAGAGCCGTCGGTAGCCGAGGTCAGTGGCCGTCTCGAAGATCATCTGGGGCCAGATCCCTTTGAACGCTTCCTGGCAGGCCGGCCGGCCGGCGAACGGGTCGGACTGGGAGGGCGGTTCAGGGACGTCGGGCACCGAGTCGTCAGGCGGGCCGAACCGAAGGATCTGCTCCCACCCGAACCCCGAGAAGGCAATGTCGTGGGGGTTCACGAAAGAAGCGACCGTCAGCCACGGACCTTCGGTGCGGGCTGCAGCCAGGTCATCGAACAATTCCACCACCTGTTGGGCGAAGACGCCATCCCGGACCGTCCCGCAGTCGGATTTGGCGGCACCGTGGGGCTCGCGGCCGATCCAACCGGAAAACCCAAATGGGTCGAGCCGGTCGGTATTCCGATAGGCAGCCACCGCGTCAGGTAGCGGGTCGCCGTTGTCGTCGGAGGCCATGAGGCCGTCGTGGGTGCCGGGGATGATCAGGTCGGCGTGCGAAATGTGCCACTTACCCCGGTAGTGAGTGCGGTACCCACCGGCCCGAAACCAGTCGCCGAGTGTGGGCACCGAGTCGGGGTCGAGCCAGTGCATGCCGGGATCGGAACTCCTTTTGGCAGCTCCGTCAGTGGAAGTCACTCCGTGAAGCGAGGGGTACTGTCCGGTGAAGAGCGTCGCCCGGCTGGGTGTACAAGCGGTCGATCCGGCGTAGTGCCGATGAAACTCGATGCCACGTGATCTGATCGACTCCCGCGCTGTCAACTGGGTGTTGCGGAAGGTGCGCACACTGTCAGCCTCGTACGGAGGTGGATAGCGCTCTTCGTCAGTCATGATGAGGAGGATGTTTGGCTTGTCCATGGGAGAAACCTAGTGCTCAGGTCAGGACCGGCCTACGGCCATCGCCGGCGATACCCACTGGGCACGACGACGTTCTTCGAGCTGGCGCAATCATGGACGATCGGGTTGTGAGCAAGTGGCGCCAGGGTTTCGCCCGCGGACGAAGGGGACTGATGCCACCGAGTCAAACGATCTCGGTCCAAGCCTCCTGATGATCCTCTCAGCTCGCGCTCCTCAGCCCCGGTCGAGTGTCGGTGGGGGATACGCAGCGGTGAACAGCGACATGAGCTTGGGGAAAACCGGAGTGAACCGGCCCTCGCCCCAGGCGAGATCGGGCTCGTTGGCCATGGCCTGTGACAGCACGCCGGTGATGAGCGTCGAGATGAGGTAGATCGCCTCATCGGAATCGGCCTCGGGGCCGACTTCCCCCTTGGCCACCGCGTTGGTCAGTTGGGCGCGCTGGATGGCCACCATTTCGATTGATGGAGCAAGGGCATCCGGCGATGGTTCGAATTTGGGGACGGGGCGCCAGAACAGCAGCTGGCCGAGGGCGCGGTGGGCCAACAGCCAGCGCCCGCTGGCTTCGAGCCCGGCGGTGATTGCCGCCATCCCCGGCTCGCCGGCGTCGATGGCCTGCCGCATGACCTCAAGATTCTCGGTCTGGCCCCGGCGGAACAGTTCGTCGTAGATGGCCATGAGCGAGGGGAAGTACTTGTAGATGGAAGGCGGCTGGACGCCCAGTCGGCGAGCAACCTCGGCCAGGCTGAGGCCATTCACACCATCTTCGCTCATGATCTCCTGGGCGATCGCCAGGATCTCGTCAATTGTCTCTTGGCGACGCCGGGCCCGGCGGTCGGGCACAGTGGTCGCCCCGTTGTCCACCTTCACCTGGGTACTCACCTCTTGATCGTCCGTGTTCCTAACTGTAGCGTAATCTCTGCTTGACAGCTTAGACTAATATCATTAGCCTTAGCTTCGTACACTCACACCCACGAGCGAAGGAGGTCTCATGGAACCCAAGAAGCAGGATGGTCGGTGGTGGCTCACCAAGGGGAGCGAGGTCATCGTGATCGACACCGACCCTCAAGCTGTGTACGAGCTGGTGGCCGACTTGTCCCGCATGGGCGAGTGGAGTCCCGAATGCGAGAAGGTCGAATGGGAGGAGGGGGCCACCGGTCCGGCTGTCGGGGCCAAGTTCGTGGGCCACAACCGGACCGGCCCGGGCAAGCGCATCAAGTGGTCTCGCCACGGTCGGGTGTTGTCGGCAGACCCCGGAGAGGAATTCGCCTTCGCCACCGAGGAAGGCGGCCGCGAATCGACCAAGTGGATTTACCGGTTTGAACCGGTCAAGGGCGGCACCCGGGTCACCGAGACGTTCGACGTCCAGTGGCTGCCGGCGTGGGCCCGCATCATCGACGGCCCCCTCAACCGGCGGGGAGAACTACACCGTCACATGCGCCATACCCTCGAGCAACTGAAGAGGGCTGCTGAAGCGACGAAAGCCACTGGGGGCCCGTCATGACGCTCGCGGTTACTGAAGGCGGCTACCGCCTGGCGGCCGGCGGCGGCGAGGCGCTGTGGTTCGCCGACAGCCTGCTGACTTACAAGACCACCGGTGCACAAACGGCCGGACACCTGGCGATGGCCGAGTGCCGGGCTCCGCGCCACGCCGGTTCGCCCAGTCATCGCCATCTGAACGAGGACGAGGCATGGTATGTGCTCGAGGGACAGCTCACCTTCTGGCTGGGCGAGGAGACCTTCAGCGCCGGGGCGGGTGACTTCGTCTTCGGTCCTCGGGGGATCTCCCACCGTTTCCGGGTCGACTCGGAAGAGGCGCGCTTCCTCTTGGTCCTGACCCCGGCCGGGTTCGAGGACTTCACACGGGACAGCGGCTGGCCGGCAACCACCGACACCCTCCCGCCACCCGATCTCCCCGCCCCCGACGCCGAGCGCCTTGCCACAGCCGTTGCTCGCTGTGGCCTCGAGATCATCGCTTCTTGAAACCGACCTGCATCCTCGGACAAGTAGAACAGCAATGATCACCTCCCGCCGGGCCGCGCCCGCCGGTGGGTCACGGAATGGCCGGCGCGGTTGACCCTTGAGACGCTGGACGCCTGCGGCGACGGGTTTTCGTAGATAGAGACGGGTTTTCGTAGATAGAAGGGCATGCCGTCCTTCATCCGCTCATTGTGATCGCCTCCCCGGATCGCCAGGCGGCGCATCGAGACGCCGTCCACCAGGCGGCGCTTGACTTGGACAACGTGATCGCCAACGCAATCGCGCACCGAATGGATGTCGTCGAGCAGATACGGGGCGGAATGACCGACAAGGCAGTGTGGCTGCTGCCGGCCGCAATCGAGTTCGCGTCCAGGGCACAAGTTGTAAGCATCGAAATGGATCTAGAAGCCATGGCCCTGCCACTGATGGCTCCGGACGATCCTGCCGCCGACGACCGTTTCCTCAGGGGCGTGAACTGTTGTATTGCCTACAACATCGGTGGGGTTGTGAGACTAACTCCGAACCCGTCCTAGGTGTTCTGCCCAACCAGGTTGTTGACACGACTGATGGGTGGTCCTCCGACGGCCGTGTGGTGCCGATGATGGTTGTACATGTGGAGCCAGGTGTCCAGCGCCCGGGTCCGGGCGGCCTCTGAGCGGTAGGGGTGGGCATAGGCCCACTCGTTTTTGAGGGTCCGGTTGAAGCGTTCGACCTTTCCATTGGTCTGGGGATGGTAGGGCCTGGTGAACTTGTGCTTGATGCCCTCGGCCACCAGCTCGGCTGTGAAGTCCTTGGCCCGATAGCAGGAACCATTGTCCGAGAGCACCCGCTCGACGGTGATGCCGTAGCTGGCGAAGAACGCCCGGGCCCGACGCCAGTAGCCGCTGACCTGGGGTAATGCGTGGCTGAAGTCCGAGTCAGAGCCGAATTCGGATGCTGCGGGAACGACCGCTAGGTCGGCAACGGAAGCGATGGGACTGCATTCCAATCCCTATCGGAGCGACTGCCGAAACAGTGAGCCTCGCCCAAGCCTGAGGGAGCCTCGGCAAGGCATCAGGCCTCAGCCCCGCAACCCTCTATAGTGCCGACCTCTGTATGGGAATATGCCGCTTTGCCCGCCAGCTCGAGGTCGCCACCTCGGAAGTCACAATTACGACACAGAGCGTATCGCGCAAGCGGATTTCCTCTACCGCGGCCGTGGCCTGTCCCATTCGATAGAGCGCCCGTTGGCGGTCGAGCCCACTTCCTGCGGCCTCGCTGATTCGCCTCGAAACGTTTACCGGAATGTCGGTTGGTCGTGACCAAATCGACACCCAGGCGGTGCTAGAACGAGATGGTCTGAGCACGACCTTGTGGAACCGGCGGTGGACTCGCGTTTTCCATCTAGTGAGCCGGGTTAGAGCTAACAGCGACGAATCTTCCTGTTCATGCGAAAGAGGCAGGCGTTGATCACAGCTAAAGAGACTCCGATGAGGAGGTTTCGACGATGGTGGTCGGTGAAGACACGATCCTTTGCTGTTAGTGCTCCGACAGCAGGGGAAGCGTCTAAGCCCGATCCCTGCGACTCTCGCTCTTCAGAGCTGGATGCCAGACTTGTCCGGAATGTCCTCGGCGTCATCAAATACTGCCAACTCGTTGGTGTCATCGAATGCACGAACTGTCTGATAGAACACAAAACCGGCCTGGATGCAAAGACGGTGGAGAACGTCCTCGACTACCTCTGGAAGGAAGAGTTGATTGACGGATTGCCGGTGCCCAGTGAAGAACGCTGTCCATGCCTTATCGGAATTCAACGGATGCCAAATCGCTGGGATCAGTCCAGCTCATGGGGCCGACATCCAAGCCGACAGAGGAAGTAACCCGGGCCAGCCGGTCTTATGTGGTTTCTGATCCTGACTGCTTGTGTCTCATGACGCCGGGTGCGGGTCGCTGATCGACGACGGTCCTTCCGGCTTGCCGACACCTACCGCCCAGACGGCCTCGTACGGAGTGGCGTTCGACCAGCTGCCAGGTGGGGAATGATTCAGCTATGTCCATAGTTCACGTGCTCGCTGTCGTCCCCGTTTCGAACATGCAGGTGGCGCAACGATGGTACGAGGCTCTGATAGGTCGTCCGGAGGACAACCATCCCATGGACACCCTGGTCGAGTGGAGAATCACCGACAGCAGTTGGATGCAGGTCTTTCATGACCCCGACCGAGCGGGGTCTACGCTCCTCAACTTCGCTGTGGACGATCTGGCGGCGCAAGTCGCTGAACTTGCAGTGAGAGGCTTAGTCCTTGGCGAGACTCAGGCAGCCAACAAAGGCGTCCGGACTGCAGGCATCAGTGACCCCGACGGCAATCGAATTACCTTCATAGGAGGCTTTCGGATCGTCTACTGAGTCCCGCGCCAACCGGGCTCGAGGGATCTGCGAGCCGGCTCGACCGCCTCGCGTCGGTTGAAGGTGTCTTTGGGAGCCTCAGGCGCGTGAGAGAAGCGATTGCCCGATCCACTGGTCCCGAGCGCTGCCCGGCGGCACGACGAAGACCGCACTGCCGATGGGGGACAGGAAGGCATTGAGACGGTCGTGAGCAGCAAGTCGCGACTGAATGGTGACAAACTGCCGTTCGATGTCGCGGACGTAGGCCAGAAACAACAACCCTTCGTCTCGCTCGCCGTCCGGAGCGGCGCTGCCGTTGTCATATGAGTAGCCCCGTCGGAACATCGTTGCTCCCTTGTTGTCTGTGTCGCTGGCCAGTCGAACATGGCTGTCCAAGGGGATGGAAGGCAGCCCGTCTTCGCCGACCTTGTCGAGCCGAAGAGGAGTGAACTCGGTACCGCCGGACAAGGGCACCCCGCCCTTCTTCGTACGGCCGATTGCCACCTGCTGATCGGGAACACTGAGGTGGTTCCAAGCCGCGGTGTTGGTGCGAATGCGCCGGACGCAGAGGAAGGAGCCGTTGTGCAGCCATTTGGGTTGGTCTGCGCCGTTCACCCACACGGTGGAATCGAAATCCCGGGTTCCCGGGGCTGAATTGGCGGTACCGTCCTTGAAGCCCAGTACATTGCGGAAGGTCTGAATGCGGCCACGCTCGGTCGAGGTCCTGAACCCGGACTGCTCCCATCGGATGGAGGCCACTCCTGCTGCCTGCTTTGCGAGATGGTGAACGGCTTGGGTGGCGGCACCGGCTGTTTGGGCGCAGGCCTGCACCATCAGATCGCCTCCAGAGATAGCCGCTTCGAGCTGCTCGTTCGGAAACCCCGGTAACGGTCTAAACCGACTTGGCCGACGGCCACTCAGGCCGAAACGGTCATCGAAGAGGCCCGGACCGAACCCGAACGTCAGGGTCAGGGCGCTCGGTGGAAGCCGAAGCTCTGTTCCTGGGCCGGCATGCGAAATCATGGCAGCGCAGAGATTCGCCGCCGCCGCCGTCCAGGATCGGAGTAGATCAGCGACGTCGGTGGCGTGGTGCGTCGTGAGATCGAAGGAGGCGAAGTACAGATGGTCCGGGGGAGTCGTCGCTATCCCCGCCTGATGGACGCCGCGGAAGGGCACGATAGGACTGGAACGGGCGGCGCCGACAACCGGCACTGGCTGCGAGGACCACTCGTCACTGATTACTGCCCCAGCGCCGACAGACAGGCCGGCGCCAACGGCGAGTCCCTTGAGGAAGGAACGCCGCGAGCGACCGTTCGATGCGAGAAGAGGCCTCGAAGGCTGGGGGTGATGGTCGTCGTCATCCGATGTTCGGCGCCGTTTGCCAGTCAAGTGTGTGTCCAGTCCCTCCCGCTCATCGGGCGGCCACTGTGGTGGGTCAGTCACCCACAGTGGCCGCTGCCCAGGGTCCTCCACCACGATTGACGATGGCAGCTGTCTATGCAAGTGTGGCGACGATTCGGTCTTGCTCATTGGGACCGGATCCAGAGCGGCGGAGCCGGGTTGGGCGGAGGTGCGGGCAAGTGCGGGTGTTGCTTTCGGCTACGGGTGGAATCGGTCGCGCAGTGGGTCGATGGTTCGGTTTCCGTGGTGGCCCCTGGTTCGGCACCGGGAGGGATCGACTGTTGTCTGGCTATAACTTCTTGAGTCCCGAAGCCCGGAGGCAGATGAAGGGTACGCCGACAAGGCGCATCCCGGTGGCTCGCGGGTGTAGGACGCTTGTGACGGTTCTCAGCGTCGTTTCGATCGTCGTACTGGCAATGGTCCAGCCGGCTGGCGCCAAAGCAGCGCCACACAAGTCGAACCCGAAGTCATCGCCGTCTTCCCTGTCGGTCCAGCTGTCCTCCGAGCGGGCCGGAGCCGAGGGCGTCGTGTACACAATCACGTTCGACACCAGCTCCACGGGGGCGCTCACCGCGGGCTCGAGCGCGATCGCACTGCAAGCCCCTGCCGGTACCGTGTTCCCCGGCGATTGCTGTGGAAGCGGCTATTACCAAGTGAGCGTGGGCAGCGGCGCGGCCACTGGCGCCACGGCGACGGTACCCGGCTCGAAAAATGTGGTCGACGTGACCATGCCCTCCAGTGCCGGTTCGAGCACGGCGGTCACCCTCACCATCTACAACGTGACCAATGCGCCGGCCAACGGCAGCCTGAGCCTCTGGACCTCGACCGATACAACCGCCGCATCCAAAACACTCGGTCTTACTTCGACCTCGTCAGTGTCGGGACTCACCGTGGGCCTGTCTTCCCAGGCGGGCGGGGCCGAGGGTGTCACGTACACCGTCGGCTTCACCACCAGCTCCAGCGGGTCGCTCACCGGGGGATGGAGCAAGATCATCCTCCAAGCCCCGGTGGGAACCATCTTCCCCGGTGACTGCTGCGGCAACGGCTACTACCAGGTCGCCGTGGGCAGCGGCGGAGCGGCAGAGGCCAACACGACTTCGCCTGCCGGGGGCAACGTGGTCGATGTGACCGTGCCCAATAGCGCTGCCGCCAGCACAGCCGTCACCCTCACCATCTACAACGTGACCAATGCGGCGACAACCGGCAATCTCAACGTCTCCACCTCAAGCGATCCCACCTCGAGCTCGAAGCCGCTCGGTCTTACTTCGACCTCGTCAGTGTCGGGACTCACCGTGGGCCTGTCTTCCCAGGCGGGCGGGGCCGAGGGTGTCACGTACACCGTCGGCTTCACCACCAGCTCCAGCGGGTCGCTCACCGGGGGATGGAGCAAGATCATCCTCCAAGCCCCGGTGGGAACCATCTTCCCCGGTGACTGCTGCGGCAACGGCTACTACCAGGTCGCCGTGGGCAGCGGCGGAGCGGCAGAGGCCAACACGACTTCGCCTGCCGGGGGCAACGTGGTCGATGTGACCGTGCCCAATAGCGCTGCCGCCAGCACAGCTGTCACCCTCACCATCTACAACGTGACCAATGCGGCGACCACCGGCAATCTCAACGTCTCCACCTCAAGCGATCCCACCTCGAGCTCGAAGCCGCTCGGTCTTACTTCGACCTCGTCAGTGTCGGGACTCACCGTGGGCCTGTCTTCCCAGGCGGGCGGGGCCGAGGGTGTCACGTACACCGTCGGCTTCACCACCAGCTCCAGCGGGTCGCTCACCGGGGGATGGAGCAAGATCATCCTCCAAGCCCCGGTGGGAACCATCTTCCCCGGTGACTGCTGCGGCAACGGCTACTACCAGGTCGCCGTGGGCAGCGGCGGAGCGGCAGAGGCCAACACGACTTCGCCTGCCGGGGGCAACGTGGTCGATGTGACCGTGCCCAATAGCGCTGCCGCCAGCACAGCTGTCACCCTCACCATCTACAACGTGACCAACGCGGCGACCACCGGCAATCTCAACGTCTCCACCTCAAGCGATCCCACCTCGAGCTCGAAGCCGCTCGGTCTTACTTCGACCTCGTCAGTGTCGGGACTCACCGTGGGCCTGTCTTCCCAGGCGGGCGGGGCCGAGGGTGTCACGTACACCGTCGGCTTCACCACCAGCTCCAGCGGGTCGCTCACCGGGGGATGGAGCAAGATCATCCTCCAAGCCCCGGTGGGAACCATCTTCCCCGGTGACTGCTGCGGCAACTACTCGGTGAGCGTGGCTGGAGGATCTGCAGCCGGTACTTCGGCGACCATACCTGCCGGGGGCAACGTGGTCGATGTGGTGGTGCCGAACAACGCCACCGCCAGCACCGCCGTTAGCCTGACCATCCACGGCGTGACCAATCCGGGTGGCGGAGAGTTTCCTTTTATTGCTTCGACGTCGAGCGATAGCACCGGCAATCCCTATGAACTGACGTTCACCGGAGCGCCGATATCGGCGGCATCGGTCACCGACGTAGCCGTGACCCCTTCGAGCACCTCGGTTGGAGCCACCGGGGTCACCGACAAGATCACCTTCACCGCCACGTCGGCAGTCTCAGCCAGCTCTGGTGCCATCGTGCTCTCGGCCCCCTTCGGCACCCAGTTCGACACCAATGACACCGACTATGCGGTGGCCGACACCACCGCCGGATGGTCGTTGCCCTACAACACCGGTTCGCTGGTCTTCGCCGAGGGGGGTGCCACCGTCAGCTTCAACCCCCCGCAGACCATCAACGCCGGGGACGCGATCACCTTGGAGATCTCCGGCATCAGAAATGCCCAGAGCACGGGCGGAAGCCTGTCGGTAAGCACCACCGCTGACCCGGTGCCGGTTTCGGCCAGCTTGGGGCTGGCCGCGGCCACCGCGGTCACCGACGTAGCCGTGACCCCTTCGAGCACCTCGGTTGGAGCCACCGGGGTCACCGACAAGATCACCTTCACCGCCACCTCGCAGGTTCCGGTCAACGTCGAGGACCCGTCGCGCTCTGGTGCCATCGTGCTCTCGGCCCCCTTCGGCACCCAGTTCGACACCAATGACACCGACTATGCGGTGGCCGACACCACCGCCGGATGGTCGTTGCCCTACAACACCGGTTCGCTGGTCTTCGCCGAGGGGGGTGCCACCGTTAGCTTCAACCCCCCGCAGACCATCAACGCCGGGGACGCGATCACCTTGGAGATCTCCGGCATCAGAAATGCCCAGAGCACGGGCGGAAGCCTGTCGGTAAGCACCACCGCTGACCCGGTGCCGGTTTCGGCCAGCTTGGGGCTGGGCGCGGCCACCGCGGTCACCGACGTAGCCGTGACCCCTTCGAGCACCTCGGTTGGAGCCACCGGGGTCACCGACAAGATCACCTTCACCGCCACCTCGCAGGTTCCGGTCAACGTCGAGGACCCGTCGCGCTCCGGTGCCATCGTGCTCTCGGCCCCCTTCGGCACCCAGTTCGACACCAATGACACCGACTATGCGGTGGCCGACACCACCGCCGGATGGTCGTTGCCCTACAACACCGGTTCGCTGGTCTTCGCCGAGGGGGGTGCCATCGTCAGCTTCAACCCCCCGCAGACCATCAACGCCGGGGACGCGATCACCTTGGAGATCTCCGGCATCAGAAATGCCCAGAGCACGGGCGGAAGCCTGTCGGTAAGCACCACCGCTGACCCGGTGCCGGTTTCGGCCAGCTTGGGGCTGGCCGCGGCCACCGCGGTCACCGACGTAGCCGTGACCCCTTCGAGCACCTCGGTTGGAGCCACCGGGGTCACCGACAAGATCACCTTCACCGCCACCTCGCAGGTTCCGGTCAACGTCGAGGACCCGTCGCGCTCCGGTGCCATCGTGCTCTCGGCCCCCTTCGGCACCCAGTTCGACACCAATGACACCGACTATGCGGTGGCCGACACCACCGCCGGATGGTCGTTGCCCTACAACACCGGTTCGCTGGTCTTCGCCGAGGGGGGTGCCACCGTCAGCTTCAACCCCCCGCAGACCATCAACGCCGGGGACGCGATCACCTTGGAGATCTCCGGCATCGGAAGGGTGGCAGCCGGGCCGATTGCTATCTCCACGACTGCGGATCCGATTCCGGACTCATCCGGTGCCTTGGGCCTTCCCTCTGCCCCCTCTCATGTGAAGGCTGTCAACGCCGGGAACAACGCTGCCACGGTGACGTGGAGCCCGGCGGGCGCCCCAGGGACCCCCATCGAGTCGTATGTCGTGACCGTGGCAACCGGGCCCAATGCCGATCAGCAGCTGGCAGTCGTCGGAACGACAACCGCGGCGACACTGACTGGACTGGTGGCAGGTAAGGCCACCTTCTCGGTCATCGGCTTTGATGTGATCGGCGCGGGACCGTCAGCGACGTCCGCCTCCTACACGGTTCCCGGGTCAACGGCAAAGAGCTACGTCACAACGGTGCTCGGCAACCATCCTTCTCTCTTCTACCGTCTCGGTGATTCGGCACCAGTGGCCATGGCCGACTCCTCGGGCAACGTCACACCGGGGTCGACGGAGACCGGCTACTACAACGACACGGGCAACGCCCCATACGGGTACCCCAATGACAACCTGAATGTGCGCCCGGGCGCGCTGGCGACCGACCCCAACGCGGGATCGGTCTCAGATGTGGGGACAAACGCCGCTGCCGGTCAGGTGGGCGTTGGCGGACAGACGGCTCCCTCGGGATCGAGCCCCCGCACCGTCGAAGTGTGGATGAAGACCACAGTGACCCCGTACTACGGAGGATACGGTCCATACTGCTTCGTGGGGTGGGGCTCGACGGCTCGAGACGGTGGTTTCGACGTCTGCCTGTCGCAGCCCAACCAGATCGAGGTGAGTGGCTCTTACGACGACCAGTACTTCACCACGCCGACCTCGCTGAACGACGGGAACTGGCACCTGGTCACCGTCACTACTAACGGTCTAGCCATCACCGTCTACGTGGACGGTACCCAGGTGGGTAGTCCGGGGGCCTTCGGTGCACAACTGGACACCCCACCCGGCTACCCGGTCATGGTAGGCACCGACTCCAGCGACAGCGATGGTGCTATCGGGTTCAGCCTCGACGACCTCGCCATCTACCCGACGGTGCTTAGCGCGGCCCAGGTCAAGGCTGATTACACGGCGGCGGGGAGTTGAGTCTGCCTCCCGCGCCCAATCACGAGGAGCCTCTTGGTGACCCGTGCCTATGTCGTTATCAACAAAGGGACATCCCATGAATGAACGGGGAACCAAGATGAATAGTCGGATGAATCGACGGCATGCACTGCGGGTTGTCTGCGTGGCGTTGGTCGTCTGCACCGTCGTGGTGACGCGGGCAACCACCAGCACTGCGGCCGTATCGAGCGCCAATACCGTGAGGCCAGCCGCCAAGGTGAAGGAACCTGGGGAAAAGCTCAAGTACACCTACAACGCCAATGGCCAGCTCGCCACCGTGAGTGGCAAGGGAGGTACTGCTACCTACAACTACGACAAGGACGGCAATCTGCTGTCGATCACCCGGAGCGGCGGCAAGAAAGGCAAGGCGGAAGCGGCCCAAGCAGGTGTCACGCCCCGCCCCTCGAAGCCGGTGGTGAACAGCATTGACCAGACATCGGCCAAGGCGGGCGCACCTTTGACCATCTCGGGAAGCGGATTTGATCCGAAGGCCTCGTTGAACGACGTCCGCATCGGCACCCTGGACGCCCACGTGCTCCGATCCACGTCCACCTCGCTCACGGTGGCGGTGCCTCCCGGATCGGCGGGCGGAACGGTCAGGGTGAGCACTCCCGGCGGACGTTCGGGTCCGGGTCCGTCGCTCCAGGTGCCGAAGGTTTCCGCCGCCGATGCGGCCGCCGATGTGCACAGACTCGATCGTGTCGCACTGACTTCATCGCCGGGATCGGCTGTGACCGGGCTGACAGGCGAGGTCCGGGCCACCTCCGGCGTGCCCTTGGCCGGCGTGACCGTGAGTATCGACAACGGTTGGGACAGTGGGGCCACAACCACCAAGACCAACCGCTCGGGCCACTTCGTGCTAACGGACCTGACGGCCGGGAGCCACCAGCTGGATATCGAAGGGTCGACTGCCGGCCCATACGGCTTCTATGCCGAGCCGATCACGCTTATCGAAGGACGGACCAACACGCTGGGATCGACCTTGTGGCTCGATCCGCAACTGGTCAAGAACAGCGTGACCATCCCGTCACCTGCCCCCGAGAAGTTGGTGGTCCACGCCCCGCAGGATCCCGGCTTCGAGATCGTGATTCCCAAGGGCACGGTCATCACCGACCACCGGGGTCGTCCGGTGACCACCCTCACCATGACGGCTGTGCCTGTCGACCGGAGCCCCGTTCCGCTCGGGACGGGGATGAAGGTTTTCTTCGACGTCCAGCCCGGGGACGCCACGGTGAGCGGCCCGGGAATCCAGGTCATCTACCCGAACGGCTCAGGCCAACCCCCGGGCACCCATCTGCCCTACGTCAGCGTGGCTGACTACAGCAACGGCGGGGGCTGGACCACTTACGGTTCGGGAGAGGTGAGCGCCGACGGCACCCAAATCGTGCCGACCCAGGCCACCATGCTGAAGTCCACTATGCCCTTCACTTACGTCGACCGTCCCGACAGTCCTAACTCCGGCCGACGACGATGACAATCCGACGGACGGGTGAACCGGTGGATCTGGGCACCGGTCTCTTCGTCTCGTCCAAGACCGATCTCTCCTTGAACGACGTGCTGCCCATCAGCCTGACTCGTACCTACCGCCAGGACGATCCCACGTCTGAGAGACTTCGGCATGGGGATGATCGGACAACTACTCGTACTTCATCAACTTCACTCCGATCTCAGGCGGCCTTCAATCCGGCCCCGTCCAGCTGGTGGAGCCGGACGGGACGAAGGTGTCTACGATCCGACAGCCCGACCTGCACCACCGCTCCGTGCTCCTACCAAGCCGCCACCGCACCGTCGTCGTGGTCCGGGTCGACGCTCAGCGGTCAACGATCTCGGCGGCTTCTTCGGAGCCGATGATTCCTGGACCCTGACACTGCTCGACGGCACTACGTACCAGTTCTGCACCAACGAGAGCCAGCTGTGCTCGATCACTGATCGGTTCGGCAACACCGTAACCATCGAGCGCGCACCGACCGGCGTGGGTGAGGATCTCTCGGACATTACCCGGGTCATCTCTCCCAACGGCGAATGGATGGCGTTCAACTGGGGACCATGTGGAGGTGCAACCTCGATCCCAGTGTGTGTCTTCGATCACCGACGACCTCGGGTCGCACCGTCGACTACAGCTACGACTCGTTACGGTCGACTCGTCAGCGCCGGCGATCCCCGGGGGGGTGGTCTGGCTACCACCTACCAATGGGAGCCGTGCACGACCGCAGGGTCGATCCAATGTACCGAGATCGAGAGCGTGACCGATGCTCGCGGCAATGTGATGGTGACGAATACCTATAACGCCGCCGGACAGGTGGTCGGCCAGACCACGGCCACCGGGGGCAGCTACCAATTCAGATACACGATGTCCGGGAGCAGTGTCACCCAGACCACCGTCACCGATCCCCTGGGTCGGGTGAGCCAGGACGACTTCGATGCAGGTGGCAATGTGACGTCCGAGACCCAGGCGATTGGCACCAGTGATGCCCAGACCACCACCATCACCAGGAATCCGACCACTGAACTCATCGAGTCGTGACCGATCCCGTAGGGGCGCTCGACCGACTACACCTACAACCCGGACGGCCAGGTTCTCACCGAAACCAAGCTTGCTGAGTTACCCGCAAATCAACAGGTCACGACCAGTTACACCTACGAACCCACCTACGGTCGCTTGACCAGCATTACCGATCCACTGGGACACACCACCACCATCAGGTACGAGGATCCGGCCAACTTGGCTACCGAGCCGGACGTGGCTATCGATCACCGATCCGCTGGGTAACACCACCACGGTGACCTCCCTCGGTGGCCAACCGGTGAGCCAAACCGACGGATTGAATCAGACCACCGACATCAGCTACTGCCAACGGCCTTCCGGTGGCGGTTACCGATCCGTTGGGAAATACCACGTCGTACTTCAATGACGACGCCGGGCGCACTCTTTCGACCACCGACCCCGACGGAAATACCACCTCTTATGCCTACGACAACGACAACGAGCTGACCTCGGCAACCGATCCCCTCGGGGGCACGACCTCGATCACGTACGACGGTGACGGTGACGTGACCGAGTTGACCGATCCCAACGGGCAACTCGACCACATACCAGTACAACACCGCGGACGAGCCAGATCCAGGCCACCGACCCCTGGGTAACGTTGCGACCGCCACCTACGACGTCGACGGTGAGCAGACTCAATCCACCGACCCCAACGGCACTATCGACAAGGCGACTTACGATCCCCTCGGTCGCGTGAGCACCGAGCAGGTCGGTGTTCCTCTGGCGGTGGTTCGCCTTACGACACCATCTCCTACGGCTACGACAACGGCAATCGCCTCACGTCGGTCGACGATGCGCTCCAAGGGACGGAGACCAACGATTACGACCTGCTGAACGACCTGACCAGTCAGGCGACGGCCCAAGGCACCCTTGCGTACACCTACGACAATGCTGGCGATCGCTAACGATGACTGCCCCAGACCTTCCGACGACGAGTTACAGTTACGACAACGACGGCAATCTAAAGACCATCACCCAGGGCGCTTCATCGGTCGGTTTCACCTACAACCAGGACAACGAAACGACAGCAGTCGCCCTTCCGGACGGCGATACGAGAAACTACACTCCAGACGCTGACGGAGAAGTCACCGCCGAGGCGGTGAAGCACGGGTCGAAGTCCCTTGGGTACGCTCGACTACACCTACGATCCGGACGGAAGCGAGACTGGCATCTCGGGAAAGTGCCCGATGCCGACCCTGCCGGCCGCCGTATCGACTTCGACCTACAACGCCGACGACGAGGCAACGATCTTCAACGGCGCCAGCCTCACTTACGACAACGACGGCGATCTGACCAATGACTCGGCCACCGGGCAGAGCTTCGACTGGAACCAGCTGGATGAGCTGACTCAATCACCGGGGGATCGACTGCCATCCAGCTTTGCATATGACCCACTGGGTCGGGGCCATCGGCCACGTTCGGCGGCACAACAAATACCTATTTGTACGACGGTGACACCTTGATCGAGGACAGCCAAGGTTCGAATCCACTACCTACCTCACTGGCGGGGGTGACGGCGCCACTTACCAGGTGTCCGACTCATCGGGATCTAGTTCACTTGATCACCGATCCAATCGGCTCAACAGTCGCCTTGGCCGGCAGCTCCGGTACGATCTGTCCACGGATTACGCCTACAGCCCTTCGGGTGTGACAACGATTTCTGGGGAAGCTAGCTCCAACACAATTGAATCCGTGGGTCAGCAGGCCGATCCCACCGGTCTCGAATACTCGGGTTCAGGTGGATACGTCAGTCCGGCGCTGGAGATGAGCCTGGGAAGACAGTTCGCTGCCGCTTACGCCCCGCCTCCTGGGGGCGGTGGTAGCTGGAGTTGCACGAACTGCGACGATGGCCCGGGTGGCGGTGGCGACAGTCCAGATCCGAAGGCCTCGGATGATGATGACGACTCCCTCCGGCTTCAATCCGGCGATGGCGACGGTGACACCAATTTGAGGGAGTTGTCCAGATGGTACGGAAGGGAGAGGTTAACCAGAACGAGGTAAGACCCTGACGACGATTACGTTCCTCAACCATTCGATGATCCGTATCTTGATGATCCTCAGCCATTTGACAACCCGGACCACTTTGCCGACGTGCCAAATCCAGGTCCCAATCTTTGGGGAGATACTCCGGGATCGGGAGGGGACGATACCACTCCCGAAGAGTCGGGCCCGCTTGGACTGATTAGTAAGTTTGGAACTGGCAGAGATGCCTTGGAGGCTGCACTTACGACAGCTTCCCTTGCAAAGCCCTTGCGTGAGCTAAATTAGTCCGTTGGGAAAATCCACTACTCTCGTCGGTCTAGCGACTTTTCCATTAACAATCGGCACGTCTATTGCCAAGGGCGAGTATGGCGACGCAATTTTGTCGTCACTGTCAACCGGGCTCTCTTTGGCTGCCCTGGCGGTAGCGGAAGAGGCTGCATTACCGTTCGAGGTTGGAGGGGTAGTGCTGTATTCCTTGGACAAGATAGAGAATTCTCCACTGGTACAAGGTTTGGGAGCAAGACTCTAGAAAGCTGCTTCGCCCTGCAAAGAGTCGATGTGAATGGTATTCGTGATTGGCGTAGACCGGTAACACCTCGTTAAGCGGGGCTGCGTACCGCAAAAGACGTGGGTGACTACGCGGGGACAGCCACTGATGGCACCGCCAGCGTAGATGCGGCGTTCACCGTAATGGCGGTGGCGCGCCGCGAAACATTGCCACTGACGGCGGAAGCTACTGCGTGGTGCTCTCAATCTGTGTAGCGGAAGTGTGCTTGTCCATGAGTTGTAGGGACAACTGTAGGACAGCGGCTAGCCGAGGTTGCTCTGATAGGAGATAGGGGGTCTACGGTTGACCTGTACCCCAAAAAGTGGACCACCTTTATGACAATTTGGCCCTGATCAACCAGGAGCCAACATGCCAAGGCACTATCCCATCGAGTTGCGGCGTCGAACCAGTGAGCGGATGCTCGCCGGTGAGTCGGTCAAAGACCTCTCGCTGAGCTCGGTATCCACAACGTCACCCTCTACAAATGGCGGCGCCAGGCCCTGATCGACGCCGGCCAGCGACCGGGCCTCAAGAGCTACCAGGCCGATCCGCTACTCGCCGCCCGCCGGCGGGTCAAAGAGCTCGAGGCCGAACTGAACGCGGTCAAGGCGGCCAGTGAACTCTTCGAGGAGGGCGCCGTTGACCCAAAAGGAAGTTCCAGGTTGTCCGAGGGCTGAACAACCTGGGCTACTTCGAGCGTACGGGCCTGCGAGATCGTCGGCCTCGACCGCTCGACCTGCTACGACATCAAGTTCCGAAAGCCCAACGACCGCGAGATCCGTCGCCTCATGCTGGCCGACGCCATTGCCGACATCCACGCACGCTCTCGAGGCACCAACGGCATCTTGCGGGTCAAAGCCGCCTTGGAGATCGAACAGGGGCTCATCGTCAACACCAAGCTGGTCAAGAGGATCATGCGCGAGCTGGGCATTCATGGTCTTCCGGGGCCGAAGAAGGGCTACAAGAACCTCAAGAACGCACCCACCTGTGAGGACCTGGTCCAGCGCCAGTTCACCGCCACCCGTCCCAATCGAGCTGTGGCTGACCGACATCACCGAGCACCCGACCAGGGAGGGGAAGATCTACTGTTGCGCGGTGCTCGACCTCTACTCGCGCAAAGTGGTCGGGTGGGCCATCGACCGTCGCTGTGAGGCGGCACTGGTCCTCGACGCCATCAACAAGGCCGGCGCGATCGAGGGCGAGGTCATCCTCGACGGTGATCCATTCGGACCACGGCATCAGTCACCTCGTGGTCCTTCACCGAGAACGTCCGACGACTGGGACTGGTCAGCTCCATGGGCACCATCGGCGACTGCTACGACAACGCGCCGATGGAGTCGTTCTAGAGTTCGATGCAGATCGAGCTGTAAACCGTCAGAAATGGCGGACCAAGTCTCGAGCTGGCCATCGCCATGGCCGACTACATCGAGCACTTCTACAACCCGGCCCGGCGCCACAACTCGATCGGCTATCTCACCCCGAACGAGTTCGAAGACCTACACTCGACCACCTTCCAGCAGGCCACTTTGTCCTAAAAAGTGGTCCACTGAATGGGGTCAAGCCCATTGAGTGGAGGTAATGGGACTATGTTCGAACCCCTCCTGGCCCGCTGAACTGGGGTTTTGTGGCGCGTGACGCTGAGAATCGGCGGAATCCAAGTCCCAGGATCACTCCACAAAGTCAGTCCCGGAAGAGATGGGACTGTGTTCGAACCCCGGCCAGAGGCCAACGGACGTCGAACGATCTCAGCGGCGACCCGGTCGAGTTCGCCGGTGTTGGTCCTATCGCGGATGGAACCGCAGCCAGTTCGCCAGCATCGTTGCCCGGACCTTGTCCTCGTAGACAAGCTCGGCACTCACAACGATGGCCAACTCTGAGACCTCCACGGTTTCGGCCCGCAGCGATAGCGGCGGTCCCAACGGCGTGGGCCGCAGGAATCGCACGTCGAAGCCAGCGGTGATGAAGGGAACCGGAGCCCCTTCGTCGGCCGTCCAACCATGGCGATCGGCTTCCCACATCACGACGGCCGCTGTGTGGCAATCGAGCGCCGTTGAGATGATCCCTCCATTGAGGAAGCCGAACCCATTGTCGTGTTCGGGGCGAGGAGTGAATGTGGCGACGGTGATCTCGTTCTCTCGATAGCTACGCAGGTGAAAGCCATCAGGATTGGCATGACCGCACCCGAAGCACGTGAGATCGGGATACAGGGATTCCTGAATGCTCAGATGCGTCATGGCATCACTCCGATCCTGTCGGTTCCGACTCATTGTCTGTGGTGAGACGACCGTGGAGATGTAGTCAATTCTTGCCGGGCCGCCCGGCGGCGCATATGCCTCGTCGCTGCACGGCAAATCGGTCGTCATCGCCGATCCATTCTCCGATTCCCAAGGCGAAACTCTCACCGCCGTGGACCACGTTCCGCTCCGTGAGCCGCTGGGCCGGGTGCGTGACCGGGCTCCCTTCTCGCTTGGTCTGTAGCGGTACTTCGCGCAGAGGCAGACCACAGCTCTCTGGTGGCAGAGGCACGCCCGACCTCGAGGGACACCGACACTGTCGTTCGTTGCAGGACTTGCTTGAGATCAGTCGGCACTTGCGACAACCCATCCGAACTCGGAGGTGACCCGGACGCCGACGTCCCGATCGCACAATGGCGAGATGGCCTCATGCAACGCCTCGCAGAACGCCTCGTAGCCGACTGCCTCGATCGCAGGGACGGACGGCCCCGCTGCCGCCAGAGCGCGAACGGCCGTGTCGGTGTCGGGCCACTCATTGACGACGTCGACGGCTCCGCGCTTTACCAACGTGAAGCCCGTAACCGCCAACATGTCCTCCATGACGCCCCCGCGGCCGGTGTCCCCGTGTTCCATATTGGCTGCCCCGTGTTCAGGTGGAGACAGTTCGATGACCTTGAGGAAGTACGGCATGAGACCCAGACGGTCGAATCGTCCCCAGAAGGTCAGCCCCAGTCGACCGCCGGGCACGAGCACCCGGCGAGCCTCCTTCAATGCACCTTCGCATCCTTTCCAGATGCCATTGAAGCTCGTCGCGACATCGAAGCTGTCATCTGTGAACGGCAGCTCGAACATGTCCCCAACGCGGAAGTCCCCACTCGGGGTTCTTGTGCGTGCGATCGTCACGAGGGCCTCAGCTGCGTCCAGTCCCGAGACCTGGGTTTTCCTCTTGGCGGCAAGATGAGCAGCAAACCCCGATCCACAGGCGATGTCGAGGAGGCGGGCGCCGGCCCCGATTTCTAGACGGTCGAACAGCAACTCGTTCGCCGGGCGAGCGTACGGCTCGAACAGGTACGCCCACTCCACGGCACGCGCCCCCCAGCCTCGACCTGCTTCTTCCCAGTTCACGGTGGTCACTAGCTCCGACCTCTTTCTAGACGAACGATCGTACGAGTAATGTAAACGGACGTGCGTCTAAGACGCAAGGGGTCAGATGGGCGAGGGAAGGAAATCGAGCCGATGCGTGAGGAGGAGGCACCGAAGAAGCAGACCCGTGCCCCCGGAGAGCGTTCCCGTGCCCGCATCGTGAAAGAGGCGGCACAGCTTGCGACGATTGAGGGCATCGAAGGGCTTTCGATCGGCCGACTCGCCGACGCCACCGGTATTGCGAAGAGCAGCGTCTATGCACTGTTCGGCTCCAAGGAGGAACTCCAGCTGGCGACCATCAATGCAGCACGCGACAGCTTCATCGCCGAAGTGGTCACACCGGCGCTGGGTGCAACCGAGCCGGGGCGAGAACAACTGCTTGCCCTTTGTGACGGCTTCCTCTCCTACGTGGAGCGGCGCATCTTCCCCGGTGGCTGCTTCTTTGTCGCCGTCTCCGCCGAGGTCGGGGCGCGCCCCGGACGTGTCCATGACCAAGTGGCCCGTATCCAACAGCAGTGGCGAGACCTGCTCGGGCGCGAAGCCAGCGTTGCCGTCGAGAAGGGTGAACTGCCGCCAGGTACCGACCCCGGACAAGTTGCATTCGAACTCGGTGTCATTCTTGCCGGGACAAACATCGTGAGCGTCCTTCACGACGACCAAGCCGTCGTCGCCCGTGCCCGATCAGCGGTGAAGAGTCGACTGTCCCGCTAGTTCGTGACTCTCGGTTGATCGAGTTGTGGAGCGTCACTCCGTCGACCGTGCGCCTGAGCTGCTTTGCGCATTCTCCCAGTGCGTTCTCCCAGTTCAGGGCAGGGTTCGAACATCGCCATTTGCCTGAGGAAGCGAACGGAAGCCACAAATGCCCATCCACCAGGTAAAACGTTGTAATTCTGACAACACCGTGGAGGTTATGGGACTATGTTCGAACCCCTCTTGGACTGCTGAACTGGGGAAATGCGGCATGAAAGTCTGAGATGGGCGGATGTTCGGCTACTGACGGGCTCGCCGCGAGGTTGGCAACGGAAGTGTTGGACTATGTTCGAACCCCTGTGGATAACCGCCCCCTCAAGGTCAATGAGGCGACGACGATCCGAGCCGCTCGGTCCGCGACGAGAGCAGGCTCATCTTCCAAAAACCACTGGCGGCGGCATGGCCCTGTTCGCCACCATGAGAGACCGTCGCATTGGACGTCAGGTGGCAAAGCGATCAAGGGCATCCCGTACCCATAGTGCATACGAGAGCTGGCTCAGGTCCGAGCGGTCGCCGTTCACGGCATGCAATGTCGAGGCCAGTTGACTGATTGATTTGAGTCGCTCGTATTCCAGTGGGGCCTCCTCACGGAGGAAGTCGACCACGGCGCGCTTTCCCGAGGCGGTCTTGACGTGCATTGACCAAGTCCTTCCTGGGCAGTCGGTATCAGTGGGATCGGTGTTGGTCGACCCCAGACGGCGACCGGAAACGGGCATCCATAGAACAACCGCTTCTCGGTCGCCGCTCGGGGATCTTCTGGTGAGAGAGTCAGGGTGATAATTGCTGGTGGTCACCCCGTTCGGTGACCTCGATCCGGCGGGGCTTCGCATGCTCAGCCACCGGAATGGCCAAGGTGAGCACCCCTGCTTCGTACTCCGCCTGAATATGCTCCGTGTCAAGATTGGTGCCGAGAAACACCTGTCTGGTGAAGGTTCCGTAGGGACGCTCGCCGATCAATACTTCCACGTCTTCCGACGCTGGCGGGGCCGGACGTTCTGCCTTGATGGTGAGGACGTTCTCTTCGACGGTTAAATCCACGGCATCAGCACTGACACCGGGGAGGTCGAGCCGGATCAGGAAGGAGTCGTTCTTTCTGAAGGCATCCATCGGCATGGCCAGGGGTCGGTTCCCGTTGCCGTTCTGTGCACCCCAGAGTTGCTGGAACAGCCGATCGACGTCCCGAAACGGATCACTACGCACAAGAGCCATGATCATCACCTCCTACGAGCAAGACTTTTTGAGCTCTCGCGCCGCCAAGTGGCGGTGACAGAGCAATTATTAGCACTCTCGACCCGCGAGTGCCAGCCCTTTTCTGAGATCATGGGACAGAAAATTGTGTCGTCGAGGCAGGGCGCCTTACAAGCCCATACGGGGAGCAGAGACCGGCCGCCGCGCCTCATCGAGAGAAAGAAACGCAGATGACAGTTCCAGAGGACCGGGAATCAAAGGGGTTCAGCGAATCCCAGCGGTCTGGGCTCGAACGCCGTGAGTTCGACCAGGACCGCACCTTGACGGCGATGCACGGACTAGAAACGGCGCTCGGCTCTGCGGCCCCCATGCGTGAGGGACGATGGCGAGAAGACGTGCTCGAGGCTGTCGGTGTCCTCGACGAGGCCATCCAGGAGGAGATCCGAAACGCCGAACGGCCAGACAGTCTCTTGTCGGACATCGCCCAGACGCAGCCCTGGCTGCGCAATCGAGTGCGCGCTCTACGCCTCCAAAACCGCCGCCTACACGACGATGTCGATGCATTGCGCCACGAACTGGCGGGCCATGACAGCACGGAGGTTGACTTCGCCGATCTGCGTCAACGCCTCGCTTGGATTCTCCACGGTCTCCGGCATCAGAGGGGTCGCGAGTCGGACCTCATCTATGAGGCCTACTACGAGGCCTTTGGAATCGACCTCGGCCAAGAGTCGTAAGCCTGAGGTGACTATGTAGTTCACTCTGCCTGAGCGTCCGGCGTGGGGGCGCGCCGTTGGCTGACGCGGAACAAGGGACCCGATAGGGCCCCTTGTTCACCCTGGATATTCAGTTGTCATACCTCGAACGTTGCTGCCTGCGATCCATCATCGGTCGGCAGAACACGGCTGGAGCGAGGGCTACAACCCGTCGCCGAGACCCTCCCGGCAATGCCCCTCCTCTTTCCGTTCCGGATGTACTCCTCGGTCCGATGCACGGTCTCAAGCACGACGCAGGCGGTGTTCGGGTATTTGGCTACACCTAAACTAAGGCGGCGCCCGCTCGATCGCCTCCAAGTCCAACATGGATAACCTCGCCTTGATGCAAGTGGCTTCCTGTTTGCCCGGATTTCGTACTGTTCCCAACGCAAGTTATAACTCCAAGGCATGTCTCGAATCAAGGCCTACGACGTTTGCGTGGTCAGCCGATCTCGACCTCAGGTGATTCCGCTCGAGTCATTTGGGGGCAGAGCCGATACGCCGGTCGCTCTCGCCCTGTGGCATCGGCCAAACGATCTGCACCGTCTCTTCCGGGCCAACAAGACTCCGCCGCCGGCGCGTGCGAACATCGGCGAAGCTGAACTTAGGCGGCAGGACCACAAGCTCTTACAACTGCTCGGCCGCGAACTCGAGTTAGGATCCCACCACAGCTGGGTCAGGTCCGTAATGCGGGCGTTCCCCACATTTGAACATGTGGGTGCCTTCAGGAGCTCGCCCGCAGAAAGCGAAGGTCCAAATCCCTCAACCTTTGAGTGGCTTCGTACTCCGAGCGTCGATTGCCTATGTACTGATCGAATAACTCGCTGAAGGGGTGCACGTGACTTCACAATGGCCGGAAACCGGCCCGTCGGCGCTTGGGTCACCTTCAGAAGTAATGTGACTATGTTCGAATCCCTTCGAGCATCGGCCGGAACTGATTCGGCCCGATCCCATCCCGCCAAAGGCCCTCCGCTCACCATCGGGTGCGCGAGAATGCGGGACAACTCCAAACGTCATTTGGCGATGAAGCGGTGGATGGCTTCGTTGGCGTGGTCCTGATAGGACGAGTTGGCCAAATCAGGGAAGATTTCCGATTGGTCCACCATGGGACCCTTCAACTTGCCCGCCGCGCTCGCGTAGAACACGCCACTCGAAAGCGTCGGGTCCGTGACACCGTCGACGAGTCGCTTCGAGCCCACGACAACTTCGTGGGAGATGCCGAGGCGGGGCATTATGTGTTTGGCCGCAAAGCGTAGCGGTGGCGCCGCGCCGGCGGCGGCTTCGGTTCCCGTAGTGTTGCCGGGGCTGACAGTGATAAAGCGGAGGTCGGGGTATTGGCGCGCCAGGTGGGCCATCCATAAGGCTCCGATGTACTTGACTTGACCGAAGGCGAGGTTTTGATCATATTTTCTGTCAGCGAAGTAGCTGCCGTCGATGACGGTAGTGAGTTCATCGGTAGAGGTTGAGACGAAGGTTGGCCGTTTGAACCCCAACTTCGGAATTCCCCTGGCTGCTTCACTTGCGGCGAACACCGCTACCTGGCCAAGTCGGTTCTGGGTCAGGAGCCCTTCGAGGAGAACCGCGTGACCGAGAACGTTCGTAGCGAACAGTGTGGTGACCCCGTCAGCGGTCAATTCCATCAAGGTCTTGTTGCCGATTACACCAGCGTTCATGACCAGCGCATCGAGGGGTCCGCTGATGGCCGCTACGCCAGCGCGGACCGAAACAAGATCGGTGACGTCCATGAGAATGATGTCGAAGATGTCTCGGCCAGTCACGGCTTCGAGATCGGCCTTTGCCTGTGTCGCCCGATCTTGGTTCCGACATGCCAGGTAGATGCGGCCGATCTCAGGACGTAACGCCAGCTGCCGGGCCACATCCTTGCCGATCCCGACATTGGCGCCCGTGATGAGCACCGTCTTTCCATGGAGGACGCTCATTCGGAGTCCACCTCATCCTCTGTGGGCGTAGGGAGCCCGTCGAGCAAGCTGAAACGGGCATCCATCGCGACACTTCGGACTTCGATCAGCTGCTGATACTCAGGCGAGTTGTACCAACTGAGTGCCGTCTCATGATCTGGAAACTGTACGACCACCCCTGAGGAGAGCCCGGTTTCGCCATCCAGGATCTCCCAGTTGCTATTGGCGAGCACCTCGGCTCCGTACTCTTGAGCGGTCTTGCCAGCGGTGCCGGCGTACTTCTCACGGTAAACATCTGGGTCCTTAACTGTGAATTCGACAATTACATATGCACTCATGTGGATACTCCCTAGTTGTTAGTTGTTAGTTGTTAGTTGTTAGTTGTTAGTTGTTATTGGCTTCTGGGTCTTCGCTCTCAAACGTCACTGCCGACAGCGTCACGTGGCGACCCGGCCTCCATCGACGGCAAGAGTGACGCCGTGCACGAAGCTGGCATCGTCACTGGCAAGAAAGACGATTGCGGAAGCGAGCTCCTCGGGCTCGGCGACGCGACCTGGTGGTGCGAGTGCTGCGAGATGGCTCACCATCTCCTCGGGGACCCCCTCCATCATGCGGGTGCGCGTCGAGCCGGGAGCAACGGCGTCCACTCGAACACCACTCGGGCCGTATTCGGCTGCCCCGGTCTTCGTCAGCAGCTCGAGAGCCGCTCGGCTGGCGCCGTACATGGCCATGCCGGCCTGTCCAAAGCTCGCGACCATCGTGGAGATGTTGACGATCGAACCCCATCCACGCTCGGCCATGGCTGGCGCCAGTCACGCGACAAGGAAGAACGGAACCTTGACGTTCAGTGCAAAGGTCTCGTCGAACTGAGCCTCGGTGGCTGCCTTGCTCGGTCCGAGCAAGGCGACACCGGCGTTGTTGATGAGGATGTCGACGTGACCGCCACCTGCCTCAGTGGACCACTCGACCAGGTCCTGTGCCGACTTCAGATCGCTCAACGAAGTGAGCAGGAAGGTCGCGCTGCCTCCGCCGCCTTCGATTTCGGCGATCACGTCTTTGGCTCGTTGTTCCTTTCGTCCGACGATCAGTACGTGAGCGCCGCGCGGGCGGCCAAGACGATGGCGGTGGCCTGGCCGATCCCGCTCGTCGAGCCCGTTACCAGTGCTGTCTTGCCGCTTAGATCAGTCATGCGTTGTTCTTCCTCTCGATCAAAATGGGTTATGCGACCCACTCTCGCAGCCAGAAAATGGGTTGTCAAACCCAAAAGTTTGCTAGCATTGGTTCGTGGTCAACGAGACGAGTGACCGGCCGAGGCTCACCTCCAAGGGAGCACGCACCCGAGCCCGAATAGTGGAGGAGGCCGCCGCCCTGATCCATGAGCGCGGAGTGGCGGGCACCACCTTGGAAGATGTCAAGGCGGCGGCGGGAGTCAGCGGCTCGCAGATGTACCACTACTTTCCCGACAAGGACGATCTCGTGCAGGCGGTCATCGATTACCAGGCCGAGAACATCGTCAATCGCCAGCGGCACGCGTTCGCCAACGCGAACGGAGTCGAAGCCTGGCGGAACATGGTGATCACCGCAGCGAAGCGCACCAAAGCAAAGGGGGGCTGCCAACTTGGCTCGCTCGTTGGTCAACTCGCCGAGAGTGACCCCGAGGCCCGAGCGCTCATCGCGGCAGGGTTCGATCAGTGGGCAGCCGCAATTGGCGAAGGGCTGAGATCCCTTCATGCCGACGGGAAGCTCCCATCGGACATCGACCCGGACGACCTCGCCACTACTCTGCTCGCCACGCTCCAAGGGGGACTTCTACTCGCCCAGGTACAGCAGTGTCCCCGTCCGTTCGAGACTGCCGTCGATACCCTTCTCGCCCTTGCCATCGGCAAATGAGCCCAAACCAGGACAGATCTCGGTTGAGTAGACAACGAGTTCAGGACAGCGAGGAGGTCGGATGACGACACTCGAGGAAGAGGCAGCACTTGCCAGTCGGGACCACGGATTGGTCGTGATCTCGACATTGCGGTCTAATGAGACGATCCAGGCGTCCTTTGTCAATGCCGGTGTGATCGCTCACCCAGCCACAGGCGAGACCGTTCTGGGATTGGTCACCGCAGGCCGGATCAAGCTGGCCAACCTCCGCGCCCGTCCTCAAGTGACTGCAATCTTCCGGAGAAGTTTGGCAGTGGGCAGCAGTAGAAGGGCAAGCCGAGCTCGTTGGGCCCGATGATTCCCGGCCGTGGCTTGATGCGGAAGGTCTACGGCAGCTCCGCCGAGGGATCTTCGCCGCTGCCGGCGGGGAGCACGACAACTGGGACGAATACGACCGAATCATGGCCGAAGAACGCCGGGCCGCCGTGCTTATCCGGCCGGACCGGATCTACAGCAATCGATGATCTGTGGACGGCGGGAGCCTGACCCGCTCATGCGGACAGGATCCCTGGTTTGGACGTTCTCCCAGGCCAGGGGGTTCGAACATCGACCTTTGCCTCGAGTAGCGACCGGATGCCAAAAACACCCACCTACCTGGTAAAACGTTGTAAATCCGACAACGGGGTGGAGGTAATGGGACTATGTTCGAACCCTCCTGGCTCGCTGACCTGGGGTAATGCGGCACGAATGTGAGTGCCACGGCCAAATTCGGGGGAAGACCCAATCCTCACAAGTCGGCAGGAAAGTGACGGGACCATGTTCGAACCCACTCCGCTCGGGGACCCGGAGGCACACTGGGTCTCCTCCAGCCAGGGGTTGACCCAAGGGGTGCGGGCGGCCCAGGTACGCCCCGGCTGGGAGCTGACCTCCCCGATTGATCGTCGCCGGGCGGTCCAAGCCATGGCGCCAGCCCGCGAAATGTCGACTCCCTTCTTGTGCCGTTCTTTGTAAGGCACGAGCAAGTCGCCACTGCCGGCCCGAGACTCACTGGGTCAACGAGGAGGGACACATGGTGGCTGAGTTCAAAGGCGTAGTGAATCTGGATATCCGGGACTCCGTGCCGGACTGGGCGCCATTCGACGCCCCCCGGGCATCAGAGGGGGCGCCCAACGTCGTCTATATCGTGCTCGATGACGTCGGCTTCTCCGCGATGAGCTGTTACGGCGGACCCATCGAGACCCCCAACATCGACCGTATCGCCGCCGACGGGCTCCGTTACACCCAGTGGCACACGACGGCCCTGTGCTCGCCGACCCGGTCGTGCCTCCTCACCGGACGCAACCACACCCGCAACTCCATGGCCTGTATCACCGAGGCCGCGATCGGCTTCCCCAACGCAAGTGGGGTGATCCCGCCCGAGAACGCCACCATCGCCGAGATCCTGGGCGAGCGGGGATGGAACACCTACGCGGTGGGCAAGTGGCATCTGTGCCCGGAGGCCGAGATGAACCTGGCCTCGACCCGGCGTAACTGGCCGACAGGGCGGGGATTCGAGCGCTTCTACGGATTTCTCGGGGCCGAGACCAACCAGTGGTATCCCGACCTGGTCTACGACAATCACATGGTCGATCAGCCCAAGTCGCCCGAAGAGGGATACCACTTCTCAGTGGATATCACCGACAAGGCGATCGAGTTCATCAGGGACGCCAAGGTGCTGGCCCCCGAGAAGCCGTTCTTCTTGTACTACGCACCCGGGGCCTGTCACGCCCCCCACCACGCACCGGTCGACTGGATCGACAAGTTCAAGGGCCGCTTCGACATGGGTTATGAAGCGCTGCGTGAACAGACCCTGGCCCGTCAGAAGGAGCTGGGGATCTTGCCCCCCGATACGGATCTCTCGCCACTCAATCCGATCGGCACACCCGAGACCCGCACCGGCCCGGCCGGCCAGTCCTTCCCCGCCCTCGACATCGTACGGCCGTGGGACTCGTTGTCAGAAGACGAGAAGCGGTTGTTTCGTCGGATGGCCGAGGTCTTCGCCGGCTTCCTCGCCCACGCCGATGACCAGATCGGCCGGCTTCTGACTTGTCTGGAGGAGATCGACCAACGCGAGAACACCGTCGTCGTCGTGGTATCGGACAACGGTGCGAGCGGTGAAGGGGGCCCTAACGGCTCGGTCAACGAATGCAAGTTCTTCAACGGCATCCCCGACGACATCGCCTCGAACCTCGCCGCCATCGACGACCTCGGCAGCCCCAAGACCTACAACCATTACCCGACGGGTTGGGCCATGGCCTTCAACACCCCGTTCAAGCTGTGGAAGCGCTACGAGTACAACGGGGGCACGAGCGACGCCTGTGTAATCTCGTGGCCAAAAGGGACCAAGGCTCGGGGCGAGATCAGGACCCAGTACCACCACGCCGTCGACTTGGTCCCCACGCTGTTGGACGTGCTTGGCGAAGAGGCACCCCAGACCGTCAAAGGCCACGTGCAGAGCCCATTCGACGGGGTGAGCATGCGCTACACCTTCGACGCCCCGAGCGCCCCGACTTCGAGGAGCACGCAGTTCTACTCCATGCTCGGGTCGCGCGGGATCTGGCACGACGGATGGAAAGCGGTTACGACCCATCCCACCATCGCCGGGTGGAGCAACTTCGGCGCGGACACCTGGGAGCTGTACCACACCGACGTCGATCGCTCCGAGGTCCACAACCTCGCCGAACAGGAACCCCAGAGGCTCCAGGAGATGATCAACCTGTGGCACGCCGAGGCAGGGGCAAACGGGGCCTTCCCATTGGACGACCGCTCCGCCCTCGAGATCATCCTCACGCCTCGCCCGGTTCTGACCCCGGCCCGCAACCGCTATGTGTACTACCCGGGTGGGGCCGAGGTTCCCGAGTCCCAGGCGGTGAACGTCCGCAACCGCTCCTATGTCATCGGAGCCCTGGTGGACATTCCCGCACCGGGGGCCAGCGGCGTGCTCTTCGCTCATGGGGCGAGATTTGGCGGCCATGCGCTCTACATCAAGGACAACCGGCTTCACTACGCCTACAACTTTGTCGGAATGGCATTGGAGACCGTGGTGGCCACCGTGGATGTGCCCACCGGCGACAACCTCATCTTGTCGGCGGCCTTTGACAAGGACAGCGAGGACCCACCCGGAGTGGCCACTGGTATCTTGTCGCTCTTTCACGGCGAGACCAAGGTCGGAGAGGGCAGGATCAGGACCCAACCGGGGAAGTTCGCCATCGGAGGGGAAGGGCTTTGTATCGGACGCGACAGCGGTGAGCCCGTGACCGACGACTACCCGGGTCCCCATCCGCATTCATTCACGGGCGGGGTCATCAATCGGGTGGCGGTTGACGTGAGTGGCGAGCCCTATATGGACCTCGAACGCGAGGCAGTGGCCATGATGTCCCGGGAGTGACAGTGGAGCCGGGTGCACGCACTGAGCTTCCAGACATCGGAGTCTTCGTGATTTCATACTTGGGAACTCAGAAGGTGGAGGCGAAGCCTGCCTGACCACCTTCTGCTTTTATCGGCAGCAAGGCACTGGGTGCAGCCAGCAATAGTGCGCCCCGGGACTCGCCGACCCCCGCCCAAACCCGCCCGGTATCGCCCACGAACTCGAGGCGGATCAGTCTTCCCGGGGTTCGGACTTCGGCGTTTTCCTCGGTTGGGAAATTCCAATGAAATACCGCCTCTGAACAGGGAAAAACGTTGTCATTCCCACGACACCGTGGAAGTTATAGGACTATGTTCGTACCCCCTCCTGGCTCGCTGACCTGGGGAAATGCGGCAGCAAAGCCTGAGCGAGGGCGGAGTTTGGGTTCCGCCGGTTCGCCGCAGGGTCGGCAAATGAAGTGATGGGACTATGTTTGAACCCCTGTCGAATCGCCTCCGGCGTCGACGACTCCTGACGGCGACCCGAGGTTGGAGTGGCTGCCAATACAACGGGATTCAGCAAGGTCCGATGGCTCAACCTTGCGAGTGCTCGCGGAAGTTGCCTGCCCCGCAACGAATCCTCTTTGAGTCAAGGGGTCAATTTCCGGGGCCATTCGGGCACGACGAGTCAGGCCGCTATCGATGGCCACGAATGCCTAAGGTTTAGTGGGGTCCGGGAGTGACTTCGCCGAAGAGCCGGCCGCCAGGGTGCAGAGCCGACCACGCAGGCTACGAGTCGTTCCCGATTGTCCTCCCGGGCCCTTACTTCTGTGCGTCGATGAGGAGCTGCCGATAGACGGCGTTGCTGACGTGACGCTTGAGGGAGCGGATGGCCTCCCGTTTGGTCTTGCCCTCGGCCACCTTCTTCTCGAAGTAGATCCGGCCCTCTGAATTGGTTTGGCGGATCTGGCAGATGGCCACCATGTAGATGGCGTGGTTGAGCTGGCGGTTGCCTCGTCGACTGAGACGGAAGAAAATGCGGCCTCCGGACGACCTCTCCACCGGCGCCACGCCGGCGTAGGAGGCGAACTGGTCCCGGGTCGTGAACCGACGGAAATCGCCGGTGTAACCGATCAGCTCGCAGGCCAGAATGGGACCGACGCCATAGAGCTCGGTGAGCGAGGTTCCCGAAGCCTTCACCGCTGTCTTGATCCGCCTGTGGGACTCCTTCAGCTGGACATCGAGCCGCTCCACGTCATCGAGCAGCTCGTGGGCCAGGTCATATCGGGTCTGTTCCACCGCGGTGACTGGTTCGAAGTCATTGAGCTGCCGCACTGCGTCAGTAGCGTTGAGTTCCTTGGAGATTCCGCCTGGTGAGAGGTTGGCCAGGGCGGCATGGAGCCGGGACACAACGATATTCCGGAGCCGCCCGAGCTCGTGGTTCCGCTTGCCCAGCAGGCGAAGCACCTCCCGGTGGTTGGCCGGCTCAACGGAGCGCAGGCCCGGGGAGCGGAGGGCGGCGATGGCCACCGACAGCGCATCGTTGGGGTCGTTCTTGTTGGAACGCCCGGTGCCGAGCACCCGCACCCTCGACGCCAGGGTTGCCGGCACATCGAGGATCTGCTCGCCGGCTCCGACGAGCTGTTGGGACAACAGGTAGCCGATGCCCCCGGCCGATTCAACGGCCCAGGTGCGCTCACCGAGTGGTTCCGCCCAGGCCAACAACCGCTGCGTCTTTTGGCAGGTGGCACGCACCTTGATCTCTGCCAACTGCCGCTAATCGCAGCCGATGGCCACTGCGGTATGGGACGCCTTGTGAGGGTCGATCCCGATGATGACTGTCATGACAGTTTCTCCTTCGTGGGTCGGTTGGGAACCGCGAGGGCACTCCTGGTTTGAATCGTGTGCCTGTTCCTCTTTCGAGCCATCCGCGGCGAAGTCCAGACAGGCAGCAACTCGTTGCAAAGCCAGTCGGCCGGAGCCGACGGCAGGCACTTAGAGAGCTACCCCGTCTGGACCACTAAACGGTACGAATGGACCGCACCATCTGACAAGAAGTCTCAACCAGGCACCTCGATGGCAGTGCCCAACGCTACGAGCGATCTCAGATTCAGGCAGTTCTGATCGCCCGGACGCCGAGGGGAACAAATCTGGTCACTCCGGACATTATGGAGTGTGAGGCGTAACAAGGCCACCCGTTCAGCTTCTGCGGTACAGCCACCAGAGAACCAGTTCAGCGTGCTTTTCGACCGGCACGCTCAGGCTGTCTATTCGTTCTGTGCCCGTCGAGTGGGCGACCTGACCCTGGCTGAAGACCTCACGAGCATCACCTTCTTGGAAGCGTGGCGGCTTCGAGCCCGAATGCCATTGGAACAAGATGGTGGTGGCCTCCCCTGGCTCCTCGGCATCGCGAACAACGTCGTGCGCAACGCCAGGCGTGGTCAGCGCCGATATCGGGCTGTCTTGAATCGGCTTCCTAGCCCGTCCATCGTTCCACCGGCAGAAGATCAAGCTGTGGCTCTAGCTGCGACGGAAAGTGGGCTGCGAGACGCTCTCGTGGCCATTTCGGCGCTCTCCGAAGGGGAGAAGGAGGTAGTCATGTTGATCTTGTGGAGTGGTCTGTCCTACGACGAAGCGGCTACTGCGCTACGGATACCGCTTGGCACCGTTCAATCGCGCCTCTCACGCGCCAGGTCCAAGCTCCAAATCGCTCTTGATGAAACCACCGATGACACCACTCACCCCGTCCTCAAGGAGTCCCTATGATCGACTTGAAGCCCGCACCCGTGCCCGTGCTCAGCGAGGATTGGATCGTTTCACACCGATCGGCGCTCCTCGAGACTATCGGTGAGGAGCGCCACCACAGACCTGCGAAATGGATGGTTCTCGGCAGTATGACCGTTGCCGTCGCAGCCTCGGTGTCCGCACTTCTCCTTGCTGGAGGAAGCGGACAAGTCCCCGCCACCCGTGTCGCCGAGAGGACCCCCCAGGCTGCCTTCCTCGGGTGGTCGGCATTCCCGACGAAACCGGCCAACGGACAGCTGACTGCAGCGGACTCATCCTGCCGATCGTCTGTAGTGCAGCTCCCTCCCATCAACAAGACCACCGTTGGCGTTTCGCTCGTTCCTGAGCTTAACGATGTACGGGGCCCATTCACGGTCACTGTGTTTGGCAACGGCACGCAGAACGAGGCGCTGTGCATGTCCGCTTCAAACGCCTCGTCATCGGCGATTCGGTGGTTTGCTACCTCAGGTACGTCCCCGAGCCCAGGCACGATCGCCGTTGACCAAGTCAGCTATGGGGCCCGGAGCGGCCAGACCTACACACTGGTCGTCGGTCGGATCGGGTCCGGCGTGACCGGCGTGATGCTGTCATTGGCAAACGGGGACAATGTGACAACTACGAGTGGGAACGGCCTGTTTGTTGCCTGGTGGCCCGGAAGCCAGCGCATTACGTCTGCGAGTATTGCGACGGCTTCCGGTGCTTCGAGTCAGACGTTGAACCTGGCTGGGCCCTCAGGTAGTTCCACGGTGTGCCTCATTCACAGCTGCGGCGGGTAGCTACTGCCATCTGCCAGGAGGGGTGCTCCTGATCACCGGTTCTGGGGGCGCTTCGCCAGCCTCTTCGACTGAGCCGGGGGTATCCTTCATGGCGTGCCGGTCGTAGGAGAATGCCTGATGTGCAATCAGCACAAGACCGGCGGGGTGCAGTGGTCGAAGTTTCTCGCCGACGGCCGACCGGTTTACCTCTGCCAACAGTGTCTCAGCATGGCCTATTGGGCTAATCACATGGGCGAGCCCGGTTGTCCCTTGACTGCTCCGCCGTCCTCGGCTGATTCAGACTGACCCACTACCGCCAAAGGGTGTCTCCGAACAGCTGATATACGTGTGCGGGGCGATTGTCCGGCAGGTAACACACCCGTTTAATACTCGAACTCCGTGCGTCTGCAAGTACTGTGTCCGTGCATGGAACCTATGCCTGAAGATTGGCACCGAGCAGTTGCCGTCGTCGCGCATCCTGACGATCTCGAGTACGGCGCAGCGAGCGCTGTCGCGCGTTGGACGTCGCAGGGCAAGCTGATTTCCTATCTGCTAGCAACGAGAGGAGAGGCCGGGATCAATGGGATGGACCCATCAGTCGCCGGACCGTTGCGCGAGGAAGAAGAACGTCGAAGTGCTGCCGTCGTCGGTGTAGATTCGGTCGATTTTCTTGAGTACCCTGACGGGCTCATCGAATCAGGGGTAAAGCTCAGGAGAGATCTAGCCCGTGCGTTTCGCCGGCTACAGCCGGACATCGTGGTCACTATGAACTTCGAATTAACCTGGGGCGATGGCGGGAGCGTGAACCACTCCGATCACCGAGCCATCGGATCGACTGTTCTTGACGCCTGTCGGGATAGTGCAAACCGATGGATCTTTACCGATGCGGGTGAGCCATGGGCCGGAATCAAGTACGCGTACGTTGCAGCTGCGAATGAACCCACCCATTTCGTTGACATCGGAGAGACCATCGAGCTTGTAGTTGCGGGAACACCAGGCCTATATCGATGGCCTCGGCGGCACATTTGATCCGGACGACTTTCTCCGCTCGATGGCGGGATATGCGGGCATGCTGGCGGGCTGTGAGTATGCGGTCACATTTCAGAGATTTGGGGTGGGATAACACGCCCAGTGCTGGGATCTCCCTACCCCAGATCACCGGATGGGTAGGGCACTGTTCGGCGAGGAATGTTGTCATCCGCTTGCCGTGCGAGCACCCTGATGCTTCCCTGCACCGTGACTCGGGGTTCGAACGCCTGGACCTTCCTCGGACGGGTAGTGCCAATGAAATACTGGCCGTGACCAGGGAAAACGTCCCGAGAAAACGTTGTATTTCCTACAACATCGGTGGAGATGACGGGACTCGAACCCGTGACCCCCTGCTTGCAAAGCAGGTGCTCTAGCCAACTGAGCTACATCCCCAGGAAAGCTTTTTCAACCGGCACACGGCCTGGCTTCCCGACGGGTTCCTCGCATACTACGCGATCGCATGGACGGGCCGGCTGAGGAGGCTGGCCGGAGTAGCGATCAGCGTTGCGGACGGTGCCACTGTGACAGGTCGGCGCTACCGTTCCGGTCGATCGGTGGCCTTTGTATTCGCATCGATCGCCACTCTCGCGGCCTCCCCTGTGCCGCCTCGGGCGTTGGACGGCTGACGCCGGCCCTACATCTCGCCTTCTGACTCGGATCCGCCCGTGGGTGATCCCTATCGCAACCCGGTGCCGCAGGCTATTGCCCGCCGCCGTACCTCGAAGGACCCATCCCATGACGAACGTCGATCACCGAAGAGAGGCCATGGCCCGACTGCGGGAGGGAATCGTCGCCCTCACCTCCTCGGACCAGTGGCGTCGCCATCTCGACTGTCAGAGCCGTTTTCACCGCTACAGCTTCGGCAACGTGGTCCTCATCAACGCCCAGCGCCCGGAGTCGACCCGGGTAGCCGGGTTCCGGTCGTGGAAAGCCGTCGACCGTACCGTCCGGCGTGGTGAGAGGGCTATCTGGATTCTGGCTCCGATGAGGTTCCGGAAGGAGAGCGCCGACCCGGACGCTCCGGACGACCGAGTGGTCCGCGGCTTCAAGTCGGTCCCGGTCTTCGACATCTCGCAGACCGAAGGTGCGGAGCTTCCGGTCGTCTGTCACAAACTCAGCGATGACAGACCCTGCGTCTGGATCGACCGACTTTCGGACGTGGCGAACTCGATCGGTTACTCGGTCCGGTGGGCCGAATTGGCCGAGGGTCTCAATGGCGACTGCTCCTTCGATCTCCGGCTGATCCGGGTCGAAATCCGCAACTCCTCGGCGCAACAAGTCAAAACCCTGGCCCACGAGCTGGCCCATGCTCTCCTCCACCAGGGTCAGGCCGATCGTCGCTTGGCCGAACTGGAGGCGGAATCGACCGCTTACGTCGTGTGCCGCCAGCTGGGCGTCGACACAGGTCTTTACAGCTTCGGCTACGTGGCCAGCTGGGCCGGAGGCGGTGAGGAGGCTGTGTCCGGGCTCAAGGCTTCCGGGGCCAAGATCCAGCAAGCATCGGCAACTCTCCTCGGCCACCTCGGATTCGGCGGTTCCGGCGAGGGCGCCTGACGATCGCCTTCCGGACCGCTGATGTAGATGGGGTGATCGCCCCGGATGCCAACACGAGATCGGATAGGGTTTCGCCACGTTCACTCTTTGGCCATGCCGCGGGTGATGCCGGCTTTCGTCCTATAGCCGCGAACCATCAGAGGATCCACGAAAAGAGGAGTAGATATGGCTGTCTCCGCCGGTACCAGCGACATTCTGACGGGTGTCGCTCAGCACGACACGAACGCGCTCGAAGGACTGTTCCAAGCTCGCCTCGACAATCTGGAGGCATCGGGCCTCGATGCCAAGACGTACGCGCTGGTCAACATCGCCGCCTTGATCGCTGCCGACGCCGCTCCGGCGTCTTACGTGTTTCAGGTGGCATTGGCCCTCGATTCCGGTGTGACACCCGAGGAGATCCTGGGGCTGCTCGTCGCTCTCAATCCGACGGTCGGCAACATCCGGATCGTCTCCGCCGCCGCAGAGATCGCCTTCGCCCTGGGCATCGATCTCGCCGACGAGGACTGAAGGCGTACCTGTGCCCTTTGTGCGCAGACGACCGCTCCTCCGGATGGCCGCCGTCGGGGGCGTGGCCTACATGGGAGCCAAGGCCGGATCCAATAGGGCGATGCAGCACCAGTCAGCGGGGGCCCAAGCGCCTACCCAAGTTGCTCCGGCCCCGGCGGCTTCCACGACGGCTGCCCCGCCGGCAGCCTCGGTCGACAACGCCAGCGACCGTATTTCCCAACTCAAGCAGTTGGCCGATCTTCATTCCTCGGGGGCCCTCACGGATGAAGAGTTCGCTTCGGAAAAGGCCAAGATCCTGGGGTGAGTCAGGAGCTGGCGGCCCGGGCCCGCGCCGCCGAGCGGTCGATCTCCTCCCACGCCGCGGCGACGCCGTCGAAACCCCCGACCTCTGTCGCCTTGCCCGGTTCGAGATCCTTGTAGACCTCGAAGAAATGGGGAATTTCCAGGGTCAGGTGAGGCGGGAGTGCATCGATGTCGTTCACCCCTTCCCACATCGGATCGCCGACGGCCACGGCGATGATCTTGGAATCGGGCCCCTTCTCATCGCTCATTCTGAACACGCCAACGGGGCGGCTCTCGACCAGGCATCCGGGGAACGTGGGCTCGTCCAGTAGGACCAGGGCGTCGAGCGGGTCGCCGTCTTCGGCCAGGGTGTCGGGTACGAACCCGTAGTCGGCGGGGTAGAAGGTGGCGGAGAAGAGGCGGCGGTCGAGCCTGATGATGTGGCGCTCGTGGTCGTACTCGTACTTGTTGCGGCTTCCCCGCGGGATCTCGACAATGACGTCGATCGTTCGTTCGGTGCTCACCAGGGCGGCCTTTCGTCTCGGGGCGGTCCCATCTTTGTCGACGGGGGCCCGGTGGATGGCAGCCGGACCGCTGACTACCCACCCGCTGGGGACGGGGGCCGGCGAGACCGTCTCGACAGGGCCGGGCCCGTGGGCCGCTCCGACCCGGTTGCTATCGTTGCTCGATGAGCATCGAAGCGGCGAGGGGACCGAGAGACGAAGTCGGCTCCGCATCGGACCACCGTTTCTTCGCCCGACAGCTCTCTGACCTGGACTTTAATGATCGGCTGCTCGATCTGGTGGCTGACCGTGACATTCCCCTGCTGGAGCGGGTGAAGTTTCTTGTCCTGTTCAGCGAGAGGATCGACGAGTTCTTTCAGGTTCAGGTGGCCGGGCTGCGAAGGCAGGTCGTGGCCGGCATCAAAAGTCTGGCCCTCAACGGCAGCACGCCCGACCAGCTCCTCCGTGACGTCCGCGCCTCCTTGGAGCGCATGGTGCGCCGGCAGGAGGCACTCCTCCTCGACGATCTGGTACCGGCCCTCAATGCCGAAGGGATCGAGCTGTCCAATTGGGAATCGTTGGGCCCGAGGGACCGGACCGAACTGCACGAGGTATTTGACAGGTTGATCCTGCCGGTGGTCACGCCTCTGACCGTCGACCCCAGCCATCCGTTTCCCTACATCTCCAACCTCTCGCTGAACGTTGGTGTCGAAGTCCGCAGCAGGAAAGACAATGCTTCCCGTTTCGCCCGTGTCAAAGTGCCGCCCAATGTGTCGAGGCTCCTTCCCCTCAGTGGCGGTCAGCGCTTCGTCCCGCTCGAACAGATTCTGGTCGCATTCATCGACGAGCTCTTCCCGGGTATGGATGTCGGTGCCCCCTGCATCTTCAGGGTGACCCGCGATGCCGATTTGGCCCTCGACGACGACGCTGCCGATGACCTCCTGATCGCTCTCCAAGAGGAGCTCCGGCGTCGCCGGTTCCTGCCCGTCGTCCGTCTGGAGATCGACTCGAGGACGTCGGAGGGCCCGGTCGAGCGTCTCACCGAGGAGTTGGGCCTGGGCCCCGACGACGTGTACCGGTTCTCGGGCCCCCTGGGCCTCGAATGCTTGTGGGCCATCCACGCCCTCGACCGCCCGGAGTTGCACGATCCGCCGTGGACCCCACTGATTCCTCCTGCCTTCGCCGCCGTGGAGAGGGAGGAGGGGGTGAGCATATTCTCGGTCCTCGACCATCAGGACGTGCTCGTCCATCACCCCTATGACTCTTTCTCGGCGTCGGTCGAGGAGCTCATCAACCAGGCGGCAGACGATCCCCACGTGCTGGCCATCAAGCAATGTCTCTACCGCACGTCCGGTGACAGCCCGGTGGTAGCAGCCCTGGTGCGGGCGGCAGAACACGGCAAACAGGTGGCGGTTTTGGTCGAGGTGACCGCCCGCTTCGACGAGGAGGCCAACATCGGTTGGGCCCGTGCCCTCGAGGAGGCGGGAGCCCACGTCATCTACGGTCTGATGGGGCTCAAGACCCATGCGAAGACCACTCTCGTGGTGCGCCAGGAGGGGGCTGCGGTGCGGCTCTACTGTCACGTGGGCACAGGCAACTACAACCCGAAGACAGCTCGTATGTACGAGGACCTGGGCATTTTGTCGTCGCGCCCTGCGCTCGGGGCAGACGTGACCCGCTTCTTCAACTACATCACCGGCTTCAGCCAACCGCCGCACTATCAGGAGCTGGTCACCTCGCCGGGGGGGATCCGCGACCGGGTCGTGGAATGCATCGATACCGAAGCCAAGGCCGGCCCCGACGGCCGCATCGCCATCAAGGTGAACGGTCTCGATGATGTGGCCGTTATGGACGCTCTGTACCGGGCATCGCAGGCCGGCGTTCCCATAGACCTGATCATCCGCGGCATCTGCTGCCTGCGACCGGGGATTCCGGGCCTATCCGAGACCATCCACGTCCGGTCCATCGTCGGGCGGTTCCTCGAGCACTCCCGGATCCTCCGCTTCGGGGGAGCCGCCGGCCGACCGGCCACCTACTACATCGGGTCCGCCGATCTGCGCCGCCGGAACCTGGACCGTCGGGTCGAAGCCATGATTCCGGTGACCGATTCAGAAGCCGTGGCCCAGCTCGAGCAAATCGTCGAGCTCAATTTGTCCGACGACGCCCACTCGTGGTCGCTGGACGCGGGCGGGAGTTGGCATCGGGTGCCTACCGTGCTCGGAACATCCACGCAGGTCGAGCTGCAGAGGGCTGCGTTGGAGCGGAGTGCGGTGCTCGACGAGACCCGCAGGGGCCGCGCCGTCCCCACCTGAGGCAGCGGCGCGGCTGGTCCGGGGGGCGACGACTCTAATGGGGATCAACCACTTCATTCGTTAAGAGGATGAGGCTGGTCACCGAGCCGCCATCAGGTGAGCACTGCGCGACTCAGGGCGTTGAGCCCTAGGCCTAGATCGTGCCCCTGCTGGTCGGTGAGGTCTCCTCGGACGGCTGGTGGGGCGTCGTGCCTCGAGCACTGATCCATTAGGAAGCTGCTGGAGTCCTCGGGCTCGCGTGTAGTGACCGTCGATGGAGAGGAGCGAGGTAGATGATCTTTGTTGGAGTGGACTGGGCAGAGGCCCACCACGACGTGTTCGTCCAGGACGAGGACGGCAAACGCCTGGCCGGAGGTCGGCTACCCGAAGGGGTAGAAGGCATCGCCCGATTCCACGAGATGGTGGGTGCGCACGCCGAAGAGCCTGAAGACGTGGTGATCGGGATCGAGACCGACCGGGGGCTGTTCGTCGGGGCTCTGGTGGCCGCCGGCTACCAGGTGTTCGCCGTCAACCCGATGTCGACCTCTCGTTATCGAGACCGTCACTCGAGCTCGGGGGCGAAGTCCGATCCCGGGGACGCCAAGGTACTGGCCGACATGGTCCGGACCGACCGCCACAATCACCGACCGGTGGCCGGGGACAGCGAGCTGGCCGAAGCCATCAAGGTGCTGGCCCGGGCCCACCAGACGATGATCTGGTCGAGGGGACGCCAGACCAACTTCTTGCGCTCCACTCTGCGGGAGTTCTACCCGGCTGCCCTGGTGGCCTTCGACGATCTGACCAGCGGTGATGCCCTCGAGGTGTTGAAGGCGGCTCCTACCCCGACCCTCGGGGCTGGGCTGTCCCGCTCCAAGATTGCCGCCGCACTGAAGCGAGGTGGTCGCCAGCGCCGGGTCGACCAGCGGGCCGAAGAGATCCAAACCGCCCTGCGGGCACCCCAGCTGCAGGGCCCGGCTCTGGTGGCCAGCGCCATGGGAACGTCGGTCTCGGCCACGGTGGCGGTCATCGCCACCATGAACACCCAGGTCGGCGAGCTGGCCCAGGAGCTCGTAGTCCATTTTGAGCAACACCCGGATGCCGAGGTGGTCCGATCCCTGCCAGGACTTGGGACCATCCTCAGCGCCCGGGTGCTCGGCGAATTCGGCGATGGGCCGAACAGGTATGCCACCCCCAAGTGTCGCAAAAACTACGCCGGCACGTCGCCCATTACCCGGGCCTCGGGCACCAAACGAGTCGTCCTTGCCCGTCATGTCCGCAACAAGCGACTGGCCGATGCCATCTACTACTGGGCCTTTGCGTCACTCACCGCCTCACCAGGAGCTCGAGCCTTCTACGACTACCGCAGGGCCGCCGGGGACACCCACCATGCCGCCCTCCGTCACGTCGGCAACCGACTGGTGGGCATACTCCACGGATGCCTTGCCAGCGCGACGAACTACGACGAGGAGACTGCATGGGGTCATCGCGCTTACCTCGGACGCGACCGGGCCGCTTGACAGATTGCGACCGTGGGATGTCTAGGCTGGCGCCCGATGGACGGCGAAGAAGCTGCACAACGGGTAGAAGGTGCCGGACAGCCCGATGGACCACCTCCGGAGGTACGTCGTCGGGCTCACTGGCTGGCCTGGTTGTACGCGGCCGCTGCCGTTATTTTGCTGCCCTGGATCGGCCTTCTGGCCGTGACCCTGCCCCGCCGCCAGTTCGACCTTCACTACCGGGCCGCGTGGGTGGGCTTCGACCTCCTTCTGGTCTTCGCCATCACCCGCACCGCCTACATGGCGTTCCGTGTCGATCCCCGTGTCCAGCTCCCGGCTACTGCCACGGCCACGCTCCTGTTCGTCGACGCCTGGTTCGACATCACCACGTCGGGGAACCGAAGCCAGTTCCTCGAAGCCGTCGTCCTCGCCGCGCTGGTCGAGATCCCCGCGGCCATCTTCTCGCTCTACGTGGCCCGTTCAGTCAATCGGCGGGTGATCGAAGCGGCTGGACTCGGCCGTCACCCGACCCACGCCCGGGGGCATCCCGCCGACCGTAGTGTCACCGACTGGTTGGGAGGACCGGCCGGGATGGCCTGACTCCGGGGCTGCTCAGGTAGTGGTGGCCTCGATGCGGTCCATCACGTCCTCGGTCAGTCGGGGCAGGACGTCGAGTGCGGCCAAGTTCTCGTGCACCTGTTCCACACGGCTCGCTCCGGTGATCACCGACGACACGTGCGGATTCTTGGCACACCAGGCGATGGCCAGCTGGGCCAGGGTGCAGTCCAGTTCCTTGGCGATCGTCTCCAGTGAACGCACCGTCGCATTGCGGGCCGGATCGGTCAGGAGGTTGCGCAGCCACTCATACCCGGGGAGCGTGGCTCGTGACCCGTCAGGCACCCCGTCCAGGTATTTGCCCGAGAGCAGACCAGAGCTCAGGGGGCTCCAGGTGGTCAGCCCCAGGCCGATCCCGTCGTAGAGGGGCGCGTACTCCTTTTCGACACGATCTCTCCACAACAGGTTGTACTGGGGCTGCTCCACTACCGGCTTGTGCAAATTGTGACGGTCGGCAATGTCCCATGCTTCACGTATGGCCTCGGCCGACCATTCCGACGTGCCCCAGTAGAGGGCCTTTCCCTGGTTGATGACGTCCGACAGAGCCCACACGGTCTCTTCGATGGGAGTCTCGGGATCGGGACGGTGGCAGTAGACCAGGTCGACGAAATCGAGCCCGAAGCGCTCCAGCGAACCGTCGATGGCCTGAAGGAGATACTTCCGATTGAGGGTGTTGCGCATGTTGACGTCAGGGTGGATCCCCCAGAACAGCTTGGTCGACAGCACGTAGCTGTGGCGGGGCCATCCGAGGGCAGCGATGGCCTCCCCCATGATCCGTTCGGACTCGCCAGCCGAGTACGCCTCGGCGTTGTCGAAGAAGTTGACTCCGGAGTCGTAGGCCGCGGCCAGACAGTCCTCGGCCAGGCTGCCGGACAGCTGCGGTCCGAAGGTGACCCATGAGCCGAACGACAGCACACTTACTTTCAGGCCGGACTTCCCCAGGCGTCGGTACTCCATGTCCATGACGGACCTCCTTTGTCCCTCGGGATCCTATGGTTTCGCCAGCCCGTCACGCCCGCCATCCTCTCGGGACCCCACCGCCGGCCCGCCGTTCGTGCCGGGCCACTGATACCTCGACTCCAAGGAACTCGTCAGCTTCCTCTCAGCCGATACCCAGCGCTCGGGTGGATCGTCGATTCATGACCAGATACGAACGACGCCTCCGACCTGTGCCGTCGATCTTGTCGGGCGGGACGTCGGTGAGGAGTGGGTGCCCCAGGGTTATCCCATTCGGCAAGGAGACATGATGATCGAAATCACATCCCTGGACCTCCCGATACGGGAGAACAAGCCTCGATCGCGCGGTCTCACCATGATGATCGACGGTGGCCTGCCCCTGCGCTACTTCGACGACCTTGTCACGTCGACCGGCAGTTACATCGATTTCGTCAAATTCGGATGGGGAACTGCCGTCGTCACCACCGATCTGAGACAGAAGATCGACGTACTCCGTCACCAGGGCGTGGATCACTACTTCGGTGGAACGCTGTTCGAGAAGCACATCCTGCAGGATCGATTTGACGACTTCCGCACCTACTGCCACCAACACCGCTGTCACATTGTGGAGGTTTCGAACGGGACAATCGACCTCTCCAATTCGAAAAAAGCAGAGTTCATCCGGCAGCTGTCCGGCGAGTTCCGGGTGATTTCCGAGGTTGGGTTCAAGGATGCTCGGCGATCGGAGGCGCTTCCTGCTAGCCGATGGGTCGAGTGCATCGAGGAAGACCTCGACGCCGGAGCTTGTCTGGTGACGCTCGAATCCCGTGAAAGCGGACGATCCGGCATCTGCCGCCCGAACGGCGAGCTCCGCTACGAGCTGATTGACGAGCTGTTGGCGCACGAGTCGTTCCGTGACCATCTGCTTTTCGAGGCCCCCTCATCGACTTTGCAGTCGTACTTCGTCAGGCGCCTTGGACCGGATGTCAACCTGGGCAATATCGCCGCCACCGACGTGATCGGCCTCGAGACCCTACGCCTCGGGCTCCGTGCCGACACGCTCCTCTGTTTCGAATCCGAGCAGGCGGTGGTGGCATGAGGGATCCACTGGACACCTTTCATCTGGCCATCCCTGTGCACGACCTCGGGGAGGCCGAAGAGTTCTACGTCGGTTTGCTCGGGTGCAAGTTGGCCCGGCGGTACGGGGACCGGATCACCCTGGACTTCTTCGGAGATCAGTTGGTATGCCATCTCAGCGATCAGGAGAGTCCCACATCGCCGCCCACCTCCCTCTACCCGCGGCACTTCGGTGTCACCTTTCGCCAGAGGGAGAGCTTCGATGCGCTGGTGAAGCTGTGTGAGCTCCGGAAGATTCCCTACTTTCAGGCGCCGACGGTGCGATTCGAGGGGCTGGTCGAGGCGCACGTCACGTTCGTGCTGGTCGATCCCTCCGGAAACCTCATCGAGTTCAAGAATTATCGGGACCCGAGGATGGTGTATTGAGGTGGTCACTCGTCACGCCGGGCACACGGTCTCCGAGGCTCCTGAGGCTGGGTTGCTGGACCGGGCCGACGCTCTGCAGCAGGGGTCGAAGGGTTGGTCGAACAGTCAGAGCCTGCTCCAGCTGATCACTGAACGGGCCGCCGCCCTTGACGGCAATACCTTTGTCGAAGACGCCCGATCCGGACGGCGGATCTCCTACCGAGATCTGCTCGAGGTCGTGCGGCTGTGGGGTCACGGACTCGGTGCCGCCCAGGTGGAGTCGGGTCAGGTGGTGGCGGTGGTCATAACCGACCCGATTGAATTCACTCTCGCCTATCTGGCCCTGATGGCCAACCGGAGATGGGTGGCACCGATCGATCCAGCGGCTCCGTCGGCAGTGGTCGGCGCAGCCTGTAGTCGCCTCCAGCCCCGCTTGGTGATCAGTGACGGCCGGGTGGGCGGCGGTGATGACGGCGCCCGCTGGGTTGCTCCCGTTACCGTCACGACAGGCCGCGTCCCGGCTGCGGCCGGATACCGGTCAGCCCCTCCCTGGCTCTCTGCGCCCAGTGGTGGTGCCATTCTCTCCTCGTCGGGGAGTAGCGGACGCCCCAAGCTGATCCCGCTGCACCAGTACCAACTTCTCCACGGTGCCCGGGCGGTGGCGCGACACCATCGACTGGCTCCCGGTGACGTGGGCTTCAACGCCCTTCCTCTGTTCCACGTCAACGCAGAGGTGGTCGGTCTGTTGTCCACGCTGTACGCCGGCGCCCGCCTCGTACTCGACGATCGATTTCACCGCACCGGGTTCTGGGAGCTCATGGACAGGCGCGCCGTGACCTGGATCAATGCCGTGCCGCCGATCGTCGACCGTTTGTCTTCGCTCCGACCCGGCGAGGGGGTTCCCCCTCGCATCCGGTTCATTCGATCAGCCTCCTCACCGTTACCGGTGGCCACTCGCCACCGCTTCGAGTGGGCCACGGGACTACCGGTCCTCGAAACCTACGGAATGACTGAAGCCGCTGGGCAGATAACGGCCATGCCCTTGGTCGGTCCGGACAAACCCGGTTCGGTCGGCCTTCCTGTGGACATCGATGTGCGCATCGTCGCCACCGAGCCGACCGGGCAGCCCGCGGTAGGTCTGGTACAGATCCGGGGTGCGTCGGTGGCCACCCATCCCCAGCCGGGGGAGCCGGCAGAGCCCGACGCCGGGGTGGAGATCGCACAGCCCTCGGACGAGGTAGTGACCGAGACAGCGTCCGGCCACGGAGGCGGCTGGCTCGATACCGGTGACCTCGGATATCAGGACGACGACGGGTACCTGTACCTGATCGGCCGAGCCGACGACGTCATCAACCGGGGCGGCGAGAAGGTCTACCCCCGCGAGATCGAGGAAGTCCTGGTGGCCGAGCCCTGTGTCAAGGAAGTGGTCGTGGTGGGGGTGGACCATCCGGCCCTGGGCCAGGAGCCGTGGGCCTATCTCACCCTCCACGGGATCACCGACCGCTCCAGTGTGTGGCAGGCGGTGGCTGTCGGCGACCGTCTGCGCCGGCGCCTGGGAGACACCCTGGCTCCGAGGAAGTGGCCGGCTACCCTGTGTGTCGTAGTTCGACTTCCCACCACGGCCACCGGGAAGGTCCTGAGGCGATCGGTTCGATCGGGCGGCGTGGAGACGATCGCCATGGTGTTCACCCGGTGACATGGGCTCTGTCCGAACGCACCGGTGTCGAAGCGCCGGGCGCCGGAGATCCGTCGGCCGCCCTTTCTTCTGAGGCACCCACGGTAACCCCGGCATCGAAGGGCGCCACGGGAGCCACCGGGACGAGGAAGCGGCTGGACCATGTCGATGCCATGCGGCCCATCAAGCAGGCTGGGGTGGTCTCCACCCACTCCATCCTGGCCTTCGCCCCCGTCGCCGGTCTGGCCGGCGGATCGCTCCTCATGCTCCTCCATGTGACCCGGGAGGCCTTCCTCTTCGTATCGGCCTGCATGCTCACCTACAGCTACCAGCGAAGCCGGGAGGGAGGACTGCGGTCTTTCTACTGGAGACGGTTCGTCGCCGTCGGCGCCCCTTACCTGTGCTGGACTTTTGTCTACTTCCTGGTAACGCTCCATCCGACCATCGGCTGGAAGGGCTCGATGGTCCACCTCGCCTACCTGGCTGGTACCGGCTACTACCAGCTCTACTACCTGCTGGTCATCATGCAGTTCTACGTTCTCTTTCCGCTGCTGATGGTAGGAATGGTCCGCCTCAAGAACCATCCCTGGTTCGTATTGGCGGTGAGCGGAACCGTGCAGTTGACCGTCGTCTCGCTGCAGCACTGGGGGGTGTCGCCACCGGCTCTGCGTGAGTTTTGGGCAACCAGGGAGATCACCTCCTACCAGTTCGATCTGGTGGCCGGGATGGTCATCGCCCTCCACCTCGACCAGGTCGATCGTTGGTTACGGGACCACGTGCGCCTTGTCCTCGGCTTCACCTTCCTGGCGGCCGCTGTGGCCGAGGGTTGGTACTTCGCGGCTGCAGCAGGCCATGTGTCGTGGCTGGGTTCGAGCTCCGATGCCTTCCAGCCCATCGTGATGCCCTTCAACATCGGTGCCATCGCCAGCATCTATCTGGCCGGTACCTATCTCGTCGACTCGCACCGCTCCGCCCGGCTGCGGGCCGCGGTCCGGTCAGGATCGGACAATTCGTACGGGGTCTATCTCGCCCAGATGGTCTTCATCCTGGCGTTGACCGGTCTCGGGTGGGGTCGGCTCGACGCCTTCCTGCCCTGGCCCCTCGTGTGCCTGGTCGCCGTCGTGCTGGTGTTCGGTGCATGTGTGTTCCTGACCAGCATCCTGGCCAGGACCCCGATGGCCAAGGTCCTGACCGGACGGTCCCGCTCGCCGTGGGCCACGTGGTTGCCTCGACCCAGGCAGGTTGCCGATACGGGTGGCGACGGACGCCCGGGGTCGACCCTTCCACCCGGGCGGACGGAGCCGACCCTGGGCACCCGCTCAGTGGGGGGACAGAGCGCCCTCCACGGCACGGGCGATAACCCGGTAACCGCGATCGTTGGGATGGACGTTCGGACCGAGGGGGCGTGGCGCGCACATCCAGGTCAACTGGCAGGTCCGCTCGACGTTCACCGGCTCCACCCGCCCGTCCACCATGGTGGAGCCGGTATCAGTGTCGGCGAAAGCTCCCAACACGTTGGCCATCGGCATGCCAAAGTGCGCGTAGATGGATCGCAGGGTTCCGTCGAGGTGCTCAATGGCTCGGAGGCTGGCTGCGGCTAACCTCCGGCCGGCCTCTCCGTGAAGCTCCAAGCCCAGGTACGGGTCGTAGTGGCCGACACCGACGATCTCGGTGCCCGAGCCGGCGGCTGCCCGTAGCGCCGAAAGGACGGGGGGGAGTTGCCGGCGGACCGCGGCCACGCCTTCTGAGATGCAGGCGGCATGCACCTGCCACCGCTCGATGCACCTGGCGATGTCGTTGAATCCGATGTCGACGGTGATCAGACGCGTATCCCGGTGGGCTCCCAGGAAGTCCACAGCCTCTGCCAGCTGAGACCCCTGGGCGTAGTGACAGCGGTCACCGCCGGCCAAGAGTGTCTCCGTCGTCTCCCCCGGGCATCCGAGTGAGACCAGCTCCAGACCGGGCCAGCGATGACCCAGCTGGTCGGCGAGGTAACGCGTGTACCCCTGTTGGGTCGGGCGGCCGTGGGGGTCACCGGGGACCGGCTGGAAGCCGACCGAAGCCGATCCGCCCAGCGCCAGGTAGTGGGGGACGGGGGCAGTGTCGGCACTGGCCGTGCCGGAGGCGACGGTCGTCATCACCACCAGGAGTCCGATCAGAGCGAGCCGGCTGACGATACGACCGCCTGCGGAGCGCAACCAGTGGCGTGGGCTCTCTGTTCCGACCGGAGTGCTCCGGGGGGCGGAGGCTGCGGATCCAACGATTTGGCTCACGGGACCCACGTTGGCCATCGAGGTCGAACTGTAGTGGTGGGCGGAGGCTGTTTGGCCTCGGGTCGCACCACTAGCTCCTTGGGTCTCGCCACTGGCGCGGCACGTGGCCAAGCTGAGTGGGTGGCACCACCCCCGAAACGCTCCAGGTCACCCTCGGCGGTGGGGTCGGTGTCATGCTCGAAGTTCGCCGATCAAGGAGCGCAGGATGAACAATGGTCAGATACACGGCCCCGTAAAGGCCCATCACGTCATCGGTAAGGCAATCAGCATCCGTGGGTTGCGAGGTCAAGTCATGAGGGCGGACGGCGTGAACGCCAAAATTGCCGTATTCCTCACCAACCTGGTCGGGTCGATGTGGTGTGCCTACGTGTTCGCCATCATCGCCCTGCTCGGATTGCGACCAGCGCTCAGGCCCGGTGGTGAGGGAATCATCGCGTGGATAGCGCAGACGTTCCTCCAGTTGGTGCTGCTGTCCGTGATCATGGTTGGGCAGAATGTCCAGAGTGAGGCCAGCGACGTCCGATCACAGCACACCTACGACGACGCCGTGCAGATTCTCGATCGACTGGACATCCATACGGCCGGCGGCATCAGGGACATCGCCGACCGCCTTGACGCCATCGACGCCAAACTCGGGAGCAAATGACCGAGGCGCATTCCCCTCGTCAACGCTCGTGACCAACTAGGGCGAAACGGAGAGCACGGCAATGTCCACCGTGGCACGTTGCGCGATGGGTCCCTCGGGTAGGAGGCGAATGGCATCGATGGCCGGTTTTGTAACTGCCTCAAAAGTTTGTTCATCCAGTCCCTGCAACGCCGGCCACACCCGGCGATTGACCGAATCGATCAGTTCCTCCGAGGAGGTCTCCCATGCCCTGCTCTCAAAGGACTCGACACGGCCCACAAATCCTGCCTGCGTCGCCCACGCCATGATGTCGGCCACGCTGACCGGGTTCTGACTCCATGTCGGGTGAAGTCGGCTGGCCCTCATGAACATGGCGTCGAGAATCGGTTTGACCGGGTCGCCTTCCGCGATTCGATTGGTAGGACAGACCAGGTAGCGCCCGCCCGGCCGCAGGACGCGGAACACCTCGGCGAACAATGCCTCGGGTGGATCGACGGCATGGACGACCCACACCGAGACGGCGTGCGGTACCGACCCATCGCCAAAAGGCAGCTGCCTGGCGTCACCTCTGACAAGGACCGAACCCAGCCGACTGTGGGCACGGGCCAACATGGCTGACGCAATGTCAACGCCGATCACCGACCGACCGTGGCGGGCCAATCCCAGAGAGATGACACCGGTCCCCACGCCCACCTCGAGTATCGGACCCTCGCCGGCGGGAAGTCGGGTGTCGAGTTGCTCGGCGAAGTCGGCTCCCCGCTGCTCGCCGCCCCTCGAGGCGTCATAGCACTCGGCAACGTCGTCGTAGACAGCCACGGACACGAGGCTTTCACAGGGCATCGGCTGCTCGCCGGAAACCCCGACGGGCACAGGCGATGTCGAGGTGGCAAGGCTCGCCTCGCCGATGGCCCCAGACCTTCTGCATGGATTGCCCCGACTGGCTCAGAGGTGGCGTCCGACCATCCAGTGTTGGCCACGAGCAGAACACCCGAACCCGTACGCCGTGCCGCCTGTCCTGACTAAGGGAATTCAAGCCAGTGCACGATGAGTGGAGCGTTGTGACCAGATCGTGCCACTGGCTGGCGTTCGTCCGCACTACCCGGATGCGGGGCGCTACTCTGCCCCGCGCCTGGCACGGGGGCCAACGTCACCCGGGTCCCATTTCGTTCACCACCGAGCGTGAGGCTCCGTACCTCTGTCGACCTGCGGTTTCGTGGTCGGGCTGCCCGGATTTGAACCGGGGACCTCTGCGTCCCGAACGCAGCGCGCTAACCAAACTGCGCCACAGCCCGTCGTAGGAACCGGGAACTCACCGACCCTGACCAGCGAGACTCTATCGGACCCCAATCCGGTCGATTCCCGCAGGCGCAGAGGCCCGGGTTCAGAGGCCCGGTCTCGACCTGGTCATCCTTCTCCGCTGCCCTCATCCCCCTCGCCCCCCGGCTCAACCTGTAGCGATCGGATTCGTTTGGCCACCACTTTGGCGATGCGACGCTTGTCCATCTCGGTGATGCGCCACTCCCAATCGTCGGCCACCAGTGTCTCCCCCTCCTTGGGGATGTGGCCGAAGGCGTCGAAAAGGAATCCTCCGAGAGTCACGTATTCGCCTTCAGGCACATTGATGTCGAGCCGATCCCTCACGTCGTCCACGCTCATCCGGCCGTCCAGCAGCCACCGGCTCCCGTCCACTCGCACCGCTTCGGGTTCGTCGTCCGGATCGAACTCGTCGGGCAGGTCACCCACCAGGGCGCCGAGCAGGTCCTTGACGGTCAGGACGCCCTCCACGCCGCCATGTTCGTCGACGACGACGGCGAAGGCACGACGTTGGCGGCGCATCTCGGCCAATACCTCGAGCACCAGCCCGGACTCGGGGACCAGAAAAGGCTGGCGGAGTCGCCGCGAGATGTCAATGGGGTCGGGGGCGGGACGGGTCGGACTTCTGACCAGCACCGGTGCGTTTCCGCCGGCCGGTATCGGCTCGGTCGTTTCGCTGCCGTTGTCATCGCTGCCTCCGACCTTCCATCCGGCCCGGAAGAGGTCGTTGACGAACAGGACGCCGATGAGGTCGTCGAGGTCGTCGCCGCACACCGGGAAGCAGCTGTGCCCCGACTCGCGCACGGCCCGACTCACGGCGTCGACGGTCAGGGGGATGGTGAGGGCAACCACGTCGACGCGGGGCGTCATCACCTCGCGCACCACCGTGTCGTGAAGATCGTGAAGCGCGTCGATGATGAACTGCTCCTGGGCATCAGCACCGCCTTCACCCGCTCGGGAGCGGTTGTGGCCTTCACCTCCGGTACGCCGGCGGCGGGTGATCCCCGGGCCCCGCCCTGACGAGCCAGACTCCTCTTCGTCCTCGTCCTTACGACGGAAAACGGACACGGACGCGGGCCGCCCTTGGGCTTTCAGGTACCGGCGTGGACGGGCGTGGACACGACGGAGAGGGGTTGGTAGGACTCGTCGTAGTAAGTGCCTCCGTCGAGGAGGGCGGTAATGGCCCGGCGCAGTCTGATGGGATCGAGTGGCTTGACCACCCACCCTTCAGCCCCGGAGCGCCGAGCCAGAAACACGTCCGGGCGGCGATCAAGGAGCATCAGCACCGGAATGTGGCCGAGCTTGCCGTAGGAGGCTTCGAGACGGAGCTCGAGGCACACCGCCATGCCGCCCATGTTTCCCATCTGGAGGTCCACCGCCACCAGGTCGGGCTCCGACTCGGCGACGGCTGCCATCACGGCCGGCCCGGATCGTGCCTCGAGGACCGTGATGTCCGGCGTCTGTGCGATGGCGATGATCTCCGCCCTCACCGAGGGGGCGTCGCTGGCCACGAGAACGGTGCGCACCAGGCCAGGTTAGCTCCCTCCGGGAGACCCCCCGGTGGGAGCCCTGGACGGTTCCGAACCGCTTGGTTCGGTGACGCCGGGGCCGGCGAACAGGAGGTCGGCCACCGTCCCCAGGCCCACCAGATCGTGGACGTCGGTGTTGAGCAGAGGGACACGGTAGACAGGCGCGGGAGCCACCTTGGCCACCAGGTCGGCGTAGGCCTGCTCCTCGCGATCCGAAGCGGCCGTGTAGCCGCGCAGGTTGCCGATCAACTGGCCCAGGGGTGAGCTCCCTTGGTCCGCGGTGAGGGACGGAAGCGCGTCGATCTGGTCGTCGCTGGCGAATCGGGGCTGAACCCTGTTGACCACCAGGGCGGTCACCGTCATATTGGACTCGGCCAGCTTGCCGGCGAAATGGACAGCTTCGTCGACCGAGTCGGGACGGGGAGAGGCCACCAGCACGAAGGCGGTGCCCTGGTCAGCCAGGAGATCCCTCACTCGAGCGGCCCGGACCCGGAATCCCTCCTCCATGCCCTCGAAGGCCTGGAAGAAGTTCACCGCGTCTCGGACGATGTCCGCACCGGCCACCCGGGAGATGGTGCGGAGGAGGGCCTGGGCCGCCACCCCCATGAACTTGAGCCCGATCCGGGTCGGCTTCATGAGCGCCTGAAAGATCCGGTTCTCCAGAAACTGGGTCAACCGCCCCGGAGCGTCGAGGAAGTCCAGGGCGTTACGGGTGGGCGGGGTGTCCACCACCACCAGGTCGAAACCGCCCTCCTCAACCAGCTCGTAGAGCTTTTCGGCGGCCATGTACTCCTGGGTCCCCGACAGAGTCCCCGTGAGGTTGGCGTAGATCCGGTTGACCTTGATGTCTTCCGCCTGCTGGTCGCTGTCGGAGTATCGCTGCACCAGGTCGTCGAATGTCCCCTTGGGATCGAGCATGAGGGCGTGCAGCTCACCGGGCCACGGTCCTTCGATGAGGGTCGGTCGGTTGGTGAGCGAATCGAGCCCGAGGGCGTTGGCCAGACGACGGGCAGGGTCGATGGTAACGACGCACACCGAACGACCGAGGCGTGCCGCCTGTAGGGCGAAGGCCGCGGCCGTAGTGGTCTTGCCCACGCCCCCCGAACCACAGCAGATGATGATCGAACGCCGGCCCACCACCGAGTCGATGGGTTCCTCGGCGCCGATTGGTTCCTCGGTGCCGCTCACGTCGACACCGAAGCGGGATCGGGCATCCGCTCGATGCCGTCGGCCAGAGCTGAGCTCAGGACACCGAGCTCCTCGGGACCGATAGCTTCGGAGAAGATGAACGGGGTCCTCAGCTGGGGTAGCGGGAGTTCGTCGGCCAGCCTGGCCAGCTCCTCGTCCTGGAGCTCCTGGCGGGTGAGCCGGAACTGGCGTGCGTCGTCCAGGGCCGAAACGGTCGCCGGGTCGAGCACTACCCCCGCGGCATCGGCTGCCGACTGCGCCGTCACCCCCAACCCGTCGAGCCGGGGGTAACACCCGTTGACGATGACCGGGCCGAGCACGACGCCCACCTTGTCCTCGAGCTGGTAGGCCGCTTCGACCACCTCGTTGATAGGCATCTCCTCGGGCAGCGTGACCAGGGCGACCTGGCACCGGGCCGGATCGGACAGCATGGCCACTACCTCGGCAGCCTGCGTGCGGATCGGGCCCCCCTGGGCGGCGTCGAGCAACCCGCCGGCCGATGAGAGAAACGTCATGGTGTGGCCGGTGGCCGGCGCGTCCACCAGTACCAGGTCGGCAATCCGGCTCCGTTCGATCTGCTTGACCTTTCCCAGGACCAGGACGTCGCGAATGCCGGGGATCGCTCCGGCCACCAGGTCGATGATGCCCGAGGCCAGCAGACGCTTGGATATCCGCCGCATTCCGTGGTCGTCCAGGTACTCGAGGAGAGCGGCATCGGGAGTGATGGTTCGGGCTCGGACGGACCCTTTGGGGACCGCAGTGGCGGCGTTCTCGTCCTCTTCTTGCACCACGGCGGCACCCACGGCATGGAGCACCGATCCGGCGTAGTCCAGAGGCACCTCGTGGCCGAAGGCGTTGGCCACGCCCGCCCGACCCTCCAATTCGATCACCAGCACCGAAAGTCCAGCGTGTGCCGCCATATGGGCGAGGGAAGCCACCATGGTGGTCTTTCCTACGCCGCCTTTGCCGGCCACGATCAGGACACGGCTCTGGGTGCAAAAGGCGCGGAGATCCATGTCGTAAGCGAGCGTAGTGGCCGCCCTCCGGGGCCATCGGCCGACCGGCCACGGGCTTCCCGGCGGCCGGGACGGCCCTTTTGCCCCCGAGCACCGTTTGCGTGTTGTTCGGCACCCCGGGTGAGATACCTGGGAAATCCTGGTCAGACCCCTTGTTTCCGGCAACGCCGACGAGTACCTTCGCTTTCTGGAGGACCTTACGGGGTTGGTGAAGGGGGATTTGGGCATCGTGGAGCAGGCTTCAGACGCATGGCAGCTCAGAGCGTCATGTCGTGGGCCCCAGGCGGAAATCTTCTTTCCGCCCGCCCACGCTGAGCGCAAGGACGAAAAGATGCAGCGGGAGGACCGGGCCAAATCGATCTGCCGGACCTGCTCCGTGCGCGTCGAGTGTCTCGACTACGCCATCCGCATTCACGAGCCCCACGGCATATGGGGTGGGCTGAACGAGATGGAGCGTAAGCAGATGGCCGACCGGCGGGCTGGCTGAGCGGAGGCCTGGCCCTGGGCCCGTCCGGGGCGGATCAAGCCCGGGGCTGAGACAAACCGAGAGCGGTCAGCGCAGACCGGACCCCCCTGCTGGTGCATACCGAGCCCGGCTGGCCGTGGGTGGCCCGGCAGAGACCGGCACTCAGGTAGTTGGCCGCAGCCACGATGGCCTGGGTGGACGGCTGGGTGGGCTGGTCGAGGTCGCTGGCGATGGCTGACTGGGACATGTTGGCGATGAGAGCGGGACTGAACCCCGAGGTTGAGGCCACCACCACGTTGGCCACGTCGACGAAGGGGAACGACGGCCAGCCGCTGGCGGTGGTACCGGGGGCGCCGTACCTGCTGACGAGGGAGGACTGCGCCGGCGTCAGGCTGGCGATGCGGGTGTAGGCGCCGTTGCTGTCCACGGCGTTGGAATAGAGCTCGACTCCGGTGAAGGTGACGTAGCGACTGGCGTACGTCGAGCCCACGAAGCTGAAGCTCTGGATGCCGGGGAACACCGATAGGGCTGCCGACTGCATGTTGGTGAGGGTGGCGAAGTGGCCGAAGCGGGAGAGAGCCACCACCAGAGGCCATCGCTCGGCACCGCAGAACGGACAGTACTCGGCGCCGACATAGAGGACCTCAGGTTTTCCCATCGAGAGGAGGGGGGCTCCGTCCACGACCGAAGGCGGAGTGAGCGTCACTGACGCCGCCGACGTCGGGGTGACGCCGATGGCGTTGAAGACCGACGGTGGAACATGAGCGACGTCGGAGACCACCGCGTCGGAGGTGGGGGCACGCCGCACTGCTCCCGGCGACTCGGGGGGCCCGGCCACGGCGTAGACCACGATGGCCACCACGATGACCAGGATGACGATGATGGCCCCCCAGACGAAGCTGGTAGCCCGGTTGCGCGGACGACGGGCCAGGTGTTCGGGGTTCTCGGTTTGACCGTCGGACGTCCCGTTGACCTCCGGCACCGCCGGCGTCGGCTGTTGATCCAGACCGCGGTCGGTCACCGGGGCCGACGACCTGTTACGACGACTCCCCGGTGAGCGAGGGCTCGTACTGGTTGTAACCGGGTGCCAACACGATGGGGGTAGCGGTCACGATGATGACGAAGAGGATGAATGTGATCAGGTGGACCGACGAGCACCACAGGCAGATGGCCTTGATGATGAAGAGCTCGGCGATGATCAGGTAGATGATCATTCCCACCCCGGTGACCGACAGGATGAGCCGGGCCAGGTGGATTCTCCGGTCCTGCGATCTCCAGGCTGCGGGGAGACAAAGAAGGATCATCGGGACGAAGAACCCCAATCCCAGGATGGCCACGGGAATGCCGAACACATAGGACTGGGGGCTGGTCGTGACCTTGGCACAGTTGATGGCTCCGCTGTCCGAGCAGACGAGGGCCACCTTGTCGAAATGGGTGATGGTCAGATAGGTGGCCACCCCCAAACCGGCGACGCTGAGGATCAGGGTGGCTATGGGCTGCCACCGCAGTGTGGGCACGATCGGTTCCCGTTTTTCGGGTCAGCTCAGCTTGAGCGCCTTGGCCGCCGCCTCGACGCCCGAACTGTTGCAGACCGAAGCCGGAGCGCCCTTGGTGCTGTCGCAGATCGCCGCGCTCATGTAGTTGGCGGTGGTGACGATGGCCTGGGTGGCCGGGTTGGTGGGATCACTGAGGTTACCGGCGATCTCGGACCAGTCCTGGCCGGCCAGGATTTGGGGGTCGTAACTGGCGCCCGAAACAATGGCCCGGTTGTTGATGTCGACGAAGGGGAAGGAGATCCCACCACTGGACGAAGCACCGGCACCGGTGTAGGTCGAACTGCTGTACTTGGTGAGTATGGCTTCCTCCGCCTTGGTGGGATTCTGCAGGTTTACGTAACCGGTGGCGGTGGGAACGTTGCTGTACTGCTCGATCCCGGTGAAGGCGATGTAGGGACTGGTGAACGAGGCCCCGTAGAAGCTGAAGGTGTGGGTCTCCGCGTCCACGTCGGTGTGGGAGGAGGCGGTGATCTTGAGATTGGACCAGGTCCCGAACCTGGACAAGGCGGCCGTTATGGCCCAGCGTTCGGCCGCGCAGTAGGGGCAGTACTCGGCCCCGTAGTAGAGGATGGCCGGGGACTTGCCGTTGAGGGTCATCGGCGGCTGCCCCGAAATGATGTTGGGTGGTGATACCGGCACGGTCGGCGAGTTGATGCCCACCTTGTTGTAGACGGAGAGCGGAATGTTGGTGACGTCGTGGACGACCGACGCCGGGGCCGGGGTCACCGCCGTATACGTGGCGTTTTGGGGGCTGGTGCTCCCGCCGACCGCTTTCACGACGACCAGAACGGCGATGACCACCACGACCAGGCCCACCGCGCTCCAGGCGATGAGAGAGCCCGACATGCGGCTCGGCTTCGGCTGGGCCGGGGGCCGGCTCCCGGGGCGCGGGGTGTTGCCTCCCTTGCCCCCGCCGCCCGACCCGGAGGCTTTCTGCGGCTTTCCTGCCGGCGTCTTGGTGGTGACCGGCCGGCTCTGGGCCCTGCTCCGGTCCTTGGCGCTCTGACCCGATGAGCCACTCGACGGGCTGGGAGGCTTGGGTTTGTTGCCACCAGTCGTGACTTTGTTCTGGTCCTGTGCCATCTTTCCCTAGTCCCCGATCGGTGTATCTGTCGGAGTGAGCGTAACTGGTCGGGCGGGGTTCTTGTCGTCGGAGGGCCTGGGGGCGTCGAACCGTGGTGACCGCCAGGTCCGCTCGGGAGGTCATTTCGGTGCCTACACTGATTGGCCATGTCGGTTGATGCAGCAGTGGGCGCGTCGGACGAGCGCCCCGGGGGTCCTCACCTGGTAGCGGCACGGGGCAAGGGGGCCACGGGCCTGGTCTGGGATTCCGTGGAGGTCGACGGTCACCGCGTCCGCTACGGCGTGACAGGAACCGGGCCCGCCGCCCTGTTCCTCCACGGGTGGGGACTGCGACCGAACGCCTACCGACGGCCCATCCGGGCCATGGGTGCTGCCGGGTGCCGGGTCTATGCCCCGGCCCTTCCCGGGTTCGGCGGAACCTACGAACTCGAACCCGAACGGCGGACCTTTGCCGGCTATGCCCAATGGGTTGGCCACTTCCTCGACGCCGTGGGCGTGCGGGAGGTGGCCCTGGTAGCCGGCCACTCCTTCGGTGGCGGTGTGGCCACCGCTTTTGTCTTTGCCCAACCGAGGCGGTCTGCTTCCCTGCTTCTGGTCAACGCAATCGGGAGCCCGACCTGGTCACTTTTTCCCAACGAGGTCCGCACCATGGTGCAACGCCCGATGTGGGACTGGGGCCGGCATATCGGGACCGACCTTTTTCACTCGCCGCATGTGATGCGCCTGCTGCCCACGCTGTTGGAGGACTTCATCCCCAACATGCTCCAGAACCCGCTCGGGATGTTCCGAACCGGTGAGTTCATCCGACGGGCCGACCTGGTGCGCGAAGTCGGGATCATCGCCCGCCGGGGCACGCCGGTCAGCGTGGCCTGGTCGGACCGCGATGGGCTGGTGTCTCGCTCCGCCTTCGACGAGCTCCGCCGGGCTGCCGGTGTGGACGGAATCGTGGTGGAGGGTTCTCACGCCTGGCTCATCGCCGACCCGCGACGCTTCGGTGAGCTGGCCATCAGCGCCCTGGTCGATTCGGGCGTGTTGGTGTCCGAGTCGGTGCCGCCTCCCTACTGACCGACGGTCGGAGGCCAGCTGTAGCCTGATCGCGATGAGCGTGACCCTCCGCGATGCCGCAACCGTCATGCTCATTCGGGACGCCGTCGACGAGGACGGCGGAGATGCCATCGAAGTGTGCATGCTCCGACGCAATCTGGCCTCCGAGTTCGTGGCCGGTGTCTATGTTTTCCCTGGCGGTTCGGTCGATCCCGATGACCGGGGACGGGCAGCCGAGGAGCTGTCCCGCGGCCTCACCGATGCCGAGGCCAGCGCCATCTTGGGCGTCGCGTCGGGCGGCCTTTCCTTCTGGGTGGCCGCCCTCCGGGAATGCTTCGAGGAGGCCGGCGTACTGGTGGCGGAGCCTGTCGGATGGGGCGGTTCCGAGGCGGGCGGGGGCGACGCCCTGCTGGACACCACCGATCCTGAGGTGGGGCGCCGCTTTGCCGCCTATCGCGACGCTGTCAACGGGGGCTCCCTCCGGCTGCTGGACGTGTGCCGAGCCGAAAATCTGCGGCTGGCCACCGACACCGTCCACTATGTGAGCCACTGGATCACGCCTGACCTTGCGCCCCGCCGCTACGACACACGGTTCTTCGTGACCGCGGCCCCCGCCGGTCAGATAGCCAGCCACGACGACGGTGAGACCATCGCCACCATATGGGTCCGTCCCGCACAGGCACTGGCCGACGAAGTCGCCGGGGACATCGAGCTCCTGCCGCCGACCATTGCCAACCTCCGGAGCATCGAAAGGTTCACCTCGACCGCCCAAGTGATGGCCTGGGCCCGCGCCATCACCGAGGTCACCACCATCCTGCCCGTGGTGCTCATCGAGGATGGGAGGGTGCTGATACTCCGACCGGGTGACGAGGGTTACGAAGACGCACTCGAGGCCCGACACCAATCGGGGTCTGGCAGTGAGGAGGACCTGGCCGCGGCCCGGCGGGTCTGGGGCCCGAGGACGGGGACCGACTGAGCACCTCCGTTTCCGTCTGTCGGCTCGGGGAGGGAGCGGAAGGTGGTCCGGGCGCTCTACTTATTTTCGGAAATTGGCGTCACTACCGTCTACACCCGATATAGATCCTGGTCCTTATCGTCTGTAGCCCGTAAAACAGCCAATTCTCTAGATTGAATGTCGCCACAGGGCCTCTCCGGAGGTGCGCCCGGGCCGGATGGCTCACCCCTCGGACGAGCCGGTCCGGACGGCCGCCTCGACCCGGTCCAGTAGGCGCACGCTGCAGGCATCCATGGGCACCACCGGGGCGATGGTGGTGATCACTTCATCGGCGATATGGTCGAAGGCGTCGGCCAGGGGATGGCCCCGTTCGAGGGCGACCGGTTGACCGGCGTCTCCGCCGGCGGCCATCGCCGGGTGAAGGGGGATCTGTCCGATGAGCGGAACACCCACATCGGCGGCCAGACGGGCGCCGCCGCCGGATCCGAAGAGCGCGTACGAGGTGCCGTGCTCGCAGGTGAAATCGGACATGTTCTCGATGACCCCGGCCACCCGGAGGTATCCCTTGCGGGCCATGTCGGCTGTCCGGGCCGCGACCTTCTGCGCCGCCACTGGTGGCGTGGTGACCACGATGACCTCGGTTCGGGGGACCATACGGGCCAAGCCCATCTGGATGTCGCCGGTACCCGGGGGCATGTCGATGAGCAGGTAGTCGAGGTCCCCCCAGTGCACATCCTCCAGGAACTGCTGGACCGCCCGGTTGAGGATGAGGCCGCGCCACATGATGGCGCTTTCCTCGTCGGCCAGAAATCCCATCGACAGAACGCGGAGGACGCCATCGCCGATCCGCCGCTCGAGGGGAACCATCTTCTTGTCGCGCGCCTCCACCTCGCCTTGCATGCCCAGGAGCCTCGGAACCGAAAAACCCCAGATGTCGGCGTCGAGGACGCCTACGGTCAGCCCACGGCGGGCCAGTGACACAGCCAGATTGACGGTGACCGAGCTCTTGCCCACCCCACCCTTCCCGGAGGCCACGGCGATCACCCGGGTGGACTCGGGGATGTTGATCGAGGGTGAGGGATCACGGGCCAGGAGGCGGGCCCGGGCCATGACGGCCTTGCGTTGCTCGGGGTCCATCACCCCGAGGGTCACCGTCACCTCCTGCACGCCGGGGAGCGCACCCACATGGGTCTCGACGTCCTGGCGGATCTGGGTGCGTAGGGGACACCCGGCCACGGTGAGGGCCACCTCGACCACGACCCCGCCGCCGTCGCCTATGTCGATGCCGGTCACCATGCCCAGGTCGACGATGTCGGCGCCCAGCTCAGGATCGACCACCGCGGTGAGAGCGCGGCGTACTCGTTCCTCGGTCAGCTGGTCGGCCCCTGAGCCTGCCGACGAGCGGGAGTCGGGAGTGTCGGACCTGGTCACCGCTCAATTCTACCGGCCGGCGGCCGGCCTCCACCCGATGGCCACGATGGGTGACCGGTTGACGGAGCCCGCTGAGTGGATCGGTGCCGGTCACAGGGCGGCAAGGCGGACCGGGCCCGTCGAACGGGCCGGGCCAGTCAACGGCGCACCAGAGGTACCGCCACCATGGTGGCGCGGGTACGCTTGTGGTCTAGAGAGTTCGATCGTGCCGAGGGATCGGGATGGTGGGCTCGAAATTTCACACGGTTCCGGTAGTAACCAGGAGGAGCACCGATGAGTAGCACTATGCAGACCGTCAGCATCGGGAAGCGACCGAATCCGGTCACGCTCACGGATGCCGCTTCGGCCAAGGTTGCTGAGCTGTTGGCCCAGGAGGACGTCGACGGTCTGGCTCTTCGGGTCGAGGTCAGGCCGGGGGGCTGCTCGGGCTACAGCTACGAGATGTACTTCGACGCCGACCTGGCCGAGGACGACGTCGTGCGGGAGTTCGGGAGCGTCAAGGTGGTGGTCGATCCGACCAGCGCCGACCTCCTCAAGGGTTCGACGCTGGACTTCAGCGATGGGTTGTCTGGTGCCGGCTTCCACGTCACCAACCCCAATGCCACCCGCACCTGCGGATGTGGCTCCTCCTTCAGCTGAGCCGCTGAGCCCCTGATCCGGCTGCGCGTCGACGGCGCCGACGTCGAGGCGGAGGACGACGGGTCGTCGCTTCTCGACCTTCTCCGTGATCAACTGAGCATCCGCTCGGTCAAGGACGGGTGCAGTCCCCAAGGCCAGTGCGGCTGTTGCACCGTGTGGGTGGACGGTGCCCCCCGGGTGGCCTGCGTGACCCCCCTCCGACGGCTGGAAGGTCGCCAGGTGACGACGCTCGATGGCCTGCCCGCTCCCGACCGTCGGCGATGGGCGGACGCCCTGGTGGCCACGGGGGGAAGCCAGTGCGGGTTCTGCACGCCGGGAATTGTGATGCGATTGGCCGGCCTGGCCCGTAAAGCGCCCATGCCGCCCTCCGGTGCGGAAGGAGCTGCGGGGATCCAGGTGGGGGACGAGCAGATCGACGAGGCCTTGGTGGCCCATCTCTGCCGTTGCACGGGCTGGCAGACGATCCGTGAGGCGGCGCGGCGGGCTCTTGACGGACCGGGGGCCGAGCCGGCGGGGACGCCGGCCGGGCGGGATCTCGAGAGGGCGGCGGCCCGGGCCACCCTCGAGGGGGGAGTGGCCCAGGAGGTCGGCCCCGAGGTGGTGCTCGGACGGGCCGGGTTTGCCGACGACACCGCTCCCAGCCAGGCGTTGGTCGCCGTCCCCGACGGTGCCGGCGGCTACACAGTGGCCGGGTCGCCGAGGGAGGCCAGGTCGCAGGCGGGCAAGGTGCAGGGCCGGCGGACGAGCCTCGGATTGACCCACCCGGTCGCCGTCCCCGGAGGTCGATGGGACCTCGTTCTCCAGACCACCTGGGTGGAACCGGGTTACGTCGAGCCCGACGCATCGTGGTGCGTGCCCGGGGGGGAGCCGGCGTCGCCCTACGGGAACGGAGGCGCCTTCGGCGGCAAGCTGCACTCGCCGGTGATGGCCGACGCCCGGCGTCTGGCCGACGAGCACGGGCGGCCGGTGCGGGTGCTCTGGTCACGCGAGGACGTGGTCGGCCGAGGCCCCAAGCGTCCACCGGTGGCTGCCGGGATCCGAGGTGACGGGACCGGTGTACTCCGCGTCGGCGTCCCGACCGAAGGTGTCCCCGCCGAGCGGTGGGCAGCGATGATGGCTGACGTGGCCCGGCTAGCTCCGGCCCTGGTTGTCGAGCCGGTCCCCCTGGCCGGGCCTCCCATCTCCCTCGATCTGCGCAGTTCGGTATGGGCGGAGGCGGCCGTCCTGGTGGCGTGCGCTCCCTGGGCGTCGGCGGCCGACGATGCCGATCCGTTCTTCCGTACCGAGATCACCGCTCCGGGCGGGGGATGGGCTGCGGCCCGGATCCTTCCCGACGGCTCGGTGGAGGTGGAGGTGGACGCCGGTCGGCCCCTCGACGAAGTGGTGCTCCGCTCCTACTGCGTCGGGGCCGCGCACCAGGCCATGGGTTGGGTGCGGTCGGAGGGCATCGCCGTCGACGATGACGGCACCTCCCGCGATCTCACCATCCGCTCTTTTGGGATCCTGCGCGCCCGCGACACCCCGCCGATCACCGTGGCCCTACGGACGACGAAGGAAGGAGAACCGGTCAACGGCTCCGACGCCGTATTCGCCGCCGTGGCCGCTTCCTGTTGGAGGGCCGCCGGTCTGCCGCCCCGGTGGCCGGTGAATCGGGGTTCCCCCCATTGAGGGTCCGGTCCCGAGGCCCGGTTTTGGGAACAAGCAGAAAGCAGGTAATGACCGGGTATCAAGCCCCCGAACGCGCCCCGAACGAGCAGAAAGTGAGCACGAGCCCGCCATGAGCACGCCCATCGGTCCCTACAGCCCCATCGTTGTCGCCGGCCCGTGGCTGATCACCTCCGGTCAGCTCGGGCTGCGCCCCGATTCGCCACCCTCCCTGGTCGAAGGAGGCCCGACCGCCCAGCTGACCCAGGCTCTCGAGAACGGCGAGCGCCTGCTGGGGGATCACGGTGCCACCCGCCAGGACGTGATCAAGACCACCCTTTTTGTCACCGACATGGCCCTGTTCGCCGCCCTCAATGAGGCCTACGTGGCCTTCTTCGGGGACCACCGACCGGCCCGGTCGGCGGTGGGGGTGGCGGCCCTGCCCATGGGTGCCGCCGTCGAGGTCGAGCTGTGGGCCTACCGGTCGCCGGGGCCGGCGTGATCGGCGCCGGGAGGATCAACGAGAGCGCCGTCGTCCCCCACGCCTCCGGTCGGGGCGCCCGTCACCTCGCCGGTCAGGGCGTCCAGTTGGTCTGCCCGAACCGGTAGCCCACCGACCGCACGGTCTGGATGAGGTGGGCATGCTCCTCGCCCAGCTTGGCCCGCAACCGCCGTACGTGGACGTCGACCGTGCGAGCCCCTCCGTAGTACTCGTAGCCCCAGACCCGGCTGAGCAACGTCTCGCGGGTGAACACCTTGCCCGGCCTGGCGGCCAGGAACCGCAGGAGCTCGTACTCCATGTAGGTGAGGTCGAGCACCTTGCCACTCACCGCCGCCTGGTAGGTCTCCAGGTTGAGGACCAGGGGTCCGTGTTCGAGGAGGTCCGGTCGTAGGCCCCGGCCGGTGCGCCAGAACAGATGGGCCAGTCGGGCGCCGAGCTCCTCGGCGTTGACCGGTTCGAGACAGAGGTCGTCGAACAGGTCCTCCCGCAGTTCGAGCTCGGCCAGCTGGTCGTGGGGGACGATCACCATCACCGGAGCGAGCGGCACCTCGCGCTTGCGCAGGTGCCGACAGAGGAGGAAGGCCCCGACCGGATCCAGAGCGCTGCAGATGACCGCGCCCGACCAGCCGTCTTCGGGCTCGTCCAGCTCGGACGACTCGGGCTTGTCGACGCCCTGCCACGGGTAGCCGGCGCGGTCGAGCACCGCTGTCACCGCCGAGGGCGGCGACTCCGGGAAGCACAGGAGCGGTTCGATGGCTGTCTTCCCCTTCCTTGCGAGGATGAGCTTGGTCGCCTTATTACAGCAGGGGAATTACAGCAGGGGAAAGTAGCGGTCGAGCTCGAACTGGGAAACGTGAGCCTTGTATTCGCCCCATTCGGCCCGCTTGTTACGGATGAACCATTCGAAGACGTGCTCCCCGAGGGTGTCGGCCAGCAACTCGGAGGACTCCATCAGACCGAGCGCCTCGTTGAGGCTTCCCGGCAGGTGGAGGATCCCCTTGTTGGCCAGCTCTTCGGGGCTGAGGGTGAACAGATTGGCGTCCGCCTCGGGCGGCAGTCCGTATCCCTTCTCGATGCCCTCGAGGCCGGCGGCCAGGATGACGGCAAAGGCCAGGTAGGGGTTGCAGGCGCTGTCGGGTGAGCGGTACTCGACCCGGGTCGACTCCAGCTTGCCCGGTTTGACCACCGGCACCCTGATCAGGGCCGAGCGGTTGTTCCGGGCCCAGGAGACGTGGATGGGGGCCTCGTAGCCCGACACCAGGCGCTTGTAGGAGTTGACCCACTGGTTGGTCACCGCCGTTATCTCGGGGGCGTGGCGCAACAGGCCGGCGATGAAGCCGTCGGCCACTTCCGAAAGCCCGCCGGGTCGGTCGAGGTCGACGAAGGCGTTGACGTCGCCCTCGAACAGCGAGAGATGGGTGTGCATGCCCGAACCCTGCACGCCGGCCAGTGGCTTGGGCATGAAACTGGCGAAGACGCCCTGTTGACGGGCCATTTCTTTGACGACCAGTCGGACGGTCATGACGGTGTCGGCCATGGTCATGGCGTCGGTGTAGCGCAGGTCGATCTCGTGTTGGCTGGGGGCGTCCTCGTGCTGGGCGTGCTCGACCGGGATGCCCATCTCCTCGAGAGTGAGCACGGTGCGCTGGCGGATGTCGCTGGCCCTGTCGGCCACCGTGAGCTCGAAATAGGACCCGGAGTCGAGGGCGGTGGGGGCGTGGCCGGGGTCGGCGTCAGCGAAGTAGAAGTACTCGATTTCCGGGGCGGCGAAGAAGGTGAAACCGCGGTCGTGGGCCCGGTCGAGGGTCCGGCGCAGGACGTGGCGGGGGCATCCCTGGAAGGGCGATCCGTCGAGATTGACGATGTCACAGAAGACCCGGGCCACCTGGGGGTCGGCGTGCTCGCCATTGTGGCCGGCCTGGCCGTGGCCGTGCCAGGGGAGCAGTTGGAAGGTGTGGGCATCGGGCCGGGCCAGGACGTCGCTCTCCTGGACCCGACTGAACCCGTCGATGGCCGAGCCGTCGAAGGTCATCCCCTCGACCAGGGCGTTCTCCAACTCGGCGGGAGTGATGGAGAACGTTTTGGGGGTCCCCAACACGTCCGTGAACCACAACTGGACGAAACGGATGCCGCGCTCCTCGACCGTCCGGAGAACGTACTCCTCTTGACTCCTCATGGGGTCGGGTACCTCCGAGGCCGTCGGGGTATTCGGTGTGGGGGTGTCGGATGTGATGGCGCCATTGTCGCAGGCCTCTGGGGGCCTGGTCGACAGAGGCACCGAGGATGCGAACAGAGCCGGATCCGAAGGGACCCGGCTCTGTTCGTTTCAGCTGATGGACGCCGGGTCGCTCCGGATCCGACTCGGGGGGGAAGTCGTGCTCCGGGCCCGGTCGTCGTCAGCCTCCCGCCGCGTCGCTGCAGACGGTCTCGGTGATAACTGCGGTGACCTGGTAGGGATCCATGTTGGCGTTGGGGCGCCGGTCTTCGAGCCAGCCCTTCTTGGCCTTGGCCACCGCCCACGGGATGCGGATGGATGCGCCCCGGTCGGAGGTGCCGTAACTGAACTTGGAGAAGTGCTCCGTTTCGTGGGCACCGGTCAGGCGCCCCTCGATGCCTACGCCGTAGACGGCGATGTGCTCGGGGATCTTCTTTCCGATGGCCTCACATCCGGCGATGATGGCGTCCCAGCCCCCGTCGGCGCGCATGGCTTTGGTCGAGAAGTTGGTGTGGGCGCCGGCGCCGTTCCAGTCACCCAGAATGGGCTTGGGCTCCAAGGTGGCGTACACCCCGAAATCCTCGGCGATGCGGAAGAGGAGCCAGCGGGCCACCCACAGGTGGTCGGACACGTCGAGGGGGGAGAGCACGCCCACCTGGAACTCCCACTGGCCCATCATGACTTCGGCGTTGGTGCCCTCGATGCCGATGCCGGCATCGATGCAGGCCGCGGTGTGCAGCTCCACGATCTCGCGTCCGGGCATCTTGTCGCCACCCACGCCGCAGTAGTACGGCCCCTGGGGGGCGGGGTAGCCGAGAGCCGGCCAGCCGAGCGGGCGACCGTCCTTGAAGAAGGTGTACTCCTGCTCGATGCCGAACATCGGCTCCTGGTCGGCGTACTTCTCGACCACCTCCCGCAGCCTGGCCCGGGTGTTGGTCGGGTGGGGGGTGAAGTCGGTCAGCTCGACCTCGCACATGACCAGCTTGTCATCGGGACCCCGCAAAGGGTCCGGGACGATGAAGACCGGTCGGAGGACGCAGTCGGAGTCGTGCCCCAGGGCCTGGTTGGTGCTCGACCCGTCGAAACCCCAGATGCCCGGATCCTCGCCGTCGGCAACGATCTTCGTCTTGCTCCGGAGGAGCGGCGATGGCTCGGTCCCGTCTATCCAGATGTATTCAGCTTGGTATGGCACGTGCGCTCCTCTGTTGCTTGTATTGCCTATGACGCTCGGTTGTCGTGGTATTCCCCTGCGCCCAGAGGCGCCTTGCCCGCTCCTTGACGATGGTATGTGGCGCAACCGAGCGATCGTCCACCCGAAGTGTACGACTGAACAGGACGACCGCATTGTGGCAGCGGGCCGTTTCCCGTCCGTTACCCGACTGTGAACGGAGGATGAACAGGCCGCCCGGGGGTGGGCAAACGACGCCCGGTAGTCTGGCGCCATGGCCCGAGTGCGCATAGCCGCGTGCCAGATCAACACCGTCGTGGGCGACCTCGACGGCAACGCCGACCGGATCCAGGCCGCCCTGGCCGAGGCCGAGCGGGCCGGGGCCGACCTGGCCGTATTCCCCGAGCTGACGGTGACCGGCTACCCGCCCGAGGACCTCTTGTCCCGGCCGGCCTTCGTGGCCGACAACCGCGCTGTATTCGCCCGGATTGCCGCCGAGAGTGGTCGGTGCGCGGCGGTGATCGGCTACGTGGATGTCGACGCTCAGGGTCGCCTGGTCAACGCGGCCGCCCTCTGCGCCGGCGGGAAGGTGCTCGGTCGCTACGACAAGCGCCTGCTCCCCAACTACGGCGTCTTCGACGAGCAACGGTGGTTCACCCCCGGCTCGGGACAGCCCTCGCCCCAGGCGGTGGCCGGGGTACCGGTGGGCGTGACCATCTGCGAGGACATGTGGTTCGCCCGGGGCCCGATGGTCGATCAGGCCCGTGCCGGGGCGCTGGTTCTGGTCAACCTCAACGCCTCTCCCTACTCGCGCCGGCGCCGCCAGGAACGGTTGGCCGTGCTGAGCGAGCGGGTCACGGAGACAGGATGCCCGATCGTCTACGTCAACCAGGTCGGCGGTCAGGACGAGCTGGTCTTCGACGGGGCGTCACTGGTTGTCGGGCCCGGAGGGCTGCTGGCGTCCGCCGCCCAGTTCGAAGAGGAGATCCTGGTCGTCGACATCGAAACGCCAACCGAAGGTAGGGACGACGGTGGCGAGCCCGCCGCCGCCGGTTCCATTGCTCCTGTTCTCGGTCCCGAGGCCGAGGTGTACGCCGCTCTCGTCCTCGGCACCCGCGACTACCTGGCCAAAAACGGCTTCACCGATGCGGTCATCGGGCTGTCCGGTGGCATCGATTCGTCCTTGGTGGCGGCGGTGGCTGTCGACGCCCTGGGTCCGGACCACGTCCATGGGGTGACCATGCCGTCGCGCTACTCCAGTGAGGGATCGGTGGCCGATGCCGTCGTCCTGGCGGCCAACCTCGGGATCGACGTGGCCACCCTGCCCATCGAGGAGGCCCATCACACCCTGTCGGCTACCCTGGCGCCGGTCATCGACGGCGAACCCATCGGACTGACCGACGAGAACCTGCAGTCCCGCATCCGCGGCATCCTGCTCATGGCGTTGTCCAACGAGCGGGGCTGGATCGTGTTGACCACCGGCAACAAGAGCGAGATGGCCACCGGCTATTCGACCCTCTACGGCGACTCGGCCGGTGGCTTCGCCGTCATCAAAGACGTGGCCAAGACGCTCGTCTACGCCCTCTGTCGTCATCGGAACGAAAAGGCCGGCTTCGATCTCATACCCGGTGCCGTCCTCGACAAGCCACCGTCGGCCGAGTTGCGACCGGACCAGCGTGACGACGAATCACTTCCCCCCTACGAGATCCTCGATCCGGTGATGGCCGGCTATGTCGAGGAGGATCAGTCGCCCGACGAGCTCATAGCCGCCGGATTCGACCGCGCCGACGTCGAGCGAGTCGTCGCCCTCATCGATCGGGCCGAGTACAAGCGACGCCAGATGCCGCCGGGGGTGCGCATTTCGGGAAAGGCGTTCGGCAAGGATCGACGTATGCCCATCACCAACCACTACCGGGGCCGGCCGGGATCCCCGCCCGCACCCCATCCCCGCGGGGAGAGGCCGGCCGTTGTCTGAACTGACCGGCTCTTTGACCGGCGCCCACCGACCCGACCCGCCGGCTCCATCGCCGGTTGCCGCTGAGCCCGTGGCCGTAGCCGATCTGGCCGCCCCCCCGGCGCCGGCCGAGGGTGCCCCGACCGGCCCGACCGCCCCCGCCGCCATTACCTCGCCGCCGGTTCCGGCGTGGAGCGGTGAGCCGGACCCCTTCCCCCTGCCGGTCATGGCCGCACTGGTGGGTGAGTACCGGTGGATCGAGAACGCCCTCTACGCGGTGCTGGGCGAGTGGGTCAGCGACATGCCGGTGGCCGCCGTCCAGGTCCACCTCGACGGAGAGAGCCAGCGTCACGCCTGGCACGCCGATCTGTGGGCCGACCGCCTGCCCGTGCTGGCCGGAACGGACCCGGCCGCCTTCACGGTGCCGTCGCCGGCCACCGTCGCCCTTTTCGCCACCTTGCAGGGCGCTGCCGTCGACCTCGACGGTGCGGCCACCGGGTACCCGGAGGCGGAGGGCGGATCGTCGCTGCCCCGCCCCGGGGCCCTGCCCCGACTGGCCGGCCTCTACCGGGTGGCTCTGCCCCGGCTGGCCACTACCTATGAGCGCCACCTCCGGGCCGTGACCCATTCGCCTACCGACCCGCCGGTCAGGCGGGCCCTCCGGCTGGTGCTCAACGACACCATCGAGGATTGGCACACCGGCGAGCGCCTGGTACAGCGCCTGGTCACCCGGCCCCATGATGTGGGCGCCGTCCACGATTTCCTCCGTCATCTGGAGTCGGCGGTGGTGGCGGCCGGCGCACGGTCCGGCCTGGTCACACTGGGTGAATCGGTACCCGAGAATTGAGCCTCGGGGGGCCCTCCGGCGCCTGAATCCGCATGGAGGGCTTGACGCGTCCGGTAAACTTCGAAAGCAGCAATCGTTGCGCCCGAAAGCGCCGATCCCAAAAGTAGAGAGAGCCGGTCTGCCGAGCTCCCTGCGGGGGGTCGGCCACCCCTCGAGCTGGTGGGGGAAACCAAAGGACCTGGTGAAGTTGGCAAAGGAGCGCCTCGAGCGAGACGACGAAGACCTGGTTCGGCTCTATCTGACCGACATCGGCCAGTATCCGCTGTTGACCAAGGACGATGAGGTGCGGCTGGCCCAGGCCATCGAGGCCGGACGCGAGGCCGATGCTCAGCTGGCGGCGGCGCCCAAAGGCCTGACACCAGCCAAAAAGCGGGAGCTGCGCCGTGTCACCCTGCAGGGTGAAGGGGCTCAGCAGACCTTCGTCCAGTCCAACCTCCGGTTGGTGGTGTCCATCGCCAAAAAATACCAAGCGTCGGGCCTCCCCCTCCTCGATCTCATCCAGGAGGGGAACCTGGGTCTCATGCATGCCGTCGAGAAATTCGACTGGCGCAAGGGCTTCAAATTCTCCACGTACGCCACCTGGTGGATCCGTCAGGCCATCACCCGGGGTATCGCCAACACCGGTCGGACCATCCGTCTGCCGGTACACGCCGGCGATACTCTGGCCCGGGTACAGAAGGCCCAGGCCCGACTCGAGCTCAAATACGGTCGCCCGGCCACTCTGGCCGAACTCGGTGCCGAGGTGGAGATGCCCGAGGACAAACTGGTCGAAGCACTGCGGTTCCGGGCCGAGCCCCTTTCCTTGTCGGAGCCGCTGCGGGAGGACGGCGACGCCGAGCTGGGCGACGTGGTCGAGGACCGGTCGGCCGAATCACCCTTCGAAGTGGCTGCCGTCTCCCTCCTGCCCGAAGAGATCGGTCGCCTGCTGTCGCCCCTCGACGAACGCGAGCGCGAGATCCTTCGCCTCCGTTTCGGTCTCGATCGTGGCGAGCCCCGCACCCTCGAAGAAGTGGGCGAGCACTTCAACCTGACCCGCGAGCGGATCCGTCAGATTGAGGCCCGGGCCATGTCCAAGCTTCGCCATCCTTCGTCGGACACCGGTGCGAGGGATCTTCTGACTGTCTGACCGGACTGTCTGACCGGACTGTCTGACCGGGCCGCAGGGCGCCGCCTCGGCCGGACCTCGGCCCGCCGCCGCGGACCGGCGGCGGACGGGGTACCATCTGGGTCATGAAGAAGCTCATCATCCTCGCCATCGTGGTTGCCCTGGGTGTTGTCGCCGCCAAGCGGCTCCGCACCAGCTGAGGCCGACCGACCGTTCGAGCTTTCCCTCACCTCCCTGAGCGGAGGTGGGCGGAGTGAGCGGGGGTAGGCGGAACAGAGCGGCCGTCCGGTAAAGGCGACAGGTCGTTCAGATCTGGGTACGGCGGGCCAGTCGCCAGGCCAGCAAGGCCCCGACTGACGCGGCGGTGACACCGGCGGCGGCAGCGGTCATCGACCAACTCGGAACGGGCACCCGGTCGCGCAGCCGGACCGGTTTGGTGAACTGCATGACCTCCCACTCGCGCTCGCGGGCCACCTTGGCCAGGACCCGATCGGGATTGACGGCCACCGGGTGGCCCACCGCCTCGAGCATGGGCAGGTCGGTGTACGAGTCCGAGTAGGCCGAGCTCTCGGCCAGATCAATGCCCTCGGCCGCGGCCAGCTCCCGCATGGCCTCGGCCTTGAAAGGCCCGTAGGCGTAGAAGTCCATCTCGCCGGTGTAACGGCCTTCGTCGTCGACCACCACCCGACTGGCGATGGCCCCGTCGACCCCCAGGTGCCGGGCCAGGGGCAAAACGATGTCCTCCGGCGCCGCCGACACCAGGTAGACCTTGTGGCCGGCCGCCCGGTGTCCCTCGATGAGGTCGAGGGCCTCGGCATAGATGATGGGTTCGACGATCTCCTCGAGCGCCTCACTGACGATCTCCCGGATCTGCTCGCGGTCCCAGCCCTTGGTCAGGGTGAGCATCGACTCGCGCACCCGGGCCAGCTTCTGCTCGCTCGCACCCAGATGGAGATAGATCACCTGGGAGACGATGGCTCGGGCCACCAGCCGCCGATTGATCAATCCCCCCCGATAGAGGGGCCGACCGAAGGCACCGATGGAGGCCTTGGCGATCACCGTCTTGTCCAAGTCGAAGAAGGCGGCCCTCATCCCACTCATCTCGTCACAACCATGGCTCGTCTCAGTGGCCGACCAGTAGTCCCTGCACGACATCCTCGGCGTCGGCCGTCACCAGCACCAGCACCTCGTCCCCGATGGCCAACCGGGTGTCACCGCGGGGAACGATCAGATGATCGTCGCGCATGACGGCCACCACGGTGGCGTCGCGGGGGACGCCGAGGTCGGCCAGGGTGAGACCGGCCGCCGGGCTGTCGTCCGCCAACGTGACCTCGACCAGATGGGCGTTACCTCCTTCGAATCGCAGCAGACGGACCAGACTGCCCACCGACACCGCTTCTTCGACCAGTGCGGTGAGCAGCTGGGGGGTGGACACCGACACGTCGACGCCCCAGCTCTCGGTGAACAACCACTGGTTCTTCGGGTGGTTGACCCGGGCCACCACCCGGGGCACGGCGAATTCCTGCTTGGCCAGCAGCGAGATGACCAGGTTGTCCTCGTCGTCGCCGGTGGCCGCCACCACCACGTCCACGGTGGCCAGGCCGGCGGCGTCGAGGGAGGCCACCTCGCAGGCGTCGGCCACCACCCAGGTGACGTCCAGGTCGCCCCGGATGCGGGCCACCAGGTCCGGATCGCGCTCGATGACCAGCACCTCGTGGCCCCCGGCGTGGAGGTCCGAGGCGATGGCCGTCCCCACGCTTCCGGCACCGGCGATGGCTACCTTCACGATCCGGCTCTCACGCTTCGGCTTCCCGTGGCGGGACCGTCGTGCCCACCAGGCGGGCGTTGAACCGGTCGAGGGCGGTATCGGTGACCATGAGATGCAGGAGGTCGCCGTCCTGGCCGACCAGGTCGCCGAAGTCGAGGTGGGCCACCCCGGCCCTGGTGACAGCCACCACGGTCACGTCGCCCGGAACGCTCAGATCGGCCAGCCGCTTTCCGGCCCAGCGCTCGGGCAGGGTGCGCTCGACCAACGAGAGGGTGCCGGTCGGATCGGACCACTCCGACTCGACCTCTGCCGGTACCAGACGCCGGCGAACCTGGTCGATGGTCCACGACACGGTGGCGACCGTCGGGATCCCGAGCCGCAGGTAGATCTGGGCCCGCCGTGGATCGTAGATACGGGCGACCACATTGGGGATCTCGTAGGTCTCGCGGGCGATCCGGGCAGTGAGGATGTTGGTGTTGTCGCCGCTGGTCACGGCGGCCAGCGAGTCCGCTTCACTGGCCCGGGCCCGGTCGAGGTCACCACGGTCGAAACCCGAGCCCACGATGGTGGTACCGGCCCAATCGGCGGGCAACCGCCGGAAGGCCTTGGCGTTGCGGTCGATGATGGCCACGGTGTGCCCCTGGGAGGCCAATCCGACCCCCAGTCCGGAGCCCACCCGGCCACAGCCCACGACGACGATGTGCACCCGCCCATGCAACACGCATCGCCGGCCGATCACAACTCACCGGGCGCTTGGGCCTGCTCTTGTCGGGCCTCCGCGGGCACTCGCCACAGGCCCGGGCGGCCGCCCGTGGTCACGGGGACGGGCAGAGCCCATGGTTTACTGAAGGTGTGGACCCGTCGGTGACCGGAGGCGTGGACCCGGTCGGGCCGGTCGAGATCGGCAGTGCCGGTGGGGCGGCAGGAGGCGCGCAGGACGGTGTCGCCGTCACCCCGGGTCCGATCCCCCGGAGGCACGAACGGATGACCCCGGCGGCGGCCGAATTGGTCAAGGTGGACCTCCCCGAAACGCTCCGCTACCGCCTGAAGAACGTCCTCCTGGGCCCTCCCATCGCCTCCGACCGTCAGTCCAGCGAGCGGCTGGGCAAGCCCACCGCCCTGGCCGTCCTGTCCTCGGACGTCATCTCCTCGTCGGCTTACGCCACCGAGCAGATGCTCATTCCGCTCATACCCATCGTGGGCGTAGCGGCTTTTTCCCTCGTCATCCCCATCAGCATCGCCGTCATCTTCGTGCTGCTGTTCGTGACCCTGTCCTACCTCGAGGTGGTCAAGGTGTACACGAAGGCTGGCGGGGCCTACGTGGTGGCTCGCGGAATTTCGGCCTGACCGTGGCCCAGGTGGCGGCCATGTCGCTACTCATCGACTACACGTTGACCGTGGCCGTATCGGTGGCGGCCGGGGTGGCCGCCATCACCTCGGTATTCCACGGACTGACCCACGACTCCACCTGGATTGCCATCGCCCTGGTTCTCCTCATCGCCTACGGAAATCTCCGGGGCATCCGCGAGGCGGGGCGCACCTTCGCCATTCCCACCTACTTCTTCATCGCCAACATGATCGTCATGTTCGCCGTCGGGGCCTACAGGGCGCTCAGCGGCTCCCTCCACGCCCACTCGATCACCGACCACCTCGCGGGGTCGAACCCCACGGTGGCTGTGGGCCATCCGGGTAGCGGGCTCCTCTACGGCGCCACCATCTTCATCGTGCTCAAGGCCTTTGCCTCGGGCGGTTCGGCTCTCACCGGTACCGAGGCCATCTCCAATGGGGTCAGCATCTTCCGTCGACCGGAGTCGCGCAACGCCCGCATCACCATCGTTCTCATGGCGACCATATTGGGGTCGCTGGTACTCGGGGTGTCCGCGCTGGCAGCCGTGACCCACCCTGTGCCCTACCAGTCGGGCTCACCCACCGTGATCTCCCAGATCGCCCGGTTCGTCTACGGGCACGCTGCCCTCGGCAACCTGGCCTACGTCCTGTTGCAGATCGGTACAACCTTCATCCTCATCCTGGCGGCCAATACCAGCTTCACCGGTTTCCCGTTCCTGGCCAGCTTCGCCGCCGAGGACTCCTACCTGCCCCGACAGCTGACCAAGCGCGGACACCGCCTGGTCTTCTCGACCGGCATCATCGTCCTCACCGTCGTCTCGATGATCCTGCTCCTTATCACCCGGGCCCAGGTGGACAAGCTCATCCCGTTGTACGCCATTGGCGTGTTCACTGGCTTCACCATGGCCGGAGCGGGCATGGCCAAATACCACTGGAACCACCGTGAGGACCATTGGCAGCGCCGGCTGGCCATCAACGGGACTGCTTCCTTCCTCTCCTTCATCGTCCTCATCATCATCGCCGTGTCCAAGTTCACAGAGGGTGCCTGGGTGATCCTGATCATCCTGCCTGTGGGGGTGCTCGTCCTTCTCGCCCTCCACCATCAGTACGTGGACGAGGAGAAGCAACTCGAGGACGGCGCCACCGAGGCAGCCGAGGCCCCCGTCCTCCAGCGCCACGTGGTCATCGTCCTCATCGACCGCCTGGACATGGCCACCGCACGTGCTTTGCAGTATGCCCGCACCCTGCGCCCCGACGAGCTGCGTGCGGTCCACTTCACCCTGGACGACCGGGCCTCGGCCCAGCTGGAGGCCGAGTGGAGCCGTCTGGGGTTGGCCCAGCTCCCCCTGGACGTGGAGGAGTGTGAGGACCGTCGGCTGACCCGGGCCGCCCTCGAGCTGGCCGCCGAAACGGTGGCGGACGGGGAGACAGAGCTCACGATCCTGTTGCCGCGGCGCGGGTTCGCCGCCGGGTGGCACCGCGTGCTCCACGACGCGACGGCTGACCAGATCGCTGCCGCTGTGGGCCAGCTAGCCCACGTGAACGCCACCGTGGTGCCCTATCAGCTGACCGGGGGCTGGCTGTCCCAGCGACGCGAGTGGGGTCGAAAAGTCGACACCACCCTGGCCCGCGGTTCCGGGTATCGGGCCTCGGACCGTGCCGCCGACAAGGAAGCAGCCGAGCGTGCCTCCTTCGAGCGGGCCGCCTTCGGTGAGCGACGCCGGGGCACCATCCCCATAGCCGAGGCCCAGTGGCGGAACCGGGTCCGGGTGGCCGGCCGGGTCAAGTCGGTGCGGGTGCAGCCCCGGGCCGGCACCTCCAACCTCGAGTGTGTTCTGGCCGACGACAGCGGCAAGATCCTCCTGGTCTTCCAGGGCCGCCGGCGCATCCCCGGCATCCAGCCGGGGGCCCGTCTGGTGGTCGAAGGGATGGTCGGGGACTGGGCCCGCCGCCAGGCCATTCTCAATCCCGACTACGAGCTCATCGCCGGTCCCGAGGCCCGGATCGAGCCCACCTGAACGGCCTCTCACCTCCCCCCACCCACGGTGCGTCAGGCCCCCACCCACGGTGCGTCAGGCACCACCTAGAGTGCTTCCTTGCTCATGACCCCTATTTGTCTGTATCTTCTGGCCCCGTTGCCGGGTTCGGCGTGCCGTGAAGGCGCGCCCCGGCGGAGGGCCACACGGACGAGGCCACGCAGGGGGACCCAAGTCCCTGTCCACTGCGATGGGTCGCGGCCGCGGGAGCCGGGTTACAGCCGCGAAGCACACCGAAGGGAGCCTTACCGATGACCCACCTCCTGGCTGAAGGGGGTTACCAGGTCTTCTCTCTCCACAGTTCCGAGAAGACCTGGCTGTACTTCGCGCTGGTCTGTGCCGTGGCCTCCATCGTGGTGGCGTTGTTTCTGGTGCGGGGTGTCCTGGCCGCCGATCAGGGCACCGCCACGATGAAGGACATCGCCAAGGCCATCCAGGAGGGGGCCGAGGCTTTTCTGGCCCGTCAGTTCAAGACCATCGGGATCATCATCGTCCCGCTGGCCGTGCTCATCTTCTTCACCGCCACCAAGGTGACCCACGTCGAGTACCTGTGCGCCGGCGGGATCACCAGCACCTCACTGCACGTCGGCTGTGCCAGTCATACGGTCACCGACCTGACCTTCGCCCAGGCCGGCATCTACCGGGTGATCTGCTTTCTGGCCGGCGCTCTGTGCTCGGGTCTGACCGGCTTCATCGGGATGAGCCTGGCCGTGCGGGGCAACGTGCGCACGGCGGCCGCCGCCCGGGAGGGCAAGATGGCCCCCGCCCTGAAGGTGGCGTACCGCACCGGTGCCATCACCGGCCTGCTCTGCGTGGGCCTTGGGCTGCTCGGGGCCACCGTCATCGTGCTCGTCTTCCAGAACACGGCCACCTCGGTGCTCATCGGTTTCGGCTTCGGCGCCTCCCTGCTCGCACTGTTCATGCGAGTCGGCGGTGGGATCTTCACCAAGGCGGCTGACGTGGGTGCCGACCTGGTGGGCAAGGTGGAGGCCGGCATCCCCGAGGACGACCCCCGGAACGCCGCCACCATCGCCGACAACGTGGGCGACAACGTGGGTGACTGCGCCGGCATGGCCGCCGACCTGTTCGAGTCCTACGTGATCACCATCATCGCCGCCATCATCCTGGGGGTCACCGCCTTCGGCTCCATCCACCGCAACGCCGATGCGGCCAAGACGGTCATCTTCCCCATCGCCATCCCGGCCATCGGCATCCTGGCCACCATCATCGGGGTCTTCGTGGTGAGGGCCAGCCAGCGTGACAAGAACGCCATGGCCCCCATCAACCGGGGGGTGTGGACTGCGGCCATCCTCACCATCGCCGGCTCGGCCGTGGTGGCCGGGGCCTACCTCCACTACTGGAAGGCGTTCTACGCCGTCCTCACCGGCGTGATCCTCATGCTGGTGGCCAGCCAGATCACCGAGCACTTCACCTCCACCGAACGGGGACCGGTCAAAGAGGTGGCGGAAACGGCCCGCACCGGTCCGGCCACCCTGACCCTGGCCGGTCTGGCCCTGGGTCTCGAGTCCTCGGTGTGGGCCATCATGGCCATCGTCCTGGCCATCGCCGTGTCCATCGGCCTGGGGGGCGGGAACATCGAGCTGACCCTGTACCTGGTGGCGCTCACCGGCATCGGCCTCCTGTCGACGGCCGGGATGATCGTCTCCGAGGACAGCTTCGGACCGGTTTCCGACAACGCCGCCGGGGTGGCCGAGATGTCCGGTGAGTTCACAGGGGAAGCCGAGCGGGTGATGGTCAGCCTCGACGCGGTGGGCAACACCACCAAAGCGGTAACCAAGGGGGTGGCCATCGGCTCCGCCGTCATCGCCTCGGTGGCCCTGTTCGCCTCCTTCATCGAAACCATCGGTGAACAGCTCAAGCTGCCGCAGCTCGGAAATGCCCTCTTCAACCTGCCCCAGACATCGATCAATGTCTCCCACCCGACGACGTTCATCGGCATCCTGATCGGTGGCTCGATTGCCTTCATCTTTTCGGCCCTGGCCATTCGGGCCGTGGGCCGGTCGGCCGGCACCGTGGTCCAGGAGGTGCGCCGCCAGTTCCGCGAGCATCCCGGGATCATGGACTACACGGAGAAACCCGAGTACGGCAAAGTCATCGCCATCTGCACCACCGCGGCCCAGCGGGAGCTGGCCACCCCGGCCCTCCTGGCCATCCTCAGCCCGGTCATCGTCGGCTTCGGCATCAACTACTTCGCCCTCGGGGCCTTTCTGGTCGGGGCCATCCTCACCGGCCAGCTCATGGCCAACTTCCTGTCCAACTCCGGTGGGGCCTGGGACAACGCCAAGAAGTACATCGAGGACGGCCACGAGGGGGGCAAAGGATCGGAGGCCCACAAGGCGGCCGTCATCGGGGACACCATCGGCGACCCGTTCAAGGATACGGCCGGCCCGGCCCTCAACCCCCTTATCAAGGTGATGAACCTGGTCAGCCTGCTCATCCTCCCGGCCATCATCAGCCTCCGCCACCACACGGGAGCCCGCCTGGCCATCGCCGGGGTGGCCCTGGTGGTCCTGCTGGCGGCCATCGCCTTCTCCAAGCGGAAGACCGACGCCATGGACAGCGAGCTCCCGGCAGCCGAAACCGCTTCACTCGACGAGGCCGCTACGGTGGCCATGGAGTCGTCGCACGACTGAGGCGGTCGTCCACCTAGGTAAACGGGCTCTGGTGGCGGCCATGCGGGGTTGACAAGGCCCTGCCGCACCGTCCACCCTGAGGCCCACACGCCATGGCAACCACTGACCTGACCGACACAACCCGCCAGCCCGGCCCCCGACGGGGTGCCGGCGGCGGCTCACGCCCACCGGCCGCCGGGGCCAAGCCCCTGGTCATCGTCGAGTCGCCGGCCAAGGCCAAGACGATCGCCGGGCTGCTCGGGTCCGATTACGTGGTCGAGTCCTCCATCGGCCACATCCGCGACCTGCCCCGACGGGCCGACGAGGTCCCCTCCGCCTACAAGGGGGAGGCGTGGTCCCGCCTGGGGGTCGATGTCGACAACGGGTTCAAGCCGCTCTACGTGGTCTCCACCGAAAAGAAGTCCCAGGTGGCCAAGTTGAAGCAGCTGGTCAAGAAGGCGTCCGAGGTCTATCTGGCCTCGGACGAAGACCGCGAGGGCGAGTCGATCGCCTGGCATCTCCTGGAGGTGCTGGCGCCCCAGGTGCCGGTCAAGAGGATGGTCTTCCACGAGATCACCCGTCCGGCCATCGAACGGGCCGTGCTCGAGTGGCGGGATCTCGACCGGCGACTGGTCGACGCCCAGGAGGCCCGCCGGATCCTCGACCGCCTCTACGGCTACGAAGTCTCGCCCGTCCTGTGGAAGAAGATCATGCCCCGGCTGTCGGCCGGACGGGTCCAGAGCGTGGCCACCCGCATGGTGGTCGAGCGGGAGCGGGCCCGCATGGTGTTCCGACCGGCCGGGTGGTGGGGGATCGACGCCACCTTCACCGCCACCGGCGCACCGGTGGCCGAGGGCACTCCCCGCTCGTTCACCGCTTCTCTGGCCGCGGTGGACGGGGTGGCCCTGGCCTCGGGCCGCGATTTCGACGAGGTCGGCAATCTGGCCTCGACCAACCCGGTGGTGGTGCTGGGCGAGGAGGAGGCCCGGGCGCTGGCCGCCGGACTGGCCGACGTGCCCTTTGCCGTCAGCGCGATGACCCACAAGCCGTTCCGCCGATCGCCGGCCGCCCCTTTCATGACCTCCACCCTCCAGCAGGAGGCCGGCCGCAAGCTGCGTTTCAGCTCGAAGCGGGCCATGCAGGTGGCCCAGCGCCTCTACGAGGATGGCTGGATCACCTACATGCGCACCGACTCGACCACCCTGTCGAGCGAGGCCCTCGGCGCCGCCCGGGCCCAGGCTTCCGCCCTGTACGGCCCCGAGTACGTGCCCGCCCAGCCGCGCCGCTACGAGCGCAAGGTCAAGAACGCCCAGGAGGCCCATGAGGCCATTCGCCCGGCGGGCGAGACCTTCCGCACGCCCGACGAGGCGTCCCGCTCGCTGTCGGGCGACGAGTTCCGTCTCTACGACCTCATTTGGAAGCGCACCGTGGCTTCGCAGATGGCCGACGCCACCGGCACCAGCGCCCAGGTCCGGCTGACCGGGGTGGCCACCGGGGCCGAGGGCACGGCCGGTCGCAGGGCCGAGTTCTCGGCGTCGGGCAAGGTCATCCAGTTCCCCGGCTACCTGCGGGCCTACGTGGAGGGCGAGGACGACCCCGAGGCCGAACTGGCCGATCGCGAAGTCCACCTCCCTCCCATGGCCGAGGGCGACCCGGTGGCGGTGGGCGATCTCGAGCCCGGCTCGCACGCCACACAGCCGCCGGCCCGTTATACCGAAGCCTCGCTGGTCAAGGCCATGGAGGAGTTGGGCGTGGGTCGTCCGTCGACCTACGCCAGCGTCATCGCCACCATCCTCGACCGGGGATACGTGTGGAAGAAGGGGACCGCCCTGGTCCCCTCGTTCACCGCCTTCGCCGTGGTCGGACTGCTCGAGCGCTACTTCGCCAATCTTGTGGACTACGGGTTCACCGCCTCCATGGAAGACGACCTCGACGCCATCGCCTCGGGGAACGAGGAGAGCCTCCCGTGGTTGACCCGCTTCTACTTCGGAACCAGCGGCCCCAACGGTGGAACCGGCGAGAACGGCGCCACCAACGGAGGAAGCCCCGACACCGGCGGATCCTCCACGCCGGTGGGTCGCGGCAGCGGGCTCGGGCTCAAGCGCGAGGTCAGCACCTACCTCGGCGAGATCGACGCCCGCGAGATCAACTCCATCCCCATCGGGGTCGGCTCCGACGGGCAGGCCATCGTGGCCCGGGTGGGCCGCTACGGCCCCTATCTGCAGCGGGGGGAGGACCGGGTCTCCATCCAGGACGACCTGGCTCCCGACGAGCTCACCGTGGAGAAAGCGGAGTCGCTGCTCGAGGCCCCCTCGTCCGACCGGGTCCTCGGTGACGATCCCGAGACGGGTCTGCCCGTCCAGGTCCGTGCCGGGCGGTTCGGGCCCTACGTGCAACTGGGAGACCTGGTCGAGGGAGGGCCCAAGCCCCGTACCTCCTCTCTGTTCGCCTCCCTGTCGCCGGCCACCATCACCATCGAGCAGGCCCTCGACCTCTTGCGCATCCCGCGGACGGTGGGCACCGATCCCTCGACGGGGGAGGAGATCGTGGCCCACAACGGCCGCTTCGGTCCCTATCTCAAGAAGGGGAGCGACACCCGGAGCCTCCAGTCCGAGGATCAGATCCTCACCGTGACCGTCGACCAGGCCCTGGCCCTGTTCGCCCAGCCCAAGACCCGGGGTCGCACGGCCAAGGGGCCACTGCGCGAGATGGGAGCGGACCCCGATACCGGTCTGCCCATGGTGGTCAAGGACGGGCGGTTCGGTCCCTACGTCACCGACGGCACCACCAATGCATCGCTGCGAAGGGGTGACGACGTCGAGGCCCTGACACCGGAGAGGGCGTCCGAGCTCCTGGCCGAGCGTCGGGCGGCCGGTCCTTCGACCCGGGCCAAAAAAGCGCCGGCCAGAAAGGCAGCCAAGAAGACGGCCAAGAAGGCCGGGGCCAAGAAGTCGGCGACCAAGAAGTCAGCGGCCAAAAAGGTGCCGGCCCAAAAGGCAGCGGCCACGTCCCGGGCCACGAGGACCGACAGCGCCGGGTGAGCGAGCGGCAGCGTGGTCGCCTCATCGCGTTGGAGGGAATCGACGGTTGTGGAAAATCAACCCAAGCTGAACTGCTGGCCACCCGCCTCGGTGCCGTACTGACCTTCGAGCCGGGAGCCACCGTGCTGGGTGAGTCGCTCCGGCGTCTGCTGCTCGACCGAGGGGATGTTCCCATGGCCGAGAGGACCGAGGCTCTGCTCATGGGGGCGGACCGGGCCCAGCACGTGGACGAAGTCGTGCGCCCGGCCCTCGAGGCCGGTCGATGGGTCGTCTCCGATCGCTATTCGGCGTCCACCCTCGCCTACCAGGGCTTCGGCCGCGGGTTGGACCGGTCCGAGCTCGATCCACTGATCGCCTGGGCCACCCAAGGCATCAGCCCCGACCTCAACGTGCTGGTCGACGTCCCTGTCGAGGTGGGAGTGGCCCGGCGGGGCGCCGAGGCCGCCGACCGCTTCGAGGGTGAGGGCGACACCTTCCTGCAGCGGGTGGCGGCCGGCTATCGGTCGCTGGCCGGCGGAGCGGATGGGCCGTGGCTGGTGGTCGACGGCACCGGCCCGGTGGACGATGTGGCCGCTGCCATCCGGTCCGGTGTCACCCGTTCGCTCGGGACCCCTCCCGACCATGGCTGACCCCGGGGACAGCGCCATCGGGGCGCCTGTCGAGGAAAGCCCAACCGACGACGTGGCCGAGGTGCCGGTTCCGGCGCTGTTCGCCGGGGTGGTCGGTCAGCCGAGGGCGGTGGCCGCTCTGCGCGCCGCCGGCCGTCGGCCCGTCCACGCCTACCTCCTGCACGGTCCTCCCGGTTCGGGCAAGCGCACGGCGGCCCGGGCTCTGGCCGCCGCCCTCCTCTGTCCGGATGGCGGGTGCGGCCACTGTGCGGTGTGCACTCGTGCACTGCGCGGGACCCACCCCGATCTGGTGGAGATCGAGCGGTCGGGCGCCCTCCTCGACGTCGACGAGGCCCGTTCGATCGTCGCCCACGCCCAGAACCGCCCTCTGGAGGCTACCCGTCAGGTCCTGGTGGTCGACGATGTCCATCTGGCCGGCAAGGCGGTCCCCGCTCTCCTCAAGACGGTGGAGGAGCCGCCACCCACCACGGTGTTCGTGTTGATCGCCGACGACACGCCGCCCGAGCTGGCCACCATCGTGAGCCGGTGCGTGACCATATCCTTCGACCCGGTTCCCGAACGTGACGTGGCTGACTGGTTGGTGGGGCGGGGGGTCGAACCGGCCCAGGCCGCGGCCGTGGCCGGGGCGTCGGGGGGTCGCCTCGATCGGGCCGAGCTGCTGGTCGCCGACCCCGGGTTCGCCGCCCGCCAGCGCCAGTGGCGGGAGCTTCCCGCCCGGCTGGACGGGAGCGGGGCGGCAGCAGCGGCGGCGTCCGAGGAGCTGCTCGCCGCGGTGGACGAGGCTCTGGCCCCCCTGCGCGACCAGCACACACGCGAGCTGGCCCTGCTGGCTGAACAGTCCGAGGCAGTGGGGGCCAAGGGGATCACCGGGCGCCGGGGGATCGAGGAACGCCACCGGCGCGAGGAGCGGCGATGGCGGACCGACGACCTGCGGTTCGGTCTGGCCACCCTGGCCGGCGTCTACCGCGACCGACTGGTGACAGCGACCGGTCCGACCGTCGGCGGCGACGTTTCGCCGGGCACCACCCGTGGCCGTCAGCGGGCCGTCCGACAGGTGGCTGCCATCGAGCAGGCCACCGAGGCCCTCTCCCGTAATCCCAACGAATCGTTGCTTTTGGACGCCTTGATGGTCACATTGTCGGGAATGGACGAGTAGGCGTCGTCGGTGGACCGGGGGGCGCACAGCTTCAGATAGCGTGGCAGGCCTCGCCTGGGTAGCTCAGTCGGTAGAGCAACG
>CAWEZI010000003.1:0-596390 GCA_963813525.1 uncultured Acidimicrobiaceae bacterium
GGGCCTGGCCGAATTCAGTGAGATGCAGGTGGTCTACCGCTCCAAGGGAACCGACGGGCTCAACCTCAACACCGGCGGGCTCGTCTCCTGAATCTCTCGATTCTGGGGCATCCCCTGATCTCAACCTCCCGGGGCACGGCCTGACCGGCACTTGCCGATAATTAATTTCGAGAATTGCCTACCTCATCGGCTACAACCGATACCGGGGTCGGACCCCCTGAGCCAAGGGGCAGGTGCTCAGGGGTGTCAAGCCCGGAGTAAGGCAATGAATCCTCCCTCTACGGGTCTGGCTGAGGTCAGTTTATTTGGAGGTCGTGCAGACCAAAACGCACCAGCGGGTCGGTGCGCCAAATGACAGCGCGTGGAATGACAGTGCGTGAAATGACATGGTGCGCTGTCCCGGGGCCGCCAAGTAACCGGCAGGTTTCTTGAATGTGACACTTCCGCTACCATGGCCGAGTCCGTTGAGCGGGATCCGCCGTCCAGCTCCGGACATAGGCGCCGGTCCTCTCCGCCGTGGGCCGGCGCGTCCCGGGCAGCGGAAGCGTCCGCCCCGCCCCGGTGGGCACCCGCCCCGGTTCGAGACCTCCACATTGTTCGATAGTCTAACTATGTGACCTTCGAAGCAACCGCGCCCAAAACGGGGGGGACGCACTCGCTCGACGAGAGAACCATCGGACGCACGGCGGCCTGGCTGGCCAAGCAGGTGGAGATCGGCCTCAATGCGGCGGAACTCTCCCTGCCCCAGTACCGCATCCTCGGGCTTCTCGACGAGAGCTCGGCCGTTTCGTCTGACCTGGCCGAACGTCTGGCCGTCCGACCCCCGAGCGTGACCGCCGTGGTGGACGGGTTGGTGGCACGCGGGTTGGTCGAGAGGCGCAACGTCGTCTCCGACCGGCGACGGGTCGACCACGTCCTCACCGACAGCGGACGGCGGGCGTTGGTCACCGCCGACGCCGCAGTCGGCGCTCGCCTGCAGGAGATCGCCGCGTACGCCCCCGACCCGACCGACACCATCCGGGCCCTGGACGGTCTGGCTGCCTGGCGGACCGCCTTCGGCGCCTATCTCCAGGCGCGGAGGCTCAAGCGATGACCCCGGCGGTCCTGCGAAAAGGTCGGCGGTTGCCCACCGAAAAAGGAACCGAGTTCGTGCCCATCGCCGAGGAGGCCCGCAGCGAAGCACCTCGGGCCACCATCGATCCCGATAAGAGCCTCACCTGGCTCCGACGGGTACTGCCCATCATGAAGGCGCACAAGGGCATCTTCATCACCTCCCTCACCCTGTCCTTCGTCGGACTGGTCCTCCAGGTCCAGATCCCCAATCTCCTGGGCAATGCCATCGACAATTCGATCACCACACACACGGTGCCCCTGAGCAACTACGTGTGGTGGGTGGTGGGACTGGGCGTCGTCGGTGGGATCGCCACCTACATCTCCCGCCGGTTTCTCTTCGAGACGGCCTACAGCATCGAGTACGACCTGCGGAACATCATCTACGAGCACCTGACCAAGATGTCCTTCTCCTTCTACGACAGGGTGCAATCGGGTCAGCTGATCTCGCGGGCCAATTCCGACATTAGGTCGGTCCAGATGTACATGACGTTCGCCCCGATGATCCTCGTCCAGTGCTCGATAGCGGTGGTGGCCTTCATCTACATGCTGGCCATCGACGTCCCGCTGGCCTTCATCGCCATGGCCACCATGCCGTTCGTCTACCTCACCGGGGTCAAGATGCGAAAGTCGATGTTCCCGGTTTCGTGGCTGATCCAATCCCGGTTGGCTGACGTGGCAACCATCGTCGACGAGAACGTCAATGGCGTGAGAGTGGTCAAATCCTTTGCCGCCGAGCAGCAGCAACTACGGGCGCTCTCCGGTTCGGCTGACAAGCTCCAGTGGGGCTACATCAAAGACGCCGATCTCCGCGCTCGGTTCACGCCCTTGGTGCAGAACCTTCCGCAGGTCGGCCTGGCCCTGGTCCTCTTCTTCGGCGGGTACATGGTCATCCACGGCGGGCTGCAGCTCGGGTCCATTCTCAAATTCAACGCCTACCTATTGATGCTCCAGGCCCCGTTCATGATGCTCGGCATGCTGATCATGATGGGCCAGCGGGCGGCGGCCTCGGCCGACCGGATCTACGAGATCATCGACGAGCAGCCGACGGTCACCGACAAGGAGGATGCCGTCGATCTGGTTGATTGCCAGGGGGACGTCCGGTTCAGCCACGTCGACTTCTCCTACGACAAGGATGCCGAGCACTTGGTTCTGGCCGACTTCGACCTTCACATCGCTCCCGGGGAGACGGTGGCGATCGTCGGGCGTACCGGCGCCGGCAAGTCCACCGTGGCCCGGCTCCTGAGCCGGTTCTACGACGTCAAGCACGGATCGGTCCAGATCGACGGGCACGACGTGCGGGATCTGACCCTGGCCAGCCTCCGGGCCAACGTCGGCGTCGTGCTCGACGAGCCCTTCCTCTTCTCCGTGTCGGTGCGCGACAACATCGCCTACGGCAAGCCGTCTGCCTCGTTCGAAGAAATCGAAGCGGCGGCGCGCGCCGCCGGTGCCCACGATTTCATCACCCACCTGGCCGACGGCTACGACACCATCATCGGCGAACGCGGCTACACGCTGTCCGGCGGCCAGCGTCAAAGGATCGCCATTGCCCGGACACTATTGGTCAACCCGCCCATCCTGGTGCTCGACGATGCCACCAGCGCCATCGACGTCCAGGTCGAGCAAATGATCCACGCCAGCTTGTCCGTGGCCATGCAAGGACGGACCACTCTGATCATCGCCCACCGGCTGTCGACCATCGCCCTGGCCGAGCGGGTTGTGCTGGTGGACAGCCACAAGGTTGTGGCCGACGGGACCCATGCCCAGCTCCTCGAAACCACACCGCTCTATGCCGAGGTTCTGGCCCAGGCGGCCGAGTTCGAAGACGAAGCGGATGCCACGGAAGAGGCAACCGGTTCGGAGGATGACGGCGAGGAGACGGGCCGAGGGCTGGCCGACCTTCTCGATGCGGCCCGCGGGGCGGGGCGGTCATGAGCTGGGGAGGCGGCGGCGGATTCGGTGGCGGCCTGGGCGGTGCCCCGGGCGGATTCGGCCGACCAGCGGCGCCCGGTCTCCCCTTCGCCGGCATTCCCTCCGAGCTGCAGGACGGCGTAGACCTGCTCCTGAAGAGCGAGCCCGACTATGCCGAACCGGACATCGTCTTCAAGCAGAACGGCTCGGAAGATGAGCTCAAGCGGCTGAGCCTGTGGCGCCTGTTGACCAAGTACCCGGGCATGCTGGCGCTGGCCGGTGTGCTGGTGGTGGCCATCTCGGTGTTCGCACAGACCGGGCCCAAGTTGACGGAGATCGCCATCAACGACGGACTGTATCCGCACAAGGATTTCGCCATCGTGGCCTTGATGGCCTTCCTCTATCTGCTCTTCATCGTGATCACGTCACTGGCTCAACGTGCTCAGGTCAAGGTCACCGGCAGGCTGGCCGCCTGGGTGATGAACGACCTCCGGGTCAAGGTGTTCGCCCATTTGCAGCGGCTATCGCTGAGCTTCTTCACCGAGGAAAAGGCCGGCGTGGTGATGAGCCGGATGACCAGCGACATCGAGAACCTCCAGCAGCTACTCCAGGACGGTCTCTCCCAATTGGCCATTCAGGCCCTCACCATGGTGGTGATTACGGTCATCCTGTTCACCACCAACGTGGAGCTGGCGGCCATTACGGTCCTCTTGATCATTCCCGCCCTGGTACTGATGTCGCTGTGGTTCAAACGCGCCTCTGAGCGCGGCTATGACAGGGTGCGGGACGGCATCGCCAACGTGCTGGCTGATCTGTCGGAGAGTCTGCACGGTGTCCGGATCGTCACCGCTCACAACCGGCAGCGTCAGAACGTGATCCACCACCGCAATGTGGTGGGTGACTACCGGGCTGCCAACAACGTGACCGCTCGTGTCAACGCCTCCTACGCCGGGGGAACCCAACTGCTCGGCGTCCTGGGTCAGGCCGCACTGCTGGCCATCGGCGGTGACATGGTGCTCCACCACACCCTGTCGATCGGCGCCCTCACCGCCTTCTTCCTGTACCTCAACCGGTTCTTCCAGCCCATCCAGTTGCTGGTCCAGCAGTACAACACCTTCCAGCAGGGCCAGGCCTCCGTGGTCAAGCTCCGTGACCTGGTGGACACCGAGCCCGAGGTCAGAGAAGCGGTCGATGCCATCGATCTGCAGCCCATCGAAGGTGAGATCGTCTTCGATCACCTGTCCTTCGGCTATGACCCGAAGCGGCTGGTGATCGAGGATGTCGACCTCCGTATCGCCCCGGGCGAGACAGTGGCTTTCGTCGGACCCACCGGCGCCGGCAAATCGACGCTGGCCAAGCTGGTGACCCGCTTCTACGACCCCGTCTCCGGCCGGGTCCTCATCGACGGTTACGACCTGCGGACCGTGACCATGCACTCTCTGCGCAGACAGCTGGGCGTCGTCCCACAGGAACCCTTCCTCTTCGCCGGAACCATCGCCGACAACGTGGCCTTCGCCCGTCCCTCGGCCAGCAGGGCAGAGATCAGTGAAGCCATCGACAAGGTGGGCCTCGCCGATGTGGTGGACAGGATGCCCGAGGGCATGGACACCGTGGTCCATGAGCGGGGCCAGACCCTCTCGTCGGGAGAACGCCAACTGCTGGCCCTGGCTCGTGCCTTCCTCGCCCATCCCCGCGTTCTGGTCCTCGACGAAGCCACCTCCAACCTCGACCTGCAGTCCGAGACGAAGATCGAGAACGCCCTCGACGTACTGCTCGAGAACCGCACCGCCATTCTCATCGCCCACCGCCTGTCGACGGCCATGCGCGCCGACCGGATCGTCGTCGTTGACCTCGGCCGGATCATCGAGGTGGGGTCGCACAATGAGCTGGTGGCGGCCGGGGGTCGCTACGCCGAAATGTTCGAGACGTGGCAGCGTCACGGCAATGTCGATGAGCAAGCAGTCGGCGAGTCGAGCTGATTCATAACATTTCGTGTCGGCCCTTGTCTGACTGCCCCGCCGAGACGTAGCATTGGAGCGTTCCGGGGTATTGGTTCCGGAGTATTGCAACACAGACGAAAAAGGCAAACCCTCTGCGAGGAGGGGACGCAAAACCACGGGACTCCCTGAGTCAGCCGGGCTGCCGAATCGATTGCTCCCCTTCGAGCGATCTGATGAGTCACGCCCGCCTCTCGGAGAGGAGGGGCGATGCACCAGATTCTCAACGGAGGCGGAAAACAGGCCGGTCACCGGCCCCGAGCCGGGGCTTTGCTGGTCGGCATCATCACCGTCGGCACTGCAGTGGCGGCAACCGTGGGCCCTTCCACACTGACGGCCGAGGCGGCGACTACCGCGGCAAAAGCCGCACCTGTATCGGCGGTGGTGAAGAAAGCCACAAAGACAACCCCAAAGACGGCCCCGACCACAACGACGACAACGACGACGACAACGACGACGACCGCCCCGCCGCCGGTTGTGGCCGACAACTGCTCGACCAACGTGTCCGCCCCCCTGACCGCCCGCCTCGACGCCTTGCCGTCCGGAGCCGTGTTCACCGCCCCTCCCGGTGCCTGCTACCAGGTGGACGAGGGTCTGGTGATCACCCATCCCCTGACCATGATCGGCGGGACGTACAAAGACGATTCGTTAGCGACAACCCCCCGAAAGGGCGGGCAATTCGATCCGATCATCAGGATCATCGACACCTCGGACGTGACCCTGTCCGATATGACCATCGAAGGAACCAACACCAGCGGCGCCTACCGCCCGCTGTTGGTCACCGAGGCGGGGATCAAAGTGCTCTCGTCGTCCGACGTCACCCTCGACCACATCGCCGTCAGCGACACGTTTGGCGACGGTCTGGAGTTGGTAGCTGACCTGGGCCATACAGCCCGACCGGACACCAACCTGACGGTGAACGGCTACACCACAGACGACGCCGGACGACAGGGCATGACCATCGCCGAGGTGGAGGGGGCCACCTTCACCAATGTGCACATCGCGGCGCCGGCCGACTCAGGGTTCGACTTCGAATCCGATATACCGCACCTCGGAGCGGGAGACATAACGATCAGCGACTGCACCTACCAACACGGACTCAACGTCGTCGAACCGCTCAAGGGACCGTTGACCCTGGCCAACTGCTCAGGGGGCAGCGACATCAATATCCTGGACGGCGGGACCAGAGCGCCGGTCAGCCTGTCGGGAGGAAGCCTGACGTGTGAAGTGAGGGCACCGATCTCGTGCATCCACTTGTCCGGAGGCAGTCTCACTCTCACCGATGTGGCCATCATCCGTCATCACTCGACAGAGACCATTACCGAGCCGGCCTGGGATGTTGTCAACGGCGGCACTCTCTCCCTCATCCACACCAGTGTGGTCGGGCGGCTCGGCAAAAACGATGCGACTTCCACCGTCAAGGTAACCCCTTAGTGCGACACGGGAGGGACGGCGGTTAGTGCGGCACGTGGTCACTGCGGCCAGAGCCGGTGGCGCAGGCCCGAGGCCCGCGCCACCCGCCGACCGATGGCCACCCTCAGTGCCTCCTCCGTGCCCACGACGGTCAGTTGCCGTCGTCCCCGGGTGACAGCCGTATACAGAAGCTCCCGGGTCAGGATGGGCGATGTGGCCGCCGGAAGCGAGACGACGGCATGGGGGTACTCCGAGCCCTGGCTCCGGTGGATGGTCATGGCCCACCAGGTCTCGACCCGATCCAGACGTGAGGGAGACAGGTAGCGGAGACCCCCGTGTCCGGCCAAGGCGGCGACCATGGCGCCCTGTCGACGGACGACCACGGCCACGTCTCCGTTGGCCACCTGATTGACCCTGTCGTTGGCGGTGACGATGACCGGACGACCTACGTACCAGCGGTGGTGCCGGTCGAGCTCGGGCACTCGCGAAGCCACGTCTGCCTCGATCCGAGCCGTCCAGTCGTCGAGTCCGAGGGGACCGCGACGGGTGGCGGCCAGGACCTTCACCTCGGCGGCGGCGGCCAGAGCGGCGTCGGCGTCACCCCGCAGGGCGGATTGGGCCACGTCGACGCCCACCGAGGCGATGAGATGGCGGAGGCGGCGCAAACCGTCGTAGTCGCTGGCGTCGACCCAGACGATGTCCGACCGGCCTGACCGGAGATGGGCTACGGCGCCGTCGGCGTCGCCGGAACGGACGGCCTCAGCCAGAAGGGCGATCGACGAGTCGGCTCCGAAGCGGTGCATGCGACGAAGCACGGTGACCCGGTCGGACAGGACAGCACGGCCTCGGGCAGAGGTGGCGCCGGGTCCACTGGACGGACGACTGCTGGGATCGGCGAGGGCCACTCCGTTTCGATCGGCGCTTTGGTCGGCGTGATCATCCCCCTGGGCGTCCCCCTCATCACCGACCGGTCCCACCACGTCGGCCAAAACGGTACCCGCCTCGATACTGGCCAGCTGGTAGGGGTCGCCCACCAGCACCAGGCGGGCGCCGGTCCGCACCGCGTCGAGCAACCGCGCCATCAGGGGCAGGGACACCATCGATGTCTCGTCCACGATGACCAACTGGTGCGGGAGCGGGTTGCGACGGTCGTGCAGGTAGCGCGGACCCGGGCGCCATTGCAGGAGCCGGTGGATGGTGGTGGCATCGGTTGCGGTCAGGGTCCGGCCCAAAGAGGCGCTGATCGTCCCCGACCGCTCGAGCAGCGGCACCTCCGCCCGCAGCGCCTCCGTCATCCGCTGGGCCGCCTTTCCGGTGGGGGCGGCCAGGGCCACGACCAGGCTGTCGCCTTCGGCCGCAGCCGCCAGATGGGCCAGGGCCAGCAGCCGGGCAACGGTGCGGGTCTTGCCCGTCCCCGGTCCTCCGGCGATGATCGAGATCCCGGGCGTGAGCGCCCGGCTGGCGGCCAGCCTCTGCAGGTCGGGCTCGGCACCGTCGTCGGGGCCGAACAGGCCGTCGAGGGCTTTCTCCACCACGAACTGGGACAGCGTGTCCGGGGATGGCCTCTTGCCCCTTCGGGCGGGACGGGCCCGTCGGGTCAGGTCGGTGGCCACCGCGTTCTCGTCACGCCAGTACCGCTGCAGGTAGAGGCGACTCCCGTCCCACACCAGAGGGCGGACACGGTCGTGGGTGGCACCCGGTGTGGACACCAGTGGGGAACGGGCCAATGCGCCGGCCCAGTCCTCCCGCGCCGGCCAGGGCAGATCGGCGGCGCCCGCCCGGTCCTCGTCACCGGCCATGGCCGCAGGCAGACGATCGAGTTCGGCGCACACGTGGCCGAACCGGGGGGCCCGGGCGGCGACGGCCACCGCCAGCAGCGCCTCGGCCGAAGCAGTGGGGGCCAGTCGGGCCATGGTCGCAGCCAGTTGCACCTCGAAGGGCCCGAAGATGCCGGCCTCCACGTAGGGGGCGAGCACAGAAGCGGCGGCGGGAACGGCCCCCGGGCCCGAGATCGTCGTCCCCCGGGTCGTCACGGTGCCGACTCCCCCACCGGCCGACCTTCGAGCAGATCGCTGAGGGCCACCACCAAAGCCGGTGGGACAGGCCAGCTGAAGACGCCGGCGGGTTCTGTGGTGCCGCCGTCGGTCGGCCCGGTCATACCCCGGAGGAAGAGATAGACGGCACCACCCAGATGCAAGGTGGGACGGTAATCCCTGAGGCGCCAGCGCAGATAACGGTGGAGGGCCACCAGGTACAGAAGGGCCTGCAGGGGGTAGTCGTGGGAGGCCATCGCTTCGGCCAGCCGGGTGGGGCCGTAGTCGCCCACACGACCGGCCGGGCCGGGCAAGGTCAGAGCGTTGGTCTTGTAGTCGGCCACCACGAACCGGCTCGGGCCGGTCTCGTCGTCGATACGGAGGACGAGGTCGATCGAACCGGTCAGGTGGCCGGTCAGCACCAGGTCCGTCGGGATCATGGCCAGCCGCTCGGCCCACCCGGCCAGAGGATCATCGGGTTGGAGATGGGCGACGGCCACCGTGCCCACATCGCGGACAGTCGGACGCCGCACGCCCTGACCCAGTCGGAGGTCGAAGGAGACTTCCCGGAGGAGATCGACGGGGGGAAGGTCGACCAGGCGGCGGGAGGCGCAGAGCGGACCGAGGGGCGTACCCAGCGCGGCGATGAGTCCCTCGATGAGCAGGGATCGCCCGCCGGCGGCGGTACCGCCGGCGGGAGGGGTCAGATCCATCGGCTGCCGGGCCAGCTGTCGGTCGATGCCGGCACCGAGGGCCGGCTCCAGGAGGCCCGGTCCCACCGAGAAGTCGATCGATTCGAGGACGGCGTGCACCAGCGTGCCGAAGCGGGCGCCGGCCGGCAGTTCGAACAGGGCTCCCTGGGCGTTGTCACCACCGGCGGCCTGGGAGAGGGCGGAGCCATGGTCGGCCAAAAGGCCTGGGCCGACCAACGGGCCGACCTCCTCGGCCAACCGCTCGTCGCCGGCACCTCCGTCCCCAGCGGTTGGATCGAAAGGATCCCAACCGGCAACAGCGGGCTCGTCGGTGATGGCCGAAAACGACCACCTGCGCGGGGAGCGGTCGAGACGGGCGGTGAAGGGGGCCACACCGAGGGGAACGTCGGTGGCCAGGTCCCGAACACCACTCCAGCGCTCGGCGGCCGGCGTCCGGTGGCCGATGGCGCTGACAGCCAGGGTCGACCGGGAGGCCTCGACCAATGGGGACAGGGCATCGACGACGTCATCATCGGCGGGAACGGCCACGGCGGTTGCCTGGTAGGCGTCGGGATCGATGCCGTCCCCCTTCCGGGCAAAGAGCACCCGGGCCAGCGCCGTGCGGCCACTGTTCTGCCCGTTGGCCCACCACACGATGGACTGGTGCCGCGCCCGGGTCAGGGCCACGTACAGGAGACGCAGCCGCTCACCGGCCACCTCCCGGGCTGCTCTCTCCTTCCTCGCCTTGGCCTCCTGGTCACTCGGCCACGTCGTTCCCCGGGCAAGGTCGAAAGTGCGCCGCCCGGTGTCGGGATCGACGTAGATGACGGGATCGTTGCCGCCCTGCCAACGCCACAAGGTGGGCAGGCAGACGATAGGGAACTCGAGCCCTTTCGCCGTCCATACCGTCATGATCTGGACGGCTTCGGCATCGGATTCGACCCGGCGAGCGGTGATGTCCGCATCCACATCGGTATCGGCGGCGGCCTCGGGGGCACTATCCAGGAAGGCCAGCAGGCCGGCCACGTGGGCACGACCGTCGGGTGTGGACCCGTGGAGGAGCTCGGCCACGTGGTCGAGGTCGGTCATGTTGCGATCGCCGTCCGGACCGGACAGGACCTTGCCGGCCACACCGCTGGTCGCCCACACCCGCGCCAGCACCTCGGCCACCGAGTGGGTGGCCAGCTGCTCGGACCAGGTGCGGAGGTCCTCTTGCAGAGAGGCCAGATCGGCATCGACCGACGAGTCGAGCTCGACTGCGCTCCAACCGCCGAACCACGACAGGGCGTAGGTGCGGGCCCGACGGGGGTCGGACGGCCGACCCAGGGCGTGCAGCAACCACCGCATCTGTTGGGCGGCCGGGGATCGAAGCACGTTTCCCCCTTGAGCCACCACGGCCGGCACCCCCTGGTCGGCCAGGGCCGATTGGAAGGCGGTGCACTCGTCGTTGCGGTTGACGAGGACGGCGATGTCCTGCGGACGTACCGGTCGGGGGGGTCCGTCTTCGCCGGCCGACGGGATGGTGGCGTGGTCGAGCAGATCCCGGACCCGGGCCACCAGGTCCTCTTCGATGGCTCGGGCGCCGGCCGCCACCACCACTTGCGAGGCGGTGCGGGTGCGCCTGATGCCGGGGTCGATGGCCAATCGGAGGGACAACGCCGGCAGTGACGCACCGCTCCCGTCCCGCAAGCGTCGGTGCTGCGCCGGGCGCGCCGCCGTTACCGGTAGGTACCGGATCGACTGGTCCCCGAAGGTGGCTCCGGCGAAGAGGACATCGAGAGCAGCGAGGACGGCAACGTCGGAGCGCCAGTTGGCGTGCATCGACCGGTGTTCGAGCAGGTCCCGGTCCTTCACCGCATTGATGTAGGTGTCGATGTCACCGCCGCGAAATCCGTAGATGGCCTGCTTCGGATCACCCACCACTACCAATGTGGTGCCGGCGTTCGGCTCACCGAACAGTCTCTCGAAGATCCTCCACTGGACCGGGTCGGTGTCTTGGAACTCGTCGATCAGCGCCACCCGGTAGCGACGACGTAGGGAGGCCACGGCCGCTTCCGAGCCCGGGCCGGTCAGAGCGCCACACAGGTCGACCAGCACGCTGTCGAAACTGGCTGTCCCCTGTCGGCGCCGGCGGCCGTCCAGCCGGAGCACCGATTGCTCGACCAGCTGACGCAGGGCGAGCTGGGCCGGGGTGGCTCGCTGATCGACGGAGTGCGGTTCGAGAACCATGTCCGGACGGGAAGCGGCCCGCATGGTGGCCGCGCCGAGCTCGGACAGAGTGGGGAGATCCGCCGCCGGCCGCTCCGAAGCGGACGCCTCGGCCAGAACGTCGGCACAGGTCTGCAGCACGATCTGGTCGCCCTCGTCCACCAGTGTGACCTCGGGATCGATTCCCGCCGCTTCACCGAGGGCGCTACGCACCTGAACGGCAAATCCATGGATGGTGGTGATGGTGGCGGCGTCGAACTCGACGGCGGCGGCGCGCAGCCGCCGGGCATGGACAGCCTTGTCCCTCGCAGCCAGCAGCCCGACCACCGGGTCGTCGAACGGATCCACCTCGCCTGGTCCGGTGGCGGTGGCGGGGGGATCACCGTCCTCGAGACGGTCGGCCACCTCGATCAGACGATTGCGTACGCGGGCTCGTAGCTCGTTGGTGGCGGCCCGGGTGAAGGTGACGATGAGGAGTTCCGAGGTGGCCACGCCGGATTCGGCCAGAAACCGGGTGGCCAGATCGGCGAGGGCAGTGGTCTTGCCCGTCCCTGCGCTGGCCTCGATGGCCAGCCCCCCACGCGGGAGGGGGTCGACCACCGCGAAGGGCGCACCGGTATCGGAACTCATGACACCCCGATGACCGGGCTCAGGGCACCGGCTTCGATGAAATCGGGCCAGGACAGAGTGGTCGCCTCGATGGTGCCGAACAGATGGTGGGCGAACCGGAGGATCCGGCCCTCCCCGTCGCCCGGATCGTCAGATCGTGCAGGCTGGGCCAGAACTTCGTCGAACCCCATACCCCCGAAGGCCAGGACCACGGCGGGATCGTCGCCGTCGGGAAAGGTGTGGTCGTTCGACCAGTCGGCGGGCCCGGCCCGGTTGGTGTGGACGGCGTAGGAGAAGTTGGCAAAAAGGGGGAGCGGTTCGCGGAGGCCGCGGCGATAGCAGTCGACCGCCACCTCCAGTGCCCGTTCCGCCACGCCCCGCCAGTCGGCTCCGCCTCCGGCGACGCCGATGTCGAACACCTCGGCGTCCCCCCCGGAGGAGTTTGGCCTCCCCACGGCCACCGATCGCCACCGGTGCCGAGGATCGGTGGCCGCCAGAGCCATGAGGTCGAGCCAGGCGTGCACCCGGTGCTCGGGCTTGAGCGTCGAATAGCTGATGCGAGCCGGGCCCCGATGCGGAGCGGGCAGGGACAAGGGCACGGTGCCGAGGATCCGGATCCCGCTGGGCAGTTTGACCTCGATCTCGAAGGGGTCGGGCGGGCCGTTGCCGACCCCGATGGATGCGGCCACCGCCGCCACCGCCTCGACCTCATCGGCGCACGCCTCCACGGTTCGCTGGCCCAACGACCCCGGGGGCAGGGTGGATCGCTGACGCTCGACCGCACACCACCGATCGGTGTCGATGCCGGCCAGACGGGCTTCGAGCAGTCGGGAGGCCACCCGCCAGCGATCCAGGCCGGAGAGCTCGACCGGGAGCAGCACCGAAGGCTCCTCTTCGGACACAGGAAGGTGAGCTTCGAGCCGGTGACTGATGAAGTAGGCAACCGGATTCTTGAAGAAGGCATGCAGTTGATCGAGCTCTACCTCCGTACGCTGAGAAGGAGGGAGTGGCTCGGCCAAAAAGGGGTCCCGGACCGAGATCCGACTGCGCCGGGCGCGGGCGGCGTCGAGGTCGCCGCGGTTGAAGCCCCACACCATGTCGGCGCGCAAGCCTCCTTCGGCGAAGCACTTTTCGTCGAAGGCCTGTCGGGGATGGTCGATCTCCAGCGCTGCCGACAACGCGGTACGAGCAGGAGGCTCGACCAGTCGGGTCACCGCCTCAAACAGCTCAGCCACCACCACCGGTCGTGGCACCACCTGATTTGTCCGTACGTCACGTCCGTCGCGCACGACGACCAGGCAGTCGCTGGCGGCCAGCACCGCCTCCAGCAATGACTGGCGCATATCGGCGCGGGGGTCGGGGTCACCCCGCTCGGGGGCGGCCGCCACCAGGTCGTCGCCGGCGGCCGACACGGGCCCGAAGGCCTCCTGGTCCATGCCCAGCAGACATACCACCCGAAACGGAACACCCCGCAATGGGGTCATCGAACTAACGGTGATCCCGCCCCGGAAGTAGTCGGCTCGTCCGGGTATGGCCTCGAGACGCTCGGCCCAGAGGCGTCGGACGTCGACGAACTCGAGCGGTGTGGGCGCGAGTCCGTCGGCGGTGGTGGCCGACTGGACGGCGTCATCGAACAGTCGGTCCAGTGCCTCCTTTTGCCACCGGGTGTGATCGTCGTAGGCGAAGAGACCGTCACAGGCCCGGCGCAGGACCTCCACCCATTCCGCCAACGGCTTGGCCGCATATGTCTCCCCCACCAGAGCGCTGAGATACCCCATGGCCTCGGCCAGCCTGCCCACCGTGTCGGTGCTCGCCCCCTCGACCCCGTAGGGCGAGACGTCGCCGATGGCCAGCGTCATCTCCCCATCGTCGACGGCGGCCCCGGTGAGCAGTCGATCGAGAGCGGCCTGCCACGTGTTGCCGTCGATCGACAGCGGGAGCCCGAACCCCTGGCGGTGACCCGGGTCGATGCCCCAACGCACCTGGGTGCCGGCTACCCATCCAGCGATGTCATCCAGATCGTCATCGTCGAAATCGAACCGGGCCCGGACCGGACCGAGGGCGAGAAAATCGAGGACCGCCGTCGATTCGAAACGTCCCGACACCAGGTCGACCAGAGTGCCCATGGCGGCCAGGCACGGATTGGTGGAACGCAGGGAGCGGTCGGCGATCCGGTAGCGCAGCGCCGGGGCGCCACCTCGGTTCAGCGTCGGCCCCCACTGGTCCGACGTGGACGGCGACTCCACCGACGGTCCGAAGACTGCTTCGATCAGGGGGGCAAAGCGCTCGAGGCTCGGACAAACCACCAGAATGTCCTCTTCGGTGACTTCGGGGGCACCGTCGTCGAGCAGGTGCAGCAGGGTGTCCCGCAGCGCTTCGACTTGTCGGGTGGGACCGAAGCAGGCATGGAACTGGACGGACCGATCGGCGGGATCGAAGGCGAACATCCCGCCCGACCCGTTGTTGGTCCGGATATCGGTCTGGAGTCGTCCGAGAAGCGAGGACGGCGCAGTGGCGGTCTGCCCGTCCACCTTCTGGCGGGCCGGCATCCCACCCGCTTCGGCGTCGGCCAGGATCAGCGCCGTGTCGCGGTGGAGCCGACCCCACGACTGGAGGAGAGGGTGGGCCCACCCACCCTCTGTCGACTCGTCGCCCAGGGCCCGGGTGACCGACGGGGACCGGCGTGAGCCGGCCCGGCGGAGGTCGTCGGGGTCGGATGAGGATGGCTCGAGCAGGAACAGGTGGACGTCGCGGTGGACGGCCACCGCTTGGGCCAGCTCGAGGAAGCCACCCCCGGGTAAGAGGGTGAATCCGAACAGGGTGAGCCGGGGGGGAAGGTCGAGGGCAAGTTCGTTCCCTGCCACCCGGCCCAGGAGCTCGTCCCACTCCTCGGGAGGACTGGGCCGGTCCACCACCCTCCGGACCAGGCGCCACAGGTGGGGCTGCCAGGCGTGGTGGGAGGCCAGTGCCTCCCCGCCGGAATCCACGTCGCCGCCGGCCGCCCAGGCGCGGATCATGGCCGGTCGGTGGAGGTGGTAGCGATCGAACAGGTCGGCGATGCGACGGGCCCGGGCGAAGCGCGAAGCGCCCGCCGGCAGAGTCGACAATCCACCCAGCGCCGGATCGAGCCCGCCTCGGTCGAGGGCGGCCAGCACCGACCACACCAGCCGATCGATGTCCCACGGATCGGCATGGTCGCCCCCCCGAGCGGCGGTCAGAACACAGCTCCGCAGGGTGCCCGGATAGGCCCGGACGACGTTGGCCACCACCCCGTCGCCTCCGGGACCGGAAGCACCCAGGTGACGGGCCAGCTCCAGGGTCAACCAGCGACGCATCCCGTCCGAGGGGACGGCCAGCCACTCGGGTGTGAACGGGTCGGCCACCGGCCCGGCCCAGACTCCGGCCAGACGGGCGGCCAGCGGCTCGGCCCCACCGGCCGCATAGACGTGGATCACGGAGGTGACCCTACTGACAGGCTGTGACTCCTACCGACAGGCTATGACTCCTACCGACAGGCCGTGACTCCTACCGACAGGCCGTGTCCCCTGGCGAGGTCGTAGTCGGCCCGGGCCGACCGGCGGGCAGCCGGGTCCGGCGGGCAGCTCTCAGCCCGGCGCGGCGGCCGAGACGGCGGCACCCCGCAACGAGGGAGGGATCGACTCCAGCGTCTCGAGGATGGCTTCGGCCAGAGCCCGGGCCACATCCGGGTCGAGCTCCAGAGCCACCCGGGCACCGGCCCCGAGTTCCGGGTTGAGCAGATCGATGTTGAGAGTGTGCTCGGCCGGGGCGTGGACCGGATGGTCGAAGTAGACGGTGGCGTCGGTCAGGCGGAACCATCCCTGTGGCCCCTTGCCGCTCCCATCGACGGGGAGTGTGGTCGTCCGATACGTGCACATCTCGGTCCCCTCTCAGCCCTGGCTCAGATGCCGACTGAAGAAATCCCAAATACGTTGCCAGCCGTCAACCGCCGCCTCCGGCCGGTAACTCGGCCGGTCGGTGGCGAAGAAAGCGTGGCCGGCGCCTTCGTAGGTATGGAACTCGAAGTCCTTACCGGCCTCGGTGAGCAGTTTCTCGAGCTCAGCCACCTCTTCGGGCGCCGGATACTGGTCCTCGGCGCCGAACAGGCCGAGGAGCGAGCAGGACAGGTCCTTGACCCGTCCGGCCAGCGACTCGACCCTGAGCGGGAAGCCTTCCGGTGGCGAGCCGATGACGAAGGCCCCGTAGCAGTCGACGGCGGCGTCGAGCTGGAGACTGCAGGCAGCCAGAAAGGACTGACGTCCGCCGGAGCAGTATCCGATGGTGGCCACCTTGCCGTTGGAGGAGGGCAGGGCACGAAGATGGTCGGCCGCCCCGGCCACGTCCCCGACCAGTCGTGTATCGGGCACCCCACCCTGGGCGCGGGCCGTAGCAGCGGCATCGTCCGAGCTGGCGCCGGGCGCTTCGCGGTAATACAGGTTCGGGCACACGGCGAGATAGCCGTGGGCGGCAAATTTTCGGGTGATCTCCTTGGTGGCCTCGTCGTATCCGGGCATGTGATGGATCACGACCACTCCCCCGGTGGCCCCTCCATCCAGAGGTTGAGCCAGATAGGCTTCCACCGGGTCCCCGCCGTCTCCGACGATCTCCACGGTCTCGGCTCGCAACGCTTCATTCATCGATGGACTGCTCCTTTGTCGTCTGTCGCTCTTGCTGGTTGCCGGACGTCGGTCGCTCTTTTGTGCTGATGGTGCCGCCGTCGGTCGATCGTCGCACCCCTCTCGGGGTGTCTCTGCCGTCATTCGGTGTCTATCTGCCGACGAGCCTGGCGGAGCGCCACCGCCTTGGCCGCCCGCTCGTCCCGGAAGGCTCCGATGCGAGACAAGGTGGTGTCGAGACGAACCAGAAGTTTGTCGTTGGCATCGATGGCATCGTCCAGAAGCTGTCGGCGGCGCTCAGGGCCCGCCGCTCCCCATCGGAACTCGGACCGCAGCCGGTCGAGCACATCGATGTCCTCGGTGTCCAACACCACCCGGACCTCGGCCAGGGAGAAGCCCAGGAGCTCCTGCAGCTCCCGGATGCGGATGACCCGGGCCATGTCGGTCACCGAGTAGAGGCGCTCGCCCTTGCCTCGGTATCCGCTCGGCTTTATCAGACCGAGCTCCTCCCAGTAACGGAGGGTGCGGGTGGTCAGGCCGGTCTGCCTGGCCAATTCCCCGATGCGCAGAACGGTCGACTCGGAGGTGGCGGCATCACCCGGTCGGGAGGTGGCGGCATCACCCGGTCGGGAGGTGGCGGCATCACCCGGTCCGGAGGTGGCGGCATCCGGGTGGTCGGCGACAGTGCCGTGGCCGGTCATCCCGCTTCCACCTGGGCGATCGAGCTGCTCGAGACGTCGTCACTCGACTCCAGCCGAGCCGACCCGGCACCGCCGGCCCCAGCCAGTTCCAGTGGGCGCCCGTCGCTGACCTCGGCCCCGTCGGCGCTCTCGGAGTCTTCGGCCGGTTCGGAGTAGACGTAGCGCCCGCCCCGCAGCCACGAGGCCCACGCGGCCAGCAGACTGACCGCGATGGCGAAATCGAGGGCGGCGTGCAGCCCGGTCTGGAATGAGTTGCTGATGAGACTGGGGAAGAAACGACGGCCGGTGAGGACCTGCTGCTGGGCCACCGTGAGCTGGCTCAGGGCATGGGTCCCGATGAGATGCTGAATTGGGTCATAGCCGAGGAAGGCGGCGAAGAGGGTGGACACCGGAGACAGGTGAGCGGCGGCGTTCGCAGTCTGAGGGGACACGCCGTGGGCGATGAGGCCGGCCGACAGGTTGTGGGGAAGGGACGCCATCAGCCCCACGATCATCAGGGTGAAGAAGATCCCGATCGACAGAACCTGGGCCGAGTTCTGGAACGTCGTGTTCATGCCGGAGCCGGCACCCCGGTGCTGGGGAGGCAGGCTGTTCATGACACCGGCCCGATTGGGGGACCCGAATGAGGCCATGGTGAGCCCGGTCAAGAGGAGCACCACGGCAAACAGCCAGTAAGGGAAGTCGACCGGCAGGAGCTCCAGGAGGAGCAGGCAGATGGCCGAACCCACCATGCCGCCGGTGGCGAAGGGACGGGCGCCGTAGCGGTCGGAGAGGACACCCGATATCGGGCCGGCGATGAGAAATCCTGCCGTCAAGGGGAGCATGGCGATGCCCGCCCACAGCGGGGTCACGCTGAAGGCGTAGCCGTGGAGCGGCAGCCAGATGCCTTGCAGCCAGATGATCAGCATGAACATGAGCCCGCCGCGACTCAGGGCGGCCAGGAAACTGGCCAGTACGCCGCTGGTGAAGGCGCGGATCTTGAACAGCTGCAGGCGGAACATGGGCTGGGGAACCTTGGTCTCGATCACACAGAAGGCGATCAGAAACACGATGCCGAGGACCAGGGCGCCGAGGACCATCGGGTTCGTCCAGCCCATGACGTGGTGACCATAGGGTTCGATGCCGTAGGTGATCCCCACCATGACCAGAATGAGCCCGAGGGCGAAGGTGATGTTGCCGGGCCAGTCGATCCGAGCCGGCCGAGGCTTACCCGTCTCCCGCAGCTTGATATAGCCCACCACCGTGGCGAACAGACCGATCGGCACCGACACCAAGAAGATGAGCCGCCAGTTGATGGGGGCAAGGATCCCGCCCAGCACCAGGCCGATGAAGGTTCCGCTGAAGGCGGCGGCCTGGTTGACACCGAGGGCCATGCCCCGCTGGTTGTCCGGGAAGACATCGGTGAGGATGGCCGATGAGTTGGCCATCAGCATGGCCGCCCCCACCCCCTGGAAGATCCGCATGGTGATCAGCCAGATACCGGCAGCATGTCCGGTCGTCCAGGTGATGCTGAGCATGAGCGAAAAGAAGGTGAAGACGGCAAAACCGAGGTTGTAGGTCCGGACCCGCCCGTAGATGTCGCCGAGCCGGCCGAGGCTGACAACCAGGACGCTGGTGATCACCAGAAAGCCGAGGATCATCCACAACAGGTAGAAGGTATTGCCCGGCTCGAGGGGGTCGATCCCGATCCCTCGGAAGATGTCCGGAAGGGAGATGAGCACGATCGAGCCGTCGATGGTGGCCATCAGCATGCCCAGGGTCGAGATAAAAAGGGCGATCCACTTGTAGTTGGCCGGGATCGGATCCAACGCCCGATCGCGCCGTGGGGGCACCGTCACCACACTTTTGGCTGTATGCCCTATCGCCATCGACCACCCGATCCGCATTGTCTGATGGGTTTACCTTAACGTGCACGTAAGCCAATTGGGGCGCGCCGCCGTTGTCCCTGACCAGAGGGGCGAACGGCCCCCACTCGACCGGGGACCCGGCAAAAACCCCGGTTGCGACCGGCGGTGGCTTAACGTCTGGGCCAGTGACTATGGAGCAGACTTTGACGAGCCCGAACCGGCGGCAGGCGGGCCGGACGCGGGCTTATGGGGCTGCTCTAGCCGCCATCGGGTTCCTGCTGGCCGGTTGTGGCAGCTCGTTGATCGGACCGGCCTCGACCACGCCGACATCGTCGGCCGCTCCGGTATCCTCCACGTCGACCACCGGGATCAGTGGATCGGTGGGCGTGGCCTTTCCCGTCGTGACTTGTACGTCCAGCTCAGGGGCATCGTTGGGCGATCAGGGGTGGAAGCCCACCGTACTTCTGGCCCCCATCCCGACCACTCTTGTGGGCAAAGTCGAGTTCTACTCCGACGGGGTCCACACGGTGCTCGGCCCCGTCGGTTGGGCCTGTGCCCAAACACCCGGGACCGCCGGGGCCACAGGGCTGGTGGTCTCACCACCCGGTGTCCCCAATCCGTCGGGAAGCATTCCTGCCGCCGGCCAGCAGGGCATCTTCTCCATCTTCGACAACACCGGGCACGCCCAAGGGATCGCCCTCGTCTGTCCGTTCTTCACCGTGCCCAAGTGGCAGCAGACGGAGGCCAAGTGCACGGGGATCAAGCCGACGGGCGAACAGAGCTCCTTGCCCACCCCCGACGTTGCTTCGGTCACCGACCCGGCCGGCGCCGCCGGCAGCCTCGAAGGGTCGGGTGGTTCGCAGCCGGTTACCGGCACGGTCATCTTCCCTCAGGTCGTGCCGCAAGTGACGTACGGATCGCCTGTCCAAATCGCCGTCGAGTCGTGTTCGTTGACCGACGCATCGTTGTGTCCCACCATTCTCGCCGACTTCGACGTCCGCGAATTCCCGGTTCCCCTGACCGAGAGCCGCTCATAACCACTCATCGCAAGGGCGCGGGCACGCTGTGCGCAAGCATGGTGTGAGCCCGCGTCCGAGGGTATAGGTTCGAAAGCGAGCCCCGCTGGCACGTCATGCGAGCGGGGATTGCCGTCGACAGAGGGGCACTCGGTCGGCTCAGTTGAGCCGGCCGTGGTACAGGCTGCGCAGAGCGTGCCGGTGCTGCGAGCGTCCAACTGGAGGCAGGGCATGGAGAACGATCGAACACCCCCCGACACGGCAGAAACGAGACGGCGGGAGCGTGTGATAGGTGACACGGCCGGGGGGCAAACCGGCCAGGGTCTGCTGACACCCGACGGTGGCGGCGTGGCAACGATGGCCGTTACCGACGTCGGGGCCCATCAACGCCGGGCGCGCAGCTCCCGACTGCAACACCTGTGCATGGTCCTCGGGCTGATCGCCGGGCTGTTGGTGCTGCGCGATCTGTTCGATCCCGGCGCCACCATCCCCGTTCCCCATCTTCCGGCCTCCCTCGACCCACTCATGCCGGCCATGGCCCTCATCTTCATTTTGGGCCTGGTCATGGTGGTCCCCCTGCTGGCCGCCGGGCGCTCCCCCCACATTCTCTTCCGCCCGGACGAGATGACCATGACCTTCGACGATGTCCGCGGCTCGGAGGGTCTGGTCGAAGAGGTCACCAAGACGCTCAATCTCTTTTTGGCCTATCGTCGGTTCGCCGACGAGATGGGCGGTTCGCCCCGTAAGGCCATCCTCTTCGAGGGACCGCCGGGCACCGGCAAGACCTATATGGCCAAAGCCATGGCCGCCGAAGCCGGGGTGCCCTTTCTCTTCGTGTCGTCGTCGGCCTTCCAGTCGATGTTCTACGGCCAGACCAATCGGAAGATCCGGGCCTACTTCAAAGCTCTGCGCCGTTACGCCCGCCGCGAGGGAGGGGCCATCGGCTTCATCGAAGAGCTGGATGCCATCGGGGCGGCACGGGGAACGGGACCGCACCACGGCGAAGGCGTTCCCGGTGTGGTCAACGAGCTCCTCGTGCAACTTCAGTCCTTCGAGCAGACACCGGTGTCGGTCCGAGTGAAGAGCTCCCTGGTCGATATGGTCAACACCTGGCTACCTCCCCATCGGCGCCTGCCGAGGCCCACCGTCGCCGCGGCCAATGTCCTGGTCATCGGGGCCACCAACCGAGCGTCGGACCTGGATCCTGCCCTGATGCGACCGGGGCGTTTCGACCGAACCATCTACTTCGGACTGCCCGGTCGCAGCGGGCGCCGCGACATCATCGACTACTACCTGGGGAAGAAGGCCCACGAGCCCGACCTCGACGATCCGGTGCGGCGGGACACGCTGGCGGCGCTGACGGCCGGGTACTCCCCCGTCATGATCGAGCATGTGATGGACGAAGCATTGGTGTGGGCCCTCCGCCGAGGAGCGACCCGCCTGTCGTGGAACGACCTCCAGCAGGCCAAGATGACCGAGGAGATCGGATTGGCCCAGCCGGTCGAGTACACCGAGGCGGAAAGACGCACTATCGCCACCCACGAAGCCGGGCACGCCACCGTGGCCTGGCTGGTGGGGCGGGGCCGCAAGCTGGAGGTGCTCACCATCGTGAAGCGCCGTGACGCCTTGGGCCTGCTCAGTCATTCCGAAGCGGAGGAGCGGTTCACCAAGACGAAGACCGAGCTCCGGGCGCTCATCGATATCGCCTTCGGTGGAATGGTGGCCGAGGAGATCTTTTTCGGTGAGACATCGACCGGAGTGGCCGGCGACCTCCAGGCGGCCACGCAGAGCGCATGTCAGATGGTCGGACTGTTGGGGATGGGCACCACTTTGATCTCGGCGGCCGCCCTGGAGTACCCGGCGGGCGGAGTGGTCTCCAAGGTCCTGGCCACCGATGACGGTCGTGCCGAAGTCGAAGACCTGCTGTCGACGGCCAAGGCGTCGGTGGCCGGCATGCTCGGTGAGCACCGTCACGTGGTCGAAGCGCTGCGGGACGCCCTCCTCGACCGCCACGAGCTCATCGGCGACGAGATCCTCGAGGTGATCCGGTCGGCCGGACCGACGCTGGCCGCGCCGTCGGGGCAGGCGGAGCCGGCGGGGCCGGCGCGTCAGCTGGTGGCCGGTGCCCAGGCACAGAGCGCGGTCAACCCGGCCAACGACGACTGAGTCCCACGGTTCCACGGTCCCTCGGTCTGAGCGGACGCGGCCACCGGGGCGTCAGCCGCGCTCGGCGCAGTTGCTGCACCGGCCCCGGAACACCATTTCGAGGGTGTCGATGGTCATCCCGTAACGCTCGGCCCGGGGCAACGTCACCCCGGACACCCCTTTCGGTTCTACATCGAAGGTCAACCCGCATCCCTCGCAGATGAGGTGGTGGTGACCGGGGCCGATCTTGGGGTCGTAGCGGGTGGTGCCGTCACTCAGCCGGATCTGGCTGATCTCGCCCATGTCGGCCAGCTCGTTGAGGGTGTTGTACACGGTGGCCAGGCTGATTTCGGGCACGGCCCGACGGGCGGCGGCGTGGACCTCCTCGGCCCTCAAATGGACGTGCTCCCCGTCGAGCGCACCGATGACAGCACGGCGCTGGGGAGTGATCCTCCATCCCCGGGCCTGCAGACGGTCTTGCAGGCGGGTCTGGCCGTCAGGGATCGGGACGGAGGACGACGGTGCCACCTCAGCCGCGGCGTTCCTTCACCCCGTGGGCCACACGCTCGCCGAAATCCGGGTCAGCGGCCCGGAAGTGGGCGATGCTCCGCTCGACGATCCCGTCACCGGTCACGCCGGCCGAAACGGCTCCCAGACCGGCGGCGATGTTGTCAACCAGACGCGCCTGGGCATCGGCCGGCTGTAGACGGTAGAGATCGCCCGCCTGGGAGAAATCATCGGTCTGACGTTGGTCCCGGTCGAACGTCCCCGTTTGGCCGCTGACCGCCAGCGGAGCTGCATACGGCTCACCGGTCTCCACCGGACCCTCGAAACTGTTGGGCTCGTAATTCTTGGCCCGGCCACCGTTGCCATGGCCAGCCATCAATCCGTCACGCCCGTAGTTGTGGGCTTCCGTGGCGTGAGGGGCGTTGACCGCCAGCTGAGTATGGTTGATGCCCAAGCGGTACCGGTGGGCGTCACCATAGGCAAACAGCCGGCCTTGCAGCATCTTGTCGGGCGAAGGACCGATACCGGGAACGAAGTTGCCCGGATCGAATGCCGACTGCTCGACGTCGCCGAAGTAGTTGTCGGCATTGCGATCGAGGGTCAACCGGCCCACCTCGATCAGGGGATAGTCCTTTTGAGACCACACCTTGGTCAGGTCGAACGGGTTCACCCGGTAGGTCGAGGCACCGTCGACCGGCATGATCTGCACTTTGACCGTCCACGACGGGAACTCGTCCCGGTCAATGGCGTCGACCAAGTCCAGTTGGTGGCTGTCCGGGTTGAGGCCGGCCATCTCCGCTGCCTCGGAGCTGTCGAGGCAGCGGATCCCCTGGTCGGTCTTGAAGTGGACCTTGACCCACACGGCCCGACCCTCGGCGTTCACCCACTGATAGGTGTGGGAGCTGAACCCGTCCATGTGGCGATAGGAAGCGGGAATGCCCCGGTCACCGAACAGCCAGGTGAACATGTGGGTGGCCTCGGGCGACAGGGAGAAGAAGTCCCAGACGTTGTCGGGCTCTTGATGATTGGTATAGGGGTCGGCCTTTTGGGAGTGGATGAAGTCGGGAAACTTGAGCGGGTCGCGGATGAAGAAGATCGGCGTGTTGTTGCCCACCAGGTCGTAGTTGCCATCCTCGGTATAGAACTTGACGGCGAAGCCCCGCGGGTCGCGCACTGCGTCGGCCGATCCTCGGCCCCCGGCCACCGTGGAGAACCGTACGAAGGTCTCCGTCCGTTTGCCGACTTCACCCAGGAACCGTGCCCGCGTCCACGGGGTGACGTCGCCGGTGACCTCGAAAGTGCCGAAGGCAGCAGATCCGTTGGCATGGACGACCCGCTCCGGAATCCGCTCGCGGTTGAACCGGGCCAGCTTCTCGAGCAGGTGCTGATCCTGGACGAGGACCGGGCCCGCGGGGCCGGCCGTCTGGCTGTGCTGGTTGTCCACCACCGGTGCGCCGGACTCCGTGGTCAGTGCGGGTCGTGCCATGGTCACCTCCGTGATCTCGCCGTCGCCCGACGGCCGAGCCTTGCCTCCTGATGCGAATGCTTCCAATATTAGATCCATTCTAATTTAGCTGTCAAGGCGGAGACGTTTGCAGGTCAAGGCTGTAGGGCTGCTGGGCCCCTGGGCGTCGGGGTGGGTCAGGGTGACGGTGCGGAAAACGACCGGTCGATCGCTCGTCAGTGAGACGCGGCAAGAGGACAAAAGAGAAGAGGTGCACTCCGTGGGGAGCGCACCTCTTCTCTTTCTGTGATTTCCATATGCCCGACGAAACCCCTGCCGTTCCCGCAGCCGGGCCTGGGTTGCCGGTCTGGCCAACGGGTCTGATCCCCGAGGAACTCGCTCAGTCGATGGCTGGTACCACCACCTGGGTGAGGGACGAGTGGGACGACAAGAAGTCGCCATCCGAGGCGTAGCTCACCTTCACCGTGTAGTTGGTGTTGCCGGTGGGTGCCGCTGGATCGGTCAGCGTCCCTGCGGGCAGGAAGCACTGGGCCACGTCCTCATCGGCCTGCCCGTTGTCCAACGGGACGCTGTTGCCGTCCTGACAGGTGTAGCTCCCACTGGGGCCGGTGATGGTGAAGTCCAGGTTGCCGGTCGGCGGTCCCACCAGGGTCGAGTCAGCGCCACCGTTGGCCGCCGTGATGGTCGCTGTCAGGGTCACCGCATCACCGTCGATGGAGGGGTTCTCCGACGACTGGATGGCAATGGTGGTTGGAGCCTGCGCCACCGAGAACGGAGCCTTCTTGGCCGAACTGCCCAGGTAGTTCTGGTCCCCGACGTAGGTGGCATAGGCCGCGTACTTGCCGGGGAACTCACCGCCGCCAACCTCGAGCACGGCCGTATCGCCGGTTACGGGCTCGATCGCCCCCTGGCAGCCGTTGTCGCCGTTGGAGTTCCCTCCGCAGACGGTGATATCCACACCGCCGGTGGGGGGATTGCTGCTCGACGCCAGGGGCGTGACCGTGGCTGTGACCGCGAAGGTCTCGCCGGCGGTGACGTTCTTCTGGACGCTCACCGACGTGTCGGTCGAGAGCAGCGAGGTGTTCTCGTACAGGGTGGCCGAGGCCGTCTGGTAGTTCGGGTCGGCCAATGTGGCCGTCACCGTGTAGTAAACGGTGGCGGGCAACCCGTTAGCGAAGGTGCAGGTGGCCTGCCCGCCGCTGAGTGTCACGCTGTTGCCACCGTCACAGGTCAGGCCGTCCTTGGCCTTCTTGCCGGCGGGGATGACAACGAAGTTGACCGGGCCCACCGGCGTGCCCGTGCCAGCCGACACCGTCGCCGTAAAAGTGAGTGGCGTCCCCTGTGCGGTGGTGCAGATGTCACCGTTGCAGGTGTTCGGCGTGCTGGCCAGGGTGACGGTGTCGGTCCCCTGGTCTACGACCTGATGGACCGCCGTCGACGTACTGTTGGCGAATTCCGGGTCGGGGCCGTAGGTGGCGGTCACGCTGTAGGGCGATCCGGCGGCCGACAGGCCCCCGGAGATGATGCACTGGGCCAAGCCAGCATCCACGGGAACCGAGTTCCCGCCGTCGCAGCTGACTCCGCTGAAGGTCACATTCCCGCTCAGTGTTCCTGTCGCCGGGCTCACGATGCTCACGGTTGCCGTGAAGGTGACGGGCTCGGCAGAGGTCGACGGGTTGCTCGACGAGGTCACCCCCGTCGTGGTCTTTCCGGGGTTCACCGTCTGGGTCAGAGAGTTGGCGCTCCCGTTGTCGTTGGAATCGACGGTGTCGGTGTAGGTGGCCGTGACCTGGTAGGTGGAGCCAGTGGCCAGCAACCCGTTGCTCAAGGTGCAGGAGGCCGTGCCTCCGTTGAGGCTCGGGGTGTTGGTGTTGTCACAGGCCGGTGTGTCCGACGGCGAGTCCGACCCGGTCACGGTGAACGCGACGGTCCCCTGGGGGGTCGGGGCGTTCATAGCTACCCGTCCGCTGGCGTTGAGGGGGTCGACAGTGGCGGTGAAGGTCACCGCCTGACCGGATACTGCCGGATGAGTTCCGGTCGAAGAGGTCAACACCGTCTTGGTGTTCAGGGTCGTTGCCCCGGCTGTCGCTGCCGGCACGGTGAGGGCGGCACCCACCAGGAGGGTGGCCACACCGGCTACCAGCGCCATACGGCCGGGCTTGGCCAGGCGTCGCATCGGCGAGTTGACGTTCATCCGACCTCCTCGATGGTCACCGTTCCGGTCACCGTTCCTTGTGTCTTTCCGAACTTGACCAAATTCAACCCTTTGGGCGCACCGCACTCGCTGTCCAGCAGGTATCCGGATTTGCTCGACCCGAGGCCGGCAAAGGTGGCCGTCCCAGTGGCGAAGGACCCCGTCGTCGTCGAGGTCGCGTCGAGGTAGGTGTTGACAGAGTTGGTGTTGCTGTCGTAGTCCTCGGACGGCTGGGCAACCGACACTGCGGTGGGTGCGATCGCCCCGCCATGGGCGGTCCATTTGATCTGACCGCTGAGTGCCGGGAGCGGACTCCCTTCCATGATGAGCCCACAGACGTTGGCCGCTGTGGCTGGTGCCGAGGTAACCGACAGCGAACCCTTCTTGAGGGTGATCCCGGACTGGACGTTGTCACCGGTGCACCCCCTGAGCGCAGCCTTGACCGTCACCGTGGACGCTGCGCCGCCGCTATTTCTGAGCGCTGGTTTGAAATGGATGACACCGGTCACCGCGCAGGTGATCGACCCGGTGAACGTTGTCGGCGGTGTCCCTGCCGAGGCCGCGCCGGACGCGACTCCGAGACTGGTGCCCGCCACGAGGGCCAAGGCCCCCGCCCCAAGCAGAACTCTGCGAATCATGGCCACTGCCTTTCTCGGCGCGCGCGCCGAATTTCACATCCTCGAGTCAAACACCCCGTCGAACGCCGTCCACTTCCTCCGCCGCCATACGGAAGCACACGGGGATTGTAGAACATCTGAGGGGGCAGAACACTCGTCAAATTTGACAGTTGCGTGAGACTTCCGCTGACGAACGCAGAGCGTGCCCGAACAGTTGTGACGGAGCGTGCCAATTGGGGCGCAGTCGGCGGGGCGGGGCGGTCTAACGAGTGCGGGACGGCAAAAGGGCTTCGGCCGGGCGGGCCTGTGCCCCCGGACCGGCGAGGGCTCGCACCGACCTGGCGTCGAGACGCTCTCCACACGACGAACAGGTGGGGACCACGGTTGTCTGGAGCCCGCACCCGCGATGTTCGATGACCACCGGGGGTCCGTCTTCGGCCTCCCATCGATCACCCCACTCGCGTAGGGCGGTGAGGACACCCCAGAGATCCCGCCCTTTGTCGGTGAGCCGGTAGTCGTAGCGAACCGGGTGCTCCTGATAGGCCACCTTGAACAGGACTCCCTTGGCTACCAGGTGATCGAGCCTCTCGGTGAGGATATTGCGGGAGATCCCCAATCGCTGCTGGAAATCGTCGAACCTGGTCACCCCCAGGAAACAGTCGCGGACGATCAACATCGTCCACCATTCGCCCACCACCTCGAGGGTCTGGGCCACCGAGCAGTTCATCTCTTCGAAGCTCTTCCGGCGCACCCCTACAGGATACTGGGTTGCGTGGTGAAATGCACTCGGTATCGAGCGGGACGGTTCACCAAAGGGCGTTCCAGTCATCGGGGACAAGCCAGAACTGTGGAGGGCGCAGGCCCTCTCGCGGTATCCGACGCGCCTCATGGTCGACCCAGGTCGGTCGTTCGAAGCCGGCGCTCCTCCAGTGCCGGAGGGGCGTTGACCTCCAGTCGCGACTTATCAAGCCCCCCTCCGAGTAGCCGGGCCTCACCAGAAGGTGCTCGGGAGAGCCGGCGATCACCACGCACGGCCGTTCCTTCCCGTCGCCACCGGACGTTCCGGGTTGGTCGGGGCCGCTGCGTTCGTCGGGGTGGCCGGCGTCAAACGGAACCCAGGCCACGACCACGCCGGCCACCCACCCGTCGCCTGTGTCGAACTCCTCCCTTTCAGCCGGCGTGAGGAGGGCCCGCCTGGTCAGGCGGGGTGCCGATGGCACCACAACCGAGGGTGATCGTCGGTCCCCCGTGCCCGAAGGGGGCGGCGAGCCCGAACGCCCCTGCTTCCTGGCCCGGCGGGCCTGCTCCGCTGCCTGCCGGCTGACCTCCGACCTCTTGCGCTTGGCCTCTGCCTCCTGGCGCCGTCTGACCCGGCGGGCCTCCCGCTGGGCGAGGGCGACGGCCTCGGTCCCGCTGGTTGGTTGACCGGACCGAGCCGGGTTCGCTTCGGCCTCGATCGCCGTTCGGTCGGGGGCGTCGGGGCCGTCGGGATGGTCGGGGTCGTCGTGTTCGGGGTGGTCGGGGGCGTCGGGGCCGTCGTCGTCGGAATCGGCCTCGGGGTCGGAGACGTCGCTCAGTCCGAAGCGCTCGTCTTCGGACAGGATGTCAAAGCACAGATCGGAGGCGGGCATGCCCGACCCAGCCACGGTGGCCAACATCACGGCAATGGTCACATCGGAGTACTGAGTACGGACGCGGTCGAGGGCTGACAACAACTGCTCGCGGGTGGGATCCTCTGAGGCGTCCCCGAGCTCCTCGATTGTGCGGGAGAGGCAGTCGTCGGCGATGGCGGTGGCCACCCAGGGCAGCGCCGAGCGGTAGGCGGCCCGACCGACGGCGTCGGTAGGGTCGCGGTGTTTACGCAGGGCATGCAGGGCATTGACCGCCGCCTTCGGTGCCCCCCGGCCCGGATCAGCCGCCGAGGCCAGTGCTGCTCGCATCTCCTGGCGGCCGACCATGGCCAACGCCGCCCTCAGCATGGCCGATCGAGCTTCGTCGGTGATGCCTCCTTCCACGCTCGCTCCTCTCGGGGTCATATCGAGCCGAACCACCCCTGCGAAAGGGGTGTTGGCGTGCTCATCATCGCAGAGAGCCGTGGCCCCGCCGGCCGAAATCGAGCCGACCGGATGACGGCAACCTGCTGACCTGGTCGTACAGAAACTTGCTGACCTGGTCGTGGAGAAAATGGTGGCGCCCGTGCTTCAGCGGAGAGGAAGAAGAGCCGAACTCTCGGTGTTGAAGCAATTCGAATGGAATGTGCGCCGCAGCGGTCGAACCAGCAGGAAGGGATGGGCATGGAGGACAGCCGGGTGGGAGAAGGCCAGGAGGGAGAAAGCCAGTTGGAAGCGGTTGGGGATCCGGGTGACAAGGGGAGCCAGCAGACAGTGGTCGAGGGAGTTGGCCCTGCCGATCAGCCGGTGAGTGCCGACCAGTCGGTGAATGCCGAGGCCCAGGTGACCCCCGGCGACATGTTGAGAGCCCTTCCCGCCGAAGCGGAGAAGCGCGGTACCCGTCTGGTGTCCGCCCAAGCCATGCAAGCCCGCCTTTTCTCGGTGTATGACGCAGCTGCCGCGGCCGAGGATGCGCTGGCTCTGGTCCAGCACCAGCTGACCGTGACCCTCGACCGGGGCTACTACGAGGCCGACGAGATCGAGCACCTGGCGGCCGAGCTCGATGCCCTGCTCACCCTGGAGGCTCTCGACTCGTTCGAATTGGCCGACGACGGGCTGGTCACCGAGGAGTGACCGGCAAAAAGCCGGTCGGCCGGCTCGGGGTCAGACCAGTTCCTTGAGGGTGGCGATGATGTCGACCGGGCGCTGGTCGCCCAGCGGCACCGGGATGGCCTGCAGGTGGGTGACGCCCGCCTGGCGAAAGCCGGCAATGCGTTCGGCCACGTAGGTGACCGGTCCGCACAGGGAGGTGGCCTCCAGCAATTCGTCGGGGACCAGCGCTTCCGCCTCGGATTTCTTTCCGTCGAGATAGAGATCCTGGATCTTCTCCGCCGCCTCCTCGAAGCCGTACCGGCGGGCCACGTCGTTGTAGAAGTTCTTGCCCTTGGCGCCCATTCCCCCGACGTAGAGGGCCACCATGGGCCGGGCCAGGTCGCGCACGGCAATGACCTCGTCGCCTTCCCCGATGGCCACCAGCCCCCCGACGGTGATCTGGAGGGGGCCCCGGGCCGGATCACGCTTGGCCGCCCCGGCGGCCAGGGCGGAGCCCCACACCTGGTCCGCCCGCTCGGGCATGTAGAGCATGGGGATCCAACCGTCAGCCAACTCCGCCGTCATGGCCACGTTCTTCTCGCCGAGGGCGGCGACCCATATGGGCACAGAGGGCCTGACCGGGTGGGCGATGATCTTGAGTGCCTTGCCCAGGCCCGTCCCCTCCCCCGCCGGAAGCGGCATCGAGTAGTACGACCCGTGATGGACCAACGGTGCCTTTCGGGCCCACACCTGGCGGCAGATGTCGATGATCTCGCGGGTCCGAGCTATGGGGGCGTCGAAGGGGACGCCGTGCCAGCCCTCGATGACCTGGGGCCCCGAAGAACCGAGACCCAGATGGAAACGCCCGTCGGACAGGGTGTCGATGCCGGCTGCGGTCATGGCGATCAAGGTCGGGGTCCGGGTGTAGATGGGAAGGATGGCCGATCCGATCTCGACCCGTTCGGTGAGAGCGGCCAGGTATCCCATCAGACTGGGACTGTCCAGGCCGTAGGCCTCGGCCACCCACACCAGATCGAGGCCGGCCTTCTCCAGCTCGGCCACTTCGGCGGCGGCCCGCCGGAACCCGCCTGCGTAGCTGAGCATGGTGCTGATCTTCATCGGGCCGCTCTCCTCACTCGTCCTCACTCGTTCATGACCCGGTCGGCGGTCACCTCGGCAATGCGCTGGGCCACACGCTCTTCGTCCCACAGGCGCACGCTCATCGACTGGCTGGCGGTGGCCAGCAACGACCCGTTCTCCGACCACAGCGTGGCCAGTCCCTGGCCGTAACCGTCGACCAGAGCCTGGATCCGGATGTGGCACAGGACCCACTCGGTCGGCTCGAGTTGCACCATGCGCAGGGTGTTGTCGAGGCTGCGGGACATGGCCCGGCGACCCAGGGGCTGCGAGACGCCCCCGGACACGTAGTCGCCGATGATGGCCAGGGTTGCCGCTGACGGTTCGAGGTGACCGGGAACCCGGGCCCACAAGGCGCTGGTGGGGTTGCCCGAGCCCGACCTGCCTTCGGTGATCTCCTCGAAGGAAAGACCCTGGGCCAACCGGACGTCGATCCGATCGAAGATGGACGTGGACGAGAAGTCGGGAAGGCGGCGAGGAGGGCACTGGTCGGGCGGAGGCACCTCCGGCGGGGTCACCCAGACACCGCCGCCTTCCAGGACACCCGGTGACCCGGCGGCGGCGTTGACCGTGAGGATCTCCCTGTCCCCGACCGTCCCCACCACCCGACCCTGAGTGATGCGCCGGCCCTCGGCGGCCAGGGTCACCTCCAGATCGAGGACCGAGTGGGTCGGGGCGTAGGACAGGTACTGGGCCGTCGACCACACCGTGGGCCGGCCCGACGCTGCCTCCAGGGCCACCAAGGCGGCTCCGAGACCACACCCGCCGAAGAGGAACTTGCCCGGGGTGGTCAGCTCGGGATCGACCCTGAGCCGCCAGTGCAGGTCGTCACCCATCCGCTCCATACCGAGGAATTGGCGGGCGTCGGTCACCCGGTCGGCGTCAACTGCGGGGGACCTTCGACCACGGCAGCTCCTTGTCGACCCGAACATCACCCGGCAGCCCCAGAATCCGCTCACCGAGGATGTTGCGCTGGATCTCGGACGTGCCGCCCTCGATGGAGTTGGCCCGCGAGCGGAGGAACATCTTGCGGGCCGAACCCGCCGGCCCCACCAGGCCGAGTCCTTCGGTACGCCGCATGGTGTAGTCGTAGCCGACCAGTGCGTCCGCACCCAGCAGGTCGATGCACAGCTCGTAGATGCGCTTGTTGACCTCAGCGAACATGAGCTTGGCGATCGACCCCTCGGGCCCTGGGTTGCCGGCTTTGCGGTTCTGGCTGGCCCGCATGTTGGTCATCCGCAGAACCTCGGCCTCGATCCACGACTGCATGAGCCGGTCGCGACCAACCGGGTTCTGCCGGAAGCCTTCGCTCTGCCAGATGCGGAGAGCCTCGGCGATGGATCCGGAACCCCGGCCCGGCGGGCCGGTACCCCCGCCGATGGTGGTGCGTTCGTTGGACAGGGTGGTCATGGCCACCCGCCAGCCCTCGCCGACATCGCCGATGCGATCGGAGTCGTTCACCCGCACCTCGGTGATGTACACCTCGTTGAATTCGGCGTCACCGGTCATCTGTCTGAGCGGGCGAACCTCGACGCCCGGCGCGTGCATGTCGAGGGCGAAGTAGGTCAATCCCTTGTGTTTGGGCACATCAGGATCGGTCCGGGTCACCAACATTCCCCGGTCGGCGATGTGGGCCAGCGTGTTCCAGACCTTCTGCCCGGTGATCACCCACTCGTCACCGTCCCGTTCCGCCCGGGTGGCCAGGCCGGCCAGGTCCGATCCGGCACCGGGTTCACTGAAGAGCTGGCACCACGCCTCCTCACCGGTGAAGGTGGGACGGAGAAGGCGATGGCGCAGCTCCTCGGATCCGTGGGTCACCATGGTCGGGCCGGCCATGGTCAGTCCGAAGAACTCACGAGCCCCCATCGGCGTGGCCCCCGCCTCCAGCAGTCGGCGATCCACCTGGCGCTGCAAGTCAGGTCGCACGCCCAGCCCCCCGGAACCCAGGGGGAACGAGACCCACGCCAACCCCAGATCGAATTGGCGGGAGCGGAACTTCTCGACCGGGGTGGTCCGGGGAGGGAGCTCGTCGAGGAGGCGGCTGGTTCTGTCGCTGACTTGCGTGGCGTCGTCGGCCATCCCCCGAACATACTGCGGTCGCCACCGGCCGTCCGACCTGTCGAGGCCCGCAGCCGGCGGGTGCCTCCTGCTCCCAGGCAGCGCAGACCCGTTCCTTGCTCGGCCCAGCGAGCGGCCTCTACTCGCTCACGGTTGAAGCCGGGCCACGGTCCATGCGCCGGCCTGGGGCACATAGCGGAGTCGGTCGTGAAGTCGGTCGTGACGGTTCTGCCAGAACTCGAAGGCATCAGGGACCACCCGAAGTCCGCCCCACCAGCTCGGCCGGGGTATCTCCCGGCCCTCGTATTCGGCCGCCACCCGGTCGACCTTGGCCACCAACGTCGGGCGGTCGGCGATGATCTCGCTCTGGTCGGAAGCCAGGGCGCCGATCTGCGCACCACGGGGCCGGGTGGCGAAGTAGGCGTCGGCTTCGTCGTCGCCGACCAGCCGGACCGGTCCCTCGATCCGCACCTGACGCCCCCGCGGCGCCCAGTAGAAGAGGAGGGCAGCACGGGGATTGTCGGCGAGCTCCCTTCCCTTGCGGCTGCCGTAGTTGGTATAGAAAACAAACCCGTCCTCGTCCCAGTGCTTGAGAAGGACCATGCGCACCGAAGGCTGACCACTGGCGTCAGCGGAAGCCAGCGCCATGGCCTCCGGGTTGGGCACCACGCTGGCGGCGTCGATGAACCACCGTTCGAACTGGGCGAAGGGATCGGGATCGACGTCGGACTCGAGGAGGGGCAGAGAATCGTCGTCCATCGAAAGGACCCTAGCCACACCCCCCGTGCCGTCCCCGCCTGTCCGTCCCTGCCTCCGTCATCTGAGCGCCGACCTGCTGCTGGACGGCAACCCCACGGCGACCCGGCACAATCGGAGCCCCGGTGTTGTGCCGGTAGATTCCTGGGGTGATCGGCACCATTGATGTCGCAGCCGAAAGAGGGGCCACACCCGGGTGCGCACATGTGGCCCATCTCAACAACGCCGGGGCCGCCCTTCCCACCGCCGCCACGGTCGAGACCATGGTGAGCCACCTGCGACTCGAGTCCGAAAGGGGCGGGTACGAGGCGGCGGTGATGGTGGCCGACCGCCTGGACGCCCTACGGGCCTCGGCGGCGCGGCTGCTGGGCGCCGCTGCCGATGAGGTGGTGGTGACCGGCTCGGATACCCAGGCCTGGTCCAAGGCACTGTGGGGCTTCGCCCTCGGTGGTGGTATCGATCGGGGACAGCATCTGGTCGCCGATCGGATCGCCTACGACAGCCACTACATGGGCCTCCTCCAGGTCTGCCGGCTGACCGGTGCCACCATCGAGGTGGTACCGAGCACGGCGGACGGGACGATCGACCTCGAGGCGCTGGCCGACCTCCTCGGATCGGGACGGGTGGCGCTGGCCTCCATCACCCAGGTGGGCACCCACCGCGGGCTGGTCAACCCGGTGGAAGAGGTGGGTGCGCTCTGCCGGCCCGCCGGCGTTCCCTTCTTCCTCGACGCCTGTCAGAGCAGCGGCCAGCTTCCGGTGGACGTCGCCGCCATCGGGTGCGACGTGGCTACCAGCACCGGCCGCAAGTGGCTGCGCGGTCCGCGGGGGACCGGACTGCTCTATGTCCGGTCCGGGTTCGCCGACCGGCTCAACCCGCCGGGTGTCGGCGCCAGCGCCGCGGTATGGGAGGACGCCCAGCACTACGCCCTGCGTCCCGGCACCGAGCGTCTCCTCGAGTTCGAGGTGCCCATCGCCGCCCACCTCGGGTTGGGGGTGGCTATCGACCACGCACTGGACATAGGGGTGGATGTCATCGCCGTCAGGGTGACCGAACTGGCCGAGCGACTGCGCCAGGGGCTGGCTTCGGTGGACGGGGTGGCCGTACACGACGGCGGTTCCCGTCGGTGCGGGATCGTGACCTTCACATCGGCACGAGCCACGCCCGTCCAGGTCAAGGAGCGGGCCGCGGCCGCCGGCATCAACGTGTCGGTAACCGAGGCGCCCTGGGCTCGTCTGGACATGGCGCCACCGCATCCCACCGCCGTGGCCCGGGCCTCCCCCCACTATTACAACACCGAAGGTGAGCTCGACCGCCTGATCGAGGTGGTCGCCGCCTGAGTGGAGGTTGAGGCAGAAACTGAAGCGGCGGGGTCAGGCCGGTCGGACGGATCCCCCACCGTCGGATCGGGCCGACCATCCGGTCATCGCCTCCACCCGGAAAACGATCAGGTCGGCAAAGGCCGCTTGCTGGTAGGGGGGATACTTGGCCCGGAGCAGTGCCGCCAACGTCGATCGTTCCCCGTCGGTGGCGTCCCTCTGTGTCAGTGATGCCCGCACCCACCACAATCGGGTCCAGTCGAGAGCATCCCAATGGTCGCAGAGCAGGGCGGCCCGCGGGTCGGCGACGAGATTCTTCACCCGTTGGAGGTCCGTCGACACCTTGGGCTTGACCTGGTCGACGGGAACGACCACGGTCCGGTCGGCCACCGCGAAACAGACCGGCACTGCATCGACGCCGCGCCGGGGGTGCCGGGTGGCCAGCACGCCTCGCTCGGCTCGGGCCATCAGTACCTCGCAGTGGGACCGCTCGAGCCTCACCGGGCCCGTCTCCCTCTACCGCTTGCTCGGGCAGGTGACCAGATGGTCATCGATGACTCCCACTGATTGAAGGTAGGAGTAGACGATGGTCGAACCGACGAAGGTGAGCCCGCGCCGTTTGAGATCCTTGGACAGGCGGTCCGACAGTTCGGACCAGCCCGGCACGTCGGCCATCGATCGGGGCGTGTTGACCACCCGTTTGCCATCGACCCAGGCCCACAGGTAGTCGTCGAACGAGCCGTGGTCGTCCTCGATGGCCAACACGGCTCGGGCGTTGGTCACCGTGCCCCGAACCTTGAGGCGGTTGCGGACGATGCCGGGGTCTTCGAGCAGGCGGGCGATCTTGTCCTCACCGAAACGGGAGACCCGTCGTGGGTCGAAGCCGGCGAAGGCCCGGCGGTAGTTGTCCCGCTTGTTGAGGATGGTGGACCACGACAAGCCGGCCTGGGCCCCTTCGAGAATGAGCATCTCGAAGAGGTGATTCTCGTCGTGCGACGGTACGCCCCATTCGTCGTCGTGGTAACGGCGCATGATCTCAGAGGAGTCCGCCCAGTCACAACGATGAGGGGCGACGGTCACCCGCCCTCCCCGACACCGCCGGCCCCGTCCGGGGCTCCCTGCAGGAAGGCGCGGGCCAGCCGGGCCTCGGCCAGCGCAGATCCCATCACGTCGAGAAGGGCGGTCCCCGGGCTGTTGTCCTCGAAGTCGCGGCCGGTGGCATAGACCACTGTGGGGACCGTCCAGCCGCCGAGGCTGGCCACCACGGCCCGGCCGCCGGTGTCGAGAGCGAGGAAATGGGTGGGCGCTGCCGCCGTGGCACAGAGGACGACGGCCGTCCGCACCAGAGCGTCGGTGGGGAACCGGTCGAGGAAGGCCTTGAGAGCACCGCTGTAGGTGGCCCGGTAGACCGGAGTGGCGAGCACCAGAATGCCGGCGCTCGACGCCAAGGCGACGGCCGCGTCCACCGCCGGGTCGGGCCGACGGCCCAGGAGTCCTTCGGCCGGGAGCTCGATCAGATCGAGGAGACGACCGCTTCCCTCGATGTCCAGGGCGGACCGGGCCAGAGCCCGGGTCTTCGATGTCGGGGAGTCGCCGGCGCTGACGGAAACCAACGGGGCGGGGGCGACCGATGAGGTCATGGAGCGCAGCCTAACCACCCGGTGTTGACGGCCGAGAGGCCCGGACCGGGGGCGGACCACCACCACTTGCAGCCACCCGTTCCCCCCGCCGGGCCGGCACCAGGTGCGAAGATGGACCATGGACACGACTCTGGTCTCCGTCTACGCCGGCGATCGGACTGTCATCGATCTGACGGCGGAAGTCGCTCATTTCTGTGCCGACCACGGCGACGGACTTGTCAATGTCTTCGCTCCCCATGCCACCGCCGGTCTCGCCCTCATGGAGGTGGGCTCCGGCTCGGAGCGCGACGTGGCCGAGGCGATCGAGCGGCTTGTTCCCCGAGATGACCGCTACCGCCACCGTCATGGGGCCAGTGGACACGGAGCCGACCACGTACTCCCGGTGTTGGTCAGCCCGACGCTGACCATTCCGGTCGTACAGGGGAAGATGCAACTGGGTACGTGGCAGAGCGTGGTCATGGTCGACACCAACGGTGACAACCCCCACCGCCAGGTCCGGCTCAGTTTCGTCGTCGGGTAGCCGGCCCTACGATGGGGCCGTCGAGGCCCGCAGAGGAATCACCACGGATTGCCCGATGTCGGCCTCGGCTGGCGCTGGTCTTTCGTGCTCGGCCCAGGCCGGCCCGACGGGAGCCCCGCACACCAGGAACCTGCCATGCCCTTGATCCGCATCAACCCCAAGATCAGCGTCAGCGTCGTCTTCGTGGCCGCCATGTTCATGAACATCATGGACATCACCATTGTCAATGTGGCACTCCCCTCCATCGGTCGGCAGTTCAACGTTTCGGAGACCGCGCTCGACGCCGTGGCCGTCGGCTACCTGGTCAGCCTGGCCGTCTTCATTCCGGCCGCCGGCTGGCTGGGTGACCGGTTCGGGTCCAAACGGGTACTCCTGCTGGCCATCGCCCTGTTCACCGGGGCGTCGGCCCTGTGCGGCATGGCCGACAGTCTGTCCGAGCTCGTCCTGTTCCGGGTCATCCAGGGAGTGGGAGGGGGCATGCTGACGCCGGTGGGCATGGCCATGCTGTTCCGCACCTTCCCGCCCGAGGAGCGGGTCCGGGCCTCGAGCATCCTCACCGTCCCCACCGCGGTGGCACCGGCCCTCGGTCCAGTGCTCGGCGGGCTGTTGGTGACCAGCCTGTCGTGGCGCTGGGTCTTCTTCGTCAACGTTCCCATCGGCATCGCCGCCATCGCCTTCGGAATCGTGTTCCTCGAACCGAACCGTCAGCCGCACCCGGGGCGGTTCGACCTCCCCGGCTTCCTGCTGTCCGGTATCGGCTTCGCCTCTCTCATGTTCGGGGTGAGCGAGGGTCCCGACCGGGGTTGGGGAAGTGCCGAAATACTCGGAAGTATCGGCGTCGGCCTGGCTCTTCTCGGGTGGATGGTGGCCGTCGAGCTCCGCACCAGGCAGCCTCTGCTCAAGCTGCGCCTCTATGGCAACCGGCTCTTCCGGTCCACCAGCACGGTGATCATGATCGCCATGGCCGCCTTTTTGGGCGTGCTGTTCGCCGCGCCCCTGTTCTTCCAGATCGCCCTGGGCCTGTCCGCCCTGCAGTCCGGGCTCAACACCTTCCCCGAGGCCATCGGCGTGATGGTCGGGGCACAGATCGCCTCACGCCTCCTCTATCCGCGGTTCGGGCCCCGCCGCTTGGTGGCAGCCGGCCTGGTCGGCGTGGCCGCCTCCGCCGCGCTCATGTCGCTGGTCGGGTTCGAAACCAACCTGTGGTGGATGAGGGTGCTCATGTTCACCATGGGGCTGTCGATGGCCCAAGTCATCGTGTCGTCGCAGGCCGCATCGTTCGCCACCGTCTCCCCCGCCGACACCGGCTACGCCTCCTCCCTGTTCAACAGCCAGCGCCAACTGGGGAGCGCAGTGGGCGTCTCCCTGGTCACCACCGTCATCGCCGCGGTGGGGGCCACCCACCTGGTAGCAGGACACACGGTGGCCAATCTGGCCGCCTACCACGCCGCCTTTCTGACCGCCTCGGGCATTGCCCTGATCGGCGCCCTGGTGGCCCTGACCATTGCCGACGTGGATGCGGCGGCCACCATGGTGCGCCGTGGCCGGCGGGCCGCCGCCCCGCAGCCGGCATCGACCTCGGCGGCCGGGTCCGTTGCCTGATCGACCGGCCCTGGCTGCTCGGTTGCCGGCCGTCCGCGGCTAGCGGCATGGCCACCGCCCTGTCCGCCGACGGCGTCGAACTCTTCTACCAGCGCCGGGGCACGGGCACCCGGCTGCTCTTCCTGCTCGGCTCGGGCATGACGGTCGAAGCATCGGGCCTGCTGGTCGAACTGTTCGCTCGGCCCTTCGATCTGGCCGTCGGCGACTACCGGGGCTTGGGCCGCAGTGGCCCGCCGCCCGGCCCCTACGGGACGGCGACCTGTGCGGCCGACGCCCTGGCGGTCATGGATGCGGCCGGGTGGTCCTCGGCCCGGGTGCTCGGTGTGAGCTTCGGCGGAATGGTGGCCCAGGAGCTGGCGGTAACCGCCCCTCGGCGGGTCGAACGCCTGGCCCTGCTGTGCACATCACCGGGCGGGGCGGGCGGGTCCGTCCTACCCCTTGCACGAGCTGGCCGGGCTGTCCGACGCCGAGCGGGGTGACCGTGGGCGACTCCTGCTCGATCGTCGCTTCGACCCGGCGTGGCTGTCCTCTCACCGCGGTGACCGGGCCTTGGCCGACGCCATGGCTGACCGCGGCAGGACGGAGGGTCACCCGGAGGATCCGTCGACCGAGACCGGTCGGCGCCTCCAACTCGAAGCCCGTCGCACCCACGACGTGTGGGATCGCCTCGACCGCATCGCCTGTCCGACGTTGGTTGCATGTGGTCGGTTCGACGGGATCGCGCCACCAGCCAACAGTGCGGCCATTGCCTCCCGCATCGCCGGGGCCGAGCTGCACACCTACGAGGGCGGTCACGCCTTTATGGCCCAGGACCGGCGCAGCATCACCGAGGTGGTGGCATTCCTCTCATGATGCTGCGACCGCCGGGCCGGCGGTGCCCCGAGGCCGGAGGCCAAAGGCCAGAGGCCACAAGGGTTGTGGCCCGGCGACGCGGCAGCGGGGACCCCTCAGCCGGTGAGGGTGAGGGTGAAATCTTGAGAGACCGCCGTGGCCTTCTTCCCTTTGCCGTACACGGCCCGGATCACCAGGGCGTACGTGCCGACCGTGTCTTTGGCCTTGGGCGTGCCCGAGAGGATCCCCGTCCTGGCCGCAAAGGACAGCCCGGCCGGGCGCTCCCCCTTCATGGTCAGCGAGGTGGGTGGGCCGGTAGTGACCACGGTGAAGGAGAAGTGCTGGCCCACCGTGGCCGTTGCGTGATCGGCACTGGTGATGGCCACCCCGACTGTCCAGGTGAAGGCGATCGTGGCCGAGGACCCGTCGGCATCCTGTGCCTTGACCACGACCCCGAAGGTGCCGATGGCGTCGACCGTTCCCGAAATGAGGCCGTCGGCGCTGTCGATGGAAAGCCCGGTGGGCAGGCCGGTGGCGCTGTAGGTGAGACTCTGACCCGGTGTGGCATCGGTGGCCTCGATGGACAGGCTCACCGGGTCGTCGAGAAGACTGGTCTGGTTACCCGGATCGGTGACCGAGACCGGATTGGGCACGACATTGTCACAGAGCAGTGAGGGAAGGGCGGCGGCATTCGGGGTCCCGAGGCCAGTGGCCATGTCGTAGCCGACCAGGGCGGGGTAGAGCCCGTCGTTGGTCCCGGTCAGGTCGTTGTCGCCCGAGGTGATGTCGTAGAAGGCCGACGGGTGGGCCGCGGCCACCTCATAGAGGTCGGGGTTGGCGAAGCCGATGCCGCTGCCGCTGCAGGACGCCGAGGCATCCGCCAGGGCGAACAACGATGCCCACAACGGGGCGGCGAAGCTGGTCCCGCCCCAAGGCCCCCAACTCCCGCTCACGTACTCGAGGTAGGGGTAAGGACCGGCCAGGGCCGACACGTCAGGAGACTCACGGCAGTAGGAGCCTGACGGGGCGCCACAAGGGGTGCCCGAGGAATCGGCGTTGATGACCCCTATGCCCTGCGAGTCCGACTGGTAGCTGGGCATCTGCCAGAAGGTGGACACCCCGCCGCCGCTCGCCCCCCAGCAACATGTCGGTCCGTCGTTCCAGGCTGTTTCGGCGGGCGGGGTGCCGTCGGCCGTCCACTGGGTGCCGCCGGCCCCGGTGACGAAGGGCTGGCTGGAGGGGTCGTCGACCTCCAGCGAATCGTAGGCGTCGCCGCTTTCGACGCAGTCCTCCGAGCCCTCGTCGCCGGAGGCGGCCACGATGGTCTGGCCCTGGGTCGCCGCCTCCTCGAACAGCGTGTTCTCGGCCTGTGCGATGGCGCTACCGATGAAGGGCTCACACAGTCCCCACGAGGTCGAGACCACCGAGGCCTCGTCCGCCGACACGATGGCGTTGTAGGTGTCTAACCCGCCGGTATTGGTGTTCGGCCCCTCGTAGACGAGGACGTTGACGTCGGGCGCCAAAGCGGCCATCTGCTCGATGTCGATGTCGGCCTCGCCCACCCCCGCACGGCCCAGGGGGCCACCGTCGACATCAACGGTGGTGACCGGCAGCGAGGTGCCGAAGCACGACTGGTAGGCGGCTATGTCGGCGCTCTTGTACCCCTGGAGCTCGTAGAGGGCCACTGTCTGGCCCGAGCCGAGGTCGCCCTGGTTGTAGAGAGCGGGGAAGCCGTAAGCGGTGCCCACCTCATCGGCCGTGTAGGAGCCATCCTGGGCAGCGTCGGAGGCGGCCGTGGCGCACGCTTGTGGACCGGCTGACCCCCCGTCGGCCGACGATCGGGGGGGAGCCCCGCCGGTGGCGGCGCGACCCAGTACAGGAGAGGGAAGAGCCAGATCGTCGAGACCGACCACGCCCTGTACCTCGGGCGCCACCGCGCTGGCCATCTGCGGTGCGGCCCGGTTGGCGAAGGCGATGCGACCCCCGGATACCCGGTACCGGGTGAAGCCGGTGGCGAAGGCGGTAGAAATTTGGGCAGCTGTGGCCCGGACCGGGATGCTCAGATGGTTGGCGCTGACCGTGCCCGGGTGGAGGCCGGCGGCGGTCAGGGCCGCATCCACCGAGGCAATGGCGGCGGGGGCCGGGCCGAACCGGGTCACGAACTGAGACTCGCGGAGGAAGTGGCGGAACGTCCCCGACCCGGGGGTGGAGACGGCGGTGGCGTAGGCCGCCAGTCCTCGGGGGTGGCGGGGCTGGAGCACGACATCGACCCGGAGCCGGGTGGCTCCCGGCAGTGCCGACACGGCAGCGGCCCCGCCAGGAAGAACGGGCGGGCGTCCGACCCTGACCTTGGCGCTGGTGGCTCCCGCCGGTGCACCACCGGTCACCACGGCCACGGCGAGGAGCCCGGTCAACCCGGCCACCAGGATCCGGCCGGCCCGAGGACCCCATCGGCGGGTTGCACCGGGCACAGCCATGCGGCCCTGGCCATCGATCATGGTTCCCCCCGGATGTCGAGATGCACGTGTCGCCCCTGGTGCCCGCCCACGATTTTCTCCCGAGAGTCGCACCGACCGGCCTCAAAAGGCATCGTGCGGCCACCACCCTAGACCACGTCCTGGACAAACCGCAGGAGATATTCAGCCGAAAGCCCTGCGAAGGACTAGCCGTCTTCAGACCTACCGGCTCAGGTCGGCGTGGGCTTGAGGTGCCCCCCTGCCTGCTTCGGCATCTTCTGCTTCGTCGGCACCGGATAGGACCCGTCGTTGGGGTTGAGCTCGAGCAGTTGCTCGGAATTGCACTCCTTGCTGATCGGCTTGACCGACTCGTTGTCGGACACCGCCGCCAACTTCGGCACCTTGACGTCGGGCTTGTCGAGCACCGGAAGGGTCGACATCAGGTTGCCCACGGTCGACTGCCGCCATCCCGACACGTTGGGCACGGTCAGATTGAACAGCGAGGCCAGAAACTGGAGCTGGGAAGTGTGGTCGAAGACGTCCGAGCACACCCATCCCCCGGCGGAGAAGGGCGACACCACGATCATCGGGACCCGGACACCCAAGCCGATGGGGCCGGCGACGCCGCCTGCCGAGGACGGAAGCGGGTCGACGGTCAAGTACTCGCCGTCTTCGCCCGAGGGGGCGGTAGGGGGCGGGACGTGATCGAAGAAGCCGTCGTTCTCGTCGTACATGATGAACAGCACGGTGCTGGCCCACACGTCGGGGTTGGAGGTGAGGGTGTCGAGTATCTGCTGGGTGTACCACTCCCCCAGTTGGGCCGGCGCCGGAGGGTGCTCGTCGTAGGTGTCAGGGGAGATAATCCACGACACCTGGGGAAGAGTGCCGTTGGCGACGTCGGCGGTGAAGTCGTCGGTGTTGGGATTGGTCTCGGTGAGGCCGCCGTTGACGTTGGGTCCGTAGTAGGAGAAGGCGTTCTGGTAGGGGGCCGACGTCGGGTCGGCGTTGGCGTACTGGTTGAAGTACAAGAGCATGTTCTTGCTGATGAACGCCGACGCCCCCGGCTGGTAGTTCGACCCGTAGGGGTTGTAGCACTTCCAAGTGACGCCGGCTTCGGTCAGGACGTCGGGCATGGTCTCCCACGTGCAGGTGCCCTGGTAAGTCGAAAGCGTCTCGTTGGTGGTGATGATGGGGCCACCGGCGATGCCGCCGGGATCGAGGTTGGCGGAGATGGCCATCAGCCGGTTGGGGTGGGTGGGCCCGAGCACCGAGCAGAAGTAGTTGTCGCAGACGGTGAACTTGGAGGCCAGGTCGTAGTAGAAGGGGATGTCGGCCTTGGTGTAGTAGCCCATGGTGTTGGTGCCGAGGCTGCCCTCGTAGGACGGCGAAGTGTGGGTCGAAACGAAGGCGTCCATCGCTCCGTTGTCCCAACAGGCGTGTTCGGCCGGCCAGGCGTGCGACAGGTCGTAGGTGCACTCCGCCTGCCCGGTCTTGGTGTTCATGTGGAATGGAAGCAGCACGTTGGGCGGGACCTCGTCGGCCGGAGCGCCGGTGCCACCGTTGTCGGTGTTCCAGGCCTGGGTGAAGGCACCGCTGTTGTTGGTGTCGTCGAAGCCGGTCACCCCTTTCATGGTGCCGAAGTAGTGGTCGAAGGACCTGTTCTCCTGCATCAGGAATACGACGTGCTCGACCGTGCCCGAAGTGGCGGGCTTCACCCGGAGAGCACGGCGCACCGATTCCGCGCCAGCCGAGCGCATGGGTCCCGCCGCGGCCAGAGCGAGCACCGCCGCCCCCGAGATTCCCCCTGCCAATACCTGTCTGCGACTGTACCGTTGGGTCATGCGGACGGTGTAACACAGATCGCCGGAGCCTGCCCGGTGGGCTGTGGACCAGGGACGACCGGCCACTCGGGCTTCGTTTGATGTGCATGCTTCTGGTGCCGTCCTGCCGTGACCCTCTTGTGTTCTCCTTTTTTTTCTTACTTTTCAGTGCGCAGCCGTCGTCGCCCATGTTCGGCGATGATTGATCACGTGACACCTCCAACAGCAGACGTCGTGGTCATCGGTGGCGGATTGGTCGGCAGCGCCCTGGCCTACGAGCTGGTCACCGCCGGGGCCGACGTGACGCTGGTCGACCGGCACGACGTCGGCCGGGCGACAGATGCCGGAGCGGGGATACTCTCCCCCGAAACCAACCAGGATCCGCATCCGGACGCCTTCGCCTTCGGCCTGGCCGCCGCCCGCCACTACGAGTCCCTGACCCAACGACTCGCAGCGGACGGGGTGTCGGACGCCGGATTCGCCGTCACCGGCTCATTGCTGGTGGCCGAACGGCCCGGGGACGACGCCGTCATGGACCAGGCAGTGCGGCTCATCGGTAGCCGGAGCCCCGGCCTCGTCCACGAGCTCCGGCCGAGGGAGGTGGCTCGGCTCTTCCCCCCTCTCGGTCCGGTCCGACGGGCGCTCTTCAACCCTGCAGCCCGCCGGGTGGACGGCCGGATCCTCAACGCCGGCCTTCGTCAGGCCGCTGTCTCTCGGGGACTGCGGGTGGTGTCGGGCGGCGCCACCATAGACACGGGTCGAGGGAGGGGCACGGTCGACGGAGTGACGACCGACGAGGGACCCATCGCCGCCGGTGCCGTCATCGTGGCCGGCGGCGCGTGGTCGGCCGAAGTGGGCGTGGCCCTGGGGTCGAGCCTCCCGGTGGTCCCCCTCAAGGGCCAGATCGTTCACCTGTCCCTGCCCGACACCGACAGCAGCCACTGGCCCATCGTGCAGCCGGTGCTGGGCTTCTACCTCGTGCCGTGGCCCGACGGACGGGTGGCCTGTGGGGGGACCATGGAAGCCGAGGCCGGATTCGATCACCGCCCCACAGCCGACGGCCTCCACCAGCTCCTGCGTGAATGCCTCCGCACCGCTCCGGGCCTGGCCCAGGCGGCGGTAGTGGAGACCCGGGTGGGATCACGACCGGCCACAGCCGATGGCCGGCCGATCATCGGCCGGTTGACTGGGTGGTCGAACGTCTTCGTGGCCACCGGCCACGGCGCCGAAGGTCTGCTGCTCGGACCCTACAGTGCCCTGGTGGTGGCCAGAATGGTCCTCGGCCGACAGGACCCCGCTCCCGAAGAGGGCGCCCCGGTGGAGGGCGCCCTGGTGGAAAGAGTCCTGCACAGCTGGGGAACCGATCGCTTCGTCGGGTAACCGGCCGGCAGCCGGCCATCGGCGGCCAAAAGTGGACTCCCCCGCTCCGATGACCGGAACGGGGGAGCACACCGCTCACCAATGGTTGTGACAGAGGGTCAGGAATGGACGGTGATCGACAGCGTCTGCTTGGCCACCACCGAACCGGAGGTTGCCTTTATCTTGACCTTGTAGGTCTTGACCGAGTACCTCTCCGAGGTTGCCGGCCCGTTGATCACCCCGGTGCCGTTGCCGTTGTCCATGAAGGTGAGCCCGGCCGGCAGCCCGGTGGCCGTCAGTGTGGGGTTGGCCGGCGTGTCCGACGTCGTCACATCGAAGGTGAACGGCTGGTTGGCGGTGGCCGACGCCGTCGTCCCCGACGTGATCTGGAGCACGTTGACGGTGAAGCTCTGGTAGACGGGAGGTGACACACCGTTGCTGGCCACGATGGTGAACGAGTAGGCGCCTCCGCTGTCGGCCGGAGCCTTTCCGGTCAGTGTGGCCTTCTTGCCGGCCGCGCCTCCCTTGAACTTGAGCCACGCCGGTAGCGACCCCGACTCGGTGATGGTTGGTGGCGGGCTGCCGGTGGCGGTGATGGTGAAGTTGACCGTGCCCTTTGCCGCCACCGCCGTCGAGTCTGCCGAGGTGATCATGGTCGGCTCCAACGTGGTCGGCGTCACGTTGTTCGACGGTCCCCCGGCGGGCCCGGTGCCGATGGCGTTGGTGGCGGTGACCGTGAAGTTGTAGGTGTCACCGTTGGTGAGACCGGTCACCGGTATGGGGCTGGAGGAGCCCGTCACCACCTGGCCGCCGTTGAACGGGTGGGTCACGTCGTTGGCGGTGACCGTGTAGTGCTCGATCGTCGAGCCTCCGTCGAACGGGGTGCCGAAGCTCACCGAGGCCTGGGCATTGCCGGCCGTGGCCGACACACCGGTGGGGGCATCGGGAGCGGAGACCACGGTGAAGCACTCGTCGGTGGTCTGGTCGGAACTCCCCGAGTAGTTGCCGTCCCCTGCGTAAACAGCGGCGAAGCACCAGGCACCGTCGGCATCGGGCGTAAAGGCGGCCGAGGTGACGGTGTCCGGGTTGGCCGAACCACTCAGGCTCTCGGTGTCGAACTGGGTCCACGAGCCCGAGGTGCAGGGCACGGGTGACCCGGTCGGTCCGCACTGGTAGAAGTTGACGTTTCCGGTGGGATCGACGGCATTGACGCTGCCGGTCACCGTGGCTGCATCGGTGTTGCTGTTGCCCAAATCGATGGTCGAGTTGGCCGGGGTGGTCACCGTGCTGGAACCGACCACACCCACGTCGAAGCACTCATTGGTGGTCGTCTCATCGGAGCTACCGGCGTAGTTGCCATCCCCTGAGTAGACGGCGGCAAAGCACCAGGTGCCGGTGGCGTCGGGTGTGAAGGGCGCCGAGTTGACCGTGTCCGGGTTGGACACCCCGCTCAGGCTCTCGGTGTCGAACTGGGTCCACGAAGCCGAGGTGCACGGCTCGGGGTTGGCGGTGGGTCCGCACTCGTAGAAGTCCACACTGCCGGTCGGGTCGACGCCGGGCAGACTGCCGGTCACCGTGGCCCCGTCGGTATTGCTGTCGCCCAACACGGTGTTGGTGCTGGCGGCCGTGGTCGTGGTGGAGCTGTTGGCCTGGGTCACGTCGATCGGGGTCGAGCCGCACACCTCGGTGGGACCCGAGTTTCCGCTCACGTACTGGAGGCTGCCCGAGGGCTGCATCCACTGGACGCCGAACTCCCAGTCGTTCCCGTTGGTGGGTGTGGTCGGCTCGCATACCTCCAGCGCCTGCGATCCGGTCGGTGTACCGGGGGGAATGGTGAAGCTGGCCTTGAGCTGGGGCGGGCTGAGCACCACCGGATAGAAAGTGAGGGTTTCGGCTGCGGGGCTGGCCGTGGCGTTGTTGGAAAGGGTGAAGGTGGTGGTCCCGTTTCCGTTGAGCGTGATTCCGGTCACCTCGGTGCCCACCGGGATATCGGTTCCACTGACCGCGTCTCCGATCAAGCCGGAATAGGGCGGGGTGGCTGTACCGGCCGACGAGGCCGTGGTGGTCACCGTGTTCTGGCCGCCCGTCACGGTCACCAGGGTGATGGTGCTGGAGGCACCGACGGTGTAGTTGCCCTCACTCACGTCGGCGGTGGCCGGCAAGGTCGGAGTCACGGTGACCGGATCGCCGCCGATGGTTGCGGTGACCGGGGTCGGATCCCCCGCCCTGCCGTACCAGCAGTTGTAACTGCCGTTGAAGAAATTGGTGGTTCCGGCCCCGATGATGGACGGACAGGCACCATTGGCGTCGGTCATCTGGACGCTGCTACCGATGGCGTCGGTGCTCTGGCTCAGGGCCACCGTTGGCGTCGTCGTGGTCGGCACGCTCTGCCCGGTGTACTCGAGGGCAGCCTGGGCCGCACTGGGCCCGGCCCCGGTGGTCTCGAACTCCTCGAAGCAGAAGGGTAGGCCGGCATCTATGAGGGCCGGTGGTGGTGGACAGGTGTTGTTGGGGTCGCCACTGGACTTGAAGCTGGCCTCCGATGCCACCGTGCTGGTGCTGGTCAAGGTGGAGGGAGGAGCGCTGGAAGTTGTCGCCCCCGACCATGTCTGCTTGCTCAGGCCGGCCGTGCCCGTGTCGACGTCGGCCTCACCGGAACCGACGCCGCCGGTCCAGTTGAAGCCGGGTCCGGTCATGATGGTCAGGGCGGTCCCGCCACCGGCGTCGAGCGGGTTGGATCCGGTGAAGATGGTGCCTCCTGCCGCGCTGATGCCGGTGAGGAGGGTGCTGGCCGGATTAGTGGCCGGGTTGTAGGGACCCGATCCGGCACCACCGGCGCACGCCTCGGCATCGGTCGGATCGCTGGGTGTGGTGTAGGTGGTGTCGAGTGTCCCGGCCAGCGACCCGGTGCCGTCCGGAGCCACCGCGCAGAGAGGGGGGTTGTACACGTTGGCGTTGTAGGTCGGTGAGGTGTTGGTGTAGGTGGGATCGGTTTCGGTGAGGGTGACGGTGGAGGGCGAGGCATTGGCGGCGGCGCCGACCACCCCGCTGTCATCGCCGTCCCCTTGTGCGGCCTGCAGATTGCACTCGTGGTCGTAGGGGGTGGGGTCGACCGGTGGTGTGTTCGGGTAGGGGTCGGTGCCGGGAGCCGTCGTCTGACCCCCGTAGCAGCCGAAGCCGGTGCCGCCGGTGACGGTGTTGACAGCAAAGGTCGACATCCCGGAGGTATCGGAGTCCACCACATCGATGTTCTGACCGTTTGACTGGTTGTAGCTGTCGTCATACACATAGATGTTGGAACCCGAACCGGCACCACCGACAAGGGACACGGCAGCCTGGGCCACGGTGAGGGTATAGGTGGTCGAGGTGATGCAGGTGGCCCCGCTGGCCCACGCTTCAAAGGTGAAGGTGTAGGAACCGGGAAGGAGGTACCCGTTTGCGTCGGTGTAGGCGGTGCTGGCCGTGCCCACTGTTTGGCCGACCACCCCCGTGCTGGTCGTAGCCGAATTGGAGGCACCGTAGGAAAGGACGTTGATGGCGCCGGCCGAAACGGCCCCGATGCCGGCCGAGTTGACCCCGGCGATGGTGAAGCCGGCCGTACCGCCCGCTCCACTCGTACTGGTGACGGCGGCGGCGCAGCCCTTGGCCGTCAGCGTGATGCCGGCCGGAGCGGTGGCCGTGCCCGGGTTGGTGAAGCCGGGTCCGGTGGGCGCCGGATTGGTCTGCCCGTAGGGCACGTCTGTGGCCCACGTGGTGGAGCCGGACGGTGACTCGGTGATGGTGACCGCGGCAAAGGCGGGCGTCGACAGCCCGACCACCGCCAACATTCCTCCGACCATGGCCAGGACGATGGCCACCGCCGCCAGGCGGAACGTCCGTCCCCGCAGGGTGATCGACCCACTTTCGCCTTCGGCACCTGCAACGACCGAACTACGCGACAACCGTCCCATCGATGACCCCCAACGCCTGATCGTGGTTGGCGCCGCAACGTCAACCCGCCGCACACCCGCCTCGCCGATTGCCCCCCGCCGAGAGCGGACGCTTTCCACTGGGCATCTTGTTGGATCACGCGCTCTCCGTCAAGCGTTGGTTGGGCCGATGCAGAATTGGTGTCGAGCCCTCCACCTCGGGTGGTTCTCGATGCGCTCTCTGTGGCCGGCCGGAGCGGGATCCGGTCGACGCTCAGCCGAGAGTGGGCCGGATCCTCTCCTGCAGGAAAGTGACCACTGCATCGGAGAAGGCATCGTTGCGGTCGCCGGCGATCATGTGGGCGGCACCGTCGACGGCCACCACGGTGGCCTCGGGGATCTGGACCAGCAGGTCGTCGATGCCTTCCTGGGTGACCACGTCACTCAGCAGGCCGTGGACCAGCATGGTGGGCACACGGATGTTGCTGGTGGCCACGCTGAGAAGGCCGGCCAGCCGATCGGGGACCACTTCGGTACGCTCCTGGCCGATGACCCGAGGGTCCCAGTGCCAGTACCAGCGGCCCTCCCGCTGGCGCAGGACCTTCATCAGACCGGTCGGGTTCATGCTCCGCTTCCGCTGCGGGGTATAGGCGGCGATGGCGTCGGCCGCCTCTTTCAGGGAGTCGAATCCGTCGAACCCGGACTGCATGAACCGGGTGATGCGCTTGATGCCGGCGTCATTGGTCTTGGGGGTTATGTCCACCAGGACCAGCCCGCAGGAAACGACGCGGTCGCTGGTCCCCTCGGCCAGCATGGCCGACATCCCGCCCAGGGAGGCGCCCACCAGGACAGGTGGTCGCCCCAGCTGATCAGCCACAGCCACGCAGTCGGCGCAGAAGGCGGTGAACGAGTAGTCACCGTTGGGGGCCCAGTCGCTGTCGCCGTGGCCCCGCAGGTCGATGGCCACGGCACGCCAACCGGCACGGGCCACGACCTCGGCAGTGGAGCCCCAGGCGTTGCGGGTCTGCCCCCCTCCGTGCAGGAAGAGCACCGGCCAGGCGTCCGGGTCACCACGCACGTCAGCCACCAGGTGCAGACCCTCGAATCCCTCGAATACCACCGTTTCGGCACCCATGACGGCCACCCTCAGGTCCGATGTTCGGTGGGCTGGATCGGCATCGGCACCCGGGCCACCACCACGTCGCTCCGCCGGCGGAGCTCGGAGGCCAGGGCCAGATCGAACTGATTGTGGAGGAGCCGGTAACGCACGTGCTCGGGAACCACCATGGGGATGAGCACCACGATCTGGCAGTCTCGCTCGGCACGGAGCTCGTCCACCAATCCCAGAAGGGGCTGAACGATCGAGGCGTAGTCGGTGTGCAGCACCCGCAGGGTGACCCCCGGATCCCACTCATGCCACGTGCGCTCCACTTCGTAGTCCTGCAGCCCGACCTCGACGCCGTCGAAGACGACGGTGACGGCGATGACCTCATCCCCCAGTGAGATGGCCTCCGAAAGAGCGTGGCGGGTGAGGCGGGACACGTTGATTACCGGTACCACCACCAGTGTGCGCTTCCGTACCGGAGGCCCAGGAATGTCACCGATCCCGAGAGCAATCGCCACCCGGGCGTAGTAGGCATTGACCCGGTTGAACAGCAGGATGAGGAGGGGGATGGCCACCACCACCACCCAGGCTCCCTCCAGGAATTTGGTGAAGAGAAAGATGATGGTGGCTACCGCCGTCACCGTGGCCCCCAGGCTGTTGATAGCGGCCCGGCGGGTCCACCCCGGCGGCCGTGTGCGGTGCCAGTGGACGACCAGGCCGGCTTGCGACAGTGTGAAGCCGATGAAGACACCGATGGCGAACAGGGGGATCAGGGCATTGGTGTTGCCGTCCACCGCCAGGAGGAGGAGCCCGGAGGCCAGGGCCAGGACGCCCACCCCGGTGCCGAACACCAGCCGGCTGTCCCGGACGCCGAACAGGTGGGGAAGGTAGCCGTCTCTGGCCAAAAGGCTGGTCAGGACGGGCAGGCCTCCGAAGGAGGTGTTGGCGGCCAGGGCCAGGACCAGGGTGATGGTGAGGGAGACGATGTAGTACGCCCAGTGACGACCGACGGCATCGGCCATGATCTGACTCAGCACGGTCTGGCCGGACCTCGGTTCGATGTCGAACTTGCGGGCCAGAACGGCCAGCCCCAGCAACATGACACCAAGGATGGCCCCGAGCAGGAGCTCGGTGCGCTTGGCCCGTTCCACCCGGGGCTCCTTGAACAGGGGCACTCCGTTGGCTATGGCCTCGACCCCGGTGAGGGCGCTGCACCCGGCGGAGAAAGCCTTGAGCACCAGCAGGATCGAGACGGCTTCGACGGTGCCGGTGGCCACCAGGGGGTGACCCGGCTGAGGTTGGCCCAGGCCGAGGGGGTGAACGAGCCCGACGGCAATGATGGCCAGGAGCCCGACGACGAAGATGAGGGTGGGGATGAGAAAGGCCCGTGCCCCTTCGCCCAGTCCGCGGAGGTTGAGCATGGTGATGAGGAGGAGGATGCCCAGGCACATCGGGATCACATAGGGCGCAGTGGAGGGAAAGGCCGACGTCAGCTGACCGACGCCGGCGGCGATGGAGACGGCGACGGTGAGGGTGTAGTCCACGATGAGTGACGCCCCCGCCAGCTTGCTGGCCTGACGCCCGAAATTGTCTCGGCTGACGGCGTAGGCGCCGCCCCCGTGCGGATAGGCGTCGATGACCTGCCGGTAGGAGATCACCAGGATGACCAGCAGGAGGACGATGGCGATGGTGATGGGCAGGATGAGATGGAGGGCGGAGGTCCCGGCAACAGCCAGGACGACGAGAATGGCCTCGGGTCCGTAGGCCACCGAGGTCAGGGCGTCCAGGGAGAGGGCCGACAGGCCTTCGACCGGGGTGATCTGCTCGCTTGCTGCTTGTCGGACCGATAGCGCGGGTCCCTGCAGGATCTGCTTGATCCTGGCGAGGCTGCTCACCGAGCGGAGCCGCCCCCGCGGGCCGTTTCACCCATCGGCCAGGAGTCTAAGGGGTGCGTACCGGGAAACCCGGAAACCCGGAAACCCTCGTGCCCGCGGGGGTCGGACGGTGCCGATGGCGCCCGTAGCGCGGATGACGGTACTGTGCGGGCTTCGTGGTGAGTCTGGACTCGGCGTCCGATGGCGGGACGCCGTCAAGAGGCGGCAAGATGGCGAATCGTCGAACAGGGTTGATGTGCCCGGAGTGCGGGTCGGCCGACACGCCCCGACTCATCGTGCGTGGCCCCGGATCCAACGAGCACGTCGCCGAAGGCGTGGTCCTGCGCTGTCGGGCCTGCCAACACGAGTGGTCCGAGGATCCGCGCCGCCGGGCTTGCTGAATCGCCGCCCGATGTCGCCCCGGCCTCATCCCCGCCCGGGGACAGGCCGTGGATCACCAGCGGTATTTCTTCAGATCCACTCGCCCTGCTGCGACATCGACACCCTCGGCCCGCAAACGACGGCCCTGCTCAGGAGCCACCGCTTCGGCCAGCGAGCCGTCGGCCCGCACCACCCGATGCCAAGGAGCCGGCTGGGTCCCCTTGGCCAGCAACTGGCCGACCTGGCGGGGCGATCTCAGACCCACCGCCCGGGCGATGTCGCCATAGGTGGTGACGAAGCCGGAGGGAACGTCCCGAACCGCCTGGTAGACCCGGGTCTCCGCCTCTTTTGCCCCTCGCTCGGGGGTCATGGCGTGGCCTCCATCCTTCCCCTTATGGCTCGGACGTCGTGGCTCCGACGGCCCCATTATTCCCAGAGCCTGTCATTCCCAGAGCCTGTCAAACAGGCTCCCAGCCCGCTCCCAGAATGGTGAGCGACGCTCGGGGGGTGACGCTCCTGAAGAAACAACAGCCGGTGCTGTGGCTGGTCCGCCACGGTGAGACCACCTGGAACTCGATGGGATGGGTACAGGGACAAATCGACGGGGCCCGGCTGACCCGGAGGGGAAGGCACCAGGCCCGTCACGCTGCTGATCTCTTGGCCTCCGAACCGGTCGGAGCCGTCTACTCGAGCGACCTGTACCGGGCGCGGCGGACGGCCTACGTGATCGGCAAGCGCTTCGGTTACGAAACCAGGACCGACTGTCGGTTACGCGAGCGCTGCTTCGGATTGGCCGAAGGGGTTCCCTCGGCCCGGGTCCCGTCCTCGCTGACCGGGATCGAGGAGGGTCATGTCCGTGACCAGTATGCGCGTCCGCCCGGTGGCGAGAGTCTCGATGACGTCTACCGACGGTGCCGGTCCTTCCTCGACGACCTCCGGAGGTCGACCGGGACCGGCGACACCGTGGTGGTGGCCCACGGCGGGAGTATCCGCATGCTGCGGGCCGTGTTGGCAGAGAACTCGCTGAACGGCTTGGCGTGGGATGCCGTACCCAATGCCAGCATTTGCCGAGTCGAGCTGCCCCGGCTTTCCGCCTGAGACCGTGGGTGCCCAACCACCGGGCGTAAGCCGGCGGGGGGCGCTGGCCACTGCCTAGATTGGGGCGATGAAACGCATACCGATCGGTGCGTACTGGCGCGCTGCCGTGGCCACCATGGTGGTACTGCTCACCACCGCCGCCGCCGTCACCACCTGGTGGACGCCGGCGCCAGCAGCGACGGACGGGGCAGCGGTTGCTCCCCGGATGGCCGTGGCCGCGCCGCCGGCCAACTCGGTGGTGCCGTTCGGCGACGCATCGCTGGGCGTCAACGCCCTGGCCGGGCTCAACGCGCCGATCGTCGGGATGGCCGCCACCCCCGACGGCGGGGGTTATTGGATGGTGGCCTCCGACGGCGGGATCTTCGCCTACGGCGACGCCCACTTCTACGGGTCGACCGGCAACATCCGTCTCAATCAGCCGGTGGTGGGGATGGCCGCCACCCCCGACGGAAAGGGCTACTGGATGGTGGCCGCCGACGGCGGGATCTTCGCCTACGGCGACGCCCACTTCTACGGATCGACCGGCAACATCCGTCTCAACCAGCCGGTGGTGGGGATGGCCGCCGGCCCCGACGGAAAGGGCTACTGGCTGGTGGCCGCCGACGGCGGGATCTTCGCCTACGGCGACGCCCACTTCTACGGATCGACCGGCAACATCCGTCTCAACCAGCCGGTGGTGGGGATGGCCGCCGGCCCCGACGGAAAGGGCTACTGGATGGTGGCCGCCGACGGCGGGATCTTCGCCTACGGCGACGCCCACTTCTACGGATCGACCGGCAACATCCGTCTCAACCAGCCGGTGGTGGGGATGGCCGCCGGCCCCGACGGAAAGGGCTACTGGCTGGTGGCCGCCGATGGCGGCATCTTCTCCTTCGGCGCCCTATCGTTCTTCGGCTCCGAGGGTGCCGACCAACCTGCCGGTCCGGCCGTAGGCATCGTGGCCACACCCTCGGGAGGGGGGTACTGGTTGGTATTCGGATCGGCCCGCCCTCTGGCCGGGAAGGTCGTAGGGATCGACCCTGGCCATAACGGACTCAACTACACCGCGCCCCAGATCATCAATCAGCCGGTCTGGAACGGACAGGAGTACGAATCCTGCGATACCACCGGCACCGAAACAGCCAGCGGATACACCGAAGCCCAGTTCAATTTCGACGTGGCCACCTACCTCAGGTCGGATCTCGAAGCCGAGGGTGCCTCCGTGGTGATGACACGCCAGAACAATGATGGCGTGGGGCCCTGTGTCACCACCCGGGCCGCCATCATCAACAGTGCCCGTGCTGACGTGGCCGTCGACATTCACGCCGACGGTGGTCCGACGACGGGACGGGGGTTCGCCGTGTTGGAGCCGGTGGCCGACGGACCCAACAGCGGAGTGATCTCCTCGTCGGCCGCCTTCGGTTCCCTGCTGCGCAACACCTTTGCCGCCGGCACACCGATGCCGGTGAGCAGCTATGACGGAGTCGACGGGATCCAGCCCCGAAACAATCTTGCCGGTCTCAACCTGACCACCGTGCCCAAGGTCCTGATCGAGTGCGGCAACATGCAGAATGCAACCGATGCAGCCATTTTGGTCACTCCGACCTTCCAACAGGAGGCGGCCACGGCCATGGCCCGGGCCATCACCTTGTACCTGGCTGGACCATCGTCGTAACAGCCGGCTCGGGGTCGATACCAGGGTCGGAGGGGTCCGGCGTCCGCCGGCCGGTCGCAGGAACCTCCCCCGAAGGGCGGTGGGCCGGTTGGCCGCTCAAGCCGGGGGTCCAACCGGCCGATGTCATGACCATGAGTGTGCATCCGGACAACCTGACCTGGAGTCGGTCGGAGGTTCCCATCCGCATCGACCTCAACGGCGACACCGACTACTCGATGTTCGGCGACGAACAGCTGAGGATGGAGCGGGACCGACAGAGCGAGCAGCTTCAGGAGCTGGTCCTGCACCGCGGTGGTTCGCCGGCCGTGGCCCAGCTTCGGCGAAGCCTCGAGCGGGAGGTCGAGCGGATGACCGACGAGCTGCGGGGCCGGGCCCGATCGCGCCATCCCTCCTCGCGGAGCCGGAACGGCCGACTGCGGGTGTGGCGGCCCCATTCATAGCCCCGGCCTCACCTCTCTACACTGATCCCCGTGACCACCCGTCGCCGGGGCCCCTCCCACCCGACCGCCGCCACCGATGCCGCCGACAGCCCTCGGCTGTCCTCCGACACGGTCGGGCTTTTGGAAGGCCTGTGCAGTACCCGTGCCATCAGGCGCTACCGGGATGAGGCGGTCCCCGACCATGTTCTCCGGGACATCCTCTTCGCCGCCACCCGGGCCCCCAGCGGATCGAACCGACAGCCGTTCCGTTTTCTCGTTCTCACCGACGGCCCCAAGGCCTCCTCGGCCAAATCGTTGTTGGCCGCGGCGGCACAGAGAGCCTGGGGTGACAAGCGGGAATCCGACGGATACACCCGGGGCTCCGGGCAGGACGATGCTTCTCCCAAGGCGGCCATGGACCGGACCATGCAGCACTACGTGGATCACCTCGACCGGGTGCCCGTCCTCATCCTGCCCTGCTTCATCCGTCACCGCGCCGCCCATCCGGTGGAAGGCGCCTCGATCTACCCGGCCTGCCAGAACCTTCTTCTAGCGGCGCGGGCTGTCGGTTACGGCGGGGTCATGACGACGTGGAATTTGTTCGTCGACGCTGAGCTGCGCAAGCTCCTCGGCATCCCCGACGACGCGGTTGTAGCGGGAGCCATCACCATCGGTCGACCCCAGGGTCACCACGGAGCCGTCCGTCGCCGGCCCCTCTCCGAACTCGTCTATTCCGACAGCTGGGGACAGTCAGCACCGTTCGCCGCCGACCCGCCCGGAACCCGTTACACCGGGGCGGGACCTCGCTGAGGCGGAGAAGAGCGCCCGCCGCCGAACCGCCCTCACCGAATCCTCACACTTCCGACATGGAAATGGCGGCTTTGGGTGGAAGGCTGTCGACAACCCAGACATAAGCGACGAGGAGTCACGCCGTGTTCAAGAAAGTCATCGCCCCGATCATCATTTCCGCCACCTTGCTGGGAGGAGTGGCGATCGCCGGAAACGCCTACGCCAGCGCTGCGGCGGCCACGGCCAAAGCGGCGCCACACAGCACAGCCGCGTCGACACACCCGGGTGCCCACGCCCTCCGAGCCTGGCTGCGGGCCCACCGCCGTCAGATCCGGCGGGCCGGCGTGGCCATCAGCGCTCAGACCATCGGGTTGACACCCCAGGATCTGGTGACCGAATTGCGGTCGGGTACATCGATTGCCGACGTCGCCGCCGAACACAACGTCGGTGCCCAGACGGTGGTCGATGCCCTGGTGTCTGCGGCCGACAGCAAGATCACCACAGCAGTTTCTGACCACAAGCTGAGTTCGACCGTCGCCGCCAAGATCGAGGCAGCCTTGCCGGGCCGGGTGACCAAGGCGGTCGACCACACCTTCTGACCGGCTTGCCGGCCCCGGTCCTCGCCGGTTTGCTCAGACCGGGGTGCCGCCGGCGAGGGCCTCGTGCACTCCCTTCGAGGTCCCCCGCTGATGGGCCTGGCACAGGCCGGCCCGCTGGGCACGTCCCACCTCCAAGCCGATCCCCAGAGTGGCAAACAGCAGATGTACGCCAAACGGGGTGGTCGTACGGGCGGTGCACGGTGGCCGGCGACGACGGGTTCTCACACTCTCCGTATGTGCTCGCTTGCTTCCGGCCAACCGCACGATGGATCCTCTCGGGTCGTTCCCCCGTGATCATCGGCATGAGCGGCCTCCGTCTTGAACGGGCGAGAACAGCCCGACTGCACGCAGTAGAGACGTCGCCCGTCGTGGCCCTCCCGGGGTCCAAACAGGTTAAGACCGGTCGAGAAGCTCCACGATCTGGTCGACGAGATGCTCGGGAGAAACCGAGCTCAGCTCATCGAACCAGCCCAGTGTCCGTCCCAGATTGATGCCTATGAGGGCAGAAACCACGATCTCCGACCGAAGTTGCGCTTCCTCCACGCCCCGTTCCGTCATGTCGGCAACCATCGGAGCCACCAGTCGGCGTGCCATGTGGGCGCGCGCCGCGTCGCCGATGTCATCAGACGTGTCCGACCGGATGAGGGCTTGGGTAACCGGTCCGAGTCCCTTCTGGTCCATGCGGGAGACCAGGGCCTGGGTCATGTCTTCGAGTCTTTCGAACGCCGATGGCGGCTGGTCGCCCTGCGATTCGGCCACGACGGCGGCGATGTAGAGATCGGCCTTGCTGCCGTAGTAGCGGGCGATGAGGGCTGGATCCACACCTGCCTGGTCGCCAATGTCGCGGATGGTCGTGCCCTCGAACCCCCGTTTGCCAAAGAGATCCTGAGCGGCGGTGAGCAACGCTTGCTTACTGACGTTTGCGTTCCTCGGCCGGCCCGGCCCGACGCGGGGCTGCTGTTTGACGGGGCGAGTTGCCGTCATTTACCGATCACCCTTCGTCCGTCCCCAGTGAGTCCTCGGCCAACATGAGGCCCACCCCTTCGACCTCCGCCTCTTCCTCCATCCTCTTCTCGATCTCCTCGTCGAGCGGTGGCAGATGTCCGGCTGCGCGGCCGGGTAGCAGATAGCTGAGGAGAGCGGTCATGAGGCACAGAGCGGTAGCGATCATCAACGTGACACGGAATCCGTCGAAGACGGGAAAGGTGTGACCCGGCCTGGTGTAGGCAAGGAGCACGCCGGCGGCCAGAGCGCTGCCGACAGAGAGACCGATACTGCGCACCACCTGATAGAAACCCATGGCGCTTCCTGTCTCCGATGTCGGGACGGCACGCACGATGAACCCGGGCATGGCCGCGAAAGTAAAGCCGATTCCGAGACCAGCCAGTCCGGCGGCCACGAACGCCTCCCACAGAGCCCGGTGCTCCAAGGCGAAGAAGGTCGTGGACAGAGCGAAGATCAGCGAACCGAACGGGATCATGCTCCGGATACCGAAACGACGGGCATAGGCCACCAGGCAGCGGCTCGCCGCGAACGAGGCGACCGACAAGGGCACGAAGACCAGTCCCGAGACGACGATGGAGGCGCCGAATCCGTAGCCACTGGCCACCGGGATCTGTACGAATTCGACGATGATGGGCAGAAACAAATACATGGCAACGGCGATGAAGAAGGCGGAAACGTCAGCCGTGAGGACCGATCGGTTCCGCACCTGGCGCACGTCGATCAGAGGGTCGGTGATCTTGAGCTCGTGGCCGATCCACAGTCCCACCACGACGATGCACGCAACAACAAGGCCGAGGCATGGCAGCGATGTCCATCCCCAGTCGCCTCCTTCGCTGAGGACCACCGAAACGCCTACGACAGCGATGCCCAGTGTGACCATGCCCACGAAATCGAATTTGCGTGAACGATCGTCTGATTTTTCGGGGAGCACCACGACGACCAGGATCAGGGCAACAGAGACGGTCACGGCGCCGAACCAGAAAGCAGCATGGAAGTCGAACAGCTGTGCGATCAGTGCGGTGATCGGATAGCCCAATCCGGCACCCGCCGCCGCGCTGACCGAGAGGGTGGCAATGGCCCGGCCCGCCTTGGCCGGTGAGAACTGGCTGCGGGCGATAGCCATCGTCACTGGTAGCAAGCCGAGGCCGAATCCCTGCAAGCCTCGCCCGATCACCACGATCCAGAAGTTGGTGGCCAACGCCGACAGCACGCACCCGGCCAGGACCACGACCAAGGCGACCTCGACCACCCGCCGTTTCCGAGGGCCGTCGGCCAGACGGCCCATGGCCGGGGTGGCCAACGCCCCGGTCATCAGTGCGGCGGTCAGCAACCACTGTGCGGTGCTTAGCGAAACCCTGTCCGAACGGGCGATCGACGGGATGAGAGGTGCTCCGAGACTGCTCACGATGGCCACCAGGGCGGCCACCGACACCAGCACGGGCAGCGTGGCCCGCTGCCGTCCGGTGCGGTCAGGTGACCCGTCCGTCGACGGGGCGTTGATGGTCGTGGCCAACCGATGACTTCTCCGCTGTCATTTCGATGTCATCAGCTAATGACATCACCTGATGACATACTAGCCCACGCGCCTCGCCGCACCAACCGCCTTCCTGACCCTCGACCGGCCGGGCACGCCCCTGCAGCTAAGCGGCGTGGGCGGCACCGACCTTCCTCAGCGGCTGCGCTCCCATCTTTGGCGGCGGTGATGAACGGGCGGCAAGAAACAAGAAGCAGGCCTGCCCCTCCATGGTTGCGGTCGAATCAGCCAGTGGGCGGCCGTCCCTGCCGCTAAGCGGCGATTGCTCCATGCGACTGCCAGAACTGGTTGAGCCGTCCCTGGGTCTTGACCAGCCAGATGATCCCCCCGATCAATGGCAGGAACACCCAGAACCCAGTGAGACCGCTCACCGGTTCCTCGCCACCCTCTCGGCCGTAGAGATGACCGACTTCGGATGGCAACAAAAAGACATTCACGATGCCCAAGAGAATGGCGAACAGGAGACCCAATCCACCACCGATCCCTTCGCCTGAGTAGGCGCGCAACTCCTTGAAGGAGGCGTACTGCCAGTACAGGGCATAGATCCCCAGGGTGATGATCGACAGCAGGATGACAACGACAGAGTTCCTCACCTTTCCCACTGGTGCATTGTCCACGTCTGCCTCCGATTCTTCAGGTGCCCGCCCGGTAGGCCGAGTCCAGCACACCCTCGCAGGCTGGAGAGGGATGTCGACTCCCGTCCCACCGTCTGCCATCAGGCGGGGTGCCGGAGAGTTCCCACCGCGTCGGCAACGGAACTGAAAAGTCGGTCGGCTCCCAATTGCTGGAGGAAGGCGCCGTGCTTGAGATCATCGTGCACGAGACGCGATGCCCGAGCGATGGCCAGTGTCACTCCACGCCGCGACAGCTCGATGTTCAACATGCGCATCGCTTGGAGCCCTGTGTAATCGAAGTCAGAGATACCGTCCGCATCGAGCACCACCGCGTGCAGCGGCCGAGACGAACCATCAACAAGATCGAGGATCCGAGACCGCAGATAGTCAGCGTTGCCGTACCAGATAGGGGCGTAGACGAGGTAGACCAGGATTCCCGGAACTTGCTCCGTGGTCTGGCCGATGTCCACCGGTATCCAGTGGTCCGTATTGGGCTCGCGGCCGAGGATGGCCTCCCGCGGCCTTGCTGCCCGCCGGGTCCGGTCGGCCAGAGACAAAACAATAGCCAGCAACACCCCCTGCTCGATCCCGAGGACGGCTACGGCCACGAGGCTGACGGTGGCCAAAGCGAACTCGACGCGATCGAAACGGAAGATTCTTCGAAGCTCACCGATCCTGAACAGCTTGGTGCCGATGAAGATCAATGTGGCGCCGAGCATGGCCTCCGGTACGTCCTCGAGCCGAGCGGTAAAGGCCACCAATACGATGAGCACGACAACCACGGCCACCAGGTTGGCCAGTTGGCTACGGGCGCCGGACGAACGCATGAGGGCCGTATTGGGCGGACTGGTGTCCACCGCCAGGGCCCCGATGAAGCCGGCGGCGATGCTCCCTCCCCCGATGGTGATCAGCTCTCGGTTGAAGTCGTCTGATGCAGGGGTCCTGTTGCCCACCATCCTGACCGTTGCCGCCGTCTGAGCGACACACAGAAAGACAACGGTCAGCACGGTCACCGGAAGCTTTCGGAGCTGAGACCATGACAGCGAGGGGACGTGCACGTGCGGCAGGCCCGCCTGCACGTGGCCGATGACGGCTACTCCGTGGTGAGACGCCAGGCCGAAGGCGTTGACCACCACGACGGAGATGACCAGGGCGGCGAGCGTCCCGGGTAGCCTGCGATCGACCATCTGGACGGCCAGGATCAGGCACAGCACCCCGACGCCGATAGCCAGCGACCAGCCGTTGACCTTGCCGACTTGGTCGACGACCCCGCGCAATCGGTCGATCGTGGTCTCTCCCGTACTGGGCACTCCCAGGATGAGGGGGATCTGTCTGGCGATGATCACGACGGCGATGCCGGCCAGGACGCCGGTGATGACCGGCGTGGACAGGAACTCGGAGATCCATCCCATTCGCAACAGGCCCAACAGGATCAGGATGCTTCCTACCAACAGTGCCGTAAAGGCCATCGCCGTGGTGAACCCGGCAGTGCCAACGACAGCCACCGATGCCACCCCGATGGCCAGCACGGGGGCGATCGTCGAGTCAGCCCCCACCGACAGTTGATGGGTTTTGCCGATCACTGCGTACACCAGGGATCCGGCCACGAACGCATACAGACCGGTCACCGGAGAGAGGTCGGCCAACAGGGCGGTGGCCATCTGCGAGGGTAGGGCGACGGCCACCAGAGCCAGACCGGCCAACGCATCCGCGCCCAGCCAGGCCCGTCGGTAACCCCGCAGGGTCGGCGGGATCCACCAGGTTCTCATGCCTCATCATGCCCGACGGTCGACGGTCGGGGTCATGCTTTTTGGCTGACAATGATGATGCCGCCGACTGCGCGTTCTGGTGGACCTGCTTGGTCGGCACGGCCGCTCACATCCGGACGGTGCCGCTCATCCCTCCGGGCTCTGTTCAGAAGGACCCGCTGTCTGCTGGTTGATGGGGCCGCCGATGCGAGTCTCGCGACCGATCAACCGCCCGACCGAGGCAAAAAGACCGGTATCCCATGCGCCCACCAGTTCCCAGGCCCGGCCGATCCCTATGAGCAGAGAGGCGATGAGGCCGAAGGCAACAGCGGTCAGGGCTCCACCGTGGTTGGAATTGATGATCAGTTGGATGCCGTAGACGAGCTCATACCCGAAGACCAGGAGGAGAGCGACGACCAGCACCAGCTGATGTCGGCGCTGTCCTTTCTCCATCTTCAAAGACATGATCGTCCGCACTCCGGCCGCCGTAAAGAAAACGCCGATGAGGCCGATGATGCCTGCGGGAAAGCCGACGTTGGTTCCGGGCACCAGGCCGAACAGGGCCACGGCGAAGGCGTTGGTAAAGGCCAGTAGCGCGGCGGCCGCTCTGAACTCCCTGATCTCCTGCGGGTGATTTTGGGAGCGGCCCTGGGCGATGGACATGGCCACGAAGAGAAGGCCGATGAGGGTGGCCGCACATGTGGCAATGGCTACGAACAGATCTCTGAATCCACCGACGACCATTGCCTCCACCCTAGTGATGGCCACCTACCTGACCATCCCGCTCCGGCTACCACGGAGCGAAGAACTTGGGCAAAGGGTTGTGAGCGATGCTCAACCCGTGGGTCTCCGCCTCCTGGAGATGGCCCAGCTCGTCCCAGTAGGGGAGAATGGCAGGGGCCAGGTAGTCACCGCCGGTGCCCTTTTGCCCGTACACGAAGTGCACGCCGTCGGGACTCCGCACCGGCACGCCGTGGAGGGTCGCCGAGTACTTGCCGCCGGGACAGACGTAGCTGTTCAGGTCTTGAAGGTAGACCTTGCCGATGTTCTTCCCGGCCACCTGGCGGAGGAGCGAGTTGTACACCGCCTGCCGGGCCGGCGAGTCCTCGGGCCAGGGGCTGCCGTCGGGCTGCTCCCCGGTGCTCTGGCACGGCTTGGTCATGAAGACCATGAGCGCACCACCGGCCGTGGCTATCCGCACCGCTTTCTCCAGTTGGCTCTTTACGTAGCTGGCGAAGACAGGGTTGAGGATGTTGGTGGTCGCTCCGTCGAACACCCGGTCGAGGACCTCTGCTCCCCCGGACAGCAGGACGACCACGTTGGGATCCAACTGCCTCACCCACGCCGCCCACGCCGACGTCCAGGCCTGGCAGGGCACGTGTTGATTGGGGCCGAAGACACCCCCTGGCGGGCAATTGCCCTGGGCCGGGTCGGGCGAGCACGGCCAGCCCACCAACTGGCCGGCCACTCCCGCCTTGGTGAAGGTAGAGCCGTCGGCCACCCCACAGGCCACGATCCCTTGGTCCACCAGCGTCATGTTGTAGCGCTTCGGACTGACCTGGCTTGCCGCGCTCAACCCGAAGCCGAGGGTGAGCGCTTCCGAATCGCCGACCAGGAGCACCCGGACCGGCGCGTTGAGGTAGGCGGCGGGCACGACCGACCGGATCGGCGTGGCCGGCAGCGCTCCAGTCGCCGACCCTCGTTCGGTGGCGCTGACCGCGGGAGCTTCGGTGGCCAGCAACACGGCGATCACCACCGCCACCAGGGCCAGTGGGGTGAACGTCCAGGATCGCCAGGCGGTGAACAGCTTGCCGGTGCGGATGGGTCGCTCCACCAGGTAGAAGGACGCCGTGGCAATGAGCACGGTGGGCACGAAACGGACGCCGAACAGTGCCCAACCGCTGAGGCCGGTTCGGGCGTGATTGATGTAGGTGAAAAGCGGGAAGTGCCAGAGATACATCCCGTAGGAGATCCGGCCGATGAAGGTGAAAGGTGGGAAGCTGAACAGCTTGGCCACCGGTGAGTCCTGGGCACAGGACACGCTGAGCAAGACGGCAGAGGCGGCCACCGCGGCCACCAGGAAGCCACCCCGGTAAGCGATGGAATCCGTCGACTTGACCGACGTGTAGAGAACGGCACTGACCACGACGCCCACGGCCCCGATAACTGTCAGAGCCCATCGACCGGCACGGGTGCGCGCCGCCCAATCGCGGTTCCCGCGCCGTTCGCTCCACAGAGCCAGAGCCAGAGCCAGGGTGGCGCCGACCAGCACCGACTGGGCGTGGGTGTCCGTACCGAAGTACAGACGAGTGGTGTTACCGGGCTTGTACAGGAGTGCCATTTCGAGAGCCGAAGCCAAGGCGCCGACAATGGACACGGCCAGCAGCGCCCACAGTGATCGGAAGACCTTGAGTACCCCGAGGACGACCAGGGGCCACACCAGGTAGAACTGCTCTTCGAGGGCCAGGGACCACATGTGGATCAACGGGGAGGTCAGGCTGGTCTGGTCGAAGTAGTTCGAGCTGCTCACGATGAAGTGCCAGTTGGCGAAGTAGAAGAGGGAGGAGAGCGCATCGCCCCGCAGGGTCGGATAGGTGCCCGCCGGCACCAGGACCCCGAAGATGAAGGCCACGCCCAACAGCATGAGGAAGAGCGCAGGCAGCAGCCGCCGGGCCCGACGGGCCCAGAAGGTGCCCAGCCGGATGGTGCCGCGCTTCCTCCACTCGGTGATGAGCAGCGAGGTAATGAGAAAGCCGGAGAGGGCAAAGAAACTGTCGAGGAGGTAGAAGCCTCCCCCGGTCAGCCACACGCCGGCATGGACGCCCATGATGTTGAGCATCCCCACCCCTCTGATGCCATCGAGGCCCGGTATGTAGGCGAGGTTGGTACCCCTCGGCGCCGCGTCGGGGCTCAGTCGATCTGTCATGGCAGTGCCCTGTTCACCGCCATGTGTGGTCGGGCCTCCCCCGGTGCCAGGCAGCCCTGTATGGCGCTCATCCGTGGCCACCACATCTTCGAAGCTCGGACTCACACGTTCAAATCGTCGCGCAACCGGGTGCCGTCAGGGATTCGGGCCCTACACGTCCTCGACGCACCAGGTGCGCGGCGACCGGTCAACGATCTGCGGTGAACAGCGAGTGGGTCGGCCCTGCCGGACATCACCAACGGGTTCCGGGACCGATCATCCTCTCCGATCCACGTCAGACCGGCTCTGCGTCTTGCAGGAACTCCTGCCAGGTTTGGCTGCCTTCCGCCTGCAGAGGGCAGGTGTTGAGCCCCTTCCGAAAGGCTCGGGCCGCGGATCCGGGTAGAGGAAGGGATACGAATCGACGAGGCCGACCGCGCCGCACCCGCCATGCTTCGGCCATGGCGGCCAGCGACAGAACCTGCGGGCCCCCGAAATCGTCGGCCCGGCCCGCAGGCGGTCCGCCCACCAGGTCGACCACCCGCTCGGCCACTTCTCGGGCTGCCACCGGTTGAAGGCGAAATCCGGCAGGGAGCGGAGCGATGGGTGATCGCTCAAGCGCTCCAAAGGCCATGGCCGCCAGCTCGTGGAACTGGGTGGCCCGCAGGATGGTGGACGGCACCGACGAGTCGGAAACCAAATCCTCGCAGCACAGCTTCCGTCGGTAGTAACCGAACGGGATGGCGTCGATCCCGACGATCGACACGTAGAGAAAATGCCCGGTTTCCGGCGGGATGAGCCCCAGGAGCGTGCGGGTCTGGACCACGTCTCTGCGCCCGAAGTGGTGGGTGTCGGAGGCGGCGTGGACAACCGAATCAACCCCCCGTAGGGACGCCGCCACCCCGGCTCCGGTGGCGAGGTCGCCTTGGTGGGTTCCGGCACCGGGGCGACGTGAGAGCACCCTCACGTCGTGGCCGCCGTCCTTCAGGCGGGTGACCACGTCGCGGCCCAGAGTGCCCGATCCGCCGGTCACCAACACTGTTGTCACGACGAAACCCTACGACCTCGGGGAGTTTGGGTGCGTCCTTGGGCCCTTGCCGAGTCGACACCGGTGGTCAGCAACAGTTCCACGAAAGCCCATCGGCTTCCCCGCCCCGCCTCACGTATCCACAAGACTTATCCATACGTGGGATGTTGCGGCCATCCTGGCGGGGAATCCTCCCAGTCCTCCTGCCTGCCGAAGGGCGTGAGGTCGAGGATGCTGTTGACGAATACGAGTCGGTCGACCCCACGGGCAGTGGTGCAATAGGTTCGGTAGACGTCCTCACCCTGGCGCAAGAAGACAGTGAGCATGAACCCGCCGTCTGCGCCACAATCGTCGGCAAAGGTGGTGTTCCGTGACGATACAAACGGTACTGTCCAACCCATGCGGTCCTTGTAGGCCTCGATCTGAGCGAGTGGCATGTTCGACACGTTGGACCAGCTGACGCCGCAATCGGCCAGCAGGGCAAGATCCCCGATGTTCTTCGTGAAGCATGTACATCCTGGGCAATAGTCGTCGGGACCGTTGTCCATGAACTGGTAGACGACGAGCTGGTCGCGTCCGGCGAACAAGTCGAGCAACGTCACCGGTCCCGATGAGGAATCGAAAACATAGCGGTCGTTGTCAAACGGGACCATCGGGAGACGTCGGCGGCGAGCGGCCAGGACATCGAGGGCGCGGGTGGCTTCCTTCTCAGCCTGCAGCAACTCATCTCGTTCCTTGCGCCACTGGGTGGCCGAAACGACCTCTGGCATTCCGTGCATTTTCACTCCCTGAAAAGTCGTCCTTCGACGTCGGCGGAGTTGCCTCAGCAGGAGAAAACCACGCACCGGGCACCGAGCACCGAAACTCAGTGCCTCTCTGCCGCAATGAGCATTTCAGGGTCTCAGAGACCTGGCAAGCGGGGCAGGCAGTCGCCCAGCAGGCGTGTCGGTAGGGACCGGGCGATCGAGCTCGACAGAGAGACGGCCGACTATGTGCCTTCGGCCACTGCCTTCACTCGTTCGAGGGTTCGGAGCATGTCACGCTGATTGCGATGCTCCCGTAGGAACCCGCCGAGCGGCCGCCAGACCTTGAACAGGAGGCCGTCGCCGAGGTCGAACGACTCGGTGGCATCGGTGCCTCCGTCGTCCGTGGGGCGAAACTCGTAGCGCCAGGTGTTGACAGGGCGGTCGCCCATCATCACCGCAAACTCGAAGACCTGCCCGGGCACGCACTCGGTGATCTGGCACGTGGTCCAGTACACGGGCCATCTCTCGTTCCGCCTCACATGACCCCGATATCTGGCGCCGACGGCGGGGCCGGTGGCGCCGTCGCTCCACTCGGCCTCGATCACTTCCGGGCTGTACTCGCCCATCCTGGTGACGTCGCTGACCAGGCCCCAGACCTTGTCCGGCGACGCGTCGATGTGGAGATTGACGGCAGCCCGCATGTCGGCAGACTTTAGGCGGCGAACTCCGACCGTCGGCGCACGAACACGATGCCGGGCCGGGCACTCTGGCGCCGCCGTTGACGAGCCGCAGCCGATGGGCACACGGCCTCACGGCAATCCCCGAATGATCCTCAGGAGATCCTCCTTCGGGTACCCGTGTCGAGCGGAGAAACCCAGAAGGTCCCTGCAGCGGGCCACCACCTCGCTGAGCCCCGGCGCATCTCCCGTCACAGAGATGCCCCGGCCCCGTTGGAACTCCAAGAGTCCCTCATCCCGAAGCTGGCGAAGGGCCCGGAACATCGTGTTCTGGTTGACGCCGAGGACGGCCGCCATGTCACGGGCCGGGGGCAGTCGCTCCCCCGGTCTGGCGTGGCCCTCGGCGATGTCACGACGAAGCTCCGCTGCCACCTGTAGATACAACGGCAATGCACTTCCGCTATCCAACGGCATGGACAGATGGTACTAGGTATCCTAGTATCATCTCATGCAGGTTCTTCAACGGCCTCGTAGCCCGAGCGCGGGTGACGGGCCGAACGATGCGACCTCTCGGCGCAACGATGAGCTGGTCATCAGGGAGGCCCGGCGGCGGCAAAGGCGCCGGTGGTTGGCCTCGGGTGCCATCCTGGCGGTGCTGGTTGTTGTCGTTGCCGCAGTGATCAGCGTCGCTGCTCGCAGTCCGATGGCCTCCCGGCGTGTCCCTCCTCCGGTGCCTTCCCATCGGGTCACCGCCAACCCGTCCCAGGCTGCGGGCATCCAGCCCATCCGGCCCGGGGCACTGGCTGTCGGGCCCAATGGGAATGTCTATGTGGCCGACGACCTCCGGGATCAGGTGCTCGAGAGGCGTCCCAACGGGACTTTCCGGGTGATTGCCGGAAGCGGCACCGTCGGCTTCTCCGGGGACAACGGCCCGGCCACAAGGGCAGATCTGGACAACCCGGCGGGTCTCACCTTCGGCCCGAGCGGGACGTTGTACGTCGCCGACTACGGCAACGGCCGAATCCGGGCCGTCTCCCCCTCAGGGATCATCACGACGGTTGCCGGCGATGGGCAAGGATCGTGGGTAGCCGACGGCACGCCGGCGCTTGCCGCCCCGCTCCTGCCCTCGGCCATCGCCTTTGGTCCCAACGGACTCATGTACGTGGCGTCGGACAACCAGATACTGCGCCTCGGGGCCGACCGGGCCTTTTACCGGGTGGTGGGCAACCCGAACTCCGGTGAGGAAGGCCTTTTTGGAGTCGGGGGCCCAGCCATCAATGGGTCGGCCGACGCCCCCGACGGGTTGGCTTTCGACAGTGAGGGCAACCTCTACATCGCCGGATTCGAAACCAAGACGATCCTCATGGTGAACGCCCAGGGCACCCTGAGTATCGTTGGCAGTGCCTATCCGAGAGGCGATGGTGGCCTGGTCACAGAACCCGACGGGACCGTGCTGGCCATGGATGAGTTGGACTTGCTTCGCCTCACGCCTCAGGGCGAGCAGACCGTCGTGACGTTCCCCACCACTGATCGCACGACCTACCTCGGGATCACAGGCTTCTCGCCGGATGGGATCGCCGTGGCGCCTGACGGCGATATCTACCTCGACACTTTCTACGGGAACGGATACGCAGACAAATCCGCCCTCGTCGTCCTATCTCCGGGCGGAAACGCAACATTGCTGTGGGCACGAAATCCACCCAAGAATGAGAGCTGACGTCGTCCGATGCTCTGCCGGCTCCGGGATGAGACTAGACCCGCCATCGGAGCCCGAGGATAGCGATGTCATCGTCGGACCCCTTTGCGGTCAGGTCCTCGATCACGTCGGAGAGAACCCGATCGAGCGGCCGGTCGCTCCGGATCGCCGATTGGCGAAGCTCTTCCAGTCCGATGTTGAGGATCTCGCCCCTCCGTTCGACCAACCCGTCCGTGTAGGCCAGGAGCGTGCAGTCGTCCTGAACGTGAATCGAGGTCGACGGGTAGGTTGCGTCGAGCACCGTTCCGATCGGTGGACCAATGGCTAAATCCACGAATGCGCCGGTGCCGGCGGTGATGAGGAGCGGAGGCAGATGCCCCGCACTGGACAGGGTGAGCTTGCGCCGGTCCCTGTCGACGTAGCCGCAGAGCACCGTGGCGAAGTGGCCGTCCCGGCCGATATCGAGGAGTGCGCACAGTTTCGTAAGGATCTGACTGGGTGGGTCACCCTGGGCCGCATAGGCACGGATGGCAAAGTGGAGCGAGGCCATGAGCACCGCAGCCTGCACACCCCGGCCCGATACGTCACCCACTACGAAGACGAAGCCTCCGTCTGAGTAGGGGATCACGTCGAACCAATCGCCCCCGATTTCCATCACGTCGAGTCCGGCCACGTACCGCGTGGCGATCTCCACCCCGGTGATTTCCGGTATAAGCCCCGGGAGGAGGGCGTGCTGTAGCGAGACAGAAAGGGTCTGTTGCTCGCCGTACAGCTGCCTATTCTCCTCGGCCAGGACCTCGGCAGATCTCCGCCGGCTGACCAGGCGCTCTGTCATCAGTGCGGCGCCGATGGCCAGCAGCACTCCTACCACGATGACTACCGGCGTTACATTGCGGGAGAGGCTCCCGCCGAGTGGTTGGGTCGGGGTACCCACCAGAGTCAGTTCGGTGTTCGCAAAAGGAATGGTGGCGGACGTGTGCCTACCGCCGATCGGCAATTGGGTTGTGGTCGCTTCTATCAGGTTGTGCTCTTTGATCTCCCGTCCCAGATAGAGGGCGAAATTGAGGTTCGGGAAAGACGACGACCGGGGTAGGGCGACGTGGCGATGTGGCGGCAGGAGGTATTCCGCGTACACCCCCAATTCGGGCATGGTTCCCGATGCTGTATAGGTGAGACCGACCCGGCTCCCGGCAGCGAGAACCCCCTCAACCGAGAGTGGGGAAAGACCGTGGGGTTCGGAGAGGAAGTCGCACTGGGCCGCACCCTTCGTGGTCGCCTCGCCGCTCGGTGATCCCACCGATCCGAGCACTGCCGGAGCGCCACCTTCTACTCCGCACAGGGCCACATAGGCGAAAGGCCCACCACTCCCGACGTAGGGAGCCATGTACTGGGTGAACGGCGTGATCCGGCCGCCGGTGACCCCGGCAATGGCCGCTCCGGAGGCCATGGGAATCTCGAGGGTCGGGAGCACACCGGCCACGACGGTCCCCGCTTCGTTCACCTGTTCCTGGAGCAGCCTGTTCTCGTTCCGATCATTGACGGTGGCGGTGACCCAGGCGAATACACCGGTGATGGCGAATCCCACGAACAGGACGAGGACCGCGATGGTGACCGCAGATCTTCCCCTACGCCTCGATCCCGCCTTCACATGGCCGGCAGACTCCTTGTCGCCCGACTCGCCTCCGACCGCGCTCATCACCAACCGGTGCCGGCGCCCGGCCGTCTCCTCACCAAGCTCATCGATCCCATTCCATACGGTACAGCCTGGCCGCGCGTCGGCGGCTGCCGATCGGTCAGAAGGTTGGCACGTGGGCTGCGGCTTTACACGTAGGCCGCATTACGACTCGTCGAGGCTTCGGCCAACCGGGGACGTGCATATGGTTCAAAGCGCCACCGACGGAGTACGTCTGGATCGCCGTGTGCGAGACGATGAAGGGGTCCCGCCGCCACCTGGTGCGGTTAGAACCCCTCGGGCCGACCACCCAGAGCATTTGGCGGGTGCCGGAGAAGAGGATCGAAGTGCCTTCGGTCACACCTGGGTTCCCCGTGGATCGAACGTCGAGGAGTACCTGGACCATCGATTCCGGCAGTCTGCGTCGGGCAAGCTCATTCCCTTCGCACAGCAGGGCGTGGGCGATGAACGGGCCGGCAGAAGGGGAAACCGTGGATTCGTTTTGGAAGCGTAGCGGCGGAGAGTGCTCTCCCCTCCCCCAGCTCCTGCTAGGGCATGAACGTGTTGAGAAAGGCGTTGCTGAACACCTTGTAGGGATCGTAGGCATCGAGGGTGGCCAGGGCTGACGTCCAGTTGTCACCGGTGTTCTGCCCGGCGTTGATGGCCCCGGGGATGGTGGTGTTCAGCATGGTGGGGTTCGACCACGCTGCGGTGTCGGTGTACGCCCATCCCTTGGACCACTCGGGGCGGACGGCGGCGTACGACCCGGTGTAGTTGGTGAACATCCATTGTTCGATGTCCTGGTAGAACTGGTCTGAAGTGGGTGTCCCCGGCATGGTGAGAATGTCGAACCATACGGCCACGTCCCAATCCGGCTGGTCCGGTCGGGGACGCAACGCCGACAACTGTGGCGACAGCGCTGAGGCCACCTCCACGTCGCTCGGGCTATCGAGACCGCTCACCCGGATCTCCACGGGACCGTTCATGGGATAGTTCCCATTGGCCTGATACAGCGCCATCTGGTTCTGGTAGTAGGTGATGAACTCGTAGATGACCTGCTGGATGCTCGCTCGGCTGGTCAGGACGGCGTAACCATTGGCCGTTACCCTGAGGGTTGTGGGCTTGACGTAGAGAAGCAGATCTTTGGCCCATCCCCAGATGTCAGCGGTCAGAGTGCCGGTGAGCCCGGCGGCCACTATGTCGAGTTCGGCTTGGCCGAACGTGGGGGTGATAGCGCCGTTGCCGTCCAGAATCTCCTTGATGAGCACGGAAAGGGTCTGTGGGATGACGTCGGCGAATACATAGTTGTAGGGCGCATCGACCGCCCGCGACAACAGCGGTTGTTGCGGGGCGACCGTCCACACCTTGAGCCACGGCTCAGCTGTGAATGGAAACCAGATCGTCTCGACCCGGCCCGATTGCTCTACGTATGCATCAAAGGTTCGAGAGCTCGAGCCGGGTGCTCCGAAGAGGGCGCTGGCGGGAACATTGACGAAGCTCTGGCATTGCAGCCGGGTGTTGGCGCCCACCTGAAGAGTCACTTCGGTGACGAATGTCCTCCCGAGATGGGTCAACAACGGCTGAATCCCCGGTTGGGTACGTTCGAGGGTCTGGAGCACGTACTGGCCCTGAGCTGCGTTCCAGACCACGGCGGTGAGAGAGAGGATGAGATTGCTGACCGATCCATAGGTGTGCCCCGGGAGGAGACTCTCCCCCACGGCAGGAATGGCCGTGCCGTGACCATCGATGGCAAGGGCGCCGCCGACGGTGATGTCCCCCGGTGCGGGATGTGCCGTCAATCCCAGGCCGGCATCCTCCAGGTCCTGGAGGAGCACGTCCATGGTCACCCCGGTCTGAGCCGTGACGGTGCTCGGCGAACCGGTGGTGTCGATGCTCACCGAGGTGAGGAACTGTGTTGTGTCGGCCAGAACGAGATCGGCCCCGCTCGAGTTCACCGGGATGACCAGCGGTGACCAGTTGTGCATCTTGCCCCGGGCCCTGATCTCGTACCCGATCGGGAACGCCCAGTTGGCCAGGGTGACGATGTCGGTGGCCGAGCTCGGAGCACAGGTCCAGGCGTTCTCGAGCTCGACCTCCCCCGACCAGTTCTGAAAGGCCTGCTGGTATAGGGGAATCGAAGAGGGAAAGTCCGGAGGCGGCGGTAGCGTGCTCTGGGCACTTGCGGCGGGGATCCGGAAGATCGGCGTCCACTCGAATGCGCTCAAGGCGGCGACACCCGCCGATCCGGCCAGGAATTGGCGCCGAGAAAGTCCCCGGCGACCCGGGGGCGCGTCCACCCGCCCCGGCTGGCTGCGATTTCGCCTCTGACCCATCGTCTCCCCCAAACGTGATTCCCACGACGGACCAGAGCCCGTTTTCCTTCTATTACCCATCAACTCGACGTGAAACGTGCGAATTCACCGTGAAACGTGCGGACCGAGGATTTCGCTTCCGACACCGATATCGTCGAATTGCGGTGAAGTGAGTCCCGGTTTGGATGGAGACCGCTCCCCCGGCTAGTCACGGGTGTTGGACGGCAGGTAAAGCGAGGGCAAGAATCAGCCGGTCTGCCTGTCAGGGCACCACGTCCTCCTCGAGCCAGCGCCAGGTATGCCCCGACCGGTCATTGCTTGCGGATATCCCACCAACAGCACCGCCTGCGGGAGTCACGAGGCGGACGCCTCTCCCCGCCTGGACCAGAGCCATCGTCTTCAGGCGTTTGCCTGCGAACGCTCGGGTGGTCAGCCTGGTAGCTGATCGACGTCAACTGTGGCGTCCGCCCTTTGTTCTGCCACTACCGCTCCCGGTTGGGAAGTGGCGGTCGGAGGCGCCCAGACCATCAAACAGTCCCGTCCGTGCTGCTTAGCCTCGTAAAGCGCGGTGTCGGCTCGGCGGAGGAGCTCGGACGGCGAATCGTCCGGTCCGTGCCAGGTCGACAGGCCGAAGCTCAGCGTGAGCTGCTCCGGGGTGGCAACGCTGCCGACCGCCATTTGCAGCCGTTCGACCAGTTGGCGAGCCTCGGTCGTCAGTGTTTCTGGCAGCAGGATGGCGAACTCGTCGCCGCCGATTCGCCCGACGAGGTCGGCAGATCGAACACCAGCCCGCAACGCGCTGGCGATGCTCATGAGTGCAGAATCCCCCGCCGCATGCCCATACTTGTCGTTGATGGACTTGAACCCGTCCAGATCGGCGATGACCACGCTCAGTGGACGCCGGTAACGCTCGGTTCGCTCGACTTCGTTGATCAACGTGGCCTGGAAGGACTGATAGTTGAGGCAGCCGGTGAGGCCGTCGTAGGTTGCGAGGCGGTGGAGACGCTCGGTCAGCGCTCGTCGCTCCTCTTCCCCGATTTCGCGGTTCATGGCCGCCATGGCGGAGATGCCACCTACCACTCCGATCATGACGGCGCTGGCCAGGGCGCGGGCGCCCCCGGACTGTCCGGTGGCGTAGATCAACCAGAAGCTCACCATGGCCAGCACGGCCAAGCCGACGACCTCCCGCAGTCGATAGAGAAGGCCGCCGAATAGAACGGGAAGAACCAACAGCCCGGCCAGAGGGCTCCCCGCCCCACCGTCGAGCCCGATCGCCACCGCGATGACCACCATCGTCGCCACTGACCAAGCGAAGAAAAAGGTTTCGCGCCAAGGCGCACCGAGCGATCGGGTCCCGATGGGGCCGGCGACGAACACGGAACCAAGGATGGTCACGATGTCGAGCGCCATCAAGAGCCCGCGATGCGGACCGTCCGGGGTCAGCGCCATATAGCCCATGAGCAACAGCCCGCCAATGACGAACGAGAGGATCCCCATGTAGAGGTGCCGGCGCCAGAGGTCTTCCTCCGAGCCCCGGACGAGGTTCTCGACTCCAAGGAGCCGATCCGGGTCGGACCCATCCGTCAGCTGTTCCGTATCTCGACGCGGACTCCCCACCACGGATATATCGGCAGGCAGGGGCATACCCTTGACCTGATCGTGGGCTCCCTGCCCGCAGGATCCAGCCCGTGCGGGAGATGCTTGACTCAGCGAGGTCCCGGGGGGCCGGGTGGGCCGCATCGCTGGGATTGCGGACAACTGGGCGGACAACGAAGGACTGGTTGATCCACCAGATTTGGTAGGACCGGCGAGGGACCTCGAGCGTGGCGGCTGGCGGTTGTTGGCGCTTGGCGTCCGTGTCGCAGCGGTGACTCTGGATGTGTCATACAGCCGACAGACATGACGGACTTCAGGACGCACGATGACAGAGGTAACAGTGGAACAGAGCCACCTCCTCCAAGTTGTGGCGGAAACCGCGACTGACCCCCTCGCTCAGGCTTGGGGGTCTGTCGCGTTCGGTGTCGGCCTGCTCTTTTTGGGGCGGGCGGATACAGTTGCGTGTTCCACTTGAGGAGTAAGCCCGCAGAGGAGACTGTCGTGGATGACGGGGAACCCATTTCATACTTGGCTCTCGCCAATGGCACTCCCGTACTCAGCTCATCCGGCTCCGAGTTCGGCAAGGTGGTTCACGTTCTGCAAATACCCGAGCTAGACGAGTTCGACGGGATCGTGGTTGGGACCAAAAATGGTCATCGGTTTGTTGATCGCGACCAGATAACGGCGATCACCACGTCACGTGTCCAATCCTCCCTATCGGATGACCAAGCGGCAGCGCTACCAGCGCCTGACGGTCCCCCGGTGCTGCATCTAGACGTCGAATACGACCAAGGTTCGTCTCTGAGTGCAAGATTCGCTCGGCTGTTCAGGCGGCCTCACTGGAGGGAACTCGAATAGGCGTCCCGGCAGACTCCACCACACTTCGGACATTCCTGGCGTCCGCCCATCCAATTTACGGTGGTCAGCTGACCTGCGGTGGTCAGCCGGAATGACTCCAGTGCGTGGCAGTGATGGGTCTATGCCGCTTGTCGAACGAGCTCCTCCAGCTCATTGAGCGACGTCTGAAGGCCACCTTCCATCCCCGAGGCAAGCGCTGCATCGCGGTGTTCCTGGCTTGGGTAGCGGCCCAGGATCTTCAGCGTGGTCACGCCGTTGACTTCGTCGAAGGTGGTCGTGCTAATGGCTTCGGCATCGGGGACCATCTCGAAGACCTCAGTCCTGACGAAGCTGTGCGGCCGGTCGATCTCCAGGTACTCGCCGCTGAAGGCCACTGGGAACCCTCCGTTGGCAGTCATGACCCACCGCCAGCGGCCGCCCACCCGCAAATCGATCTGGGCGTCGGTCACCTCACCTCGGTCCCCGGCCCACCATCGCTTCACCAGGTCGGGCGTCGTCCACGCCTCGAACACGAGGTCCGCCGGAGCGTCGAACTGCCGGGTGATCAGGATCTCGTTGTCGGAGGGCAGGGTGACCACGGCGGAGCCGTGGCGGTTGCCGATCGTGTTGTTCATACGAGCTTCTCCTTTTTCTGTAGCTCGACAAGCACGTCGTCGAGCCGGTCCAGTCGGCTGTTCCAGGTGGACTCGAAGCCACGAACCCACTCAAAGATGGGCTGCAGCGCTGTTCCATTGACCCGGTACCAGCGACGACGGCCATCGGCTCGGACTGAAACCAGACCAACCGCTCGGAGCACAGCGAGATGCTTCGACACCTGAGATTGGCTCAGCCCTAGCCGGTCGACGATGTCGCCCACGGTGGCCTCATCCGTGCCGAGCGCGTCGAGAAGTGCACGCCGGCCACCTTCAGCGACAGCGTTGAATGCGTCGGTCGTCGTCGCCGTGCGGGCCACTTCGACATCATATGCTTATATCGGCATATGTCAAGCCAGCGCGGACTGGGCTGGGGCGCTGGGCCGGGGACTGGCAAGAGGCGAGTCACGATCGATCACCCGTCTACCGGCGGTCTGGGGCAGTGTCTCAACCGGTCTGGCCCGAGTGCGAAGACGTACATTGGTTCGTGGGAAGAGTGGAGTCAGGGACCTCCCTGTGCGTGCACGGTTGCATGCGTTGTATCGGCGCATGTGTTGGCCCTCCTCTGTACGTGAGGAAATATGAAGTGAGCGGCACCGAAATGCGGATCGGCCTCAGTTGAAGACGCCCTCTGGAAACAGGATCGGGGATGGTGATCTGCCACTTTCGGATGAGCGACGAGAGCGCCATGGGCAATTCGGGATTCGAATCCGCCTTGGTGCCGCTTCTGACAGAATGTGCCGCAGTCTTCCGCTCCCGGGGTTGGAGAAAACGTCAGCACGGTTCCGTGCGTCGGTCGGAGGGGTATGGTCGGGATGACCGATCGTTCGGCTAGCCGAGCTGGCCAGTGTGATGAGTTGCCTGTGGTAGCGAAGTGCAGCTCATGACCACCGGGAGAGGTGGTCGGGATTCTGCGGGCAGCGCCCTCGTCGTGTCAGGCTTCGCCGAAGCTGGCGCGTCCGGAGGAGGCGTGTTCGTCGTCAACGACGATGACGTCGAGACGATCGATGGACGGCCAACTACCGGGCTCTTCTTCGATGAGCTAGCTGAACGCTGGCTGCGGGCGATGTCTGGTCGGGAGCTCTCTTCGGTCGTGGGCGAAGTGCTCGAATACTCAGGATCCCCATTGGGCGTCAGAGTTGGTTGTCTCGCGACGGTGCTTGACGCCCACGATGTCCTGTTGACTTCAAAGCAGCGCCTTGTCGTTTCGACCTTCGACAACTCGCTCGTCGAGCTCGGCGGACACGGGTCGAGGACCGTTCACGTTCTGCCCGGCGAACCCGACTCATGGCACCTCAACTGTGTTGTGGATGTGCAGGGGGAGCTCTTCGCCAGCGCCTTTCGACGTGGCGGTACGTTCCGCCAGTGGGCCGAGAACCCCTATGGGTCCGGTTGTGTCTTCTCGCTCGCGACCGGCGGCGTGGTTGGCGACGGGCTTTCGATGCCCCACAGCCCGCGCTTCCTCGACGGTCTGTGGCTCATTTGCGATTCGGCGCGACACGATCTGATAGAGATTGATCCCGAGAATCCCTCAGAGCGCATCCGCACGGTCGGCCTTGGGGGTTATACCCGCGGCCTCGATTTCGACGACGACTATCTCTATGTTGGAATCAGCGGGGCGCGAAACAATGGAGCGGACCCTACCGCCACGTCATCGCTCGCCGTCGTGGACCGAAGGTCCTGGAAACTGGTTGACCGGGTGTCAATCGCCTGCTCGGAGATGTACGACGTACGACGGGTACCGAAGAGGGCAACTCAGATGCTGCGGACACCAATACCCGAGTTTCGAACAACAGACGTCCGCGACCTCGCCGCCGCGGAGCGACCCTCGGGATCAACGGTGGGCTCCACCGGGATTCCCGCCGGCCTGTCAGTCCGCTTTGTCCCACCGAAGCACGTTCACACCGGTGATGTGTTCCACGTTTCGGCCAGGCTCGAGCACGCCGGATCCGCGCCGTTGCTCGTTTCGCGCGACACTCCGCTCCAACTGGCTTACCGCTGGATCGGATTCGGCGGCGCCACTCCCGTGTCGATAGAGCGGGACGAGCCATTGCGAACACCCCTCCCCGCTCCACTGACCCCTGGGTCGCACCGAGATGTTCATGTTGCCGTACGAGCCCCCGCTGTTGCAGGAGGGTACCTGTTCCGCATCGTACTCGTCCAAGAATCCGTCCGTTGGCTAGACGATACCGAACCTGCAGCGTTCTCAGAAGTCGCTCTGCAGGTCGCTGGAGCACCGGCAAGATGATTCACCGTCTGTCCGCCACCCGCCACGATAAGGGGGACGTGATCAGTCCACCACAAACGGCGGGCCGCCATTCCCCGTCCCGGAAGACTCCATGAGTCGCACGAACCGTTCCCGGACATCTGTCAAATCATTGGCCTCCGGTACCGTCTCCTCGGCAACACGCATCACCATTTCCGCTTGCCGGAGGAGGACGGCGCGCTGGGAATCGCTTTTCGTGTGCCTATCAATCACAAGGATGGCGTCGATCAACCTGATAAGGACGGCTGGCATTCCACGTGCAGATTGGCGAATTTTGTCGAACGATCGATTCACCATTCGCTCATAGCTCGGATCGAATTCCACGAGGCGAATCTTTCCGCTTGAACCTCTGTAGACACCTTTATCAAGGGCTCTGCCAGAGATCTCCGACAACCCGGCGGAGATCCAATCGATACACGTAAGCGCCGTGAACGTATCGTTGACTGCTGGAGACAATGCCCGAATGGCGATCTCGACTAATTGGTCGATGGCGAAGACCGGATCCTGGGTCAGTGTGCGGTGCGGCCCGGTAACGTGCGCCTTCTTTAGAGCCGCGGCTACCTGACCCGCCGCCCCCGCCGGCCACACCGTCGCCAATGGGCTATCGGCAACGATGAAGTGGCCGGGGCGGTAGGCAAGGCTAATTACCGCGTCCAAAGTCTCGGCGATCTCGATGAGCTCGCCGAATCCCACGAATTGGAGGTAGCCGCTCTGCGTGGCCGTGACCTCCGCACCCCGGCTCAGGTTCGCCACGACCTCTGCGGGGAGCACCGATGACACGTCTTCGATTTCGGACAAGGAGTCACGACGCTGTGGGAACTCCGCTTCGATTGCCCGATCGAGATCGCTGGCGATACTGGCGATTACCTCCGGCAACTGGATCGACTTGGCGATGTGGTGGATGAAGTAAATGAGAACAGCCAGGTCAACGAGAAGCAGTGCCTCGGCAACCGTGATCGTAAGATGAGGAACGAAGTCGCCACCCGGAAGCCCAGTGATAGAGCCCAGAGCCAAAACGGAATACACGAAGGTGGCGACGAAGACCCCGAGGGGTTACCTGATTGCCCAAGTCCCTGATGAAATTGCGCATCATTCGCGGTCCGAACTGTTGCGATGCAAGAGTGAGGGCCAAAATTGTGATCGAAAACACCACGCCCACGGTGGTGATGATGGCGGCGGCGATGGCAATCAATACTTGACGGCCTGCGTCGGCGCTGCCGGTCCTCACCCATGCGGGCAACGTCAAACGGTGATGAAACGCCGCCAGATCGATTTCGAAGGTCAAAACGAACAGCAGGCCAGCAACCACTATCAATATTACGGGCACCACCCACAACGTGGTCCTGAGCGCGTCCCATCGCCAGCCCGGGAGCCGTAGCCTTCCCCGATTTCCGTCCAGATATGTGGCATTTGTTGGTCGAGCGGTCATGACGCTCCTCGCGTTGATCGGGTTCTACCTGTCAAATGCCGACCAGACTTCCCAGCGCACCACGATGACAATATCCCCAGAGGTCGAGCGGACCCAGCCTTGACCTGTGCAAATCCGCCGGCTCAAGCCTTCCGAATGTTCGGGCAACCCGCGTCATCACTTTGCACACGGCACAACCCCGGACTTATACGGAATATTCACGCTGAATACGATGGCACGCCACGTAAAGTGGACCGGTGCAGACTTCACACCCAGGAGTCGAATGGTCGACGGCTACAACTCTCGTTGGTTCAGCAACTTAGTCGGTGTGGCTTGACGAACCTTCTTGCTGTGATCCTAACAATCGCATTCTCGGCAACATTGGGAGCAGCGGCCATCTGGGTGCTCAACCATTTGGAGGATCCCCGAGGCTCGGAGAACCGCGAGCCGACTCCGAGACATCGACGCGGCTGACCGGCTGGTCCACCGTCTCGGTCGTGATTGGTGGGTACATGCGCTAGTTCCGGCGACACTGTGGTGTGTGCTCGCATCGATCCCGGTCAGTAGTCCGCCGAATGCCACCTGCGGCAGTCCCAACGGGGCTCCATCCCGTGTGTCCACCTCGAGGGGGCGGAACGATTGGTGGCACCAGAAGCTGCGTCGGTCCCAGCGAGTCGAACCCGTCTACCTCGTATCGTTCGTCTCCGACGACGATGGCCCTCACTGGACCGCTACGCGAAACCGCGATCGAGGCCCGACTTGTGCCACGCGCCAGGATGGACGCGACCTCTGCCTCTGCGAGTAACGCGCTCAGTAGAGTGGGCGACCGGGTATGGCGAACGACTCGAGCTGACCGTTGGTCCCGGCGATGAAGTACTCGCCGTTCAGGATGACCCCGGAAGCGGCGTACGCCTTGGCCGCTCCGCTGAATTTCCAGGTCTCTACCTCGCCGAACGGGGCCCGGCTGAGCACCAACTGACCGCTCGCCGTGCTGGCGATCGAAATGCCGATCGTCGAGGTCAGGCCATCGACTGCCTGCCCGATGATCACCGTGGCAAGGAGCGCGCCGGTAGTCAGTCTGTAGGTGTACACATCGCCGTCGCCGCTTCCGACGGTGACGTAGTTCGGGGCAATGGTGACAGCGGTGGTCACCGGGCCTCCGGTCACGGCCGTCCAGACCGTGGCACCGGTGCTCTCGGTCAAACAAAGGACCTCCCCGCTCGTCGAGCCGACGAAGACGTGCCCGCCGATGATGGCCGGGGTGGCCACGACTGGCCCACCGGTGGGCACGCTCCAGACCGGGCTGCCTGCGGTGGTGAAGGCGTCGACATCACCGCTGCTGTCACCGACGATAACGAGATGACTGGTGTTGTCGACGGCTACCGACGACAGGTGACCAGACCCCACTGTCTCGGACCATTGGAGCGCGCCGGTAGTCTCGTCAATCGCCGCCAACACGCCATCGGTGGTCGTGACAAAAACCGTGCCGCCGACCACTGCGGGAGCTGAGGTCACCTCGCTACCGACGGGGGTAGACCAGTCGACCGTCCCGTCACCGGTGCGGAGGGCCACCACCTTGCCGCCATCGGTGCCGAAGATGACCAGGTCGTCGTCCACGGCCGGCGAGGATTCCACTCCACTGGCGACCGATCTCGACCAGACCGGCGTCCCGGTGGTAATGGTGACGGCGTACACGTCCTTGGCCTCGTCGCCGAAGTAGGCGACCCCTTGGGATATGGCCGGAGTCGAGTCGATCGCTCCGCCCGCCGAGAAGGTCCACGCTGGCGCCAGCATGTTGGTCCGCGTCGTCGCCTGGTGCTTGTTAAGCACGGAGTCGTGGTTCTCGAATCCCAGGCGGGTCGGCCCATACCCGAGTTGCGTCGAGTCGTTCGAGACATAGGCCTGGAATGTCGCCACTCTCCCGCTGGTCCCTCCCGTCGCCGTGATCGGTGTGGGACCGAAAGGAATCTGCGCGGGAATGGTGATCTGGGCCGCCGAGATGGTGCCCGATGCCGACGTGGTGGTCGTCAAGAGCGTCTTCGTGGTGGTGGTCGAGATAGGGACGGTGATGGTCACCGGTTCGGAGGGGCCGAATCCCGAGCCAGTGACGGAGACGGAAGTCCCCGGGGCGACCCGTTCGGTTCCGAGAGTGATCTGGGGCGCCGACGGATCGGCAGCAACGGTGAATGTCACGTTGGCGGCGTTGGCTGTCCCGATCTCGGCGGCGGGATCGGCAATCCCGTTCTTGCCGACCGCCTCGGCCAGCACCTGATAGGTCCCGCCCTGTGGAACCGTCGGCACGGCCAAGGACCATGTCGTGGCCTTGGCTCCGGGGGAGGCCAGCGCCACCTGGTTGATGGCCAGACCCGGCGTCAACGACCCGGTGGCCGCGTCGAACCAGGGTCCGGTGCCAGGTGGCGTCTCGACCTCCACGTCGACGGCGGCGACACCGTCGCTAGCGTTCGCCGTGCCCGAGATGGTCAACGGACCGTCCGGGTTGGTCACCGTTGCCCCGGCCACCGGTGAAGTGACCGCCGTGGTGGGTGCGGTGCCGTTGCCCCCTCCCAGGGCGAAGTCGTAGAGGAAGCCGTCCTCTGAGGCGATCAGCAGGTTGCCGTCCACATCGGCCGGCGAGCTGGTGATCTGATTTCCGGTCTGGTAGCTGTACAGCAGGTTTCCGGTGTGCAGCGCCAGCACGTGGACGACGCCGTTGAGGCCTCCGAAGACGACGACTCGTGCGTTCTGGGGGCCGACGATCGCCGCCGAGGAGTTGATGTCGTCCCCCGGATCGGCGTGCTTCCACAAGACCTTGCCGGTGACGGCGTTGAGCGCCCATTCACCCCCAGTCGCTCCGAAGACCAAGGTTGTCTGACTAAGCGCCGGCGTGGTGAGGGCATCGGTGTTCACCGGAGTGATGCCCGGCCCGTTACCGCCGAAGTTGTAGTTCCAAATGAGCGCACCGGTTGTGAGGTCGAGGGCGTAGAAGATGCCATCCTTCCCGTCGGTGTACGCGGCGCCGTCGGCGAAACCGTTTGTGCCGGGCGGGCTAACGGTGATCCCGGCGCCGACATCCCAGTCCTCGCCGGTGGGCTGGTAGGTCTGGTAGCGCCAAACCTGGTCGCCGGTATTGGCGTCCAGGGCGTACACCGACGAGTCCGGGTTGGCACTTCCGAACAGGAGCAGCCCCTCACCGTTGGCGTCAACGCCGTAGCTCAACGGGTCCCATACCCCGCTGTCCTGTCCGCTCGTGTTGAAGCTGTTGAAGGACCACTCCTGGGAGCAGTCGGCCTCCGAGAACGCCCAGACATGCCCGTTGGTCGGGCCGCCCCCGAGGGAGGCGAAGTACACCGTGGTCACGCCACCCGGGGGGGTGGCGAGCACCGGGGTGGACAGGATGGTCATGCTCACACTGGCGCTGCACTCGATCGCACCGGTCGCTGCGTTCAGCTTGTAGGCACGGCCGTTCCCGGTCGGCGCGATCCAGACGTTGCCCCCTTCGACCAGGGGCGAGCTCGTGGCCGATGTGCCGAGGGGAGCGGACCAGACGATCTGGCCATTGGCGGCGTTGACGGCGTCGAAATACCCGGCACTGGTCCCGACGTACACGAGCGTCTCACCCAGTGCCGTGCTGTAGGCCGCCATCGGCGAGGCCAGAGATCCTCCTATCGGACTCATCCACCGCACACCCAGGCTGTGCGCGTTGGAGCTCGTGATGGTGGGATCGGCGCTCACCCCTTGGAGGTCGGGCGCGTTGTGGAATTCGGGCCACTGGTACGCCGGAGGTCCCGCCGTCGTCGAGGTCGCACCCAAGGCGGTGGACGGCTGGGCCACGGTCAGGCCCCCGGAAACGAGAAGCCCTGCGGCCAGTCCGACGGCCATCGACCATCTGGCCCCCGGGATGCCGTGCCGGCTCGTTCGTCCACCAAATTGCGAGGTTCCAACAAATTGCGAGGTTCCAAATTGCAAGATTCGCATCAACCTGCCCCAGTCGATCCGCTCAAAGGCCACGTTCAGTGGTCTTGTCGCTACCCTAAGTGGTCATTCCAACGGGGTCAAATGGCCGGACGGGGCAGGCTCGTCCGGGTCCTAGACCTGGGCGGCAGGGTGATGAGTTCCGGCGCGGCGTGGCCTTTTGGCAGTGAGAGGGCAAGGCGGTCTGTTTCGGCGGGACCCTGCCGGTCCCAAAGAGTCGCGTTTGTGCATCTCAATCCGGCCATCTTCGACGACCGATGGCAGTAGATCCTGAGAGCCGGGGCCAACAACTAACGCAACTTGCTTAGGCATCGAGTGCATGCGACCGATAGGCAACCATGGAGATATCGGGAGCCATGATCAAGCGCTGGACGACCGAGCTTGGCAAATTCAGCGAAGAAGCTCGCCAGTTTGCGAGAGCACTGGGTGACCGCTGTCCGGCCTCAAACCGTCTGTTCGTTATCGGCACGCCCGATTGCGAGCCATGGCATTTTGTAGCTCATCTTGGCGAGCAGGCAACGAGGCATGGTCGAACCGACCTTGTGCCAACGTTGCTGCGATGGAAGGTCCCCCAGGGAGCGCCAGCCCATCTGGCGGTGAGTGTCGACGCTATGGCCCGGGCCTCAGAACGTCACACATTTCTGGTCATATCCGCATTCAGCGAAACTCCCGATTTGCTCGAGCGGGTCTCTGATGCCAAGAGACTTGGAGCGAGGATCATGAGTTTGCACCGTGGCCAACCCGAACTAGTCGACCTATCCCATGAGACCCTGTCGGTCGATCGGTCGAAGAACGATCGCGTATTTGAGGTCACTCAGCATGTCGTGACTGACTCGGCGCCAGTGGCGGCTACCAGCAAGTCACCCAGGTGGGGGCGATCCGTTCGGGTTCGCTGATTGCTGTCGATTGGAACGCCCGAGTACGAACGGTCAACCCCGACCCTTGTCGGTGACCATCGATGTCTTTTTCTGCTCATGAGTCACGATGCTGTGGAGTATTGGCGGGGACGTTTGCTCACGCGGCCCGGCCACGTTCCTCCGATGCCGGCAATCCCATCTGTAAAGGTGATTTGACTGTGCATGACCAGGGGTTTTTCCCGATCGAACGTTCAAGTCGAAGGTGGATCTCTCCGATAAACATACGTGGAACTCTGGCCTCCCGCGAAAGCAAGCAACGGGCGAAAATCTGAACGGCATGACCGGTGGGCTGCTCGCAGAGGATTGTCAGTCCTCGTAAGCGTGTCCGCATTCCTGTTCCCCGTGGTGGTTGCCATAGCCGCCGCAGCCGTTCTGGTGCACGTGATTCCAAAGCCTCGGTCCGGCTTCAGTCTTTGGGCCTGGTGGGCGCTGGTGATTGTTGCTCCCTGGATCGTGTATGCCGGCGTCAATCGGCTGGCGCGGCGTGTCCTGCCCCTCGCAGCGCTATTGAAAATGACCTTGGTCTTCCCGGATCATGCTCCGAACCGTTTGGCGGTGGCCCGCCGAGCCGGGAGTACCCGAGCCCTCGAACGCCAGCTCCATCAAGCCCAAGACCAAGGCGATCGAGACGAGCCATCGGTCGCAGCGGAGCAGATCCTCGCGCTGGCAACATCACTGAACAAACATGACCGCTTGACTCGCGGTCATTCCGAACGTGTACGGGCCTTGACGGACCTGATCGCCGACCAGCTGAAGCTTCCCGCGGCCGATCGGGATCGGCTGCGTTGGTCGGCCCTCCTTCATGACATCGGCAAACTCACCGTCCCCGCTGCGGTGTTGAACAAGGCGGGCAAGCCCGATGATGCCGAGTGGCAGATCCTCCTCGGACATCCCCTGGAAGGCCAGCGCCTGGCTGCGCCATTGGCGGGGTGGCTCGGCCCCTGGGCAGCGACCATCCCCCAGCACCATGAGAAGTACGACGGCAGCGGATACCCGCACGGCTTGAGTGGCGAGGAGATCTCCCTCGGCGGTCGAATTGTGGCTGTCGCTGACTCCTATGACGCGATGACCTCAGTTCGCTCCTACAAGAAGGGGGCGTCGCCTGAAGCTGCCCGTCAAGAATTGGCGGCATGTGCGGGGACCCATTTTGACCCCGTTGTCGTTCGTGCGTTTCTCGAAGCCTCAGTGGGACGCCACGGTCTGTTAGGTGCTCCTTTGGCCTGGCTTGGCGAACTGTCAACCGTCAACGGTATTCCTGAGTTGGGGCAAGTGGTTAGCAGAATGGGAAATGTATTCGGTGGGTTTGTTGCGGTGGCGGGACTCGGCGCCGTCATCGGCATAGGTGCCCACCATGCCCCCACCCACAGGTTGGAAATGGTGGCATCGGCGGCGCCGTCCGTCCCTGCACCTTCACACGCAGGCGGAAAAACGGCACCGCCTCTGCCAAAGAGCCCAGCGATGACGTCGCCGCAAAAAGGGCAACCTGCTCGATTGCCGGCACCTCCACCCATTGCCCCGAGAAGGCCGGTGAGCCCACAGGACCCTCCCGCCGCACCGCCTCTCGCTCCAAAACCGCCTGTGGTCGGGACAGCGACTCCTCCTTCGCCTGTGGTCACGACGGCCACCGTCCCCAGTGTCCCGGTGATCGGGACCGCCACCGCCGGCGACGCCAGTGCCACAGTGACCTGGACGGCTCCGGCGTCAGACGGAGGCTCTGCCATCACGAACTACGACATCAGCGCTTATGTCGGTGGCACGGCCACAATCTCCGTCGGAGTCGGGGACGTGACCAGTGACACCGTCAGTGGCCTCAGCAACGGTACCGCTTACACCTTCACGGTATCCGCTATGAACGCGGTTGGCTTCGGGGCCAGCTCATCTCACTCCGACGCGGTCACCCCGGACACTGTCCCCGGTGTCCCGGTGATCGGGACGGCCACCGCCGGCGATGCCAGTGCCACAGTGACCTGGACGGCTCCGGTGTCTAACGGCTCGCCGATCACGAACTACGACATCACTACATATGTTGATGGCACGCCCGAGGCCACTGTCACCGTCGGGGACGTGACCAGCGACACCGTCAGTGGCCTCACCAACGGAGCCGCTTACACGTTCGCCGTGTCGGCAATCAACGCGGTTGGCTTCGGAGCCAGCTCTGGTCCTTCGCCTGTGGTCACCCCGGACACTGTCCCCGGTGTCCCGGTGATCGGGGCCGCCACCGCCGGCGACGCCAGTGCCACAGTGAACTGGACGGCTCCGGCGTCTAACGGCTCGCCGATCACGAACTACGACATCAGCGCTTACGTCGGTGGCACGGCCACAATCTCTGTCGGAGTCGGGGACGTGACCAGTGACACCGTCAGTGGCCTCACCAACGGCACCGCTTACACCTTCACGGTATCCGCTATGAACGCGGTTGGCTTCGGGGCCAGATCTCCTCACTCAAACGCCGTCACCCCGGACACCGTCCCCGGTGTCCCCGTAATCGGGACCGCCACCGCAGGCGATGCCAGTGCCACAGTGACCTGGACGGCTCCGGTGTCAGACGGTGGCTCAGCCATCACCGGCTACAGCGTCACTGCCGCCGACTCGACCACTCCGGCCAATGGGGGCCAGACCTGCACCTGGACGACGGGTCCGCTTACCTGCTCGGTTACCGGACTCACCAACGGTGACAGCTACTCATTCACGGTCACTGCCACCAATGGCGTCGGAACCGGGGCCAGCTCTGGCGTCTCCAACGCGGTCACCCCGGACACTGTCCCCGGTGTCCCCCTGATCGGGACGGCCACCGCCGGCGATGCCAGTGCCACAGTGACCTGGACGGTTCCGGCGTCCAACGGCTCGCCGATCACGAACTACGACATCACTACATATGTTGATGGCACGCCCGAGGCCACTGTCACCGTCGGGGACGTGTCCAGCGACACCGTCAGTGGCCTCACCAACGGCACCGCTTACACGTTCGCGGTGTCGGCAATCAACGCGGTTGGTGAGGGGCTGCTTTCTTCGAACTCCAACTCGGTCACCCCGGCCAGCGTCCCCGGTGTCCCGATGATCGGGACCGCCACCGCAGGCGATGCCAGTGCCACAGTGACCTGGACGGCTCCGGTGTCAGACGGTGGCTCGGCCATCACCGGCTACAGCGTCACTGCCGCCGACTCGACCACTCCGGCCAATGGAGGCCAGACCTGCACCTGGACGACGGGTCCGCTTACCTGCTCGGTTACCGGACTCACCAACGGTGACAGCTACTCATTCACGGTCACTGCCACCAATGGCGTCGGAACCGGGGCCAGCTCTGGCGTCTCCAACTCGGTCACCCCGGCCAGCGTCCCCGGTGTCCCGGTGATCGGGACCGCCACCGCAGGCGATGCCAGTGCCACAGTGACCTGGACGGCTCCGGTGTCAGACGGTGGCTCAGCCATCACCGGCTACAGCGTCACTGCCGCCGACTCGACCACTCCGGCCAATGGGGGCCAGACCTGCACCTGGACGACGGGTCCGCTTACCTGCTCGGTTACCGGACTCACCAACGGTGACAGCTACTCATTCACGGTCACTGCCACCAATGGCGTCGGAACCGGGGCCAGCTCTGGCGTCTCCAACGCGGTCACCCCCGCCGCACCCGTTTCTTCGCTGACGATCATCAATGGAAGCGGAAACTCAGGCAGGGCTGATGCCGGCGACCAGATCATCGTTACCTTTGCGGCACCGCCCACCCCGAGTGCCTTTTGTAGCCTCTGGTCATCTTCCTCCTACCCCGATCTGACCGGTGGCAATGTGGTAGTCAACGCTCAGCCCATCCTCTTGGGTGACGACGAACTCACATCGGTCGATGACTCGAGCTGTTCCGGCGGATTCCACTTCGGCACCATCGACCTGGGACAGATCGGCTACTTCAATACTGTGGTTACGTTCACAAACAGCACAATTCACTGGGACGGGATCGACACATTGACCATCACACTTGGGACCCCAAGCATCGGTGATCCGACCCAAAATAACCCAAGCGTCGCTGTCTATACTCCAGATTCCGCGTTGGGGGTTTCCGGAACGATCAGCAGCCCAAACGAGGTTCACTTTTGACCCTACGCTCGTATCGCCTTGACATTGCCTACCTGCCTGGCCCCAAAGGGACCACCAGTGGCTACAGTCGAACCAGTGATCAGAGTCGAGCTTGAACGAATCGAGGTACTCGAGCTTCTCGGGATGACGTTGGCTCACCTGATGCCGAATCCAGAGCCGAGACGTCACCCCGCGTGCCGCTACTGATGGCAATCCGGGACAAGCTCGCTCTCGGGCTGAGGGAGGAAGTATGAGCTACAGCGACGTCGAGGTGTCAGCGGCGACTGCCGCAATGGACAAGTACAGAGGGAGCGCAGAAGGCGAGGCTGGCGCGGCGCTCGTCGTAGTAGGCCTAAGTGCAGCACGGGCTACCAAAGAATCGAGATTCCGCGACGACATGATTCGGGTTGCGCATCGTGCCGGTGTGTCGATTCGACAACTAGCCGATGTATCAGGACTTGGTCGGAAAACCGTCACGGCCATCGTGTCCTCCAACCCACGTATGCACGATTGACTGAGCCGGCCGGGCCAAGCACATTGATGCTGTTAGGCGTCACCCAACCCGTTGTGGCTGCCTATGAGTCGGGCCGCCGACAGCCGACCGTCCCGACATTGATGAGGATGCTCGCGGCTGCGGGCTTCGATCTCCGGCTGAGCCTGGCCCCTCATGAGGACCATGACGAAGTCCTCGGCGCCCTCGAGTGCCAGCGGTCGAGTGAGAAGCAGGAGCGCTGGCGCGCCTACCAGCGCAACATCGTGGATTCGGCCCGGCGACACCTTGAAGAGTCATGAGCGGTCGCGATCCAACCCGAAGACTTCGACGCCGTCTCGATCATTGTTCCACTCAATCGGAACGGCGTTCACTACGTAGTTATTGGCGCCCTCGCAGCTCAGTTGCAGGGTGCACCGATTCCACGAACGAGAGACATGCCAGCAACGGACACAGACAATCTGCAGCGATCGTCCAACGCGCTGCACGCGCTGAGTGACAAGATCAGGACCGCCGATGTCACGGAGGTCCTGCCGTTCGACCACGACGGGGCACAACCGAGCACAACCCCACCTGCGGTGACCGGGAAGTTGCCTGGTCAGAGGGTCGTTTCAGCTCACTAGCGGTGAGTCCGATTCGGCCGTTCTCGCACCTCTCCCTGCCTGCTCAGCAGCATACCCATCACCTGGGAAGCAAATTCCATCGCTTCTCCATCGCTCCTCCATCGCTTCTCCATCGCTCCTCCATCGCTCCTCGAACGAGCATGCCCATCCTCGGACGATTACTGTGAAGCGCGTTGCTGCCGAGGATGGCTTGAAGCAGTGACGGGGGAGGTTCGGCTCTTGCGCGACGGAACACAACCATGGATTTCCTACCGGATCTTTCGAGTGGCGACAGCAGCCATTCTGACGGTGATCGGTATCGGAGTGGGAGCCACGGCCCTAGCTGTCTCACCTGCGGCCGCCGTCACAGTGGTCGACGGATGCATGATCGTCACGCACCCGACGGCGAAGAAATTTACCGATTGCCCGGGAGCAGATCTGCAGGGGGCCGATCTGTCGGACACCAATCTGTCCCATGCCGATTTCACTGGTGCCGATTTCACGGGCGCCAATCTCTCCGGCTCCGATCTTCAGCACTCGGTGCTCTCCACTGCGACGTTTGCCACGTGCACAGTGACCAATCCCCCCGGTGAATTTCCCGCCTGTTCGTTCGCCGATCTGGGAGGCACCGATCTGGCCGTTGCCAACCTGACCGGCGCCAGCCTCGCCGGGGTGGATCTGGGCGGCGACAACCTGCGCCAGGCAAACCTGTCGGACGCAGACTTGGTCGACGGCTGCTTGCCGCCGGGCTTCAACCCCACCACGTGTGAATTTGCCAGCCTCTCCGGCGCGTCACTGGTCCGAGCCGACCTCACGGATGCGGTGGTCTCCAGCTGCTCGACCTTCGACGAGGGAGATGCAGGCGAGTTCTCCTATTGCAGTGGCGCAGAGTTCGAGAATGCTGACGCGGCGGACGCCAACTTCACCGGGGACGACCTCGCCTGGGCGGATCTCTCCGATGCGAAATTGTCCGGAGTCAACCTAGCCGGAGTCACCTTCCAAGAATGTGCCCCGGCGAATCTCGATGATCCGGCATGCAGTAGCGCCGATCTTGCTGGAGCGCTACTCCCGCGAACGAATCTGTCAGGTCTTCAGCTGGAAGGGGTCGACCTCTCCGACGCTGACCTCCGCGCCTCCAACCTCACCAACGCCGATCTTTCCCCCTTCAAGGAGGATGACGACTTGATCTCCGCCCCGACTAACCTGACCGAGGCATGGCTCGAGGGGGCGAACCTGACCAACGGAGACCTTGACGGCGCGAGCGCGTCCGGCATCGACGTGACCCACGTGAGATGGTCCAACACTGCATGTCCGGACGGAACCAACAGCGACAACGATGGCGGCACCTGCGCCAACGACCTGAGCTAGTCGAATGCTGGCATCGAGGGTCAGTTACTTTACGCAGGCGGTGCTACCCGATTGTGAATGGGTTGCCCATTGCGCCACATGTGACAGCCACCATTTTGGTGCCGGTCATCCAGTGACTTGCCGAAAGAAGACGCACGAGTCTGGCTTCGTTCCATATGAGCCTCTTCAACCGCTGAGAGCCGGGTGGCTGCCCGGAGCCGACACGGCGGACCAACTAACTGGCCGGTTCCTGCGCCAGCAATTCCTGGACCGGCGTTTCAGCATCACTTGCTATGCCGACCTTGTGGTCAAGGACGATCCCGACTTAGCGGCACACAACGAGCCGGCAGCCCTCCAATCCCAGGCTCCGGTGCTGAAGTCGTCCGCGACGAACCACCTCTTGCGGAGCAGGTCCGGCAACGTCGATCAAGATCGTCGCCCTGGTTCGGGGACCTCCGGGCGACCGACCCGCGACCGACGACACTGCGCAGTCCCAACGGGGTTCGAACCCGTGTCTCCACCTTGAGAGGGTGGTGTCCTAGGCCACTAGACGATGGGACCCTGAATCGACGTTCCACCAGGGAACGTTCTGTCTGACCAACCGTAAATCGATACAAAACCTGGCCACGGAATCCCACAAGAGAACACCGCGAGCGCTCGGGGGGGAGGGCTCGAACCTCCAACCTCATGAACCAGAATCATGCCGCGCTGCCAGTTGCGCCACCCCCGAATGGGCGAATGGCCAATTTAGCCCACCCTGCGGGACGGGGAGACCCGTGCCGACCCGGGTGGGTCGGCCCTACGATCAGTCACGATGAGTGTGGACCGGGTGGTGATCGTGGGCGGGGGGATTCTCGGCACGATGCACGCCCTCGAGGCCACCAACCGTGGATGGGAGGTGCTCCAGCTCGAAGCCGATGCCGGTCCTCGACGGGCCTCCGTCCGCAACTTCGGGCTCATATGGGTCAGCGGGCGAGCCGGCGGAGAGGAGCTCGATCTCGCCCTGCGGGCCCGGACTCTTTGGGAGCGGATCGCCTCCACCTGCCCCGGCATCGGTTTCCGGCCCGACGGTTCGCTGACCCTTGCCCGAACGGATACCGAGCTCAGCCTGATGGCTGAAGCCGCTTCCCGTGCCGACGCGTCAGCCCGCCGCACCGAGCTCCTTGACCCCTCAGGCGTCCGGGACGTCAACCCGGCCGTCAAGGGTGACGTCGCCGGTGGGCTCTTGTGCCGGCTCGACGCAGTGGTTGAGCCGGGCTCGGTGCTCGGCGCGGTCAGAAAGGCGCTGGAGGCGACCGGTCGCTACCAGTGGCTTCCCGGACGCCGGGCGGTCGACATCCGGTCCTCCGATGGACCCGCACACGGAGCGGCCGGGCCCGCTGTAACCGACAACAGCGGCGCACGCCATCAGGGAGCGCTCATTCTCCTGTGTGTCGGCGACCGGCTGTCCGGCTTCGCTGGTCGGGTCGGAACCGCCCTGGCCGAAGCGCCCCTGCGCCGGTGCCGGTTGCAGATGATGCAAACCGCGCCACTGGCCGAACGTCTGCCCACAGCTCTGGCCGATGCCGATTCGATGCGGTATTACCCGGCCTTCGACCTGCCCGGCCGCGCCTCGTTGCCACCCCTGGGACCGAGAGCGTCGAAGTGGGGAATGCAGCTCCTCGTCGTGCAGCGAGCCGCCGGCGGACTCACCATCGGCGACACCCATGTCTACGACGAGCCCTTCGATTTCGCCGTCGACGAAGATCCCTATGACCAGCTCCGCTCCCGGGTCGAGGCCATCCTCGGGTGGGAGCTGCCGCCGGTGGTTCGTCGTTGGGCCGGCACCTACACCCTTGTCACTGATGACCGTATCTATTACCGCGCCGAGATCGATGACCGGGTGTGGGCAGTGACCGGAGCTGCGGGTCGGGGAATGACCCTCTCCCCGGCCATCGCCGAGCAGACCTGGGATGAGGTGACGATGTGAACCAACCGATCCGACTGGTGGTGCTGGACATGGCCGGTACCACGGTGGCCGACCAGGGGGCGGTGGAGGAGGCCTTCCAGGTGGCCCTCGACGCCGTCGGTCTCACCGCCGGCGACCTGAAGGACGAACCCGCCGCCTACATCCGCCGCACCATGGGCCAGTCCAAGATTGCCGTCTTCACCGAGCTCCTCGGGGGCGACCACCACCGGGCCGAGCAGGCCAACACCGCCTTCGAGTCCGCTTTCGACCAGGCCGTCACCCGCGGCGAGGTGGGGCCCATGCCCGGAGCAGAGGAGTGCCTGTCGGCCCTTCGCCAGGCCGGCATGCGTCTGTGTCTGACCACCGGCTTCTCCCCCACCACCCGCGACGGGGTGGTGGCCGCCCTCGGTTGGCAAGGCGCCGTCGACCTGCTCCTCTCGCCGTCCGACGCCGGGCGGGGTCGGCCGTGGCCCGACATGATCCTCACCGCCGTGCTCCGCCTGCGCATCGACGACGTCGCCGAGGTGGCTGTGGTCGGCGACACAGCCAACGATCTGTTGTCCGGGGCGCGTGCGGGAGCATCGATGGTCATCGGCGTGCTCAGTGGCGCTCATTCGCGCACCGAGCTGGGCCGCGCGCCGCACACCCACCTGATCGGGTCGGTCACCGAATTACCCGACCTGCTCATACCCTGACCGATACGGCTCGAACCGATCAGCCTCAGCTGAAGCGGGGGCGGCACCGTGTTCCTCGGGTGCACGTGTGTACCGCGCTCCCCGGTTGCGCAGGGTTGCATACCTAATTCAGCGCCAGACGTCCCGGACCGTGGCCACTCCCTCCGGGGTCAGCATGGTGCCGCTGAGTGTACGCTCGTCGTTGCGCATCCGCCACCGCAGGAGCCGCTGAGCGGCCTCCCACCCGCGGTGGTCGGCCCCGCTCCCGGCCACCAGATCGTTCCTTTGATCGGGGTCCGCCGCCAGGTCGAACAGAAGTGGAGGGAACAACTCGGCCTCGGTGGCGAACTGCACGTACTTGAGATCGCTGCCCCGGACCACGTCCAACGAGCAGTGGGCCATGGGTACGGCGAAGAACTGCTCAGCCAACCGGTCGGCGGGATTGGAGAAGTTCCAGCTCCAGTGGGCCTCGGTCCGCCAGTGCTCGGGATCAGCGTCCGATGCTGCGCCCTCGCCTGTCATGAACGGCTGAAGCGGGTAGCCGTCCACCTGCAGGGGGACCTCGATGCCCAGCCACGTGCAGATGGTGGGCAGTACATCGACCGACTCGGTGAAGGCACGGACGGTCCTCCCCCGCCCGGTTGACGCCGCCGGATCCGGATCGCGGATGATGAGCGGTATGTGAAACGACTCGTCCCAGTAGCCGAGCTTCTCGATCAACCAGTGATCGCCGCCCATCTCACCGTGGTCGCTGGTCAGGACCACCAGAGTCGATTGGGCCAACCCGGAGGACTCGAGGTGGTCGAAAAGCCGGCCCAGCTGGTCATCCACCTCCTTTTGGGCACCGTGGTACGTGGCCCGTAGCTGGCGGCGCTCCCGCTCGTCCTCCGGCGCCCCGGCCATCGGCGTGTACATCACCAACCGATTGAACGGATGGGCCGCCGCCTCCTCGGCTTTGGTAGGGGCGCCCACAAAAGGCGGGAGGTCGTCGGCGTCGTAGAGATCGTGGTAGCCGACGGGATTGCGACGCGGGGGGTGGGGCCGGATGAACGACGCGTGGACGAAGAAGGGTTGATCCCCGTTCTCGTCCAACCAGCCGGTCAGAGCCTCGACCATGAAGGCCGTCTCCGACTGCTCAGGTGTGAAGCGGGCCGGGGCCCAGGTGGACCCGTGCTCATCGGCACCGGGAAATCCTGCGGTGGGCCGATAGAGATCCTGCGGATTGGCCGGAACGTCGACCCCCTGGGCGGCCAGCCAGCGCCCCCACTGTTGGCTCCCCTCCTCCCACGGCTCGTACAGCACGGTGCGGAACCCGGGCAGGATCTGCTCATAGGAGCGCAGCCGTGGATCATCGGCCGGGAGGTGCCGGGGGTCGAGGCTGGTGTCGGTGTACCCGAAGAGCACCGGGTCGTAGCCGGCCTGGCGGGCCAGTCGGGCCACATTGGTGAAACGGTCGTCGAGCGGGGTGCCGTTGTTGAGCGACCGGTTGTGGTGCAGGTAGGTGCCCGTGTACAGACACGCTCGTGACGGACCGCACGGTGCCGCGTTGGCCCAGTGGTTGGCGAACAGGGTTCCCTCTGCGGCCAGGAGGTCGAGGGTCGGCGTGGTCAGCACGGGATGGCCGAGGGCCGACAGGCTGTCCCCCCGCCACTGGTCCACCGTTATGAACAGCACGTTCCGGTTCATGGACACCTCCGCTCCCCCCAGGTCGGGTGCACGGTCACCAAGCCGTCCATCCGGTCATCCCAAGGAGGCATGGAGAGCGCTCAGGTGATCGAATCCGATGATGCGGCCCAGGGCCACTCCCACCGTCTCCTTGGCGTAGTAGGGAATGGTGGCGAGACCCGTGATGGGTGACGTACGGGTCGGCGTGGGATAAGGGAGGAGGCCGACGTCGGTGGCGATGGCCAGGCTGCGGTCCTCGTGGAAGGGGTCGGTCACCACGAGAACGGTAGTGTCACCGCGGCCCAGGAGCTGCGGGGCGGCCAGGGCCAGGTTGTTCCACGAATCGCTCCCTCCGGCCTGGAGGATGTCGTGCGCGGGCACGCCCGCGGCAACCAGGTAGCGAGCCGAGGCCTGCGATTCGGTGTAGTGGTCGCCCGGTTGCTTCGATCCGGTGACCATGACGGTGACCGCGTAGCGCTGGCGCCACAGCAACTCGGCCTCGTGGAGGCGGGCGGCCAGGTCGGGCGAAGGCACCCCGTTGTACTGGGCCGCTCCCATCACCACGATGGCTCCGGCCGGACGGGGCTCGTAGCGGCGGCCGGTCAGCCACACCTGCACGGCTGTCACCGCCAGGTAGACCAGGACGGCCATCACCAGGTACAACACCACCCGCACGATGAACCGGATCAGGCGCAGGCCGGTGAGGGTGGCCAGCAGTCCCACGATGCTCAACGCCCCCGGAGCGCCCCCACCTCGACGGCGCCGGCCATCAGCGCCTGTCGAGGCCGATGCGAGCCAGCGCCTCCCGGAGGCGTGCGAGGGTGCGGTCGGGTCCCAGGACCTCGAGGGAGTCGAACAACGGGAGACCCTTGGGCCGCCCCATGGTGGCCAGGCGGATCGGGGCCTGGGCCTTGCCCAGATTGCGGTCGACCCCGACGGCCACCGCCAGGGTGGCCGCTTTGAGGGTATCCACCTGCCAACTGCCCACCAGTGACTCGTAGGAGGCCAGCGCACCGGCGAGGATCTCGGTGGCCACCGGATCGTCGGTCACCGACTTGGCCCACGCCTCCTCGTCGATGTCGGGTCGTGGGAGAAAGGCGAAATCGACCATACCCGGCACTTCGTCGAGAACGGCCACCCTCTCTTGGAGGGGCGGTGCCAGAGCGGCGAAGGCGGCCGGATCGAATGCGGTCGGCGCCCAGGGGGTGGACTCCCCGGTCACCCAGGGACCGCAGGCCTCGATGAACCGGTCGAGGTCCATGGCCCGTATGTACTCGCCGTTCATATGGGTGAGCTTGGCCACGTCGAAGAAGGCCGGCGAGTGGTTGACGTCGGTCAGCCGGAACCAGTCAAGGAGCTCGTCGGTGTCGAAGATCTCCTGGCCCTCGGGTGGGCTCCACCCGAGCAGGGCCAGGTAATTGAGAAAGGCATCGGGCAGGTAGCCGCGGTCACGGTAGGACTCGACCGCCACCGGATCCCGCCGCTTGGACAGCTTCTTGCGTTGCTCGTTGACCAGCATGGGCAGGTGGGCGAAGACCGGGAGAGGGGGGGTCGGCCCGACCGCTCCGGGGGCAGCGGTGGTCCACCCGACCGAGGACAGTGCCTCCCACACCAGGATGCCCCTGGGGGTGGTGGGCAAAAGGTCCTCGCCCCGGATCACATGGGTGATGGCCATGTCGATGTCGTCCACCACGTTGGCCAGGACGAAGAGCGGATCGCCGTTGGCCTTGACGGCCACGAAGTCGTCCATGGCCTCCGCCGGAAACTCGACCTCGCCGCGCACGACGTCGTCCACGACGACCAGTCCCCCGTCGGGCGTGCGGAACCGGAGGGCGCGGCCCGGGCCCCGCTCCAGACCACGGTGCCGGCAGAAGCCGTCGTACCCGGGCGTCTGGATTCCGGCCGCCTTGTTGCGGGCGTCGATCTGCTCGCGGGTGCAGTCACAGGCATAGAGGAAGCCCCCTTCCCACAGAGCGTCTGTGGCCTGGTTGTAACGGTCGGTGCGCTGAGACTGGTGGTAGGGACCCTCGTCGGGGTCCATCCCCAGCCAATACAGGGCGTCGATGATCCCTTCGACCCAAACCTCGCGACCACGCTCGGCGTCGGTGTCCTCGATGCGCAGGACGAATGTGCCCGACGACTGGCGAGCCACCACCCAATTGAAAAGGGCGGTACGGGCGCTTCCGACATGGAAGTAGCCCGTGGGCGAAGGGGCGAAGCGGACCCTCGGGGCGTCCCCGGGCACTCCTGGGTTACTCGTCTTCGACGATGGTGATGGCACCGGTGGGGCAGCCGTTGGCCGCCTGGCGGACTCTGTCGTACAGCTCGGGGCCCGGGTTCTCATTGAGCACGTAGAGGAAGCCGTCGTCCCGGACCTCGAACACCTCGGGGGCAATCCCCATGCAGACAGCGTTGCTCGCACATTCGTCGTAATCGACTACAACCTTCACGTCGTGCCTCCGGAGCTCGGTGAACCAGGACGAGTGTACCGGGCCTCCGACCGGGCGCCGGGCCAACAGCACCCACCGACCCACCCCGGCGGTCGGCGACCGGTAATGATCTCCCCATGCCCATCCCCCATGCCCATCCTTAGGCATTCCGTGCCGCTGCCTGGCCGCCGTATGCGGTACGCCGCGGCCTTGTCCGCCGCGGTGGTGGCCCTGGCCGCCGCCGCCTGTTCGCAGGGAGGAACGGCGACGACGACCCGGTCCGAACAGGTCCCACCGCCATCGTCGTCCCCATCCACGTCCGCCACCACAATCACCTCGACCCTCGCCGCTGACGGACTTCCGCCCATCGGGCACGTGTTCATCATCGTGCTCGAGAACGAGGGCTACCCCACCACCTTCGGCGATCCGACCAACGACCCCTATCTGGCGTCGACCCTGCCGGCCGAAGGAGCCCTGTTGAGCAACTACTACGCCATCGGGCACCATTCCCTCGACAACTACGTCGCCCTCATCTCCGGTCAGGCTCCCAATCCCCTGACCCAGGGCGACTGCCTCGACTACGTCGACTTTCCGGCCACCGCCACCGTGGCGGCCGAGGGCCAGATCTCGGACTCCGGATGCGTCTACCCGGCCGGTGTGGACACGGTGGCCAATCAGCTGACCGACGCCCATCTCACCTGGAAGGGCTACATGGAGGACATGGGCAACATCCCCTCCCGCGAGTCGGCCGTGTGCGGTCATCCGGACATCGGCGCTCCCGACCACACCGAGGACGCCGTTCCCGGTGACGGGTACGCATCGCGGCACGACCCCTTCGTCTACTTCCACTCGATCATCGATGACGCCGCCCTGTGCGACGCCGACGTCGTGCCCCTCGGGAGCCCGACGGGGGTCCTGCCGGCGGGGACCCCGCCGGGGGTGACCGCACTGGCCACCGATCTGAAGTCGCTGTCCTCCACGCCCAACCTCAGCTTCATCACCCCCAACCTGTGCGATGACGGGCACGACTCTCCGTGCATCAACCAGGAGGGCAGCGCATCGCCACTGGTCAACATCGACGCCTTCCTCCAGACCTGGGTGCCGTTGATCACCCGCTCGCCCGCCTTCAAGGAGAACGGCCTCCTCGAGGTCACCTTTGACGAGGCGGACACCGGTGACGCCTCATCCTGCTGCGACGAGATGCCCGGGCCGGCCGCCGCCCAGCCGGGCGAGACGGGCCCCGGCGGAGGGCGCATCGGCACCGTCCTCCTCTCACCCTTCATCAAGGGGGGCACGGTGACCGCCGTCCCCTACAACCACTATTCGACGCTGGCCACCGTCGAGGAGATCTTCGGGCTGAGCCGCCTGGGGCAGGCCCAAACGGTGAGTACCACCTTCGGGCGGGATGTGTTCACCAACACCGGCTGATCGGGCCGGGGACACGGGCTGAACAGCCGGTGCGGTGGGGTCAGGGCTTGGCGCTCCCGACCACCCACATCGAGAAGAACTGCGACCCACCCCCATAAGCCTGACCTAAGGCCACCTTGGCCCCGTCGACCTGGTGGTCGCCGGCCTGGCCCCGCACCTGCATGGCCACCTCGAGGAAGCGGAGCATCCCCGACGCCCCGATCGGGTTGGAGGAGAGGACGCCGCCGGAGGGGTTCCAGGGAATGTCGCCGTCGAAGGCGGTGGCCCCCGATTCGGTCAGCTTCCAACCGTCTCCCAGGTCGCAGAAGCCGAGGTTCTCCAACCACATCGGTTCGTACCAACTGAAAGGCACGTACACCTCGGCCACATCGAACTGGGCGCGGGGGTCGGTGATGCCGGCCTTGGCGTACACGTCAGCGGAGCAGTCGCGGCCGGCCTGGGGATTCACCTGGTCGCGTCCGGCGAACATGGTCGGCTCGGACCGCATGGCCACGCCGTGGACCCAGGCCGGTGGGTAGCCGCCGGAGACGGCGTCCTCTGCGGCCAGGACCATGGCTGCCGCACCGTCCGAGGAAGGGCAGGCCTCGAGATAGCGCAGGGGGTCCCACAGCATCATCGAGTCCTCGACCATCTTCATGTCGATATCGGCCAGGTGCAGATGGGCATAGGGATTGCGCATGGCGTTGAGCCGGTCCTTGACCGCCACCATCCGCCCGATGTGCTCGGGTGCCCCCGATCGGCGCATGTAGGCCCGGATGTGGGGGGCGAAGTAGCCGCCGGCCCCGGCCAGCAGCGGGGCGGCGAAGGGCTGGGGCACCGACAGGGCCCACATGGCGTCCGAGTCGGACTGCTTCTCGTAGGCCACCGTCAGGACCCGCTTGTGGATGCCCGACGAGATCAGATGGGAGGCCACGATGGCCGTCGACCCCCCCACCGATCCGGCGGTGTGGACCCGGATCATGGGCTTGCCCACGGCGCCGAGGGCCGGGGCCAGGTACAACTCCGGCATCATGTTCCCCTCGAACATGTCCGGCGCCTTCCCGATGACCACCGCATCGATGTCCGCCCAGGTGAGGTCGGCATCGGCCAGTGCCATCTTGGCCGCTTCGCGGACCAGTCCGGCGATGGACACGTCGTCCCGCTTGGCCTTGTGGTGGGTCTGGCCCACCCCGATGACAGCACAGCGCTCGGCCATCACGCACTCTCCAGGACGCACACCAGGTTCTGTTGCAGGCAGGGGCCCGAGGTGGCGTGGGCCACCGCCCGGCGGGCCTGGCCCGAGGCCACCCGGGCGGCCGCCTCGCCGATGCGGATGAGGCCGGCCGACATGATGGGGTTGGCCGCCAACGGCCCGCCCGACGGGTTGATGGTGACCGAATCGGACAGTCCGAGGGCCTCACGCACGATGATCTCCTGGTGGGCGTAGGGGGCATGGATTTCGGCCACGTCGACAGGGCCGTTGCCCACCCCGGCCTGCTCGGCGGCCATCGAGGTGGAGGGCGACCGGGTCAGGTCGCGGGCGCCCAGGGCGTGGGTCTCCATCCGGTGGTCGAAGCCGGTGATCCACACCGGCTTGTCGGCCCACCGGGTGGCCTTGTCGCCGGCGGCCAACACGATGGCGGCGGCACCGTCGGTGATGGGGGGAAGGGTGTGGCGACGGAGGGGTGCGACCACGTAGTCGTCTTCCAGCAGGGTGTCGACGGCGCTGTCCGTGGCCACCTGGGCCTTGGGATTGCCCAGGGCGTCCTTGCGGCTACGGGCGGCGATGGCCGCGAAGTCGCGCTCGGATCCCTTGCCGGCGTCGATGAGGGCCCGGGCCTGGAGTGCGGCCAGGCTGACCGGGTCGATACCCAGGGGGGCCAGATAGTAGGGATCCAACTGCAGGGTGAGGATCTCGTTGAGGTTGCCCAGCGACGACCGGCCGAAGGCGTAGACCAGGGCGGCGTCGATCTCCCCTTCCTGGAGGAGGACCCAGGCCTCGTACAGGGCCCAGGCCCCGTCCATCTCCACGTGGCTCTCCGACCGTGGCGGCCACACCCCCACCGCGTCGAGGGCCATCACGAAGCTGAACGGACCACCGATGAGGTAGTCGGTCGAACCGGAGCAGATGAAGTCGACATCGTCTTTGGTGATGCCGATGTTGCCGAACACCTCTGCGATGACCGGCATCAGCATCTCGACTTCGTTGTGCTCTTCGTCGTGGCGCACATTGGGCGACTGGGCGAACGAGGCGATCGACACCGGACGGACGGTGCGACGGGCGGCCGGGCTCACAGGTACTCCTTGAACGTGTCGTAGTCGGCGTCGGGCTGGCCGTTGGGTCGGAAGTACTTGACCGAGGCCAGCGACGGGGTCAGCTGGTCGGGCTCCACCCACACCGCCTCCACCCGCATACCCATCCGGATCTGGTCGGTGGGCACCTCTTGGATGAGGCCCATGAACGACAGGTTGGCCCCGTCCAGCAGCACCTGGGCGCAGATGTAGGGGATCTCGATGGACTGGCCGGCAAAGGGGACGTTGACTACGCAGTAGGTGGTGATGGTGCCCACGTTGGACAGCTCCACGTCCTCGATGGTGGGCACGCCGTCGGTGGGGCACGAACCGCGGGAGGGCACATAGACCTTGCCGCACACCGAACAGCGCTGCCCCATGAATTTTCCCTGCTCGAGGCCGCGCAGGAACCGCGACTGGGCCACCCCGGGGGTGAAGTCGAAGTCGAGACGGATGGGCGTGGCCAGCACGGTCACCGGTCCCCGCTCGGCGTCGCCTGCGGACGTCTCCTCGGTCATCGGACCTACCCCCCCACCGGTTCGAACGCTTCGATGTCGGACATGGCACCGATCCGGTCGTCGGCCGGTCGGAAACGGACGGTGACCCGGTCGCCGGTGGTCAGTTTGTCGGGACCGCCGCAGTCCACGACGTGCAGAAGGGCGGTGTCGGCACCGTCCAGTCGGATGAGGGCCCAGGCGAAAGGCTTGTCCAACGGGTGCTTGGGCAGGGGATGGGACACCCAGGCCCACGACTCGACCGCCCCGGCCGGACCCACTTCGACCATTTCGCCGGTGTCTTCGCCGGTGGTGGGGTCGTACTCGGTGGGCGGGACGATGACCCTCCTCCCGAACCGCGCACCCCGAGCAGCCGACCGTCGCGCAACCCGGTCAGGAAGGCGCCGATGACCGGTCCGACCGACCGTGAGTACGGGTATTCGAGGCGGTGACTGGCGTGCAGTGCTTCGCCCTCGGGCATAACGGTGATCCCCCTGGATAGCGACCGGACGACAACGCCGAAAAGTAGAACACATTTCACTTTTTCGTGCCAACGTCCCAGCCCGGCGGGGGGCGGCAGCGGAGACGGCCCCGCACGGCGCTACCGTGGCCGGCATGGCCCCGTCCGATGTCCGACGTCCCAATATCCTCCTGATCGTGTCCGACCAGGAGCGTCAGCGCTCGTGGCTGCCGGCCGGGGTCACCCTGCCCTGGCGGGACCGACTACGGGCCGAGGGTCTCGAGTTCACCGACTACTTCACCCACTCGTCCCCCTGCTCGCCCAGTCGGGGCAGCCTCTTGACCGGCCGCTACCTGCCCGGCCACGGAGTCCTCGACAACGTGATCATGCCCGAGCACGTCGAGTTGCCCACCTCCACCCCCACCCTCGGCTCGCTGCTCGACGGGGCCGGCTACCGCTCGTCCTACATCGGCAAATGGCACCTGTCCCACTCGCCCACCCCCGACATGGAGGCCTACGGCTTCGCCGACTGGGACGGCAACGACCGCCACTTCATGGGCTGGGCCGGCACCGGGGTCCACTTCGACCCGATCATCGCCACCAACGCGGCCCGCTGGCTCGAGCAGAACGCGGCGCCGACGGGAGACACCGCCCCCTGGTTCCTGACAGTGGCCCTGGTCAACCCGCACGACGTCATGTGGTTTCCGGTGGACCAGCCCGGCTACCGGGAGCGCCATCCTGACGACGTGGCCGCCGTCCGCCGGGTGCTGGAGGCGGCCGCCTGGAAGGACGATGACCCCCTGCCCATCTTCACCGAGCCCTATCCCGAGGTGGTCGACCAGCTGCCGGCCAATTTCGACGACGACCTGCACACCAAGCCGGAGGCCCATCGTCAGTGGCGCTGGGACCAGCAGCACGGGCTGTGGGGCTACATCGACCCGGGGGACAAAGCGGCCTGGCTCCGCCATCTCGACTACTACGTCCACCTCCATCAACTGGCCGATCGCAGCCTGGGCACCGTGCTCGGGGCGCTCGAGGCGTCGGGCACGTGGGACGACACCATCGTCATCTTCACCTCCGACCACGGCGACATGTGCGGTTCCCACGGGCTGCGGTCCAAGGGGCCGTTCGTCTACGACGAGATCATGCGGGTGCCTCTCTATATGAAGGTTCCCGGGCTCACCGCGCCCGGGTCGGTCTCGTCGTCGTTGGGCAGCCACGTCGATCTGGCCGCCACCGTCTGCGCCCTGGCCGGGGTGGATCCCGAGGTGACGTCGGCCACGGTGCAGGGTGTCGACCTCACCCCGGTGCTGGCCGATCCCTCGGTGTCGGTGCGTGACCACATCCTCTTCGCCCAGGACTCGGCCCAGACCGCCGAGCTCAACAAAGTGCGCTACGCCCTACGCGGCTTCTACGACGGCCACACCAAGTACGCCCGTTACTACGGGGTCGGGGGGGGCAAGCCGTCTACCGGGCTGTGGGGCAAGGACCTGGGCACCAAGCTCTTCGATGTGGACTGTGCCTTCGACGACAACGACCACGAGTGGTACGACCATGATGCGGATCCCTATGAGTTGGTCAACCTGGCCAACGACCGCTCGCGCCGGTCGGCTCTGCGCGACACCTATGAGCGCATGCGCGACTACGAGCGCCGCTCCTTCGTCACCTTCGCCTCGTCCTGATCCAACCGCCCGACCAGATGGGGAACCAGCCCCTGGCACCCCGCCTCCACCAGATCGAGGCAGTCCTCGAATTCGGTGTCGTCGCCGTAGTAGGGATCAGGCACATCGACGTGGCCGCCGGCCCGCCGGTCGAAGGTGCGCAGCAGCACCATCCGCTCCTCGTAACGGTCGTCGCCCACCCGACCCCGGGCCCGACCGAGGAGGGTCTGTTGATGGCCGCGGTCGAGGCATACCACCAGATCGGTGGAGGCGAACCAGGCCGAGGCGAAGGCCCGGGCCCGGTGTCCTCGATCGGTGTAACCCCGGCGCTCCAGGGCGGCGAGGGCCCGACCGTCGATGGGTTCGCCGGCGTGCCACCCACCGGTGCCGGCGCTGCTGATGACCAGACGGTGGCCGAGCACCGAACCGTCGGCCAGGAGGTGGTCCTCGGCCAGTTGGGTGAGGACGGCGGCGGCCATGGGAGACCGGCAGATGTTGCCGGTGCACACGAAGCACACCGACAGTCGGTGGCCGACCGGGGCGGGCCCGCCGTCGGCCGCCCCGTCGGGCTCAGCCGACGCCGGCGAGGAAGGAGCGGGACGTGCGGTCATCCGCCCATTCTGCCCAAGACGGGTCGCCCCGGTACGCTGCCACCGTGCGCCGCCGGTCGAGTGGTGTGCCCAAGGAGGAGCGTGTGAGCCAACCACCGGCCGGACCCCCCATGGGGCACGGCGTCAAGCAGCGGGATCTCATCGTCATGTCACCCGAGGAGATCGCAGCGTTCCTCCGCCAACGCCAGGCGATGACCATGTGCACCCTCAACCACGATGGCTCCATCCACGCGGTGGCCATGTGGTACGGATTCCTCGACGGATCCATCGCCATCGAAACCAAGGCCAAGGCCCAAAAGGCGGTCAATCTGCGCCGCGACCCGCGGATCACCTGCATGTTCGAGGACGGCGACTACTACGAGGAGCTCCGCGGCGTCGAGCTGGTGGGCAGGGCGGACATCGTCGAAGACCCGGCCCAGATGTGGGAGCTCGGGGTCAACCTCTTCGAGCGCTACTACGGGACCTATACCGAGGAGCTCCGTCCCTTCGTCGAGACCATGTTGCACAAACGGATCGTGGCCAAGGTCACCGTGGACCGCACCGTCTCGTGGGACCACCGCAAGCTCGGTCTTCCCTCCACCCGGCCTGGCGGAGACCAGTGATTCTCGACCGTTTCCAGATGACGGACAAGGTGGCCGTGGTGACCGGCGCCGGCCGGGGCATCGGCGCGGCCACGGCCATCGCCCTGGCCGAAGCGGGCGCTGACGTTCTGATAGCGGCCCGCACCGTCGACCAGCTCGGATCGGTTGCTGCCAAAATCGAGGCGGTGGGTCGGCGGGCCATCGCCGTTCCCGCCGACCTCAGCGACCTGGAGGCCGTGGCCGAACTGGTCGACAGGGTCGGCGAGGGGTTCGGTCGACTCGACCTGGTGGTGAACAACGTGGGCGGGGCCATGCCCCGTCCGTTCCTCGAGACCTCACCGGGCCGGCTCGAGCAGGCCTTTCATTTCAACGTGTCGACGGCCCATGCCCTCCTGCGTCCGGCCGTTCCCCTGATGCTGGAGAACGGGGGCGGGTCCGTGGTCAACATTTCCTCCGCCATCGGGAGGCTGTCGGGCCGGGGCTATCTGGCCTACGGAACGGCCAAGGGGGCGCTGACCCACTACACCCGGCTGGCCGCGGCCGACCTGGCCCCCCGCATTAGGGTCAATGCCATCGCCGTGGGATCGGTGGCCACTTCTGCCCTCGACATCGTCATGCAGTCCGACGAGTTGCGCCAGGCCATCGAGGCCGGCACCCCGCTGAGTCGCCTGGGCGACCCCGAGGACATCGCCTCGGCCATCGTCTATCTGGCTTCCGAGGCCGGCTCCTACATAACCGGCAAGATCCTCGAGGTCGACGGAGGGATCGAAGCCCCCAATCTGGACATGGGCCTTCCCGACCTCTGACGCCGAACGGACCGTCCGCTGCTCGACCATCCAGGCCACCTGCCGCCGTCCCACCCGCTGCTACGACCGAGGAGGTCATCGTGCCCGAGCGTTACCGAGTCGTCGCTTACAGCACCGGAAACGTGGGCGTCCACGCCATCGCCGGCATCGAGGCCCGCCCCGATCTCGAACTGGTCGGGGTGTGGGTGTCCAACCCCGACAAGGTGGGCAAAGACGCCGGCGCCCTGGCCGGACTGGGGCGCAACCTGGGGGTGACGGCTACCAACGACATCGATGCCCTCATCGCCCTGCGGCCCGACGTGGTGGTGCACACGGCCATGGCCGACAACCGGTTGATGGAGGCGCTCGAGGACATCGCCGGTCTGCTCCGGGCCGGCGTCAACGTGGTGTCCAGCGGACCCGTCTTCCTCCAGTACCCCTACGGGGTCGTGGATGAGGGGATGATCGCGCCGGTGGTGCAGGCCGCCCGGGAGGGTGGGGTCTCCCTGTTCGTCAACGGCGTCGACCCCGGATTCGGCAACGACGTCCTCCCCTTGGCCCTGACCGGGGTCAGCGAGAGGATCGACGAGCTCCGTGTGTCCGAAATCCTCAACTACAACACCTACGACCAGGCCATGGTCCTGTTCGGCATCATGGGCTTCGGACGTCCCCTCGACGAGATCCCCACCATCCTCCAGCCCGGCGTCCTCACCATGGCGTGGGGCAGCGTGGTGCGGCAGCTGGCCGCCGCACTCGAGGTCGAGCTCGACGCCATCGAGGAGTTCTATGAGCGGCGACCGGCCACCGAGACGTTCGAGGTCGACGCCGGTACCATCCAAAAGGGGACAGCCGCCGCCCTCCGCTTCGAGGTGCGGGGCACGCGCGGTGGTCGGGCCGTCATCGTTCTCGAGCACGTGACCCGCCTGCATGACGACCTGGCGCCGGAATGGCCACAACCGGCCGGTCACGGCTGTTACCGGGTACAGGTGACCGGGGAGCCCAACTACACCCTCGATCTCCAGTTACTGGGAAGCGACGGCGACCACAATACGGCCGGGCTCAAGGCGACGGCCATGCGCCTGGTCAACGCCATACCGGCCGTGGTGGAAGGTCCGCCCGGCCTGCTCACCGCCCTTGACCTCCCGCAGATCTTCGGCCGTGGCCTGGTGGCGGTGGACGCTGCCCCTCCCTCCGCCTGAGGGGGCCGATCGGCCCGAACCCCGTTGACCACCGGGGATTGATGCGAGCGCAGGGGACAGTGCCAACCGGTGGAGCAGTACGGTCCCGACCTCTCGAACAGTAGGGTCCGTTGACATGAGGTCCGGAGGCTACACAACTCCATGAGCATGGGAATGGGGATGGGGATGGGTGGCCACGGCATGGGCGGTGGTGGGCAGTTCGGCGGGGTCATGCGCTCCATGCGTCGGGACGATTCGGTCACCCAGCAGCATGTGACCAAGGGCACCACCAAGCGGATGTTCACGTTCGCCCGGCCCTACCGGACCATCCTCATCTGGTTTCTGGTTCTGGTCATCATCGAAGCCGTCGTCGGCATCATCAACCCGTTGCTGTTCCGTTCGATCATCAACAACGGGATCGAGCACCACGACAAGCAGCTGATCATCGGGTTGTCGCTGGTGGCCGCGGTGGTGGCCGTCGTGGACACCGGGCTGACCATCGGCATCCGGTGGGTCTCGGCCAAGGTGGGCGAGGGGCTCATCTTCGACATGCGATCCCAGGTGTTCGAGCACATCCAGAGGATGCCGCTGGCCTTCTTCACCCGCACCCAGACGGGCGCACTGATCAGTCGCCTCAACAACGACGTGATCGGGGCCCAACAGGCCTTCTCGGACACCCTGTCGTCGGTGGTCTCCAACCTGATCAGCGTCATCCTGGTTCTGATCGTCATGTTCTTCCTGTCGTGGCAGATCACCCTCATCAGCTTGATCATCCTGCCCATCTTCGTCTTTCCGGCCAAACGGGTCGGCCGGCGTCTGTCGGTGATCACCCGCGAGTCCTACGCCCTCAACGCCCAGATGAACAACACCATGAACGAGAGGTTCAACGTCTCGGGGGCTCTGCTGGTCAAGCTGTTCGGCCGCCCCAAAGAGGAGCGGGACTCCTTCGAGAAGAAGGCGGGCCGGGTGCGCGACATCGGCGTCACCCAGGCCATGTACGCCCGGTTCTTCATCGCCGCCCTGTCGCTCACCGCCGCCCTGGCCACGGCGGTCGTCTACGGCTGGGGCGGTGTGCAGGCGGTGGACGGCGCCCTTTCCGTGGGCACTGTCGTCGCTCTTGCCTCCTACCTGATCCGGCTCTACGGCCCGCTGACGGCGCTGTCCAACGTGCAGGTCGACATCATGACCGCGCTGGTCTCCTTCGACCGGGTCTTCGAGGTGCTCGACCTGCCGCCGATGATCGCCGAGAAGCCGGATGCCCGTCCCATCCCGCCCGGCGCCGCCCTGGTCGAATTCCAGGACGTCGACTTCCGTTATCCGACAGCCGAAGAGGTGTCGCTGGCCTCGCTCGAATCGGTGGCCGTGTTGGACACCACCGTGTCGAGCCAGGTCCTCTTCGACGTCTCCTTCACCGCCCAGCCCGGACAACTGGTAGCACTGGTCGGTCCTTCGGGAGCGGGGAAGACCACCATCAGCCAACTGCTGCCGCGCCTCTACGACGTGACGGGTGGATCCATCCGGATCAACGGCCTCGATGTGCGAGACGCCAGTTTCGCATCACTGACCAGCACCATCGGCGTGGTCACCCAGGATGCCCATCTCTTCCACGAGACCATCCGCCAGAACCTCCTCTACGCCAAACCCGACGCCACCCCGGGGGAGATGGCGGCGGCACTGACCGGAGCGCAGATCGCCACCATGGTCGACGCCCTGCCCGAGGGCATCGATACCGTGGTGGGCGACCGTGGCTACCGCCTGTCGGGAGGCGAGAAACAGCGTCTGGCCATCGCCCGAATCCTGCTCAAAGCCCCCGAGATCGTGGTCCTGGACGAAGCCACCGCTCATCTCGACTCCGAGTCGGAGATGGCCGTCCAGCAGGCGCTGGCCACGGCCCTCACCGGTCGCACCTCACTGGTCATCGCCCACCGTCTGTCGACGGTACGGGAAGCAGACCTCATCTTGGTGATCGATCACGGTCGCATCGTCCAACAGGGGCGGCACGACGAGCTTCTGGCCGCCGGCGGGCTCTACGCCGAGCTCTACCGCATCCAGTTCGAAGGGCAGGAACACTCCGATCTGCGGTGATCCGCCGACCGGACTTCCCACCGCTGGTTGCACTAGGCGGCTTCGCCGACGCAGAGGGACAACGCACCTTTGTCGTGGCTGTCGCCCGGATCAACGGCGCGGTCGGACCGCTCCTGTCCGGTGGCGCCGGTCGTAGGCACGGTGGCCGTGCCGTCCGGCCGCGTGTGCTCCGGCGACGAGCCGGGTCGAACGGTCGGACTGTCAGAGGGGCCCGATGGTCGGTGATCGCACATGGTGCCTCCTTTCTATGTATCTGCCAGATTCGGTCTGGCTCATTTTGAATAATCAGGAAAAAAAGGTGAGCCTTGCGCCACTCAAATCCACGCTGCCGCCCGCGTGAAAACAGCTACCGGCGCCCGACCGGCGGTGCCGGCTACAGGACGGCGCCGACAGCCGGCGAACGGCACCGTCGGCTGCCGGTCGCCCATCGGCCGGCGCCAGGGCCGGCGTCTGTCTCACCCGACCCGGTCGGCGGCTCGCCTCGGTGGTTGTCCACCACGTCGTCGGGCCGTGCCCTACCGTTGCGCCGGCACTCGTCCGGTCGTCGAGCCCCGTCGCCGTGCACGGCGAAAACGGTGGCCGCCGGCGGATCCACCCCGAAACATGCTTGAAACATGCTCAAAACGTTGGGGAAAACAAAAGAGCCGCCCCGGAGAGGCGGCTCTTCGACGTGGTCAGACTTTTGGGGTCTGTCTCAATCCGTCGAGAGTGCCTCCCGAACTGCCTTGGCGCTGGATACGAGGGCGTCCTTACTGCACGCCGTCGAAATACCGGCGATGGAAACGGCCATGGGTGGTTTGCTCGATGACTTCTCTGCAGACTCGGTGGGCTCGCCGTCCCTGCCGCTCCGGTTCCGACCCTTGCCGCCCGACGGAGTGCCCTCGTCCTTCACCCTCCCTACTATAGCGGCTCGGTTTGCCGAAGGGGCGTCATTCGATTTCGGTCGAATAGTGGGGGCGGACCACGCCGTTCACCTCCATATTCGCTGACCTGAGGCCTCCGGGAGCGGCGCCACCACTTCGGGCGGGACCGGCGCCCGGGAAACCTCCCGGTACCGTTGCCGGGTGCCCCGCCTGGTGGTCGACACCACCCCCCTCCGAAAGTACCGCCATTTCCGCCGGCTGTGGGCGGGCCAGGTGGTGTCCGGGCTGGGCTCCCAGTTGACCCTGGTGGCCGTCTCCTTTCAGGCCTACGACCTCACCCATTCGACGTTGATCGTGGGTCTCATCGGCCTCGTCCAGTTGGTGCCCCTGTTGGCCGGGGCCCTGTGGGGAGGAACGCTGGCCGACGCCTGGGACCGGCGCAAGGTTCTTCTGCTGACCCAGGTGGCCATGGCCTGCGCCGTCGGCGGTCTGGTGGCCAACGCCGCCCTCCCCCATCCGGCGGTGTGGCCCCTTTTCCTGTGCACGGCGGCCAGCGCTGGTTTCCAGGGCGTCGACTGGCCCGCTCGGCGCGCTGCCCTGCCCATGCTGGTGGGGCCCGATGACGTGACCGCGGCCATCGCCCTCCAGACCACCATCCAACAACTGGCCCTGGTGGCCGGGCCGGCGCTGGCCGGCGTCCTCATCGCCACCGTCGGCCTGAGCGCGGTGTACAGCATCGACGTGTGCACCTACGGCGTAGCCCTGGTGGCCGCCCTTCTCCTACCCTCTCTTGTCCCCGACGGTGGCGGAACGCCGATGGGACTGCGCTCCATGGCCGAGGGATTCCGACACCTCCGGGGCCAGAAGCTGTTGTCGGCCACCTACTGGATCGACCTCAACGCCATGATCTTCGGGATGCCCCGGGCCGTGTTTCCGGCCCTCGGCACCGGGCTGTTCGGCGGGGGCGCCGGTGTGGTCGGCCTTCTCTACGCCGCCCCCGGGGCCGGCGCCCTTGTCGGATCCCTGTTCACCGGGTGGTGCAGCCGTGTCCGCCATCAGGGCAGGGCCATCGCCGCCTGCGTGGTCGTCTGGGGTGCCACCATCGCTCTGTTCGGCGTCATCCCGGTGCTCTGGATCGGCTTGACACTTCTGGCCCTGGCCGGGGCCGCCGATGTGGTCTCGGCCGTCTTCCGACAGGCCGTGCAACAGCGCACCGTCCCCCCGCACCTGCAGGGACGGCTGTCGGGAACCTTCTTCGCAGTGGTGGCGGGGGGCCCACGGGTGGGAGATGCCGAAACCGGTGTGGCCGCCGCCATCGGGGGGCCGCAGTTCGCGGTGTGGTCGGGGGGTCTGGCCTGCGTGGCCGGGGTGGCCGTCCTCTTGTGGCGGGTGCCCGAGTTGTGGCGGGACCACGGAGGCGGGGAGGTCCTGCCGGTCGGAGCCGAAACCCGGGCCATCGGCGAGGTCACCAGCGAGCTGGGTGAGGGCGAGCCTCTGTAGGGACGGGAGTCGGGCCGGTCGTTCAGACCTCGGCCAAGTGACGCAACTGGAAGGAGAGGGCGATCTCCAACAGGCCGTACACGATGAGCCAGATCCCCATGATGACGGCCAGCGTTGTCAGCGTCAGATGGGGCACCACCAGGGTCACGATGCCGGCGGCAAAGGCCAGAACGCCCATACCGATACGCCAACCGCGGGCCGGCGACCCGGTGTCGGTGTAAGCCACGAAGAACTCGATGAGGCCGCCTATCACCCAGAACAGACCGATGAGGAAGGCCAGCGTCGTCACCGTCTCCTCGGTGTGCCGGAGGAAGAGGATCCCCACGATGACCGACAGCAGTCCGAGGACGGCCATCAGCCATCGGGTGCCGCCCGTATCTTCGCTGTCGGCGATGGCCGTCACCATGCGGAAGAGGCCGGCCACGAAGAGCCAGATGCCGAGCAGGATGGCAAAGGCGTAGATGGTGTCCTTGGGCTTGAGCACGACCAGGACTCCCAAAATGAGGGTCACCACCCCGAAGAAGAGCACCCACCCCCACGACTTCCCGACGATCCGCAGGATGTCACGCTCCTCGGGCGTCACTCCCGCTCCCCCTGGACTCGACATGGCAACCTCCGCCCGGCTCAAGCGCTGCCGGTCAGAGCCTGCCGGTGGGCCACCACCCTAGGGCCGCACAGACGGGTGGGCGCGGACCGCGTCCCCTCAGGACGTCGGTTGGATGGCCCGTTCGACCAGCTCCTCGCTGACCGACCACAGCAAGGTTGCCGCGGCGGCGTCCCGAGCAGCCGGCGACGGGGTCCGGACCTTGCCCTTGACGAAGTACTGCCCGGTCACCCCGGCCACCGCGGGAGAGGAGGCCAGATACACCGACGTCCGGGCTCCCTTGGCCGGAGTGAGGATGAACGGCTTGATGACCTTGATGCCGAAAGCGAGAAATCCCGAGGCGTCGTCGTCCCGAGCGAACCCGGAGGCCACCGTGCCCGGGTGCAACGCGTTGGCGGTCACCCCGGTTCCCTCGAGGCGGCGGGCCAGTTCGTTGGTGAACAGGATGTTCGCCAATTTCGAGCGGGCGTAGGCCTGCATGCCGCGGTAGTGGGTGGCCGACTGGAGATCGTCGAAATCCAGACCGCGTCGGGCAGAGCGGTGGGCTGTCGAGGCAACGTTGACGATGCGGGCCGGTGTCGAGGCGACCAGGCGCTCGGTCAGCAGCTGAGTCAGGTAGAAAGGCCCCAGGTGGTTGATCTCGAAGGTGGCCTCGTAACCGTCGGCGGTCACCTGGCGGTCGGACAGAACCAGTCCGGCGTTGTTGACCAGGACGTCGATGCTCGGGCACCGATCCAGCAGATCGGACGCGCCCTGTGCCACCGAACCCAGGTCGGCCAAGTCGAACACCACCAGTTCGACCTGGTCGGATCCGCTGGCCCGCACGATGTCGGCCCGAGCCTCCTCTCCACGGCTGGCGCTGCGGGCCGTGATGACGGTGCGGGCCCCGGCCCGGGCCAGTGCGACCGCGGTGGCCTTGCCCACTCCCGAATTGCCTCCGGTGATGACGACGGTCTTCCCGTCCATGGGTTCGACCGTATTGAGTGCTGGGCTCATGGATTGATCCTTGCGGTTGTCGGCATTGGTGCCGACGCTATTGCCTTCGCCCTCTGGTGGCGACAGGTCAGCCGGTCAGGACGAGAACGGAGCCGAGGGTGACCAGCCGATCCCCGGCCCCGCGGTCGTGGATGGCCACCCGGACCACCGCCCGACCGAGCTCCTCCCCCAGAACCTGACAGCGGGCCTCGACCGGTCCGACGCGGGCCGGACGCAGGAAATGGAGCACGGTGTCGGCCGCGGTCACCGGTCGGTCACGCCGGTGCCCACCGTGGGCGGCCACCGCCCGGCAGGCGGCGACGTCGGCCAGAACAGCCAGCCCACCCCCGTGGAGGATGCCCCACGGGTTCAAAAGCCGGTCGGCCAGATCGAGCCGGGACACCGTCCCGGCTCCGGGGGCGATCCCGAAGAACTCCTCGACCGGTGGGGCGGCGGGATCGAAGGGGGGCATCGGCCGGTGGAAGGGCCGCTCGACGTGGACGTCCATGTCGCCGGGGTCGAGGACGGCACAGGTCATGGTGGCGGCGGCGACAGCACCATGTCCGGCACCCTCGTCGAACACGTCGACAGCGGCGACCACCGCGTTGCGGCCCCGTCGCAGCACGCGGCCCTCCAGGCGAAGAGGGCCCACCTGGGCGGGTTGGGCCACGGTGGCCATAACACTGGTGGTCACGATCCATTGGGGTTGCACGGTCAGACCGCACAGGAACCCGCCCAACGAGTCGATGGCCGTCACCAGGGATCCCGCCCGCAGGCCGTCTCCCCCGCCGCGCTGGTGGACATCGACGGGGACCCGCCCACCGAGGGACGGCGGTCCTTCCTCCTCGGGCGGGGAGGGCACCTCCCATCGTTCCAGCCGAAGGTACTCGGCCACGGCGTGGCGGCGGTCGGGACCGTTGGTGGCCCGGGGGCCGCTCATAACGGGGAGCGATCGACCGGCGAGACCCGGACGTTGACCACGGTGGTCAAACGTTGATCGGCCCCCTCGTCGACCAGTTCGACGGCCACCACTCCTCCCGAGGAGGGGTGATGGCCGTCGAGCAGGCGCGACCGGGTCACGATGGGTCCGACCCGGCCCAGGGCGAGATAGGCCACATGAAGGTCGGTGGCCACCGCCGGCGCAGCCCCGGCGTCAGCGGCCGACTCCACCATGGCCAGGGCGGCCACTTCGGCCACGGTGGCCATCACACCGCCCTGCACGGCGCCGAACGAGTTGCGGAGGTATTCCCGAACGGGCAGGGAGGCCATCCCCCGTCGGGCATCGTCGACCGATATGCCGAGGAGGTCCGCCACCGGCCCGTCCAACCCGACACCGTCGAGGGACCACCGGACCGGAAGCTCGGAGGACATGTCGGGCCGGGGAGCTGTCATCCGACCAGGAAGGATGGCGAAGGTCATGCTGGCCCATCCCACCGGGTCCGAACGTCCGTCGTCGGCCACATCGGCCACCACCGCCTCGACCACCAGAGTGGTCCGCCCCTTCCTGAGCACGGTGGCCCGGGCTTCGACCAGGGGACCGGTGGCCGGGCGGGCCATCTGCACGGTGAGATCGGCCGTGGCCATCCAGTCGGGATCGACGGCCCGCAAGGCGGCAGACCCGCCCACCACGTCGACCAGAGTGGCCAGCACCCCGATCCGCACGCCGCCGTCGGCCCCCAGGACATGCGGGGTCGTCCGTATGCGCACCGTGGCGCTCGACTCGGAGGTGACCTCCGCCTCCATGCCCAGGTCACTGAGGAAATGGCGGGTGGGCGGGTAACCGTCCAGGGCCACTCAGCGCTCCTGCTCGGTCGGTCGGATCAGCACCTCGTTGACGGTGACATGCCGGGGACGGGTGACGATGAAGACGATGGACTCGGCGATGTCCTCGGCCTGCATCAGCTCGGTCTGGCCGAAATTGGCGCTGATGGTCTTGATCACCTCGGGCCGGTTGTGGCCGGCCAGCTCGGTCATCGTGGCACCGGGCTCCACCAGTGACACCCGCACATGCCGTCGGGTCACCTCTTGACGCAGGGATTCGGAGAAGGCGCCGACCCCGAATTTGGTGGCGTTGTAGACGCCGCTCCCCTGTCGTGCGATCCGTCCGGCCACCGAGCTCACGTTGACCACGTCGGCCACATGGCGGGGATCCTGCCGAGCGGCGGCGAGCAGGTGGGGCAGGGCGGCGTGGGTGCAGTAGAGGAGACCCAGCAAATTGAGCTCGACCATGCGCCGCCATTCCTCGACCGGCGCGCCCTCGATCGGTCCCAGCAACATGACACCGGCGTTGTTGATCAGCGTGTCCAACCGGCCGAACTCCTCGACGGTCCGCGCCACCATGGCCCGGACCGAGGCCTCGTCGGTGACATCGGTCTCGATGACCAGGGCCTCGGAGTGGGTGGCGATACGGGCAGCCAACTCGTCGAGCCGCGAGCGGCGGCGGGCGGCCACAGCCACCCGGGCCCCCTCGGCCGCCAGAGCCAGAGCCGTGGCCTCGCCGATGCCACTCGATGCCCCGGTGACCAGGGCCACGGTTCCTTCCAGACGACCTGTCATGAGCCACTTCCGATCGGTGTGCTGGTTGCCGGTGGGATCGTCCCCGGGGGGACGAGGTTGCACAGAGTGCCGTGCACTGCACGGTGTACCAGCAATCGCCGGGTCTCCGAGCACCCCGGCGGCCATCAGCTCCCAACCGGCGGGGGCCGGTCGGTCTCGACCTCGGCCGGGTGCGAACTCGGCGCAGGGCTACCTCTCGGCCGGGTGCGACCCCGGCGTAGGGCTACCTCTCGGCCGGGTGCGACCCCGGCGTAGGGCTACCTCTCGGCCGGGTGCGACCCCGGCGTAGGGCTATGCGGCCGTTTGCTTCGACGTGGCCCGCTTCGAGGACCGGTTGCGCCGGCGACCTCGTTGACGAGTCGACGTGTCAAAGGGCCTCTGGGTCGATGCCGGGCTCTCGTGCAGGGCACACCAATCGGTGCTGTTGTAACGAGAGAGCCGCACCTGACACTGCGGTTCGATACAGATCCGACCCGTTCCGAACACCTCAGGCGGGGTACTCCCCGCCAAGCCATCGGCCAGAAACGAGCCGTCCTCGGCTGGACGCCTTTCCACCATCTTGGATCTACCCCTTCGTATCCTTCTATGGAAATAAATTCCTGCGTGAGTGTCTTCGGCACCAAAAGCGGCAAACTGTAACGGTGGGTGCTCAGGGCGCCCCGGCCCCAGCCCTTGTAGCGTCGTGGCCGTGGGCGTTTCCGACCGGTTCCGCCCTTCGCCGACCTCCAAAGGAATGGGGGCCATCCGGGCTGAGGGACCTCCCCCAGCCCGGCCCCGACGGCCTCCGCTGAAGGCCCGATGACCGGGCGGGAGCCGGCCGATCGCTGGCCGTGGTGGAAGAGCGCCGTCTTCTACCAGATCTACCCCCGTTCCTTTGCCGATGCCGACGGGGACGGGATCGGTGACCTGCAGGGCATACGCGCCCATCTCGACCAGTTGGCCTGGCTCGGGGTCGACGCCCTGTGGCTCTCACCGTTCTATCGATCACCCATGGCTGACTTCGGTTACGACGTAAGCGACTACTGCGACGTCGATCCCCTGTTCGGCTCGCTCGACGACTTCGACGACCTGGTGGACAGCGCCCACGCCCGGGGCCTCAAGGTCATCGTGGACTGGGTGCCCAACCACACCTCGGACCAGCACCCCTGGTTCGTCGAGGCGCGGTCGAGCCCGGCCAGCCGGCGTCGCAACTGGTATGTGTGGCGCGACGCCCGACCGGACGGCTCACCACCCAACAACTGGGTGGCGGCCTTCGACCCCACCCAGCCGGCATGGACCCTCGACCGGGAATCGGATCAGTGGTACCTCCACCTCTTCGAGTCGGCCCAACCCGATCTCAACTGGGACGAACCCGGCGTGGTCGACGCCATGCACGACGTACTGCGTTTCTGGCTCGACCGCGGCGTCGACGGGTTCCGGGCCGACGTGATCCACTGCATCGGCAAGGACCCCGCCCTACCCGACGACGCCCATCAGGTGGCTGGCATCCCCCACTGCGCCCTCAATGACGTCGAGCAGACCCATCCCCGGCTGCGTGACATCCGGGTCCTGGTCGACGACTATCCCGGCGACCGGCTGGTGGTGGGCGAGGTCTACCTGCTCTCCACCTCGGCCGTGGCCCGTTACTACGGGGACGACGACGAGCTCCACCTGGCCTTCAACTTCCCGCCGCTGTACGCCCGGTGGGACAAGAAAGCGTGGGAGGTGTGCATCGGAGAGACCGTCGACGCCCTCGACCCCCGCCGCGCCTGGCCGACCTGGGTCCTGTCCAATCACGACAATCCCCGTCATCGCACCCGCTACGACCGAGCCGCCAAACGGGCCGGGGAACACCCGGCGACCACAGCCCGGCGGAGCGTTGGACGGGCCCGGTGCGCCGCCGTCCTGCTGCTCACCCTGCGGGGGACGCCCTTCCTCTATCAGGGGGAGGAACTCGGACTGCTCGATGCGGTGATCTCCGACCGATACCGTGTCGACCCGGGCGGTCGCGACGGGTGCCGCGCACCTCTCCCCTGGACGGCCGACGAGGACCACGGCTGGCCCACCCGCCAGGGCGTCGAGCCGTGGCTACCCTTCCCGCCCGAAGCGGACCATCGGAACTACGAGGCACAGCGCGGTGACGAGAGCTCCGTCCTCTATCTCTACCGGCGTCTGCTGGCTCTGCGCCACAGGACGCCGGCACTATTCGCCGGCACCTTCGAGCTCCTCGACACGCCCGAGGGCGTCCTCGGCTTCCGCCGTCGCTCGGATGACGACGCATGGGTGGTCCTGGTCAACTTCACCGATCAGTTCATCGATGTAGCGATCGACGCCGGAACGGCGAGCTCACCGGGTGGTGTCGTCCGTCTGTCGAGCGATGGTGTCGGAGAAGGCGCCGTGTTCGACGGGCGGCTGGCCGACGATCAGGCGGTGGTGGTGCAGCTGTGAAGAGCGCCTACATCCAGGTCTCGCGCCAGTAGTCGGGTGCGCCCTGGTCGCCCAGGGACATGGAGTGGACGTCCTCATGACCACTGCGCCTGATGCAACAGACCAGCGTGCCCAGCCACGGCCCTCGATCGATGCAGTGGACGGCGCCGCAGCGGTGCCACTGAGGCTCGTCCGGCATCGCCAGATCGAGATCCTCGAGATCGAAATCGGAGTCAGGCCACTCGCTGATTCTCCGAACGTGATACGGGTCGATCGTCACAGTTCTTCCTGCCCCTTTTTGTGTGTCGGATCCCTCGAATAAATGATCGGAATGTGTGCCCCACAGCTGAAGGGGGAATTGAAAAGGCCAGGCACGCGGTGGCCGGGGCGGACCTCCGGATCACCGGGGGATCCACCGGCCTCACCGACCGCAGGGCCATGATGGCGGGGACGGGATGACGGAGAGCAGGGAGTACGGGAAGAAAGGGTTTAACGGGCCCGCTGGTCCCGTCCAGCCGTGACCAGCGGGAACTGGCCCGACAGCGAGCGGTCCGGGCCTCGGTGGGGCTGGAGGCGCGCCAGACAGACCGGTGGCAACCGGATCCCATTATGCCATCCCAACGTCACTTTGTTCAAAGTCTCATCAGTCCCCGATCGGCATCATCTATGAATTGCCTTGTAGAGGCCACCTTTCGGGATACGACGACGAGATCCGTGTTCAAATTCCTAACACCGGGTAGGATTGAAACATGAACGGCGATCCGACCAACGGCATCGAGGAGATCACGCGGCGCAACGTGGCCGTCCTCCGGTCCAAGGCCAATCTGACCCAGCAGGGCCTGGCCGACGAGATGCTGATACGTGGTATCCCCTGGACACGCGAGACAGTGGCCCAGGTCGAGACGACCAGCCGACGGCTCGGCTTCACCGAGGCCATCGTCGTCGCCGCCTGCCTCGACGTGCCGGTGGCCCGGCTCACCGCCACCGGTCAGGCCAGCGTCACCGTGGGCGAGAGCGAGTGGACAGCGGCCTACCTGGGTGCGGCCATCGCCGGAACAGCGGGCGACATCTTCCCTCCCGACAGCTACGCCGGCCCGGCCCTGGCTGACACGCAGGCTCCGGCGCACCCCGGGCCTCCGGCCCGAAGCCCCGCACCCGAGGAATCACCGGAACGGCGCCGCGGCCCCATCGGACGACGGTCCGGTGACGGCGACGATGTCGGGAGCTCGATGCGGCGGGCCGCCGAACCGCCGGCCCAAGCGCCACAACAAGCGCCACAGAAGGCGGCCGAGCGCATCGAACGTCGGCTGCGTCTGCGGGTGACGGCCAGCGATGTCGACGCCACCGCCCAACAGCTCTGGTCGCGGAGCCTCGACGCCGAACGAGAGCGTCGGGTCAGCGATCGTCATGCCCTCTCCGGTGGATCGCTCAAGACGATCCGTGGTCATGTCTCACGCGACCTCGATCGGGAAATCGCCCACGAGATGGAACGCCGTCCTGAATCCGAAGAGTCGCTCGTCGAGGACGACATGTCGCCGGAGGAGGCCACGTGGGAAGCGACCCGTCTCAACATCATCCTGGCCAACAAGGGCTACAGCGACAGTGATGTGACCCGGTGGTGGAACTTCACCAGGCACCGCGAGCTCGACGACCAGACCATCGCCGAGGCGTGGGAGGCGGGGCGGTTCGAAGAGGTCAGCAACCTCATCGAGTCGCTGCCGGACATGCAGGGTACCGACGGCGACGGATAGTCCGCCCCGGACCACCGGCGATCGCCACCCGTCACTTCCGCCTGCCTACCGGCCACTCTGCCCGGCGGAGCCGTCGCCCGGCCGGAGGTGTTCCCGGTCGGGAAGAATGAGGTGATGCCCACCACGACGAAATCCCGGTACGCGCCCGAGGCATGGGACAGGGCAAGGTCGGCGGTGGCCGCCATGACCGAGGACGAGAAGCTGTGGTGCCTGGACGGCGATGGGCCCTTCTGGGCCGGTCTCACCTATCTGGCCGAAGCCGGCTATCACAAGAGCCCCTTCCGGGCGGCCCGGGTGGACCGGATGGGCTTGGACGGCTTCGCCTTCTCCGACGGACCGCGAGGCGTCGTCGTCGACCAGGCCACCTGCTTTCCGGTGAGCATGGCCCGGGGCGCCACCTGGGACCTCGACCTGGAGGAGCGGATCGGTGAGGCCATCGGACGGGAGCTGCGGGCCGTCGGGGCCGATCTGTACGGAGGGGTCTGCGTCAACGTCCTGCGCCATCCGGCCTGGGGGCGAGCTCAGGAGACCTACGGCGAGGACCCCCACCATGTGGGTGAGATGGGCGCGGCCCTGACCCGGGGGGTGCAGCGCCACGCCATGGCCTGCGTGAAGCACTTTGCCTGCAACTCGATGGAGAACGCACGGTTCAACGTCGACATCACCGTCGATGAGGTGGCTCTCCACGAGGTCTACCTGCCGCACTTCCGGCGCATCGTCGACGAAGGCGTGGCCGTGGTCATGAGCGCCTACAACAGTGTCAACGGCGAGTGGTGCGGTCAGAGCAGGGCGCTCCTCACCGACATCCTGCGGGACGAGTGGGGATTCGAGGGCTTCGTGATCAGCGACTGGATCCTCGGGCTGCGCGATGCGGGGACGTCGCTCCACGCCGGGTTGGACGTCGAAATGCCCTATCGGATGATCCGGGCCGAACACCTGAGGGACGACCTCGAAAAGGGGAAGGCCACCGGCGAGGATGTGAACGAGGCGGTGGCTCGGATCATCGCCACCCGGGAGCATTTTGCCGATGTCCTCGGGGCCCCGGCACCCGACAGGAGCGTGCTGGCCTGTGATCCTCACCGGGCACTGGCCCGCGAGGCGGCAGCCAAGTCGGTGGTGCTGTTGCGCAACGAGCCGGTCGACGGCCAGCCCCTCTTGCCGCTGGACCCCGCCGCCGACACGACGGTGGCTCTGGTGGGCCGGCTGGCCACCGCCGTCAACCTGGGTGACGGCGGGTCCAGCGACGTCTGGGCCCCCGCGGTGGCGACCATCGCCGACGGGCTCCAGGCGGTGATCGGCAGCGCCCGGGTGGTCGCAGACGATGGATCCGACCTGCAGCGGGCGGCCCGGGTGGTCCGATCCGCCGAGGTGGCTGTGGTGGTGGTTGGTTACACACGACTCGACGAAGGCGAATTCATCGGCGAGTTCGCCACCGCCCACCTCGGCCACCTCTTTCCCGGTCAAGACGACCCGGCGCTGGTCGAGCGCTTCACCGCCCAGATCGCCGACGAGCGCTCGATCCAGCCTCCGCCCCATGCGGCCCCGAGTGCGGCGGCCGGAGGGTTCGCCGAAGGAGGGGACCGCCACTCCCTCCACCTCCATGAAGAGGACCTCGCTCTCATCCGGACAGTGGCGGCGGCCAACCCCCGGACCGTCGTGGCCATGGTGGCCGGCAGCGCCGTCCTGATCTCGGAGTGGGACAGCGAGGTCCCGGCCATCGTGCAGGCCTGGTACTCGGGTATGGAGGGTGGCCATGGACTGGCTGACGTGCTGTTCGGCAGGGTCGATGCCACTGGGCGGCTCCCCTTCTCCGTGCCACGCCACACCGCCGAACTCCCGCCCTTCGCCGCCGACGCCCACGCTTTCACCTATGACAGTGACCACGGCTACTGGTACCTGGCCCAACGGGGAACCCCGCCCGCCTACCCTTTCGGGTTCGGGCTGAGCTACACCAGCTTCGCCCTCGAGGAAGCCAGCGTCGAAGTGGGCGGCGGTTCGCTGGCCATCACTGTCGGGGTGCGCAACACCGGTCACCGAACCGGTTGCGACGTGGTGCACGTCTACGCCGCCCGACGGGGATCGTCGCGGCCGGAACGGCTGGTGGCCTTCGGGCGGGTCGAGGTGGGGCCGGGCCGGGCCGCCTCTGTCGAGCTCGCGGCCACCTACCGGTCGCTCGCCGTACGAGATGTCGACACCCACTCGATGGTGGTGCGGGCCGGAACCTATGACCTCCGGGTGGCCCACCATGCCGCCGATCCGGGGATCACCGCCACCGTCGAGCTCGACCCCGATGAGTTCAGCGGAACCCCATCCGCCGGCGGTTAGAGGGCGGCGACGGGAGCGAGGACCGGCACATGGCCGAGGGCGGTCGGTTACTCTGCACCCGAGGTCCCGACAGGGGTCGGGGCGCGAGAGGACCGGATGCACATCCCCGCCCCGGACCGTGCCAACGACGAGAGCGAGTGGCGGACCTTCATCGAGAGCCATGGCTTCGGTCACCTGGTGGCCGGGGGGCGGGCACGTCCGGTGCCGGTGGTGGTCCCGACTCAGTTCCTTCTCGACGACGACAAGGTCCTGCTCCACCTGGCCCGGCCCAATCCGCTGTTCGACGCCATCGCCGAGCAGCCGCGGGTCCTGCTCAGCGTGGCCGGCGACTGGGCCTTCATCCCCTCCAGTTGGAAAGCGGTCGGAGATGAGGATCCGCTACTGGGCATTCCCACCACGTACTACGCCGCCGTCCAGCTCGAGGGGGACGCCGTGGTGGTCGACGAGCCCTCGGCCATCGCCGCCATCCTCCGTCGTCAGTTGGACGCTCTCCAACCCGACGTCCCGGTGGCCGATCCGGCCCTCGCCCACTTGGTCCGGCTCCGCTCGATACGGGGCATCGTCATCACCATCGACGCGGTGCGAGCCAAGTTCAAGTACGGAGGCAACGTCGACCAGGAACACCGGAGCGAAGTGATGGCCCGGCTCCGTGATCGGAACGGACCGGGCGACCGGGTGGCGGCGGAGCGCGCGGCGGCACGCAGAGACCGCCGGCTCACCGACGACGGTCAGGGCGGTGGTTGACCGGTCAGAGAGCGTAGGTCCGCACCAGGGAGAGCACCGCTCGAGCGTCCGGCCCTTCCCCCCGCAGCCCGGTGGCTGAGGGATCGAGGCGGCGGGCGGCGACCGTGCAGAGCTCGGAGGCGGACCCCCTGATGGTGGTGACCGCCGGCTGGTCGGGAACGAAGTCCCAGAGCCCTCCGTCGGGCGAGGAAAGGAGGAAGGCGACCGGTCCGGCCATAGTGCAACCGGCGGCGGCGAATGCGTAAGGCAGTGTGCGCCAGGCCAGCCGGGCGATAGGACGCAGCCGATCGGTATCGGGCAGGGTGACGGAAAGGCCGGCGGCCACGTCGCCGGTGTGGATCCAGGTTTCGGCCAGCCGGGTGGTCACCAGCGTGCGGGCCGACAACGTGCCAGCCACCCAGGTCACCCTGGCAGAGAGGTCCATGGCCTCGACCACCTCGACGAGGCGAGAAGCGCCGGTCGACCACCGTCGGAACATCTCGTCGTAGGGCACACCGCGGGCATCCTCGACCATACGGGCGGCGCCGATGTCAATCGATGCCGGCAGTCCGGTGTCTCTGAACGGGTCGGCGGTCACCGGTGCAAAGTGGCCGCTGGCACTGTCAACGGCCATGGCATCGGTCTGGCTCAGATGGGTGACCACATCGGCGATGTCCCAACCCTCACAGCGGGTGGGCAGCTGCCAGTCACGCTCGGTCAAGCCTCTCAGCAGGGTGCTGAGCTCGGCCTGTTGATCGGCGAGCGCCTCGACCAGCTCATCCACGGCAAAACCTTAGAAGAGCTTGTGCGGCGTTGGCCAACAACCGCTGTCGGACGTCGACCGTGGCGGCCAGGGCAGCGTCTATCAGGTGGTTACGGTCACTCGGGCTCCGGCGCGTCGGGGTCGATGTGGACGGGTCATCCTCGGGCTGACCGCCTCGCCAGAGTAAATGGTCGCCGTGCTAGTTTCCAGGCCCGGACGAGCGCGGGAGGGAGTCCCATGGCCACACCAGGAAACTACGAAACGCGGACCGCCGACATGATTGCGGTACATCGAGCTCTCACCGACGCGCTCGACGCCGCCCCCAGTTTGATCGGTGACGCAGGAGGCGACCCCGATCGGGTAGCGGTGATCGGCTCCTTTTACGACAATGTGCTCGAATTTCTGCACGTGCACCATGCGGGTGAAGACGAGCTCATCTACCCGGTCCTCGAAGAGCGCTGCACCGACAGCGCCATCCTTCTGGAGCGAATCGACGCACAGCATGCTCTGCTCAATGAGCCGATGAAGATCACTTCCCGGGCCATAGCTACCTGGAAGGGGTCACCGTCGGTGGAGACCGGCCGGGCTGCTGTCAACGCCGTAGCGCTGGTGGACGACACCCTCCGTCCCCACCTCGAGGAGGAAGAGACCATGGTCCTCCCCATCGCCAGTGCGTGGATGAGCCCGGAGGAGTGGGCGGAATTGCCAGGGCACGCGCTGCGATCGTTCCGCGGGGACAAGCCGTGGTTGGCGCTCGGCCTGGTCCGCCAAGAGCTCGCACAGGAGGAGAGAGATGCCATGTTGGTCCGCATGCCTCCCGAAATGCAGGCTCTGTGGACGGAAGAGTGGGAACCGGCATACGACGCCTTCATCGCCGAGGTCCACAGCTGAGCTTGGCCGCCGGGTCCTTCTGACGCCGGTGCCCACCGGGCTTCTCGCCACTCCACGTGTGCCACCCGGCGGCGGGGCTACCGTTCGTGGTGGTCGCCAGTTTCTGGGCCTCACGTGGGCGGGCTCAGGTTGTCGTCGTCGGGGGGAAAGCCGGCCTCGGGGGGTCTCTGACGCACGACATGCTCGTCCAGCCGTCCACATGTGTAACAAGTCTTGCTGTGGACACGCACAGTCCTGCCCAGGTCTTGCCGCCACACAGAGAGATGATGCCCCGGCGACCATCGATGCAGACCCACCCGGCATCTGATGCTCTTCATTTCGGTGGGCCCCTCCTCGCCGAGCACACTACTTGGCCGATTCGAAGGATCACCAGTTGTCTTTCTCACCTCAGTTCTGGCGCCGATCCGCTCCCGCCTTGGGATGCGCCGCGGCCACCTTCCTACCCGTCCTCGGGCACGCTCCACTCGGCCAGTTCGACGGTGACGCCCCCCGGTCCGACGAGAAAGACAAGGCGACGATCGTGGAAGCTCATCACACTGTTCCGGGTCCGGACGCCTGCGGCTGCAAGACGGGCAAGCGTGGCGTCGAGGTCGTCAACGGCGAAGCAGATGTGGTTGTATCCCAGCCGGGCCAGATTCGATTCTGCCGGGTTGTCGGGGACGTCGGGGTGATGAAAGTGTAGGAGCTGCACCTCCTGGTGGGTTGGGGCTCCCCTCAGCGTCAAGGTGACGTGGTCGGCTTCCCACTCGGGAATGCCCATGTATTGGGACATTTCGAGGCCGGATACCACTGTCGACATGGTCTCCTCGAAGCCGAGCATCCCAAAGAACTCCACCGCCTGGTTGAGATCGGTGACCGCAATCGTCACATGGTCGAATCCGCTGTGCCTGGCTGAGTTCATCCGACCCAGCGTAGATCGGCGCTCGATGCGAGACGAACAGCGGCAAGCAACTCCGAAGACGAGATTTCGGAGACATGCCGGCTCGACAAGTCGGTGCCGGGGAACTGGACGTGCACACCGTGATCGACAATCGCTCGACTCACATGACTCCGACCATCCACAACTGGTTGCTCGCCCATCCGGGCCTCCACATCCCCTTTACCCGAGCGCCTCTACCGGGAGTGGATCGGCGACGATCGCCGTATCCGGCGAACTCCTCCTCGACGAAGCGATCAGCGGGTGGGCGAGCGCTCATTTGCCAAGTTAGGATGACCCGATGCGGCTGGCCGGGGTGCCATTTGGGGCTTGCGCTACGCTCCGGTCCGCCCGAGCTGGCACCGAGAGGAGATGCAGACCATGTCGCCACCGCGGTTGAGCGTGGTGCTGCCCACGCGCAACCGCAAGGCGGACCTCCTCCGGGCGGCTCGGTCCATCCTGTCCCAGACCTTCCGCGATTTGGAGCTGATCGTCGTCGACGAAGGGTCGACCGACGACACGCCGGACACCCTGGTCAGACTGTGCAAAGAGGATCCAAGGGTCCGATTCGTCCGCAACGACGTTGCCGTGGGACTTCCCGGCGCTCGCAACTGCGGGATCGACGCCGCTGACGGCGATCTCGTGGCGTTCTGTGACGACGACGACGCCTGGCTGCCCGACGCGGCCCACTACCTGGTGGAGGTGTTCGACCGTGACCCCGAGGTGGGTGCGGTGTCGTCGTGGCACGAGGTGCTCCAAGTCGAGAGCGGCCGGGCCGTGATCTACCGCGCCCCCGTCGACCTCGACGAACACCTGCTGTTGTGGATGAACTTCGTGGGGACTCCCTTCGGTATGTACCGCCGGTCAGGGTTCGGTCCCGACCACCGCTTCGACACCGATCTCGCCAAGATGACCGAAGATTGGGACTTCTGGTTGCGATGCGCGCAACAGCGCCCGTTCCGCATGGTGCCGCGGGTGTTCTACCTGTACCGCCAGCACCACGGCCCCCGCATCACAAAGGACCCGACCAGGCACTCTGACGGGCTCCTCGAGTTCGTTGCCAAGCACCACGCCACCATGAATCCCGCGTGCCGTGCCTACCACCGCTGCGTGGCCGACCTGCTGCTCGACCGACGGGGTTCGGTGGTCCGGCGCTTGGCTGAGCTCGCCCGGTCGTCGCCGGCGGATGCCGCCTTCGTCGCCGTGGTGCTCGGCGCGTCGTGGGAGGCGAGCGCTCTCGCACCGCGCCTGCGCGATCCGGCGTTGACAGGTCGCACCATGGTCCGACTTCTCAGGAGCTCCTTGGCCCCATGAGCGCGGCCAGCAGGAAGCCCAACCTGTTCATCGTGGGCGCCCCGAAGTCCGGGACCACGGCGCTGTGGACGTACCTTCGCCAGCACCCCGACATCTTTACCGCCGGGAAGGAGCACCTCGACAGCGACCTCCCCGCCGCCGGCGGCAAGGAGTACCAGTACTTCGGTCGCGACCTGGCCTCCAATATCGACACCCGGCGGACCCTCGAGTCATACATGGCCGTCTTCGCATCGGCCTCGAACGAGCGGTACCTGGTAGACGCGTCACCCATGTACCTGTGCTCTGAGCTGGCAGCGGCGGAGATAGCCGCCTTCTCACCCGATGCCCGGGCCATCGCCGTGCTGCGCAACCCGGTGGACATGATGTACTCGCTGCACGGCGAGGCACTCTTCCAGGGGGACGAGGACATCGTCGACTTCGAGGAAGCGCTCGACGCCGAGGACGACCGTCGGCAGGGGAAGCGGATCCCGCCTACGTGCCAGGGTGCGCTCTGGTCGTTGTTCTACCGGGACGTGGCCCGCTATGCCGACCAGGTCGAACGCTTCTTCGACGCTCTCGGGCGCGACCGTGTCCACGTCATCGTCTTCGACGACTTTGCCGCCGATCCGGCCGCCGCCTACCGGGCCACGCTGGCCTTCCTGGATCTCGATGTCGATGAGGAGCACCTGCCCGACTTCACAGTGCGGAACGCCCACAAGTCGCCCCGCAGCCAGCTCACTGTCCGGCTGCTGCGCAACCCGCCGCCGGTGCTCCGGACCGCCACCCGCCTCCTTGTCCGGAATCAGGCGACCCGGCGCGCTCTCGGATTCCGCGCCATGGAGCTCAACGCGGACAAGCGGCCGCGCTCGCCCCTGCCACCGGAGCTGCGCCGCACCCTCCAGGCCGAGGTTGCCGGCGACGTCAGACGGCTGGGAGAGCTGCTCGGTCGCGACCTCTCCTCGTGGCTCGAGCCCGCCAGTGACGGGCAGCAGACAGGCACGGCGGACGCAGCCGGGTGAATCTGATGACAGATCGGTCGAATGGGACGGCGACCCGGGTCTGACCAAGTGGAAGTGGCGCGGCGGGCATGGGAACGATCGAGCAGCTCGCCTTTACAGCGGCTCATGGGCACCCGGCTGTCCACGACGGATCGACAGCGGACGCTCCTTTTTCCCTGTAGTGGCAGCGATACGCCAGCCGCCCCAAGGGTGTCGGTCCACTCCGTCGTTATCTCGATGCCATCCTCTGGCAGCAGACCCCGACAACGACCGCATCCGGTTTGCCCGACGGCAGGCGGGTGAATAGCTTCCGCCATGACCGACGTTCGAACATCCCGCCTCCAGCTGCACGCCATCGATGTCGCAGAGGCCGAACGCATCTTCGCCCGGTGTGCAGGACCAGCCGATGTGTGGGTGGATGATTTCCCTTTCGAGGGCGACGTCGGCGCAGTGGGAAGCTTCCTTCGGGCAACCGCGGCGCTCGGGGAGCAGCGGCCGTTCGGCTACTACCGGATCACCCGCTTGTCCGACAAACGGGCAGTCGGAGGAATCGGATTCAAGGGTCAGCCAGATGGCGGTTGCGCCGAGATCGGCTACGGGCTGGCGCCATCGGCCCGCGGCCACGGCTACGCCGCCGAGGCGATCACCGCCCTGCTGAACGTGGCCACCGACCACGGACTCTTCAGAGTGATCGCCGACACAACACCGGACAACATCGCTTCGCAACGAGCCCTCATCCGGGCCGGATTCCGCCTTGTGAGCACCAACGCTGAGCTACGCCACTACGAAGTGGTTCTCAAATGAGGTACCGCCACGTGGCCGGTGAACTAGCTGGGCCATTCGCCGCACGGGAAGCGACGGGGCATGAGGGGCGACACCACCCGAAGACGACACGTGGTGCCAATATGTGCCTATGACGAGCGAGGCATTACTGTTGATGGACCTGCAAAATGGAGTCATTGACCAGTTTGGCGAGCAATCTCCTCCACTTCTGGTCACGTTGTCAGACGCAGTGGCCGCAGCCCGTTCGGCTCGGATTCCGATCATTTTCGTCCGGGTGGCGTTCCGTTACGGTGCGCCAGAAATCAGTCCGAAGAACCTGACCTTCTCGGCCTACGTCCATTCGGGCGCCCTGGGCGAGACGGATTACGCCACGCAGGTCCATGCCGCCGTGGCGCCTCAGTCCAGCGACATCATCGTGACCAAGAAACGCGTCAGCGCCTTCTCCGGTAGTGACCTCCAGCTCGTGCTGAGATCGCTCGGAGTTGACACTTTGGTGCTGTCCGGCATTGCCACCAGTGGCGTCGTGCTCTCCATGCTGCGGGAGGCTGCCGACCTCGACTACATCCTCACCGTGCTTCGCGACGGCTGTCTTGACCGTGACGAAGAGGTCCATCGAGTCCTGATGGACAAGGTGTTTCCACGACAAGCTTCCGTCGTGCTCGCTGCCGAATGGATGGCCCGCATCAGCGCCGGCTAGACGCCCTGTCGGGACCCATTCGATGACGTCTCCCGGTTCGGCACCGATCACGTCGACGGGTCCGAGCAGGGAATACGGACGGTTCGGATAACGGTGTCTCAGAGGTTCACGATCGGCGAACGTCATCCCCGAATGTCGCTTTTCCCCCAATGGGTCCACGTATTCGGATAACTGACGATGTCTCCAGACTCGACTGACGCCACCGATGGCGCAGTCGGATCCAAGATCCCTGAACGCACGCACCGTCTTCGGTGTCGATTCGACTGTGTGCACAACCACGACGACGATCCCTCCTGCCCTTGAGCGCGGAACAGGCCGACCCTCCGTTCCTACCTCATGGAAGGGATCTCTCCGGCCCGGGAATGGTTACGGCGCCATACCGGACTGAACCCACCGTTGGAAGGTTTCCACGCGCTCCGGGGGCCACGCCCCATCGCACGGCATCGAGCCGTTCTTCACATGTTCCAAGATGTCAGAAGCATGAGCGCGCACGTCGTCGAAAGACCAAAGATCAAACGCTTTCTCCATGGACTGCCGGTCATGTTGCCGGAACAGCGGTTTGATGTCGGTGGCGAAGCTCAACCTGGTGTCGTTCGGATGCGAGTCCATGGCGGGCAATCTAGTCCGTTGGGGCCACGAACCCAAGGGCCCGCCTGCCCCGTTCCCGGTGATGGGTAGACCCACAGCGACTGAGCATCGGCGCGGACTGGAAGGCGCCGACAATGGGTGATTCTGACGGCCATCCCTCCGCTCCCGACCCAGGCAAAAGAGTGTCGGACGTGCCCTAGACGCCCACTCGCCCGTCGATCCGTTCGCGGAGCAGGTCGGCGTGGCCACAGTGGCGGGCGTACTCCTCGACCATGTGCATGAGCACCTCACGCACGGCGATCTCCTCGTCCTCGTCGGGGAGGGGGACCGTCGTCCCGAGGTCGGTGAATCCCTCGACGCACTGCTCGGCGTAGGTGACCTCCGCCCGCCAGGCATCCCACGCCTCCACCACGAGGGCGGGATCAGCCCTGGCCCCGTTGAAGTCGGCATCCCGGTCCTCGGCCGTCCGGTAGCGGCGGGGGGCGTCCTGGCCAGACAGGACCTGGCGGAACCAGAACCGCTCGACGTCGGCCATGTGGCGGACGAGGCCCAGTAGCGACATGTTGGAGGGCGGAACAGACCGCCGGGCCATCTGCTCGGCATCCAGGCCTCGGCACTTGAGCTCCAATGTCTGACGGCAGCCGGTCAGGAAGTCGATCAGCGTGGCCCTCTCCCCGACCGAGGGGGTCTCGCTTCTCGGGTCCTCGTCCGGTGCCACAAAGACGTTCGCCCAACCGAAGGTTCGCTCCGTCGGGATGTCCGGGTCGAGGTGGCTGGCGTCGTCGGTGGTCACGGGGTCAGTCTTGTCGATGGCCAGGGTCCCGTTTCGGTCGATGACGCCCGGCCCGGGGGATCGACGGGTGGCACGGACCCACAAGCGTGCAGCTCAGGCCTCGGCCACACCCTTGATGGCAGCCAACGTCGCCCCAATTCCGTTCTTCGCCCAGTCGCTGCGTTTGTCAATCTCCTTCGCCGCGTCGTCACCGAACATCTTCTCGAAGAAAGCTGAGCCCTCGGGAGGCAGCTCCCAGGTCTCAGTGACCTCTGTCCCTCCGTCCACGGCCACGAATGAGTAGTCCCAACGAGCGCGGGTGGGTGGCTCAACCACCACCCAGGCAAACTGACGGCCACGGTCTGCTGCGACGACCTCGGAGCGAGTCTCCCATGTTCGCTCTCCTTGCTCGTTGCGTCCAGTGAACTTGGCGCCGACGTCCGGTCCGTCGCCCTCGTCCCACCAACAAGCCGTGCACATTGGGCTCCACTCACCCACGCGGGTCACGTCGGCGACCATGTCGAAGATCTCCTCCGGAGAGCGCTCAATGATGATCGAACCGGACTGCCGCCACATTTCCATCACGCCAGTATGGCCAATCGAGCGGGCGCTGTCAGCTGCCCCGGAAAGCACACCCTGTACTGCAGACCACCAGCTGGTCGTAGGCCGTATCCGGTGGCAGACGATAGTCGGCCTGACCACGGGTCGGATTGCCTGGCATCATTGAACAGATGGTGGTCGGCGGCCCAAGAAGAGTGCGATCACTTCATCGGAAGATCGCTCCTCTCAGCCTGCTGCTTTTGTGCGCCGTCAGCTTGGTCGGGTGCTCAGAGCCTGGCGGTACAACCGTGGAGCGACCCGACTCATATGGAATTGTCTGGTTATGTCGGCCTGGGCTACCCCACGATCCGTGTACGGCATCACTCAAAACGACAGCGATCGAAGAGAACGGCTCGAGGCACACTGTTGACTACGAGCCGGCCGGTAACCCACCCATCGACTGCTTCTACGTGTACCCCAACATCACTCATCAGCTGACCGACAATGCCAATCTGGATATCGACCCGCAGGAGAGCGCTATCGCCGAGTTAGAGGCTTCGCCGTTTTCCCGCGTTTGCCGGGTCTACGCACCGATCTACCGCGAGGATTCCGGTAAGAGCAGCGGTGAAGGGCCGTACCAAGTGGCGATAGACAGCGTCGAAGCTGCCTGGACCGACTACATCGAGCACTACAACCATGGACGGGGTTTCGTACTCATCGGTCACTCGGAGGGGACGGGACTGCTCGGGCAACTGATCATCAATCGAATCGAGCACAACCCCACAGTTCGCCAGCGCCTCGTGTCGGCAGTGCTCACCGGCGGAAATCTTCCTGTTCGCACCAACGGGCAGCTCCTTTTCAAGGATCAGCAGATCCAGCCCTGTCGCTCTGACGACCAAACAGGGTGCGTGATCGGCTACGACAGCTTCTCCGCTCCAGCACCGCGCCACTCGAAGTTCGGTCGACAGCCAAGCCCAACTTTGGGCGGGTATCCCGTCAAGACCCTCTGCACGAATCCAGCCTCACTGCCGGGAGGCTCCGGGGCACTGGAGTCCTTATATCGAATCCAGCTCCCGACTCAGCAGGTAGCAGGGAGCACGGCGGATGGAATCTTCGCATCCGATGCACCGACCGCGGTAACACCATGGATCGAGTTGGATGGTCAATACTCAGCTCGGTGCGTTCAAAGCGATGGAGCCAGCGTGTTGATGGTTACGCCGCTCGGTAACGCCCCTACTCTGACCGCTGCCCCGAGCGCCGCCTGGGGGCTCCATCTTGATGACCCCAATGTGGCCCTCGGCAACCTTGTGACTATCGTCCACTCAGAAGCCAATGCATATGTTGGCGCCCATCCCTGAGGTCGACACACCCGCTCATCCGGGCAGTGGATTTGGTTTGACGTGCAGCGCTTGGACATGGCAAGGGCCGAATCGGGTGAGCGACCGAGTGCCGCTACAGATGCCTGATTACAGTGGCTGGGACACCTGCCACCAGGGTCGCCGGAGGCACATCACGCGTCACGACCGCACCGGCGGCGACGACAGAATCAGCTCCAATGGTCACACCGGGCAAGACCGTGGCTGCAGTTCCGATCCACACATTTGTCTCCACCGTTCGGCTCGACGGTGATGTATGTCCGCCGTTTGTCCGGCTCGACGGGGTGACCGGCCGTGACCAGGTTGACTTTGTTGGCGATCATGACCTCGTTGGCGATATCGATAGCTCCGTGACCAGTGAACATGCACTGGTAGCCGATGAAGACCGCCCGGCCGATGGTGATGTTCAGCCCGTAGTCCGCGTAGAAGGGTGGGATGAGGTGGAACGACTCCCCAACGGGCTTGCCGATCAACTCCTCGAAGACTTCTCGGATCGATTCCGTCTCGTCTATGGAATAACGCTGAGCTTGGAGGAGAGCCGGGTCGCCACCTTGATCCGTTCGAAAATGGCGCGAAGCTCCGGCGATCTGACTCCGATCCACTGACTTTCGTCCATCCAGTTCCTCAACTCCGGGTGACGTGGGTGCCTGATGAAGCTAGACCGTCGTCATGTGCGGCGGTTGGATGCCGACAGGAGCCCAATCCGGAGCCAGTGGCCTCCCGTCCGAAGGACGTGACGTAGTCAAGGGTCTCCAACCTCGAACATGGGCGGGGGCGCCATCCTTTCGCTCCACCCGATCAAGACGCGTCAGGCCAAAGCCTGCCGCGAGGATTACCCGGACATCCGATCGACCGCGATTGGTAATGCCTCTTGGCCGGTATTTTCGGGGGCCATGGCCTGTCAGCCCTCGGCATCTACGTTGACAGTGTCGCCGGTCCAGAACGGCAGATCGTCGAGGCGCACCGGCATGGCCTCGAGAAGGTCGTCCGAAACTACGGTGTCGACCAACTTCTGTGATCCCCCTACGTAGCTCCAGGCGTAATCGATTTCGGTCGCCACGATCCACGCATGATCTTCGGGCCACCACAGATTCGGCGACTGCGAATCCGCTGTGTCGACATCGAGCGCCGCCATCGCCAGGTCAATGGGTCCGGAGTACAGGCCGTAGTTGCGGTTTGGATTGTGCACCACCGCCGCATCTCCAACGTCAACAATGCCGTATCCCTCCCAGACGCAGAACCAGCATCGGTCAGGAGTGCCTGTCTCGGGCCCCAGGAGTTCGACAAGGCGCTGACGTTCCCTTGGAGGAAGGCTTCCTTCCGACGGACCGGATTCTCGATGCAGCCGATCGGAAACCGGAGTGCCCACGGGGCGCTCGATCATGTGGAACTGCATATTCGGATGGGCCACGCGGTTGTTGCTCTCTGCAATCTCAGCCCAGGAGCGGAACGATCCATCGGGATAGATGGGGCCGTCAGGGTGAAAGACTCGGCAATAAGCCTCAAACCCCTCAGGGACGACCGATCCCGTGTCCTGGTTGAACGGACGCAATCGAGCGCCGATCCAACTGGCCGGACCAGCATCGTCAGCCCATCGAATTCGCTCGTCCCCGGCCATAAATCCATTGTGACGCACACAGGGCTGTTTCGCCGATCAGGTAAGAGGCAGCACCGAGACTCTTCGGGGAGATGGCGGTGAACTTCCGACAGTGCAAGGCCTACCCTGGCCGAGAGTGCTCCGCCGACCCTGCTGAGGAACAGTGTCGGGCATCCAACAGCATCTACATGGCGATCCCTCGTGTGAGCATGCGACGGCCCCTAACTGACTTTCTCCCGGGGTCAAGGGTAGATACGGACACCGTCGCAAGCGCCGTCGACCCCGGCGGCTACGCAATTCAGTGACCCATCCATCGGTGTGCGGCAGCCAGTTGAACCAGCGCAGCCCTGTAGCCTGACGGCCGTGGATGATCCTCTGGATGATCTGGCAGAGCTGTGGCGGTGGTTCGCGGACAGCATCATGACCGGCTACTGCCCGCTCTACGACGAGATCGCCCGATCCGTGGCCGAGAACCGAGAACTGCTGTCCCTACAGCATTCGGCGCGCCCTCATGCGCATCTGCCAGCAATGTTGCTGGCTGGCGCTCACTATCTGCTGTTGGACGGCACCGAACACCCCTTGGCCGATGTTTTTGCCGGGCGTTCATCGGCATCCGTGGCGCCTCTTTTCCGCGACCTCTGCCTGGGCCACCGATCGGCGCTTCTGGAGGTCCTCAACACTCGCACCGTGCAGACGAATGAGGTCGGGCGCAGTGCCCTGCTCGGCCCGGCGCTCACCTGGGCGGCGGGCAACGAGCCGGTGCAATTGGTGGATGTCGGCTGCAGCGCCGGGCTCAACATGATCTGTGACCGTTATTTCCTCGACTACGGCGCGTACGGAGTGACGGGACCAGACAATTCGCCGGTGCGCATTGGCTGCCGGGTGGCGGCCGGATCGCCGCCGATCGCGCCAAACCTGCCAGTGATCGCCAACCGGGTCGGGATCGATCTCGAGCCGCCCGATCTCACCGACCCCGACGACGCCCGGTGGCTGCTGGCCTGCGTGTGGCCCGGAACGGGGCGCTTCGAGCGGGCGGTCCGCGCCATCGAGCTCGGTAAAGCAGACCCACCCACGGTCCTGCCGGGTGATGCCCTGGAGATGCTGCCCAAGGTGGTGGACGGCCTAGGGGAAGGCCGAATCGTTGTGCTCAACTCGTGGTCGTTCGCCTACTTCTCGGTCGAGCAGCGTCAGGCCTACATTGAGTTGCTAGAGGAAGTCGGCCGGAGCCGGCCGGTAGTGTGGCTGTGCATGGATGCCCCCCAGGTGGTGGAGCTCGGTGCCGGGGAGGTCCCGCCCACCGGGAGCCTCGAGAGCGACGTGCTCAGTGGCGTGACATTCGACGGTGGAGCACCACCCCAGACGGACGTGCTGGCGTTCGTCCAGAGTCACGGCCAGTCGATGACCTGGCGGGCCGTGCCACAATCCCGGAGCCCTGGTTCACCGTCCAGCATGTGAACGGTCGCCCGAACGGCACTCGAGTGGCTGTTTCCTACTGCGTCCGATCCTCGGGAGGCAGATCTTCGTAGTAGCGGATACCGGCATTCCGGAGCACCGGCGTTAGACGTTCCCGTACCCAGTCGGACCCCTTGCGCTCCACTTCCCAAACCGGATCTTGACCGTCCTTCGTCCTCACTGTGATCAGAGTGACCTGCTCGGGATCCGAGGCCGGGGCTCCACGTGTACCGCCCTTTTTGACTGTGCCCAGGCTGAGCAGCGTCTGAGATTCTGAGCCTCCGAACTGTTGCTCGGCGACCTCAACGCTGGCCACGGCGTCGAGCGGAATGCCGTGGGAGAGGCTGAACTCGCCGTAGCCGACCTTTCCGTCTTCGATTCGGAAGTGTTTCCCGTGACTACCGAGATCGACATGTCCGCCTCGATAGACGCATTTGACCGGGAAGCCGATGGTCACGCTGTCCTTCGGACTGGTCATGCTCAGGGTCTATCACCACCGTGGGTTCGTCCTGCGACCCGACTCCTTCGACCGACCAGCCAGTACACCGCCGAGTTTCCCATCTGGAGTGGGGTAAGGACTCGCCAGAACCAGCGTGGTCCGCGGACCTCCGCCTCATCCCGCTGGCTGAGGTCCCGGAGAGTGATCGTCGTCACGATGATGTGGAGGACCACAAGGGCTACGAGAACTGGGCGGTTCGGCTTCCAACGTCTCACCGACGTGATCGTACTCCCGAGGCCCCTGCCCGGTGGCCAGGGGCGTAGCCCTCGGTGACTTCTAGCGCGGTACATCGTGAAGGAGCATGCTCCGGCCCCGAGGTGAGGCTGAGGAGTGACGCCTCCTGCTGAGCGTGGCCAATTCGACTTCCAGATCTATTCGGGGTGGCTTGTGATGTTGATGACGGTGCCATCGGGGGCACGAACGAAGAATCGTCGCAGACCCCATGCCTCTTTCGTAAGCGGGTAGACGATCTCGTACCCGCGTCGCTTGGCCTCCTCATATGCCTCCTCCACGCCGGAGCCGACATGAATCGAGATGGCCGAATCTTCGGGGGCGGTGGCATCGCCGGTCACAAGTTGAACATGGGCTTTGCCGTCCGGTGATTGATAATGGGCGACCCACCCCATGTTGAATCCCTCGACGCTCAGCCCGAGGTATTCGGTGTAGAAGTCACGAGCCGCTTCGATGTCAGAGACCCTAATGTTCGCCACAACGCCGGATACTTGCATCTGTTCTCCTAAGCCACATCGAATGTTGGGCACGGCACGTTCGAAACGATGTGCACCGTGATGGTGATCCAAACCCCTGATATCCCGATCAGTGCCGATGAATAACGCACCCGCTGCCTGTGCCATGCGTGTGTTAGTTGATCAGGGATACCCGATTGGACCACCAGGGTACGCGTCGTTGACCGCTCTCCATACGAGATAGCCCACTACCGAGTTTCACCCTCGCAGGCCGAGTGCATCTCCAGGCTCCAATTCTCAGAACCTAGGGTCCGAAGCTGTCGCTCAGCAATGCGCCATCCATCGGGAAGGCGGACCATCGAGTCGTGGTAATAGCCCCACAGGCGAGGCGTACCGCCGTCAGTCCGCTGGTGCCAGGCGTAGACGGATGTGCGCGCCGATGCATGATCGCGGTCCATGAACGTCACCAGGACGTTCGCATTGTGGTGGCTCGTTGCAGCGAAGCCGCTATCGGGATGTCCGAACATGCGCCGAAGACTTGACCTCGATCGCACGGGCGGGAAACCCGGTCCGTAATCGACCACACAGTCCTCGACAAACAGCTCGACGACCTCATCGTAGAGCCTGTGATCGACACAGTACGAATAGCGATGAACGAGATCGACGATCTCGTCCTTGGCGATCAGCCGCTCGATGGCGGAAACCTCGTTACTGTCCATCTGTCCTCCAGAGCCTGATCCGGCCACCTTTGCATGCTGGTACATCCATCATGCTCCCGCAGCCAGGTGAGATCTAGCTGAAGCCTTCGAAGGCCTCGTGAAAGGTAGGTGGGAGTGGAGATCATCTATGCGCCGACAGATCCCGATGCTGCTCGATAGCACCACCCAATGGTGGCAGGTTCTAGTGCTCGACGGCGAGGTTGCCGTAAGTGGGCACGCCGGCGGTCTCGTAGGTGAGGTGGAGCGTGCCGCTCGGGTAGGTGACCGATTCGGTGAGGCATAGCGCCGTGGGCACCGTCCCGTCGGCGAACACCCGCTTGCCGCTACCGAGGAGCAGCGGGTATACCCACAAGCTCATCCGGTCGACGAGGCCGAAGCGCAGCAGAGACTGCAACAGATCGAGACTGCCGATGACGTGTACTTCGTCATGGCGCTCCTTGAGGGCGTTAATGTTGTCGGCGAGGTCATCAGCGACGAGAGTCGACCCCTGCCAGGCCAGAGAGCCAGCGAGCGTGCGGCTGGCAACGTACTTGGGAACAGCGTTGAGCAGCCGGGTGAACGGCATCTCCTGCGGAGCGCCTGGCCAGTAGTCGGCAAAGATCTCGTAGGTCCTTCGCCCGAGAAGTAGGGCGTCCATGCTCGTAGCTTGCTCGAATATGACCCCGCCCGACTCCTGGTCCGCCAGTGGCCCCTGCCACCCGCCGTGCTTGAAGCCGCCGTCGCTGTCCTCGTCGGGTGATCCAGGGGCCTGCGCCACTCCGTCGAGCGTCACGAACTCCGTCACGATGAGCTTGCCCATACCGTGCTCCTTGCTGCCTGGTAACGATGCAATCCTGAGTGAGCCTCACCCGCCGTGTCGAACTGATCGTAGCGTAGCGATCAACGGCCGGATTTGGCGGCCATCAGCCGGCGTCCGGACCCCGGCCGCGCTCACCGGCTTCGAGGAGCCGGCCGATCTCCGCGACCTCCTTGTCTACCGAGCGGGCGAACCACTGGCGGGCCACCAGATCGTGCAGCCAGCCCAGTGGGCCGTGCCCGAGATCGAGCTCCTCGGCGTGACGGATCCTGGTCCCGCCGTCCACGGCCTCGATCTCGAACCAGGCGTGGAGACTCCGGGGAACGCCGTGTTCGAGCGTGACGTCGATCATCCCGGGCCGTTCCCATCGGTACCGGGTAATGACCGATCCGGGCAGTCGACCGAGGAACTTGCCATCCTCCCGTGCCACCATGCCGTCGGGAGTGGCCGCCAGCTTGGTCACCCAGACCATCTTCGTATCGGCCTTGGTGTACTGGGCCGGATCGAGTACGAAGTCGAATACCTCCTCGGGGGTCACGCCCTTGGCCACCGTTACGCCTTCGCCTCTGACCATGTCCAGCCCTTCTTTCCCAATGGCCGTCTCCCGGGAGGGTGCCGACCGGCTAGCACTGACGATCCCTCTCGCTGCGCAGGCTATCTCGACGTTGAGACGACGACCGCCGGCGGGGGGAACACCAGCCGGATCAAAGGGAGACTCGATAGGTTGCCGACCGCTGTGGGCTAACCGGTAGAGGCGATGCGGCGCATGGCCTTTTGGTACGCGACCGGCGCCAGCGTCCGCGCCATGGGGGCGAGCAGCGGTAACCAGGCTGCGTTGATGTCGATCCTCGGTCCGCCCATGCGGTCGGCCACCAGTGCAGCGACCCGGTCCGCCGTCCGTCGCACCATCCGCGGAGGTAGCGATCCACCGTCCTCGTTGCCCGACAGGCCCATGGCCGTCGGGACCCAGCCCGGATAGAGGACGTGGACCGACACTCCACGTGGTGCGACCTCGTGTGCCACCGATTCGGTAAATGCCGAGACTGCAGCCTTCGACGCCGCATAGGCGCCTTGCCGGGGCTCGGGCGCCCGGGCCGAATCCGACGAGACGTTTACGACGATGCCCGATCCCCGGTCGACCATGCGGGGAAGCACCGCCAGGGTTCCGGCGACAGTGCCGAAGAAATTCACGTCGAACACCTGGTGCACCGTGGCGTCATCTCCTCCCGGCACAGGCAGCATCAGATCCACCCCTGCGTTGTTGATCAAGATGTCGATCGACCCTCGCTGAACCTCGACACCGGCAAGCGCTTCCCGGAGCTCTTGGGCATCGCTGACGTCGCATACCTCGGTGGCACTGCCCGGCGACCGCCAGGAAAGCTCCTCCCCGATGTCGGCGAGCAGGGAACGACGGCGGGCCAGGCCGATGACCGATGCACCCCGGTCTGCCAAGGTAAGCGCCAGGGCCAGCCCGATGCCCGACGAAGCACCCGTCACGACGGCGACCTGTCCGTCGTAGCGCCTGGCTCGCCGGCGATCCCGTCTCACAAGAGAAACCTATCGGTCGTGGACCGACCACGCATCCGCCGGCAGTCGGAGAGGCCCGGACCCTACCCTGCTCGTGCTCGTACTGATCGGCATTTTGGGGTTGTCCGCCGGCTTGTTCGCGTTCTTCTCTCGGCCGCTTGACACTGGTCTGAGCATCGACTCGAGCCGTCCGAACTGTAGAGCGAGGTCACCGGGGGCAGGATCCCGATGCGTTGACGGTGCCGTACCCCCCGACATGCCATTGGGGGATCGATGACCGCCCACGACCCGGCGGTCCTCGACGCCGCCGCTCATTGCCAAATGTGTTGAACTTTGCGATTCTCTTCTCGTGGATCAGCACCCAGAATCTGACTTGGTTGAGGCGGCGGTGTTCCGTGGAGGTCCGATGGATGGACAGGAGCACTCCATCGAGAGTGAAACCAGTGAACTCTGTGTTGTTATGACCGACGGACAGCAACACCGCTACGTGCGGACTGACGACTTTCAAATCTTGTCAGATGGCCGATCGGCGCTTGTATATAAGTGGACAGGGCGGTACCTCGGACCAAAGTAGTCGTCCAACCCACCCGTGGTAACCGACGCTCTAGGTCCTATCGGGCTGACGCGGGAAAGCCAAGTTGCTTGCAGGTCTTCACCAGGGCGCTGGCCGCGTTGTCGAAGCTACCGGAGTCTGCGGGATGGCCAGAGACCGCAGATTCAATAACGCCAATTTCCGAATGAAGTCTGGCGTTCGGTGCCCTGCGAACGGCCACGATTACCTGCTGAAAGGGCGACTGGCCCGGATCACTTTCATCCCACGCCACAAAGGGTGATGGACGGGTCGCCGGGGCCATCGTTGAATTGATTTCTCTACACGCCTTCGACGTGAGCTGGTCGGCATGACGCTGGGGCAGACTCGCAGTCCCAGAGCTGCATCCGGTCAAGAGCAGTGCGACCAGAGCTAACACCCCCAACCCCCACTTCCCCATGTCCTCCACGCTACTGCGAACGTGTCATCAAAGTGGCGGTCGCCGACGGTTGACACCGTCGGGCGTCAGCTTTTGTTCAGTAGCTGTCCCTAAAGCGCAACAAGGTCTCAAGGTCCAAGACACGAAACGTGTTGTTCTCAAGTTCGGAGAGAAACCCTCCGCCGAGGAGATCGCCTAGCGCCTGCTCATACCAGTATGCGCTCGCAACTTCTTCCCCAGTATCCGGCTGCCCCGGAGGATCAGGCAATGCAGCAGACTCGGCCACTAGATCCCAAGAGGAAGCGAGATCGTCCGGTGACAGTGTCAGCGCTGCCCCCGGATGGTTGATCTTCCGTTCGGCGAGCAGTTCAAGCACAGATGAAAGCAGAGCTTTGGGAAACTCGTCCAAGCGTTCAAAATTTGTCATGGTTAACTCGCTGCCTCTGAAGCCGCCGAAGATGGGCCAACGCAGTCTCGCCGATGAAGGCTTTGGGTGCCAGTGCGAGTCTGGCCACCCCGGAATGGGCCGAGTCGAGTGCGTCAGCGTGCCTGGAGCAGCGCCAGATGGAACCGATCGGTAACACCACCCAGCTTCAGGAATGGAACCCGGTCGGACTGCCCGAAAATGCCGGATACCCGACGGCCCGCTGCCATGGATCGCCTAGTGAGGATCGCTCGCTCCGATCGCTGAAACCGGGGCGTCGGAGCTCTCATCGGACACGCGGCCGAGAGCAGAGGAACAAATCACCTCACCCGCCGAAGGGGCTCAGGGTGCTGGGTCCGGTGTTCCGGTGGCGAAACCCTTGCTCAACGGACTCAGCAACACCCGTTAGTCGTCAAGGATCAAGCGACAATCGGACAACTCCAGCAGACATCCCCTCGCCGTGGTCCATTCGGCATCCAAGGAGAGTGGTCCAGCTTGCAGTGCTTCTCCGCGGAGATCGCAACTAGGGGTTGCGGGTCGGAGTTGCCAGGGCTAGCGTCGGCGTAAGCGGGGAATTCCCGCTGCTCGATGGCAGGGGATGGCGGACCCTTGTCGTCGGGGAACTGCAGGACGAATCGGCGGACTCGATCATCCGGCATGGCGCCGTGCCACGCCCCACGAACCCCAGACTCCATTTTGCAAACATTGTCACTGGACCGGTCAGCCGGTCACCTCTCTTGCGTACTTGGACGCCAACTGATGCGAAAATCCCCACGATCGACCGATCTCGCTGATGGTCTCTCCCTCAGCCAGTTGGGCCAGGATGACGGAGCCTCGAGTGAGATGGCGCTGACGCTCAAACTCCTTCAGTGCGTCCGTCAACTCCTTCCTAGCGGCATCGAACCGATTCGCCTTGATCGTGGCAGTGACTGTTGAGCGCCGGCGAACACTCTTGAGGGTCCGGCGGTAAAGGGTTTCGGTTCTCAGCAGGGTGGCCCGGAGTCTCCTTGCGGCTTCGAGCAGATCTTCAACTTGATGCTCGGCAACGGCGAAAGGATCGTTCATTTGGTGAGCATAAGTCTCAAGGCGTCAAAGTGTGACAACGGCGCGGCTCAGTCTCCCCTACGGCAACCTCGGCGCGTGGCTGGAGGCCGCTTACCAGGCCCCACAGGCGGGCCGTTGAGCCCGTTTGCGCCACCGCGCTCCGAGCCCTCCATCTTCGCATCGCCTTCTGTCACGATTCGTCGTCGGGAACTACCGGTACGACATGAAGCGATCAGCTTTTCACCCAAGTGACCGAAAAGGCTGAACCTCCTGATGACAGCGCCGAGGTCCGGGCCTCTGTCTTCTTCCCGCCTTTGTTGGTCATGTCGATCTGGTTGTCGGTGAATCCTGAATACGAGATCGGCTGGGAATTGGCTGACGCACCCGTGAACCCGATCGACCCGTAGTCGGCCAAAGGGAGAACCTTGCACTTGGATCCCGTGCATGGCGCCTCGGCGATCCACTCTGCCGAGGAGTTCTGAGGCTGGGTCGGAGGCGTTTGAGTGATGGAGTAGTGCCACTTGGAGCCATCGGAGATCGACAGGGTATACGCAGAACCTGATGCGGAGACACTGGCTGTGATCGCGTCCCCATGGGTTACCGGATAGGCGGAACTGGAGAGCACGACATCGGATTGGGGGTAAAATTGATACCACGCGTAGTAGTGGGGACCACCAGCCGTCTTACCCTTTGCTTTCGTGCAGTCCGAATCAGTACCGATCTGTTGAACCGTCGGGTCCGAAGACGCATAACCGTCAATGCCCACCCAGAAGGCAGCCTCCTGCAGCTGGTTCTTGGGACAGGTGGCGGTTGGTTGGGTCCAGCTGCCAGCGACGTTCGTGAATGTCGCTCCCGTAACCGCGTAACCGGCCCAATCAAGGGAAGTCTGGACGCCGCTCGGTGAATTCTTGCCGTGTCCAGGATCATTGGCTTTGGATGGCGATGCAGACACCATTGGGGCACGGTTCTCTGCGAATTTGGGTGCGGCCTGTACCGTACCGGTTGGGAAAACCGTGGTGCAGAGCACAACAACCAGCGCACCAGCGGATACAAAGCCCAGCCCCTTCATTGACGCACAGCGTACTTTGCCCATGTCACTTGCCCCATCTCTGACCGGCATTGGTAGTCGCTCGGTCCTACTTGGTTCTTTACTGCCCAGCCCCGCTGTCGCCGCCGGACGGTGTGGTGCCAGGATCGGGAATCGCGGTGCCGTGATGCGATCCATGGTGATGATGGTGACCCGTCCCTGTGCCCTTGTTCCCGCCCCGGTTGGAGCCGGTGCCCTTGTTCCCACCCCGGTTGGAGCCGGTGCCCTTGTTCCCACCCCGGTTGGAGCCGGTGCCCTTGTTCCCACCCCGGTTGGAGCCGGTGCCCTTGTTCCCACCCCGGTTGGAGCCGGTGCCTTGACCGGATCCCGTGCTTTGTCCACCTGAGCCGGCGGGCCCAGCGCCCCCTCGGCCCGTACCGTGTTTCGACCCGATTGAGCCACCGATGTGGGTGTCACTAGAGGAGCGACCCGTCTTTTGGCCTTCGACGCGTATTGGCCCCGTGGTTTTTCCCCCGCTGGACGCCTTCTCGCTCGTGCCAGTCGTGCCACCACGACCTCCCGAGTCCGCATGTGCCGCGGCAAACCCGCACGCCGAGCCATAGTTGGATTGGTGACTACTTGATGAACACGAAGCGGAGTTGCCAATTCGAACTCGGCCTGCGGATCCCGATGTTGCCGGGTTCGGGTTGGACGTTACCGACAAAGGCGACTGAGCGACGGCGGAGGCTACCTCTGGAGGCTGGATTGTTAGGTCCATGTGTCTCAGAACGTGATCGACAACCCGAGCCGCCGGTCCAGGGAGACCGGTCGCTGCCGCCAAGCCCGTGGTCGTCACAAGGAGACTGGTAACGGCAACAACGGCAACGACGGCCGGTGAGCGGCGCAATCGTTGCCGACCGTTGGACCAGGCCACGCTCTCGGTGCTGAAGGCGGTCCGGGCACCGAACTCCCAACTCAACTCGTGCGACTGTCCCGGCCCGCCTGCAGAGGCAATCAACTCCCCCAACCTTCCGCTGCTGGGATCGGGAAGCGTCACCAAGTTGTCGTTGTCGGCGGCAATCAACTGGCTGGCAGAGAGCCTTAGGGGGCGCATGTTAGGCATTCAGCACCCTCTCCTGATCCGATCGACCGCCCGGGGTGCGGATCCCAACCGATCTCGTGATCTCAACCTCAGAGCGGCCTGATTCCGCAGGACGCGTCACGACCGCTTGGTTCTCGTATTCGAGCTCCTCCAAGATCTGCTCCAGCCGGCGAAGCCCCCGGTGGCAGAGCACTCGCACTGCACCAGGAGATTTATCCATAATTGTCGCAACATGAGAGACATCTAATCCCGCCACAACCCGCAGCATCACTGCCTCGCCCTGGTCGGCGGGAAGCGAAGCAATCAAGGCCACCGCCTTATCGGTGCCTGAACTTTCGTCAGCTTCTGCCTCGACGTTGTTGCTGGCGGGCATCACTGCGAGATTTGTTGCTCCAATGAATTCAACCCGACGTTCACTCGCTCGGTACCAGTCAGTCAAACGATTGCGGGCCATCGTGAAGAGCCACGCATGGAAAGCAGCCTCGTCGCCTTCGAACCTCTGCAGCGCTCTTATTGCCCGAATCCAGGTGTCCGCCGCTAGGTCCTCAGCAGCTGGAGCCGCTTTTACTTTGAGGTACCGCAGCAACCCCGGCTGGAATTCCCTCCAAAGCAACGCAAAGGCATCCTGGTCACCCTTCTTCGCTGCCCGGAGCGCTTCTCCGAAGTTTGGCATTTTCTGCACCCCGCACCTCACCCCCTGATGCCGCTGATCCTCCCCGTTTTCTTACACCCTGGTTCACTCGGAATCCACGCAAATTCCGGGGAATTGGACGGAAATCTCCGGTTTTAGGCCCTGTGTAACGAAATCGGGCCTCGATCGTTCACTAACACGCCCTTTATGCGATCCGACGAAATGGAGTTCGTGACCGCAGGCATCCCTCGGCGCTACGAAACAAATGGGGCTAACCGGAATCGGTTCGTTTTAATGCACGGACCAGATGACCTTTGTCCCGTCACAATCGGGAACCGCCCTTCTTCGGCCGGAGGTTTGGGCGTTGTAGCTGTAACAGATTGTGGCCACGAACGTTAGTTCAAACGTGGACCATGCAGCGGGGGAGACTCGGGTGTTGATCCCGGGTAGAGGGGCACATGGCTGCGGGCTTCGATCTCGGGATTCGTAGACCTCATGGACCGCGAGATCATTTTCGTAACCGGTGCGCCGGGATCTGGAAAGAGCACGCTTGCTCGGCATCTGGCAAGGATCCTCCAGATGAACCTGATAAGTAAAGATCTGATCAAGGAATCTCTGTGGGATGATTTCCAGCCGGCCGTCGGGGATTTCGAATGGTCACGGCGGTTAGACGCAGCCGCGATGGAGGTCTTCTGGGCCCTTGCAGCGCAGAGTCAACGGGCCGTTCTCGAGACCGATTTTCGTCCACAAAACGATTCCGAGAAGGCCAAGTTCTCGGGGCTCTCCGCAAAGTTGGTCGAAGTGTATTGCTCATGCCCTTCTGAGGTCGCCCTTCGTCGCCATAAGCGACGAGCAACTCAGGCGGGTCTCCATCCTGCTCATGTAGCTCCCACTCTCGACGCGCCATTTGTCGCGGAGTGCGATCGACCAATAGGACTCGGCTCAGTGATCGAAGTGGATACAACGCAGGTCATCGACATCGAGGAGTTGGCGAAGGTCATATCGGCGGATCTTGCGGATCCGGCGGATCTTCAAACTTGGCTCGGTGACAAGGGATACTTTCGGGCCACAAACGCAGGCATGGCTTGCTAGGGCCCAGCACTGAAACACCAAGCTGCGGTCGAGTCCGTAGCGAGGAGCTCAGCGCCGAACGACACCTCCTTACGCTCCAGAGAGCGCAACGGGCAAGGCCGGGCCCACCAGAAACGGGGGGGCGAGGCGCAGAGGGAGGGGCGAACGTTATGAATTTTCATAAGAGGAATGCGCAGGAGTAAGAGCTACGCCAGAAAGCGCAAGGATCGCCGGCTTCATTCCTGTCATGACATGGGTGCTCAACCCCACTCGGTTCGCTCCTTTAGAGAGGAGCAGATCCGCCGTCAGAACGCCATTTGACAGAGTCGTCGGCACCTGCTGGCTCCCATGTTCGGTGACGGTCAGCGTGGGCTGTGCAACTCCCGCTGCTAGGTGGAATTGGAGTTGTACAGACTGGACGACGTCGCTGAATACGTAAAGCGACCCATTGCCCCCAAACAGCGGGTGGCCGGGGAAGGCGGCAAGCCCCCAACCGCCACCGGGATATACCCGGGCGTTTCTGACGCGGCTGTTGAACCCAGGGACTGGCGTGCGAATGGTGGCCGCATCGGAGACATCGACTGACAGCGCCAGGTTGTCGAATTGGGCATTGACGGTAGCGTCGTCGGCTGCGGCATAGCCCCGCCCCTGTTGGGTGATCACAGCGCAAGGCCGATAGGTCGGTTCGAGGCGCTTAGTGACATTCTGGACGTTGAAGTCATTAAGCGCACCGCCCCAGTGATTGTGGGCCAGACCCACCCACAGCGGGTCCTCCAGCAGTACCCAGTTGCCGATGGAGGCTTGTCTGCAGCTGGACTCCGCCAGCATGGCGGTGATCGACTCATAAGCCAAGGCCTGAACGGGTCGGGCCGTCTCGGGGTAGCTGTCGAAGAAGTACGGCGTAAGGTAAGGCTCGTTGGGAATAATCGCCGGTATGAGAGGCGCATCGGCATTGTCGACCAGCTGGGGAATGCAGGCCACGATCAGTCCCAGCAGCACCACCCTGCCGACCCACTTGGGGAACCTGGCCAGGGCGAGGGCGATGATCGCCGACCACGCCACCAGCAGCGGGAGTACCAGACGTACGCCGAAGGGATTCCACCAGTAAAGACCTGTGAAGAGAACGTATCCAGCCCCCAAAGCGATAGCGGTTAGCAGGGCTCGGCGTAGGAAGCGGTGTCCCCGGATAACGGACACGACGAGAACGATTATGGCCACCACCATCAGCAGCACATGCCAAGGGTTGGCGCCGAAATCACCCAGGCGCTGCTGAAGCGTGTAATCCCGCAGCGCGAACACATGGGAGTTCAGGCTGTATCCGTCATCGGGATCGGTGACGGGCACACCAAAGACGGAGTAAACATGACTCAAGGCTGGAAGTAGCCACTTGGACAGAAATGTGTACGGACCGTTGAGCCCGTTACCTACATCGAACTCGAGAGCGGTGGATCGGACCACGTTGGCTCCCATCCCGTCGAGCGTGATCGGCGAGATGGTCAGCGCCCTGGATGCCGGACCAATAGGTGAGCCGAACAGCTGGATATTCTGGACAATAAATGGCCCGACGACCACTACCGCAGCAACCACAAGCGCAGCGATCTGGCCGGCGGATCTCACTAGCCAGGATCGCCCCGGTGTGAGCCGGGATTGGTGATAGGCGGCGACCGCCAAAAGTGCCAGGGCCGCGGGAGAGAGAAGCAAAAGCATGGAACTCTTTGTCATGTAGGCCAATCCGCCCGCAACACCCACGATCAGAAGCTGAGGCAACCACTTGCGTTCGAGGGTGAGGCCAGCCAGTGCCACTAAGAGGACGACTCCGGTGGCAGCAGCCACGTAATCGTTCTCGGTGCTGGTCGCCAGAAGGATGCCACTGGGGATAGTGGCACAGATCACCGCCGACATCAGTTGGGCCCATCGGTTCGCTCCGAGCAGCCTGGCCAACTCGGTCACCCCAATCACGGAGACCAGTGCTGCAAGGAGCTGCACGGCTGCGTCGAACCGATCAGTGCCTGCCATCAGGTGTATCTGGGCCAGGTTGTATTCGCCCAACGGAGAGAACTCGATCTGAGCCAAGTAGTGAGTGGCGAAAGGGGCTACCGTCCGATTCTGGATCCAGTGTTCAACTCGGGCCAGGTGGTATAGCAACGAGTCGGTATTGCTCGGTGGGTACAGGGATCCGATGATCACCAGGATGGCGAAGATGATCACCACCACTCCCAGCCAGATCCACTCTTCGACTCCCACAGCAGACAGGCGCTCCCGCACACCCGAGAGGCCGGTTTCCTGTGACCCGAGCCTGCGGATAAACCGAGTGATAGAGCCACGACACAGGTACAGGAGAATCAAGACGACGACCACCCACGAACCGTCCACTACTCCTGCCGTGAAGTGGTGCCCGAGACTGGAGGCCTCAGTGATAGCCAGCAAAATCAGCTCAAAGGCTAGATAAGCGAATACCAGAGATCCTCGCGGGGACAAATTGTCGTAGCCGAGTTCTGCCCGACGTGACGTCAAAACAATCCACAGCAAGCCGAGCGCCGCAACCAAGAACAGAAGCATCAGCTTCTAGGAGAGGTTGGTTCCCGGTCAGTTTCTGACCTGAAGCTGAAACTCCGATTAGTCATTGCGCGATCTGTTCCGACAACTTCCCCACAAATGCGACAAATCACGGTGGCACCCTAACAACCACTTGCGGTTCTGATCACGTCGACCGCGGCCGGGCCCACCGGGAACGGGGAAGGCGGGGGCGCAGACGGGAGGCCATCGACCGGCACTCCGGCAAGAGTGCCCCCATAACGCGATTACACGGGTGAAACGTTCTCAATCAGTCGTAGCGTTCTCTTCGACTACATCGAGATCTTCTACAACCGGGAGCGGGCCCAAGCTGGGCTCGGTCACCTCAGCCCTGACTTCGTACCTGTTCGGTCCCCAAGCCTCGCAACTACGTTCAACTCATGGCTCACTACGCCGAAGCCTTCTCGGTCCAGCCCGGCCAATGCTTCCGCTTCGTACATTCGGGTGTCGGACACGCTCAGCACTGCCCCGAACCAGTTACCCGTCACGGTGTGTTCGTGGACCGGAAGGGAAAGGGGTGGGACGTGGACGTCTGCGACAAACATGCACTGTCTCGTGAGCATCGACATATTCGTCCAGACTTGCGACATCTGCCTCGGCCATTGGTTTCCCGGTGATCGGCCAGACGTTCGCATCGTGGGATGTGAACCGGGCGATGTCAACACTCTGTTAGCTGACGGGTACCGGATAGCCGCAGGCTGGGTCGGGAGCGACGGCGAGCCGGTGACGATCGTGAACTGCCCGCACTGGGTAGACAAGCACCAGTGGCCTATTGGGTGACCGCCGGTCTGTTCCCGGCCTGGGCACTTCATCCGGTGGTACAGGGCACCTTGCCCCGTCGATTGTGGTTAAGCGGTCACTGAGGGAGAGCGACGCATGCCACCTGTTGAAACCACCCACGATTCTGTGGTATTCGTCTCAACATACGGGTGCAGTAAAGCACCTCGGAACAGGCGGTGGCGGCCAATGGCGAATCGATTCGGTAGGTTTCCTCGGGTGGTGTTGAGGTCGTCCGTGCTGGCGGTGGCGGTGGCGAGCGTAGTGGTGGCCGGGGTGGCGTTGGTGGGTGTGCCCGCAGCGCAGGCTCAGGGGGGGCCGACAAGCCGCTATGCGTCGCTCAATATCGCGGTCGGCACCAATCCCTGGGGGGTGGCAGTCGATGAGACTACCGACACCATCTACGCCACCAACGAGTACTCGAATTCGGTGTCAGTGATCAACGGAGCCACCAATACCGTCACGGCCACCATCACTGTCGGTACCCAGCCTGAGGGGGTGGCGGTCAATGAGACCAGCGACACCGTCTATGTCACCAATGATGCGTCAAACTCGGTGTCGGTGATCGACGGGGCCAACAACACCGTGACCGACACCATCCCCGTCGGCACCAGCCCCGCAGGGGTGGCGGTCGACGAAGCCATCAACATGGTCTATGTCGCCAACTATGGATCGAACACAGTCTCGGAGATCGACGGGGCCAACAACACTGTGCCTTACACCGTCACGGGCTTTTCACAACCCATCGGGGTGGCTGACGACGGGTCGAACGTCCTTGTCACCAACAATGGATCGAACACGGTGTCGGTGATCTGGAACAACGCTGTGAGCGACACCATCACTGTCGGCTCAAGTCCTTACGGGGTGGCGGTCGACGAGGCCACCAACACCGCCTATGTTGCCATCCAAGGATCGGACTCAGTGTCGAAAATTGTCTTGAGTGCACTGGGGGGGCCCTACGTGTCCTCGGTTCCTGTCAGCGCCTCCGGTGGTGATCCCTTCGAGGTAGCCGTCGACGAGGCCACCAACACCATTTATGTCACCAACCCTACCTTTGGTCCGTCCGCGATGTCAGTGATCGATGGGTACACCGACACCGTGACTTACACCACCGCGGTGGATGTCGTCCCGATCGGGGTGGCAGTCGATGACGCCACCGGGGCCGTCTACACCGCCAACCTTGCAGCGGACGATGTGTCGGTGATCAACCTTGCGCCGGTCCTGAGAGGCAGCGGGATCGCCACCATCCCAGTTGGCTATTACCCTGCAGGAGTTGCGGTGGATTCAGCGACCGACACCGCGTATGTCGCCAGCGATGCCTCGGACACGGTGTCAGTGATCGACGAGGCCACCAACACCGTGACCGCCACCGTCGCGGTCGGCTCCGAACCCACTGGGGTGGCTGTCGACCAGGCGACCGATACGATTTATGTTACAAACGGAGTATCCAACACGGTATCGGTGATCGACGGCGCGAGTAACACCATCACGGCCACGATCGGAGTCGGCTCCGGTCCCGACGGGGTGGCAGTCGAGGACGCTTTCGACCTCATCTATGTCGCTAACGGTTCGGATGTCTCGGTCATCAACGGGGCATCCAACACGGTCACTGGCACGATCAGCACACCGGCCCAATCGGTGGCGGTCGACCAGGCCACCGGCTTGGTCTACGTGACCGACCCTGGCGATAACAGCGTGTCGGTGATCGGCCCGTATGTGAACTCGGTGGATGCCACCATCGGTGGGCTCCCTGGCCCCTGGGGATTGACCGTCGACGACGATACCGACACGGTCTATGTCGCGGACGCTGACTCATTTTGCTCGTGTGACGTGTCGGTGATCAACGGCGCCAACAACACCGTGACCGCCACCGTCGACGACGGCAGCGACGGGGGCGAGTACGAGCCCTGGGGGGTGGCAGTAGATGAGGCCACCGACACCGTCTACGTGGCCAACTATCAATCGATTTATGTATCGGTGATCGACGGGGTCACCAACACGCTCTACTCCTTAGTAAAAATCGGCGGCTCTTCCGACGGGGTGGCGGTCGACCAGGCCACTGACGCTGTCTACTTCGCCAGCGCTCATGATTCGAACAGTGTGTCGGTGATCACCCCGACTTTTGCCACCTTGCCCGGCGCGCCGACTGCGGTGACCGCCAAAGCCGGTAGCGGTGAAGCCAAGGTGACCTTTCACGCTCCCGCCGACACCGGCGGAGTGAAGGTCAGCTCTTACGCAGTGGTCGCCACCGACAACACCGATCCTGCCCGCGGCGGCCAGACCGCCACCGGGACGACCAGCCCGATCACCGTGACAGGACTCACCGCCGGCGACAGCTACACCTTTACCGTCACTGCCACCACCTTCGCGCCGGGACCGCCCTCCGCGCCGTCCCGTCCGGCCGTGCCCACCGCCTCGTTTGTCCTGTCACCCCGCTCTGGTCCCGTTGAGACCTCGGTTACAGCATCGGGCGTCGGCTTCATTCCCGGCGAGACCGTCGACATCACCTACAAGACCCGCCTCGCTTCACCGGCATCTGTCATTGTGTGCACCACCAACGCCCTATCCGACGGTTCGTACAGCTGCTCTGGACTTATCTACTCCAATACGGCAGGTCGCGCTGGCGCTCACACAGTCACGGCTATCGGGCTGACCTCGGGTATCACGCTCAAGACAACCTTCAAGCTGACCTGACGGCCAGCAACGCAATGTTCGAGAGTCGCAGAGTAAACCCCGGTCCAGAACTTGTAAGCACTACCGCTCAATCGAGATCCAGCGCATGCTCGCCTGAATGGCGGCGCGTCCATTACCGATTTACAGGCCATTTGCTTGGTGAGATCCTGCTACCGGGCTGGCTGCGGGGCGATGACTGACAGCACCAAACCGAAAGGTGGTACAACCATGGGCGGAACGCTGACGGAGAACAATGGGGCCATCCCCACCGAAGATGGAGAGGAACAAGACAAGCCGGGAGGGAGACTCGGTCGACGGGCGCTCATGTTCGGTGCAGCCGCTGGCCTTGGTGCCGCTGCCGCGGTTGCTCGCGCCCAGCCTGCCGAGGCCCTTGACGGTGACCCTGTGATCCAGGGTGCGTACACGGGCAACGTCTCAGTGCCCACAACCTATATGGCGTCGTCAGACGCAACCGGTCTGTGGGGGATAGGCGGGTCTCCGAGTGGACTCGAACCCGTACCAGAACAGGGCCCCTTACAGATTGCCGGGCTAGTGGGCGACAGCGGCGCCGCCGATGGCGTGGTCGGACTGTCGAGCGCCGGCAACGGTGTCAAGGGGATTACAACCAAGGACGACCGGGGTGGCGTCATAGGTTACGACCAGAGTCCGGGTGGTGGATTCGGTGTCCAGGGTTATACGGAGTCCGCATCCGGCGTGGGGGTGTCGGCTGTGGCCGTACAGTCCGCCGCTACCGCACTTCAGGTCGAAGGTGTCGCCACTTTCACAAGAAGCGGACTGGAGTCGGTCACGGCGGGACAGTCATCAGCGACCGTAACGGGCGTTCCGCTCACCGCATCCAGCCTGGTGCTGGCTACGATGCAGAACAGCATTTCTAAGGTCTACGTTGCGGCCGTCATTCCGAGCGTTTCAGGTAGCTCGTTCAAGATCATTCTGACCAAGGCGGTGCCGCATGGCGACACAGCTCAGGTCGGATGGTTCGTCGTGAACTGATTAGGCGGTGTACTGACCAGATTTTGTTTGCAGCTCTGCTCCAACGCCCCTCCCCGCCTCGCCCTCTCCTCCGCGTTCGGGTGGGCGCCGGCCGTCGTGCCGTTTCGCCGTCTCGGTCTCGGGGCTCCCCACCCCGCGCGCCGGTTTTGGGGTCGCTGGGGGCCCGTGGCCCGGCTCTCCCGTTCTACACATCACACGGGAGAGCGGGAGAGCGGAGGCCCGGCGGGGACAGAACCGCCGCGCAGCCGGGCCGAACACCGGAGCCCGGGAGGGCCGCGCAGCACGGCGGGGGCGCACCGGAGACCCGGAGGGGGCGGGGCCGAGGGGCGGGGGGGCGGAGGTCCGGGGGGGCGAAAAGCGCCGCGGGGGGGAAGGGAGGAGCCTCTAATCCGCCGAACCTTGCACCATCTCCAGTGCAGGCCTGTAGAGGAACGGAACCCAGAAATTTGGATCTTCGCGTGAACCTCTTCTTTCGAAGAAGCCAACTTCGACCAACGCATCGGCGATTTCTTTAGCTTCGTCCTCCGAGACTCGCCAGATTGCTGCAAGGCTGTCGATACTGTGCTCAGTCTTCGAGCCTCTCAGTGCTTCGACGTGGGGCCTTAATCCCGGAAATTCCGCGTAAAGCGTTTGTTCCAGACGGACTCGAGATACCTCAGGAAGGGCTGCGCGAAAAGCCTGACGGGTGAAGAGGTGTCCGTTTTCCGCCTCCTCCTCTCCTCGTTCAAGCATCTTCACCTGAACCTCCCGGACCTGCTCCAGAAGGTGGATCAGTTCTCTAGGTGCCGGTTCCCTGCTCGAATCGGCAACTCGACCCAGCATCCACTCAAATGTCCGTGGATTTCGTCCGGAATCAATTTGTTCAGGAACCAGTGAATCGAAGAATGCCCGCTGCTGGTCCGAGTCGGACAATATCGTGTCTGCATCGGCGCTCAGATATCTGAGAAGATCATCATTTTGGAGCAACCGACGAACCGCCAAGTTCAGCAACGAGGGCAAGTCCCATCTGACGGTCACGGTTCGTGTGATGTGACTGGCCTCCCTGAATCCCTTCTCGGTTATTGCTTTCCAGATATCGGTACGCAGAAAAATCTTCAATCGAACACTGTCGTTCGAGAGCAGATCGAGATAGATACCAAACAAAGCTCTGAGTGCATTCGCCTCCAGTTCACGGTTGTCTGCGAATGCGACATCCAGACGGTCAAACACGACCCAGGCGATGCTGCCAACTTTGCGTATCTCATCGGCAGCAAGCGAAATTAATTCATCGACCGACATAGCGCCGGCCTCCCTAGCAGCCTCACTCGGCTCGCCGAGAGTTATCTTTGCCGTCAGAACTGGCATGCGCGATGCGGGATCGATTGTCACGCCGGCCTCTAGCGATTCGGACGAGGCGAGCCTACCCAGGTACTCCCGGACCCGTTTGATGAGCCCTCTGAGACCGCCCGGACCTCTGACGAGCCCAGCATCTGCCAATTGCTCGCCCAAGAGGCGGGCCCCGCCCGTTTCGATGTTCTCGTCTTCCAGTAGGCCGTTCAGTAGGGTCAGGATGTAGAGCTTCCAGATACCAGTGAACTCAGCTTGTGACGTTGGCGGATCACTTACGAGATCGGAAAAGGCGGCCGCTCCGCGGGGATTCTCTCCAGCAACTAGAAGGATTCCTCGATCAAGCAGCTCCAACTCTCTGGCAACCAAGAGAGTGTAAATGGCACTCTTGCCTGACCCCTTTGGACCAAAAACAATATCGATCTCGCCTGAGTAGATCCGCTGCCACTGATCAGTCTCGACAAAGTACCGTTCTAGCTCATCGACTTCATCTTCAGCCACGCGGCTTCCGACGATTAAGTCCTTGAGGAGGCCAAGCTTTTCATCGCGGCTTGTCACCGAGCGCACTTTACTCGGGAAGCTCGGGCGGAATGCTCGCATCGAGGGCTTGATATATCCCAACGAGTTGACACATTGCAGCCCAGTGCCTCCGGTGCGGCACCCTCTTACCGGATCGCCACTGACTCGCCGCTGTGGTGCTCGCCCCGGTCGCCTTGGCGATGGCTGGCAGGCTGAAGGTGGCCAGCTTGGGGAGGATCTCCCGCTGGAACCAGGCCGGGTCCAGGCGATCGCTGGCCGCCGCCGCTGACCAGCGGCGCTGCTCCTCACGTTGCCGGGCGTTCGCTTCAGATCGGGACGCCTGGGCCTTCGGCGTATGGGCTGGCAGTGTCCCGGTCTGCGCAGCAAACCTCTCTGCCGCAACTCGGGACTCCGAGTAGAGAGAGGCGCCGATCTCCTGCCGTCGACCGGGCAGGCAGTCCGAGCACCAGTCGATCCGGGGTCTGTCTCGGTCGGAATCGGCGGGGAGCCGACCACCGCACCCTCGGCAGGCCCGGAGCGGCAGGGGCGGTGATGCCGAAGGTTTCGTCCGGCGCCGCCCTCGAGGTGCCAACCTGCCGGGGTTGGGACCGGACAGTTTGGCCGGCGTGGCCTTATCGGAGGGACGGGTGCCCGCTCGAGCTCGTGCCGCCGCCTTGTGCTTCGACCCACTGAGTACCGTCGGCGCCGGAACGTCGTAGGGGGAGGACTGGGCCAGCAGATCGGCGACGTGTTCGACCACGGGGGCCAGGACCAGACCGTAGGAGGGCATGGCCTCGGCCAGTCGGTGGGTCAGCGGGGCCAGGCAACGGACGACTCCCCGGGAGTCCTCGGTAAATTCTCGCTTCCGCAACGGGCCCTGGAGGACATCGAGCACGTGGGCGTCGACCACCGGACGCACCGACTCCATGAGATCGCAGGCGAACGACGGCCGGCCGGCGAGGTCGGCGTGGAGGATCCCGATTCCGGGATCGAGACCCATGCGGCGAGCGGCCAGGCCGGCTTCGACCTCGGCCAGCTTGTAAGCGTAGTTGAGGACGGCGCCGGCAGGGTCGGTGGAATTGCGGGCAGTCGCAGGATTGATCGAGCTCCTACGGCCGTTGAAGCGGGACCAGTGGGTGGGGATGCGCGGCAGATCCTTCCGGGCGAAGGTGACCTCGACGGTCCGCTCGAAGGAAGCGAAGTAGACGTTTGCGGCGGCTGCCTCGAGCTGGCGGACCTCCTCGATGCTGGCCGTCCGCTCGAACACGGCTGTCGCCAGCTCGGCGATTGTTTCGGCGGCACTCACCTCCGCCAGGTGCGCTCGGAGTACCTCCGCCTGACCCCGGAGCTTCTCGGAGATCAGGTATCGGGTCACGGCCAGCCCGGCCAGCCCGTAGAGGGCGAGGGCTTGGGCCCGGAGCAGTCGGGCGTCGTCCCGCCCGGGAGGGCCGACGGCGAGGAGAGAGCCATCGTTGCTGAGGGCGACGAGCGGTGTACCCACCTGGGAACACCAGCGCAGGGCGTCGAGGCTCACCGTTCCAACGGTTCCGATCCCGATGGCGATACGGAGCGGAGGGTCGATCTTCGGATATCGCCGCACCCGTCGGTGCTCGCCGACTCCGTCATGTAGCTCGAGGTGCGCACGCTCGACGATGACCTGGACCCCGAAGCCGTCCACGACGGCAACCCCGTGGCGGTCCGCCTGACGGTAAGCGCCGGCCCGGCGCTCGGCGTCGTCTGTGACGTCCTCCGGGGTGAGAGGTGGTGACTGATCGAGGGGTCTCGAAAACGTCGATCCTGGGGATTCCGTCGGACAGGCGGTAGCGTCGCCGTTCGTCATGGGAGGTCGCTCTCCTATGGCCATGCCCCCCGGGCCGTTGGCGCGGTCGCGGGGGGCTTTTATGTTGTAAGCCCATCTTGTGGGCTGAGACATGGGGAGTCAAACGGAGACGTGAGCGAGTGGGCCGCCTCCGCCAGGTGACGACGGCACCACCCGCTCCGTATCAACAGTGCTCCGAATCGGTCAGAGCATCCAGGGCCAGACGTCCCTTCTCCGTTACCATCCCCAATCGGCGGGCCCGTTGAGCGTGGTTCCGCCACCGTGCTCCGGGCCCGCCTTCAGTGACCGTGAGTTCTCGACCTAAAGCAACTCGCCCGAGATCCGTTGCTCCTTTTCGGGGTGACCCTCAACCAGGCACTCTCGGGCTACTAAGCCGTCGATGCAGCTCACAGTCGGCGTCTGCCGGACTATCCATCAACGCCGGGACGGGGGCTCTCTCAACGCCGATGCGGTCCGAGTCCGATGGCACGCACGAAGTGGTTGATCTGGCGATTGCCTTCCCGGTAGATGACCCGACGCGCCTCGCGCTGCGCACCGCCGGAAGCAGCTCCCGAAAGCCCGCCTCGCTTATACCCGTGCTCGACAGCCTCAACGTTGCCGAGGTCTCTCGCGAATCTGTAGAGCTGCGATCGGGTTGTGCTCACGATGGCACCTCTTCTTTGGTCGCTCGGTCGGCAAGGATGAGCCGCTCCACAATGACCCGGATCTGCTCGGAATCGTCAATCGACTCCATCAACGTGAGGTCCTCCGGTGACACGGCCACGCACCCCAGGCCATTGTCATCGAAGGACTGACGCCAGCTCATCCAATCCTGGCCGAGTGGGTCCTCGTCGTTTTCCTCAATAGCATTGATGAGTCCCACGACCTCTATCATGCCGTCGTCTCCGACGTCGTATTCAATGAACAGCACCGTCGCTCCTTTCCGCTTTGTCCGCCGTTGTCGGCGCTCGCTCGATCAACTCGCTGAGGTGTGAACGTAGAGAGGTGAGTTCGGCGTACAAGCCGTCGATGCTCGCCTTCATTGTTGCCAGATCGTGGGCCACGCTGGACGACTCGGCCTCGATTAGTTCCTCGACTTTGGGTTTCTCATCGTTGCTGGAGATGAAATACGTAGCGACGGCGGCGGTGAAGATCCCGACCAGTGCGACGCCGGTAATAAACATCACCGATGCGACAATCCGTCCGGTTGTCGTTGTCGGGTCGCCGTCGGTGCCGACGGTGGTAATCGCGCCTACCGACCACCACAATGCCTGAGGAAACGAGCGAAGACTCGCGTTCGCGTGAGTGCGTTCCGAGTTGTAGATGATGGCAGCCCCTGCCAACACCGCGACGACAGCCACGACGCCGACGAACGCCATTGCGCGTTGTGCGAGGTGCCGACGAGAGCGGACGACGTATTCCCCGGCTATCCCAATCACTCGCAGCAAACGAAGCGGTCGAAGAAATGGGACGCACACCACGATGAAATCGAGGACGTGGGTTCTGACGAAACGCCCCCGAGCAGGTGCGAGGTAAAGGCGGACGAAGTAGTCGACGGCGAACGCGACCCAAATCAAGATGTTGGCGATGAGGAATGCAGCCTGCTCCTGCGGTGTCAGATGGACGGCCAGCGGTATTAGGAGAACGGCGAGGAAGATCAACGCCAGCGGGACAAGGACGTAGTCGGCGCTCCGCTCCCATGCTTCGTAGCCGCCGCTCGCCCGGTAGTCCGCTGCACGACCCATTGAGGGGACAATCTACTGGGCCAGGCATGATCTCATGGGCGATGACGGCGTTGGGGACGCTGTGGCGATCGTGGAGTTCACTGGGTGATGGACGTGGTTGGTGTTCATTGGCGTCAATACCGACCCGCCACGGTGCGCTGCGGCCACCGTTGTGGCGCTCATGGTGTACATCGAGCGGAAGCGCCAAGACCGGAGGCGTTCGACTCACGGCGTCGTGACATAATCGCTCTCGTTCTCCCTTCCGTAGCACTAGGCGGTACCCCGGATCGACGGCAATGGGCGCAATCGAAAGTGTGATGTCAGACTGGATGTGTGGCCCACTACGCCGAAGCCTTCTCCGTCCAGGCCGGCCAGTGCTTCCGGTTCGTCCACAGCGGCGTGGGGCACGCCAAGCACTGTCCGGAACCGGCAATCCGTCATGGCACATTCGTCGATGCAAAGGGAAAACGGTGGGAAGTGGACGCCTGTGACGAGCATGCCGAGGAAACAACGGCCAGGCCGTGAGCCGATCTGGCCCGCAGAGCGCGGCTACGGCAAGCCACGACCGCAACGGGAGTCTCGCGACTAGGTGAACGTCCTAAAGGTGGGGAGGGCCTCGGCCGATGGTTCCCAAACGATTGATCGGGCGCCGGCCCGACCGAAGCGATCAGAGGCGCGCGAGATGGAACAGCCGAGGCAGATTGACGAGGACAAAGTTCAGGACCCCTCGCAATTGGTCGAGATCGTCAATGATTTGTACCGACGACTTGCAGCTCTGGAAGTCGCCGCACGGATGGCCAGGCGGAATGAAGCCAGGTAGACAGTGGGCGACGAGTGAGGATTATCCAATTCCGGACCCAGACCAATCGGCGGGCCCGTGACGGTCGAGATACTTATTCAGACATGCGACTTGTGCGCCTTGCGGTTCCATCCAGACGACCGACCGGAGGTCCACGGCGTGATATGCGAGCCGGCGGATGTCGAAGACTTCCTCGCCGATGGGTACAGGATGCTCGCTGGCTGGGTCGGGAGCGACGGTAAGCCGGTGACGATCATGGGGTGCCCTCATTGGGAGGACGATCGCGAGTGGCCGATCTGAAAAATCACCTCTCCGAGTTGGGTGTCAGCCACGGCTCACGGATAGGCGATCACGATGTCGTAGTTGGATGCGCCGGCTCCGACCTGGACGCCCTGGACGGCGGCGCCCGATTGCACCAGCAGTCCTTCCGACCAGGTCTGGTTCATCTGGGTGGTGGCCCGCATGACCTGCACGCCCCCGATGGTAATGGAGGCATCGGTGGCCGAGGTGTTGATCACCGCTGACAGGATCCGGCACGGCCCGGTGGTGAGGAGAACCGTGCCGGCAGCGGCCAGGGCATTGGCAATCGGGAACGGGACTCCGTTGTAGAACGACGACTCGTCATAAAGCAGGGTGTCTCCATAGACGGTGACCGTGGCGGAGCCGGCAATGGTCTCGGTGATGGTCACCGAGGTGTCGATAACGCCGAATAGGTCGATGACGACCAGTGAATTGTCCGTCCCGGTGGCGTAGAGATAGGGAAGCTGACCATTGGTCCCGAAGTACTGAAAGCCGGTCACGTTACCCACCACGGTGTAAGCGGTCGGCTTGTCGGCGGCGATGGTCTCGATGATCAGGGTTCGCACATCGGGCGGGATGTCGACGACGAAGGGCGTCCCCGAGGTGATGGCCAGCGGTCCGTAGATCGGAGTGGCGGGTGGAGTGGTGGCCTCGATGGTCCCGATCAGGGCCGCCTCCACCTGACTAGCCGTCGGCGTCGGAATGGCTGGCCCCCCTGTTCCGTAGACCACGACACCATTACACAGGCCCTGGTATTGGGTGTCGGGGGTGAAGCCTGTTCCGATCAGAGTGAGCGTGTCGGAGTCGTTCAACTGCAACGCCCCATACTGAGACGACCCTCCAACCGTAGCGATCAGTTGGTCATTGACGTAGATCCCCGTCTGGCTCGTGTTCGGAGCATTCGGAATCGACACCACGCCGGTGAACTCACTATTCGAGTTGACGGAAGGGAAGGTGATGGTCAGCTCGCCTTCGGCGTTCGAGGTTCCGTTGGCCGGGTACTGGTTCTGAGCCATCAGACCGTCACCACCGATCCTGCCAGTCGGTCGGCGGGGAGCGGTTCGTCCAGGCGATGCGCTTTGATCACCGGACCGCCGGGGAGCGGCAACCACAAAACGACCTCAACGGGGCGACCGGGATCGGCGCCGGTCATGCTCTCCATCACCAGCTCGTCATCGTCTGCAATGGCGAAGACGCCGAAGGACGCCGAACCGGACCACCAATGGTCCGTGGGGGCGCCGTTCAGAATGAGACGCCACAGGTCGCCGGTATGGGCCCGGGGAATGCTGAGATACGCGCAGTCGGATGTGATCCGGGGCATCACGGCTCGCACGTGGCCGAAGTCGTCGGCGGTGACGATCACGCTTAGGCAGGTGTCGGTCATGAGAGTGGTCTCCCTTGGTAATCGAGTGGTTGGTCACTCCTCGGCGGCGATGGTGTTCTGACCCCATTCGCTCGGTGGCGCTCGCCCGCCACCATCCCTCCCCACATGCCGAAGTTCTCAGTCCGACCGGCCTCCCTACAGCGCGATCGGACAGGACAGTCGCCGCATAGCCTCCGAGCGGATGCGTAGCTGTCCCCCTGGCCACGCTCGAGGAAGAACAGATCGGGGCCGGCCCCACGACACGCGGCAAGCTGATGCCACCATGGACGCTCGGCCAGACTGCTCATTGTGGAACGGAGAGCCGCCGTCATCTGTTCCGCACTACCCCTCGAGAGCTACGGCAGGTTCCCATGGGATACATCATTGCCGATTATGGCAATTTCTGTTGTCACCGTTGAGTTTTCTTAAGGGTGCGCTAGGCCGCAGGCGCTACCCTCTTCTCTATCTATTGAGACGCGGGAGGGCGCGAGTCTGTGCGCCGAATGTTGGACTTCACGGAAACAAGGATTGCGGCCACGACGGGTTCAAGGGCACTCCGTTCAGATCCAAACATGGGGGTAAGCATCCCCACGAAGCGCCACCAGTCGGTCTCCGTGAGACGACGACCGGGATCTCCGGCTATCGCTCTCACAATCCCGGTCGTCGTCCTAACCGCCTCGACTAGCTCTCGCGGACTGGCTGTACGTGCCCAACCAAGCCAGTTAGTCATTCGTGCGGGGAATGTCGCGACCCTGGCATGGACATCTACCTCTAGCGGAACCTCAGAAAGCAGGTCGCCGTCCTCGATACCCGGGACCTTGTCCGCGACCGTGTCCGCGATGACTGCGAAAGCCCGGAAATCCTCAGGACTTGTCGACTGGGACGTTGCTGTCCTCCAAACTCCGTCGATGGCGTCGTCAGCCAAGGCTTCGGCAACATCACCGACAGATTCTCGGAGTTCGATCCTTCTCGTTTGCCGGTTAACGCTGCTCACAAGCGGCTCGCGGCTCGCATCCTCGCTTCCCAGGGCTATGCCGGACAGGAATTCGCGCACGAGGCTGAAAACTGGACTTTGCCGAGCAGCTGATTGGTCGATGGTGGCACCCTCGATGTCCAGCTCGGCAACGGCAAGCAAATCCCTCCTAAGCCGAACGGTTGGCCATTCGAATGCGTCGGCTGACTGCAATGCAATCAGCCAATTGTCCTTGCCAGTCCCTAGGCCAAGCGCATCCATCACCTCATAGTGCCGAACAAAGTCGGCCTCACCGTCGAGAGGCCACATCCCCTCTTTCGTCCGATGACGGACCACGGTACTCACGGGTCTCTTGACCTGGGAAGCGACGCTCTCGTCTAGCTTGGTGGACCGCATACCCCCATTATAGTATCTAGTCAATAGAACTACACGCTTAATCACCCCCATTATGTTGTTCCCCCACTTCAGGGCGATGCCGACAAATCGGAAATTGCCAACCTTGGGTCGTGGCTACTCAATCGATCCAAACCGCCCGGGTGACCGTTGCCGTGGACCCGGCAGTCCTCGCCGTACTGGGCACATCCCGTGATGGGCCAACGTACGGACTCCTGGGAATTGCTTTGGTAGGCACAATGCTCGCCCTCCTTATTGTCCGGGCGGTTGCGGCCTTTGGAGAAGCCTGGTGACCCGTCCCGTTAGTTCCCCAATACGTCCTGACGGGAGGCTTCGGCTACGGGTCGACCTTCCCGATGACGTTGTGAATGCGGCCGAACGTGTGGCTGCCGAGCTGGGAACTGATCTCGAGCTTGTCCTGGGTGATTTGGCGGCTGCGGCGTTACCTGATCTCCTCGCGGAGTTGGCTGAGGAGACGGTCGCCCGGTCAGCTCGAGAACGACTGTCGCGCACTTCTCTCGAAGACGCGGAAATGCCCCCCGTTCTCACAGAGGGCACTCCGAACCCGAAATCTCCACAACCCCAGGTCACTCCCACTTTAGCGCCAACCGCGCCGGGCGACCTCGATCCTGAGGACGCCCTCGGTGCCGAAGTCTGACCTCCCGCGCTCCCTTCGCCGTTCGGCAGCTCGGCCGTCTATCCCTGGGAAGAGGCCGTCCGACAGGCTGGTGGACGCCGCCGACGCGGGCCTGCTCACCCGGCGCAACACATCCCCCGGCACCGCCGGTCGGCGGGCGGTGGATCGGGCCCAGTACCTTCGACGGAGGAGCGCACGGCCGGGGGTCAGCGCACGAGAGGCACTGGGCCACGAACGGGCGGAGGTCCGGGAGCATCGGGCCATTTCGGTCCTCCTCGACCGGCCGACCCCGTTCGTCGTCCTCGAGGCACCGTCCCGGCTCGAAGCCCAGCGGGCCGGTCGCTACGACTCACTCGTCGGTCAGTTGGCCGCCGGACTTGTCTCCCCTCAACGCTTCCGACGGAGAGTGGGTGGGTGGCGACCGATCAGGGGTGAGAACTTCCTCAGTGACCCCGATCGGGTGCTGGCCGTCCTCGAGGCCCGGCGGGCCGGCGAAGAGGACCTGTTCATCTATCGCAGTGGGCGGGCTGCATGATGAGGGCCAGAGACCATCGCTGCGTCTTTGTCGGTCAGAGAGCCGATCATCTGCACCACGCCTCCGGTCGTGACGGTGCCGGCCGCTACCTCGACCCGCTCCTCGTGGTGCCGCTGACCCGAAGGCAGCACGTGGTCGAGCACACGAGTTGGAGTGTGCTCGGAATCGCCGACGGTTCGGTGATAGCTCCCGACCTCCTTCGGCTCCGGCGGACCGGTCATCTTCTGGTGCGGCTGGGTGTGCACCACGAAGGGCGAACCGTCCAGCTCCCTCCGCTCTTCGTGGTCGAGCTGGGCCGGCTCCTCAACCGCCTGGCCGAGGAAAGGGAGCTCGGCCAATGAACCCTCGACGCGTCGTAACCATGCGCAGCTGGCCGGGATCTGACAATTGGAAGCCTCCGGCCGAACCGGCGCGCTTCTCCCAGAGACTCCACGATCGGGTATCCCTGGTGCTCGTATGCGCCGCTGAACGGGGAGCGGTCCCAGAGTGCTTCGGTCTCGGTGCCTATCTCGTGGTCGCCGGTCGGTCAGTCCTCGAGGCGGGGATCATCGTCCCCGATGACCTCGACACCAAGATCCGGTCTCGGATCAAGGCGTGGGCTCGGCGCCATCCGGTTGAGACACCTGGCGGCGCGGCGACACGATCAGTCGTCTCGCTGGGCGAGTTCTTCGATCCCCGAAAGGGCATCTTCAATCGAAGGGTCTACAGCGGCGCCGGCTGGTGCATCGGTGCCGACCTCGGCCGCTCTCTCGGACTGGCCGCCGAACACGTCGTCGAGCGTCGGGGACGGAATACCGGCTGCTGGGAGGTGTGGCTTCCCGGATGGGGGACGATCGGTGAGGCGCACAACGTGCGTCGCCGTTTTCCGCATCATCCCTGCCTCCGCATCAGTGCTCGACGGGTCGGGTGGCAGGTCGCGTTCGGACCCTGCGAGAAGGGCAACGGAAAGTACGAGGACGGCCGGCAGTTTCCTGGCCGCTTCCTCGATGTCCTCTCCGGGGCCTATGCCCTGGACGGAGATCGGGGGGCCAGTTTCTCCGAGCACCGTGAGAACTTCGGGCTTGCACCGGTCGAGCTCCCGCTGTCCGTATCGCTCGCCACTGCCGGAGCAGTTCAGGTCGCCGCGGCAGCCGGCGCTGTTCACGAGCTCGCCGTGGCCCTCGATCGTGAGTGTGCGCAGTGGTTCACCAATATGCAGGACCGGAACGAAGGAAGGGGGCGCCAGGATCTCGCCCACTCCGTCTCGCCGGGTGGACTGGCCGCCCAGGTACCTGCCCGCTTCAGAGTCCGCCCGCCGTTGGAGACGTTCGACCTCACCGAGGATGAGGGGAGGCGCTGGGCCGAGACCTTCCACGGTGGATGGTGCGAGGCCGACCCTCGGCTGACCGGGATTACCTTCTCTGCGGTGAGCGACGACGTCTCCTCGTGTTTCCCCTTGGTCGCCGCCCTCATCGGGTGGTGGGACCTTCTCTGTGCAAAGCGGATTGCCCGTCGGAACGTGACCGCCGAGCTCCGACGTGTCTGCGAGCGGGTGGCCTCAGACTCGACAGCTGCACTCGACCCGGCGATCTGGCGGCGCTTCGGTTGCTGCCTGGTGACGGTCCGTCCATCTGGCCAAGCCTTTCCCGTCGAGGTCGAGGACAGGCTGCGACCCGATGGCCGGCTCGAAGTCGTCCCGCTCTTCTCACCGGATCGACTCATGCACTACTCGGCCCTGGATGTCATTGCCGCGGCAGCGGACTCAGGTGACGTCCCGGAGATTGTCGGAGCCACCGCATATGTCCCGGTCAGCCGGCAGTCGGGACTGCGCAAGAGGCGTCCGATCCTGCCGGGTCTGGTGGCGTCGGTGGACGAGGACCCGGCGCTCGAGCTTGTCCGCCACCGCCGGTCGGCAAAAGATAGAGGCGACACCCGCCTGGCCGCGGTGCTGCGAGTCATGGTCAACTCCCTGGTTTTCGGGAACCTGGCCCGCTTCGATGAAGTGCTCAGACGTGAGGATCGAGGATGGGTCCGCGACGAGAGGCCTGGGCCGTGGAACTGCCTGCCGGTCGCCTCCTCGGTCACGGCCGGCTCGCACCTTCTCCTCGCCGCCTACGACCGGATGGTCAGGGACAGGGGTGGGATCGTGGCCTACAGGGACACCGACAGTGTGATCGTGCCGGCCAGCCCGACGGGAGGCGCCCTCACCCTTACCGACGGCTCTACTGTCCATGAGCTCTCGTGGGCGGAGCACGATGAGATCCGGGAAGCGTTCGGGGGGCTGTCCCCGGCACCTTGGTGGCCAGTGTGGGAATGCCAGCGCGGCACAAGTGATGCGCCGCTTAGGGCGACGGTCTTTGGACCGAAGCGTCACGTGGAGGCCGTTGCCGATCAGGTTCTCGAGCTGACCGAGGCCGGCCTCGGTGGTTCCTACGCCGATCCCTCGGGGATGCGTGGCCGTTCCGGCGATATCCGTTCGTGGTCCCGGGCGGCCGTCGAGCGGGAGCTCGCCTACAACCACAATCACCGAGACGACCACGACAACGCAGTGCGGGAGTCGGCACCGTGGGATGCGGGACACACCCATCCGTTTCCTGCGCTTCGACGGCTGATGGTCAAGACACCCGAGATGGTCCGTCTGTTACCCGCTCCCCTGGAGGCCAGGCCCGGGACCAGGTACGTCGAAGCAAGCGGGGCCATCTGGCACGGTCCGTCATTGGGACGGACGGTCGTGGCCCTCGATCCCGGCGGCGCTCTGGAGGAATGGCCGGCCCTCAGCTGGTTCGACAAGCAGACGGGCCAGCGCGTCCAGGTGACCACCGAACCAGCGGGCACAGACACCGTGGTCATCGAGTCACTGGCTGAGCGAGCGGCGTTGTGGTCCCGCCGACCCAGGAGCGAGCCGATCGGCGAGGTGGTGATCGACGCCGATCTCATTGCCTACGCCGGTCGTGTGTCCGGAGTGATCGACGCCGATGCCGACGGCCTGGATGATCTCCGAAGCCGGCGCACCATTCATCGGGAAGCGAGGCGGCTGTCCGCTGTGAACCGGGCCGCATCTGCAGAGGGGCCCCGCGGCTTCGCACGTCGGACGGGGCTACCGCTGAGAGTCGCCGAACGGGCCGCGCTGGGTAAGCCAATTTCGGTCCGCAACGTGGCCAAGGCCCTGGAGGTGCTCGGTTCGCACGATCCGAGTGACCGCCGCTGTGCTCTCGATGGCTGCGAGGAGACAGTACGTCGACCGAATGCCCAGTACTGCTCGAAGGCCCACAGGGATCGCGCCTACCGACTCCGCCGCAAGGCTCGGGCGAATGCACCACACGGAGCTCGACGGACACCAAAGCCGAAGCCCGACCCGTTCGAGGGGCTACCGACGTGTGCCTACTGCGACACCGTCCTCCTGGGCCTGGCCGCCGAGCGCGGGACCTGCTCGGCCCACAAGGTGGCCTCATGACCATCGCTCCCATTCGACCGGTTATCACCCGGCAGGACATCGTCGACGAGTTCCAGCGGTCTCTCTGGCTACCCGACCCGGGGATCATCGATGTCACCCTGGCCACGGTGGCCGGCAACCGGATGACGGGAGAGTCGGTGTGGACCGTTCTCGTCGGGGCCCCCTCCTCGGGTAAGTCGATCACCCTCGGCGCGGTGAGCCATCTCCCCGAGATCCACGAGGTTGACTCTTTCACCGAGGCCGGACTCCTCTCAGGATCGAGCGATGGTACTCCGGGACTCCTCACTCAGATGGGTGCCTACGGGATCCTGGTATTCCCCGACCTCACTGTCCTCTTGTCGAAGGGATCCCCGGAGCGGAGTGGGTCCTTCGGCATGTTGCGCCGTGTCTATGACGGAGCCTTCGAGCGGAGGATCGGAAGCAAGGGCGGTTCTCTCGAGTGGGAGGGCAAGGCCGGGTGCCTGGCCGCCGTCACCGAGGCCGTCTTCCTCACCGATCTCGGAGTGATGGGAGAGCGCTTCCTCTACTTCCCCCTGCCCAGGGCATCCGACTCCGACCGTGTTCTGGCCGGTTACTCGGTTCTGGAGAACCTGGGAACGCAGCCCGAATTGCGAGGCCGCCGGACTCGCCTGGTCACCGATTTCTTCGCCGGGCTCGAGCTGCCCGAGTCACCTCCTGCTTTCGAGGAGGCCGACCAGGACCGCCTGGTCGTGCTGGCCGACCTCGGAGCCCGTTGCCGGTCTCCAATCGTCCGGGACCGGTACAAGGGTGACGCCGTGGAGCTCGTCCCCGACGCCGAGCACCTTGCCCGCCTGCTCGGAGCCCTCGGCCAGCTGGCTGCCGGCATGCGGGTGATTGGAACGCCCGATGCCGAGCTGTGGCGACTCGTCGGCCAGGTTGCGGTGGGAGGGGTGCATCCGACCCGGCGACGCATCATCGAATTCCTGGTGCTCACTCAGTCACCGCACTCGACGGCGGTAATCGCCGGACGATGCCGGCTCCCTCAGAGCACCATCAGGCGGGCCCTCGAGGACCTCACGGCTCTGGGTGTCGTGGATCTGGTCGGCGACCATCCCGAGTGCTGGACGGTGACCGGTTGGCTCCGCGAGCGCTGGGCCGTTGTCTCTGCGTCCCAAACCACAGGAGGACCGTCATGAAGCGATCACCGTCCCCGATCGGGATACCTGTCGATGCCGACGGCCACCCGGCCGGGGTCGTCCGGTTCGGTCAGATCGCCGGCCACGCCATCTCGGCCGCCGCCTGTCGGCACTGCGGAAGCGCTCGATTCGAGGGCCAGCTCTGCGGCGACGAGGACGCCGCCCGGTGGCTGGGCGTCCACCTGGCCGACGAGCACCATGCCCGTACCGTGTCCGTCGACCTCCGGAACCTGCCCCGCAAGCACGCCATCATCCGGCGTCGCCAGGAGCATGAGGTGATCTCGACGGTGGCCAGGGCGTGGAATGTCTTTCCGCCCGGTCACTCCCTCGTGATCTCATGGCACGCGGATGGCCTAGCGGCATGACCGATGAACAGAGGAGAGAACGGTGACCCAACCGACAAGCCAGGAAGTCCGGGCGCCAGTCGTCACCCGGATCGGGAATCTGACCCGGGCCCCCGATCTCCGTTATTCGGCCAAGGGAGCGGCATGGGGCACCACCGCCCTGGCCGTCGACCGCAGGATCCGGGGAGAAGACGGCACCTGGCACGATGCTCCCCCTGAGTTCTATGAGGTCGTGTGCTTCGGGGACCTCGCTGAGAACGTCGCTGAGTGTCTGGCCAAGGGAGATCGGGTACTGGTGACGGGTAGGACCGAAGAGGACCGCTGGACTGGCCGTAACGGCAGCTCGAGGACCACGCTCAAGATGGTGGCTGACGATATCGGTCCCTCGCTCCGGTACGGGACGGTCCAGGTCGATCGGACCACCCGGCGGGGCCCGGACCTCAGTACGGACAGGATCCTGAATGCATCGACGCCGCAACGACTATTCGGCGAGGATCCGCAATGACGTCTGTTGCCACCGTGGTTCATCCCGCTCGGTTCTCAGATCCGATCCTGGCCGCCATCAGTTCACTCATCGCTTCGGAGATTGACCGGGCCGGTCACTTGCTCCGGGTGCTGGATCCCTTCGCCGGGGTCGGTGGTGTTCACCGGCTGACCGAGGAGCACTGCTCGACCTTGGGTGTCGAGCTCGAGCCCGAATGGGCTGGCCAGCATCCCCGCAGCATGGTCGGTGATGCCCGAGCCCTCCCGTTCCCGGATGGTGTCTTCGATGCCATCGTCACATCGCCCACCTATGGGAACCGCATGGCCGACCACCACAATGCCCGGGACGGGCCCCGCCGGATCACCTACCGCCATTCCCTCGGTCGTCCGCTCACCCCGGGCAACTCGGGAGCCATGCAGTGGGGTGAGCCCTACCGGAAGCTCCACCGACGGGCCTGGGAAGAAGTCCGGCGGGTTCTCACCCCCGGTGGCTTGATCGTCGTCAACGTGTCGGACCACATCCGCAAGGGGGCCATCGTTCCGGTGGCTGCCTGGCATCTGGACACTATCGGAGGACTCGGATTCCGGCCCGAGCGGGTGCTCGAGATTCCCACTCGGAGGATGAGATTCGGCGCCAATCACGCCACCAGGTTGACCTCGGAGGTCGTGATCGTGGCTCGCAAGGATCCACTACAGGAAAGCTTCGATCGAAAGCGGGTGGCACGATGATGACAGCGTGGGCAGTGAAATGGGCCCTGGTGGTGGTTGCCGTGGTGGTCCTCATGGTGTGGCACACCTACCGCTCCGGGGGAGCCTCCATCGGCGGAAATGTGAGCATCGCCCTATGAGCCCTCTACTCGACACCTTGGCCAAGGTTGCCCAGGAGTGGAATGCCACCCTCGAGCGTGAGGCGACCGAACATCCCCCCGACGCCGAGGATTGGGAGGACGACGAGTCCGACGGGGAGGATGGCGGGGGCGACGGTGACGACCTCGAGGCGGCATGGGAGGACGAGTCCGAAGCCGAGGAGCTCGACCCGGAGGTCGACTACTCGGAGGACGTCCAACCCTTCCGGGTCGGATCGGCCCTGGCCCTTCCCCGAGGACGCGGGTGTGGCCGCCACGACCTACTCATGGCCCTCGACGCGCCGGCCCCGGGGCGGGCCTGGTGTCCGGAGTGCAGAGTGGCGACGGACTACCTGACACTCGACCCGGTGGCTCCCTTGCTCCTCCCCTCTGACGTATTGGTGGGAAGGCTTCTCTAGCTCTCTATTGCTCTCGGTGAGCACTAGCCGAGCAGCAGTGCCTTACCTGCACCAGCAGCGTTGCGACCTGGGCGAATGCGCCCGGAGCAGTGTCATTCGTGACACCATGGGAACCGTGAGCAGTCGAGAAGCAGTGATCTCCCGGCACGGGTGCAGTACGGCCTACATGAACCATGGGTGCCGGTGCGAACCGTGCCGGGCCTGGCAGCGGGAGCGCCTGCGGAAGCAACGGGATGCCAGCAAGGCTCGCCAGGCGGAGGAGCTCGAGCTCGAGCTCGAGGAGGAGTGGGGCCCCGATTGGGCACCTTCCCAAGACGAGGTCCCGACGATCGATACCCCCCCGGTGACCTGGCCGGCTGTCATCGCCGCCCTGTCCCGGAAGCCGATCGAGACGGCCATGGTCCCCACTTCAGAGCGTGCCTACCCCATCATCGAGGCCCAGGCATGGGCCACCCCCTCGAGGCGAGCGCCCGGCCCTCTCCTCTGGGTACAACTCCACTGTGGCCATGGCCTCTCCCTGCCATGGTCATCGGCATGGGACGACGCCTACCCCTGCGATCGGTGCGAGGGCAGGTGGGTCACCCGCTTCACAACGTCTACCGAGGGACCCGGACAGAGATGGGGGATGACTTTCACCGCCCCTGTTCCGACCATCCCACCCCCTATTGGCCGTCAGTCGATCGGTCTGGCCATCGTGCCGGCCGGTCAGGGGTGTCCCCGGCACACGACGGCTATCGGGTCGGATGCCCCCGAGTCGGGGTGGTTGTGGTGTGAGACCTGCGGGGATACCGATGGATGGGTTCCCTACGCCGGAGCCTGCCAGGGCGCCTCGCCTCCCCCCGGAACCCGACGGGCCTACGTGGCAGACAGAGTCCGGGAGTCACTTCCGGCATAAGGGGTCGGCGGGTCCCCGATCGCGGCAATTCCGACGCCTAGCGTTGATTCTCGCGATGGCGGATCCTTGTGCACATGGGCAGCGCTCACGACGGCAATCTCGATCTCCACTCATCCTCATGGTGTGTGCGGGACTGCTGGCTGCCTGCGGTACGGGCTCCACGGCGTTGTCAGGAGCCCACCACACCCAGACTGCGGCCTCGTCCTCTTCTGCGACGACCGCTCCTCCCGTCGGCAGTGGGTATGTCGCTACCGGATCGGATTTCGTCGACTTCATCCAATGGAACGACAACGACGGAAAGTTGACAGGCACCGCCCAGTCCGTCACGACTTCGGGTCAGACCCCCAACATGACCACCGCAGGCAATTCGATCAACGTGACGGGGACGATCAGCGGCTCGAGCATCAGTCTCAGCTTCAACTACGGCACTCTGACCTTTGGCACCTTGTCGGGGGGATCCTTCACCCTTGACTTCCCTCAGTCGGACGGGTCACTGGCGCCAGTCACCTTTACCTCGGCCAGCGCCACCCGTTTCGACCAGGACCTGGCAAGCCTCAAGGGTCAGGTTGCCCAGAGCAATCAGGCCGAGGTGAACGCCCAGAATCTGGCGAAGCAGGAGCAAACGATCAACGGTGACGCCACCGCCGTTGCCAACGACATAGGCAACATCTCGGGTGCTGCATCACAGGCCAACTCCGACGCTCACGGCGTGCAGAGCTCGCTGGGTGGCGAAGCAACCGAGCTCTCGGACACCCAGAGCGCAGAGGCCCAGGTCGCAACCGAAGCCCAGGCCGGGCCTGACGGGAGCGGCACCGATGTCTGCGGGGACGCCGAGGACGTCGGCGGTGATGCCCAGGACGTGGCCGGTGACGCCCAAGATCTCGAAGGGTCGGCTGAGAGCGTGACAAATGACGTAGCCAGCATCCACGGTGACGTGTCGCAGCTCAACACGGACTTCGCCACCTTCCAGTCGGACCAGGCCGGCCTACCGAGCTACAGCCCACCCAGCCCACCGACTCAGGACCAGGTGTCCCAGGCGGCGGCCGGTGGCTCAGCGTCGGCGGCCTCTGTGGTGACAACAACAAATGGCTACATCGCCCAGGCGAATGCCGACGTCACGACGGCCTACCAATATGCAGCCGAGGCCTATCAAGCTGGCAATTGTGGGCCTGCGCCAACGGCTCCGCAGCCCCAAGCGGATATCTCGTGAAGGACATCGCATTTTCAATCCGATGAGTGAATGAGTCAGCCGCTCAGCGCTCAGCGACATCGTCCAAAGTCTTCTTGCGCCCGCGGGCTGGCCGCGGACCCCGACCAGAAGAGGCTATGCCCATGGCCACTTCCGTCGATCCAACCTCCACATCCATTCTTCGTGCAGTGTCCCAGTCACCATCGACATAGGCAAGGATTCGATAACTACCTGGACCCGGTGCGATGACCTTCACATGAAACATGTTCTCAACGCCCGGCTGAAAAGTGTCATAACCGATGGAGAAGATCATGAAGTCCGGATCGCCTAAGAGTCTTTCGTCTTGATTGGACTCGACCGGCAGCACGGCGCAGTAGTGCTGCCGCGAAGGGTCGTCCAGTACCTCAATCGTGCAATGTAGAGGTGCATAGATGTTCAGAAGGGCATCCTTCAGTGGTGCGTCCCCCTTGTTTTCGGCTACCACTCTCACAATGAAGGACTCTGATCCTGTCTCGACTCGGGGCACGCTACCTTGGGCTGCTTGCACCTTTCTGGGCACTGAATCGAGGGAGTCTGCAATCTCAAACGCCAGCGCCATATCCGAGGAAGCGAAGACGGATCGGGCCCAAGCTATGAACGAAGGAATGGCGAACACGAGAGCCAGCAGTGCCGCAGAGACCGCAATGAGTCCGAACAGCGCAGAGTATCCCTCGTACGCTCGTTGGGCACGTGCCCCAAGGACAGATACTGCTTCGAGATGTTCACCCAGAACGGCGGCGATGAGCGCCACCACGATTATTCCCAGTAAGAGAAACCAGAATCGCCAAGTCCCTTTCGACATCGAAACGCACCTCCGAGCGACGACGTGAATCCTCGAACTTTGCCATGACCGTGCTAACTGCCGCAGTGACCTTCCCCCCCGCGGCGCTTTTCGCCCCCCCGGACCTCCGCCCCCCCGCCCCTCGGCCCCGCCCCCTCCGGGTCTCCGGTGCGCCCCCGCCGTGCTGCGCGGCCCTCCCGGGCTCCGGTGTTCGGCCCGGCTGCGCGGCGGTTCTGTCCCCGCCGGGCCTCCGCTCTCCCGCTCTCCCGTTCTACACATCACACGGCGCCCACGGCAGGATTTGAACCTGCGACACCTCATTTAGGAAACGAGTGCTCTATCCCCTGAGCTACGTGGGCTTGTCGGAAAGCTCTGATTCTACGTCCGGGTGATCTTCTGACATCGACCACTGCTCCGTCGCCCTACTCTGCGGGGAGTCCTACCGGTCACTTGAGTGGGAGGACCCCCGGGTTTGGCTAGTGGTGAGCCTGGTAATGACCCGCCAGAGAACAATGGAGAGAAAACGATGAGCGATAGCGGTGATTGGTCGCCCGACGAGCCGTCGGGTACGGAGGCCTTCGAGCAGGGTGACGAGGCGTTCGATAACGCCGACCAGCTCGACCCTGACTTCCTCGAGGATGTCGAGCTCGACCCCTCTCTCGACCCTACGCTGATGACAGATGAGCGGGAGCTCGAAGAGGCTGGCGTCGAACTGGACGACCCCGAGTCCATCGCCGTACTGAGTGGCGGACTGGATGATCCCGATGGGCTCGGCGCCCCTTCACCCCAGAGCCGTTCCCGCCGCTCAGACCTCGACGGTTGGGATCTCGACCAACCGGAAGTGCCGGACGCCGACGACACCGAAGATGGTGACGACGTCTTGTGACGGTTGGATCTGAACCGCCGCCCTAGCCGGGTTGCTCCGGAACGAGGACGCAGCGGGTGCCGCTGTAGATGGTCGGCATGCACTTGTTGCAGTGGATGCAAAGCCCGTCTGAGGCATCGCCCCTCTCCCACCGACTGACCAGGTTCGGCTCACGCAACAGAGCCCGGGCCATGGCCACAAATGAGAACCCCTCGGTCATCGCGCTCGTCGCAGTCTCCAATCGGTTCACCCCCCCGAGCAGGATCAGTGGCAACCTCGAGCGCGCCTACGAACTGGCGAGCGTAGGGCAGGAAGTAAGCCTCCTCGAACGGATACTCACGGAGGAACCTCGACCCGACCAGACGGAACCCGGCCCGCAGAGGGGCGGGCAGGGTGGCGGCAAACTCACGACGTGGCGCCTCGCCCCGGAAGAGGTACATGGGATTGGATAGAGAGCTGCCCCCGGTCAGCTCCAGGGCATCGAGATGGCCGTCGTTCTCCAGCATGCCGGCGAACCCGAGGCTCTCCTCCAGCCAGAATCCGCCGTCCACCCCGTCGGCCATGTTGAGCTTGGCTGTCACCGCCACCTGGTCTCCCACAGACTCCTTGACCGCCTCCACCACCTGACGCGGAAAGCGGGCCCGGTTCTCGAGGCTCCCTCCCCACCGGTCGTGCCGGTGGTTGAGCCTGGGACTGAGGAATGCGCTCATCAGGTAGTTGTGGCCCAGGTGGATCTCGATGCAATCGAATCCGGCTTCGACAGCCGATTTCGCGCCCAGACGGTACGCCTCGGTGATGCGGATGATGTCATCCTCCGATACCGCGTGGGTCAGTGAGCCGGCCGGGCTCAACTGCCGCGACGGGGCCAGGGCCGGCGATCCGTTCGACCGTCCGTTGGCCACCGGTCCGGCGTGCCCGATCTGCGCCGACGCCTTGGCCCCGGCGTCGTGTACTGCGTCAGTGAGTCGACGGAGACCGTCCGCCGTGTCAGCCCCGAGCACTGCACAATGGCGATCGGTCCGCCCTTCGGGCGAGACGGCCAAGTAGGCCACCGTAGTCATGGCCACGCCACCGGAGGCCATGGTCCGATGGAATTCGATCAACGCCTCGCTGATGACGCCCTTCGGTGTGGCCCCCTCGAAGGTGGCCGCCTTGATGATCCGGTTCTTGAGGGTCAGGGGTCCAAGACGCGCCGGCTCGAACACAGCCGGGATGCGTCCCGGCTTGCCTGGTGCCCCAGGGCTTAATGTCACCTCTCTATCCGCCTTTTGTCTTGCTCAACGTGTGGGCGCTCTCCGCCGGCAGCTGGTGGTCCCCGATGCTGACAGCGGTCACCGTCCCGCAACTCCGACCACCTCAAGAGCGTCGGTCACCGCCTCTGCCACTGCGGGGTGGCAGACGACCAGATCGGGAAGGTAGGGATCGGGTTGCGAGTAACGCAAGGGGCTTCCGTCGAGCCGACGGGCATGAAGGCCGCTGGCCAATGCCACTGCCACCGGCGCGGCCGAATCCCACTCGTACTGTCCCCCGGCATGAAGATAGATTTCGGCCTCACCCCGGATGACGGCGGCGATCTTCGCTCCGGCCGATCCCATGGTGATCGTGCGGGCGCCCAGGCGCTCGGCCACAGCGGGGATGAAGTCAGGTGGTCGGCTGCGGCTGACGACGATACGGGGAACGGAGGCCGCCGGGGACAGCGCCGGAGGATCCTCCGTTCCCAAGACCACGCCCAGCGCCGGCAGGGCCACGGCCCCCACCAGCGGTTCGCCGTCGACGGCCAGGGCAACGTGCACAGCCCAGTCCTCGCGTCCCTCGGAAAATTCGCGCGTTCCGTCGAGCGGATCGATGATCCACACCCGACCCGCCGGGTTGTCGAGGTGCTCGGCGAGAAGGGCTTCTTCCGACCGGATGCGATCGGAGGGAAACTTCTGGCCCAGGCGCTCCATGAGGAGCTGGTGCGAGACTTGATCGCCCTCCTTTCCGAGCGACTCCCCTGAGGCGTGCCCCTGGCGAAGCTCCATCAGCTTGACCCCGGCCTCGTGCGCCAGCTCGGCCGCCGACCGATGTGATTCGCTCAAGTTCGTGTTCATGCCTCTGTCCGTCCCCTCCGACTGTCTAGCCATCCTGGTCCCCCAGTCTGCACGACGCCGACCGGGGTGACGCTCATGAGGGGAAAAGGCGCCGTCACCACTCTGACTACGCTGCTCGTGGCTATGACCACTCGCCCCGCCATGACCGCCCATGAGCTGCAGGACTTTTTGCGGGACGCCTTTCCAGGCACCCCTATTCCCTACGTCGTAGAGGCGATCACGGCCGAATCGGTCACGGTACGACTGCCCATCAACATGGCCTCCAGTCGCCCCGGCGGCACGGTCTCCGGCCCTTCGCTGATGGCGCTGGCCGACACCGCGGCGTGGCTGGTCATCGTCGGCCAGATCGGACCGGTGGCCCTGTCGGTGACGACCAGTCTGCACATCGACTTCCTGCGCCGACCGGCCCTGGTCGACGTGGTCGCCGTAGGGAACCTCCTCAAGCTCGGTAAACGATTGGGGGTGGCCGACGTGGCCATGTACTCGATCGGCTCCGAGCCTGTGGTAGCCAAGGCCCAGGTGACCTATTCCCTCCCGCCGGCCTGATTGCGGCTACATCGGCGGTTGACGGGGCCAGTGCTCGTTCATTGCACGAGAGGCCGGTCCGTGCCAGCATCGGGACAGGCAGTCAAAGGGGGAGGCGACGATGCACGATCTGGTCATTCGAGGGGCAACGCTGGTCGACGGCACAGGTGAGCCGGCCCGGACCGCGGACGTGACCATCGACCGGGGGCATATCAGTGGCGTCGGGTCCTTTGCCGGCGAAGCGGCCAACCGAACCGTCGACGCCGACGGACTCCTGGTCGCCCCGGGGTGGGTGGACGTCCACACCCACTATGACGGTCAGGCCACCTGGGACGAAGTGCTGGCCCCCAGCAGCTCGCACGGCGTCACCACCGTCGTCACCGGCAATTGCGGCGTCGGCTTCGCACCGGCCCGCCCCAATCGTCACGACTGGCTGATCGGCCTGATGGAGGGCGTAGAGGACATACCCGGCAGCGCCCTGGCTGAAGGCATGCAGTGGGGGTGGGAGACCTTTCCGGAATACCTCGACTGCCTCGATCAACGCAAGTGGACCATGGACGTGGGAACCCAGATCGCCCACGGAGCCGTGCGTTCCTACGTCATGGGTGACCGCGGTGCCCGCAACGAACCGGCGACACCCGAGGACATCGAGGCCATGAAGCAATTGGTCAAGAACGCCATCGCCGCTGGAGCTCTCGGTTTCTCGACCTCTCGGACGCTCGCCCACCTGGCCATCGACGGCGAGCCGGTGCCGGGCACCTACGCCACCGAGGACGAGCTGTTCGGCATCGGCGAGGCCCTCGGCGAGCTCGGTGCAGGGATCTTCGAACTGGCGCCGGCGGGAGTGGCCGGTGAGGACATCATCAATCCGAAAAAAGAAGTCGACTGGATGAGGCGTCTGTCCGCCGCCATCCACCGCCCCGTGACCTTCGCCCTCGTCCAGGTGGACGACGCCCCTGACCTGTGGCGGGAGCTGATGGAAGAATCGCTAAGGGCCGTCGCCGACGGGGCAGACCTGTGGCCGCAGGTGGCCGGGCGCGGCTTCGGTCTCCTGTCGGGCCACTTCACCACCTATTCGCTCTTCGACCAGATCCCCGCCTACCAGGAGTTGCAGGCCAGGGGGCTCCCACCGGAGGCCCTGGTTGACGCCCTCCGTGATGACGCCGTTCGTCGCTCTATCGAGGAGTGGGTGCCCGACCCGGCCACGGCCGAGCGTATGAACCAGGCTTTCCGCACCACTTTCACGCTGGGGAACCCCCCCGATTACGAACCGGGCCCGGAGCGGTCGTTGGCCGGGATCGCCGGCCGCACCGGACGCGACCCGCTGTCCGTCGCCTACGACGCCATGCTCGAGGATGAGGGGCGGGGCCTGCTCTACGTTCCTATCCTCAACTACTCGAACGGCGACCTCGAGCCGGCACGGGAGATGCTTCTCCATCCCCGCGCCGCTGCCGGGCTCGGTGACGGTGGAGCCCATTGCGGTGTCATCTGCGACGCCTCCCAACCCACCTTCATGCTCACCCACTGGACACGCGACCGGACCCGGGGCGATCGAATCCCGTTGGAGTGGATCGTCAAGAAGCAGACCCACGACACGGCCCGTCTCTACGGACTCGGCGACAGGGGCACCATCGAGGTGGGCGCAGTGGCCGACCTCAACCTCATCGACTACGACAACCTGCAGATGGGAAATCCGATGGTCGTACGTGATCTGCCGGCCGGCGGCAGTCGACTGCTCCAGGACGCTTCCGGCTACGTCGAGACCATCAAATCGGGAGTCACCACGTTCGCCGACGGAAAAGAAACCGGGACACGTCCGGGAACGCTTCTGCGTGGGGCGCGCTGAAGATCCTCGCTCAGCTCTGCTCCCCCACCGTGCCGGTCACCTCCGTGGGCTGCCCGACCACCTCGACCGCGGTGCCTGAAGCGTCGACCACCCACTCCTCCTGCATCTGGCGGTACACCCGGTGCTCGACGATGAAGGCCAGAAAGGGCACGAAGCCGGACAGGACGACGGCCAGTATCCGTCCGATCCGCCAGTGGGCCCGTCGGGCCACGTCCGCCGCCGAAAAGAGGTACACCAGGTAGAGGTAACCGTGGATGGTGCCTTCCACTTTGGCCACCAGGTCGAAGTGTCCCCAGATCTGCAGCGGTACCCCGAGAAAGACCAGAACGATCAAAGCAGATCCCACGATGAAGGTCATTACCCGGTAGCGGATGAGGGCCCCCTCCATACCCCGGTCGAGCAACCGCGACAGCGACGGTCGCCCCAGTCGCCGGGCCTCGGGCGAAGGCCCGGTCATCGACGGGAGGAGTCGGCGTCAGCTGCGTTGAGCTCGGCCAGGTAGCGGTTGTAGCGGGCCAGCGCCGCCGCCTCCTCTGGCGTCTGGGGCTCATACCGCTCCCCCCGGCCACCGGTCTTCGCATCGATGACCGAGCTGGCCGCCACGGCCACGTTCTTCTTCCGGCCGCCGCTTAGGGCCCAACCGGGCTGATCGTGGTCCTCGACCGCCCCGGCCGAGTCGTCGACGGACGACGGCGCCCGTGAGGAGGTCGAACCTCCCCGCAGACCCGGTGTGGGCTGGTCGTGGATGAGTTGCCACCAGACGTAGATGGCGTAGAGGGCGAACAGGGGCCATTCGAAGGTATAAGCCCAGCTCAGCGTGTTGCCACCCAGGGCCCGGTCGAGCTGCCACTTGGTCAGGAAGGCGAAAGTCGGAAGCAGGATGAGCAGCGTCACATGCATGCCGACGCACCGGCGGCTGAAATAACGGCGCACCCAGCCATCGTACCGTCGCTACCTGCGCCCACCCATTCGCGGCGCCGTCGGGCGAGGCGGGACGACGTGATCCATCGACCGGATCGTCACACCGGGGCCATAACGTGTCTCCCCATGACGACGACCCAGCATCCCACCCTGTTCCACCCGGACGTCGAGGTGCGGATCAGCAAGCGACGCAAGAAGACGGCCGGCGCCCACTGGGAGGGTGACCGGATCGTGGTGGTGGTGCCCGTTCATCTGAGGGGTGCCGAACGCGACCAGATGGTCGACGAACTGGCCGGGCGGCTGGTCCGCCATCGGCCGAACTTGCACGCCTCCGACGAACTGTTGGAGCAGAGGGCGATGTCGCTCAGCCGCCGCTACCTCGGTGGCGTTTCACCCGCCTCCATCCGATGGTCGTCGACCCAGACCAAGCGATGGGGATCGTGCACGCTGGCCACCGGTGAGATCCGCATATCGGAGCGACTGCGGGTCACCCCTTCGTGGGTGCTCGACGCGGTGATCGTCCACGAGCTCGCCCATCTGCTCGAACCCAACCACTCACCCCGTTTCCGTCAGCTCGAGCAGCGCTACCCGCGGCGCAGCGATGCCGATGCCTTTCTCGAAGGGTACGCGCTCGGTCTGGCCATGGCCGGAACCACCCCGGCCACCTCCGGTGGTGGACTGCCTAGCCAGCCGGACGACCCGGACGACCCGGACGACCAGGACGACCCGTTCGACGATTGCCACGACGACACCGGGCCCGAGTGCCGGCAGCCGACGTCGACTGCGACATCAACTGAAGCAGCCGACGTCGACTGCGACATCAACTGAAGCGGCCTGTCCCACCTTGGGTGCACCCTGACACCCGTCACGCCACCGTCCTCTCGAATCCTATCATATCTATATAATCGACTTGATTGGTCGTCTTTTCCTGCTAAGGTGGAGGCATGGCGATCGCCTTCCCCGGTCCGGCCGCAGATCTGCGTCACGTCACGTCCCCACTCCGCTCCGCGGGTCGGCCGGCCGGACCGGGGGACGCTCGCCTGCTCTCCTCGGAGGGGCGCCGTAAAGTCGATCTGCTGGCTATCGCCGAGGGTTTCGCCGTCGCCGCGCCGTTCATCACCGAGCTGCACAACCCGGCTGAGCGCCGGTGGGTCTTGCTGGCGGTCACCGACCTCTTCGAGGCATGGGCCATCGGTTGGCCCCACGGGGGCACCATCGAGTTCCACGACCACGGCCCGTCCAGCGGTGCCCTGGTGGTGGCGTCGGGCACCCTCGCCGAGACGACCGTGCGTTCGAGCGCCCGGGGGGCCACGGTGATCGGCACCCGCACCCTCGGTGCGGGCGACCACCGGAGGTTCGCACCGGGTTACGTGCACGACCTGACCAACGACGGAGAGGTCCAGGCGGTGAGCGTCCACGTCTACGGCCCCCGACTCTCCACCATGAGCTACTACCGGTTGGACCGGCGTGGTGGTCTGGAACGGGTGCGCAGCGAACCCGTCCCACCCTTGGGGCCTTTCGACGCCACCAGCGCCCACGACCCCTCCTGATCCGGTGGGGAGGGATGGGCCATGAGCCCCACGGCCGATGACCTGGTCGCTCGGTCCCGCCGGCTCATCGGGAGGACCCGGCCCGAGCAGCTGGCCGAGGTGGTGGACGTCGGAGGTTTGATCGTCGATATCCGTCCGGCCGCTCAGCGGGCTGACCAGGGTGAGATGCCCGGCGCCGTCGTCGTCGAGCGCAACGTTCTTGAGTGGCGACTCGACCCGACCGGTAGCCACCGCCTCCCCCAGGTGACCGGGTTCGATCAGCCGGTGGTGGTGGTCTGCTCGGAGGGATTCGCCTCCTCGTTGGCCGCCGATTCGCTCCGGATCCTCGGCTATCGACGGGTCACCGACCTGATCGGCGGTTATCGGGCCTGGTCAACGTGGGCGGCGGGCTCTCCCGACCCCGCACCGAGGTCGGACCCGGCCGACCCCACTGCCCTGTCTTGGCGCTGAGGGACTACCCCTTCCCTCCGATCGCGGCTACAACGGAGTGGTGGCCTACCTCCTCGCTGCGCTTGCCGCCTTTGTCAACGCCCTGACTTCTGTGCTGCAGCGGATCGGGGTCGAGTCGGCTCCTGATTCGACCACCCTCCGGTGGAGCCTGATGGCCCACGCCCTGCGACGGGGTATCTGGCTGGTCGGCTTCGGCCTGATGCTGGTGTCCTTCGGACTGCAGGCCACCGCCCTCCGCTTCGGCGAGCTGAGCGTCGTCCAGCCGGTGCTGACCACCGAGCTCCTCTTCCTCATGCTCATCCTGGGTACGTGGTTCCGATTCCCGCTGGGACGACAGGAGTGGCTCGGATCGCTGGTCATCGTGATCGGACTGGGTGGTTTCTTCCTGGCCGCCGCCCCCAAGGGTGGGAACGCCATACCGACCAGTCACCAGTGGTGGGTGTCCTCCATCCTCCTCATCGCCGTCATCGCCGGCTTCATCATCGCCGCCCTGCGCGGTCCGCGCTGGTGGCGAGCGGCGTCCTTCGGGGCCGCCACCGCCGTCAACGTGGCTTACACCGCCGCCCTGACCAAAGCCATCACCACCTACACCTCCGAAGGATGGGGACACGTCTTCACTCACTTCCAGCCGTACATGCTGGCCGTCTCCGGGCTCGGAACCGTGTTCCTCATCCAGAACGCGTTGCACGCCGGTCCCATCACCGCCTCACGCATCACCATGGTGACCATTGCCCCGCTGGTCAGCATCCTCCTCGGCATCACCCTGTTCGCCGACCGGCTCCGGTCCGGCCCGCTGTGGGTAACGTCCGAAGTGGTGGCCCTGTCCGTTCTGGTGATGGGGGTGGTCTTTCTGGCCCGCTCGCCGCTGGTAGCCGGCGGCCAGACCGGCGACGAGGGCGAGATGCTGGAGGGGGCCCGGGGTCGCGCCCTGGCCGGTGAGGGAGCGGTCGAGTGGGTCGGTCCGGGGGCCGGTGCTGTTTCCCCTGTCCCGGCCGTCGATGAAGTAGGCGGGTCGACGAGCTGACCGAAAGGCAGGAGCGGCCAGGGCCACCACGGCAGCCCGCAGGCGGTCAGTCGGGCAGCTCCCGGGTGGCCAGATCGGCGGCCACCACCACCTCGCCGTCAAAGTGGGCGGCGGCCAGATCGCGCCACTGGTGCTCCGTACCGGGTGCCGGCGGGGGTACCAGATGGGTCAGCACCAGCGTGGCCACGCCCCCTGTGGCGGCGGTGCGGGCCGCATCCTCGACCGACGAGTGATAGTCGAGGACATCGGTGATCCGGGGCAAACCGATGGCCTCGATCAGATCGCGGCGGACCACAGTGTGGACCAGGACGTCAGCCCCCCGGCACAGTCGGTCGAGACCGGGGCACGGGACCGTGTCGCCGGCGATGACCACCGAACGGTCCCCCTGGTCGATCCGGTACCCGACAGTGGGCCGCACCGGCGCATGGTTGGTCGGTGCCGCCGTGACCCGGACGCCGCCTTCCTCCAAGACGATCCCATCACTGACCTCGCTGACCACGGCGCCCGGGCGCCAGGTCAGATCGTCATGGTGGGCCAGCCGGTAGCTGATGTCGGGGGCCAGCATGGCTTCGGTGGCCTCGACCACCGATTTGGTCCCCGTCGGTCCGAACACCTCCAGCGGGTTGGGTTGGAGGGACATGACCCACCGGGTGGTCATCACGTCGTTGAGGTCGGTGATGTGGTCGCTGTGCAGATGGGTGATGAACAAGGCCCGGAAGGCGCTCGCCCCCGATGCGGCCGCCGCCGCACGGATGAGGACGCCGCGCCCGCAGTCGAAGACCAGGTCGCCGATGGCGGTACGGACCAAGGTGGACGGACCCGCCCGCTGAGGATCGGGGACGGGGCTTCCGCTGCCCAGGATGACCACTTGCATGGTTCCCCTCAGGAGCCCGGTGATCGGGTCGCCGCCGAGCCGGACACAGTGGTGGTGGACGGCCGGGGGGACATGGCCGCAGGCTAACAGTCGACGTCAATGAGCCAAAGAGCGGGCGCGACGGCACGACGGCGGAGCCATACCCGAAGCGCCGGGCCAGTGCGAAGAGCCGGCCGCATCCAGAAGGTCGGTGATCCCGAGCGCAGCGTCGCCCAGGCGGGCCCGCATGGCCCGGAAAAGGGCGGCGGTGACCCGGGCGTCGCCCAGCGCGCTGTGGTGGTCGTCCCAACTCAGTCCGAAGGAGGCGCAGCACTCGGCCAGGTTGGCCCTTCCTTCCAGTCCGAGGTGGGTGTGGGCCACCTCCCAGGTGTCGACCGAGGGAACATCGGTGACGATGGGTGCGGATCGCCCGAAGCGTGCGCACTCGGCCCGCAGAAAGGGAAGATCGAAACGGTCCACGTTGTGCCCTACCACCACCCGGCCCGACAGGAGGGCGGCCAGGTAGCCGTGGACCGCGCCATAGGTGGGCGCCTCACTCAGCATGGCGGTGGAGATACCGTGGATGTGGGTGGGACCCGGGCCCCGTCGCGGATCGATGAGCGACGAGAAGGACCCGACCTCCTCACCCCGGTTGTCGAGGGTCACCACCCCCACCTCCACGATCCGGTCGTCCTCCGGTGAGAACCCGGTGGTCTCCACGTCGACCACGGCAAAGCCGGTGGGGGTCCCCCTGGATCCACTCATGGTGGTGACGGTAGGCCGTGGCTGTAACAGTTCCGCCCGTTCCCCCGCCCGCAGGGCGGCCTGGTCGATCCCCGGTGGAGTACGGTCATGCCCGAAAGGACGGCCATGACCCCTCGCATCAAATGGGTGTGCGTCTCCGATCTTCACCTCGGGGCGCTCAACAGCCTGCTGACCAACGTGACCGACGACGGCGAACACGTCGACGGGACCACCCCCTCCCCTGTCCTGACCGCGCTCTGCCAGTGCATCAGGTCGCTGCGCCGGCCGGGCCAGGACCCACCGCAACTGGTGGTGCTGGGTGATCTGTTCGAGCTGGCCCTGACCTCCCTGGAGGACGCCGCCGTCACCTTCTCACAGTTCATGACCGCCCTCGATGCCGATACCGACGCCGGCGCCGTCGCTCCCGAGGTCCGCTTCGTGCCCGGCAACCACGATCACCACCTCTGGTCACGGGCCAGTGACGACCGTTTCGTCCATCAGCTGGCCGGTGACGCCTCGGCCATTCCCCCGGCCACCGACCGTCACGCCACCCAACTGCTGCCCGCCCACGACACCGTGCCGGTGCGGGACCACTTCGTGGAGATCCTGGCCGCCCGGGGTGGCGCCTCAGGCGGGGTGACCGTTGTGCAGAGCTACCCCAACCTGGGCCTGGTCACCGATGACGGCAGTCGCTGCGTCCTCCTCAGCCACGGCCATTTCATCGAGCCGCTGTACCGGATGATGTCCCTACTGGACAACGTCTTCGGGGCACCCCGTACCGGTTCGGTCGAGGCATGGCAGCTCGAGGCGGACAACGGTGGATGGATCGACTTCTTCTGGTCGTCGATGGGTGACAGCGGTGACGTCATGCGGGTCACCCGCTCGTTGTACGAGTCGATGCAGAGCACCGAGACCATCCACGCCGAGATCGCCGCCATCGAGCGGGCCATCAAGGCGGCCGGCGCCTCGCGGGCCCAGGCCGACGTCGAGGCCCACGCCGCCGCCTGTGTCCTCCGGGCCTGTGTCGGCACGGCCATCCGTGAACGGCACCGTCCGGGGATCGTTCTCAGCCCCCACGCCGAAGAAGGACTGACCGACTATCTGAGTGGACCGGTGGCGGCCCAGGTAAGCGCCGAAATCGGGAGCCCGGGTGAGACGACCTTCGTCTTCGGCCACACCCACAAGCCGTTTGTCGAGACGCGGACCGTGTCCTCGTTCCCCTCACCCATCGACGTGATCAACACCGGGGGGTGGGTGGTGGACACTCCCGAGCCCAACCCGCTCAAGGGGGCATCGCTCATCCTCATCGACGAGGATCTCAACGTGGCGTCACTGCGGTGCTACACCGAAGGCCCCGACCCTTCCTCCTACCGTGTCCGCATCGAGGCCCCCGGCAGTTCGGCCTCGAACCAGCTGGTCGACCAGCTGCGCCAGGACATCGACCCCGACGCCGAGCCCTGGACCACCTTGGCCCAGGCCGTGCAGGCCACGGTGCTCGACCGGGGGCAGCAGCTGGCCGACCGCCTGCGGGCCGACGCCACCGCCCTCGACAAGCTGTCAGGCGCCGGTCCCCACTAGCTCCCGCAGCTCGCGGGCCACATCCTCTTTGTGCACCTCTTGGTCCTGGCGGGCCCGCCGGGGACTCCACCGGCCCCGGTTGAGGAAGATGGTCGGGATGAACAGCACCATGCCGGCCACGCATACCCAGAACCAGTGCTGCCATTGTTTGGGCGATTTGGCCACGCCGTTCTGCAGGGCGGTGAGCGCGGACTGGTGGGCGGCCAGGTAGCTGAGCTGGGCCTGGTAGGGAACCACCAATGTGTTGAATTGCGCCTTCAGGGAGTTGAGCTCGAGGGCATTGGCCGTGCCGATGGCCGCGGCCACGGCCAGGTCGTTGGCCAAGGTCGGATCGGTGTTGGCCCGCTCGACCACCGCCTGGTTCTTCTGGACCAGGGTCAGCAGGGCGGCGTGCTTCTGGGCGAAGGCCACCGACGCCGGGTGTTCGACCAGGAACGACTGGATCTGCGGTGTGGCCAGGGGCAGGTTGTCCACCACCGGGTTGACCGAGGTCACCACCAGGGGCAGGAAGAGGAAGGAGAGACCGACGGTCAGACGCAGGATCCATCCCCACAGGGCCAGGCCGGTCCCGACCAGAGCCGGGTTGCGGGCCTCGACCATCTCGGTGTAGCCGGCCATCCACGGGGCGTAGGTCAGCGAGATGAAGGCGGCCAGGAAGATCTCGATGAGGACCAGGGTGTTGAAGGAGGTGTGGGTGTGGGTGGCCTGTCGCAGGAAGACGATGAGCATGACGATCGAGCCGACTGCGCCGACCATCATGAACGGCTTGCGCACCCGCAGCTTGTCGGACAGCACGCCGAACACGATGAGGGCGACGGCGTCGGCCGCCCAGAACCACTGGTTGAGCCGGTTGGCCTGGACGGTGGTGAAGTTGAGGCCGCTCGGATTCTTGAAGACGGTGGCCCAGTAGATGGTGAAGAAGGCGGAGGCGGCGTAGTACACCAACAGGAAGAGGGAGATGCCCATGGCCGACACCACCAGATCGACCTTCAGGATCTGACGCCAGGGGTGGGTAGTGGCCCGGATGAGCTCCGACGGCGAGAGGCCGCGGGTCTTGGCCTCGATGAGGGCGCGGTCCTGTTCGGACACCACCAGCTGGTCACGAAGACGGGGGGAGAGGTCCTTCAGGAAGAAGAGGGTGATGGCGAACACCACCAGTGAGGTCACGCCGGAGATGATGAACTGGCTCTGCCAGTCGACGAAGTGGTTGAGAGTGTTGGTGGCCACGATGCTGGTGATCAGGCTGCCGGCCACCGGGCCGACGGTCCAGAACCCCATGGCCGAGGCCCGTCCCAACTGGGGGCTGAAATCGCGGACCAGAGCGGGGGTGGCCACCAGAATGGCCCCCTCGACCAGACCGAGCGCCGAGATGACCACGGCGAACTGCCACTCGGTGGTGGTGTTGGGCACCCCGACGGCCACCAACAGGCCGACGATCAACAGGCCGTAGATGACGACGTTGGATCGACCCAGACGGTCGGTCTTGCTGGCCGGCAGCGAGGCGAAGGCGCCGATCAGGTTGGACACCACCACGATGTACACGTAGAACGAAAACGACATGTGGTAGTACTGCAGGATGTTGGGTGTCACCCCGGTCTGGGTGAAGTACGTGTAATAGAGGACGATGGTGGCCAGGACGGCCAGCGCCAGGTAGGCAGTGCGCTTGGTGTTGTCCGGGTACTGGTCGATCTCGTGGACGAACAGAAACCGGAAGAGGGCGCCGTGCCTGGGGGCGCCGCCAGTGGGATCCGGTGGGGCCACCGTTCCGTCTGCCATAGGGTCCTTCCCCCTCACGCTGAGCTGAGACGGCCATCCCCGGCCGCAGACCGACCGTAGCGCAGGACGGGTCGGCCACGTACCGGTGTGGCCGACGCTGTGGGCCGGCCCGGCCGGTGTGCCGGATCGGTCCGGGAGGCGTCAGTCCAAGACGGCCGCGGCCACCCGCTCCTCGAGGGCGCGGGTGTCCCACCACGACAGCTGGAGCTGCTTGGCCCGGCGGAAGTAGAGCTGGATGTCGAACTCGACGGTGAAGCCGATGCCCCCGAAGATCTGTTGGGCGGTGGCCGTCACCTCGCGGAAGGTCTGACAGGCGAACAATTTGGCCATGGGAGCCAACTTGGCCACGCTGCGGCCCTCCGAGCGGGCCCAGGCCGCCTCGTGGACCAGAGCCTCAGCTCCGTCCACCGCGGTGGCGCCGTCGGCCAGGTAATGGGCCAGAGCCTGAAAGGCGCCGAGCGGCTTGTCGAACTGGTGGCGGTCCTTGGCGTACTGCACGGTGATGTCCAGCGCGTACTGGGTTCCGCCCACGGCCTGGGCGGCGGCCAGAATGGCGCCGTCGTGCATGACGGTGTCCCATGTGGACCAGCCCGAGCCGGTCCCGCCGATCCGGTCGGACCCGTCCACCTGCACACCGTCGAAGTCGATGCGGTACTGGGTGTCCGATCCGATGGTCATCTGCTGGGTGAGGGTCACACCGGCGGCGGTCGGGTCGACCAGGAACAGGTCGATGTCCAGCGGGGAAGGCCCGACCCGGGCCAGGACGAGCAGTCGGGAGGCCGATGAGGCGAAGGCGACGTGGCGCTTGGTTCCGCTGAGGCTGAATCCCTCTCCGTTCGGCTCGGCCCGCATCCGGACGCCACGGGGGCCGAACCCGTTGTCGGGTTCGAGCCAGGCCACGCTCAGGATGGCCTCACCGGTCACGATCCGGGGTAACCACTCCCGTTTCTGGGCGTCGGACCCGGCGCCGACCAGCACCCCTCCACAGAGGATGGAGCTCACGAAATGGGGCGACGGGGCCAACGAGCGGCCGAACTCCTCGTAGAGGACCACGTTCTCCACGGTGGTCATCGACGACCCGCCGTACTCCTCGGGGATCTGCAGGCCGATCAGGTCGAGATGGGAGAGCTGCTTCCACAGTTCGGGCGAGTAGCCGACGGGGTCGTCCTCCATCTCGCGCACCACGCTGAGCGGGCAAGTGGTGGCACACACCCCGCGCACCGTCTCGCGCAGCATCTCCTGCTCCGGGCTGAATTCAAGATCCAACATGCTCAGCTCTCCTCTATGGGTATCACGACTTCGTCGTCGAGTGCGGTGGGGCGTGCCGTCCCCATCAGGGATGCCATCGGTCCGCTTTGCGGCGCCACGGGTTGTCGACTTCGTCCACGGGCAGGGCCACCCGGGCCTGGCAGGTCGTCTTCGGGGCGTCGTCCACCGAAACGGCGATGTCGATGGCCACCCACCCGCAGCCGGTGTCGTCAACGCCGGTTTCGGTGACCACCCCGGTGAACACCATGGTGTCGCCGGGAAATATCGATCCCAGCATGCGGAAGGTCATGCGTCGGAGCCGACCGTAGGGTCCCGTCCAGTCGGTCACGAACCGCTCGAACCAGGCCGCCTGGTTGGGTGTGTTGAGAAAGATGTCGCGGGTGCCGTTCCTGGTGACGGCGAACTCCTTGTCGTGGTGCATGGGCCGCCAGTCGCGGGCGGCCAGGGCACCGAGGACCACGGTGGTGGCCGTCACCGGGTAGGACAACGACGGAAGGCGGTCCCCCGCGGCCACGTCGCCCAACAGCAGTCGGGATACGGAGGTGTCCGTCACGCCCGCTCCGAACCCTGATCGTCGGCCCGGCGGTAGCCGAATCCGGTATAGCTCTCGACGGCTACCATCTCGCCGCGCTGGTTGCGGTACTCGACGTCGATGACCCAGAACCGGCCCGTTCCCAGTTTGGTCGTCTTCTCCGCGCTCACCGAGCGCAAGATCTGGCGGGTGGTCAACCGGTCCCCCGGCCGCACCGGTTCGTGGAAGACGATGGTGTTGTCGCTCATCACCGCCTCGGGCAGACCGAGCCCTTCTTTGAGATCGAAGTGGACCTGGAGGGGAAGCCCTTGGGCCGTTCGGCCCGGTGCCCAGTGGTGGGGTCGGAACCACACCGACACCATGGTGGGCGGGGCGATGGGCCCGTCGGTGATCAGGTCGGCGGTTTCCTGGTCCCAGAAGAGCGGGTTCCCGTTCTCCACCGACGCACAGGTGGTCCACACGTACCCCAGCTCGACGGGGAACTCCCCTTGCTCCTCGTAGAGGGGGGTACCCACCAGGCCCTCGATGTCATCGAGGCCGATGGCCGTCATCCCACCACTCCCTTCTGGCGCAGCCGGTCGATGTGATCGGTCCCGAGCCCGGCCGCAACCAGCAGGCGGTCGGTGTCGGTGCGGGTCGGATCGCCGGCCACCACCGGCTCTGGTGGACGGCTCATGCCGGCCATCACCGGTGCCACCTGGCGGAAGTGGGCCGGGATGTCGCCGTCAACCGGTTGCCCCCCGGCGGGGGCCACCGCCTCCACGATGGCGTGGCGGGCGACGTACTGGTCGTCGTCGGCCACCTCGTCCACCCCCAGCACCGGGGACACGCAGGTATCAGCCGCGGCCAGCGCGGCCACCCACTCGTCCCGTCCCCGGGTGGCGAAGGCGGCCCGGAAGTCGGCCCTGATCTTGTCCTGGCTCTCGTCGTCGAGCTGGTGGTCGGCCCACTGCCCGCATCCGAGCAGCCGGCACAGGTTGGCGTAGAACTTGGATTCGATGGCCCCGACGGCCAGCCAACCGCCGTCGGCCGCCTGGTAGGTGTCGTAGCAGGCGTAACGGCCGGTCACCATGGACCGTCCCGGACCCACCGGCCCTCCGGTGGCCAGGTACTCGTCGACGGCCAGCGAGGTGAGCCACAGCACACCGTCGGCGATGGACACATCCAGATGCACACCCACACCGCTCCGGCCCCGGCCGATGACGGCGGCCATGATGGCCATGGCCGCCTGCAGCCCCCCGCCGGCAGCATCGGCCACGGTCGCCCCCGGTACCGGCGGACCTCCGTCGCCCCGGCGCTCGGAGGTGGCCAGAAAACCGCCCACGGCCAGGTAGTTGATGTCGTGACCGGCCCAGGCGGCCCGGGGACCGGACTGCCCGTAGCCGGTGGTCGAGCACAGGATGATCCCCGGGTTGACGGCACTGAGGTCGGCGAACCCGATCCCCAGCCGGTCGACCACCCCGGGTCGGAAGCTCTCCACCACCACGTCGGCCGTCCGCACCAGGGCCAGAAAGGCGTCGCGCCCTTCGTCGTCCTTCAGGTCGATGGCCACATGATCGAAATAGCGAGCGCCGCTGTAGGCGTAGAACGGCGGTCGGATGGGCTGCGCCCCCCGCCCCGGCACCGCCCCCACCTTGACCACGGTGGCGCCGTAGTCGGCCAGGAGGCGGGTGCACCGGGCGGCCGGGCCCACGCTGGCCAGGTCGAGCACGGTGAGGCCCGACAGGGGCCCGACGGGTGCCTTGGCCCCAGGGGACGCGGAACCCTGGTCGGTGGTGAGGGGATCGGTCACGGCGGGAGGGTTCAGAAGTTTTTGGGGAGACCGAGCTTGCGCCGGGCGATGATGTTCTTCTGGATTTCGGAGGCGCCGCCGCCGATGGTGTCGATCACCGTGTACCGGTAGGTCGACTCGGCCCGACCGACCATGGGGGCGTCATCGTCGCGGACCCGCAACTGCGCCCCGGCACCGGCGATGTCCATGGAGGCATCGGCCAGACGCTTGGAGAATTCGGTGGTGAACAATTTGTACTCGGACGCCTCTGCGGTGGGCGGCGACCCCCCGGTGGAGGAGGCGAAGACGAACTTGAGCCCGAGCACCCGGGCCACCTCCGCCTCGGTGTGGAGATGGGCGATCTGCGACCGCACCACGGCGTCGTCCTTGAGCGGCTCACCGTCGCGGGAGGTGGTGGCCACATAGTCGGTGAGGAGGTCGAGCCGCTGGGCGATGGGCGAGTAGGTGAACAGAGTGAACCGCTCGAGGTCGAGCGCTTCGGAGATGTACTGGAATCCGTGGTTGACCTCGCCGACCACGTAGTCGTCGGACACCCACACGTCATCGAGATAGACCTCGTTGGTCCGCTCGTCCCCCATGGTCCAGATGGCCTTGACGGTGATGCCGGGATGGTCCATGGGGACCAGGAAGAGGCTGATGCCGTGGTGCTTGGGCGCCTCGGGATCGGTGCGGGCCCCCACCCAGTACCAGTCGGCGAAGTGGGCCGACGTGGTCCAGGTCTTCTGACCGTTGAGGAGCCATCCGTCGCCGTCGCGGGTGGCCTTGAGCTGCATCGACGCCGCGTCCGAGCCGGCGTTGGGCTCGGAGTAACCCACGGCGAACTCGACTTCGTTGCGGAGGATCTTGGGCAGGAACTCCTGCTTCAGCTTGTCGCTCCCGTGGCTGATGATGGTCTTGCCGATGATGCCGACGCCCTTGCCGATCTGCGGTCCGCCCCGGGCAGCCAGGGCCTCGTTGAGCAGGTACTCGTAGATGCCCTCGCCGTCCTTGCCCCCGTGCTCCTCGGGCCAGGTGATGCCCAGCCACCCCTGTTCGCCCACCTTGGCCATGAACGTCCGTCGGGCCGGGGTGTCCACGATCTGGGCCATGTTCTCGCGGGTGAGGTCGAAGACCTCGGGATCGTCGTTGGCGTCGAGGAATTCCTCGACCTCCTTGACGAATTCGAGCTGTTCGGGCGTGAATTCGAAGTCCATGGTGGGCCTCCGTAGGCGGCTCGGTCGTAGCGCAGAGTGGTTTCCTGACAGACCGTCAGATACTGTGGACATCATAGGATGAGGACGGTGTCGGAGCCAGCGTGACGGCCCGGTGGGGCCGTCCCGAGCACGGTCCGGCCGGAGGTCCTTCACGCCGAAAGGGCCGGATCACCTGCATTAGGGCAGGGCCACCGGCACCGGTCGGGTGTCGGCCCGGCCCCGAAACGAAGGGAAGCCGAGTCGGTGAGAGGAATCGTGAGCATCGCCGGGTACGTCCCCTACCGGCGGCTGCAACGCAGTCAGGTGGCCCAGGTGTTCGGAAACGGGGGCGGCAAAGGGACCCGGTCGGTGGCCTCCCACGACGAGGACACCACCACCATGGGGGTGGAGGCGGCCCGCCTGGCTCTGCGATCGGCTCCGGCCGCCGCCCCCGAGGCCATCTGGTTCGCCACCGCCACCCCGGCCTATCTCGACAAGACCAACGCCACCGCCATCCACGCCGCCCTTCGCCAGCCGTCCCACGTGGCCGCCTTCGACTTCGGGGGCGCCCTCCGCTCGGGAGTGGGCGCCCTGCGGGCCAGTCTGGGCGCCCCGGGGTCGGGAACCACCCTGGTGGTGCTGGCCGACATGCGGGACGGACTTCCGACCTCGTCGGACGAGGTGGCCGGAGGTGACGGGGCCGCCGCGGTCCTGGTCGGGGATGACGGCACCAGCGCGCCGGTGATCGCCGAATACCTGGGGGGAGCGTCGGTCAGCGACGAATTCCTGGATCGTTGGCGGACGGCCGGTGACCGGCGGTCGCGAACCTGGGAGGAGCGCTTCGGCGAGACCCGCTACGTCCCCCTCGGCGTGGAGGCGTGGGAATCGGCTCTCAAGGCCACCGGCGTCAGCCCCGAGCAGGTCGACCGGGTGGCCGTGACCGGGATGCACGGTCGGGCCGTGCGGGCCCTGGGACGCAAACTGGGCGTGACCGACGGGGCGTTGTCCGACGATCTGTCGTCGTCGGTCGGGCAGACGGGGGCCGCCCACCCCGGGCTGGTCCTGGCCGGCCTACTAGAGCAGGCCCACCCGGGCCAGGTGGTGGCGGTGGTATCGCTGGCCGACGGGGCCGACGTCCTGCTGTTCCGGACCACCCCGGCCCTGGCCGGGTGGTCGTCCGCCGACCCGGTGGCCCACCAGATCGAGGCGGCGGCCGATCTCCGCTACGGGACGTTCCTGGCCTGGCGGGGCATGGTGACCCCCGAACCTCCCCGACGACCCGAGCCCCAACGGGTGTCGGCTTCGGCCGCCTGGCGCAACGAGGACTGGAAGTTCGGCTTCGTCGGTTCCCGCGATCGCACCTCCGAGGCCGTGCACCTCCCACCGGCCCGGGTGTCGATGAAGGGGGGAGCCGTCGACGACATGGACCCCGTCGACCGGGCCGGTGCCCAGGCCACCATCGCCACCTACACCATCGACCGGCTGGCCTACTCGCCCAGCCCGCCGATCGTGTTCGCCGTGCTCGACTTCGATGGCGGTGGCCGTTTCCCGGTGGAGCTGACCGACGTGGACCCCGACCAGGTGGCCATCGGCGACCGGGTCACCATGACCTTCCGGAAACTGTTCACGGCCGACGGCATTCACGACTACTTCTGGAAGGCCAAGCCGGTGCGGCCCGGCGCCTGACCAACCAGCCGCTTGGACAGCGATCGCTTCACAGAGGCAGGTTCACACAGAGGCACGTTCACACAGAGGCACGAGGAGAAGTTCGATGGCATCACATGGGATCAAGGACAGGGTGGCGATCGTGGGCATGGGTTGCACCCGTTTCGCCGAGCATTGGGACAAGAGCCTCGACGACCTGATCATCGATGCGTCCGAGCAGACCTTCGCCTCGGCCGGGGTGACCAAGGACGACGTGGACGCCTACTGGCTGGGCACGGCTCAGTCGGGTATGAGCGGGATCACCCTGGCCCGGCCGCTGCAGCTCGAGGGCAAGCCGGTCACCCGGGTCGAGAACTACTGCACCACCGGTTCCGAAGCGCTGCGGGCGGCGGCCTACGCCGTGGCCTCCGGGGCCTACGACGTGGCCATGGCGGTGGGCGCCGAAAAGGTCAAGGACTCGGGTTACCAGGGGCTCAATGCGTTCCCCATTCCCAATGACGGCACCGCCCGCACACTGACGGCGGCAGCCATGTTCTCGATGGTGGCACCGGCCTACGGCAAGAAGTACGGGGTGAGCGAGGATGAGCTGAGCGACGTGCTGGCCCGCATCTCGTGGAAGAACCACAAGAACGGGGCGCTCAATCCGCGGGCCCAGTTCCGCAAGGAGGTCTCCACGGAAACCATCTGCGCCTCACCCCGGGTCGCCGGGCGCCTCGGGGTGTTCGACTGCGCCGGGGTGGCAGACGGAGCTGCCGCCGCCATCGTGGTCCGGGCCGAGGACGCCTTGCGCTACACCGACACGCCCCTCTACATAAAGGCACTGTCCTTCGCCGCCGGCAGCGGGTCGGGGCTCAATGATCCCGACTACGACTACACCTGGTTCCCCGAGTGCGCACAGGCCGCCGAGGACGCCTACCGGCAGGCCGGGATCACCGATCCGCGCCACCAGCTGGCCATGGCCGAGGTGCACGACTGCTTCACCCCCACCGAGCTGGTCCTCATGGAGGACCTCGGTTTCGCCGAACGCGGCACGGCGTGGAAGGAGATACTGGCCGGAACCTTCGACCGCGACGGAGCCCTCCCCGTCAACCCGGACGGCGGCCTCAAGAGCTTCGGGCATCCGGTGGGGGCCTCGGGCCTCCGCATGTTCTTCGAGACCTGGCTCCAGCTGCGCGGTGAAGCCACCCCGGAGCGTCAGATCGCCACCGACAAGACCCTGGCCCTCACCCACAACCTGGGTGGATACCCGGGCGAGATGGTGTCCTTCGTTTCAGTGGTGGGAACCGAGCTCGGCTGACGAGGGCGCGGCCGCCTCGCGCTCGTCCAGCAAGGCCCACCAGGCATCGGCCGCCCGGCGGGCGGCTCGCTCCACCTGTGCCGGATCGGCCCCGGCCTGATCGAGGGCGTCGGTGGCCCACTCGGCATGGTCGGCGTCCATGGTGGCGTGGACATCCCAGAAGGCCGTACCGGTGGTGTCCAGCTCGTACCAACGGCGCAGACCGTCGGCCTTGGAAGCGGCGATGGCCGATGCCTGGCTCTCGTATGCCGCCAGTCCGGCCAGAGCGGAGATCGGTCCCTCCCCGGCCAGGTCGAAGTAGGTGGCCACCAGGGCATCGGCCGCCGGACCCGGCACTGCCGCTCCCTTCGATCCGACCGCGTCGGCGAACGTGTCGAACAGGGCGAGGTGAGGCTCGGGACGCCCCATCTCATCGGCCAGGTTGCCCTGGACGGCGACGGCCGGGCCGCGGGCACCCTGGGCTCGGAACTGGTGGGCCACTGCGGTGAGCACGGCCGGCAGGGCAGCTTCGAAGCACCGGTACTGGACGGCGTAGTCGGCCAGCTCACCGGCGGCCAACTGACCGGCCTGCCAGCGCTGGTAGAAGGGATGGGAGAGCAGCTCCCGACCCTCCACCGCTCGGCACACAGCGTCGTCCGCTGTAACCGGTGGGAGGAGGGACGTTCCCAGTGGGGCCGGGCCGGTTGTCGGTGATGCCATGGGATCTGAGGTCATGCCGCATCCTACCCAGCGCGCCCGACCCCCCGGCGAGCCGGCGGTCAGCCCACGGGCTCAGCGCGCGGCTACGACCTGGTTCGAGGGGTGGGCGTAGCGACCGCTGGCGACCACAGGGGCACGGACGACGCCCCCGGGATTGAGGTAGTGCAGCTTCTGGTCCCGCTCCTCGGCCATCCGCCGCAGATGGACGAGGAAGGCCACATAAACGACCAGAGCCAGTCCCGACAGGGCGGTGACCACCCAGGTGATCGATGCGCCAGGGACGAAACCGATCAGGGCGGTGACGATGACGAGGCCGACCAGCACACCGAGCGTGTCGCGGCGACGGCGGCGGACGAGTTGGCGTTGGACGGAATCACCCGTCCGCGTAGGGGTGACGTGGGGATGGCTCCTGGTCACCACCGTGGAGTCGTCGACCACAACCACCTCCTGGGCCGCCGGCATGGTCGCCCCCCCGATGGCCGCTCCACCGTCGGCGGACGGCGGATCTTCGCCCAGGAAGGCCAGCGCAGGCCGGGGAAGCTGGTCGGCTCCGACCACGGTCAGCACGGGGGCCTCGGTGGAGCCGTGGCTCCCACCGGTCGGATCACCGCTGCCGTCGACCGCCCTCAACCGGTAGGCCGGCGCCACAATGGGCTGGGGAGCGGAGTGCTCGAGCACCCGGAGTTGCTGATGGAAGTGGGAGATGGACCCGATCTCACCGACCGCACGGGACCGACGCTTCATCACGCTCGGTACCAAAATTATGATCCATGCCACGCCAACGATGATCACAAGGACCATGGGCATCAACTCCTCGACCGACCTTCGTGACGAAAAACCCTAACCAGGGGCTATCCGTCCGTGGTGGATGGTCGGGGAATGACAGTGCCGACAGAACACCACGCTCCGTGGTGTCAAAGGCCCTCCCCGCCTTGCGGACCCAATTTCTACCGTGGCCCGGCACGGCGCTCAACTCGCCGGCAAAGAGCCAGGTCAGGATGGCCGACGAGGTACGCGTCGCGAGGGGCCCGGCCCGCAGCTGCCAGTTACGTGTTGCCCGCGCCCGCTTCAGCCAGCCGCCGCAACTCTCCGGCGATGGCCGTAGTGGTCAGTCGAAGGTCGGAGGCTGGTCGCGACTGCGCTTGAGCTCGAAGAAGCCGGGCGTGCCCGCCACGGCCAGCACGCCGTCCCACAGGGCGCCGGCGGCCTCGCCCTTGGGCGCCGGCGTGATCACCGGACCGAAGAAGGCCACCCCCTCCACACTGATGACCGGTGTTCCCACCTCGTAGCCAACCTGGTCCATACCGGCGTGATGGGACTTCTTGATGGCGTCGTCGAAAGCGTCGGATTCGGCCGCCTCGGCCAGGCTGGTCGGGAGACCGGCTTCGACCAATGCCTCCTCGATGGTGGCCCGGTCCTTGGGCTTGTGCTCGACGTGGAAGCGGTCGCCGAGTGCGGTGTACAGGGGCCCCAGGGCACTCGCTCCCCGCCAACTGCTCGGCGGCCATGCACACCCGCACCGGGCCCCAGGCCTCGGCCAGCAGCTTGCGGTAGTCGTCGGGGAGGTTCATCTTGGCCGCGTTCAGATAGGCCAGCGACATCACGTGCCACTCGATGGTGATGGGCCGCACCTTGGCCGCCTCCAGAATCCAGCGGGAAGTGATCCAGGCCCACGGGCACAGTGGATCGAACCAAAAATCAGCCTTCTTGGTGGTTGTCTGATCGGACACAGCACCCTCCTCGGAACATCGGGCCCCACTCGACCCTCAAGTGTTCAACCCCGCCGGCGGGCGCTGTGTTCCCCGACCCGGTCCACCCCGTTGGCGCCGTCTCTCGATGGTCGGCGGTCGCCCGCCCAGCCGGTCATTCGGTCGGGCGGCGACCTGCTCAACGGGCTCCGGCGCCGATCAGCCCAGTCCGAGGACGCGCATGGCGTTGGTGCGGAGGAATTTGGGCCATGCCTCGTCGTTGAAACCCACCGAAGGCATTTCCGTCATGATCCGTTCCAGGGAGAGACCCATGGGAAAGTAGCCGGCGTAGATGATCTTGTCGGCGCCGCGGGTGTTGGCGTAGTCGATGATGGCCCGGGGGTAGTACTTGGGAGCGAAGGCGCTGGTCGAGTAGTGCAGGCCCGGCCATTTGAGCATGAGCTTGACGGCCAGGTCTGTCCACGGTTCACACCCGTGACGGGTGACGAAGACCAGCTCGGGAAAGTCGAACATGACCTCGTCGATGAGCTCCACGTGTTGGCAGGCGGCTTTGAGCCGAGGCCCGGGTATGCCGGCGCAGCAGAAGATGGGGATGGACAGCTCAACGCACTTGCCGTAGAGGGGGTACATCTTCTTGTCGTTGATGGGCACCTGGGGAAACGTGCCGGCAGGAAACACGCCGACGGCGCGCACACCGTAGGTCTCGTACTGCTCGACCAGCAGCCGGATGCCGGCCATGCCGTCGTTGGGGTCGACGTTGGCGCACGGAATGAACCGGTCGGGATGTGCCCCTACCGCCTCGGCACCCACCCCGGCGGGATCGTCGACACCGATGAGCCCCATTTCGACACCCCACAGATCCATCTCGCGCAGGGTCACGCCGATCGGGTCGGTGGCACCTTTCAATTCCTTGCCCGGAACCTGCTTGAAGATGTACTCGACGGGGAACTCGAACTCCTCGCGGGATTCGACGTCCTTGGTCTGTCGGGTGATGAAGCGGTAGGCCTCCTTCATGTCGGCGTGCGGGAAACCGACCATGGTGTCGATCACCCCGAGATCCTTTGGCATGCCCATGCGTCGGCCGCTCCTCTCTGCCTCGTCGTCTGCTCCGTCGCCGCCGTCCATTCCGTGGCACCGTCACCCGACGCGGTCTGCCTGCGGACACTAATGCCACCCCCGTTCGTCGTCTTCCCGGTCCCCGCACCACCGGCGACGGTGGGAGAGCGTCGGACTGGCCCAACGGGTGATCGGTCGACCGGGCGCGGCCCTCAGACCCGCTCCGCCGTGGGGGCGGCCCGGGCCGTCCAGCGACCGTCCTGGTGGTCCACGACGACGTCGACGCCGAAAGCGTCGGACACCGCCCCACTGGTGAGAACGTCCTCGACCGTGCCGGCCGCACGCACCTTGGCCTGGCGCAAGAGGCCGGCATGGGTCACGCCGGGCGGGATCTCCTCGATGTGGTGGGTGACCAGGACGAGCGGAGGTACCGAGGGGTCACCGGCCAGGGAGGCCAGACGAGCCAGAAGTCGTTCGCGGGCCCCGAGGTCGAGGCCGGCGGCCGGTTCGTCCATGAGGATCAACTCGGGCCTCCCCATGAGGGCCCGGGCCAGCAGCACCTGTTGCCGTTCACCTTCCGAGAGCAGGCCGAACGGCCGACGGGCGAAACTGCTCCCACCGAAGCCGGCTTCGGACAGGAGCGCTCGGGCCTCGTCCTCGTCTTCGGGGGTGTACTCGTTCCACCACGTCTCCAGAGCAGCGTGGCGACCGGTCAGTACCACCTCGATGGCCGAGATTTCGGGGCGCAGGGTCCGGGTCACCGATGCGCCGACCACGGCGATGCGCTTGCGCAACTCGCGCATGTCCACCCGTCCCAGCCGCTCGCCCAGTATCTCCACCGTGCCGCGGGTGGGCCACAGGGCGGAACCGGCCACCTTGAGCAGGGTGGTCTTGCCCGACCCGTTGGGCCCGAGCAGGGCCCAACGCTGGCCGGGCCCCACAGTCCAGGTCACATCGTCCAGGATCGGTATCCCCTCGCGCACAACCGACACATGGTCGATGGCGATCACCGGGCTGTCGGGCGATGTTCCTCCGGGCGGCTCAACGGGCACAGGACAGGGTGCCACAGGCTCGTGCCCGCGGCTGTCCTCTCCGGCATCTCCGTGCGATAGCCACCGAATTGGACTCGGTCGGGCAGGCGGAGGTCCGCTATCCCCCGCTGAGACCGGGCGGCGAGGCCAGACCGGTCAATCGTCCGTTCGCCCCGATCAAAGAGTGGGTGGTCGGTTGTCGTGGGCCGAGGTTTCTCTAGAGCTCACCCAAGGCGGCGGCCAGCGGCTCGAGTACGCCGGGATCGAGAGGCGGTCGGAGGTAGACGATGCCCAGCTCGGCGCCGACCTCGGCCAGTGCGGCGGCCTGTTCGGCGGTGGCCTTCGGTTCACCGGCAAATATGACGTGACTGGAGAGGAGAATCTCCGCAGGGTTGCGGCCGATGTCCTCGCAGTGCTGGTGCAGGATGTCGCGCTTGCGGGCGAATTCCTCAGGCGTGCCACCCACGAAGTTCCAATGCTGGGCGAACCGGGCCGCGGTGCGCAACGTCCTCCTCTCGCCACTTCCACCGATGCAGATCGGCGGGTGGGGGCGCTGGACGGGCTTGGGCTCGTTGCGGGCGTCGTTCAGCTGGTAGAACCGGCCCTCGAAGGTGGTCGTCTCCTGCGTGAGGAGCCCGACGATCACCTCGCAAGCCTCCTCCAAGCGGTCGCTGCGCTGGCCCGGCGTTCCCAGCTCGATCCCATAGGCCCCCGACTCCTCCTCGTTCCATCCGGCCCCGATGCCGAGCTCCAGACGGCCGCCGGACACGATGTCGAGGGTGGTGGCCATGTTGGCCAGGATGGCCGGGTGGCGATAGTGGATGCCGGTCACCAGAGTCCCCATGCGCAGGCGGGTCGTGGCCTGAGCGAGCGCCGTCAGCGTGACCCAGCCCTCCATGCAAGGGCCGGTGCTGTCGGAAAAGATCGGATAGAAGTGGTCGAAGGTCCAGCCCGACTCGAACAGATCGATGCCGTCGGCCACCTTCCACACGGCCAGCATGTCGGTCCAGGTCGTGTCCTGCGGCGAGGTCTTGAAAGCAAAGCGCATCAGCCCACGCTACGTCCGGAGGGCTGGCAACCGTACAGACCTCTGTCCTCGAGCGGCGAGGCCGGGTGGGGGTGGCACGCCCGGCCCTGGCTGGCCGGTGGAAGGTGGCCAAAGGGAGCACTTTTCCGATCGGCCGGATCGGCCGCGCACAACAAGGCCGCACGATTAGAGGAGAATGAGGGTATGGAAGGCCAACTTGACCACGTCTCGATCCATGGCCACGACATGGCCTACCGAATGGAGGGAAGCGGGCCGGCACTAGTTCTCCTCCACGGCATTGCCAGTAGCTCCCGCACCTGGCGGGACGTCATCCCGCGTTTGACTGATCGCTTCACGGTGGTTGCGCCGGACCTCATGGGTCATGGTCAGTCCGAGAAGCCTGTCGGTGACTACTCGCTCGGTGCCTTCGCCACCGGAATCCGGGATTTGCTCGAGGTCCTCGACATCGACCGGGCCTCCATCGTTGGCCAGTCTTTCGGCGGAGGGGTAGCCATGCAGCTCGCCTACCAACACCCTGAACGATGCGAACGGCTCGTCCTGGTCGACAGCGGTGGCTTAGGACGAGAGGTGAACTGGATGCTCCGGTTCATGACGTTGCCAGGGAGCGAGTACGTGATGCCCGGGATCTTCCCGGGCTTTGTCCGCGACTGGGGAGACAGCCTGTTGCGGGCGATCAACAACCGAGGCATCCGCCTGGGTCGTATCGCCGAGATGTGGAGCGCCTACGCGTCGCTGGCGGAGGCGGAGAACCGCCAGGCGTTCGCCCGTACCATCAAGGCGGTCATCGACCCTGGCGGTCAAACGATCAGCGCCATGGATCGGCTCTATCTGGCGTCATCGATGCCGACTCTGATCGTCTGGGGGGAACGGGATGACATCATTCCGGTGGACCACGCCTACTCTGCGCACGAGGCCGTGCCCGGAAGCCGGCTGGTGATCATCGAGGGTGTGGGTCACTTCCCTCAGATCGAGGCTCCGGAGCAGTTCGTCGAGGCCGTGGTCGACTTCATCGACTCGACGAAACCCACAGCTCTCGGTGCCGAGGACCGCAAGAGGGCGCTACGGGAGCGGGCCGATCTACTCACGCCGTAGATCGAGCTGACCGCGTCCTTGGGCACGATCGCCCGCAGCGGCCGGACCAAGCGCCAGATGCTCCTCCGACAGCTGGTGGCCCGAGCCAGGCGGGCTGGCCGCCACGGCGGCGCTGCGCAGGCAATCCCGACCGACCGCCCCTCCGAACTGTGATCAGTCAATGTTCGCATTCGGAGGAAGCGAGTTGTCGGCAGGTGGCGAAGCCCTACCAAAGACGGCGAGCCTGGGCATCAGCAGGGAGCTGTGAGTCCACAACACGAGCACCGCCACCAAACCCAGATACAGCGACTCGATCAAGATCCGAACCGAATCGCTCCGACCCCCGAAGGATCCGAATGTCGTCGGAGAAGCGACGGCAAAGATGAGGTAGATCGTCAGAACCCCGGTGAGCAGAAGTGCCAAGATCGAGACGAAGGAAACGACGGAAATGTAGCTCTGGCCGACCCTGTGGGACGGACCAGAAGGCACCCCTTCGGCTCGTGCCAGGCCGAGGCCGCGGCGAAGGTGAGTCAGGAAGAACCTCAGGCTTATGACGAAGATCAAGGCGCTGACCAGCATGAGCCGCAGTATCGAATGACCGGCGGACGAGGAGTGATGAGCCGTAATCAACAGGAGCGAGGCGACGAAAAGTGCCGAACCGAAGATCCCGGTTGTAATGGTGACGAACGAGACGGCGAAGAAGTAGACGGACTGGGGGCGGCGACCTGTCGGGTCTGGATCGGCGCGATTGGCAACCACGGCGATGATGATGATGCCGACCAAAGCCGCCACCGTCGCTATGGCCAGGACCTCGACAGCCACGCTCACGATCGACGAGAGTCCGAAAGATGAAGAGGATCCTACGCTGAGACCACTGGTGCCCCCAGTTACTTGACCCGGGAAGGTCGTGCACTGAGAGGCCGTTGCGCACCCGGTGGCACCACTGGTGGCGAGTCCAGGAATGGTTGTAACCGTTGCCGCAACGAGATTGCTCACTACAGACCGCCTTTGGTTTGCCTATTTACCGACCTGGTCACAGTAGTCCGAGCGAACACGACTCCATCGGTATGGTGTTCGTTGGGGCTCTCGCATAGCCATTGACGCGGTTGGTTCACGATTCGAACACGGGGACTTGCCGCCTGCTGAGGCGACAGCAGGAGGACGAAGCCCACGCGCCGCTCACACCTCGGACCCCGTCCATCGGGTCCGTTCAACGTGAGCCGGCGTTGTTCGACGCCGTAGACCAGGGTCGCAGTGGGTACTCAATCGGCGCTGCGAGACTTTTACGGCGCTGCCAGTATCCGCCTCAAGGTTGCCTCCGCATCGGTCGCCATGCTGTACGCGATCTCACCGGCTGAGCTGCTTTCTGTGATGAGATCAATCGCTTCACTTGCCCAAACCGCAACAGCACCCATGTCGCCCCTACGTTCGGCGTCGCGGTAGGCAGCGATGGCCTCCACGTCGCCTTCCAGCTCGGCCTCGCGATGGCGCCACTGGTCGAGGAATTCATTCCGGAGCGTTCGACCGGTGTATTGGGCAGGCCACTTCGACTCGCGGGCGATGTCGAGCACTCGACTCCGCTCTGTGTCGTCACCCCGTCCGTCCAGGATGGCCTTGACCACTTCGGCATCGACGAGTGCCTCTCTGCTCGCCTGGAATCTCGTCCCCACCAGCACCCCGGCAGCCCCCAGCGAGAGCGCAGCGGCAAGCCCCCGACCGTCGGCAATGCCTCCCGCCGCCAGCACAGGCGTGGGATCCACCAAGTCGACCACCGCCGGTACGAACGACATAGTGGCTCGGGTCCCGCCGTGGCCGCCCGCTTCTGTCCCCTGGGCCACGATCACATCGGCTCCAACGTCGAGTGCCTGGCTCGCTTCAGCCATGTCGACGACCTGAATGATCAGCTTGGCATCGGATTGGCGAACGACACCGGCAAGTGTCGTCGGATCTCCGAAGGAGAGCATCACCGCGCTCGGTCCGTGTTCTACGGCGCGCCGCACCGTGGTGGGATCCGTTGCCCAGCTCTGGAAACCGATACCCCATGGCTTACCGGTGCCAGCAACGACGAGGGCCACTTCACGGTCCATCCACCCAACGTCACCGCGGCCAACCCCTACGAGACCGAGACCGCCCGCGTTGGATACAGCCGCAGCAAGGATTCCTCCGGCCGACCCCCCCATCGGGGCCAACGCAATCGGGTATTCGACATCGAACATGGTCGTGAAGGTTGAGCGCAATGGCATGTGGACAGTCTTCTCCCGGGCGGTGCGGGGATCCAGCCATCTCGCAAACAGTGTCGGGCGGAACAGATACCCACCGACCTCTTTCGGTCGCCCTCGATAACGCCTGCGAATCCGGCGATTTGAGATGATCGCGGCGCACCTAGCGTGAGCAGATGATCCTCACCGTTTTCGGGATTGCTGTGCTTACCTTCATGATGGCGATGTACGCACTGGAGCGACGTGGCCCTGGATTCATCCTTGCCTTCGCCTTGGGTTGTGGCCTGTCCAGCGCATATGGATTCCTGTCCGGCGCCTGGCCGTTTGGTGTGGTCGAAGCGATCTGGACCGTCATCGCCACGCGCCGCTACTGGGATGTGACCCACGGGAGCGTCGGCACCGCTTAGGTGCCCGGTCCGGATGCGACCCCGTGGTCGGGACTGGTCACGGCATCGCAGTCCCGCTCCACAGGCCTACAGTGGCCCATGCCCCGGTGGCTCGTCGTAGGCACGGTTGGCGTGGCGTTGTTGGTTGGCGGGTGCTCGACAACCACACATCCCAGTTCCTCAGCATCCACTTCTCCTTCGCGCAACCGCACCAATGCCAAAGCATGCAACTACGTTCAGACCTGGGCGAAAGACCCCATGACGTTTACGCAGTACGAGGCACTGGTTGCCGCCGCTGGGTCCGCCGAGGATCCTCAGATCCGCAGTGAAGGCAAGGGTCTCAGCGTTGCGGTTCCAACCCACAGCGCTGAGTCGATCGGCAACGTTCTTGACGAGATGGTCCACAGCTGCATCAGACTTGGTCTCTTCAAAGCATCCACGACGGGCACCGTTGCAGAGGGGACCGGTCACTAGCCGATCTCCCGCCGACGCCACTTCGAAGAGCAACAGTTGGTGGCCGTCGCCCAACCAGCGCTCCGGGGCACCGTCCGTTCACGACCGGCCATGGCGGGCACCAGGAGATAAGGCTCAACCCCGGGCAGGCAAAGGCGGCGCTGCTGTCATCTGTTTCAAATCTGCGGCCGACACGTCGGTGTCAAGTCGACTCAACGCCAGACCGCCCCGCTCAGGGTTCCCCAACTCTGCCAGTACCCCTCCGCTCGTCAGGCAGACCTTTGGATGGCGGTGGGTCGTTTCGTCGACGGGAGTGCCCACCGCTGGAGGTGGGGTAAGGGTAAAGCAGGTGGCGGGTTGACCGGCGATGGTGGCAGTCGCCACGTCTTTCGGCGCGATCCGTCCCCCTGCCTGCCGGAGTTGGTCCACAACATAGACAGGAGAGAGGGGCCCTCTTGTCACGGGCGAGACGACAGCTCCCACCAGACATCCTGAGTTCGTCCCCTCCGGCAGACAAAGAGTCGTACGGCCGTTGCGGGTCTCGGTCACGGCCAGATAGTGGGTGGCGGGCACGAAATAACGCATTACGTAGGTCGTAGGCGGCTCTTGTAGGTACGTCTCCACGACACGAGGAGCTCCGTGCGGGATCGCCAAGTACTGGGCCAGGAAAGCGGCGCGGGTTGCACGTATTGCTGCCGCTTGAGCTGTCCGGAGGCTACTTTGTGGGCCCGGAGACGAGCCGCAGTTTGTGGCCGCCACACTGAGCATGAGACACGAGAGGGCGGCAAGCAGTCGTGGAGCCCATTTCGTGCCCATTGGGCAATCATGGCACTCCGACCTCCACGCGACGCTCCCGTGGCTGTCGACGGCAGGTGACCCGGTGCCCGTCCGACCTGGGGTGGCGCGACGCTCCGGTCTCGGATCTGCAGGGGCAGTGAGCAGATGTTCACTGCAAAGGCCGTGACCGGACATAGAGGAACGCTGGTCCTTGGTCACTGGGATCGTCGGTGTCGAGCTTTCCGGCCCACTCTCGCTGGAATCCGGCCTTCTCCAGTGCATGCCAGGAGGCGAGGTTCCGTTGTTGAACTGCGACGACAACCATCGTGATGTCTGCGAATCTCTTCCAGAGTTCAACGACAAAGGCCCTGATCGCCTCAGAGCCGAGTCCCCGGCCGGTCATGGCCGCTTCTCCGATGAGATAGTCGATCCCGGCGGCCTCGTCTACAGCGTCCACAGCCGCAGCAACTGTTCGTCGCCACTCGGGTTCATCAGCGAACCTGTATCGCTGGATGTAGCCAATCGGGGATCCGTCATTGAGGATGATGAATCCTTCGGTCGTATCGACCCCCTGAACCACCGACAGGTACCCGTCTCTGACGGATGCAAGATCATGCGGCTCTGGCCACCACTCCTCCACGTGCGGGGCGGCGAGCCACGCTGCCAGCTTGGGAAAGTCGTCGGCCGACAGTGGCCGAAAGGCGATGCTCACACCATCCAGCTTGCCCGATGGAGAGACTTCGCCCCGGTAGCCGAACCTTGCTCTCGGCAGTCGAGCTCAAGTCGCTCGGGAGATACACGTGCCCGGAAGAACGCGATCACGAAACTTATCGATACGATTTTCGCCCGGCGTCGAAGACACTCTGCCAGCGGTCGCCACCAGCGCCAGCCCAGCTACCGGGCGGGCAATCAACTGGAGAGGGCGTCGGCAAGACGTTCAAGGGTTCCCCTCATGGTTCGACGGTTTCGCTCGGCTCGATCATCGACACCAGAGGTCTGCTTGCTGAACTCCATGACAGACTCGGGCCGCAGGTCCTCATTCCACTCAGTCACACGGCAGCCCGATTCGGTCGGATCGATTCGGTATCCCCAGGTCGAGTAGTGGAAATCCATCATCGAGCACTCAAAGGCGAAAGCTCGCCCGGGGTCCGCTTCGATGACCTTGCCTTGCGTGGTCCATTCGTGCTCCCCGTTCCGGTTGTGGCCATCGAAGGTAGCGCCCACGACGGGACCGTCGTAGCCCTCGTGCCACTCGCAGGCTCGGCATTCCTCGGACCACTCGCCCATGCGTGTCACATCAGAAATAGCGGCCCACACCCGGTCGGGAGGAGCGGCCATGTCGCGGACAACTTCTGTTCTCTTGCTCATCGATCGAATTTCACCACAGGCCTCGGTCGGGAGTCGAACAATTCCTCAGCCGGCTCCCTCGACGAGATCGATCTCGACGATGGTCATCGGGGTGTGGTCGAGGAGCCGGGCCAGCCCCTCGGCGGCGATGCCCATCGCCTCGAGCTGAGCTACCGAGCGCCGGCCGGTGAGGGCGCGGAGGAGCTCAAAGTCTGAGAGGCCGAGCCCTTCGATCTGCTCGGCCAGCTCGACGTCGGCGCGTCGGATGCTGATGAGCATGAATTCGGCCCCGATGGCCAGTGAAAGGTCGTCATGGGCACCCGGTGACGCCAGGGCCAGTCGAAGGTCGTGCTCGTGGGTTGCCTGGTCCATGACGAGTTGGTAGTTGGCCGGCTCAGGGAACTGCGGCACGATCTCGTCGAAGGCAGCAGCCGAGGCTGCCCACTCGTCCACGAGTTCATCGAGCGACTTCGAGCCGTGCCGCTCGACTTGGGCCTCGGTCCATTCGGCGGACCCAATACCCTCGAGGCGACCGTTGAGAATGTCGTCGCACACCCCGTACATGTGGCAGGCCAGTTCCTTGGCGGTCCAGATGGGGCAGGTCGGAACCATGCTCGACGCCTGCTCCTCACCGGCAGAGCGCAGCAGAGTGATCGATCGATCTCTGACCCCTTGGCATGCAGCGAGGACCTCGAGGGAAGAATAGGTGTGCGCCATCTGCCGAGACTACGACTACCGCAACGAGCTGTCCTGCGCACCAGGGGCCGACCGGCCCATCCGAATCTCTCTGGCATCGGCGGGCCCAGTAAGGGAGCTCTGCGCAGGTGGATGTGCAACCTCATCCGGTGGACCGGAAGGACTAGAGGCTGTCGCTACCGTCCGGGAGGGTGGTCGACGTCCAGGCGATACCGATGCACATCTCGTCCGACGATCCGTCGCCCCAGGTCACGAAGTGGGGCGGGGCCTTACGCAAGGCGGGTAGCTCCTGAGCCAGAGATGGATCGTAGCTACAGGTGATCTTGACCGGCTCGCCGGCGGTGACCCGGATGGGTGTGGTCAGGTTGTAGGAGCGCTGGTCATGGAAGTTGTAGTTGGGGACATTCAGAACTGTCAGCGCCTCGGGTGTTCCCGGGTTGAGCACCATCTTGAAGGTTCGGCCCAAGAGGTGCATGTGCGCTTGGACCCTGACGATGTAACCGCTCTTCTCGATTGACGAGTTACAGGAAGTCGAGTCACCTACCGGAGGATCAGACGGGTTGTTCCCGCACAGGGCCTCGATCCCGTTCACCTCCTCGACGGCGCTTTGGCCGAAGCGTTGGCCTTGGTTGGCCAGTGAGGCGGCACGGTTGCACAGCGGGCCGGTCACGCCCGCCGGGCACGGGATGTCGGGTGGGGCCAGCATCAGATCAAGGTGCAGGGGCAGCAGCGGGGTGGAGAGGGGCACCGTGCGTAGAACCAGAGAGTTCTGCACCGGCTTGTCCCCGACCAGCAGGTTGTAGTGCACCTGCATGATCACCAGGCTGCCAGCCGGGAGCACGACCCCGGTCCCCTTGGGGAGGTCATCCGCGCCGTGGCCAGGGGCCCAGAAACTGAGCAGCGGCACTTGGGAGAGGTCACCGATGCCCGTATTCGGCAAGGCCCCTTCCCCGAAGCAGGTCCAGCCCTTTCCGACTTCGTTGTCCCGTTCGGCCGTTGCCGACAGCGACGGCGACACCAGGTAGAGAGCAGCGTGATGGACCTCGGTGCTCCCGGGGAAGAACTGGCTGGAGATGATGTACGAGTTCTTGGTGACGTGGGGATTGAACAGGGTGCAGTGGTAATCGTCGGTCGAGCCAGGTGCGGCTTTGGGCTTGTAAGGATGCGGCACCTTCAGCGAGATGGTCGAGATCTGGTTGGCAGAGCTTGTCGCCGCTGGTGCTGCGGTCGCCATTCTGACCGCGAAGATTGTGGTCCCGACCAGCACCACGCCGACCAGGACCATGGCCACCCGTCGTTTCCGCACGAAGTCCAAACTAATACTCCATCGGTCCGGCTGCATGGCTCCCGACTTCGACGCACCGCCTGGGGCAACGGAGGCGCACGGCGGCGGCTGGCCGCCCGGGGGCGAATCCGTTCTGCGCGCCGTTCAGACCTGCGGCCGCCGGCTGCCAACCCTTGCCGGTCGGTAGCTCTCGACGCAGATCCCTTACCCGTCAATTGTGATGCGCAGACGTATGCTGGTCAGGACACGTTGAAGCGAAACACCACTGCTTACACCTATTGATAGCGGTCCCACTCCGACAGACCTCGGCCCACGCCAAAGGCGTGGGCCGAGGTCGCAGAATCAATTTCTCCGACGGACTACCACTCAGGCGAGAGTGAATAGCCATCGGTAAGGAGAGCCCTCCTGTTCTCGGAGGCTCAGTTCTTTTGCAGGGAGACCCGCGCAATGGGCAGGCCCAAGACGTCCTCATCAGCGAGCCAGCCATAGCTCGGGCCGCCGGTGGAGGAGGTCGAGAGCCCGGTGTTGACCACACTGGTCCATGTTGGTCCTGTGGGAGGCACCACTGAGTAGGTCACCAGAACCTGCCCTCCTACCGACTGGAAGTCCTGATTGAACGTATACCAACCTGCGTTCGTCAGCTCCTCCGAGCTGGGATTGCACGAACCGAATTGGTTCAGGTTGACGTAGAAGCCACCACCACCGGCAGTGGTCGAGCACATAGTGAATCCGTTGTCATTCAGGTAGTTACCCGAGGTGTTGTTCAACCCGACATCCCAGTCCACGTTCTGCCCCGGGTTGGCCGCAGCCCACGCCGGGTCGATGTAGATCTCGATCGACGAGGTGAACCCGTTGGTCGGGAAGATGGAATCCGCACAGGTACCCGAGTAACAGATGTACGGGCCCTCGCAGTAGGGTGTGTTGTCCGGCGCGTAGTAGCCGGGGGTCGGGCACCCGGTCGGCGTGTCCTGGTCGAGGCCGGCGCCCGTCACTCGCCCGTAATGCTTTTGGCCACCCGGTCCTGCGACAGCAGGGGCATAGCCGCCGTAGTTCGAGTAGGTGTGCGAAACGATGTCGATGGTTCCGTAGTCCGCCTCGTTCCCGCCGCCACCGTTGCACCCCTGTGCGGGGGTGCACCATCCCTTGGTGTTACGAGCAAGAGTGTTCTTGTAATTCTTCACAGCACCTGGTGCTCCGTGCGCCGTGACAGCGCCAGCCGATGCCGACAGGCCGGTCACCCCCACGAGACACCCCAAAGCAACAGCGACAAGCAACCCAGGGGTCCTTGCCCAATTCGTCCGCGGTCGTTTCATTACAACCTCCTCTTATTCCGCCGGGGAAGAGATTCAGATAAACCGCCATCAGCCCCCCGCTCGGCTGACTGGCGGTCACCCTAGATGAAGCAGCTGGGACTTTCCTGGTTGATGTTTGCATCTCACCAACTGTGAACATCTGCTCACCGTCAGTGATCGTAAGAGCGACGCGGCCGGGATGAAATCCGGTCCCTGTTCAAGGCTGACCCGGCAACGGGCAGTGGCAGACAGCTCGGGTCTCACTCCGGTGAGTACTGAAGTTCTTGACAGGTAAAGCCGATGCTTGACAGGTGCAGGAGAACCTCATGGATGGCGAGGCAACGTCATGAGCGATCTCTCTCGAGGCCCCGGCTGGTGGCTGGCCTCGGACGGTAAGTGGTATCCGCCCAATCTGCATCCTGAGGTCATGAGCCACCTACAGGCTGACGGGGGCGGCGCGGGTGGGCCGGGTGCCAAGGCAGGGCCGACCAATCCGGGCCACGCTGCCCCTCCTCGGCTTCCGGAGTTTCCGCCGTTTGCACCGTCCGGTCAGAACCCTGGCAGTGGGTTCCCCGGATCGTACGGATATCCCAGTGCCCCGCCCTTTGCGGGTCCGTACGGTGCCGTGCCCGGTTATGGCTACCCGCTCTTGCAGCGATCGACCAACGGGCTGGCCATCGCCAGTCTGATTCTATCGATTCTGACGCTGGTGGGGATTGGATCGATCCTCGGCATCATCTTCGGATTCGTGTCACGCCGACAGATCAAGAGATCCAATGGCATCCAGAAGGGAGACGGCTTGGCGATAGCGGGGATCAGCGTCGGCTTCCTCACCCTTGCGCTCGTTCTGCTCGCTGTGGCAATCCCGACATTCCTCGGGGTCAAGGCAGCGAATGATCAATCAGTGATCCACCTTCCGCCAACTCCCATCGTGTTGGGCCAGCCCGTCGAGGGCGGTCAAGCCCCTGCCGTCCCATGGCAACCAGGATCACAGTCCGTCGACACGACATTGACCCCCGTACCCGGTGGTGTGGACATGACCATCGCCACTCCCGACCAAGGCGAGTGGGCGGGTGTACCCGCGCCGGAACTCTACCGATCGATGCAGCTGTCAGCGACCGTCGAAATCATCTCGGGTCCGCAATCCAACAGCATCGGATTGGGATGCGTCACACCTACTCACGCCGATCAGTTCGATTTCGTCGTCCACAACTCGGGCCTTTGGCAGGTAGAGCTGCTGACAACCCAAGGTTCGTCGATTGTCGACTCTGGGATCGGTTCGGCCATCCGCTCCAACGGTAGCAACGCTTTGACGATCGCCTGTGGTAATGACCCCGGCAGTGCTGAGAGCACACAGCTCTCATTTGAGATCAACGGGACGCCGGTCTCCAGTGACGTGGTGAACTTCACCTCCCCGGAGTGGGTTCCAGCGGTACAGCTTTGCTCCTGTGACGGTGCCGATACCGGCAGGTTCTCCAGCGCCTCGTACTACGCGCCGTCAAGCACGCCAGCGCCGTCCTCAGCCTGATCAAAGGGAGCGCGCACACCCTCCAAGCTGACCGCTTCCTGGTTATGACCCTCTGGCCTGGTTACGCGCCGGTCAGGACACGTTGAAGCGGAACTCGACCACGTCCCCGTCCCGCATCACGTACTCCTTGCCCTCCACCCGGGCTTTGCCGGCGGCCCGCACCGCGGCCAACGACCCGGCCTCCACCAGGTCCTCGTAACTCACGATTTCGGCCTTGATGAAACCCCTCTCGAAGTCGGTATGGATCGTGCCGGCCGCCTGGGGGGCGGTGTCCCCGATATGGATGGTCCAGGCCCGCGCTTCCTTGGGGCCGGCTGTCAGGAACGTCTGCAGTCCCAGGGTCCTGAAGCCGACCTGCACCAGCTGGGCCAGTCCCGATTGGTCCTGTCCGTATCCGGCCAGCAGCTCGGCGGCGTCGGCCGGGTCGAGAGCGGCCACCTCCGCTTCGATCTGGGCGCACAACACCACCGACTCGGCCGGGGCCACCAGGGCGGCGAGGTCGGCCCGCAGCGCCTCGTCACCCAGAGCTCCCTCGTCCACGTTGAACACGTAGATGAAGGGTTTGGCGCTGAGCAGATGGAGATCGGCCAGCAGGCCGGGGTCGATCTGGCCGGCGGCCACGGCCGAGGCGATGGTCGTGCCCGCGTCCAGGATGTCGCGAGCCTGCTCGGCCGCCCGCAGGGCCGCCACCAGCTCGGGCTGTTTGCGGGACTCCTTGGCCAGTCGGGTCACTCCGTTCTCGACGGTCTGCAGGTCGGCCAGGATCAACTCGGTGTTGACGGTCTCGATATCGTCGGCCGGCGAGATGCGCCCGTCGACATGGATAACGTCAGGGTCGGTGAACACCCGGACCACCTGGCAGATGGCATCGCTCTCGCGAATGGCGGCCAGGAACTTGTTGCCCAGGCCCTCCCCCTCCGACGCTCCCTTCACGATGCCGGCGATGTCCACGAAGGTGACTGTGGCCGGCACGATCTCCGCGCTCTGGAACATCTCGGCCAACCGTTGCAGGCGCTCGTCGGGCACGGCCACCACGCCCACGTTGGGGTCGATGGTGGCAAAGGGATAGTTGGCGGCCAGAACCGCGTTACGGGTCAAGGCGTTGAACAGGGTGGACTTCCCCACGTTGGGGAGGCCGACGATGCCGATGGACAGTCCCACGCGTACTTCCTCCGATGACGGGTACGGCCCACGCACTGGACCAACGGCAAAGCGTAGGTGATGGTCGCCTGGATTCAGACACCGGGGCCGCCGGCCGGTCTGCCCATCGTTGCCTGGCCCGACTCAGCCCACACCCTTGATCAGGTATTCGCTCATGGTGGTGCTGCGCAGGCGGGCCAGATCGAGGCATGACCCGACGCTGGCCATCATCCTGGACACGTTGGCATCCAGCTCCGCCGGCGTGGTGGCGTTGAAGAAGAGCAGCGGATCGGCCACATGGGCGGTCGACGGCCAGCCCTCCTCGACGATGCCGTCGACGTCGGGAGCCCCCTCGGACAGCGACCGCACCACCTCGTTGCGCACGTAGCGGGTCCGGGGCTGCAACTCGGCCGACACCGGCGACTGGGTGCCGTGCCAGCGGCTGATCCACTCGCGGTAGTCGAGGCCGTCGGGGCGGTGGATGAGGGCCACGGTCAGCACGCCGGGCGATCGCTGGCCGTCGTCCCACCGGCGGGCCGGGGCATGCGGGGTGGTCCCGTAGTCGTCGTAGAGCGACTCCACAACCAGGTACGCGCCCCAGACCAGATCGAGTGGGGCCAGTGCCTCCTCCACCGCCGACCTCTTCTCGTAGGAGTCCAGCCACACCGAAACCTGGACCACGTGCGGCGCTTCGCCGGCCGGCGGTGGAGCGGGGGACGGCGCCTCGTCGGCTTGGCCGTCATGCACGTTGATCGACAGTCCCTTCACCCCCGATGCCAGCATCCGGGGTCCCACCTGCCCGAGGAGTGCTTCCCGCCGCGCCTCGCCGGCCAGAGGGCTCGGGTCACCCCAGCCGAGATAGATCACCTTCTCCATCGGCGAGCTTTCGGCTCAGTGCGAGGTCGGGGCCGGCACCCGACAGGCGCCGTCGATGTCGAAGACCTGGTTGAAGCGGCCGAGCGCCAACCACGACCCCACGCACAGGGCCAGGTCGACCAGCTCGTCATCACTGAAGCTGGCGTGGAGACGATCCCAGAAGCCACTGTCCATCGACAGGTGATCGGTGGCGTACCGCTGGGCGAACTCGGCGCACAGATGTTCGCGCTCGGTCAGACCCTCCCGGTCATCCTCGACCCCGACCTGCTGGTAGAACGACTCGGGGATGGCGTCGGGATCATCGGACCGGCCGGGCACGTCCCGCGCCGTGCGCCACCCGATGCAGATGGCGCACTGGTTGATGCGGGCCATGGTCACCCGAGCGGCTTCGAACTCGCGTAGGGAGAGTGAGGACTTCTGGTAGACGGCGTTGCTGTAGGCCCCGGCCGCCGCCGTCAGGGGGGTGGCCAGCTCGGTCCACACGTACACCAACGGGTCCTGGCCGTCAGGCACGGTCACCCGGGGCACGGAACCTCCCGCCGGTGGGGGGTGGACGGGACCGGCGCCGGCGGCGTACCGGTCACGTACGGAGGGCGGGCAGGCGACGGCTGATCCTGCCGGCCAGCCCGGTGATGAAGGGAAGCCACTGCCGATCGCCGATGAGCCACAGCCACATCTCCCGCCGGTAGGCGATGACCGTGTCGACGAACTCCTCGCGGGAGAGGCCGTCAGGCTCGAGGGACGAACACCAGTGTCCCCACAGCCACAGTCCGAAGCAGATGTCGTCGCTGAATCCGTCCCGCCAGTCCTGCCCGTTGAGGAGCGCCTCCCGCAGGGCGTCCCTGATGTCCACCGGCTCGTCAGGGACCTCGAGACGAGGTCCCCCCTCGATCTCGAACAGCGTCACGCCACCCACCCTACCCAGCGCGACCCCGGTTGTACCTGGGCGGCCGGGGACCGGACAAGAGACCAGGTCAAGCCCGGTGGACCGCCCCCGGAGTCAGCCCGCACCGGCCGGTCGACCGTCCTCAACGGTCGAGCACCACCGGGGCCCGGTCCGAGTCCTGGTAGGCCGTCACGTGGTCGGCGTAGTCGATGAACAGGGGGGCGTCGGGTTCGAAGGTGCGACGCAGGCTGTCGAAGGCGATCCGTTTGTCGAAGGCGTCCAGCCGGACGAGGGCATCGGGATTGTCGAGCTCGCGGAAATCGAGACGGCCCCGGGCGTTGTCAAGGGCCCGGCGGCCCCGCTCCGAGCGGACCAGGACACTGCTCCACCCGTCCATGGCGCCGACACTGCCGACCGAGAGATCGGCGCTCCGACCCAGGAAGTCGGCGCACTCGTCACAGCCCTTGAGAGCGGCCCCGTGGAAGTTCTTGATGGGCTCGTCCACCGCCACCTCCCCGTCGCGGTACTCCACGATCATCCGGCCCCGGATCACGTCCACCTTGCTCACCCGTTCGAGGTCGATCCCCCGGTCGTCGCGGAGCAACTGCAACATCAGGCCCTCGTAGTCGAAACTCTTGGTGCACAACAGGGCGATGGTCAGCACGATGGAGTCGACCCGGTGGGCACCGGTCGGCCACCGTCTCGACTGCATGGCCCGGATGCCCTGGATCTCGCACGGGGTCCCGACCACCGCGATACGCGGCTTCGGGGGCAGGTCGTAGCCGGACAGATCGAGCTCGGCCAGCGCCATGGTCTGGTTGTAGTAGCTGCCGGCTGCCGCGGTGATCTCCTTGGCCGTGGTGGCCAGGTGGGCCACCCCCTTCCAGGGTTCGTCGGGATCATCGCTCGGACGGGTGACCAGAGCACCGTCGATCTCCCCACCGGCCAGTGCAGCGATGAGCAGGGCGGTGACCACGCCGCCGTCCTGGGCCTCGTCGGGGCGGGCACCGGCCCGCACCGAATAGCTCTCGAGGACCGCGCCCAACCCGTCGCCGGGAGGGCCCCCGGTGATCTTCCAGTAGTTGTCGGCGGCGTCGGCCTTGACCACGATCCCGCCGGCCTGGTCCTCGCCGTCGGGCGACGCCGCCGCCATTGTCGACGGGGGCCACAGGGCCTCGTAGCGGAGCCCGCCCCGAGGGCAGAAGTCCCAGCACAACGAGCAGCCGGTGCACATCTTGATGAGCTCGGGCAGTTCGGTGTCCTCGTCGATGCCGATGGAATTGGACGGGCAGGCGGCGATGCAGGTGCCGCACTGGATGCAGCGGCCGGCGTCGATGACCCCGGCCTCGAGCTCCCAGAACCACGTCTTGCCCGGCGGCTCGCTGATGCTGTTCATCTCGTCGCGGATGCGGTAGGCCTTCATCGGGAGCGACCTCCGGCCGGCTTGGTCCCCAGGGTGACCGGCACACCCGTACCCTCGGCGGCCAGCGTCTGGCGCAGGTCGTCGCCGGGGGTGCGCCGGGCCCAGTTGTAGAAGGGCTCGCCCTGGCGCCGCTCCGACTGGTAGCGACGCAGCACCCTCAAGAGAGCGTCAGGCACGTCGTTGACCGGTCGGGCATGTTCGATCCAGTCGATGAACCCCGAATCGGCGCCGAGCGACCCGCCCATCCCTATGTCCACCGCCTCCGACAGGTGGTCGCCCACGTGGGCCACCTCGCCCCGGAAACCGATGTCGGCGATCTGGGGCTGGGCACAGCTGGCCGAGCAGCCGGAAAAGTGCATCCGGACGATACCGGCGTCCTCTCGCGGCCCCGGCTGCGGTGAGGCCCCGACCGGCTCGCCGGCCAGCTGTTCGTCGAGGAACCGGGCCCACTTGACGGCGCGCTCCTTGGTCTCGACGATGGCGTACCGGCAGAACTCCGATCCGGTACAGGCCACCACCCCCCGGGTGAAGGGGCCCGGATAGGGCGAGTACTTCTGGAGGAGTTCCTCGGCCAGAAGGTCCTCGACCCGGTCCTCGGGCACGCCGGTCAGGGTGATGTTCTGGTCGGTGCCGATGCGCACCGTCCCGTCACCATAGGTTTCGGCCAGCCGGCCCGCCTCGACCAGCTCGAGCCCGTTCATCCGTCCCACCGGCACAGAGCACCCGACGTAGAACAGCCCCGGTTCCTTCTGGGGATGGACCCCGACGTGGTCGCCCCGGTAGCGGCGGGTGAGGTCCTGGCCGGCGGTGGCCAGGTCGAAGCGGGCCCGCTTGGCCAGTTCGGCCCGGAACCCCTCGGGCCCGAGCTCCTGGACCAGGTAGCGCATGCGGGCCAGGCCGCGGTTCTCCCGGTTGCCGAGCTCGCCGAAGAGCTGGGCGATGGCCCGGGTGACCTCGACGGCCTGCTCGGGGCGCACGAAGACGTCGATGTCGGAGGCCATCCGTTCCCCGTCGGACAGCCCCCCGCCCACCAGCAGGTTGAAACCCAGGGTGTCGTCGGTGGTGCGCGCCGGCCACATCCCGATGTCGTTGATCTCCGCCTGGGCGCAGTCCTCCACGCATCCGGTGATGGACATCTTGAATTTGCGGGGGAGGTTGGCGTACTCCCGGTTGCCGGTAAAGAAGTCGGAGACGGCCCGGGCCACCGGCAGTGCGTCGAAGGCTTCGTGGGCGTCGACGCCGGACACCGGACAGCTGAGCACGTTGCGGGCCGAGTCACCGCAGGCCTGGACGGTGGTCAGCCCCACGGCGGCGAACCGGCGCCAGATGCGGGGGATGTCCTCGATGCGCAGCCAGTGGATCTGGACGGTCTGTCGGGTGGTGAGGTCGGCGTAGCGGGAGCCGAACACCCTGCTCTCCGTACCGTCGGGGCCCTCCCCGAAGGCGTCGGCCACGACGCCGATCTCACGGATCTGCGGCGCGGTGAGGAAACCACCCGGTATCTTCACCCGCATCATGAAGGCGTCGCCCCCCTGCTTTTGGGGATAGATACCGGCCCACTTGAGCCGCTCGACCTCGCCGGGCACCGCCGCTATGCCGGCGGGACCCTCCTTCGAGTAGGTGTCGATGATGGCATCAGCGATCTCGAGGGGATGACGGTCGAGCTTCCACTGCTCGATCTGGTTGAGCTCGCCCTTGGTCCGGTAGGGATTGACGAAGGGCATGGGACGGTCGGCGCCACGGATATGGAGCCCGTAGAGCTCGTCCCTGTCCTTGGTCATGGTGATCCTGCAGTGACCACGTCACCTGAAATGACCACGTCAGAGGTGCAGCCCGCACTCGACCTTGTCCGAGTCGAACCACCGTCCGGCCCGGGGGTCCTCGCCGACGGCCACCGGCCGGGTGGTGGGAGCACAACCGATCGAGAGATAGCCCTGGGCCACCAGAGGATGCTCGGGCAGGCCGTGGTCGGTGGCGTACCCGACCACGTCGGCGTCGGTCCACGCCGCCAGCGGATTGATCTTGACCATGCCCCAGCTCTCGTCGAAGGCCACGATGGGGGCCGACTGCCGGGTGGGGGCGTCCACCCGCTTGAGACCGGTCATCCATGCGTCCTTGCCGGTCAACGCCTGCTTGAGCGGGCGCACCTTGCGGAACTCACAGCACTGGGCGCTCCCGCACGGCCATTGCTCGGCCCCGGCCACCGGATGGGTCACCCGCAGGTTGAGGTCGTAGCGGGCCCGCACCGCCTCCACATAGGCCAGCGTTTCGGGAAAGTGGGAGCCGGTGTCGAGGAACACGACTTCGATGGCGGGGTCGACCCGCATGGCGATGTCGATGAGGACGGCGTCCTGGAAGGAAGAGGCCATGGCCAGCTTCGACCCGAAACGCTCGACCGACCAGGCCACGATCTTGCCGGCCGGGGCCGACTCGAAGGTCCGGTTGCACTGGTCGAGCTCAGCTTGCAATTCCCCCACCTCCGGCCTGCTGTCCACGATGCTCATCTTCGCCGTCCTCTCCGTGCCCGATGCGAGCGGTGTGGGCCTGGCCCACCGTGATCTCGGTCGTCCTGTCCGGTGGCGCCCTGCCGTTCGGCGTCCACCCACGACTATACATGACTAAGTAGATCAAGTTTTACAACAATCCCGGTCGATCCGGTAGGCAATTCGTCCGGGAGGGCCGGACGGCGCTCGGTCCCACACCGGCCTATCCACCCTGCCCGGAACCGACCGGCTCCGGGCGGGAGGGGCACAATGGCCCTACTCATGGCCATACCCCCGAAGGACAGCCACAGCCACCCCCCCGACTACCCGGTGGTCCTGACCGTGGCCGGACGCCGCTGCCTGGTGGTCGGAGCCGGGCCGGTGGCGGCCAGGAAAGTCCGGGGCCTCCTGCGGGCGGGTGCACGGGTGACGGTGGTCGCCCCGCAGTGGAGCCAGAGCATGCAACGCCTGGTGCGGGAGTGGCATGAGGACGCGCCGATAGCCGGCACCGGCACCGGCACAGTGGCGCTCGACCGCCGCCCCTACCGCCGGGGTGAGGCCGGCGACTACGCCTTGGTGGTCACGGCCACGGGCACAGCGGCCGTGGACACCCAGGTGGTCAGCGACGCCACCGCCGCCGGGGTGTTGGTCAACAGCGCCGACGGCGACACACCCGGCACCGTCACCCTGCCCGCCGTCCACCGCCAGGGGGCGGTCACCATCGGGGTGTCGACCGGGGGCGCCAGCCCGGCCCTGGCCCGGTGGCTCCGAAACCGGATCGCCGACGACCTCCCCGCCGAACTGGCCACGGTGGCCCTTCTCCTGGAGGAGTTCCGGGACAGGCGCCTGGCCGGGTCGCCGGCCGGGTCGGTCGACTGGGTGGCGCTCATCGAGGACGAGCTGATTCCCCTGGTAGCGGACGGGCGCGTCGAAGAGGCGCGGGCCCGTCTGGTGGGACCAGGGGGGCCTTTCGGACCGGCACCGTCATCGTGAGGGCCATGGCCGACCGACGGCCAACCACCGGCCCGGGCGCCCGATAGGGGCTGCTCGGTAGGGTGAGAGGGTGATCCCCGAGAGTGTGTTGACCGTCGAGGACATCGACCTCTCCGACCTGGCCTTCTGGGAACGGCCGTGGACCGAGCGCGAAGGCGCTTTCGCCCTCCTCCGTCGCCAGCGCCCTCTGGCCTTCTTCGAAGAGCCGGACGCCACCGAGCTGTCGCCACTGGCCCCGCCCCCCGGACCCGGGTACCGGGCCGTCACCCGCTACGCCGACGTGGTCGAGATCAGCCGGCATCCGGAGATCTACTGCTCGGGACAGGGGGCGGTCAGCATCCCCGACCTCCCGCCCGAGATGGTCGAGTACTTCGCCGGCATGATCTCCACCGACAACCCGCGCCACGCCCGTCTCCGCCGCATCGTCTCGGCCGCCTTCAACCCCCGCCGGATCGCCAGCATCGAGGACACCATCGAGGAAGTGGCCGACCGGATCATCCAGCGGGCCGCACCCCTCGGCGAATGCGACTTCGTGACCGAGTTCGCGTCGCCGCTGCCCCTCGAGATCATCTGCGACATGATGGGCATCCCCGCCTCCGAGTACGCCACCGTCCTCCGGTGCTCCAACGTCATCCTGAGCAACGGCGACCCCGAGTACGTGCCCGAGGGTGCCGATCCCGTGCTCGCCTTCATCGAGGCCGGCCAGCAGCTGACCGACCTGATGAACGATCTCAGCTCCCATCGGATCGAGCATCCGGCCGATGACCTGACCACCGCCCTCATCACCACCAACATCGACGGGGAGGCCCTGACCTCCGGTGAGCTGGCTTCCTTCTTCGTCCTCCTGTTGACGGCGGGAAACGAGACCACCCGGAACGCCATCTCCCACGGGTTGTTGGCCCTGACCGAGCACCCCGACCAACGCCGGCTGTGGCAGTCCGACCCGGCCGGGGTCGGCACCACCGGGGTCGACGAGATCGTGCGTTGGGCATCCCCGGTCATCTGGATGCGTCGCACCGTCACCGAGGACACCGTCCTGTCCGGCCAGACGCTCGGCCCGGGCGACAAGGTGCTGCTCTTCTACAACTCGGCCAACCGCGACGAGGAGGCCTTCCCCGACCCCTACCGGTTCGACGTGCGCCGCAGCCCCAACCCCCATGTGGGCTTCGGGGCGGCCGGGCCCCACTTCTGCCTGGGTGCCCATCTGGCCCGTCGCGAGATCGACGTGATGATGCGCGAGCTGCTGGCCCGCCTGCCCGACATCGAGTCCGTCGGGGAACCGGACCGACTGCGCTCGAGCTTCATCAACGGCATCAAGCACCTCCCCTGCCGGTACCGGCCGGCCTGAGCCGTCCGGCGGGCGACCGGGCCGCTGTTCAGGGCTTGGCCACCATGACCACGACGGCCACCAGCCCCACCACCAACAGGAGTACGGCCAACAGCACCACCCGGATACACAGGGATCGCAGTGCGGCGTCGGCGGTGGGAGGGGTGGGCGCCGACGGGTCGGAAACCACCGCCTGCAGCCGGCGCTCGGCCGGCCACAGGGCCATCTCGCCCACCAGGGCGGCGAAGGCCCACAACACCAGACCGAGGCCGATCCAACCGTCCGAGTAGGCCCAACGACCGTGGCTGAGGGCGATGAGCACCACTCCCAACACCGGCACCAAGAAGAGGACGCGGCCGGCCCAGTTCACACCCGGCCGGTAGTAACGACGGACGGCTTCGCTGCCGGGCCCCGCCGCCAGAAGGGCCACGGCGTAGCCGCCGGACACCACTACCGCCCCGAACCCGATGAGGGCGGACAGGACGTGGGCCAGAAGGACGACGTCGTAGGCCGGGCTCCGCGCCAAGGAGGAGGCCACCAGAGGGCCGGGGGAAGTCATGGCGGCGATTCTGTCACCCGTCGCTCCCCGCCCCGCATCGACCTGTGACACGTGTCCGCCGCCGCCGGTTGCTACGTTAGTGTCACGGCTGTCGCCACTTTGCCGGGCCCCGGACTCCTCAGGGCCCAGCGGTGTGGACGGGCCAGCGAACTCCGGTCCTCTGAGGGCCGGGCCGGCATGGAATCGAGGTGGCCACCGCGGTGCGCACAGCAGACCGACGATCACACAGGGGTACCGCACACAACTGATGAACCAGCTCCGACTCGATCCCCTCACCGGGCGTTGGGTGGTGGTCAGCACTGACCGGGCCGCCCGACCCCAGCCCTTCGCCCCACGGGCGACGGCCATCCAGGCGGACACCTCCCAGCCCTGTCCCTTCTGCCCGGGCAACGAGGAGAGCGCGACCCCGGCACTCGAGACCCTGGGAGCGGACGGGAAATGGCTGGTTCGGGTGGTGCCCAACCGCTACCCCGCCTTCGAGGGCAACGCCCCCTTCGTGGTCACCAACCGCGGGCCGGTGTTCACCCAGGCCACCGCGGGCGGCATCCACGAGGTGATCGTGCTCTCCCCCAACCACCAGAACGGCTGGCCGATGCTCAGCGACGAGCAGGCCACCGCCGTGATGATCGCCATGCGCGACCGCATCGAAGAGCACTCCCAGATACCGGGACTGCGCTTCAGCCAGGCCATCGTCAACGCCGGGCGCGAGGCCGGTGCCTCGCTCGAGCACCCCCACGGCCAGTTGCTGGGAATGTCGTTCGTCCCCCGCGAGCTGGTGGAGGAACAGGCCGGCTTCGCCCGGTTTGCCGGCCGCTGCCTCCTGTGCACCACGGTGGACGCCGAGGAGAACGTCGGGTACCGGGTGGTCTACTCGGACGAACGGGTGCTGGTCATCTGCCCGTTCTGGAGCGGGGCGCCCTACGAGATGCTGGTCATCCCCCGGGCCCACGGCCCCCACCTGCACCACAGCCCGCCGAGCGAGCTGGTGGCCGTGGGCAAGGCGCTCAAGGTGGCCCTGGGCAGCCTGCGGGACGTGGTCGGGGACATCGCCTACAACCTGGTCTTCCATTCGGCCCCCTATCGGGCGCCGGAGCCCTATCACTGGCACGTGCACGTGGTGCCCAAGCTCACCACCGTGGCCGGCTTCGAACGGGGCACCGGCGTGCTCATCAACATCGTGAACCCGGAGGAGGCGGCCGCGGAGCTGGCCGTCCGGGTACCGGTGGCCCGCGCCGGCTGACCGCCGTCAGCTGTCGGTCCAGAGGGCCCGGCCATCGTGCCGCTCAGGCCAGCTCGAAGCAGACCGAGCCGTAGCCGTTGAGCGTGACCGGGTAGGGGGCGGTGCCGATGAGGGGGAAGGCCACCCGGCCCAGGAGCTCGATGGGCTGGCGGCCGACCCAGCGCTCCACGTGGAGCTCGGCCGGTTGGGCCAGGCGGCTCAAGTTGTGGACGCAGAGGACCGGGTTGACCGGTCCCTTGTCGGGACGGTCGGGGGCGTAGCGGACGAAGGCCAGCACCGAGGGGTTGGCCGAGGACACCACCTCGAGCTCGCCCGTGCCCAGCACCGGAAACTCGCGGCGGACGGCGAGGATCCTCCGCATCCAGTGCAGGAAGGAGCTCGGGTTGCGCTGTTGGGCCTCGACATTGACCGCCGCGAACCCGTAGACCGGATCCATGAGCGGTGGCAGGTAGAGCTGGGCGAAGTCGGCCCGGCTGAACCCGCCGTTGCGGTCGGGGGTCCACTGCATGGGGGTGCGCACCGAGTCGCGGTCACCCAGGTAGAGGTTGTCCCCCATCTGTATCTCGTCCCCGTAGTAGAGCACCGGGCTTCCGGGCAGGGTGAACAACAGGTAGTAGAGGAGTTCGGACAGCCGACGGTCGCGGTCGAGGAGAGGGGCCAGCCGGCGACCGATGCCCATGTGCCTCTTCATCCGAGGATCCTTGGCGTATTCGGCGAACAGGTAGTCCCGCTCCTCCTCGGTGACCTTCTCCAGGGTCAGCTCGTCGTGGTTGCGCAGGAAGATGGCCCACTGGGCGCTGCCCGGGGCCTCGGGGGTCTGGGCCAGAATTTCGGTGATCGGGTAACTCTGCTCCCGCCGGACGGCGGTGAACAGCCTCGGCATCAGGGGGAAGTTGAAGCACAGGTGGCACTCGTCGTCGTCACCGAAGTAGTCGGCCACGTCGGCCGGCCATCCGTTGGCCTCGGCCAACAGGATGCGCCCGGGGTATTTGACATCCAGCTCGGCGCGCACCCGGCGGATGAAAGCGTGGGTCTCCTCCAGGTTCTCGCCGGTGGTGCCGTCCCGCTGGTAGAGGTAGGGGACGGCGTCGAGTCGGAACCCGTCGAGGCCGAGGTCGAGCCAGAAGCGGACCACGTCGAGGACGGCTTCGCCCACTTCGGGGTTGTCGTAGTTGAGGTCGGGCTGGTGCGAATAGAAGCGATGCCAGTAGTACTGGTTGCGCTGGGGGTCATAGGCCCAGTTCGACCTCTCGACGTCGACGAAGACGACCCGGGCCTCGGGCCACTTCTGATCGTCGTCGTTCCACACGTACCAGTCCGCCTTGGGGTTGTCGCGGCTCTGGCGCGACTCGACGAACCAGGGGTGCTCATCGCTGGTGTGGTTGATGACCAGGTCGGCGATGACCCGGATGCCCCGGGCGTGGGCCTCCTCCAGCAGACGCCGGAGGTCGTCCACCGTCCCACTCTCGGGGTGGACCGAGTAGTAGTCGCTGATGTCGTAGCCCCCGTCACGGAGGGGGGACGGATAGAAGGGGAGCAGCCACAGGCAGTCGACCCCCAGCCACTGGAGGTAATCCAATTTGGCGATGAGCCCGGGGATGTCGCCGGCACCGTCGTTGTTGCCGTCGAAGAACCCCCGGATGAGGACCTCGTAGAAGATGGCCCTCTGGAACCAGAGCGGATCCTCTCCCGACGGCGGCAGTGGCTCGCGGCGCGGGACTGGGCCGTCGGCGAACGATCCCAGCGGTGCCGGGGGACGGCCGACGTCTCCGGCAAAGGACGGGGGTTCGACGCTCACGCCCGAACGCTACCCGAGGTCCTGCGCCGACAAGCCGACCTCAACCGTCGATCGAACCGTCACGGGGACCGGAAAGAATGAAAGACAACAGACGCTCGGCGCCCGTGTAAGGGTCGAGGTCACCGGACGCCACCGCACCGCTGATCCGCTGGCCGGCCTCGGTGGCCAGCACTTCCCCTATCTGCTCGTCCAGGTGGATTCCGACGATCTGGTGCAGCTCCCGCAAGAGGCGACCGCGTCGGAGCTCGGCCAGCAGTCCCTCATCGATGAGGTGGCGCCGATGGCGGCCCACCTCCTCCCACAACTCGTCCATACCGCGGCCGGTGGTGGCCACCGTCTCCACGATCGGCGGTCGCCACGTGCCCAGCTCGGTCAGGTCGAGCATGAGCTCGAGATCGCGGCGGGTCTCCCGGGTGCCGGTGCGGTCCGCCTTGTTGATGACGAACAGGTCGCCGATCTCCAACAGCCCGGCCTTGTTGGCCTGTACGGCGTCGCCCCAGCCCGGGTTGACCACCACCACGGTGGTGTCGGCCGCCGCCGCCACCGCCACCTCCTGTTGGCCGACACCCACCGTCTCGACCAGCACGATGGGTACACCCACCGCCGACAGGAGGCGCACCGCGTCGGGGACGGCCACCGACAGGCCCCCGAGGTGGCCCCGGGTGGCCATCGACCGGATGAACACACCGTCGTCGAGGGCGTGCCCCTGCATGCGCACCCGGTCGCCGAGGATGGCGCCCCCGGTAAAAGGGGACGACGGATCGATGGCCAGGACGGCCACCGCGCCGGGCCGGTCGAGGCCGCGCTGGCGGGCGGCACCGATCAACCGGTCGGTGAGGGTCGACTTGCCGGCGCCGGGAGCCCCGGTGATCCCGATGGTGTAGGCCTCCCCGGGGACGGCATGGACCAGACCGGCGACCTCACGAGCGGCCTTTCCCCCCCGCTCGACGAGGGACAGCAACCGGGCCAGGGCGGTCGGGTTGCCGGCCCGGGCCGCCTCGAACAGGGTGGCCGGGTCGGTGGCGCGGACAGCGGACATGGGCGGACGAGCGTAGACGGGAAGGCCCCGGCGGTCAGGCCCGGGTGACGTGGGCGCCGAGGTCGGCCAACTTCCCGCCCAGGTCCTCATAACCGCGGTCGACATGGTGGGCCTCGGTGATGACCGTCTCGCCGTCGGCCACCAGGCCGGCCAGCACCAGGGCGGCGCCGGCCCGCACGTCGAAGGCGCGCACCGGCGCACCCGACAGCCGGTCCACGCCCCGGACCACGGCGTGGTGACCCTCGGTGCGGATGTCGGCTCCCATCCGGCGCAGCTCCTCCACGTACCGGAAACGGCCGAAGAAGAGGTTCTCGGTCACGATGCCCACACCCTCGGCCACGGTGAGCAGGGTGACCAAGAGGGGTTTGTAGTCGGTGGCGAATCCCGGGTACGGGAGGGTGGCCACGTCGACCGCACGGAGCCGCACGCCGTCCTCCCGGGCGGCCCGCAGGCCGTCGGGCTCCTGGGTGATGGCGATGCCGGTGGCCGACAGCTTGCGGATGAGCATGTCCATATGGTCGGGCCGCCCGTCCTCCACCACCACATCGCCGCCGGCCAGCCCGGCGGCCACCAGGAAGGTGGCCACCACCAGACGGTCGGGGATGACGGCGTGGGTGGCCGGGTGGAGCGAGGCCACTCCCTCGACTTCGATCCGCGAGGTGCCCGCTCCCGAGATCCTGGCCCCCATGGCGTTGAGGTAGCCGGCCAGGTCGGAGACCTCCGGCTCCCGCGCCGCGTTCTCGATGACGGTCGTCCCCTTGGCCAGTACCGAGGCCATGAGCACGTTGTCGGTGCCGGTGTGGCTCGGGTACTCGAGGACCACCCGGTTGCCGACCAGGCGGGGGGCGCCGGCCACCGATGACTCGACGCTGGCCTCCACATAGCCGTGGGCCGATGCGAACCGTGCTCCCATCGACTCCAAGGCCCGCAGGTGCATGTCGATGGGACGGGGACCGAAGTCGTCGCCGCCGGGCATGGACACCTTGGCCCGTCCGCAGCGCCCGAGGAGCGGACCGAGGACCACCACCGAGGCCCGCATCTTCTCCACCAGTCGGTGAGGGGCCTCGGGGTCGATGTCGGCCGGTACGTCGATGACCAGCTCGTCGCGGGTCCGACCCCTGTACACGTCTACCCCCATGGCGCCGAGCAGCTCGCCCATGATGTCCACGTCGGTGATCCGGGGAACATTGGTCAGCACGTGGCGGCCTTCGGCCAACAGGCAGGCCGCCATCAGCTTGAGGACCGAAATTCTTGGCCCCTCCGGCCCGGACCGTGCCTGACAGGGGGCCGTTGGGGGTGACGGTGAACTGGTCCACGCCCCCAAGTATGGCGTGCGGGCCCCCCGGTTCCCGTTGATACTCCCGGCTCGGGGGGAGGCCGCACCAGGCGCTGACCCGACCGGAGGGCCGGCCCCGGCCCGTGGAAGGTTGGCCCGCCTCGGATTCAGGCCCTCGTCAGCCACTATCGTCGTAGGCCGTGACCCCCCAACCGCAGGCACCTGACCGCAACCTGGCCATGGAACTGGTCCGGGTCACCGAAGCGGCCGCCCTGGCCGCCTCCCGGTGGATGGGTCGGGGCGACAAGGAAGGGGCCGACGGGGCGGCCGTCACCGCCATGCGCATCGTGTTGTCCTCCATCGCCATGGACGGCGTGGTGGTCATCGGTGAGGGTGAGAAGGACCACGCCCCCATGCTCTACAACGGGGAGCGCATCGGGGACGGGACGCCGCCCAAAGCCGATATCGCCGTCGACCCCATCGACGGCACCACGCCCACCGCTCTCGGGCGGGGTGGTGCCCTGGCTGTCATCGCCGTCTCCGAAGAGGGGACCATGTTCGACCCCGGGCCCTGCGTCTACATGGAGAAGCTGGCCGTCGGGCCGCGCTCGGTCGGCGCCATCGACATCACCATGCCCATCGACGACAATCTCAAGGCGGTGGCCAAGGCCAAGGGGACCAGCGTCGGCGACCTCACCGTGGTCATCCTGGACCGTCCCCGGCACGGTGAGATCATCGCCTCGGTGCGGGAGAGCGGCGCCCGGATCCGGCTGATCACCGACGGAGATGTGGCCGGGGCCATCGCCACCGCCTGGCCCGATACCGGGGTGGATCTGCTCATCGGAATAGGCGGCACCCCCGAAGGGGTCATCGCCGCCGCTGCCCTCAAGTCGATGGGCGGTGAGATCCAGGGCCGGCTGTGGCCCCGCGACGAGGCCGAGCGTCAGGCGGCCGTCGACGCCGGCTACCAGCTGGAGAAGGTCCTGACCACCGACGACCTGGTCCGGGGGGACAACTGCTTCTTCGCCGCCACCGGCATCACCGACGGCGAGTTGCTCCACGGCGTGCGCTACGACGAGTGGGGCGCCACCACCCAGTCGTTGGTCATGCGGTCCAAGTCGGGGACGGTACGGCTCATTTCGGCCAAGCACCCCCTGCACAAGCTGGCCGAGTACAGCGCCGTGGCCTTCGGCTAATCGGCCGGAGGCCCGTACCGCCCCTACCCGCGGGCGCCGGTCAGGTGGCGGGTGCGCCGGCGGCGGCGTCGACCGCCTCGAGCCGGACCTGGGCCCGCAACAGGGTGGCTTCGGCCTCCACCCGCTCGGCGTCGGGGGTGTCCTCGCCCTCCGAGCCGGCCCCCGACGGATAACCGCTCGGGCCCCCGAGCTCGGACAGACGGGCCTCGGCCCTCTCGCGGGCCGCCTCGGCCCGGGCCACGTCGATCTCCTCGGCCAGCTCGGCCACACCGAACAGCAGCGTGACCCGGGTGCCGCTCGACCCGTCGTCGGTGTCGAGGCCCTGCTCCACCTGGACGAACCCGCCGTGGGAGGCCACCCGGACCTCGTCCTCGTCCGGTCGGACCACGCCCACCACGCCGGGCCTGATGGTGCCCACCAGCGGGGTGTGCCCGGCCAGGAAGCTCAGGTCCCCCTCACCGGTGCGTAGGGTCACCTCGGTGGCCGCCCCCGACAGCAGGACGCGCTCGGGGGTGACCAGCTCGACGGCGAAGACACTCTCGTCAGCCATGGGAACCGGTGGCTCCTCTTACTCGTTCTCGAGGGCGTGGGCCTTGGCCAACACCGAGTCGGCCCCACCCACGTTGAGGAAAGCCTGTTCGGGGACGTCGTCGAGATCGCCGTTGACCAGCGCCTCGAAGGATTCCACCGTCTCGGCCACCGGCACCGTCACACCCTTCAGGCCGGTGAACACCTCGCCCACGTTGAACGGCTGGGACAGGAAGCGCTGGATCTTGCGGGCGCGGGTCACCGTCACCCGGTCCTCCTCCGACAGTTCGTCGAGTCCGAGGATGGCGATGATGTCCTGCAGTTCCTTGTAGCGCTGCAGGACACCCTGGACCCGCCGGGCCACGTTGTAGTGACGCTCGCCGACCACCTCGGGGGCCAGGATGTTGGAGGTGGACGACAGCGGGTCGACCGCCGGGTAGATGCCCAACGAGGCGATGTCGCGGGACAGCTCGGTGGTGGCGTCGAGGTGGGTGAAGGTGGTGAAAGGAGCCGGGTCGGTGTAGTCGTCGGCCGGAACGTAGACGGCCTGCAGAGAGGTGATCGAGCGACCCCGGGTGGAGGTGATCCGCTCTTGCAGCTGGCCCATCTCGTCGGCCAGGGTCGGCTGGTAACCCACGGCCGAGGGCATCCGTCCGAGCAGGGTGGACACCTCGGACCCGGCCTGCACGAACCGGAAGATGTTGTCCACGAACAAGAGGACGTCCTGGTTCTTCACGTCGCGGAAGTACTCGGCCATGGTCAGGGCGGCCAGCGCCACCCGCAGCCGGACCCCGGGGGGTTCGTCCATCTGGCCGTAGACCAGCGCGGCCTTCTCGATGACCCCCGACTCCTGCATCTCCAGCCACAGGTCGGTTCCCTCGCGGGTGCGCTCCCCCACCCCGGCGAAGACGGACACACCGCCGTGGTTGGTGGCCACCCTGTTGATCATCTCCTGGATGAGCACGGTCTTGCCCACGCCGGCGCCGCCGAACAACCCGATCTTGCCCCCCTGGACGTAGGGCTCGAGCAGGTCGATGACCTTGATGCCGGTCTCGAACATGACCGACCGGGGCTCCAGGGTGTCGAACAGCGGTGCCGGCCGGTGGATCTGCCAGTAGGCCTCGGGCTCGCCGATCGAATCGGTGTCGAGTGGCTGGCCCAGCACGTTGAACACGTGGCCCAGCACGGCGTCGCCCACCGGTACCTGCAGGCCACGCCCGAGGTTGCGCACCACGGCCCCGCGGGTCAGTCCGTCGGTGGCCCGGAGGCAGATGCAGCGGACCCGGCCGTCACCGATCTGTTGGGCCACCTCGGCCGTGATGAGCTCGGTCTTGCCCTCGAGCTGGGCATCGACCTCGACCGCTCCGTTGATGTCGGGCAGGGCGTGGGGCGGGAACTCGACGTCGATGACCGGTCCGGCGATGGCCACCACCCGTCCGGTAGGAAGAGAGGTGTCGGACGGCGCGGCATGGGGGGCGGTGGTGGTCATGGACGGCGGACTCCCTTGAAATGGTCTGCGGGCGAGAAGTGGTCGGTGCGGGGGTGGGTGGGCGGCACGGCGGTCATACCCGGGTCTGGATGACGAGGCCGCCCTCGTCGTCGGCCGCGCCGGCCCGGAGGGCCTCGGCACCGCCGACGATCTCCATGATCTCGGTGGTGATGGTGTCCTGTCGGGCCCGGTTCATGATCCGCGAGTACTTGGTGATCAGTTCGCCGGCGTTCTCGCTGGCGGCCGACATGGCCCGCTGGCGGGCGGTGACTTCGGCGGCCGACGCCTCGAGCAGGGCGGCGAAGATCTCCGTCTCGGCGGCCCGAGGAGCCAGCGTCTGGAGGAGGATGGCGGCGTCCGGTTCGAACTCGGTGTAGCCGAGCGGCCCGGCCGACGACTCGGCCTCCTCGGCGTCGGCCAGCACACGCGGATCGACCAAGGGCAGCAGCTGTCGGACCTCGACCCTCTGGCTGCCGGCCGAGTAGAAGCGGGTGGACACCACCACCACCTGATCGACCTCTTCGTTTGCGAACGGGGTGAGGACGGCCGCCGCCACCCGGCGGGCGTCGGCGAAGGTGGGTCGCTCGCTCATGCCGATGAAGGAGGCCTCGACCGGCTCGCCCCGGAACCGGAAGTAGCCCTGGGCCTTCTTGCCCACGGTGAACAACCGGTACTCGACGCCGTCGTTGCGGCCCTGGGTCAGCAGCCTTTCGGTGGCCCGCAGCACCGACGTGTTGTAGGCGCCGCACAGGCCCCGGTCGGCCACCAAAGACAGGACGGCCACCTTCTGGATCGACTCGGGCGTGCCCAACAGGCGTCCGGCCGCGTCCGGATCACCCAGTGCCGTCTCCAGCACGATACGGGCCATCCCTCGCTGATAGGGCTTGGCCGCGGCGATCCGGCCCTGGGCGCGGACGATCTGGGAGGCGGCGATGAGCTCCATCGCCTTGGTGATCTTTTTGGTCGACTGGATGCTCTTGATCCGTCGACGGAGGATGCGCTCCTGACCGCCGGCCATGGCTCAGTCGGCCTTGCCGGTGTCGAAGGAATCGGTGAAGGCCCGCAGGGCCGTCTCCAGCTTGTCGCCCTCGGGCAGCTTGCCCGAGGTACGGATGCCCTCGAGGATGTCCGGGTGGGTGGCCCGAAAATAGGCCCGCACCTCGGCCTCGTAGCGCTGCACCTCCGACACCGGGATCTCGTCCACGTAACCCTCGGAGCCGGCGAAGATGACCACCACCTGCTCCTCGACGGGGACCGGGGCATTGAGGCCCTGCTTGAGCAACTCGGTGAGGCGGTAGCCCCGGTCGAGCTGGGCCTGCGAGACCCGGTCGAGCTCGGAGCCGAAGGTGGCGAAGGCCTCGAGCTCGCGGAACTGGGCCAGGTCGATCTTGAGGGTTCCGGACACCGCCTTCATGGCCTTGATCTGGGCGGCACTTCCCACCCGGCTGACCGAGATGCCCACGTTGATGGCCGGTCGTACCCCGGCGTAGAAGAGGTCGCTCTCCAGGTAAACCTGGCCGTCGGTGATCGAGATCACGTTGGTGGGGATGTAGGCGGACACGTCGCCGGCTTTGGTCTCGATGATGGGGAGGGCGGTGAACGATCCCCCACCCTCGGCGTCGGACAGCTTGGCCGAGCGCTCGAGAAGGCGGCTGTGCAGGTAGAAGACGTCCCCCGGGTACGCCTCGCGTCCGGGTGGCCGGCGCAGGAGCAGGGACATCTGGCGGTAGGCCTCGGCCTGCTTGGACAGGTCGTCGTAGACGATGAGGGCGTGCTCGCCGTGTTCCATCCAGTGCTGGCCCATGGCGCATCCGGCGTAGGGGGCCAGGTACTTGAACGGCGCGTTCTCCGAGGCCCCGGCCAGAACCACCACGGTGTACTCGAGAGCGCCGTAGCGCTCGAAAGTGGCCACCGTCTGGGCCACCGACGACTCCTTCTGTCCGACGGCCACGTAGATGCACTTCACCCCGAGGCCCAACTGGTTGAGGATGGTGTCCACGGCCACCGTGGTCTTGCCCGTCTTGCGGTCGCCGATAATCAGCTCCCGCTGGCCCCGCCCGATGGGGGTCATGGCGTCGATGGCCTTGATGCCGGTCTGCAGTGGCTCGTGGACCGGCTGGCGCTTGACGATGCCGGGCGCCTGGATCTCGAGCCGACGGATGGTGTCGGTGGCGATGGGCCCCTTGCCGTCGACGGGCTCACCCCTGGCGTTGACCACCCGGCCGAGCAGGGCGTCGCCCACCCGCACCGACAGGATGCGCCCGGTGGCCTTGACCAACTGATCCTCTTCGAGGCCGCTGTCGTCGCCCAGGATGACGGCGCCGATGGTCTCCTCGTCGAGGTTGAGGGCCAGGCCCTCCGTGCCGTCCTCGAACTCCAGGATCTCGTTGACGGCGGCGCCGGGCAGGCCGGTGATGCGGGCGATCCCGTCCCCCACCTCCACGATCCGCCCGACCTGCTCGGTGCCCACCTCGGGCGTGTAGTCGTCGACGTGCCGCTTGAGGGCGGCGGTGATCTCGTCAGCGTTGATGGTCAACTCAGCCATCGGTTGCTTGCCTTTCTTGTGGAGTGCGGTAAGCGGCGTCGGATACCAGGAGGTGCTCGCGGAGCTCGTCGAGGCGGTGGCGGGCGCTGCCGTCGACCAGCAGGTCGCCGACCTCGACGACCACACCGCCCAACAGGTCGCGGTCCACCGTCACCTGGAGCTCCACCGGACCGCCGGTCAGCCGGCCCAGGGCCTCGCCCAGGTCGTGCCGCCTGGCCTCGTCGACCACGTCGGCCGCCTGCACGCGGGCCACCCGCCAGCCCCGGGCCTGGGCGGCGTCCACGACCAGCCCGTCCAGGGTGGCCACGAAGTCGCGGGCCCTCCCCCCGGCCACGGCGTAGGCGGCCAGCCGCTGGGTGGCCGGCAGCACCTGGGTGCCGAACAGGTCGGCGATGACCCCTTGACGCACCGGCACGGGCAGATCCCGGTCGGACAGCGCGCTGCGCAGCGGCCGGTTGGACTCTACGGTGCGGGCGAAGCGGAACAGCTGGTCCTCGATCTCCTCCAGCTCGGGTACGGTCACCTCTTCGAATACGGCGGCGGCATAGCCGGCCACCCGGTGACGGGAGGCCAGACGACCGAGGACCGGCTCATCGGTCTCTGTGTCAGAGGCCCGGTCGTCGGCGGCCACGGCCATCCGCGAGGCCAGCCAGTGGAACGAGGCGGTCACCTCGGAGGCGGGCACCACGGTCACGGCCTGATGGACCAGGCTGGCCACCTCGGGACGGACCTGGCCGGCCAGCAGGTCGTCGAGCACGGCGCGGCGCTGGGCCACCGGTACGGCGCCGTCGTCGAGGGCCAGGGTGAGGGCGTTCGAACCGTCGACCAGTTGGGCCACGGCGTGCAATTCGGTGGCGGCCTGGCCGAGGGCGTTGGCGTCGGCCAGCGACTCTTCTTTGGCGTCGAGATATCCCTCGAGCGAGGCGTTCACCGGCGAACCCCCGCCGCCCCGGCCGAGGCGCCGGTGGTGGATTCGGCCCGCACGGCGGCGATGGCCTCATCGATGAGGTCCTGGTGGTCGCTGGCCCGGATCTCACGCCCGAGCACCCGCTCGGCCGCGTCCAGCACGATCTCGCCCACCCGGGCGGTCACGTCTTCCACGGCCGCCTGGCGGGCCACGGCCACCTCGGCGTCGGCCGCGGCCATGATCCGGTCGGCCGCCTCCTGGGCCCGCCCCTCGGCGGCGGCCACGGTCCGCTCGGCCTGCTCGGTGGCCTGGGCCACGATCTCGCGGGCATGGACCCGGGCTTCGTCCAGTACGGCCCGCCGCTCGACGTCGGCCTCCTCGGCGTCGGCCTTGGCCTTGTCGGCCGCCTCCAGCTCGCCCCGGATCTTGTCCTGCCGCTCGGTCAGCACCTTGTTGAGCGGGGGCAGCACGTACCGGCCGATGACGCCCAGCACCAGCAGGAAGGCGATGAGTACGACGATGAAGGTCCCGTTGGGGACGAGGAAGTTACTGGTGGCAAACGGCATTTCGGTCATCCTTGGTTGCGGATCGGTGGAGCCCGGCCCGGCCCGCCGCCATCACCGGACCGGTCCCGTACACGGCTCCTCTACTTCCCCAGCGAGAAGACGAACAGGGCGGCGAAGACCAGGTTGATGAAGTAGGCGGCCTCGCACAGACCCACGGTCAGGAACATGATGGTGGTCAGGCGACCCTGGGCCTCGGGTTGGCGGGCCACCCCGGCGATGGTCTGGCTACCGGCGAGCCCGTCGCCCACCGAGGCGCCCACGGCACCGCCCCCCAGGGCCAGGCCGGCGCCCACGAAGGCTCCGGCCATCTTGACCGCACTCGCAACTGACGGGTCTGCTGCCATTTGCTACTTCTCCTTTTTCGATGTGTCGATGAGATACGGGGTGCTCACGAGGGAGCCGGATGGGCGTCGGAGGCCATGGCCGTGTCGAAGTACAAAATGGTGAGCAGGGCGAAGATGAAGGCCTGGATGGCCCCGATCCCCATGTCGAAGAGCTTCCACACCACGGTGAAGGGAACAGAAAGGATGCCACCGATGGGAAGGGGGCCGAGCTTCCAGATGACCAGTGCGGCCAGCAAAGAGAGCATGAGACCGCCGGCGAAGAGGTTACCGAACAGACGGAGGGTCAGGGTGACCGGCTTGACCAGCTCGTCCACCAGGTTCATGAACAGGTTGATGGGAAACATCTTGGGGGAGAACGGCTGGGTGAAGTAGTGCTTGACGTAGCCCACCGGGCCACGGTTCTTGATGGCCGCCCGCTGCACCATCACGAAGACATAGAGGGCCATGGCCATGGGCAGGTTGATGTCGCTGGTCGGGGCGGGCAGCCAGTCGATGGTGCTGCCGATGCTCAGGACCTCGAACAGGTTGCAGGTGAAGATGAATACGAACAGGGTGAGGGCCAGGGGGATCACCTTGGCCCCGCGGGGGCCGATGGAGTCGTTGACCTGTTTCTGGACGGCCTCGACGCCCATCTCCCACACCAGCTGGAACTTTCCCGGTACCCCGCTGGTGGCCTTGGCCCGCAGGACGAGGCCCATGGTCAGCACCACCAGCCCGGCGATCACGGTGGCCCAGATGATGTCGAGGTTGAGGGTGAGCCCGGCCACCTTGACCGTCTCGTGGACACCGGGGGTGATGTCGATCCCCACCAGGGGGGCGCTCAGCAGATGCAGACCCATCGGATCAGCCACCACCCGGGTTGTCATCGGTCCGGCCCCATACCGGGGGGGCGGTGCTGCGGTCGTCGTCGTCGACCACGTTGGCTTTGATGACATCGTCGACCGAGGTCATGGCGCCCGACTTGGCCATCGACCGGGCCACGTTGGCCAGCATGATCATCTGGAAGACGGCCAGTCCGCCGAGGATCCCGAAGCCCAACTGGTGGGAGACGGTCATGAGGCCGAGGGTGACCACGGTGATGATGGCCAGGCGGCCCATGGTGTTGAGGGCCAGGGGCCGACGCTTGTTCTCGGTGTCGCTGGCGCTCACCCGGGCCACCGAGCTCCCGATCATCCGGAAGTTGAGCGTGCCCAGCCCCAGGCCGATGCAGGCGCCCAGACCGAGGAGGGGAACGCCGAAGGAGAACGAGGCCACCAGGGCGGCGGTTCCCACCACCAGCACCATGGAGATGGTCCGTCGGGCCACATCGGGAACGCTGGGCAGGGAGAAATGGGCGAACACGGTGGCTAGGCCTCCCGCCGGACGACCGGCCCGAGTGCCGCTACAGGTATTTGCGCACGCGGACCACGGTCAGGCCGACGTCCAGGGCCACGGCCACCACCAGTCCGATGAGGGTGAAGACAGGGGCGGTGGACAGCCACCGGTCGACCAGATAGCCGAGCCCGGCACCGGCGGCCAGGACGACCGCCCAGGTGATGCCCAGGCTCAGGAACTCGACCGCCCCGGCCGGGGAGGTCGGGGTGTGCTCCTCCGCGCCGGGGTCCTGATCGGGTTCCGGAGGGGGGGAGGGTTCTGCCATGGTCGGGCCGTGCCGCGTCAGAGTGTCTTTGGAGTCGGGGCTTCACGAGTTGTTCCTGAGGTCACGGAGTGGTTCGACGGCCGCATCCGACGGCGCCGCCGGGCTGGTACATACCCGCCGATGGGGCTGGCGGCCTGCAATTCACGGGGAGAATCATCGCACTTTCAGAGGGGTGGCGGCAAAACGTGGAAACACTCCGTTCACACTTCGGCACCGGGACGAGCTGTGGCGGCACGGGTACCGGCTGTGGCCACCGGCACGCCCTCGGGACGGAGGTGGCTGCCGGCAGGAAGGCCGGCCTCGACCGGATCCCCCTCGGTGTTGCCGCCCGGGGCCCCACCCCCCGCTTCCACCGGGGCACTCGGTGGCGCCGGGCCCGGTGGCCCCGGCGGCCCCGTCTCGGATGCGACCTCGGTACCCGGATCGGTCTGACGGCGCAGTGAGGGATGGAACAAGGTGTAGAGGATGACGCCCAGGGCCAGGGCGCCAAAGGGTATGACGGCGTTGACGCTCGAGATGTAGAGCGGGAAGAGAATGAAACCCGACAGCAGGACGGTCCACGCCCACAGGATGAGAACGCTGCGGCGGTGGCCGTGGCCGAGGCGGAGCAGGCGATGGTGGAGATGGTTCTTGTCGGGCGTGGAGAACCCGGTGCGGTTGGCCGTCCGCCGCACGAAGGCGAAGGCCATGTCCACGATGGGGACGCCGAGGATGAAGAAGGGGATGAACAGGGGGGCGAAGAAGAAGTAGGTCTGTCCGGTGTGGGCGGCCACCCCGTTGACCGGCCCCCCGGTCACCGCCCGGCCCCCGATGAGCATGGTGGAGGCGGCCATGAGCAGCCCGAGCAGCAGAGCACCGGCGTCACCCATGAAGATCCGGGCCGGGTGGAAATTGTGGGGGAGGAAGCCCACGCAGATGCCACAGGTGATGACGGCGATGAGCGGCCCGATGTTGTCGGTGGGCAGGGTGCCCAGATGCTGGAGATGGAGCCCGTAGACGGCCAGAGCGCCGGAGGCGATGGCCACCACCCCGGCGGCCAGTCCGTCCAGGCCGTCGATGAGGTTGACGGCGTTGGTGATGGCGATGACCCACAGGGCGGTGAGCAGCGGGGTCCATTCGGGTGACAGCAGGATGGTGCCGGCCAGGGGCACCTTGAACTGGAACCATGTCACGCCCATGAAATAGAGGATGGTGGCGGCCAGCACCTCGCCGGCCACCTTGGCCGGCGCCGACATCTCCCGCAGGTCGTCGATGATCCCGACCACGAAGATGACCCCGGCTCCGAGGATGAGTCCCGTCGGTTCCGACGACCCGCGGAACAGGGGGCTGAGGGCCGGTACCGAGGCGGCCACCGCCCAGGCCACCAGCATGGCCAGGAACATGGCCACTCCCCCGGCTTGGGGTGTGACCTGGGTGTGGACCTTGCGGTCGTCGGGCTGGGCCACGTACCCGATGCGCACGGCTATGCGACGGGCCGGGAAGGTGAGGATCCACGCCGACACGGCGGACACCACCAGGAGCACGCCGTACCAGTTGAGGGGTACGTCCGAGCTCATGGCGTGCCCCGACCTCCCGGGGTCACCCTCCAGCCAGGGTGGGGTAGGGAGGGAAGGCGGCGCACAGCTCGCCGACCTCGTCACGCACCCGGGACAGCTCCCTGTCGTCGTCACGCTCACGGAGCGTGCGCCCGATGAGCCGGCCGATCACCCGCATCTGGTCGGGGCCCATCCCCGCCGTGGTCTCCGCCGCCGAGCCCAGGCGCAGTCCCGAGGTGATGTAGGCCGAGCGGGGATCGTCGGGGATGGTGTTCCGGTTGCAGGTGATGCCGGCCCGGTCGAGGGTCTCCTGGGCCACCTTCCCGGTCAGCTCGCCGTCGAAGGTCTGCAGGTCCACCAGCACCTGGTGGTTCTCCGTCCCGCCCGATACCAACCGGAATCCCTCTTCGGCCAGGGCACCGGCCAATACGGCGGCGTTCTCGACCACCCCGGCGGCGTACACGGCGAACTCGGGTCGGGCCGCCTCGGCGAAGGCCACCGCCTTGGCCGCGATGACGTGCTCCAGGGGTCCGCCCTGCAGACCGGGGAAGACGGCGCTGTCGATGGACTTGGCCAACTCGGCTGTGGTCAGGATGGCCCCGCCGCGCGGACCACGCAGGGTCTTGTGGGTGGTGAAGGTGACCACGTCGGCCACGCCCACCGGTGAGGGGTGGACGCCGCCGGCGATCAACCCGGCCGGATGGGCCGCGTCGAACATGAAGCGCGCCCCCACCGAGTCGGCGATCTCACGGAAGGGCAACGGATCGATGATCCGGGCGTAGGCGGTCGAACCGGCCACGATCAGGCGGGGACGTTCGCGCCGGGCCACCTCGGCCACCTGGTCGAAGTCGATGGTCTCCCCCGGCTTGTCGGGGTCGTCGGAGGCGGCGGAGACCCCGTAGGAGACGAACCGCCACACCTTGGAGGTGATGCTGGCCGGCGACCCGTGGGTCAGGTGGCCGCCGTGGTCGAGCCGCATGGCCAGGATGGTGTCGCCCGGCTCGAGAAGGGCCTGGTAGACAGCCAGATTGGCGGTGGCCCCGGCATGGGGCTGCACGTTGGCGTGCTCGGCCCCGAACAGCGCCGTGCACCGTTGGCGGGCCAGCTCCTCGACCTCGTCGATGACCTGGTTCCCCCCGTAGTAGCGGCGACCCGGATAGCCCTCGGCGTACTTGTTGGTGAGGATGGAGCCGGTGGCCGCCAACACGGCCGGTGAGGTGAAGTTCTCCGAGGCGATGAGCTGCAAGGTGGTCGACTGGCGCACCGCCTCGTCGTGCAGGAGGTCGAGCAGCTCCGGGTCCTCGGCCAGCCAGGGGTCGAAGGGGGAGGCCGCCTGCTGGCCGGTCATGGATGCTCCTCTCGCCCGGTGGCCACCTCGAACGCGGCGATCTCGGCCAGGCGCCGCTGATGGCGGCCGCCGCCCTCGAAGGACACGGAGAAGAAGGTGTCGACCACGTCGATGGCCTCGGCCACCCCGGTGGTGCGGCCGCCGAGGCAGATCACGTTGGCGTCGTTGTGGCGGCGGGCCAGATCGGCGGTGGTCACGTCGTGGGCCAGCGCCGCCCGTATCCCGCCCACCTTGTTGGCGGCGATGCTGATGCCGATACCCGTGCCGCACACACAGATCCCCCGGTCGGCCCGCCCTTCGGCCACGGCCCGTCCCACGGCCACGCCGAACAGGGGATAGTCGACCGAAACCTCGGCCGAGTCGGTCCCGAGGTCGACGACCTGGTGCCCGGCAGCGGTCATGTGAGTGGCCAGCACGCTCTTCAGCTCGAACCCGGCGTGGTCCGAGCCAAGGGCGATCTTCATGCCTGAAGTGTACCGAGGGCGGATCACGCCGGGCGGTCCCCGGCCTGCTGTGGCGCAGCCCCACGGTACGCTCCACTGCTTCATGAGCATCGACCCCACCACGCCGGTCATCGTGGGCGCCGGCCAGGTCACCCACCGGCCCGACAGTCGGGAGGCTGACCTGGGCCACCGTCCCGAACCGGTGGATCTGATGGTCGACGCCGTGCGGGCGGCCATCGAGGACTGCGACGGCACCGGACCGGGCGGCCCCGCCCCCCGGGGCGAGCACCTGGTGGCCCGGACCCAGTCACTGCGGGTGGTCGATCCCCTGGCCTGGGACTACCTCAACCCGGGCGTTCCGGTGGCCGCCAAATTGGGCATCGAGCCCGACCAGATCATGGTGACCACCACCGGCGGCAACAACCCCCAGTCCCTGGTCAACGCCACCGCCCTGGCCATCGGCCGGGGCGAGATGGAGGTGGCCGTCCTGGTCGGCGCCGACTGCGTCTATACCCGCACCTTGGCCCGGCGCCACGCCGACCGACCGGTGCTGCCCTGGACCGTCCAGCCGGCCGACACCGAGCCGCCGGTGGTGTTCGGCAACGATCGGCGGGGCACCACCCAGGCCGAAGAGGAACGCGGCCTCGATCTGCCCATCCATGTCTTCCCTCTCTTCGAGAACGCCCTGCGGGCGGCGGCCGGCCGGTCCCTCGACGACCACCGTCGCCACATCGGGGACCTGTGGTCGCGGTTCGCCGAGGTGGCCGCGGCCAATCCCGCCGCCTGGCTGCCGACCACCCGCACGAGCGACGAGATCACGACCCCGTCGGACACCAACCGGATGATCGCCTACCCCTACACCAAACTGCTCACGGCCAACATGCAGGTCGACCAAGGGGCGGCCATCGTCATGTGCTCGGCGGAGGCGGCCGAGGCGGCCGGCATCCCCCGCGACCGGTGGGTCTTTCCCCGGGCCGGGGCCGACGCCGACGACCACTGGTTCCTCTCCCATCGTCTCGACTTCCACTCGTCGCCGGCCATCCGTCTGTGCGGCTCGGCCAGCCTGGAGGCGCTGTCCTCCACCATCGACGGGGTGGCCCACGTCGACCTCTACTCCTGTTTCCCCTCGGCGGTGTCCATCGCCGCCCACGAGCTCGGCCTGCCCCTCGACGACCCCGGCCGGCCGCTCACCGTGACCGGCGGCCTGACCTTCGCCGGAGGGCCGGGCAACAACTACGGCACCCATGCGCTGGCGGCCATGACCCAGGTACTGCGGTCTGACCCGGGTTCGCTGGGCCTGGTGACCGGGCTGGGGTGGTACCTGTCCAAGCACAGTGTCGGGGTCTACAGCACCGAGCCGCCTCCGAAGGGGGACGGGTGGGCGGCGGCGGACGGGCTGCCTGCCGGCACGGTCACCGATCAGGCCGGCGGTTTCCGTTGGGCCAGCCCCCAACCGGCGGTCAGCGCACTGCCCCAGTGCGCCTCCGACGCCGATGTCAGCGGGGAGGTGACGGTCGAGACCTACTCGGTGGCCTACGACCGGGGCGGCGCCCCCCAGCGAGCCGTGGTGGCCTGCCGTGCCCCGGACGGGCGGCGGACCTGGGCCAACGTCATCGACCCCGACCACCTGGCCCTGCTGGTCACCGAGGAGGGGTGCGGCCGGCTGGGCGTCCTGGGCACGGACGGGGTGGTCGACATCCGCTGACCCTTCTACCCCGCGGCCCCCGCCCCTTCCGTGACCGGCAGGCGTCGGGTGCCTCCTCAGGTGGTCGAGGGCTCGGCCGACACCCGTGGTGGGGGCGGCTGAGAATCCCGGAAGCGGTACTTGAAGGCGCCATAGGCGAAGGGACCCGACAGCAGCGGGAGCCAGTAGGAGGCCAGTCGGTAGGCCAGGGTGGCCAGAACGGCCTGGGCCCCGTCCAGCCCGGCCAGGGCCAACAGACCGGCCAGGCTGGCCTCCACGATCCCGAGTCCCCCCGGCGTGATCGGCACCAGGCCGATGATGCCGGCCACCGCGTAGGCCAGAAGGATGAGGGAGGGACGCGGGTGGGCGCCTACGGCCCGCACGCAGAACAGGAGGCACAGGTAGTCGAAGGCCAGACGGCCGGCCGACAGCAGGGTGGCCTGCCACCACTTCTGACCGAGGACGGCACGGATGAGGTTGCGCTGCTCGAGCAGCCGGTCGGACAGACCGGTGATCGGCTTGCGCTTGCGCAGCAGGCGGTTGCGAACCGTCTCGGCCGCCTTACCCGCCCAGCGCAGTGGGGCGTCTTTAACCATGAAGAGCACGCCCAGCGCCACGAAGAGGACGAACCCGACAGCCCCGATGATGGCGGCATCGGCCAGGCCGGCGTTGACCGGGGTGCCGAACAACACCGCCGGCAGGACGAACACGGGCAGGGCTAGTAGGCCGCCGATACCGAGGAACGAGAAAGCGGTCAGGCCGCCGACGGCATCGGCGGCGTCCATTCCGCTCACAGCCAGCATGCGGAACTGCACGGCGGCGCCGGCGGCCGCCCCCCCGGGCACGATGAGGGAGATGGCGTTGCCGGCCAGCTGGGCGGTGATGACCGAAAACCAGGCTTTTGTGCGGAGGGCGATGCGCTGCAAGGAGAACGTGCAGACGAAATGGGCCCCCTCGGACACCAGTGCGGGGATGAACCAGAACAGGGCCAGGGTATGCAGCTGGGGCCAGGCGTTGAAGACCTTGATGACCTCCGGCAGCACAAAATAGAGCGCCACCCCGGCCACGGCCACCACGATCGAGCGCTTGACCACCGACTTCCACGGGAAGGGCTGGTGTTGCTCCTCGTGGAACTGGGCCTCGAACGATCGGGGCTGCGGATCGCCGGCGGCTGACGCCGGGTCTGTCACCCGTTCGGCCTACGGTTCGGCATGGGCACCCACATCGGTCCGCTCGTTCAGCCTTGCCCGAGGCAGCCGGCCGCCGTCAACAGGATGTTGGCCCCCCGCATGTCGCCCTGCAGCCCGCTCTCCATCCGGTTCATGACATAGCAGACGGTCAGATCGACGTCCTGGTCCATCACGACGAGCGACCCGCCGTACCCGCCCCAGAAGCATGCCCGGGGGCCGATGGGCATGAAGGAACTGCTCAACCCGTAGCCCATGCCGAACCGGTAGGGCATGCCGAGGACGAGATCGATCCCGTCAGCCTGCTGGTCGAAGAGGGCCTCGCAGCCGCGCTCGGACAGCAACCGGGTTCCACCGACCTGGCCCATTCCGGCGATGACCGCCTGGATGGTGGCCACCGACCGGGCGTTGCCGTGACCGTTGGCGGCGGGAATTTCGGCCCGTCGCCACCAGGCGTGCTGGGGCATGGTGGCATCGAGGGGTGGGTTGGAGAAGACCCGGACCACCAGATTTGACGGATCGAGTCCACGCAGGTCGATTTCGGGCGGGGGGATGACGAAGGACACTCTCTTGTCCTCCGCCTCGGGCAGCCCGATGAAGAAGTCGGCGCCCAACGGGCCGGCCACCTCGGCGGCGAACCAGGTGCCAAGGGAGGCCCCGGTGATCCGCCGGATGACCTCACCGATCAGGTACCCCTGGGTCACCGCGTGGTAGCCGGAGGCAGTGCCCGGCTCCCACCAGGGCTCCTGGGCGGCCAGCATCGAGGTGCAGCGCTCCCAGTCGGCCAGGGCCTCGGGGGCGAGGGGTTCGGTCCAGCCGGCCAGCCCGGCGGTGTGGCTCATGAGGTGACGGACCTCGACGGCCTCCTTGCCGCCCTGGGCGAACTCCGGCCAGTAACGGCGCACCGGGGCGTAGAAGTCGAGCTCGCCGCGGTCGGCCAGCATGAGAGCGCACAGGAAGGTCATGGTCTTGGTGGTCGACCACACGTTGGTGATGGTGTCCCGCTCCCAGGGCGCTGAGCGTTCGTCATCGACGAAGCCACCCCATACGTCCACCACCGGCTCACCCGCCAGCAGCACAGCCACCGATGCGCCGACATCGGTGCCGGCGTCGAGGCTGGAGGTGAGGACGGCCACCACCTCCTCGAAGCGCGGATCCCAGCTCCCTTGCATGTCGGCCATACCGGTGCTCTCACTTTCGCTGCGGTAGGACGCGATCATTCCACGAGGAGCCCCGTTGGGCACGACGAAGGGCCGGCTCAACGCCTCGCACTCCCCCGACGGGCCCGTCCACCGTCGCACCGGCCCCACACGTCGGGGCTGCCATCTAATGCCATTAGCCTGTGGGGCCGTGAGCGAGACCAGCGACGCCCAGTTGACCCGCGACACCTACGAACGGCTGTCGGCCGAGCTCGAGGACCTGACCACGAGGGGGCGGGTAGAGATCGCCTCGGCCATCGAATCGGCCCGGGCCCTCGGCGACCTGTCGGAGAACGGTGACTACCACGCCGCCAAGGACGCCCAGGGCAAGATGGAATCGCGGATCCGCCAGCTGCAACGTCTGCTCAAGACGGCGACGGTGGTCGATGCCGCCGGGTCGTCCGACGGCACCGTGTCGGCGGGCAGCGTGGTGACCCTGCGCTACGAGGGCGACGACGAAGATGACGCCGTCGCCTACTTCGTCGGATCCATCGAGGAGCGGCAGGGGGACCTGACCGTCGTGTCGCCGGGCTCGCCCCTCGGACAGGCCCTTCTCGGCCACCGGGCGGGGGAAGCGGTCGAGTACGCCGCCCCGGGGGGTACCCTCAAGGTCGAAATCGTCGATGTAGGGACCTGACGCCCATGCCCGCCACACCCCGTACCCTCTCCGAAAAGGTCTGGGATCGCCACGTCGTCCACACCACCGGCGGCGCGGAGCCCGACGTCCTCTTCATCGACCTCCATCTGGTCCACGAGGTCACCTCGCCCCAGGCATTCGACGGGCTCCGGATGGCCAACCGCGGCGTGCACCGCCCGGACCTGACCGTGGCCACGGCCGACCACAACGTCCCCACCATCGACATCGACAAGCCGGTGGCCGATCCGGTGTCGGCCAAACAGCTGGCCGTGCTGGCCTCCAACTGCACCGAGTTCGGGATCACCTGCTACCCCATGGGCCACGCCAACCAGGGCATCGTCCACATCATCGGGCCCGAGCAGGGTCTCACCCAACCGGGCATGACCATCGTCTGTGGCGACAGCCACACTTCGACCCACGGGGCCTTCGGCGCCCTGGCCTTCGGCATCGGCACCAGCGAGGTCGAGCACGTACTGGCCACCCAGACCCTGCCCCAGAACCGACCGGCCACCATGGCCGTGACGGTGGAGGGTGAGCTGCCGGTGGGGGTGACGGCCAAGGACCTGGTGCTGGCCATCATCGGCCAGATCGGTACGGGCGGCGGGGCCGGCCACATCATCGAGTACCGGGGCTCGGCCATCCGGGGCCTTTCCATGGAGGGGCGGATGACCGTCTGCAACATGTCGATCGAAGCCGGGGCCCGGGCCGGCATGATCGCCCCCGACGAGACCACCGTCGCCTATCTCGAGGGGCGTGACCATGCCCCCAAAGGTGCGGCCTGGCAGGAAGCCCTGGCCGTGTGGGAGCAGCTCCCGACCGACCCGGGAGCCACCTTCGACAAGGAGGTGGCCCTGGAGGCTGCCACACTGGCCCCCTACGTGACCTGGGGGACCAACCCCGCCCAGGTCTGTCGCATCGACGGCGTGGTCCCCGATCCGACCTCCTTCGCCAACGGTCACGACGAGGAAGCGGCCGATCGCGCTCTCGACTACATGGGGCTGGTGGCCGGCACCCCGATGCGCGACATCGCCGTCGACACCGTGTTCATCGGATCGTGCACCAACGGCCGCATCGAGGATCTGCGGTCGGCGGCCCACGTACTGGCCGGGCGTACCATCAAGCCCGGTACCCGCGCCCTGGTAGTGCCCGGCTCGCACCGGGTAAAGGCCCAAGCCGAATCCGAGGGCCTCGACACCGTGTTCATCGATGCCGGCTTCGACTGGAGGGAGCCGGGCTGCTCGATGTGCCTGGCCATGAACCCGGACAAACTGGCCCCTGGTGAACGGGCGGCATCCACGTCGAATCGCAACTTCGAAGGACGCCAGGGCCGCGGTGGGCGCACCCACCTGGTCTCGCCGGCGGTGGCGGCAGCCACCGCCGTGGCCGGTCACTTCGCCAGCCCCGAGGAGCTGACCTCGTGAAGGTCGCTCCTCTCGCACATCTCCCCGCTGGAGGTCCTCCCTCGTGAAGGCTATGCAGTTGGTGAGTGGGCGGGCCGTTCCTCTCGACCGGTCCAACGTGGACACCGACCAGATCATCCCCTCGGATTGGCTGAAGCGGGTGGAGCGCACCGGGTTCGGGGCCGGACTGTTCGCCGAGTGGCGGGACGACCGCGACTTCGTCCTCAACCGGGAGGAGTTCGTCGGGGCCAACATCCTGGTGGCCGGGCCCAACTTCGGGACGGGATCGTCGCGCGAGCACGCGGTGTGGGCGCTCATGGACTACGGGTTCGAAGCGGTGATCAGCCCGAGCTTCGCCGACATCTTCCGGAACAACTGCACCAAAGCCGGGCTGGTGCCGGTCCAGGTCGACCCGTTGATCGGGCGGCTCCTCCTCGACGCCGTGCTGGCCGAGCCGACGATGCAGATCACTGTCGATATCGAGCGGGGCTGGCTGGAGGCGCTGTCCGCCGGCATCGAGACCACTTTCCCTCTCGACGATTTCACCCGGGCCAGACTGCTCAACGGCTGGGACGACATCGGTCTGACCTTGCGCTACGAGGACGAGATCGAGGCCTACGAGGCCGCCCGTCCGGCGTGGCTGCCCTCCACCCGCTGAAGGCTGCCTCGACCCGCTGACGGCCCACCGCCTCCCTGCCCCTCTGGCCGTGAACGAAAAAGGCCGAGGGCCGGATCACACGACCCGGCCCTCGGCCTCTTGTCAACGGAGACCTGAAGCCTACGACTCACCTACCCACCGTCCGTCCTCACTGGCGCGGGGCGACGGGCACTGATCAGTTGGTCAAGCCTGCTACTTGGTCAGTGACACCTGGGCCACGGGAAGACCGAGGACATCCTCGTCCGGGAACCACCCGTAGTTGGGACCACCTGCGTCGCCCTGGGCGATCCCCGACTCATCGAGGTTGGAGAACACCGTCTGGCTGGACGAGTTGGCCACGAGATACTGGACATCGATTTGTCCACCGATACCGTAGAACTGCTGCTCAAAGTTGTACCAACCGGACGTGGTGATCTCCGTCGGACCCGTACTGCAGCCTCCTGCGCCGTTGGCGTCACTGACGTAGAAGCCGCCACCGTCATCGGCCGTGGTGCAGAGGTTGAAGGAGAAGTCCCTGAGGAAGGCACCGGTGTTGTCGTTCAGCGAGACGTCCCAGTCGACCACCTGACCCGGATTGGCGGCTGCCCAGGCGGTGTCAAGATAGATCTTGATAGACGAGGCGAAGCCAGACGACGGAAACACGGCGTAGGTGCCGGTCCCTCCGTAGAGGATGTACGGGCCGGTGCAGTTCTCGCTACCCGGCGACGGACAACCCGAGATGGAGTCCTGGTCGGTGCCTGCACCGGAAACCCGAGCGTAGGCCTTCTGCCTGCCTGGTCCGGCCACAGCGGCGGCATAGCCCCCGTCGTTGGAGAAGGACTGGGGGACGACGTCGATGGTCCCGTAGTCGCTACCGACCTGACCATTGCAGCCCTCTGCGTAGGTGCACCATCCCTTGGTGTTCTTCTTGAGGGTGTTGCTGTACTTCTTCACCGACCCGGCCGCCCCGTGGGATGTAACCGCGGGCCGGGCAACTGTGGCTGCTCCGCTCGCCGGCGCGGCCATAACTGAAAGTCCAATGCCGATCGTACTGGCCAGAGTGATTGCCCCAATACAGGAGGCCATCCCCCGCCGCTTTCTCGTCTGCATCTGCCATCTCCTCTTTTTTGGTTTGCCGTGTGTTCTGCTCGTCGCCACGCGCGGACCGTCAACCGGAGACCGGATGGGGCTCGCCTGCGGCGCTCCCTGTTCTTTTAACATTCGCCGTTGGATCACCCGTTACGCCCCGGTGAAGTCTTGGCAAAAACATGGTGACGGAGACGGCGCCCTTGGCCTCGTGCCGTCGTAGGAGCCCGAGAACGCACTGTGCGCACCCACAGCCTCACAAGAGGTGGGCGAGTGCTCAGGGCCCGGCACCGCGCAGGAACGGTCGCGAAAGCCACAGACAGCCACGACAAAGGTCTCGGGCCTGACCCACCCGGGGACTCAATCGAAAGGATGGAGCCCCTGCCGAAAAGTCAACGGCCGGTGGCTGGCACCGGAGACCCATCTACCAAACGAGCGGCGTCCGGCGGTGGCGAGACGGTCGCACCCGGCCGGCATTGGCTGGACGACTGTGTGTGGCGCTGGATCGGTTGGCCGAGAGCCCGCCGGGTCCCCGGCGCCGACTACCACGAGGGGCAGGGGGGCAGCCAGCGTCGGGGGACCCGGTGGATCATGCGTTGCGAGAGGTCACCGTCCTGCCCGCAACGTCGAACTTGTGCTTCGTACTGTGTCGAAGGACCAATGCCACCTTCACGGTACACCAAAGGCCGGCGGAATCCGAGGATGACCGATCGACCGTTCGGCGATTCCGGGTGTGGCTGTCAACCGCCCTTTGCCTGACGTCCGCCATGTCCCAATCTCCCCGTTCCGCCGCCGATGACCTGGAGCGATGGCCCCGCCGCTCAACCGATTCCTCATGGTAGGCCGTCCCAGGCTGGCGGTCAACGGGAGGGCAAGAAAAGCGCTGGCCGTCACCGGGACGGCACGAAAAGCTAGAGAGGGCCCGGACCCCTGTTCTGCCGTCGCTTCTTTGACGGCCCTCCCGCCTACCGGCCGGGACCGCTCACCACGCCTCTGTGCAGGTGGGCCGACGGCAGAGTGCCGGGCCTCGGTTCTTCAAACACCACCGGTACGGGCAGACAGCAGAGAGGGCCCGGCTGCGCCGGGCCCTCTCTCGAAGTCACCACGAGGGTGCTCCGTGCTGCGTTACTGCTGCTTCCTTACTGGTGCTGCGTGGTGTTGCTGGTACTGCTCGGTGTCGCTGGTACTACTTGGTGTTGCCCTAACTCAGCCGTTCACCGACAGGCAGTAGCCCTTCGGGTTGGAGGCCGTGTAAGTGGGATCGACTTCCTGGTACAGGGAATCGGTGATGTTAGCCGGCGTGGCCAGGCTCCCCTCGCTGAAGCTAGTAGCGATGTGGGTGTCGACCGGGAAGAAGCCCTGTGCGGTGATGACGTTCTCGATCTCCTGGCGGTAGTTGACGCCGGTCAGAGGATCGATGTCCGTGAAGGTGAGCGGCTTGCACAGGAACCCGTACTCACTGACCAGGTTCAGGGTCGGCTGGGTGGCAATCCCGTTGGTGCCAGACGACGTGTTGTTGTACACGTTCGACAGGTACCGGATGACCGGGAAGTCGCCGGGGTTGCCGTCGCCGGTTGTGCCCTGGACGGTGGTCTGGTCAGCGGTGATGCCGCCGATCTCCCCAAGAGCGACGGTCGTCTTGCCGCTGCTGCCGGTGACTGAACTCGGAACGGTCAACACGCCCTTGGTGCTCTCGATGGCGAACTTGCCGCTCGAGAAGTAGTAGATGGCATCCGCTTCGTCGGCGTTGTTCCACGTGCCACTGGGCGTGAACATGGCGTCCACTTCGTTCTCGAACAGGCCCGAGTGCGAAGCGGCAGTGCCCACAGCCTCATGGCTGAGGCAGGGAGCTGCGTCCACGCCAGCGACGATGTCGGCCGCCCAGGTCTTCTCGGTGCCCGACCCGGTCTGGGCCACGTAGCAGTCGATCGGAGCTGCCGTCTTGTTTCCCACACAGATCCAGTTCTGGGTGTAGGCGACACCCTTGATCGTGCAGTTGGCGGTACCGGCATAGATCGACTCGAGCTGTGCCTCCGTCAGGTTCTTGAGCTTGGCCGTAGCCGTCTTGGTTCCCTTCACCGCGGTGAAATGGACCCACGAGACACCGTCGATGGCGTACTCGATGTAGTTCTGCTCGGCGGTGCCGTGGCTGTTGGCCGGATTGGCCGACGACCGGGCGTAGTTGATGCCCACGTCGCCCGAGGTGTAGAGCTGCTTCACTCCGTTCCCCGAACCGACGGCCCCGTACTGGAAGGTCACGTCGTTGTAAGGGTTCTCCTGAGCGGCAGGCTGGCCGTTCTCTCCGTCCCCACCGGGCACGTAGGTTCCGGACTCGCACTGGAGGGTGCCGTTGTTGGTGGTGGCGGCGGTCAGGTCACAACCCGGCGATGCGTTGAACAGGTCGCCGAGCTGAACCATCATGTCGTAGGCGGTGTTGGATCCGCTGCCGGCGATGACCGCGGGTGGGGCCAGGTAGGTGACAGCACCGGCGGTTCCTGCCAACGCCAGCGACATCACTGACACGCCGAGAGCGGCAGTGACGATGGCCACTCCCCTCCGGCGGGTAAACAGCTTCTGGAACATGAATATGTCTCCTCTGTAGGGTTTGGGACGAAGGCCTGGCGGTCAGTCACCCCCAACTGCTGCCTTCACCTCTACCGTAAGAAACGCAGGTAATCGCCGTGTCACGGATGGGTGCCGCGGCAATGAAATCTGTGTGACACCTTGCCCGGCCCGGACGAAATCTGTGTGACACCCACCAGGTCCGCAGTGACACCCTGCGAGCGCAGGCCACCACGCTGAGTGCTCGTGGTGGAGATCCCCCGAGCCGGCATTATCGGCCAGCCCGGGTCCTCAGAGTTTCAGAGTGTGGCCGGAAGAGCCCTGGCCACGGCCTCGCAGGCAAAGAGCCCGCAGGCCACCACGATTGGCGCCGCGAACAGGTAAATCAGCCACGGCCGGCGCCAACGCCAGACGGCGAGTCCCGCACCGATCAGCACCAGAATGGTGAGGATCGACCACATGACGGCCAACCCGCCGGCCACCGGATCGCCGCTCAGGCCCAGTTCGTAGCCGGGTATGGCCAGGGCGCCGGTCGGGACGGCCACCGGGCGTCCGACCAGCTTGGCCAGCACCACCAGCCTGCCGTTGGGCACGAAGCTGGAGTTGGAGGTCACCAGGGTCAGCCGATTGGTTGCCGTCGGGGTGACCACGTCACGCTGGCCGGCGGTGACCACCTCCACCTCGGACACCCGGTAGTTGAACGAACCGGCACCGTCCACCGTATGGATCCGGTCGCCGATCCTGAGTTGGCCGATAGCGCCGAAGGGGCCGCCGAAGGTCACCCGGCGCCCGGCGATCACCGCGTTGCCCGGTGAGCCTGGCAACGCCGATCCGGGCATCAGCCCCGGGCCCTTCATCAGATCGGCGGCACTGGTCCCCTGGACAACGATCTGGTCGAGTTGGAGGGCGGGGATATCGAGCACGCCGATCGCCGCACCCTCGGGAGGGGTGCGCCCGGCGACCAGACCGTAGCGGTAGTGGGGTCCGCCGGTCAGCGACTGGGCCAGCTGCTGCTGGTCGCGGCTGGCGCTCAGTGGGGTGAATGCGAACAGGTAGACCAGAAAGAGGACGATGAGCACGCCGACCCCGACCAGGGCCAGGCCGGCCAGCTGACGCACGGGGACGTCAGGGACTCGAAGCGTCCGCCCGGGGCTGTCAGCAGGGAACGACGAAGGCTCGGACACCTCTCTCCCTCCGCCAACGCCACCGGAGGCCGCCGCCGCGTCGCCGTCATCCGGCCGGGCCCGAGGCTCCTGGGCCCCCAGCCCTGTATCGCCGGCCGGCGGGTGGGTGGCAATCGAGGACCGGAGGTCGGTCACCGCTGGCCACCCGCGCCGCGGCGTCGTCGCCTGAGCGCCGGCGCCCACAGCAGCAGCGGTCCGGCCACCAGGCAGGCCAGCCCCAGCACGATGAGGGCAGGAAGCAGGTACCGCGACGGGTCGTCGAGGCTGACCAGGAGGAATCCGGTGGGGACGGTGGATCCGCCGCCGTCCACCCCTCCACCCGATCCTCCGCTCGGCGATCGGGCCTGGCCAGCCGACCCCGAGGAGGTGAACGGCGTCGACCCGTACGGTCCGAGATCGTCATCGGTGCCGGATCCCGACGAAGGTGACGAGGTCTCGTCCTCAGAAGTTGGGCTGGCGGCGCTGGACGGGGGGGTGGCCGTCGGGGTCGTCTTTCCCGATGCGGTGACCGGACCGGGCGGTGGCGTCGTCTCGGCCGGGGTGGTAACCGGGCCGGCCGTGATGTCGCTGGCGATGTCCGCCAGTGCCGCCTTGTAGAGGCTGTCGGACAGCGGTGCGTAACCAGAAGGGAGGGTGGGGCTCGAGTGCGAGTAGGTGACCAGGTTGGTGAGGAGGTCGGTCATGGCCGTGGCCACCTGCGGTTGTTGCGGCGTGGTGGGGACCATGGCGTAGGTGACGTCGGGCATCGGGTAGGCGCTGGGGATTTGGGTGGAGTAGTCCACGTGGTAGGTGCCGCCCGGACAGGTGAGGCTTGCGGTAGCGCAAGGCGTGAAGTCTGCCTCTGCCGCCTGGAGGCTGCCGGTCGTCGGCGTCTCGAACTGGCCCTCGGCGTTCTGGAGACTGGCCGTGTCCAACCCGTAGAAAGACGCCTCGGAGGAGTCCATGATGCCGAGGGCCACTCCCCCGCCGTAGGCTCCGTCGGGCGAGCCGGGGGTCGGGACCTGGCCGCCCCCGTAGGCCCACGATCGCATCGACTTGGCCTGCAGCGCAGGATCCTCGGACGGGCTGTATCCGGCGTTGAGGCTGGACAGGGTGGGGATGGTCCCCGTCGACTGGCACGTGGGGAAGAGGGTGTTGCCGTCCGCGGAGGCCGTGGTCAGCGTGGTCGAGGCGAGGTTGGGGTCGGTCACGGTATCCGGCACCGGGTTGGTGCCGGTGGTCGGGTCGACCTCGTTCACGTCCACGGTGAACGGGGCGTTGGGTGCGTTGCAGATCCAGTCGGTGGCCTGGTAGCTGGACCCGCTGGACACGCTGGAATTGAAGGAGCCGAAGGCGCCGGCCGGCTCCCCCCCCTGCGGCGGACTCCCTTCCGTGCCCGGGTTGAGGAGAATGGGGGCGTTGAAGGGGAGGTAGGCCTCCTCATACTTGTACCTGCTCTTCCTGTTGCCAGTGGGAGTGCACCCGACCAGGTTCGAACATGGCACCGGAGGGCTACCACTGCTGAGACCGGCGATCAGGTTGTCACCGTTTTGGATGGTGTAGGGCGTGTAGTCGACCGGGACGCCCTGGCCCGCCGTGTTGTCGAAATTGTCGGTGATCATCCCGGCCACCATGGTCGGGGTCATGTCGTAGTTGGCGAAGTTGTACGCCGTGTCGCCCGCCGACACCACGCCCAGGGATCCGACCGTGGTACCCGAGACGGCGATCGGAATGTAGGCGAAGGAACTCTCACCGAACAGTGCCCCCTCAACGGCGGGATCGGTCGGAGAATCGATGAATCCGATTTCGGTGCCGCCGGAAGCGAAGTCCGACGCCACCTGCTTGTTGTCGGTGGTGGTGTTGATGTCGATCACCCCCTTGGCCTGACCGCAGGTGGCGTCGACCGCTCTGGGGATGAAGTGCTCGAGGCTGTAGGAGCTCTCGGTGTTGACGGTCAGGTCGGTGGAGGAGCATCCGGACCCAAGCACCTCGTAGTTGAGCGGGAATACCAGGGTGTTGGACGACGAGTCGAGGGTGTCGGTGTTGGCATTGTTGCCCGTCCCGGTCTCCTCGGTGATCTCCAGAGCGCAGGGATCGGCCGTGTTGTCGCAGTAGAAGCTGGTGGGCTTGGCGAACCCACCGGTGACCGCCTTACCGGGGATGGGTGTGTTGTCCTCGCCGCCGGCCTGATAGAAGACGGGCACGGCAACCGTCGTCGTGTCGGTGCCGTCCGGCGTGGGGATGACCGGGGCCGCCACCGGTCCGTAGGTGTCGTTCTCCCACTGTCCCGCGATGCACACCGGGTCGGTCACCGAGGTGACGGTGGAGCACAGGGCCAAACGCAGTGTATCGCCCGAGGGGTAATTGGTGGTCGTAACCTCGACGTACTGATCGTCGGCCAGGTCCGCCGTCTGGCTCAGTTGAGCCGTCGGACAGGCCGACGTGGCGCAGGGAAGGCTGGACGTGCAACCGGTGAGGCCGCCGTTCTGGCATACCGGGGCGGCGTCCGCTACCGCCGACCCGCCTCCGGACAACGACGTCGCAAAGCCGGTGCCGAAGAGGGTGAGCGATGACACGGCAACCACCGCGGCGGCCACGATCACCACCAGCCGGCGAGGACGAACAGAGCAAAGCCTTTGCCGGCGTGGCCCGGCGTGGTGCTGGAGCATCTCCCCGGCATCGAGGGCGGACGACGGTGCCACTTCCTTCTTCGATGTCATGAGAGCCCTCCTCCTTGCATTGACGGCGACGACCAACCGTCCGCGTCCGGATGATCGTCCTTCGAGCCTTTTCGGCGGCGTTTGATCATTGGCCAGCCCACCAGACCCATGACCGGAAGCACGACGAAGAGGACCACGATGGTCAGCACCCAGCCGAGCGACTCCGGCAGCGGCACCCCGCCGATCCTCGCCGCGGCACTGTCCAGACGGATGGCGCACAGGAACTTCTGCTCGGCCTCGCAGGAGGACAGCTTCACGATCTGACCATCGACCAGACGGTCCCCCTGGGCCAGCTGGGCCGGCGTCAGAACCTTGGATCCCGGGCCGCCGACCGTTCCGCCCGCCGCGCCGCCGCGTACACCGGCCCTGGAGCCAGCGATTCCTCCTCCGGCCGTCCCGTTTTTGACTGCCGCCGCCGCGGCGGCCGCTGCTGCTGCTGCTGCCGCCGCTGCCGCTTTGGCCGCCGGCGATCCCGGCGGCGGACCGGTGGTCGCCGTCGGCGACAGGCCGATGATGGTGGGCTCGCCGGGAAGCACGATCTGACCGTCGACGTAGGGGTTCTTGCAGGTGGCCGAGGAGACGGGCGGGGGCTCGTTGCCCCCGTTGAGGCGGCCGATGGCCCAGAAGTCCTCCTGCACCAGGTTGGGCGGCAACGGTGAGTAGCCCAGGTCGACCATGGAGTCCTGGCCGGCGCAGGCCAGATAATTGACGAACTTGCCGAGCTCCTGACCCTTGACACCCGAGAAGGGCGACGGTTCGTTGGGGCCGCCGGCACAGCTGGCCGAACCCTGGTCGAGGTTGTGGGCCAAGCTCGGTGAGCACGGCGTCACCAGGTAGCTGTAGGCGGAAAGGGCGTAGGCGTTGGGGAGCGTGTTGGTATAGACGCCGGTCAGGTTCTGGGTCAGGTCGGGATAGAGAATGGCCTTTTCCAGGGCGGTGGCCACGTTCTCCGAAGTGGGCTGGACTGCGGCCCCGCTGGCGTTGACCAGCGATGCCACCGGAAAGCCGTGTTGCTTGGCGTAGGCCGTCTCGACGTAGGTGATGGCCCCGTTGCTGGTGGAGGAGGCTACGTAGTCGGCGGCGTTGGAGGATCCGTTCTGGCCCTGAAGGCTCCCGGCCGCCCACGCCGGGTAGGTGGCGGCGAAGGGGGGCGACGAGACGATGTTGAGCGGAGGGGCCGGCCACAAGGCGTTGGGCGAGCCCGGATCGAAGGACTGGAAGGCGGTGGCTGCGGCGGTGAAGTTGGCCTTGTCCAAGTTCAGCATGTAGCTGGACAGGAGGTAGTTCTCGCCGGACGCATCGGTCCGGTACACGGCGACGATCTTGGTGTGGGGAAGGTCCCCGGCCAACTGCGGGTTGAGCGCTGTGATCTGCGAGTTGTCCCAGTACTGGATCTCGCCGAGGAAGATCTCGTCGGCCACATGGGCGTCGAGGACCAGGCTGTTGATCTGGTTTCCGTCGTTGCCACTGAGGTTGTACATGAACGAGAGCCCGCCGGCCACGTCGGGCATGTACTCGTAGGGCTGGTTGGGCAGGTTGGTGGCCTGGTTCGAGCTGTAAGGGATGTCCGAGGCGGCGAAATCGTCCTGGTTGAGGCCGAAGGCGTTGAGCCCGAGAACCGATGACGACACCTGGAAGTTGATGTTGAGCCCGTAGATGGTGCTGGCCTGACCCACCCACTGCTGGATGGCCAGAGCGGCGAAGCTCGAGCCCGAGGACTGCAATGTCGGTTCCGCAACCGCGGGGAGCTGATCGACCAGCAGGGAGCCGACCGATCCCACCAGGAGCAGTCCGACCACGGCAGCCAGTCTCACCCAGGGGACCGGCCGGCCGGCCCGGCCGGCGCGGCTAGCCGAAGTGGCCATTGACGTAGTCCTCTGTCCGCTGATCGGTGGGGTGGCCGAACATCATCTCGGTGGTGCCGGATTCGACTACTCGACCCGGCTGGTTCTCCTCGGCCAAGAAGAACGCACAGAAGTCGGACACCCGCTGGGCCTGTTGCATGTTGTGGGTCACGATGACCACGGTCACTTCTTGGGCGATCTCTTTAATGGTCCGTTCGATGCGCCGGGTGGAGGTGGGATCGAGGGCCGAGCAGGGCTCGTCCATGAGCAACACCCGGGGCCGCACCGCCAGCGACCGGGCGATGCACAGCCTCTGCTGCTGCCCGCCGGAGAGGGCCCCGCCGAGCTCGCCCAACCGGTCTTTGACTTCCCGCCACAGTCCGGCCTTGGTCAGCATCTCCTCGACCAGGTCGGCGCGGTTGCCCGGCGAGACCCGGGAGAACTTGAGTCCGGAGAGCACGTTGTCGGCGATGGTCATGGCCGGAAACGGGTTGGGCTTCTGGAACACCATGCCGATATGCCGCCTGGTGTCCACCGCCCGTTGCCCGGGGCCGTAGATGTCCACCCCGTCGAGGGCCACCGTGCCCGCCAACTGCGCGCCGGGGATCACCTCGTGCATCCGGTTGAGGATGCGGAGGAAGGTCGACTTCCCGCATCCGGAGGGACCGATCAGCGCGGTGACCTTGGATTGCTCCATCTCCAGGGACACCGACTCGAGGACCAGCCGGCCGCTGAACCAGGCGCACACACCGGTGGCATCGATCTCGCCGGCGCCGCCCAGGTGCGGCGCACCGCGTCGCCCAGCCCGGGTCCCGACGGTGTCCTCCCCGATCGTCATGTTGGCAGTCATCCGATCTCTTCTCTCTCCATCGGGACCGGCACGAAGAACCGGGCCATCATGTCGTCCTGGCTGGGCCCGCGTTTCTTCTTACCTTTCGTCCGTCCGAAGATGCGGGCCGCCACGAACAGGACCAGGACGATGGCCATCAGGATGAAGGCCGCCTGGAAGGCCAGCTCGTAGGTCACCTTGCTGGCCGCCTGAAAGTTCGACCACACGTCCAAGGGCAGCGCGTCCTGCCGCTGGGAGAGCGGATTGGAGTTGATGAACTCGGAGCCGACCGCGGTGAACAGCAGCGGAGCGGTCTCGCCCACGATGCGCGCCGTACCGAGCAGAACGGCGGTGACCACCCCCGAGCGGGCCGTGGGCAGCACCACTGACCAGACCGTCCTCCACTGGGGGGCGCCGAGGGCCAGCGAGGCCTCCCGAAGTCCACCGGGCACCACCCGGAGCACCTCCTCGACCACCCGGGTGACGGCCGGCAGGAACATCACTATCAAGGCCAGCGACGCCGCGAACCCCGACTGCGGGAGCACATGGGTGAGGATGAGCATCGAGTAGATGAACACGCCGGCCACGATGGAGGGTGTGCCACTCATGGCGGTCACCACCGTTCGCACCAGGCGGACGCCCCGGCCGCCGACCTCGTTGAGGAAGATGGCGGTGGCCACGGCCAGGGGGATGCCGATGGCCGCGGCGATGGCCACCTGCTCGAACGTGCCGATGATGGCGTGGAGGATCCCCACCGTCTGGAGGGCGTTGGGATTGGCCGGCTCGAACTTGCTCTGATCCTTGCTGAACAGGTCCCCCCAGTGGATCGAGGGAATGGCCTTCACCGCCACCCACACCACGATGAAGACCACCAGCCCGATGGCCAGGAAGGCGGCGCTGGTAGCGAGGATGGCGACCACCCGGTCGGTGGCCGTCTGGCGTTCGACGACCTGGGTCGTGGTGATCCAGGTGAGGGCTAAAAAGACCACGTACCAGCACACCAGGAAGCCCATCGCCCCCGACAGCAGGGTGAGCTGGTAGAAGACCACCCACACCAGGGCCAGGGAGGAGAGGGCAGCGAGGACCAACAACAGCACGTCCCTCCGCCCGAAATCGCTCGGTCGCAACGGCGTCGGCAGGCGCCTGGGCGTGGGTGGTCGGGGCGGGGAACCGACTACTTCGCCGGTGACCGGCCCGGACACGGCAGTGCCGGTGGACGCCGAGGTGGTGGGGATGAGCACCCCCGGAGGCGCCGAGGGAAGGTCGGCCCTGGTGCTCACAGGTCCACCCCAGCGCCACTGCGCGACCGGTTGACGATGCGTGAGGCGATCAGGTTGATGACCAGAGTCATGGCGAAGAGGACGAACCCGCAGAAGAGGAGGTCCTGGGTGCCCAGGGTGCCGCCCTCACCCACGTGGTCGGCGATGAGCTGGGCGATAGTGGAACCACCGTGCTGGAGGACGTTCCACCCCAGGGTGAAGGTGCCACCCAGGATGATCGATACGGCGATGGTCTCCTCCAGGGCCCGTCCCAACCCGAGCATGACCGCCCCGATCATCCCCCCCCGCCCGAACGGGAGGACCACCGTGCGGATCATCTGCCACCGGCTGGCTCCCAAGGCCAGGGCGGCTTCACGCTCGCCGGCCGGAGCGAGGGAGAACACCTCCCTGCTGATCGAGGCCACGATGGGGACGATCATCAACCCCACCACCAGGCCGGCGAGGAAGATCGAGGCGTTGAGCGGCGGGCTGGTCACCTGGAAGAAGGGGATGAACGCCAGGTGGCGGGACAGCCAGGTGCTGAAGCCCACCACGTTGTCCTGCAGCTCGAACACGGCCCACAATCCGTAGATGATGCTCGGGATGGCGGCGGCCAGGTCGACCATGGCGATCAGGGACCGACGGCTCCAAGCCGGTGCGTACTCGCTCAGGAACAGCGCCACGCCGATGGCCACCGGCGTGCCCACGATCATGGCCACGATGGCCACCTCGATGGTCCCCACCAGAGAGGCCAGCACGCCGTAGGTGGGATGACTTCCGAGCGTCTGGAACCCCGACCGCGAGAAGAACCGCCATCCCGCCTTTTCGAAGGCCGGGTAGCCCTTCCAGAACAGGAAGAAGCCGATGAGGAACAGCAGCACCAGCACGAAGTAGCCGGCGGCCCGGACGCCGCCGCGGAAGAGGGTGTCCTCGAGGCCGTGCTCTTCGGCGATCACCAGCGGCTTGGGAAGCGGCTCACCCTCCGTGACCCGTGGCAGGTCGATGGTGTCTGACATTCCTCAGGCCTTTCTGGCTGCTCAGATCTCACGCCGAAGTGACCCAGATGGCGCGGAAGGCGCTTACAAACTGCGAGGTCCGGACCCGGAATCTACCGGTCGAAGGTAAACTGCCGGCTAACTTTTCGCGATGCCACGATGATCATTGTGTGATCGCAGCAGGACCTGGGTGGACGGCTCCCCTGGCCCGCTGTCGGAGCCTCAACCGGCCAGCCCGATCAGCTCGCCCCTCCCCACCAGCAGGGTGACCGTGGCATCGGTAAACACCAGGTGGTGCTGGCTGTCGATCTCTATGGGGAGAAGCGAAGCGGTGCCTGCCTTGGTGTAGGGAGGCGCCTTCTCCAGTTGGGCGATCAGCCGGGCGATGCCGATCCCGTCGGCGCGGTTCTGGTGCTCCAGACCGTCCACGCTGACCCAGTAGAGGGAATGGCCGCCGCAGGACAGGAAGAAGGCCAGCCACTTCCCCCCCGTGGCATCCGTCCACACCACAGGCTCCGCCACCTGGATGGAGTCACCGCTCGGGATGACGCCCACCTTGGTACCGGTACCGGGGCCGGCATACAGATCGGTGCCCCCGGGGAAGGCCACGCTGTCCACCATGCCCGTCCCGCCGTGGGACTTGATGTGCTGCAGCGCGTCGGTGGCCGACTGGTCTGCCTCGAACGGAGGGAACGGCGGTTTAAGCCCCTGGGGCTCGCCGTCCGGAATGCTGCCGTTGAATTCGTAGGTGCAGCCCTGGAGGGTGAAGTCGGGGGGCTCGACGATGGCACGGGTGGAGGCGGCCGGCGGCGGTGTGCTCGCACCGGTACCGCTGCCACAGGCGGCCGCCGCCACCGCCGCCAGGCAGACAAGAGCGACGGCTACGGCCCGCGACGCCAGCGAGGCGGGCAACGGAACCGGTCCAAGCTGTCTCATCTGCCTCTGCTCCGGTCGATCGGATCGGCCCCCGGTGGAGCCGGGCCCAGTTCTGGCACGGCGGGCGGCCCGTGTCAAAGCAGGAAGCCCGAAAACACCCAGAAATCACCTTCCGGTTACCGGGCCGTCACGGCGTGTTCACCGGTCGGCCGCGCCGGCCCCGGTACAGCCTGGGCACAGACCTAGAGTGGGCCCATGGACGGGAAGGTAATGCGATGGGCGAAGGCCCTGGCGGTGCTGGCCGTGGTCGTCGCCATCATCAACCGGGTGCGAGGGTCAGGGTCGGCTGGCGGAGATGTTCCGACGATCGGTGGCGACACCTGGCCGCCGGTCCCGGTCAACGCCGGCCGCCACCACTGAGTCCGGGTCCCGTACCGTCGACTCCACCGGGTCACCGCCCGGCGATCACGACTCCACCGTGTGCACGTCGCTGATCCCCGGTGCCCCGCGCAGCTTGGCCAGGGCATCGTCAGGAACCGTTCGGTCGGTGGACAGAACCATGAGGGCGGTGTTGCCGGTGGCCGACGGTCCCACCGCCATGGAAGAGATCGACACCTGAGCCTCGCCCAGGATGGTCCCAACGGCGCCGATCATGCCGGCCCGGTCGTCGTTACGCACCACCACCATGTGCGGGGCGGGAGGAACCTCCACGGTGTGGTCGTCCATCATCACCAGTCGGGGCTCGGTCCGCACCCCGGTCAGGGTGCCGGCCACCGAGTGGTCACCGCTGCGCAGCGTGACCAGGTTGACGTAGTCGTGCGCGGTAACTGTCGACGTCTCGCGCACCTCCAGTCCCCGCTCGGCGGCCAGCTGAGGGGCGTTGACGTAGCTGACCGGCTCCTCGGTGGCCGCCGCGAACATCCCCTTCAGCACGGACAGGGTGAGGATGCCGGTGCCGGCACCAGCCAGACCGCCCTGGTACTCGATATCCAACCGGTCGGGCAGGCCGTCGTTGAGGCACGAGAGGATCCGCCCCAACTGTTCGGCCAGACCCATGAAGGGCCGGACCGTCTCGGACACATCTGTGGCGGCCACGTTGACGGCGAAGGGGACGAAGTCACCGTTCAGCGCCAGGATCACCTGCTCGGCGATGGTCACCCCGGCTTTGTCCTGAGCCTCAGCCGTCGACGCCCCCAGGTGGGGGGCGACCACGACCGATGGCAGTTCGAACAGCGGCGACTCGGTGGTGGGCTCCTTGGCAAAGACATCGAGACCCGCCCCCTGCACGTGGCCGGACCGAATGGCCTCGGCCAGCGCCTCCTCGTCGACGATCCCGCCGCGGGCCGTGTTGATGATCCGGATGCCCGGCTTGGACTTGGCCAGCAGATCCTTCCCGATCAACCCCAACGTCTCGGCGTTCTTCGGGAGATGGACCGTCACGAAATCGGAGACGGCCATCAGCTCGTCGAGGTCCATGAGCTCGACCCCCATGTGCTTGGCCCGGTCGGCCGACACGAAGGGGTCGTAGGCCACCAACCGCATGCCGAAGGCGAGGGCCCGCTGGGCCACCAGCGCACCGACCCGTCCCAGGCCGACCACGCCCAGGGTCTTCCCGTGCAGCTCGACGCCCTCCCACTTGGAGCGCTCCCATTTGCCCGCCACCAGTGCGGCGTGGGCCTGAGGGATGTTCCGCGCCTGGGCCAACAACAGGGCCATGGCCTGCTCGGCGGCCGACAGGATGTTGGACTGCGGCGCGTTCACGACCATGACGCCGCGGTCGGTGGCCGCGGCCACGTCCACGTTGTCCAGCCCGATGCCGGCCCGGCCCACCACCACCAGCTCGGTCCCCGCCTGCAACACCTCGGCCGTCACCGTGGTGGCCGACCGGATGACCAGAGCCTGGGCGCCGACCACCGCCGTCAGCAGCTCCCCGGGAGACAGATCGAGCTGCACGTCGACCTGATGGCCGGCTTCGGCCATCAGTTCCAGGCCGGCCGGCGCCAACTTTTCGGTGACCAGCACCCTACCCATGGGGTTCCTTTCGTTCGGTGATCGGAGGCAACGCCGCAACCCCCACCATCAGGAGGCGTCGCTGAACAGCTTGGCCAGGCGGGAGACCCCCTCGACCAAGTCGTCGTCCCCCAGGGCATAGGACATCCGGAAGTAACCAGGGGCACCGAAGGCCTCGCCCGGCACCACCGCCACCTTGGCTTCCTCGATGGCCAGTTCGGCCAGTTCGGTGCTCGAGGTCGACCGGCGGCCCCGGATGTCGCGGCCGTAGAGCCCCTCCACCGAGGGGAAGGCGTAGAAGGCGCCTTCGGGCAGGATGCAACTGACGCCCTCGATCTCGTTGAGCATGGCGTGGATGATGAGGCGTCGACGATCGAAGGCCCGCCGCATCTCCTCGGCTGCGGTCAGGTCTCCGGACACGGCGGCCAGGGCCGCCCGCTGCGACACGTTGGCCACGTTGGAGGTCTCGTGCGACTGCAGGTTGGTGGCCGCCGTCACCACGTCGGCGGGCCCGATCATCCATCCCACCCGCCATCCGGTCATGGCGTAGGTTTTGGCCACACCGTTTACCACGATGCACCGATCCACCAACTCGGGCACCAGCACTGGCATGGAAAAATGCTCGGCTCCGCCGTACACCAGGTGCTCGTAGATCTCGTCGGTCACCACCCACAACCCTCTTTCCGCCGCCCACCGGCCGATGGCCTCCACCTCGCCCCCGGGATAGACCGCTCCGGTGGGGTTGGACGGCGAGACGAACAGCAGCACCTTGGTCCGCGGGGTGATAGCCGCATCGAGCTGGTCGAGGGTGACACGGAAACCACTCGAAGCGTCGGTGGCGATGACCACCGGAACCCCGCCGGCCAGGGTGATCACTTCGGGATAGGTGGTCCAGTAAGGGGCGAGAACCAGCACCTCGTCGCCGGGGTCACACAGAGCGGCGAAAGCGTTGGCGATGGCCTGCTTGCCGCCGTTGGTCACCAGGATCTGGGAGGCGGCCACTTCGAGTCCCGAGTCCCGGAGGGTCTTGGCCGCCAGCGCCTCGCGCAGCTCGGGCAGCCCGGCGGTGGGCGTGTACTTGTGGTTACGCGGGTCGCGGCAGGCCGCCTCGGCGGCGACCACGATGTGTGCCGGCGTGGGGAAGTCCGGCTCGCCGGCCCCGAACCCGATGACATTCTCACCCTGGGCCTTCAGCGCCTTGGCTTTGGCATCCACGGCCAGAGTGGCCGAGGGGGAGACGGCGGCGATCCGCGCCGACAGGCGACGCTCGCTCATGGCCCGGTCACGACGCCCGAGCCGGCCGGGCCCAGGCCGATTTCTGTGGCGAAAATCATGGTGCCATGATTCCATACGTGACCGACTCCCCCGACATCGCCATCCCCGACCACCTACTGCCGCTCGACGGGCGTTTTGGCTCCGGACCCTCCAAGGTCAGACCGGCGGCCGTCGACGCCCTGGGCGCCGCCTCCGGCCACTACCTCGGGACCAGCCACCGCCAGAAGACGGTCAAGTCGGTGGTGGGCAGCCTGCGAGAGGGACTGGCCCACCTGTTCTCCCTTCCCGGCGGGTACGAGGTGGTCCTGGGCAACGGCGGGACCACCTCCTTCTGGGACGCCGCCACCTTCTGCCTCATCGAGAGCAAGAGCCAGCACCTGAGCTTCGGCGAGTTCTCGTCCAAATTCGCGGCCGCCGCATCCGAGGCCCCCCACCTGGAGCAGCCGGAGATCATCACCTCGGAGGTCGGCACCCACCCGCTGCCGGTGGCCCGGGAGGACATCGACCTCTATGCCCTCACCCACAACGAGACATCCACCGGGGTGATGATGCCCATCCTGCGACCCGATGGTGCCCGACCGCCCGGCGAGGGCGGTGGGTTGGTGGCGGTCGACGCCACTTCGGGAGCCGGCGGCTTGCCGGTCGATGCCACACAGTTCGACGCCTACTACTTCGCCCCCCAGAAGTGCTTCGGATCCGACGGTGCGTTGTGGGTGGCCCTCCTCTCACCGGAAGCGCAGGACCGGATCGGCCGTATCGCCGCCCAACCGCGATGGGTGCCCGCATCGCTGGACCTGACCATCGCCCTCGACAATTCGAAGCTCGACCAGACCTACAACACGCCGGCTCTGGCCACCCTGTTCCTGTTCGAAAACCAGGTGAGTTGGTTCAACCAGAACGGCGGTATGGCCTTCTCCAACGGCCGGTGCGACAAGAGCGCGGAGATCCTCTACACCTGGGCCGAAAGCTCGGATTTCGCCACGCCGTTCGTCCAGCGCGAACAGGACCGGAGTCACGTGGTCGCAACCATCGACTTCATCGACGACGTCGACGCATCGACGGTGGCCTCGGTGCTCCGGGCCAACGAGATCGTCGACACCGAGCCCTACCGGAAACTGGGGCGCAACCAACTCCGGATCGCCATGTTCCCCGCCATCGACCCCGACGACGTTGCCTCTCTGTGCGCCTGCATCAACTACGTGGTGGGCGCACTGGCCGGCTGAGGCGTCCACCGAGGCACCGGGACGGTGCCGTGTATCGTGCGCCCATGCACCTGCCCGTCCGCACCGTCCGGATACTGTGCGCGGCCTTCGGCGCCCTCCTCCTCCCTGTCGCACTCAGCGCCTGCTCGAGTTCAACGTCGTCCACCACCACCACTACCAGCACCACATTGCCCGGCACGACCAAGGACATCAGCAAGACAGCGTGCGCGCTGATGTCCCCGGCCGAGGTCAGCTCGATTGTGGGAACGACCGTCGGCACGCCCACCGCCGTCGTCGACAAGACGGTGACGACCTGCCGCTACAAGGCATCCAAGCTCTCCCAGTCGGTGCTCATCGAATACCAGCTCGACGCCACGGGAACCTCGTTCAGCTCGGACCGATCGGAGATCGAAACGCGAGAAGGCACCGTTACCGAGATCAGCGGACTGGCCGACGAGGCCTATTACTTCACCGTCAAGTCGGGCGGCCAGACGGTGAACACCGTAGTCACCCTCCAAGGTTCGCTCCAGACCATTGTGACCAGCACCAGTTCACTGAGTCGAGTGGAGGACCTGGCCGATGCCATCATCAACAAGATCAAAGCCGGAAGCCCGGCCAGCAGCACATCGACATCGTCAACCGGCTAGCCCCCTCGTTCACCAGGGGGGACCGGGTGCCGGCGGTCACCCGGTCGGCATCATCCCCCTGCGTCACTGGTCGGTCAGGTAGAGAAACCCGTATCCCTCGTCGCGGACGCCGATGCCTGCCTCGTGGAGGGCGACATCCCAGTCGCCGGTGACGCGAGGGTTGGCCAGCTCCATTCCGTGGTCGGCCACCACCACGAAGGCGGTGTCCTCCCAGGAGCCGGAACGCTCGACCGCGTCGAGGATCCGCCCGACCCGGGCATCGGTGTCGCGGACCGAGGCGGCGGCGATGGCCGAGTACGGGCCGCCCTCGTGGAAGGCGGCATCGGTCAGCGTGAAGTTGACCCAGGTGAAGGTGGGGACCGGCCACGACCGCCCCCGGTACCGCCCACTCCAGATCCCGCTGAACTGGTCGACCGCGGTGTGGTCAATGAGCGAGGACCACCGGTAGTCCTTGCTCGGGCGGACGAACCGCTCGGTGGCGTCGGGTAGTTCTTCGGCCGGTGGCGGCCGGTCGATCTCCTCGCCCGCACGCATCTGCTGGAAGACCGAGTAGTCGGCGCCCGAATCGCACGGTTCGTTGATGGAGACCGACACGGATCCGGGAAACGAACGGTGGACGGCGTGGTGGATGGTCTCCACCGATGGGCTGAGCCACTGCATGGCTGTCGACCAGGTCGACGGCGAGTTGGTCACCACCTGACGGCCGGTGGTTCGGTCGATCCATGCATTGTGGAGGATGCCGTGGTGGCCCGGGTGGGATCCGGTGAGAATGCCGGTGTGGTTGGCCAGGGTGACCGTGGGCAGGGAGGCGACGGCTCCGTAGCGGTGGGTACATCCCCCACCCATGAGGCGGGCGATGTTGGGGGCGTCCCCCGTCGCCGCCAACCGGTAGAGCACGTTGGCGTTGGTTCCGTCCAGGAGCATGGCGACGACGTGTCGGGCCCGGGTGGTTCCGGCCAACAGTTCGTCGACTACCGACCCGTCCTGATGGACCAGTCGGGATCCCGGTGGCCCCTCCGGTGGTGGGGAACATCCCAACAGCTCGAGAATGGTCGGGGCCACGTCGACCAGCCGGCACGACCGGTCGATCATCCCCGCCGGCCGCACACCGGCGCCGGAGGCGATGAAAGGGGCGCGAGCCTGGACGATGCCCAGCGAGCCGTGCTCCCCCAGGTGGCCGCCGTGGTCGCCCCAGTAGTGGGCGGCCGAGTGCTGCACGACCAGGTCGGGTGCGGACGGATGGTCGAAGAGCTGGGCCAGGTGCTCGAAGGCATGCGGATATGAATTGTCGTGCCGGCTTGGATAGGGAGTCGCCTTCTCGTCCTCGACACTGCCGAAGCGCGCCGGGTCCTGGCAGGCCAGCGGATCCCGCCCGGTGAGGGTCTCCGCCTCGAAGGCCCACCGCCGGCGCCCGTCCCCGGTGGATCCGTTCGGCCGCCGGCGGAAGCGGACGTGACCATGGACCGAGGCCACCTGGTACTCGTCGGTCGAGGAGGTCCAGGTCACCATGTCCACGATCGATTCCAGGGGTGACCCCAGCAGTACGGCCAAGGCTCGATCCTTGGAGGCGGCCGTCGCCACCGGCAATGCCACCTCGGTCATCGGGAGAGCGTGGCCGTGGGCCGGCGTCGAGACGGCGAGGACTGGGTAAGCGTCGCTCAGCCTCCGGAGACGTCCTGGATCTTCTGCTTTCCGGCGGTGACGAACGGCATCATGGCGCGGAGGTCGGCGCCCACCTTCTCGATCGGATGGTCGAGTCCGGCCTTGCGCAGGGCATTGAAGTTGGGGCGGCCCTCGGCGTTCTCCGCCACCCATTCCTTGGCGAACGATCCGTCCTGGATCTCGCCCAGGATACGGGTCATCTCGTCGCGCACCGCCTGGTTGATGACCCGTGGCCCGCGGGTCAGGTCGCCGTACTCGGCCGTGTCGGAGATGGAGAACCGCATTCCGCTGATGCCCTGCTCGTACATGAGGTCGACGATGAGCTTGAGCTCGTGGAGGCACTCGAAATAAGCGCTCTCCGGCTGGTAGCCGGCTCCGACCAGGGTCTCGAAGCCGGCCTGCACCAAGGCGGTCAGACCGCCGCACAGCACGACCTGTTCACCGAACAGGTCGGTCTCCGTCTCTTCGGCGAAGGTGGTGTCGAGCACGCCGGCCCGGGTGGCCCCGATGGCGTGGGCGTAGGACAGAGCCAGGGCGTGGGCCCGGCCCGACGGGTCGGCGGACACAGCGATGAGCGACGGCACCCCTCCCCCCTCGGTGTAGGTCCGCCGCACCAGGTGGCCGGGGCCCTTGGGGGCGACCATGGCCACGTCCACTCCGGCCGGGGGGGCGATGAGCCCGAAACGGATGTTGAACCCGTGGGCGAACAGGAGGGCGTCTCCGTCCGACAGGTGGGGAGCGATCTCGGCCTCGTACACCGCGGCCTGCTCGGTGTCGGGCAGGAGGATCATGATCACGTCCGCCTCGGCGGCGGCGTCGGCCACCGACGGGACGGACAGCCCCGCTTCCTCCGCCTTCTGCTTCGACGATGAGTCCGGTCGCAGTCCGACCCGGACATCCACTCCGCTCTCGGAGAGGTTGAGGGCGTGGGCGTGCCCCTGGGACCCGTAACCGATCACCGCCACCTTGCGGCTCCTGATGAGGTCGGGATCGGCGTCCTTCTCGTAGTACAACGTGGCCATCGCCATCAACCTGCCTTCTCTGTGTCGTGTCCGAGTATGGATCGGGCCACCAACTGCGGCCCACGTTCGCCGGACCGGTCCAGCTTAGGCAAGGCCACCCGGCCCGTCCGCTGCATCTCCACGATGCCGTAGGTGCGGATGAGATTCTCGAAGTCGTCCAACTTGATGGGGGCGCCCTCCAGGGCCACGGTGAGACGATCGTGGCCGACGTCGACGATCTTGCCCTCGAACACCCCCACCAGCTGGATGATCTGTCCCCGGGTGTCGGGACCGGCCTCGAGGGTGGCCATGAGCAGCTCCCTCTCCCGGGACAGCGCCGGATCCAGCTCGGTGATCGACACCACCGGAATGAGCTTGTCCAACTGCTTCATGATCTGGTCCAGCGGCGCCGATTCGACGTCCACCACGATGGTGATCCGGCTGAAGCGCACGTCATCGGACGGAGCCACGGCCAGGCTGTAGATGTTGTAGCCGCGCCGCGAGAACAGGCCGGCCACCCGGGCCAGGACGCCGGCCTTGTTCTCCACCACCACAATGAGGGTGTGGTGGCGCTTGTCGGCACCGTAGACGCTCATCGCCCGCCGCCCTGGTCCAGTGACGGGTCCACCATGATGTCGTCGTTGGAAGCACCGGCGGCCACCATGGGAAAGACCTTCTCGAAGGCGTCGGTACGGAAGTCGATGACCACCGGCCGGTCATCGATGTCGTTGGCCTTGTCGATGGCCGGTGCCACCTCCTCGCTCGACTCGACCCGGATCCCCACACAGCCCATGGACTCGGCCCAGCCCACGTAGTCGGGTAGATCGGGGGAGAGATAGACCTCCGAGTACCGCTCGCCGTAGAACATCTCCTGCCACTGGCGCACCATGCCCAGATAGGCGTTGTTGAGAATGGCGATCTTGACCGGAATGCGCTCCGAGCTGGCGGTGACCAGCTCCTGTGCCGTCATCTGGAAGCACCCGTCGCCGTCCACCGCCCACACCATCCTGTCGGGCCGGCCCACCTTGGCCCCGATGGCGGCCGGCACCGCGAATCCCATGGTGCCCAGTCCCCCCGAGTTGACCCAGGTGTAGGGGTAGTCGAACTGCCACCATTGGGAGGCGAACATCTGGTGCTGACCGACGCCGGAGGCCACGATGGCGTCGTCGGGCGTGGCGTCGCGCAGTGTCTCGAGGACGAACTGGGGCTTGAGAGCACCGGAACCCGGTTGCTGGTCGTAGACCAGCGGATAGCGGCGCTGCCATTCACTCAGCCGGGCGCGCCACGGCGCCAGCCCCTCGCGGGGATAGGCGGCGGCCAAAGAACCCGGAACGGCCGGCGCCCCGGCCACCGCGTCGCTGGGTGCTCCCCCCGAACCGCCGCGGGTGGCGTCGGAGTGAGGCAGGCCGAGCCCGTCGAGGGCGGCCAGCATCTCCTCGATGACCAGCCGGCAGTCGCCGGCCACGGCCACGTCGGCGTGACGCACCTTGTTGAGCTCGGCCGGGTCGATGTCGACGTGGATGACCTTGGCCTCGGGGGCGAAGGCGTCGACGCGGCCGGTGACCCGATCGTCGAACCGGCTGCCCAGGGCGATGAGCAGGTCGGACCGCTGCATGGAGGTGACCGCCGTGTAGTTGCCGTGCATGCCCGGCATCCCGAGGCACAGCGGGTGCGAGTCGGGAAAGCAGCCCCGGGCCATCAGCGTGGTGACCACCGGTATGCCGGTCCGCTCGGCCAACTCGCGCAGTGCGTCGGCGGCCCGCGCTTTGAGAATGCCGCCGCCGGCGTAGATGATCGGGCGCTCGGCGGCCAGCAGGAGCTCGGCTGCGGCGCGCACCCGTTCCGGATCGCCCACGACCATCGGGTGGTAACCGGGCAGGTCCAGGTCGCCCGGTTCGGGCCAGTACCACTCCATGGGCTTGTTGGCCACGTCCTTGGGCACGTCGATGAGGACGGGACCGGGTCGGCCGGTGGTGGCCACATGGAAGGCCTCCGCCACCACCCGGGGGATGTCGGCGCCGTCGGTGATCAGCCAATTGTGCTTGGTGATGCCCATGGTGATCCCGGTGATGTCGCTCTCCTGGAAAGCGTCGGTGCCGATGGCCGTGGTGGCCACCTGTCCGGTTACCACCACCAACGGAATCGAGTCCATGTAGGCGTCGGCCAGTGGCGTCACGATGTTGGTGGCCCCCGGACCGCTGGTGACCATGGCCACACCGGGCCGACCGGTCACCTGGGCGTACCCTTCGGCCATGTGGCCGGCACCCTGTTCGTGGCGCACCAGGATGTGACGGATGGAGGAGTCGATGATCGGGTCGTAGACGGGCAGGATGGCGCCGCCGGGCAGTCCGAACATGACCTCTACCCGCTGCATCTCCAAGCTCTTGATCAGTGCTTGTGCTCCTGTGAGTTCCATCGCTTGCTCCCTTGTCTTCGATGGTGGTCGGGAATGGGTGAACGGTGACCGTGGTGGGACATGAAAACGACCTCCCGTCGGGGAGGTCGGAAAGCGCATACGGCGAGAAGGCGTCGTATGCGCTACGAAACGAGTACCAGGATGATCGGCTGAACGGTGGTGCTCATGGTTCACATTGTGGCACGGACCGGGTGGCCACCACAAGCAGCGGGGGAAGCCGCCCCCGGCGGCCGGGACGAACCCTCAGGGCTCGGTGATAGCGCCCCGGTCCGCCCCGGTGACCAGGCGGGCGTACTTGGCCAGCACCCCGGTCGTGTAGCGCGGGGCGGGATGCTTGAGCCCGGCCCGCCGCCGCTCGAGCTCGGCCTCGTCCACCCCCAGGTCGATGGTGTGGGCGACCACGTCAACGCTGATCTGATCGCCGTCGGCCACCAGGGCGATGGGCCCTCCGTCCACGGCCTCGGGGGCAACGTGTCCGATGCAGAAGCCATGGGTCCCGCCGGAGAACCTCCCGTCGGTGACCAGCGCGCAGTCACCCCCTCGCCCCACGCCCTTGAGGGCGCCGGTGACCGCCAGCATCTCGCGCATGCCCGGCCCCCCCTTGGGTCCCTCGTAGCGGATGACGATGACCGTACCGGGCTCGATCGACCCGGCCAGGATGGCCTCCATGGCCCGGTCCTCGCCGTCGAACACCCGGGCCGGTCCCACGAAGGTCAGCTGGTCGATGCCGGCCACCTTGACCACCGCCCCTTTGGGGGCGAGAGTGCCGGTCAGGATGGCGATCCCCCCTTGGGCGTGGATGGGCCGGTCGATGGGGTGGACCACCTCCCCGTCGGGAGGGGGTGGGTCCAGAACGGCCAGGTTTTCGGCCACGGTGCGGCCGGTCACCGTCAGGCAGTCGCCGTGCAGGAGCCCGGCCTCGAGCAGTTCGGCCATGACCACCTCCACCCCACCGATGCGATCGAGGTCGGCCATGTGGTACCGGCCGTGGGGCTTAGTGTCGGCCAGGTGGGGAACGCGGGCGGCCACCGCGTTGAAGTCGTCGAGGGCGAGCTCGACCCGGGCCTCGTTGGCGATGGCCAACAGGTGGAGGACGGCATTGGTCGATCCCCCGAGGGCCATGGTCACAGCGATGGCGTTCTCGAAGGCGTCCTTGGTCATCACCTGCCGGGGCCGGATGCCCTGGCGCAGGAGAGCCACCACCGCCTGGCCGGAGGCGAAGGCGGCATCGTCGCGGCGCCGGTCGACGGCCGGTGGGGACGAACTGCCGGGCAGGGCCATGCCCAGGGCCTCGGCCACGGCCGCCATGGTGTTGGCGGTGAACATCCCCGCACAGGATCCCTCGGTCGGACAGGCGTTGTGTTCGATGAGGCTCAGCTCCTCGTCGCTGAGAGCATCGACGGCGTGGGCCCCGACCGCTTCGAAAACCGAGGTGATGTCGAGGGCCCGGTCCCGCACCCGTCCCGGGAGGATCGACCCGCCGTACAGGAAGACGCTGGGCAGATTGATCCGGGCGGCGGCCATGAGCATGCCCGGCAGGGACTTGTCGCACCCGGCCAGCGTGACCAATCCGTCGAACCGCTCGGCGTGCATGACCGTCTCCACCGAGTCAGCGATGATCTCGCGGCTCACCAGAGAAGCCCGCATGCCCTCGTGCCCCATCGAGATGCCGTCGGAGACGGCGATGGTCACGAACTCGAGGGGGAACCCGCCCGCCTCACGCACCCCGTCCCTGGCCCGCTTGGCCAGGCGGTCCAGCGGGAGGTTGCACGGGGTGACCTCGTTCCACGACGAAGCCACGCCTATCTGTGGCTTGTCCCAGTCGTCGTCGGTCATCCCCACCGCCCGGAGCATGGCCCGGGCCGGGGCCCGGGTGGGACCGTCGGTCACCTGGTAGCTGCGGGGCTTGAGACCGACCAGCGGCTCCTCCGATGGATCAGCGGGTGTCTGTGGGCTCATTGATGCATGGTACGACCTGACCAGGGTCCGGCGTTCACGACCGGTGAGAGGCGCCGGTGAGGCACGAGCCGGCAGACAACCGGCGAGACAGGCCGCCAGAACAAAAGAGGACCGGGGGCAGATGCCCCCGGTCCTCTTTCACACCATGTGGCGGGTGGTTCAGCTGCCGGCGCCTGATATCCCGACGATCGGCTTGTTGAGGGTGATGTTGCCGGTGGAGCCGAAGAAGTGGGCATCCCCGAAACTGAAGACCCCTCCGTCGGCAGCGGTGAGCCAGTAACCAGCACCGTCAGGCGTACCGGTCATACCGACGACCGGCTTGTTGAGGGTGATGGCACCGGTGGAGCCGTGGTAGAGGGCGTCACCGAAGCTGAAGATGCCGCCATCCGAAGCCACCAGCCAGTAGCCCTGGCCGTCGACCGAGGAGGCCATGCCCACCACTGGCTTGTTGAGGGTCATCGCCCCGGTCGAGCCATGGAACTTGGCATCACCGTAGGAGAACACACCACCGTCGGAGGCCACCAACCAGTAGCCGTTGCCGTCCGGGGTGGAGGCCATCCCGACGATCGGCTTGTTGAGGGTGATGTTGCCGGTGGAGCCGAAGAACCGGGCATCGCCGTAGCTGAAGATGCCGCCGTCCGAGGCCACCAGCCAGTAACCGAAGCCGTCCGGCGTGGCTGCCATGCCCACGATCGGCTGGTTGAGGTGGATGTTGCCGGCCGAGCCGTAGAACTTGGCGTTCCCGTAGCTGAACACTCCGCCGTCGGAGGCCACCAACCAGTAACCGCCGTTGTCGGGCGTACGGGCCATACCCACGACCGGCTGGTTGAGGGTGATGCCGCCGGCCGAGCCCCAGAAGGGCGAATTGCCGTAGGCGAAGACCCCGCCGTCGCTGGCCGTGAACCAGTAGCCGTTGCGGTAGGTGAACTCGTCCAGTTGACTGACCACTGACGGACCACTGCCGTTGCTGACCGTGACGTTGACCGCACTCTTGGCCGCACCCGCAGGTGAGGTCGCCGTGATCGACGTGGCGGTGTCAGAGGTGACCGTGGCCGGGGCCGTTCCGAAGTCGACGGCGGTGGCCCCACCCAGTTGCAGACCGGAGATGGTCACCGAGGTGCCTCCGGTCGGGGTTCCCGTGTTCGGGCTCACGCCGGTGACGATCGGTGCATCGGTGTAGGTCAGCAGACTTCCCGGACTGGCCGAGGTCGTTCCCCCGGCCGTCTTCACTGTGACATTGACCCCCCCTAGAGAGACGCCGGCGGGGACCACTGCGGAAATCGAGCTATCGGTCAGGCTGGTGAAACTGGTGGCTGCCTTGGTGCCGAAATCGACTGCCGTCGGGCCGGCCAGAGACGATCCATGGATGATCACCGTGTTCCCACCGGCCAGCGGAGCTGAGTTGGGTAGGACAGCGCTGACCGAGGCCGGTGCCGGGGCTGCGGCGATGAGTGACGCCGGAGTCGTGCAGGTCCCGGTTACGGCGCCGATCGGTCCGCTGATATTCAGGGCCAAGGTGGAGCTAGTGGAGGTCGAGACCGACGGGACGGGCGACCCGGTGCCATTGGTGAAACTCACCGCCGATCCGGGGGCCTTGATAGGCGGCTGGTTGGACCCGATCACCGTCGAGGGAATAGTGAACGTAACGTCCTGGCTGGCCGGCGTCGCCCCGCTGGCGGTCACCGCCGTCTTCACCGTTCCGGAGAGGGTGTCCCCTTTGATGGCGCTGGCCAGGCTGCCCAAGGTGAAGAGCTCGGCGAAGTTGGAAAGGGTGAACTTGGCGCCCGCGGCAGGCACCGTCGGGCTCAAGGACCCGGTGACGACCAGGCCGGTGATCGATTCGTCGACGGTGCTTCCGGCCACCTTCAAGACACAGGTGGCGGTGAACGGAGCGGTGTCGGCTCCCGCCGGGGTGGAGGTGACGGCAGTGGTGGCCACCAGGCCCACCGTGCCGGCCAGGCCTGCTCCCAAGAGGGCCAAGGCACCGCCCAGCGAAGCCGCGCGAACGGAAAACGTTCGTTTTGATCTCATCTACGTCTCTCCTCAAGCTTGACTCGGTCGGCCCGACATAGGCCGTCCCTCCCATTAACCGACATGTGTCAATTGGTAGACGCAGTCTTACCCCTGCCCAGTTCGATGCAACCCTCCAACCAAAGCCGAAACCTAGGGGATGCACCCATCGAATGCAACCTGTTTGACACAATTTCAAAGGGAAATGTGCAGGTGCCCCCGGTACTGCCGGTCTGGCCGGACCGGTCACGACGGAACATTTGTTTTTGAGCCGCTACCGGCCGGTGGGGGCAAGACCGAGGAAATCGACCCCGGATCTACAGTTGTGGAGTGGTCGACAAAATGCCAAAAACAAAGGGATCCGGCCGCCCCGGTGGGGACGAGGCCGAGGCGGCCTATCCGGTGGGAATCTTCCGGCCCGGTGACGTCGATCAATTGGTGGCCTTCTTCTCCGACCAGGGCTACGCCACCCTGCGGGGTGCCATCGATCCCCACCTTCTTCGGGAGGCCGAGGTTGAGCTGGTCCGTTCCCAGCACCAGCTGGCCGAAGGGCGGCTGGACCCCCGGCACGGCACGGTGGTCCTCGACGACCCCGATGCCACCGTCGACGGCCGGCCGTTCGCCCACTACGTCTGCTTCGCCACCAGGGCGTCACCCACCGCCGACGCCCTGGTCCATCTCCCGGTACTGGTCGAGGTGGCCCGACGCCTGCTCGGCACCGATGCCTGGTTGCTCGATTACGAGCAGTTCGGCGTGGTCTACCAGGACGCCCGACCCGGTCCGACGTCGGGGTACAACCGGATCGGGTGGCACACCGACCACCAGTCCGGTCCCCATCTGGACATCTGGCCCGGAGCGGCCTTCACCATCCACTTCGATCCGACCTCCCCGGCCAACGGCTTTCTGCGGGTACTGCCCGGCAGCCATCGTTCGGGCACCGAAGGGATCCCGCCGGGGTTCGAAGGCGTCCCCGGCGAGATCGGCCTCTACCAGGAGAGGGGCGACGTCTTGTTCCACCACGCCCACCTCTGGCACGCTGCCGCCAGGGCCACCGCTGATGACAGGTTGTCCATCCGTCGACACCTGCGAGGCAGTTGGCACGGAGGCGCCAAACTAGAGGTGGGCCACGGTACCGGTGACTTCGTGAAGAACGCCCTCCGTTGAGCGTCGGGCCGAAGGCGGCGTCGGGCGCTGTTAGCGTCACGTCGGGCCGCACCCGCCTCCGGGCTGGACCCCGTTCCCGTCGACAAGAGGAGAGGTGACCCGATGGAGGTCCTCCGCACGCCCGACCACCGCTTCGACGACCTGCCCGGCTTTGCCTTCGCCCCCCACTACGCCGACATCCCCGATCAGGACGACGGGGTTCTCCGGGTCCACTACCTGGAGGAAGGTCCGTCCACAGCCGAGTGCGTTCTGCTCATGCACGGCGAGCCCTCGTGGTCCTACCTCTACCGTCACATGATTCCCGTTCTGGTCGGCGCCGGACTGCGGGTGGTGGCTCCCGATCTGGTCGGGTTCGGCCGATCGGACAAACCGACGCCGCGCACCGAGTACTCCTACGCCCGCCATGTCGAATGGATGCGCTCGCTCCTCTTCGATGTCCTCGACCTGGACGGGGTCACGCTGGTGGGCCAGGACTGGGGTGGCCTCATCGGCCTTCGCCTGGTGGCCGAACATCCTGAGCGCTTCGCCCGGGTGGCGACGGCCAACACCTCCCTCCCGACGGGAAGCGGGGAGCCCAGTCCCGCCTTTCTGAGCTGGCTCAAATTCTCCCAGGAGGTCGACTCGTTCCCCGCCGGCGCCATCGTCAACGCCGGATGCGTCACCGACCTCGCTCCCGAGGTCATCGCCGCTTACGACGCGCCCTTCCCCGATCAGAGCTTCACCGAGGGGGCGCGCCAGTTCCCCACCCTGGTGCCCATCACACCCGACGACCCGGCATCGGCGGCCAACCGGGCGGCGTGGGAGGTCCTGGCCCAGTGGGCCAAGCCGTTCCTGACCGCCTTCAGCGACGGAGACCCGATCACCGCCGGGTCGGACCGCCTCCTCCAGGAGCGCATACCCGGGGCACGGGACCAGCCGCACGTGACCATCGCCGGCGGCGGCCATTTCCTGCAGGAGGACAAGGGCCCCGAACTGGCCCGGGTGGTCGCCGCTTTCGTAGCCACGACCTGAGGTTCGGTACCGTTCAGGCCCCCGAACTGGCCAGCCAGGCCAAGGCCAGGGGCGAGGCCGCGGTCAGATCGATGGCCGGCTCGTCGGTCGAATAGGACTGGACGTTGTCCTTGTACACGGCGCCGTGGCCGTTGAAGGCGTCGTAGGGGTCCCCACCGCCGGGAGGACAGGTGACCATGCCGGACACCAGACCCTTGGTGGCGTGAGCGGTCGGCCCCTCCACCGCCGCCCCGGCCAGGATGGGCGCCGTTCCGTTGGTCGAACCCATCAGGTTGGCCACCTGGTGTTGCATGCAGTCGGGAAAGGTGGTCCCGTCACCCACCACGAAGGACACCCCCCACGGATTGACGCCCAGCACGTTGTCGGCCCATCCCTGTGCCTGGGCGGCGAAGGTGGTCGTCCCGGTGAGGGCGTCGTACTCACTGGCCATGACCGACAGACCGAAGCCGTGGGAGACCGTGTCGGACGAGCCCCACCGGTAGCCGAAGGCGAACGGGTACTTCTTCGCCACCTTCATGGCTTGATCCAGCTGGGTCTTCAACTGGTTCTCGAGGTCGGTCGGCGTGACCGCCAGCCCGGTGGCCCCGGTCTGGGTGATCAACCGGGCCAGCTCGTAATGGGCCAGGCCCCCGACGTCGTAGAGGTTGAGGGAGTCCTGGTCGGGCGAGGCCATATAGGCGGCGGCCCAGTCGGCCGCCTGGTCCAAGTAGGTCTGCTGTCGGGAGCCGGGGCCGACGGCGGCGGCCAGCTCGGTGGCCCCTAATTCCATGTCGTCGCGCCACTGGGTCTCGGGGTAGAAGTCGTAAGGGGCGGTGGTCAGCAGGTTGCCGGTGGGATGGGTGTCGGCCAGTGCGTAGACGTCCTCCCCGTCTTGGAGACAGGTGCTGGCGAAGGTCGGATCGGACGAGGCGAACAGTTGAGCGCAGAGGCCGAAGTCGGCGGCCAGACGACCGGCCAGGTTGGGGCTTATCGGCGAGCCCGGGGGGCCTGCTTCGAACACCGGTCGGTTGCGTATGTAGCGGTCGGCCGGGTTGGTGCCCCCGTAGGTGTCATCGGCCTGGGGTAGCCGCCAGATGTCGTGGTCGCCGACCGTCGTGGCGTTCCCCTCGCCGATGCCCACCTGGTAGTAGAGGGTCTTGGTCGAGTCATTCCACATCTTCTCGAGCCACTGGATGCCGAACATGGCTTCGGCCGAAAAATCGGCGTCGGGAGAGGCGGTTCCCATCGAGGCCGGAAAGGAGCGGGCCCCGACCTCCATGAGGGCGACGGCGTAGGAGGTCGTCTCCACGAACTTGAGGTAGTCGCCGGCGTCCCACCACCCCCCCGACGCGTCCATGGTGACGCCGAGGGGCGTCAGATCGCCGGAGAATTGACCCTGGCTGTTCATTTTGGGAGTGGCGTAGGTCATGGCGTCCTCGTCGTTGAGGTGAGCCGGCGCTGTTCGCAAGGCCGAGGGGATGTAATCGGGGCCGTCACGTTCGTTCTGGTAGAAGGAAAGGCTGTTGGCCAGCGCCTGGCTGAACAAGGTGGCGGAGGGACCGATGGGGAAGGGTGGCGAGGCGACGGAGGGCGAGGCCTCCACCACGACGGTGTCGGTGCCGGTGGCCGCCACCGGTGAGAAGGTGAGCGGGTACACGTAGCGGTAGGCGCCATTCCACTTCCCGCTGTTCTTGCCCACGGTGCCGCTGAAGATGTCGGCTCCGGACGAGTCGACCACCTCGAAGGTGGCACCACTCATGGCCGAAGGGGACATCAGGTAGGCCACCTTGGGCCCGGTCGTCGGATAGCCGAGCTGGTCCACACGGACCAGGGGGTGAGCCGGGGAGGCAGCGGCCGGGCCCGTCGAAAGGGGAACGATGACCGCCATGACCAGCGCTGCGACGACGGCTGCGATGGCGCCCCGGACCACCAGGGCAGATTACCCCGGACAGCTATCGTGGCCGGCATGCACCTGTACGCCGCCTTTTTGGGTGGACCGATGTCCGAGGGCCGGATGGGCGAAGGACACGAAGTCGTGATGGTGGTGGCCGAGGACCTGAGCGAGGCCAAGGCGCGGGCCCGGGCCAAATGGTCGGGCACCGGTAAGGGCCATGTCGATGCTCTGCAACGCATCGACAGGGTGGACGGTTTCGAGATCGGGCTGCACCCGAAGGGCGAGGGGGACCACACCGCTCTCGACAGCTACAACTGACCGTGACTGATCTGACCGTGACCGATCGCAACGTGCTCGGCGGCCCGCTCGAGCCGTGCGGCACAGATCCGCTGACCGGCTTCTACCGCGACGGCTGCTGCACCAGCGGTCCCGAGGACGTGGGCAGCCACACCATCTGCGCGGTGGTCACCCCCGAGTTCCTCGAACACCAGAGATCCATCGGCAACGACCTGGTGACACCGATGCCTCAGCACCACTTTCCGGGCCTGGTGCCCGGGGACCGCTGGTGCGTGACCGCCATCAACTGGCTACGGGCCCACTATGACGGAGCTGCCGCCTATGTCGTGCTGGCCTCGACCCACGAGCGGGCTCTCGAAGTCGTGCCTCTGGCCGCGCTGGAGGAACATGCGGTGGACGTGCCCACCGGGCCCGGCGATCTCGACGGGTGAACCATCCTCAGCGCTTGCGCACGGCCTTCTTGAGAACGGCGCCGTAGGCGTCGAGTCCCTCTCGATAGAGCCGGGACTCGGGTCCACTGGCGATCCCGACCCGCTCGGGGATGATCCCCCAGATGGGAACCTTGGCGTCCGACCACCAGGCGATGGCCTCGGCCAGATCGTTGGTACCGAGGCGAGCAGCGCAGATCACCAGCCCGTGAGGGGTACGGCCACCGATCATCTCCAGCGTGGCCAGCACCCGCGAGTACTCGACTCCACCGGCCCGGGTCGGTACGACAACGGCGTCGGCCCGGTCGATGGCCGCACGCACGATGCGCTCGTCACCCGGCGGCGTGTCCACCACGGCCAGGCCCTCCCCTCCGGCCAGGGCCTTGGAAACCGTCCGCTCGGAAGGCGCCTCGACCAGCTCGACGCCCTCAACCGGTCGCTCCTCGAGCCATTCGGCCGACGATGCCTGACGGTCGGCGTCGACCAGGATGACCGGGTCCCAGCCGCGCTCGGCGGCGGCGGCGGCCAGGTAGACAGAGGTGGTTGTCTTGCCCACTCCGCCTTTGACGTTGCTGACGACGATGTTCATCGTTCCCCCTGCGTGGGCATCGCCCGACTCCGTTGGTGCATTGTCTGTTCCCTCTGTGCTGTCTGTGTCGCTGTCGCGTCGCTGTCTGTGTCTCTGTCTCTGTCGCTTCGCTGTCTGTGTCTCTGTCTCTGTCTGTGTCTGCGTCAGGCCACGCCCGTGCAGGCCATCCTCGGCCGGACCCGGCTGACGTTAGCCGAAGTTAGACGGACGCTGACCAGGTAAAACAGAGCCCCGAACTGCGCCTGACCCCCGACCCCTCGGCTCCGGGCGCTGGCCGCCCGATCCCGACCGACCGGATTGACACTCCGGTCCGCTTACCGCCACCATCGCTGGTCGTGACGGCCGACTTCCTCTCGACGACCACGGTCACCCCCGTGGCCTCGCAGCTCTACCAAGCGGTCATCGACGACTCATGGAACCTGCGCCCCCTCCCCCAGGGCGGGCTGGTGACAGCCATCGCCCTTCGAGCCATGGCCGAGGTGCTGGGCGACAGCGCCCAGGCCCTCCGGGTGTGCCACACCTCGTTCGTGGCCCAGGTGGCCAGCGGTCCGGTGGCCGTCGAAGTCGACGTCCTGCGACGGGGACGCACCGTGTCCCACCTTCGGGCCGAGGTCCGCAACCCCGGCGCTCCCCGCGGCCACCTGACCACCGGGATCTTCGGCTCCCCCCGACCCGGTTTCGACTTCACCGACCTGCAACCGCCCTCTGACATCCCTTCCCCCGACTCCTGCCGCTCCTTCCGCGATCCTCCGCCACCGGGGGTGACACCCTTCGAGCCGATCCCGTTTTGGGACAGGCATGTCGAAGGGAGGAACGTGGTCGGTCATGGCTGGTGGGAGGAGTACGAGCCCGACCGGGCCGAAAACGCCCTCTGGTACAGGTTCGATGAGCCCCCGTTCCTCGACGACGGGACGGTGGACCCTCTGGCCTTGGTCGTCCTGGCCGACACCATGCCGGGGGCAGTGGCCGAAAAGGTGGGACGCCGGGACCGGAGCTGGTTCGCTCCGAGCGTCGACCTGACCGTGCACATCCTCGACCACTGCCGGTCGCCGTGGATCCTGGCTCACAACCGGGCCCGCTACGCCGGTGACGGTTACGCCTCCGCCGACATGGCCCTATGGGATTTGGGGCCTCGGGGAAGGGACGAGCCACGCTTGGTGGTCTATGCCACCCAGCTCTTCCTCTTCACCTTCGCCGACGGGCCGCCGGCCGGACCGACGAGTGACGTCGATCCCTGACCAGCCGAAGCCGATCCCGTCGCCGATCGCTAAGCTCCGCCGGTCGTCCTCGCCGGAGCAGCCGCTTCGGGCACCGGGGAACGAGCCGGGGAAGAACGAGGAGAGAGGGGAGGAACGATGGCCGTCACCGGGTTGGCCAACCTGGCCATCAAGGTCGAGGACCTCGACGCCGCGTGCCGCTTCTACGAGGCCGCCGGGGCCGAGGTCAAGGACCGCATGCAGTGGCGTAACGGCGAGCGGGCCGACGTCTACCTCGGTCCGGTGATGATCACCCTGTTCACCCGGGCCATCTACGAGGACGAGGTGGCGCTGCCCCGCGAGGGATTCCTCCACCCGGCCCTGTTCACCGACGACCTCGACGCCCAGCTGGAGGGCCACACGGTGGTGTGGGGGCCAGAGGTGGTCGAGGGGACCTTCGGGCGGCGACGCATCGCCTTCGTCGACGCCCCCGGGGGGATACGCCTCGAGTTCATGGAGCAGCTGGACCCGCCACTCGCCGCCCCCAACGGCGTCGGGTGACGCCGTGGTGATCGTGTACCGGAAGGACTAGCCGAGGTCGGCGCAGTCCACCGGCACACCGCCGGCCGCGGCCGAACGATAGGCCGCCTCGACCAGGACGTGGGCGGCGAGAGCGTCCCCGAAGCCGGGTTGGCCGGGCGTCCCCCCTCGTACGGCGTGGACGAAGGCCCGATCACCCACGTACTGGTAGAAGATGAAATCCCGTCGACTGATGCCGGCCCCGGCGAAAGCGGCATGGCGCAGGGCAGCCAGGTCGACGGTCTCGTCGGCCACCCCCGGCCGATGGACGATCACCGCCTCCTCGTCGGCCCCGACAATGAAGTCGCCGGTCAACTCGATGGTGGCCTGCTCCAGGAATACCTCGAGTCTGCGCTCCTCGCGCCCTTCGACCCCGTTGAACACGGTGGTGATGGTGCCGATGACCCCGTTCCCGTGCTGGACGTGGCCGGCGGCGATGTCCTCGACGCCGAACCCGAACAGTGAGGCGGTGCGGGCGGACACCGAAGTCACCGGTCCGAACATCCACACCAACAGGTCGCAGGCATGAATGGAGTGCTCCAGGAGGGGGCCGCCACCGGACTGGGCCGGATCCGAACGCCAGGACGAGTGGCCGGGGACCACGGACCCGGTCGGCCAGAACTGGTCCTCCCGGAGCATGTATCCGAGTGGGGCACCAAAAGTCCCCTCGGCGATCACCTCACGCAGCCAGGAGTACAACGGGTTGAAACGGGACTGGAACCCGACCTGGGCCACCACTCCCGACGCCGCCACGGCGTCGACCAGAGACACCACCTCGTCGAACGAAGACGCCAGCGGCTTCTCGCACATGATGGCCTTGCCCGCGGCCAGGGCGGCCCGGATCGCCCCGCCGTGCGAGGCGGTGGGTCCGGCCACCAGTACGGCCTCGACATCGGGGTGGGAGGCCACCTCGTCGGGTGCGCCGGTCAGAGTCTCGAAAGCACAATTGCGTTGGGCCGCCTCCCGTGACGGCGCCGACGGGTCGCCGGCGATGACCGCCCTGATCTCCCCCTCGGCCGCCAACTTGGCCAGTCCGTCGGCATGGATCTGGCCGTTCGATCCGCATCCGATCAGGCCTATGCCGACGGGGTGGGGCAGCTGTTGTTCCTGGGCGGCCCGCGTCACGCCGGCACCGTACCCGACCCAGGTGAGGAGTGTCCGGCCTCTCTACGATCTGACCGAGTAGCGCATAGGTGGCCGGTCCGTCCCCGGACCTGAACTACTCGTCGTCGGGTCCGGGGTGGACCATCGACAGGCCACTGCGGGGGGCGATGATGTCGTCGATGAGCCCGTAGGCGATGGCGTCCTCGGGCGTCATGAAGAAATCGCGGTCGATGTCGGTGGCCACCTGCTCGACGGTCTTGCCGCTGTGGTGGGCGATGATCTCCGCCATCCGCCGGGTGAGGGACAGGACCTCGCGCAGCTGGATCTCCATGTCGCTCGGGGCACCGCGGGTTCCAGCGCTTCCCTGATGGATCATGATGCGGGCATTGGGGAGAGCGAGACGCTTGCCCGGGCTACCTCCGCACAGCACCATGGCTGCCGCCGACATTCCCATCCCCACGCAGATGGTGGAGACGTCGGGGCGCACATGCTGGATGACGTCGTAGATGGCCATGCCGGCGTAGGCCATCCCGCCCGGCGAATTGATGTAGAGGGAGATGTCCTTTTCCGGATCCTGGGCCTCGAGGTAGAGCATCTGGGAGATGATCAGGTTGGCTACCTGGTCGTCGACCTCCTGGCCCAGGAAGACGATTCGCTCACGCAAGAGGAGCGAGAAGATGTCGAAGGCGCGCTCACCCCGGCTCGACTCCTCCAACACCGTCGGAATCAAGGTCTGGCTGACGGACATCCTGTACCTCCCCGTGCGACGTGATCCGATTGGACCTGATCGGCCGCCCTCCGGCCGTCAACTCGACCATGATATCTCAATAACGAGATACCGAAGTCGTAATATTCCGGGGCTATGCTGGCACCAGCGTGGCCGACCAACGACGACACGAACCGGTCTTTCCGGGGTTCAGGGAGATGTCCGAGCGTCGGCGCGCCCTGGGCGACCAGCTGGCGGCCCGGCGACGCTCACTGGGTCTCTCCCAGACCCAGGTGGCGGCGCGGATGGGCACGTCACAGTCGGCCGTGGCCCGTCTCGAAACGGGGGCGTCCGATGCCCTGGTCTCCACTGTCGAGCGCTACGCGTCGGCACTGGGCTGGCAGCTGCACTGGAGTCTCGAGGAGGACGAGGAATGAGGAACACAGAGCAGGGTCCGGTGGTCGGCGGTCCGCTGTGGCCGATGGACGAGATGAGCGGACCGGATTTCGTCCCGGGATTGCCCCACGACGAATGGCTCCGTGTGCAGCTCTTCCAACGGCGGACGGTGATGCTGACCGGTGAGCTCGACGATCAGACGGCTAACGCGCTGGCCATGGCCCTCATGACCCTGGACGCCGATGGTGACGATGCCGTTCACCTGCGCATCGACAGTGGCGGTGGATCGGTGGCCTGCGCCCTGGCTCTGATGGACGTCATCGACCTCCTCGGTGTGCCCGTGGGCGCCGTCTGCATGGGGCAAGCGGTAGGGCCGGCGGTGGGCGTGCTGGCCGTCTGCTCGCGCCGGATCCTGGCCCCGCACGCCCGGCTCGGGATCCTCGAGCCGACGGCGGAGTTCGGCGGGACCGCCCACCAGATCGAGCAGCTGGCATCGGCGCACGTCGACCGGTGGACGGTTTTCTGCACCCGGCTGGGAGAAGCGACCGGTCAGCCGGTCGATCGCATCCTCGAGGATGCCTCCCGGGGCTGCTTCCTGACCGCCGAGCAGGCTCTCGATTACGGGCTGGCCGACGAGCTGGCGTCGCCCGACTCGCGGATCACCTCGCTTCCCGGTCACTCCATCGGCTTCGGACGGGGTGGTCCCGCTTAGGGCGGAACGCCACAGACGGTGCCCACGACGACGCCGGGGACGGCGGCCGACTAGCGGCCGATTTCGCCGCCCCGCTACGGTAACGGTCGCCCGTCGACCACAATGGCCCAGGTAGGGGTGACCACGACCGGCCACCTGAGCCCGAGGCCGGCCCGGCACTGACACTCAGACAGGCAGGCACTGACAGGCAGCACCAGGACAGGCAGGGCCCGGACAGGCAGGGCCCGGACAGGCAGGGCCCGGACAGGCAGGGCCCGGACAGGAAGAGAACCAGAGGGAGAAGAGGTCAACCCCGTGAGACGAGAGAAGAGTGCGTATGGCTGAGCAGATTCCATTGGTCGACTACCTGGTGTTGGGAGACCATCCCCACCTGGTGGCCAATGAGTGCGTGGCCTGCGGGGCCCGCTTCTTCGACAGGCGCAATGCCTGTGCCCGGTGCGGCAAGACCGAGTTCACCCGGGCCGATGTATCGACAGCCGGCGAGGTGCGGGCCTTCACCATCGTGGCCTTCGCCGCACCCGGCGTACCGGTCCCCTACGTAGCCGCCCTGGTCGACTGCGACGGCACCAGCGTGCGGGGAAACCTGATCAATGTCGAGCCCGATCCCGACCATGTCACACTGGGCATGAAGGTGCAGCTGGCCACCGCGGTGATCGGCACGGACGACAACGGCACCGAAGCAATCGGGTTCGGCTTCGAGCCCCAAGGAGGTTGAGCGACATGGCGTCTGAGGACCTGTGGATCCTGGGTATCCACATGACGAAATTCGGCAAGCACCCCGATCAGGACCTGGTCGACCTGGCCTCGGAGGCCGTTCTGGGGGCCTTGGCCGACGGCGGGGTCGAGATGAAGGACGTCGGTGTGATCGGCGCCGGCAACCTGATGGCGGCCAACGCCGGCATCGGGCAGCAGCTCCAGAAGCAGATCGGCCAGACCGGCATCCCCGTCTACAACGTGGCCAACGCCTGCGCCACCGGGGCCACCGCACTGCGCGTCGCCTGCATGGCCGTCAAGGCGGGCGAGACCGACGTGGGCCTGGCCTTCGGGGTGGAGAAGCTGTCGGGGGCCGGACTGCTGTCGGGCGGAAGCCGCAAACAGGACTCGGGGACCTTCACTCCCTCCGGTCGCTACGGGGCGGTGGTTCCGGTCGACGGTCGCATCGGCACCGAAACCATGCCGGGCGTCTTCGCCCAAATCGGCATGGAATACGGGCACCGCTACGGAGGGACCAGCTTCGAGCTGTTCGCCAAGATCAGCGAGAAGAACCACGCCCACTCCACGCTCAATCCACTGGCTGCCTACACCAAAAAGATGAGCCTCGAGGAGATCATGGGCGACGTCATGATTGCCTATCCCAACACCCGGCCCATGTGCTCGGCCAACTGCGACGGCGCCGCCGCCGCCGTGGTGGTCAGCGGGACCAAGCTCCGGACCCTCTCCCTGGAGCAGCAGAAGCGGGCCGTCAAGATTTCGGCATCCGTCCTGACCACCGATCCGTGGGAAGAGTCGTGCCAGATCCTTCCCGATGTGAACACCCTGACCCGCAACGCGGCCACCCAGGCCTACGAGCAGGCCGGTGTCGGACCCTCCGATCTCGACCTGGTCGAGTTGCACGACTGCTTCGCCACAGCCGAGCTCGTCCACTACGACAACCTCAAGCTGTGCGAACCCGGCGGTGCCGTGGACTTCTTCAATTTCAGGGGCGAGCTGGCGCGACGGGACCACCCCGGTCAACGTGTCGGGGGGCCTCGAGTCCAAGGGCCACCCCATCGCCGCCACCGGGATCGCCAACGTCTGGGAGGTGGCCACCCATCTGCGCGGTGAGGCCGGCAACCGCCAGATCGAGGGAGCCCGGGTGGGCCTGACCCACGTCATCGGCCTGGGATCGGCGTGCGGCGTCCACATCCTGGAGAAGGCAGCCTGAGCCTCGTGGCGATATGACAACCTACGTCGCCGACCCGGGGCGTTACGACCGCATGCCCTACCCACGGTGCGGTCGTCATGGACTCAAGCTTCCGGCCATCTCGCTCGGGCTGTGGCAGAACTTCGGCGATGCCCGGCCCATCGGCGAGATCACCGACATCCTGACCCGGGCCTTCGACCTCGGGATCACCCACTTTGACCTGGCCAACAATTACGGCCCGGCCAACGGTGCCGCCGAGGCCAACTTCGGCCAGGTCATGAGCGGGCCGCTCGCCCCCTACCGCGACGAGCTGGTCATCTCGACCAAGGCGGGCTACGACATGCTGCCCGGCCCCTACGGCGACGGGGGCTCACGCAAATACATGCTGGGCAGCCTGGACGCCAGTCTCGGACGTATGGGGCTCGACTACGTCGACATCTTCTACTCCCACCGGTTCGATCCCGAGGTTCCCCTCGAGGAGACCATGGGTGCCCTGGACTCCTCGGTGCGCCAGGGCAAGGCCCGCTACGTGGGTATCTCCAACTACCCGCCCCACCAGACGGCGGAGGCGGCGGCCATCCTCTCGGCTCTGGGGACACCCCTGCTCATCCACCAGCCGGCCTACTCCATGTTCAACCGGTGGCCGGAGCACGGGTTGCTGGACGCCATCGGCGAGGTGGGTGCCGGTTGCATCGTCTACTCCCCGCTCGAGCAGGGAATCCTCACGGACCGCTATCTGGACGGCGTGCCCGACGACTCGCGGGCCAGCCGCTCGGACACCTTGGACCGGGCCCAGCTCGACCAGGGGACCCTGACCAAGGTCCGGGGCCTCCAGGTGATCGCCACCCGCCGCGGCCAGACCGTGGCCCAAATGGCACTGGCCTGGACCCAGCGGGACCCACGGGTGACCTCGACCCTGGTCGGGGCCAGCAGCTTGACCCAGCTGGCCCAGAACGCGGCCACCATCGAACGGCTCGGTTTCACCGACGACGAGCTCCGGGAGATCGATGCCGTCCTGGCCGGGTGACGGCGCCGGATCCCCGGCACCGGGTGTGCCATAGTCCTGGCGTGGTGGTCGTCCCCTCCATCGAGCCGTCCGTTCTGCGTGTCGACGACGGCGGCGTCACCCTGTTGGGCGGGTGGTCGGCCTCCAGTCAGCTCCGCCATTTTCCGCGCGCCGCGGTGTGCCCCTTCACCGGGGCCGACGACGTCGAAGCCATCGACCTACCCGGCACCGGGACGGTGTGGCTCCACACAACAGTCAACGTGGCCCCGCCGGGCTACGCCGGCCCGGTCCCCTACGGCTTCGGCGTGGTCGAGCTCGACGGCTCACCTCTGTTGCGGGTGCTGACCCGCCTGGCAGGCGTTGGGTTGGCCCCCGGTTGCCCGGTCCATCTGGAAGGCGAGGAGCTCCCCGGCCCCGACGGCGAGCCGGTGGTCACCTGGGTGTTCCGCCCGTGACCGACGTGCGCATCGCCGGCGTGGGGCTCCATCCTTTCGGTCGGTTCGAGGGGGTGAGCGGCACCACCATGGGCGTGGCCGCGGTACAGGCCGCGTTGGGTGAGGCCGGCATCGGGATCCGGGACGTCCAGGCGGCGTATTGCGGCACCGCCTACGGCGGCGTGGCCGCCGGTCACCGGGTGGTGGGGGCGCTGGCCGGCACCGGCATTCCCATCTACGACGTGGAGGCCGGATGCGCCTCGGGAGGTGCGGCCCTCCAGCTGGGGGCGGCCTCGATCGCCTCCGGACAGCACGACCGGGTGCTGGTCTTCGGGATCGAGAAGATGCCCAAGGGCATCATCCGCTCGTCCTACTTCGCCCCCTGGCAGGAAGCGGGCGGTCTCAGCCCGGCCCCGGCCACCTTCGCCCTGCGGGCCCAGAGGCTTCTCCTCGAAACCGGCCTCACGGTCGACGACCTGGCCGCCGTGGTGGTCAAGAACCGCCGCCACGGCGTGGCCAACCCCGACGCCATGTTCCGCAAGGCGGTGACGGCCGACGAGGTACTGGCGTCGCGCCTCATCTGCCCGCCGTTGACCCTGTTCATGCTGTGCTCCCCCAACGAGGGAGGTGCCGCCCTGGTTCTCTCCCGGGAGGGCGAGGGCGTGAGGGTGGCCGGCATCTCGCTCCGTTCCCACCTTCCGGGCAGTGTCCTGGGCGAGGACTCGCCCCTGTCCGGGATCGACGACAGCACTCTCACCCCGCCGACCACCCTGGCCGCCAACGATGCCTACGCGTCAGCAGGCATCGGTCCCGACGACGTGGATGTGGTCGAGTGCCAGGACACGGATGCGGCGCGCGAACTGCTGGCCTGGAGCGAGCTCGGCCTGTGCGCACCGGGCGAGCAGGCGGGCATCCTGGCCGGCGGTGACGCCTCGGTGGGCGGACGGCGACCGGTCAATCCTTCGGGAGGCCTGTTGTCCAAGGGCGAACCACTGGGTGCGTCGGCCTTGGGCCAGGTGGTCGAGCTGGTTCGCCAGCTGCGGGGAACGGCGGCCGGGCGGCAGGTCGCAGGGGCCCGGGTGGGTCTGGCCCATGTGATCGGACGCGGGGCCAACGCCTGCGTGACCGTGCTGTTGGCCTGAGGCCGGCGTCAGCCTTCAGGCGCTGACTCCGGTCGCCTTCGCATACCCGTCGGCGGCGTCGGCCTCGTACCACGACTGGAGGTCATCGGTGGGGTACGGGCCCAGAAGCCGGGCGGGCAGGGGCCTGCCGAAGAGGAAGCCCTGGGCCAGGGTGCATCCGAGATCACCCAGGATCTGGCGCTGCCTCTGCGTCTCGACCCCCTCGGCGATGCAGACCAGCCCCAGGGCGTCGCCCAGGGCGATCACCGCCTTCACGATGGCGGCGCTTTCGGTGCTCTTGTCCAGGCCGTCGACGAAGGCCCGGTCGATCTTGAGGCACTCGACCGGAAGCTGTTTGAGATAGCTGAGGGACGAGTAGCCGGTGCCGAAATCGTCTATGGAGATGTGCATTCCCAACTGGCGGAGGCGGCTCAGTGTCTCAATGGTCCGGTCGGGGTCGCGGAGAAGGGTGCCCTCGGTGATCTCCAGCCAGACCAAGTCCGGGTCGACCCCCGACTCACGCACGATGTCCTCCAGCTGCTGGGGAAATTGCTTCTGGGCGAGCTGGCGGGGGGAGACGTTGATCGAGACCGAGGACCGCCAGGTCTCCAACCCGGCCCGTTGACGCTGGGCATGCCAGCGGGCTGACTGCTCACATGCCTCCTTCATCACCCAGCTGCCGATGGGGACGATCAGGCCGGTGTCTTCGGCGAGCTCGATGAACTCGCCGGGCGGGAGAAGACCACGGGTCGGGTGACGCCACCGCACCAGGGCCTCGACGGCCACCAGCGAGGAACGGGTCAGATCGACGAACGGCTGGTAATGCAGCTCGAATTGGTTGCGGGCGATGGCTCGGTGAAGATCATTCCCGACCCGCAGCCGTCCGATGGACCAGATGTCCTTTTGCTCGTCATACAGCTCCACCGTGGCCCGCCCCGACTCCTTGGCTCGGTACATGGCCGAGTCGGCGTCGCCCAGGAGCCGCTCGGGCGACGTCTGGCCGTGATGGGCCAAGGCCAGACCGATGCTGGCCGTGACGAAGGTCTCCACTCCCTCCACCAGGAGGGGGACCCGCAGGTTGGTGCCGATCCGGTCGGCCAGCTCGAAGGCCTTCGACTCGTCGGGCACGGCGTCACACAGGACGACGAACTCGTCCCCGCCCAGTCGGGCCACCGTGTCGCCCGGCCGCATGGCCTCCTTGATCCGCTCTGCCACCAGACAAAGCACCCGGTCGCCCCACTCGTGCCCCATGCTGTCGTTGATGACCTTGAAGTGGTCGACGTCGACGAAAGCCACCATCACGCTCCCCTCGCTCCTGTCCGCCCGGTCGAGCGCCCCTTCGAGCCGGTCCATGAACAGAGTCCGGTTGGGCAGGTCGGTGAGTGGGTCGTGGATGGCGGCGTGGGCGATGAGCTCGTTCATGGCCCGTCGCTCGGTGACGTCTTCGATCTGGCAGATTCCGTACTTGGCACTTCCCGATGGGTCCCTGATGCAGCTGGCACTGAGGGAGACCCACACCGGGGGCCCGTCGGCGCGCAGATAGCGGACCTCGAGCTGACGGGTAGCGATATTCGAGGTGAACAGTCGATGGGTCCAGGCCTCACTCAGCTGGCGGTCGTCAGGGTGGGTCAGCGATTCGATGTGGACGCCGACCAGATCGGCCGGACTCCGGTCCACGATGGTCCCGAAGGAGGCATTGGCCTGCAGGACGACGCCGTCCGGATCGATCAGGCAGATTCCGATGGGGGCGCCGTCGAAGGAGCCGCGGAAACGGGCCTCCGCCTCGACCAGGGCCCCTTCCGAGTCCTCCTTGGCGCCGAAGACCCATCCGATCAGTTGGATGGTGAAGACCAGACCCGCCGTGGCCAGCACGGCCAGTGCCTGCACAAAGGGCTGGGGGACCAAAGTCGGGATCAGGCCGATCCCAATGCCCAGCTGACCCACGGCGATGAGCGCCATGCTGATGATGATGGCCGGCTTGGTCGTTTCCGCTCCCGACGATCGCATGCAGTCGGCCACCCCGAAGACCAGGCCGACCACCAGGGTCGGACCCCATCCGACGGCGTAGATGACGACGGCGATACCGGTGAGCTCGATGCCCACCCTCATGTACAGCCGCCAACCCGTTGGCCTGTCGGGCCACGCCTCGTTGGCTACCGCAGCCAGGATGGAAGCCCCTCCGACCAGCAGGACCAGGGCCCAGAGGGGGAGATCGGCGATCAGCTGCTGGGTGCGGCAGAGCCAGAGCAACCCCACGGCGACGGGGATGGCCACCAGGGTGGGATCGACCCACGTCCGCAGGACGCGTAGAGGGAACGGCCTCTTTTTCGGACTTCCGGGCAGCTCCGCGATTCGTGCCACCCTTGGACATCGACCTTCGCCGGCCCTGCCTTGAGTCGGGTCGAGTGACTAGATATCGGTGGTGGCGGTCATCGGTGGTGGCCGTTCCGGCGGCGGCAACCTTCTGACCAGGGAGAACAGTTGCAAGTGTCGGCGCCGATCCCGATCAGGCCCTTCGGACGGAGATGACCATGGCCGGTCCGCCGGGAGCCGGGTTGGGCTGAGAGCGCCTGAAGCCGCACTGACCGGATGCGTGGCTGGCCCGGTTGGGTCGCCCGTCCGAATCGGCGTACTGGACGACCGGTTTGTCCCCGATGCAGTGCAGAGCGCGACGAACGACGTTGGATACGACCTGGGACCCGTCATCATCGGCCAGGTTCGAGCGCACGTAATAGAGACTGCCGTGCACCTTGTTACGCAGCGCTCCGAACCAGCAGGTCCGCAGATCGGTGATCTTGAGACTGCCGCCGATCGTGTCGTCCTCGTAGGCGCTGGAGACCCGGGCCCGGATGGACGAGAAGACACCGGAAGTGGGGACTGCGCAGGACAAGCCGCCCCCTCCGTGCACCTGTCGAATATTTTCTTTGATGCGGCTGTCGTAGACGTCCACCCCGCGCGCCCACGAAGCCAGCAACGAGCCGCCAACGGTGTCTCGGACCCGCAGTTTGCCCCCCGTCGCCGCGTTGGGATCGTCCGTGCACGGCGCGTACTTCGGTTCGCAACCCATCAGCAGAGTGGCTCCCTTGTACACCATGACGTTGCCTTTCACCCACAGTCGGGATCGACCGGAACCGGAAACGTCGTTGCGGGCATAGGTGGCATTCACCGCCGACCCGGGCGGCAGGACCAGATTCCCGTTGATCCGGGTGGGTCCCCCGTCGACGATGCAGTAGCCCTTGACGATGACCGTCCCCGGGTAGTGCCCGGCCAGCACTCCCGGTGTGGTCAGCGTGCCCGAACACGTGCGGCGCCTCCCGGTTTTCTTTTCGGCCAAACTCTTCGCCGTCTTGTCGGCCAAACTCTTCGCCGTCTTGTTCGCCGCCTTTTTGTCGGTCTTGTTGGCCGCCTTCTTGGCCGTCTTGTCGGCCGTCCTCCTCCTCTTGTTGGCGGCTGCGATCGGGCCTGAGCGCGCTTTGGTCGTGGCTGTGGTCGCCCTCCCTGCTGTTCTCATCGGCGCCGCCGTACCCGGATCCCTGGGCGCTGCCGGGCCGGGTCGGGTGACTGACTGCCCACGGGTCCTCACGGCGTGGGGGGGGCGGGAGGAATCGGCGGACGGATGGTTGCCTCCGTACGAGGCCGAAGCGTGGCGGACGAGGCGGGAACGATGGACCAACCGGGCGACCGGACGGCTCGCCTGAGCGCCGGGCACGGTGTCGATCACAATCGAGTCCTTCCGTTGTGATCGGTCCATCCCAGCCGGCTTGGGCCGCGCCCGGGGGCTGGCACCGGCAGGGACGACCTGGACGAGACCTATCACCAGAAGCCCGGCCAGCACCGTTCCGGTGGCCGCCGTCGCCGTCATCGACACTCTGCGTGGACCATGGCACACCGGGCCAGGGCTTCGCTTTTGGCGCGGGAGGGTCGACCATGGGGGGAACTCTGACCCGAATGACTTCCGTGGCACAACAATGTCCTATCCGCCGCCCTGCCCGCCGCCTGTCCAGTCGGGGCCCCAGCCCGGACTCCGATCCGCCTGGTTGCAACCGTAAGTCGCCATCAATGGGGGATTCAAGTTTGAGTGTTGCCATTCGGTTAACTCTGTCGATGAAACCGTTGTGAGAACAGATAGCTGATCCCTCCGATCGCCGTTGCCGGAATAAGTCGGCGCTGTCGGAAGGCCGATCTCACACAGTCGTAGTGACCAAACCCGCTGATGCACGACGGCTTCGACGGACAGGCCTCAGGGAAGGACCAACCGGGCCAGACGTCGGGCGGTGGCGGTCAGACCGACGGTCCCCATGACCATCAGATAGGCGGCGTGACCGAGCAGGGCCCAGCCGAAGATCCCGAGGTCGAAACCGCGCAACAGGGCCACCCCCTGGTAGAGCGGCGTACAACGGACCACCGCCTGGAGCCAACCCGGGTAGACGGTGATCGGGTAGAACGTGGCCGAAAAGAGGAACAGCGGGATGATGGCCAGAGAGACAAGATCGAAGTCCTGCCAGCTCCGCATGTACGTGGTCCCGGCCATCCCCGCTCCGGCGAAGGCATAGCTGATGAGCAGCGCACCGGGCCAGCACAGGACCGCCCACGGCGAGAACACGTAGCCGAGGGCGGCCATCACCACCATGAACGCTCCTGAATAGAGGCCCGCCCGCATCAGCGCCCACGACAGTTCGCCCAGGGCGACGTCGCCCACACCGAGTGGCGTCGACAGGATGGCCTCGTAGGTCTTGGCGATCTTGAGCTTGAAGAAGATGTTGAATGTGGAATCGAACATGGCGCCGTTCATCGCCGACGACGCCAGCAGTCCGGGGGCCACGAAGGCGGTGTAAGGCACGATCACGCCGTTGATGTCGAGCGGGCCCACCAGGGTGTTGAGACCGATCCCGATGGACAACAGATAGAAGAAGGGCTCGAAGAATCCCGAGACCAGCAGGATCCAGCCGCGCCGGTAGACCATGACGTTGCGCTCGAAGATGTGTCGGAACCGCCGGCTGCCGAACACAGCTCGCGGCGTGATGCGCAAGGCGGACGCCACCACCGGCAGCCGTCCCTGGTTCACGGCCACCTCGACGCCCCCTTCCTCGTTGAGTCCAGGATGGAAGCTCACAGGACCAACCGACCGGCGAATGTGCGGCGGGCCCACAGAAAACCGATGGCGGTAAGACCCACCAGGTAGGCAGCGTCACCCAAGCCCCCTGCCACCGTGAGGGTTCCCAACACCAGGCCTCGGCACAGGTCCACCCCGTGGAAGAGAGGGGTGGCGTAAGCGACCGGCTGGAGCCACCCGGGCAGCTGGCTGACCGGGAAGAACGTCCCCGAAAACAGGAAGAGGGGTATGAGCACGAAGCGGTACACGGTGGTGAAGGCCAGGTCCTTCTGCTGGGTGGCGGCGAAGGCGGCCAGGGGCGCCGAAAAGGCGGTTCCGGTGATGACGGCAGCCGGCAAGGCCAGCACGGCCAGGGGCGAGGAGACGACGCCGAAGGCGGCGATCACCGTCAGGTAGGCGGTGGAGACGATAGCCACCCGGGTGGCCATCCAACCCAGGTGCCCGATGAGGACGTCATCGACCCGCAGGGGCGTAGCCAGCATGGCGAAGTAGGTCCGGATCCACTTGATGGCACCCATCACCGGGTACATCGCATCGTTCGCCCCGATCTGCATGGCGGTGGCCGCCAGCAGACCGGGGGCGATGTAATCGAGATAGGACACGCCCCCCACGGTGTGGACGTGCTTGTCCACCAGCGATCCGAGACCCAGCCCCATCCCCGCCAGATAGAGAATCGGGTAGAGGAAGCTGGTGGTGACCGAGCTGCGCCACGTCTTCTTGTACTGGTACGCCCAGTAGCGCAGGGCCCGCCACCAGAGGGGGCTGGCCCGATGAGCTGCCAACTCGCCGTCTGAAGGTCGGACGTCGGAAAGAGTCACTGCTCCTCAATCGACCAGGGTGCGACCGGTCAGCCGCAGGAACACATCCTCGAGCGTCGACCGGCGGACCAGCGAGCTTTCCGGCGTAAATCCTCGCCGGTGGACCGCGTCCAGTGTTGCATCCCCGTCGGCCGTGTAGAGGAGGAGGCGGTCGGGCAGCACTTCGACGCGGTCGGCCACGCCACCCAGTGCGGACGCCTGCTCTTCATGTTGACCGGCCTTGAAACGCAGCTCGACGACTTCCCGAGTCGAGTACTGCTCGATGAGCTGAGCCGGGGTGCCCTCGGCCGCGAAGCGTCCGTGATCCATCACGACCAGGCGGTCGCACAGTTGCTCGGCCTCATCCATGTAGTGGGTAGTGATCACCTGGGTCACCCCTTCCTGCTTGAGCCGGTAGAGCCGGTCCCACAGGAGGTGGCGAGCCTGGGGGTCGAGTCCGGTGGTCGGCTCGTCGAGGATCAAGAGCTCGGGATCGGAGACGAGGGACCGGGCGATGGTCAGCCGGCGCTTCATTCCTCCCGACAGCGGCTCGACACGATCGTTGGCCCGGTCGGTCAGTTGGGCGAAGGCCAGCAGCCGGTCGGCCCGTTGGCGGATGACTTTGCGGGGGATGTCGAAGTAGCGGCCGTAGATCATCAGGTTGTCGAGGACCGTCAGGTCGAGATCGAGGGTGTCCTCTTGGGGGACCAATCCGATCCGGCTGCGGATGCGCGGTCCGTCGGTGGAGGGGTCCAGACCGAGTACCCGCAGCGTGCCGTGGCTGACAGGGGACATGCAGGCGATCATGCGCATGGTCGAGGTCTTGCCCGCTCCGTTCGGACCCAAAAAGCCGAATGACTGGCCACGGGCGATCTCGAAGTCGATGGCGTCGACGGCCACGAAGTCGTCGAACCGTTTGGTAAGGCCGCGCGCCACGACCAGTGGCTCCGGTCCATCGGCCACCGGTGGCGCGTCAGAAGAAGAGGAGGGAGTGCGCAACGTCGCCCACGCTACCGCCGGCTCTGGTCACTCCGTCCCCACGGCCGACGTCACCCCAACCTGGGAACGGACGGACCCACTGCGGTCACATGTGTGAACGGGCCGCGCCGAGGCTACCGTTCAGGACGTGAGAACACCGCGGATCACCGTCATCGGAGGCGGAAGCACCCACTGGACGCCACAGCTCCTCATCGATTTCGCCAACACCGAATCGCTGCAGGAGGTCACCGTGACCCTGATGGACGTTGATCCCGCCTCCCTGCCGCTCATGGTGGACGTGGCCGAGCACATCGCCAAGGTACGGGGCATCGGCCTGTCCGTGCGCACCACCACCGAGCTCGGCGAGGCACTGGACGGCGCTGACATCGTGATCATCGCCCTGTCGGTGGGCGGATTCGAGAGCATGCGTCACGACCTGGAGATACCTGCCCGTTACGGCGTCCGCCAACCCGTCGGCGACACCGTCGGGCCCGGCGGCATCGCCCGCGCCCTGCGGAGCGTGCCCGTGGTGGCCGATGTGGCACAGGCCATGGAACGTCACTGTCCTACGGCACTTCTCATCAACGTGAGCAATCCGCTCACCGCCCTGTGCCGGGCTGCCGGACGTGTGTCGGGGGTCAGGGTGGTGGGGCTGTGCAACGAGCTGGTAGGTCTCAAATTCTCGCTCAGCCTCCTGTTCGACGCGCCGATGCACGAGGTAGACCCGGTGTCGGCCGGTGTCAACCATCTCCCCCTGGTCACCGAGCTGCGTATCAGCGGGACCGACGGGTTCGACCGGCTCCGGTCGGTCCTCGACGACCCGGGCAGTCACGGCGACGAGCCCATCTGGATGGCTCCGGTCGAAAGCATGCACTGGCACAAGGTGTCGGAAGGGGTGGAGTGGACCAAAGCCGATGTGGTGGCTAACAACCGGCTCAAATTCGAGTTGTTTCGGCAATTCGGCGTCCTCCCCGGGGCATCGGACACCCACGTGGCCGAGTTCTTCCCCGGGTTCGTCACGCCCGCTTCGGATTTCGGCAGGGACTGGGGCGTCCATCACTACGGCCTGCGCGGGCACCGGGAGGACAAAGAGACGGACGATCGCCAAGTCACCGAGCTGCTGGCCGCCGAGGAGGTCTCGCCATTTCCCTCAGGGGAGCTGGTGGCCGAGCTCATCGCAGGGATTGTGGCCGGCGACGGCCGCGCCCTACCGATGAACCTTCCCAACCGCGGCCAGGTCGAGAACCTGCCGCATGACGTGGTGGTCGAGTGCATCGGGGTGACCGAGGCGTCCGGTGTTCGGGCGCGGGACACCGCGCGGGTCGAGTCGGTCCTGGCCGACGATCTCCAGCGGATCGTGGCCTCACAGGAGTTCACCGTCGAAGCAGCCCTGACCGGTGACCGCACCCGTGTCCTCGAGGCCATGCTCACCGACCGGCTGGCCGGCCATCTTCCCTATGAGCACGTGGTGTCGATGACCGACGAGCTGTTGTCGGCGACGGCCCGCTGGCTTCCCCAGTTCGCCTCTCGTCCCTAGTCGGCACCACGTCGGGCCGGATCAACAGGGCCGGGGCTCGCGCCGGGCGGATCAACCGGTCCCGGGGTTCAAAGGGGTGGCGGGGTGAAACCCGGGCCACCGGCGTCGAGGAGCTCGGCCCACCGCAGCAGCCGCCGGTCGGACAGATAGGGACCGATGACCTGGATGCCCACCGGCAGGCCTTGCGCCGTCAGACCGGTGGGCAGGGTGACCACCGGCAGAAGCACCGAGCCGATGGCCCCGCACCATGCCATGGCGGCCAGATGGCTTACGGCCACGCCGTCGACATCCACCGTGCGTTCGGGGATCGGCCGGTCGATGTCGTGGGGGAACGCCGCCGTCGGCATCACCGGGGCCAGCACGACGTCGTAGCGCTCGAAGAGCGAGGCCCACGCCGCCCGTTGCCTCTGTCGGCGCCCGTTGGCCAGCGCCCAGGTGCGGTAGCGGCTGGTCAGGGCCCGCACCCAGGCCAGCCCCGGGTCGTCGCCCGGGGCATCGAGGGCGGCGAAGGCGTCGAAGGCGTCATCCGGGAGGCCCATGCCGATGATGGGGAGTACGAGGTCCTGCCAACTGCGGAAGCCGTCGGCCAGGGGAACCGGAAGGTCCACCGGGTCGACCCGAGCACCCTCTCCGGTGATGCGGGTCACAAAGGCGTCCATATGGGACCGGACGTGGCGGGCCAGAGGCACCACGTCGCCCCCGTCGTCGAACACGGTGGCCACCCGCAGCGACCCGAGGCCCTCGACCGGCGGCCCCTCATCGAGCACCAGACGCCAACCGGCGGCGTCCTCCGGGACCGGGCCGGCGATGACATCGAGAGCGAGACCGAGATCCCCGATGCTGCGGGCCAGGGGGCCGTTGGTGTTGACATCTGTCTCGATGAGGCTCCCGGGGGGACCGGGTATGTGGCCCCTGCTGGGCACCACTCCCCACGACGGCTTGAAGCCGTAGACGCCGTTGTAGTGGGCCGGATTCCGGATCGAACCTCCGATGTCACTACCCAGCTCGAGCGGGGTGAGACCGGCGGCCACGGCGGCGGCGGCGCCCCCTGACGAACCTCCGGCCGTGCGCGATGGGTCCCAGGGGTTGTTGGTCAGTCCGTAGACCTCGTTGAACGTCTGGAAATCACCGGCGTAGAGGGGGGTGTTGGTTTTGCCGAAGATGATTCCCCCCGCCGCCTTGATCCGGCCGACAGCCAGGGCGTCGGTGGTGGGCACGTAGTCCTTGAGCTCCGGAGCGCCGGACGTGGTGACCAGTCCTTCGGTTTCCCACACGTCCTTCACCGTCATGGGCAGCCCGTGGAGTCGACCGGTGGTCTCGCCCCGGGCTACGGCTGCGTCAGCGGCCCGGGCTGCCGCATAGGCCCGTTCGAGATCGAGGGCGACCACGGCGTTGATGCCCGGGTTGTGTCTATCGATCCGGGCCGTCAGGTGGTCGAGAACCTCGACGCTGGAGATGGCGCCGGCGCGCAGGCCACCAACCATTGCAGTGGCCGTGGCGACGTCGAGATCCACCTTCAGAAGTTACTGCTTCGGCAGATGCTGCGTTCGGGAGATGCTCCGACCGGCTCGACGGTGGGTCGAAGACCCAGCCCACCGTCCAACGGGCACTCATCCGAGGTAGGGAACCTCCGGAGGATCGAGGGGGTGGCGCGGACGCGGTGGAGGGGCCCAGGCGACAGGGGTGTACGGGGTCGGCTTTGGGTCCGCATGCCGCGGGCGTCGTCCCAATACAGCGGCGATGGCCAGCAGGCCCACCGAGATGACGAGGATGGGAAAGGCGGCGGCGGCTCGATCGTCTGCCGCCGTCTGGCACTCCTGCACGAAAGCCACCCAGTCAGCGTGGGCGGCGGCATTTGTGGTTGAAGGCTCAGGTCCGGCACCGATGGTCACCGGATCGAAGAAGGCCACGATGGCCGCCTCGGAACCGCGACCGGGCCCGCAGGTGCCGCCGGCTGCCGGCCTCGGCAGCCCTACCAACAAACCGGTGACGGCGAAGGCGGCGCCAAAGAGTCCGAGGCTGACCAGAACGATCCTCACCCACCACAGCGCGGATCCGGTCTTCATGCCCACTCGGTGTCGATCGGGGTACCCATCTGGCTTTACATGGTAGATGGCCGGACTGCCTACCAGTGTCGCGACCGACACCTGAGCTGGGCCCTGATCTCGGTCCTGACCTGGGCTCTGGCCCTCGGGGAAACCTATCGCCGTCGGCTCGACTTCGATGACTAACTGTCCGTTCTGCGCAGGTTGAACCGAGCACCTGCCGGATCCGCTGCCCCGGCCAGCCGACCGTAGGGCGTGTCCCGGGCACCCATCTCCACCGACCCACCCAGCGATTCGATGGTGGTCAGAGCGGCATCGACGTCATCCACCTCCCAGTAGACCGACCAGTGACCGGGCGCTCCCTCAGGGAGAAAGGAAACGGCGTCCATGATGCCGGCCATCTCGTCCTCCCCTTCGGGATTGCGCATGGTGGTGTAGCGAAATTCGTCGCTGTCACCAATCACGTTGGTCGTCCATCCGAAGACAGAGCTGTAGAACCCGACTGCGCCGGCATGGTCACGGGTCTGCAGCTCGAACCAGCTCGGTGCGCCCTTCTCGTTGAGGACGGTGAAGCCGGGAAAGCTCTTCGCTTCCCAGGCACCCACGTCGGCACCGGTCGGGTCGATGAGCACGGCCTGAATCCCCAGATCACCGACGGGCATGGGCGGCGCGACGATCTGGGCGCCGGCGCCTTCCGCCAGCTCCACGGTCTTCGTGATATCGCCGGTGTCCAGGTAGATCTTCCACGTGTCGTTGGCCGCCATGTCGCCCATGTCGCCCATGCACCCGGCCACAGGAGCAGCCTCTCGGTTGAAGATGAAGTAGCCACCGAACGCGGGGTCCGGTTCCTCCGCCTCCCACCCGAACAATTCGCCGTAGAAACGCCGGCTTCCGTCCACGTCGGAAGTCCAGAGGTCGGCCCAGCACGGTGATCCGACAGGCGCGTGGTTGCGAGTTGGCATGGTCCCCCTTTCCGTTGCCAGTCAGTAAATCACGTCGAATGGGGTCGGGATCCGAAGTCGTCGGTCGAACCGCACTTCCTCAGGAAAGGTCCATCCCGTGGCGACGCATCAGCTCAGCCTCGACGGCTCGGTCGGGAGGCTCAGCCGACGCCCACAATTGTTCGAGGTCGGCGAAGTAGGAGTCCAGGGCCGGGGCGTGGAAGACCAACAAACGGGCCGGCCGGTTGCTGGTGTTGCCGAAGGTGTGCGCCTCACCCGCCTGCACCAGGACGAAAGTGCCTTCACCTCCGTCGAACATCTCGCCGGCCACGTGGAACTCCACGACGCCGGCTAGGACGAAGTAGGCCTCGTCGTTGCCGACGTGGCGGTGAGGCGGAGGCATGCGGCCGCCGGGCGGGAGCGATCTCTCCATGAGGGAGAACCGCCCCTCCGTACTGGCACCGGTGGCCTTGAACCACATCTCACTGCCACGTGCCTGGCGGCGCTGGCCCTCGCCGTCAGCCCAACGGAGCATGTGGCACCTCCGGTCTTCGCTCTGGGTGATCCGTTACAATCGCACCCGGCCCGCTCAGTCGGCTGGCGGCCGGTCCCGTTCCCGCTCCTACAGGCCGACGTCCTAGTGGGGCGTACCGCCGATCATGCCGGCGGGCAGTGATACCGACATCGAAAGGAACGCCATCATGATTGGCAGTACCTATCCTCTGCTGGACATCTTCTGGACCATATTCGAGATCTTCGTCTTCATCCTGTGGATCTGGTTGCTCATCGCCATCTTCTCTGACATCTTCCGGAGCCACGACATGAGCGGTTGGGCGAAGGCCCTCTGGGTCATCTTCGTGGTGGTCTTTCCATGGCTTGGCGTCCTGGTCTACCTCATCGTCCGGGGCGGCAGCATGCACGAACGAGCCGCCGCCCAGGCCCACCGTGAGCAGCGGGCATTCGACGATTACGTCAGACAGACGGCGGGATCCGGCAGCAGCAACGTGGACCAGCTGGCCAAGCTGGCCGATCTCAAATCCCAGGGAGTCATCAATGACGAGGAGTTCGCCAAGGAGAAGGCCAAGCTGCTCGGTTGAGGATGGGCAGCGGCAGGGCGGCCGCAGCAGCCCGCCGATCGTGGGGGCGCCACCAGCCAGCGCGGCTTCTACCTGTGGGTGTGACGGGCCAAGTACTCGTAGGCCGACTGCACGGCGCTGGACCCCTCCCCCACAGCCGACGCCACCCGCTTCATCGAACCGCTCCGGACGTCGCCCACCGCGAACACACCGGCCGCCGACGTCTCGAACGGCAGCGGGTCCCGCTCTTCGAATGATGGGTCGGTGAGCGCTTCGTCCGGCACCGACCGGTCGGTCAGGACAAAGCCATCGCCATCCATGGCGACCGCCGACCTGAGCCATTGCGTGGCCGGAACGGCACCGATGAAACAGAAGAGGGCGACGCAGGGGACTGTCGTCCACTTCCCCTCCGGCGTGTGCTCGAGGATGGCCTGCTGGAGATGGCCATCTCCCTCGAGCCCACGCACGTGGGTTTCGGTCAGAACCTGGATGTGGGGGTCGGCGACGATGCGGTCGATCAGATAGCGGGACATGCTGGAAGTGAGATCGGCGCGGCGTACGGCGATCGAGACGCGACTGCCAAGCTGGCTGAGATAGATGGCGGCCTGGCCGGCGGAGTTGCCGCCCCCGACCACGAGCACGTCGCACCCGCTGCACGACCGGGTCTCGAGATCGGTGGCGGAGTAGTACACGCCGTTACCCTCGAAATCAGCCAGGTTGGCGATGTCCAGGCGGCGATAGGCTGCGCCTGTAGCCACGATCACCGATCGACAGGGAACCTCGCTCTGGTCGGCCAGCGACAGGACGTAGAAGCCTTCCTCCGCCCGAAAATCGGCGACCTGGCAGGGACTGACCAGCCACGCACCCAGACGCTGAGCCTGGATGGCGGTGCGCGCCGCCAGATCGCCTCCGGAGATCCCGTTGGGGAAGCCTGCGTAGTTCTCGATGCGAGAGCTGGACCCGGCCTGTCCCCCCGGGGCCACCGCATCGAGGGACACCGTGTCCAGTCCTTCGGATGCTCCGTAGACCGAAGCGGCCAGACCGGCGGGGCCGACACCCACCACGGCCAGGTCGAAGATGCGGCCCGGGATGGGCCGGTAGGTGAGGCCGAGCTCGCTGGCGAACTCGCCCGGCGTCGGGTGCCGCAGCACGGCGGTGGGGGTCACCACCACGGGTGTGTCACCGGGTCGCACGCCGATACTGGCCAACAGAACCTCGACATCGTCGGCGTCCTCGATATCGATCCAGGCGTGGGCCAACCGGTTGCGGGTGGCGAAGGTGCGAAGGGCCAGCGCCTCCGACGAGTAGCGCGACCCGATGATCTTGATGGCTCCGGCCACCGAACTGTCCCGGAGCGCCTCCCGACGGGCGACCAGGGCCGAAAAGATGACATCCGAAATGGAGGGCTTGGTGGCCAGCATCCGACGGAAGTCATCGTGGAGCAGGACCAGTGCCCGCCCGGCGCCAACGGCCCGGGCCGTCAGATAGGTGCGTTGGCCGGTCAGCAGGCCGAGCTCGCCGATGAATTGCCCCGCCCCGTAGCTGACCACCACCTCCTGGGATTCGTCGTCTCGGACCACGTCGATCCTCCCCTCGAGGAGGACGAAGAAATCCCACAGCTCCTGCCCGGCACGATAGAGAACGTCGCCCGGGTCCAGCTCGATGACGTGGCCGAACTCGGCCATCTCGTCGAGGGCCTCCTGGTCCAGGACCGGAAATCGAGGATCGTCGGGGACCATTTCGAAGACCGGCTTTTGACCTGTCGTCGACGGCGAGGCGGGCACCCGGATATCTTTCCAGATCTCGACGGCGCTCTCTTCAGGCCCCGGCCCCCTCGGTTGATCTCCGGCCATGCGGGGATCTCCGGGGACGGAATTCCTCAGAATTGGAGACGGCACCACGTCGTTGGATCCCGCGACACGGCCCGGCATGAGGCCCGGGGAGCTTCAGGGAACGGTGGCAGATGGGGTCGGGTCGGCGACCGGACGACCGGTGGAGGTCGCCGTCCGCTCCGGCAGGAGCAAAACGGCCCCGGCCAGGAAGCAGAGGGCCCCTACGAAGGTGCCCAGGTTGGTGATGGCCAGGTTGACGATCTGACCATTGGGCCTGATGTAGGAGGCGATGGCCGAAACCCCGAACGCCACCGATCCGACCAGGTTGAGGGCGGTGATTCCCCACGAGATATCGGTCGGGTGCCAGGCGAAGGGCCCATGGCACTCTTCGGCCCATGCCAACCAACTCGAGATCAGGAAACAAATCGATCCGAGGACATCCGGTCGCCATACCGGGTGATGATTGGCACTGTGGCCCAGGCCGACGAGGAGCGCGCTGAGAGTGGTGCGGTTGAACCACAGGGTGCCGAGCAACTGGATGGTGGCTGACCACCAGTCGATCCGCCGGTGCTCGACCCTGAAGAGGAAGCGGATACCCCGACGATGGGCCGAATCAAGATGGGTGTCGGTGGAGGCCGTCTCCACGTACAGAAGGAAGGCGGCGAGGGTAAAGAAGACCGAGCCGATGAAGTAGGTGAGATTGTCGGCGTTGGTACCGACGGCGATGGCGAAGGGGGGGAAGGCGGCGACGCCGAAACAGGCAGACCCGATGGCGAAAAGTACGGCGATCCACCAACCGAGAGCACGGGGCGCCCACCACGTCGATCCGGACGAGATACCACCGGGGTGCTTACGGTGCCAGCGCGACTCCCACACCATGACGGCGCCGTCCGCCCGACGGAACTCCTCCCGGGTAACGAATGGCCCCAACCCCTTCGCACCCCCACGCGACCAACCGTCAGGGAGGTCGACGTAGCCCGCACGCATCGCCGTACCCTACGACGTGCCCTCGGCCCACGGTGGGGGTCCTGCCGGTCAGTCGCCGACCATCACACCGGCGCCCACCTCGGCCGAGGCCAGCTCCCCCACCTCGAGCAGCCCCTCCCCCGCCTCGTCGGTCGTGGACTCCTCTGAGTACAGGTACTTTCCACCGCGCAGCCACGAGGCGGCGGCGGCGATGAAACTGGTGACGGCGGCAAAGTCGAAGGCCAGGTGGAGACCGTCGGCGAAAGAGGGAGAGATCAGCTTCGGAAAGAAACTGCGCCCGGTCAGATAGGCGGCCCGGGCCGGACCGAGGTTGGCCAGCACCTGGTGGGGAACCTCGGTCTTGATGGGGTTGTACCCGAGGAAAGCAGCGAACAGGCTCCCGATGGGAGGCAGGTGCGAGAGCTTGGTGGCCTGGGCCACGGGAACCCCCTGGCTGACCAGCCCGCGATACAGATCGGCGGGCAGTGAGGCGGCCAACCCCAGGGTGATGATGGAGAAGAACACCCCGATGGACAGCACCTGGGCGGAATTCATGAAGGTTGCGTTCATGCCGGCGCCGGCCCCCCGTTGGTCGGGCGGGAGGCTGTTCATGACGCCCATCTGGTTGGGCGAGAAGAACATGCCGGAAAAGAGGGAGAAGAACAGGATGATCACGGCGAAGGGCACATAGCTGAAGTCCATGGGCAGGAGTTCGAGCAACAAGTAGCAACAGGCGGCGCCGACCAGGCCGAGGGTGGCGATGCCACGGGCCCCGTACCGGTCGGCGATGATCCCCGACACAGGACCCGACACCAGGAATCCGAGAGTGAGCGGAATCATGTAGATCCCGGCCCACAGCGGTGTCTGGGCGAAGTTGTAGCCGTGCTGGGGCAGCCAGATGCCCTGCAGCCAGATGATGAGGATGAACTGCAGGCCTCCTCGTCCCAGAGCGGACAGGAACATGGCTGCCACGCCGGCGGTGTATGCCCGGATCTTGAACAGGTGCAACTGGATCATCGGATTGTCGACCCGCATCTCGATCATGACGAACACCACCAGAAGGGCCACCCCGCCGAAAACGGTCGCCAGGACGAACGGGCTGGTCCATCCCATGGTGTGGCCGCCGTAGGGCTGGATGCCGTAGACGATGCCGGTGAGCAGGGCGATGAGTCCGAGGCCGAAGGTGATGTTGCCGATCCAGTCGATCGAGCTCGTGACCCGGACGCCGTTGTCCTTGAGCTTGAGGTAGGCCCACACGGTGCCGAACAGGCCGAACGGCACCGACACCAGGAACACCAACCGCCATTCGATGGGGGCGAGGACCCCTCCGAGTATGAGCCCGAGGAACGATCCTGTGACAAGGGCGACGCCGTTGATGCCCATGGCCTTGCCCCGTTCGTTCTCCGGGAAGGCGTCGGTGACGATGGCGCTCGAGTTGGCGAAGAGGAAGGCGCCACCCACGCCCTGGCCGAAGCGCATGAAGATGATCCACAGGGCCCCGGCAGGGCCGGTCATCCAGGTGACGGATAGGAGGATGGAGAACACGGTGAAGATGGCGAACCCGAGGTTGTACATGCGGACCCGGCCGTACATGTCGCCCACCCGACCGAAGCTGACCACCAGGACCGCGGTCACCAGCAGGAACCCCATCAGGATCCACAAGAAGTAGGAGGTGTTGCCCGGAGCCAGCGGCTGCAGATCGATGCCCCGGAATATGGAGGGCAGCGAGATGAGCAGGATCGAGGTGTTGATGGTCACCATCAGGATGCCCAGAGTGGTGTTGGACAGGGCGACCCACTTGTACCTGTCCTTGCCGCTTCCGGTCACCGCTGACGCGGTCCTCGTGGCCATCAGATCACTTCGCCGGACCGATGTGACGGGCCTGGGCCCCAAACGGTCGGCTCCCATCACAAATCGCTCTGTGCACCTCGGGGACCTCCTTCGGTTCCACCACGTTTCGCCCTGCCCCGTCGTGGTCGAGGTACGGCACCCCCGGTCATCGAATCGGGGGCCGGGTATCCGTACCGATGGTCGTGCCTCGCCTGCCGATCTACCCGACCGTCACATTTTGCATGTATCGTACAGGCACTTCCGGCAAGTCTACCGGGCACGGTTCGAGGAGGAATCGCAACGTGGACGTGGCTGACGATTCGATCAGCACCATCGAAATCGAGCTCCTGACCCTGGTCCGCCATCTCGAGACGTTGGGTCGCAAAAGCTCGCTGTACCTGCAGGTCGACCGGTCCGGCTATGTGGCCCTCCGCATGCTGGCCCGTCTGGGCCCACTCCCCACCACCACTTTGGCCGACGCTCTCCAACTCGATGCGTCGACCGTGACCCGGCAGGTCAACACCCTGGTGAGCAGTGGGTTCGCACAGCGCCTGCCCAACCCCAGCGACGGGAGGTCGTCACAGCTGGCCATCACCGCCGCCGGACGGCGGGTCATGCGTGAGGTCGAGCGGGGCCGACGTCGGGTTCTCCGGCAGATGTTCGACGAGTGGAACGAAGAAGAGCGTCAGACGCTGGGCCAGCTGTTGACCAAGCTCAACGTTTCCCTCATCGATCAGGTCGAGCGGACCAACCAACGCACGCGGCCCTGAACGTCGTATTCACCGCTCCGGCCTGCCCCCTGTGCAGGGGGCATTGGCACTAGATTGGCCGACCGGCGGGCCGCGCGGTTCGAACAAGACGGAGGTGGACGATGGGCGCGCCCGTTGTCGTCGGCGACAGCTTCGAGGGAGAGGGTGATCCCGTGCCGGCCCGCCTGGACATGGTCGTCCTCAGCGCCCGCCGGCTGCCCCGACTGCGTGCCTTCTACCGGGCCCTGGGTTGGGAGGAGCGACCGGGGGCTTCCGACGCGCTGGCCACCTTCGTCCTGGGGGGCATCGACCTCACGCTCTATCCCGTCGGCTCCGATCCCCAACCGGCCGGCTCCGATCCCGGGGATCGACCCGGAGTGACGTTGGTGGTGCGGGTCGATGCTCCTGATCAGGTGAACCGGTCCTTCGACACCGCCGTGCAGGCCGGCGCCACACCGGTGGCGGCTCCACGGGACCAGCCCTGGGGCGGTCGATCCGCTGTTCTGGCCGATCCGGAGGGAAACCGCTGGGAGTTCCTCTGGACGCCCGGCGCAGGCGTCGACGCCGTGGCCACCGCTGACTACGGCTCCGGCCCGTGACCAACGGACCGATGCTGCTCCGAACGCCGGTCTCCACACCTGCTTCCCACCGTCCCATCCGCCTCCGCCGTGACAGTCGAGGGCTACGGCAGTGGTGGTGTGCCCTCCTGGCGCTGGCCGTCGTGGCTGCCGGTGCCCTGGTTCCGTTGGGCGCACCGCCGGCCTCGGCCGGCCTGCCGGGCACCTACAGCAATCCACTCTCCCCCTTGGACACCCCGGACTCGGATGTCGTGCGGCTGGGCAGCCAGTACTACGCCTTCTCCACCGGGGACGGGTTCTTCAACGTCCCGGTCATGACCACCGACAACCTGGCCCGTTGGCCTCAGAGTCTGCTGTTCAACCCCGATGTCAGCGAAGCCCTGCCCTGTCAGTCGGGCAGCGTGACGGCCGGCACCTGCCAGATCAGTGACTGGGCGTGGCGGGCGCCGGGCAACGGTGCCGCCTGGGCCCCATCGATGATCGAGGTCGATGGTCGGTTCTATCTGTTCTACGCCGCCTGGGACCCCTCGGTCGGCCACTACTGCATCGGGGTGGCCGAGGGAACCGATCCGGTCGGCCCCTACGTCGACCATTCGACCGGACCCGTCCTCTGCCAGGCCAACCTGGGTGGCTCCATCGATCCCGATGTCTACCAGGATGCCTCGGGCCGCTACTACCTGGCCTGGAAGAACAACGATGGTCTGGGCTCGACGTCGCCCGCCACCTTGTGGTCAGCGGCCGTCAGCTTCGACGGCGACGGTGCCTCGCTGAGCGGGCCGACCACCGCCCTCCTCACCCAGAACAGGGCCTGGGAGACCAGCCTCGAACAGCCCGAAATGGTCGAGCTGGGTGGCCGGTGGATCCTCTTCTTTTCGGGCGGCGCCTGGCAGACCAGCAGCTATGCCATCGCCTACGCCGACTGCCAGGGACCGGCCGGCCCCTGCAGCGACCCCGACGGCACGCCGGTGTTCGCATCGAAGGGGTCGACGGCCGGACCGGGAGCGCCATCGATCTTCACCGACACCAGTGGGACTCTGTGGATGGCCTACAACGCCTGGACAGCCGGCCACGTCGGCTATCCGAACGGTGAGCGCAGTCTCCGGATGGACCCTCTGTGCGTGGTCGACGGGACGCCGATCCTGCTCGGGCCCTCCTCGACCCCGCAACCGCTCGCACCGACCTGCCCGGACCAGCTGGGCCAGGGCTACCGACTGGTGGCAACCGACGGTGGCATCTTCTCCTTCCGCGCTCCTTTCCTCGGTTCGATGGGTGGCCAGCGGTTGAACGCCCCAGTGGTGGGAATGGCCGCAGACCCGGCCGGCGGCTACTGGGAGGTGGCCTCCGACGGGGGCATCTTCGCCTTCAGCGCCCCGTTCTACGGGTCGCTTGGCGGCCACACCATCCGCGCACCGGTGGTCGGTATGGCGGCGGCGCCCGACGGCGGCGGTTACTGGGAAGTCGATCGCCTCGGTGACATCGCCAGTTTCGGCGACGCCCCCAATCTCGGGTCGATGGGAGCCACCCGCCTCAACAAGCCGATCGTGGCCATGGCCGCCGAACCGGGCGGCGGTGGCTACTGGGAGGTGGCCTCCGACGGGGGGATCTTCGCCTTCGGCGACGCCCGCTTCTACGGGTCGATGGGCGGTCGTTGGCTCAATGAACCGATCGTGTCGATCGCTCCCACGCCCGACGGCGGCGGTTACTGGGAGGTGGCCTCCGACGGGGGCATCTTCGCCTTCGGCGACGCCCGCTTCTACGGGTCGATGGGAGGCACCCGCCTCAACAAGCCGGTGGTGTCGATGACGTCCACGCCCGACGGCCGCGGTTACTGGGAGGTGGCCTCCGACGGGGGCATCTTCGCCTTCGGCGACGCCCGCTTCTACGGGTCGATGGGAGGCACCCGCCTCAACAAGCCGGTGGTGTCGATGGCGAGCTACGGCGGCTGAGCCCGCTCTCAGCCCTCGGGCCTCGCCCCACCAGCCATCGGCCCCCCGCACATCGGGGATCAGCGCCAGCGCGCGTCGTAAGCCGCGGAATCAGCCGACGGTGGGTCTCAGCGAGCCTGCCAGCGCGGCGTCCGGCCCTCGGCCGCGGCCCGCCCGCCTTCTGCGGCGTCCTCGGTGTCGGCCACCACCAAGCGCATGGTCTCGCCGAAGCGTATGGCCTCGACCGGTGGCAGAGCGGCCGAGCGCACGGCCACTTCCTTGCTGGCCCGAGCGGCCAGAGGAGCGGCCGCCACCAGCCGGTCGGCCAGAGCACGAGCTTCATCCATCAACTTCTCGTGGGGCACGACCCAACCGGCCAGTCCTATGTCCTTGGCCCGGGCGGCGTCGATCCGGTCGCCGGTGAGAAGCATCTCCATGGCGTACTGCCAGTTGATCCTCTGCGGTAGCCGGATGGCACCGACCACGGCAGGGACTCCCATCTTGACTTCGGGATAGCCGAACTCGGCCCGGTCGCTGGCGATCACGAAGTCACACCAACTGACCAGGGTGAGACCGTAACCGAGGCAGAACCCGTTGACGGCGGCGATGACCGGCTTGTAGATCTCCCAACCGCTCTCGAACGAATTGACCGTGGGTTTCTCCCAAAAAGTCCCGGCAAATTGTCCGGTCGACCCGACACCCCCACGAATGTCCGCACCGGCACAGAAGGCCCGACCGGCCCCGGTCACGATGGCTACCCAGGCCGCCTCGTCGCTCCGAAACCGATCGAAGGCGTCATTGAGGGCGCGACGCATTTCGGCATTGATGGCGTTCAGGACGTCGGGCCGGTTGTAGGTGATGGTGGCCACATGACCGTCCATCTCGTAGGTGGCAAGCGCGCTCATGGGCACAGCATGCCCCAATCGGAGCAGCCGCTCTCGGCTGATGTGGCCGGCCGAGGTCGCCCGACACGGCTGCCCATTTCCGACCGGTCAGGCCAGCGCGTCGAGCAGGGCACATCGGCCAGGGAATCGACGACCCAGTTGGGGCGGCCGGTGGCCCAGCGGGCCGCCCTATGGACCTGACCGGGGGAACCACTGTCATCTTGCCCAGCTCGCCGATACTGGGCACCCGGCGACGGAGGTGTTCCGCCACCGGGTGCACTCCGCTGGTCCGCCAGTGCCGGCCGACCGCTGCGGCGAAGGGTTGGGGGACGCGCTCAGCTCGTGTCATCGCTCAACGGTCAGGCATCCGCAGCGGGGCTGAAGGCCACGGGTACCGAATACTGACCGAGCACGAAGTTGAAGATGGCGGCGTGTCTCGACGGCTGGATGCCGGCCGGCGGCGCTCCACTCCTGACCGGATCGGGAGGACACGGCCCCCACTGTTGACCGTAGCCTGGAGAGGTGCGGGCTCCCGTGATCAGCTACCGGCACGGTTTCGAATTCGATCTGACCCCTGAACAGCTGTGGAAGCGTATCGAGCAGACAGACAAATTCGAAGAGTGGTGGCCGTGGCTCACCGAGCTCCGGATCGAGGGCGAGGGGCTGTCGGCAGGGTCTGTCCTCTACGGCGTCGTCACCCCACCCCTCCCCTACCGCATGCGATTGCGGGTTGAGCTGGTCCGCTGTGAACGTCCCCACGCCATCGATGCAACCGTCGGTGGGGACCTCACCGGTCACGCCCAGCTCCGCCTCGGTGAGGTCGGCCAACGAACCTGGGCAGAGGTGGCCTGGGCGGTGGAGATGCAACAGCCGGCCATGCGGCTGGCCAGCCGGATCGGTCGTCCCCTTCTGCAATGGGGACACGACCGAGTGGTCGAGATGACAGTCGCAGGGTTCCGCCGGCGTATCGAACGACGCTGATCGGCTTGGCCGCCTGCCGCCGGGGACAAGCCCGAGGCATTGCGGACCAGGCGGCAACCGGTTCGCCGTCAGCCCTGGCCCTCGGCTACTTTTCCCTTATGGAGAAGTCTGGCAGGGGCAAGTCGGGCAGGGCGCGCAGCCGGGGAAGACTGCCCGTTTTGGCGGCGGCGACGATCTTGTTGCTCCTGGCCGCCGCCGGCCCGATCGTCCTGGGTGGGTCGGGAACGTCACGATCGAGCGATCCGTCGTTGTCCAGCATGGTCAGAATCTCACCGGACGAGGTCTACCTGGGGTCGGGTACCCCCAAGGCCCTGACCACCAGCGGACAGGGCCCACCGACCACCGCTGAATGTCTGAGCGATTTCGGGGTGCCCTGTTACCAGCCGTTCCAGATCCAATCGGCCTACGACCTGCAGCCGCTCTTCAACCAGGGGATCGACGGGAAGGGCCAGACCATCGTCATCGTGGACGCGTACGGATCGCCCACCGCGGCCAGTGACCTCGCCGTGTTCGACCACGCTTTTGGAATCCCGGCGCCGCCATCCTTCAAGATCATCCAGCCCGCCGGCCCGATTCCGCCGTACGTGGTCGACCCAAATCGGGTGGGTTGGGCCGGCGAGACCGACCTGGATATCGAGTACTCGCACGTGATGGCGCCCGATGCCAACATCTTGTTGGTGGAGACACCGAAGAGCGAGAACGAGGGTACGAGCGGCTTTCCTCAGATCGAGACGGCGGAGAAGTACGTCGTTGCCAACCATTTGGGCGGCGTGATCAGCCAGAGCTTCAGCGCCACCGAGGAGACCTTCCCCTCGCAGGCCTCTTTGCTCGCTCTGCGGGGTGCCTACGTGGATGCCGCCCAAAGCGGCATCACCGTCCTGACCGCTTCGGGCGACAGTGGCGCGGCGGACGTCAACCAACACGGGAAGTACTACGACTTTCCGGTTACGTCGTGGCCCGACAGCGATCCTCTAGTGACGGGCGTGGGTGGCACACAGCTCCATCTCGCCGACAACGGGCAGGTGACCGCACCCGCCACCGTGTGGAACGACACCTACAACACGCCCACACAGAAGTACATCACCGGAAAGAATGGACCCAGTCCGCTTGCCGGGGGCGGCGGCCTTTCCGTCGTCTTTCCCCGACCGACCTACCAGAACCCGGTCAAGAGTGTGGTGGGCATACAACGCGGGGTGCCCGACATCTCCATGAGCGCTGCATGCGACGGCGCCGTCGACGAGTACCAGGGCTTCGCCGGCCAAGTCGGCTGGTTCCCCGTATGCGGTACCAGCGAAGCCACCCCTCTCTTTGCCGGGGTGGTCGCCCTGGCCGATCAGGTAGCCGGTCATCCGCTGGGTCTGATCAACCCCGCGCTCTACGCCATGGAGCGGGCGGGAGACCCCGGCATCGCTGACGTGACCTCCGGAAACAACACAGTCGCCTTCCACTCCGGTGGCGCGCTCCACACCGTCCCCGGGTTTACCGCTCGCCGGGGTTACGACCTCGCCTCCGGCGTCGGTACGGTCAATGCCGCTCAGTTCGTTCCGGAACTGGCCCAAGCTGCATCGTCCGGCTCGGGATGACCGACGGGTCGGCTTGCCGGGCGATGGTGTTCGACCGGGCGGCATAGTCTCGATCAGCGCACGCGGTCGAATGCGGCCCTCGTCAGGCAAAGAAGGGGTTTCACGACATGGCCATGCCCGAGAACATCTTTGTCTTCATAGGCACCTATCCAAGCGAGGAGGCGGCGCGCGCCGACTCCGACCTCATTGAGGAGCTTCACACGGCCGGCGCCGTCGGAACCTTCGATGCGGCGGTGGTGGCCAAGGACGAATCGGGGACGATACACATCGAGAAGGATGAGATGGCCACCCGGCATGCCGGATGGGGTGGCGCGGCTGCCGGCGCTCTCGTCGGTCTTCTGTTTCCTCCCGCTTTGGTTGGTACCGTCCTGGTGGGCGCGGCAATCGGCGCGGTGTCTGGCCATCTGTGGCGGGGTCTGTCCCGCTCGGATTTCAAAGAGCTGGGGGAGACCATCGACGCAGGACACGCTGCTCTAGTGGTGGTCGGCGAGAACAAACTCGAGCAGACATTGCAGACCGCTGAGTTCTCGGCCGAGCGATGGATCGTCAAGAATCTCGACGTGAGTCCCCGCGATCTGGATTCTGCCGTCCGAGATGCGGCGAAGGAACTGATCCAGACCGAGGATTAGTCGGCCGAAGCCTTCCGTGGAGAGCGACCGACCGGAACAGGGGACGACGCCATTCTGTCGGTAATATTCCGTCGAGTCACCCGTCAGAAGTCGAGTCACCCGTCAGAAGTGAGGTGCGAAAGTGGATCACGCCAAGGCTCAAAGGCTCCTGCGCTCGGACCGCCGCCGAACCGAGCAGCTGCTAGCCGACATGAGGGTAAGTGGCGGCGCCGACCGGACGGCGGCCGATCAGCCCGGAGACATGTTCGATTCGGCGGAGCCTCTCACTGAGGAGGGAACCGACCAGTCCGTGACGTCTGAGCTCGAGGACCATTTGGCGGCCATCGGCAGAGCTGAGGAACGGCTGGCTGCCGGCACCTACGGCCTTTCGGTCCGAAGTGGGGTGCCCATTCCCGACGATCGACTCGAAGCCGATCCCGCTGTCGAACTGACCATCGAGGAAGCGGGGCACCTGGGCTGAAAAGCGGGTTATCCACCTGACGGCGGAGTCCCGCGGGGGCCCTACCCCAGGCGTATGCCGGCCAGCTGGACCCCTTGGGCCACCAGACGACCGGTGTGGTCCCAGACGAAGCACGACTCGTCCACCCGCTGTGCATCGATCAGTCGTGCCCGCTGCAAGACCCGCACCGGGCCTGGGGCAGGTAGGGCGCGCACGTAGACGGTCAGCTCCAGGGTCGGAACCCATCCCGAGAACTCAATGTCGAAGGTGGCCGGGGGAAAGGCGTCGACGGCGAAGAGGAGCGAGATCGGGTCGAATGGTTGGCCAGAGGGAAGCTCCAACCAACCCCGCAACTCGCCGACACCTCTCGGGTGGCCGGTGGTGAAGCCGAGTGATCCGGGCTCGAGTCTTATGTCGATCTGCTCCATGATCGCCACCCGCATCCCGTTGGGTGTGTGTGGCTCGAAGGGCTCACACTCTTCGAAAGCGACGCTGCTCCTGGCGGGCAGCCCCTGTTCCCAGTAGGGCTGGGAGGCGGCATCGAGTCGGCTGGTCGTAACCAGGGCCTCGACACAGGCCTCCCCGCCCTGGCTCATTCGGCTACGGACCTGGCTGGCCGATCGTCCGCCTCGCAGGAGCTCTGTCTCGATCGACACCGGGCCAGGATCGGGCGAATGCAGGTAGTGAGCACTGGCGGCGATCACATGCTGATGGGCAGTCACCGCTGTGGCCGCCCGCCCCATCATGGACAGCAGATAGCCGCCATTGGGCTTGCCGCCAATGGTCCACTCGGCATCGACCACGCCATCGAAGCGTCCCGCACCAACCGCGTTCACCGCCGTTACCTTGGCAAAGGAGGACGGCTTCACGCTGGCCAATCGGTCCTGACCCATCATCCGAACAGTAGTGGGTTGTTTAATAGAACGCAATCCGATAGAGTCCGTTGCATGACGGGATCCACGCTCCTCCGAGAGGCGCCGGCGGCGGGTCGGGAGGAGTCCTCACCGCGACAGGTCCTCATCATCGTCTGTGCCGGAGTGGTGCTGGCCAGCCTCGACCTGTTCATCGTCAATGTGGCCCTCCCCCAGATCGCCCGGGACCTCGGAGCCTCCAATCTGGGTGAGCTGTCCTGGGTGCTCAACGGCTACGCCATCGTCTACGCCTCGCTGCTCGTCTTCTTCGGTCGGTTAGCCGACCGTTACCGACGCGTTCGGGGCTTCCTCCTCGGTGTGGCTGTCTTTACGGCGGCCTCGGCGGCCTGCGCCGCCTCGACCAGCGTGGGAATGTTGATCGCCTTCCGCCTCGTCCAGGCGGCGGGGGCCGCCCTCCTCACACCCACCTCCTTGGGACTGGTCCTCGCCTCGTACCCGCCGGAGCGCCGGCACGGGGCCGTGCGGGCGTGGACGGCGACCGGCGGGATGGCGGCCGCCATCGGGCCTGTGGTGGGTGGGCTCCTGGTGGCGGCCAACTGGCGCTGGGTCTTCCTGGTCAATGTGCCGATCGGGATCGTCGCCATGGTTGTGGGATGGCGCCGTCTCCCCCACATCCCCGGTCATAAGACCAGGCCGCCTGATCCCCTGGGAGTTGTGCTGGCCACCGCCGGCGTCGGAGTCCTGACATTCGGAATCGTCGAAGGGAGTGACTGGGGCTGGACCTCCCCCTCGATCGTGGCCACCATCGCCGCCGCCATCGTGCTGATCGCTCTCTTTGTGCTTCACTGCCTGACCAGTCGGAACCCTCTCGTCGACCCAACCCTCTTCCGATCCCTCCCTTTCACCGGTTCGTCGCTCGTCGCTATCTTCTTTTCGGCGGCCTTCGGGGCAATGCTGCTCTCCATCGTCCTCTGGGAACAGGAGGTCTGGGGCTGGTCAGCTCTACGCGCCGGTCTGGGTATCGCCCCCGGACCGCTGATGGTGCCGCTCATGTCGTTCCTCGTCGCCGGAAGACTCATTGCCCGCTACGGACCTGCGCTCGTGATCAGCCTGGGCAGCCTGGCCTTCAGCGCTGGTGTGGGGTGGTGGGCCCTGGCCGTCACCGTCAGTCCGAACTACGTCACGGGCGTGCTGGGCGGGATGCTAATGACCGGTATCGGCGTCGGTCTGACCCTTCCCACCATGATGGCGACAGCGTCGTCCTCCTTGCCGGCGTCGTCGTTCGCCACAGGGTCGGCCGTGGTCAACATGATCCGTCAGACGGGACTCGCCCTGGGCGTGGCCATCCTGGTGGCCGTACTCGGCACTACCACCCACAGGGGCGGCGCCGAGCTCGACGCCTTTCGCCACGGCTGGTGGGTGATCGCCGCCATCGCCTTGATAGGTATCGTGCCTGCTCTCACTCTGCTGAGGCGACCGGCGACTTCGGGGAGTACAAGCTGATCCGCGGTCGAGCTACCCGGGAGAGAGAGCTCGCCTTGGATCGGCACATCGATGTCAACCACCACATCGGGCAGGAACCGGCCTGCGGCCACCATCTTCTCCCCTTCCCGTGAGACGGGCCGACGAGCCCGCTCCGCCGTTTTCCATTCACCGGGGCGCCGGGCCGATGGCGGTAGCCACCCGGTGACCAGACCGGACAGCACTCTCCATGTAGCCCGCCAGGGTCTCGGTGTGTTCACCGGCAAACCAGATTGCGCCGTGAGCCTGGCGCACGATCGGCCAAAATCGGGTCAACTGACCCGGGGCGTACACGGCGTAGCCGCCTCCCGTGTAGCGCTCGTCCGACCAGGCCATCGTGGTAGCGATGTCACTCTTGTCCGGCCTCCCCTCGGGATAGACGATACCGAGTTGGTTCTGGTAGGAGGCAATTCGGTTCAGAGCACCAAGAGCGGCACCGGAGCGGGCGGCGTTGCCGGTCACGAACTGAGTGAGCACTCCAGGGCGTTCGGCACCGCCCGGCATGGAGTCGGTTGCATCCCAGCCGGTGCCGAAGGGTAGGTCGGTGATAGTGAATCCCGACAATCCCTCGGACAGCCAGAACCGCCGCTCAAACTGTGTCGACACCTTCAATGCATGGCCCAGATCGAGCTCGTCGATCATCGCCGCCACGTCGGGCGAAAGCGGGGGGACGAAGGTGACGGCGCGGAGGGCCGGCGGCGGGGCGGCCAAAACGAGATGGGCAGCGTCCAGCGGCTTGGCGTCCCCCCTCCCGGAAGTCACCCGGACGCCCCACCCATACTGTTCGACGGTGGTCACCGGTGAATTGAGCCGCACGGCCGTTCCGAGGTCACGCGCCATCGCTTCAGGAAGCGTGCTGTTCCCCCCGGCGATCCGCAAGGTCTCCACTCCTGATTCCGGCAGAGCCTGATCAACAACAGACTGTTGGAGAACGAAGAGGAGAGACACCTGGTCGAGTTGGGCGTTGTAGTTGCCCCGGTAGTCGGTCTGAACGAGGAGCTCGGCGTTGGGGTCGAGTGTCTGGGTGGCTGCAAAGTCCTGAAGCGATTGCCTGTCCCACAGTTCCGCCCGGGGGGCGCGTTCAGGGTGGGCGGGGTCCAGGTCTCCAGCCAGCTCGAGTAGGGCATCGCCGAAGGCCACGTATCCGGTCAGCGTCTTCGGGTCTGCGACAGAAAGGGCCTCGAGATCAGTGCGTCTGCCGGCCCTGTACACCGCGGCATCCTGCAACTTGTCGGCCGGCCGGTGGGCCAGCGCCAGGCGGTAGTAACGGGCCAGCGCCTGGATCTGGACATGGTTGTCGTCGATGGACTCGCCACCAGCCTCGACGTGCAAACCGTCGGTAAAGGGGCTGTAGAGAGTGTGAACGCGGCCACCGACCCGACTCCGGGCTTCGAGCACCGTCACTTCCCAGCCCCCGGCGCGGAGCGCCAGGGCGGCGGTGAGACCGGAGAGGCCGGCGCCAACCACGATGACCCGCCCCGACGTGGCCGGCTCCGGGCGCGGCATGGTTGTGCAACCACCGGCTACAGCTACGGCCGCTACGGCGGCGGAACCCAGGAACTGTCTCCGGGTCAGGGAACAAGGGCACTACGACGTCAGGGTAGTACCGGCGCCTCTGCGACTCCCTCAACACCGACCTCGGAAACCGCCTCGTCGATCTGGCCCCACCACCGGGAGATCTCGACGGCGGACCCGTGTGTCCACCCGGTGACCTGACGGTACGATTGTGTGACGGGTTTGGCGGTTGGGGATGAAGGAGCCTTATGGCATGAGTGTTCGACTGAACCACACCATCGCCTGGTGCCGCGACAAGAAGGAATCGGCGGAATTCCTCACGGACATTCTTGGTCTCGAGCCGCCAACAGCGTTCGGACCCTTCCTCGTCGTTGAGCTTTCGAATGACGTCTCCATCGACTTTCACGAGATGGATGGCGTTATCAGCCCCCAGCACTACGCATTTCTGATCAGTGAGGACGAATTCGATGAGATCTTCGGTCGAATCCGCCTGCGCGATATCCAATACTGGGCTGACCCCGGCCTGCGCCAGCGGGGAGAGGTGAACAGGGCCGACGGAGGACGGGGCATCTATTTCAAAGATCCCGACGACCACCTTCTCGAGGTGATCACGCGGCCCTACGGAAGCGGGTGAACAGCTGGTCGGCGGGGTCGCTCCTGCACCGCATCCTGATACCAGCACCGCGCCCCGGCCGCACTGGCCCGATCGATCAGCCGGCGGGCCACTCCGTCCGAGTGACCTCACCACCATTGACGGTCGGGCCCACAACCGAGCTGTGGCCACGCCTGTCCGTGTCCCGCCTCATCACGGGTCGACTAGTCGGACGGCGTGTAAGTGAACTCGTCGACCGGGGTCACAATGCTCGTCCCTTTGGCGGTGGTCACTGTCACATCCACTGTTCCCGAGCCCAAAGGCGTGACCGCCGTGATGGACTTCGTTCGACGGTCCACGGTGTAGCTCACTGCCGGCGTCGAGCCGAAGTCAACGGCGGTGACCTTGGTGAACCCCGACCCCGTGATGGTCGTCGATGAGCCGGCGGGGCCCACATCCGGTGAAACGGATGTCACCTTCGGGACTCTCAAGGCAAAGGTGTACTGGTCGGCCGGATCGATGGGGCTCGTGCCGTCCGGGCCGGTAACGGTGATGTCCACTTGACCAACGGATGCAGCGGGGGAAATGGCTGTGATCGCCTGTGCAGAATCCACGACGTAGCTGGTTGCGGGCGTCGAGCCGAAGTCAACAGCCGTTGCCCCGAGGAAGTCGGAACCGGCGATGGTTACCCGATTGCCCCCTGTTGAGGCCCCCGCCTTGGGAGAGACACTCTGTATGGCCGGAGTGGTGACGTAGGTGAACTGGTCGGCCGGTACGGCGGCGCTGGTTCCATCGCCGGTGGTAACGGAGATGTCGACCGTGCCCGTACCCGCCGGCGAAACGGCCACGATGGTGCTGTTCGACTTGGCGAAGAAGCTGCCAGCTGGGGACGATCCGAAGTCGACCCCGGTGACGCCGACCACGTTCTTGCCCGTAATGGTGACGGTGGTGCCACCGTTGACCGAACCGTGGTCGGGAACGACCGATCGCACGCTGGGAGTATGGGACATGCTGGCGACAGCCGTTCCCGTTAGCCCCATCACGAACGCACCGGTGGCCACGATGACGCTGGCCCCCAGCAGGCTGAGCTTGCGCATTACCATCCCCCTTGATCTGGGACGCCAACAGACGCCACAGGTACGGTAGCTGTCCCTGATTGGCCCATCAACCGCAGCGGGCGATGCCGTAGACGCTGGATGATTAAATGCTGGATGATTCGGGCCGGCCAGGTCAGGGAACAAAGACGACCCGCTGGCCAGGGGCCACGGGTGCATCCCAGACCGCCTGGACCTGGCTGAGTGGTGTCGGGACGGCGTCGATGGTGTAGGTGCCGGTCGAGATTTCGGCGGCCAGCGCGGGGAGCTCGCTGATGTAGTCCGGGCCGGCGACAGATCCTTGGCCACTGCCGACGATCTGCAGTCGGGCAGCGCGTAGCCATGCCGAAGGGAGCGTGATCTGTAAACCCGACATGGAGCCGACCTCGACCCATGTGAATGGATGGCTCTTGTCGGTGCGGTGCATGAGCACGATGGGCATGAAGCGCTCGGTCGCCTGGCCCCAGAGGTAGTCGATGACGACGTCAACATCGGCGGCGGCTTCTCCAAGTGCTCGATCGGTTGTGTCCGTATTGCCGGCCAGTGAGATGGTGGTGTCGGCACCGAGCTCAGCCAGAAGAGCGAGTCTCTCGCCGTCGCGACCGGCGGCAATCACGTTGCCGGCGCCGAGACGCTTGGCTATCTGGACGGCCATGCGTCCCGCGTTGCCGGTGGCGCCAAGCACCAGGACGCTTTGCCCGGGCTGGAAGGCGATGCGCTTGCGCAGGGCGATCCACGAGGACATTGCCGGATTCATCGCTGCGGCGACGGTCACCACGTTGGTGTCGGCGGGCAGCACGAGGCTGCGTCGAGGGTCGATGGCGACCTGCTCGGCCATACTGCCGAGGTTGGTGTCGTCGAGGATGAAGTAGCGCAGCTGGCCGTCGGGATCACGACCGATCCCGTCCAAGCCGGGAATCATCGGCAGCCGTCCCGTGCTGGCGTAGTGAGACCCGTTGGCGCTCGATCGCGTCCGCGGGTGCAGGCCGGCAGCCACGACGTCGACCACCACTCCATCGGGGCCGGAGGGTAGAGGGGCGTCAAAGGACTCGTAGGCGGGGGGGTCTCCGAATGAGTGGATGACTGCTGCGTTCATGCGCTCTTCTTTCCTCTCATCTAGTTCTTGACACGAACAATACTAGGTCGTGATACGAACAACATCAAGGTAGACTGCGCTGGTGAGCGTGCATCGCCCGTCGAGCGATCCCGCCATGCTCGACGCCCTCGTGCAGCTCTCCTTCTCGATTCAGGATGTCCTGGGCCGGGTGGCCGCTCGCCACGACGTCTCGGTTACCCAGGTACGACTGTTCGGCACCTTGCGCGATCGCGAGCCGACGATGACCGACCTCACAGACCACCTGGCTCTGGAGAAGTCCAGCGTGAGTGGGCTGATTGACCGGGCCGAGGGTCGCGGACTGGTCGCCCGGACCACAGGGCACCCCGATGGCCGTGCCGTACGTGTGCGCCTGACCGAGGCGGGCACCGAACTGGCAGCTCGATTCGCCGACGAGGTGTACGCCGAGCTCCAGAGGGTGTTGTCACCTTTGTCCGACCGCGACCAACGCCGACTCTTCCAGCTGGCCGGCGCCGTCCTGGCCACGCAGACATCGCCCCTCGATTGAGAAGCGACGGCAACCTCCTCACCACGGCTGGAGCGGATGCAGCTGCGGGTCGGATGGATGGCACCGACCGCCGGAGGGGAGGACCGATTCCCGGAGGACAGCGTGACGGTCGAGGTCCAGCGTTACACTGCCTAGGTTCGGAGCGGGAGGGGGCGACATGACAGTACGCCGGATGTTCTCACGGGGGCCCTATCGCACGCCTTCACCAAGGTGGCGCGTGGTGGCGCCGGCTGTAGTGGTCATGCTGTTCGGTTCACTGGTGCCGACGATATCGGCGCAAGCAGCAGGAGGCCGCTCCGGGGGACCCGGCTCGGCGAACACCAAGGCCGCGAAAACACCCTTCCCGGCCACCGGTTACTTTTCCATCGGCCAAAAACACGGTCGATCGTTCTTCGTAACACCCACCGGCGAGCCCTTCTACTCCACCGGTATCGACCATGTCTCGTCGGACCCCGACACCGATCAGACAACGGGACTCTGCCCGTACTGCGAGACCATCGAGGGCGAGTACCCGAGTACCGCCGCATGGGCCACAGCCACAGTCTCACAACTTCGATCATGGGGCTTCAACAGTCTCGGAGCGTTCACCGACGACAGCACCTTTGCAACCCAGATGCCCTACAGCGTCCAACTCAGTATGGCCAGCGGTGATGACTGGTTCGCACCTTCATTCGTCACCAACGCCGACGAAGTGGCGGCCACCCAGGTGGCTCCGCTGGCCGATGATCCCAATCTCATCGGCTGGTACACCGACAGCGAGCTCGACTGGGGGCCGAACGGGAGCGATCTGGATACGCAGCTCCAGCATTATCTGGCGCTTCCGGCGGGCTCGCCCGGCCTGGCCGTCGCCCAGCAGTACGTGGGCAATCCCAACGGATTCGTCTATGCCCTGGCCACTCGGTATTTCCAAGTCACCACGGCAGCAGTACGCATGTACGACACCCACCATCTGATCCTGGGAGTAAAGGCGGAGGGCCAGGAGATCCAGCCCCAGTTGCTCGAAGCGGCTCGCCCCTACGTCGACGTCTTCAGCATCGACGACTACCAGCTGATGCCCGGTTTCGCCCAGATCATCGACAGGATCTGGCCGCAGTACCTCCCGGTCACTGCAACATTCAACAACTTTGAGAAGTACGTCAAGCGACCGATCATGGTCGCTGAGTACTCCTTCATCGCCAACACGCCCCAGACACCGGACACCGTCCCCGGCGTGTACGCGGTCTATCCCGATCAAACGACGCGCGCTGCCGCCTATACCGACTACATCGCCCCGTTGTACGAGTACTCGCCCTGGGTGGTCGGTGATGAGTGGTTCGAGTACGTGGACGAACCACAGGGTGGTCGGTTCGACGGCGAGAACAACAACTTCGGTGTAGTGGACGTCGAGAACCAGCCATATCGGGACCTGGTCACCCAGATGGAGATCATGCATTCCATCGCTCCTGACCGAGTTGGCCAGACCGGTCCGTCCTGCGACTCGTGGGCGGACACCTCCACCGGGGTCGAGTGCACGGCTTACATGCCCGTGGAGACTTATCCGCTGACCATCTTCAGCACCGCCCTGCCGGACGCGGTCCAGGGGACCGCATACTCCAACTACGTCATCACCATCGGTGGCAGCCCGAAGTACTCGTTCTCCCTGGGGGCGGGAGACACCGTACCGGAGGGTCTCAAATTCAACAGCAAGACCGGCCTCCTGTCCGGCAAGCCCAAGGTCTATGGAACCTTCACCTTCACGGTGACAGCAACCGATTCGACGGATCCCACGCCACAGACGTCCACCCAGACCGAGTCGATCACCATCACGCCGCGGCCGGTAGTGGTCACCACGGCCAAGCTCCACCAGGCGGTGGTGACCAAGGCATTCTCCGAGAGTTTGGCGGCTGAGGGAGGGGTGTCTCCCTACACCTGGACGACGTCCAGCGGCGCCTTGCCTCCCGGACTCACACTGGGGGCCAATGGCTCGATCCAAGGCGTTCCTACGACTGCCGGGGACTTTAGTTTCACCGTCGAAGCCACCGACTCGTACGATCCTGCGGATGCCGCAACACGTGCCTTGACCCTCTCCGTGGTCTCCAAATAGCTGCGCCCGGTCGGCGGACAGAACTGGAGATTTTGGAGGGGGCGGAACCGGGCACCCCCACCCAGAGAGCAGGATGGAGCGGTGGCAACTACCGGTAGCGTCCGGTCTCATGATTGACGCCGGACGGAGACGCCTGCAACGACTGACCGAAGAGCTGGAGGAAAGTGGACTTCTTTTCAGAGGGGGCGACGCCTTCCGGACGATTCTGGTCGAGGAGATCGATCAGGCTCTTCGCCCACCTGTGCACGAACGCCGGATTGTGAGCAGTGGCACAATCCTGGACCCGATGTCCGATCCGGCCTCGTGGGCGAGTGGGACTCAGCTCGACATCTCCCGACAGCCACTCAACCAGCAGCCCCTTCCGGCCGCCCGCCGCTTCGCCGATGGACTGTCCAGCTGGCTCCTACGACGGACCGACGGCACGACCGAGTGGATGGTGCTCGATCGCCCCGCCGGCTCGGAGCGGGACTTGGTGGTACTGGCCGACGTACTAAAAGCCACAATTGTCCAGCGCCATCCCGCCGGTTCGGTCCGGGTGGTCGGTGACTTCGGCGTACTGCGCTGGGACGGTCTCAGCTGGCACCACGAGCTGCCGATCGGCAGTTGGATCGACCTGGTCACCACCTCGGAGGCCCACGGCGATCTCGAGGTTCTCCGAGCCATGCTGGCCTTCGCCGTTCACGACCTGGGATCCCTGGGTATCGGCTCGCTTCTCATCTATCGCCCCCACTCCGATCCGGGCCCTCCTGTCGAAGAACGGCTGCCGACACCGCCGCCCCTGCGGATCCGACAGGCAACCCACCTCGCTCCGCTTCGCCACGCCCTGGCCCAAATCGACGGCGCCGCCGTTTTCGACGGCAAGGGAGCGCTACGACGGCTGGGCGTGCGGCTCATCCCCAGCCGTGCTTCAGAAGTGGTCGTCGAAGCGTATGGGGGCACCCGCCACACCTCCGGTCGCCGCTACAGCCATGACGACCCCTTGGCCACCGTCGTCGTCGTGAGTGAGGACGGCCCGGTGACCCTGCTCCGCAACGGTGCGGTGCTCGGAAGCTCGGGAGAGGGATGATCCGAAAGGCCGCCCGCTGTCGGGAAGGGCGCACGGGGGTGATGGACAGCGGACCGCAATCACCGATACGCCAGGCGTAGATTGGAGGGATGAGCTCCCGCTACCCCTTTCCCTCCTCTCCCAATGGCTGGTTCGGTATCGGCGGCAGCCGGGAACTCATGCCCGGCGACGTGCACCCGAAGACCTACTTCGGGCGGGACCTCGTGCTCTTTCGTGGCGAGGACGGGACGGCGCGGGTCTTCGACGCCCACTGCCCCCACTTCGGAGCCCACTTGGGCATAGGCGGTCGGGTGTGCGGTGACGGAATCGCCTGTCCGTTTCATGGCTGGCGTTTCGACGGCGACGGCCAGCTGCTCGAGGTGCCGGGGCTGGACACCACACCGCGGGTCGCTGCCCGGATTTGGCCGGTGTGTGAGCGCAACGGGCGCATCTTTGTCTGGCACCACGCCGGCGGTGCTCCCCCCGACTACGAGGTGATCGGCTACCGGGCCGATGAAGCGAACTGGACGCCTTGGCGGTGCAGCACCTATCGGGTGCGGGTCCACGTCCAGGACCTGACGGAGAACATCATCGACCGGGCGCACTTCTCGGCTGTCCACGACATGGCCCGACCCACGAAGGACCACTTCGAGGTTCGGTTCGAGGGCCCCTCCATGATCGTGGAGCAGAGCCTGAAGGTGACGGCGATGGACATCGCCGGCTACGAGGTGCAAACGACGACCACGACATGCGGACCGGGGATCGTGGCAGTCGAGGTGTGCCAGGACGAGATCGTGATGCTCACGTACATCACACAGACCCCGATCGATGAGGAGCTCACAGAAGTGAACTTGATCTTCTCGATGAGGGCGTTACCCGATGACAACGCCACCCAGTCGATAAGCGAGCTGAACGATCGGATCACCAATGAGCAGTTCATCCAGGACGTCCCGATATGGGAGAACAAGATCTACCGCGAACGCCCGATCATCACCAAGATCGACGGCCCGATAGCGCAGTACCGCCGGTGGTTCCGCCGGTTCTACTCGGATCAAGACTGATGCCCTACCCCGCCACCTCGGAAAGTCGCTTCCCGCCGGTCGGAGTTCGGATCACGCTGCCCCGATCTGCTTTTACCGTGTCCTCTCCCGGTGATGTCTCAGCGCAGGGTTAAATCGTCGTGGAAGGCGTCGACGTCGTCGCCATCGAGCCTCCACGTCGGGTCGACTTCGAAGAACTGTCGAACCAGACCCTCAAAGGCGACGGCGAAGAGGGTCCACTCCTGCATCTCACCGTCGGGGCCGGTCGCCCTGACGATGCCCTCCATTTTGGATGGATCGACACGGTCACGCAGCCCGCACCCTTGTCCCAACGCGTCGACCGCGATGGCAAACTGGTGAAGCGTGAACTGCTCGCGGAGCCGAAACCCAAGCAACGTCGCCATGGCTGCATACGTGTCTGCTATCCGATCGGTGAAGGCGTCATACCCGGCAGCCAGAGCAACCTCTACTCTCTTTCGATAGGCCCCCTGCTCGTCGAACACGGTCAGCGCCCATACGGCAATCGACAAGGGCCAATAACTCGATTGGCGCACAGCGTGTACATTGGCGGCTCCTCCCACTCGGCAGAGCTCACGGAGGGCCCGGTAGCGAGTCTCGGGAGTTGAGAGATCGAGCGTGGCCAGGAGCGGTTGGACAGCCCCCACCGTTCGGTTGAATTCGTCTTCGTTTTCGTCTTGGGCGATCTCAACCAAAACATCGGCCTGGAAGTCGGCCTGGTTCTCCCACATTCGCCGGATCACGGAAGCATTGGTAAGACGAATGCCGGTGTCCTTCTCCAATCGGTCGAACACTCTCTTGAAAGTCAACACCTCCGCCCCCGTCCCGAACCCATCTTCGCGGAGAATTGTCTGGCCCTTTTGGAGGAGAAGCTCACGCAGCTCGTTTCGCTTGTGCCTAGGCTGCCTATCCGCCACGGTGATCACGTCTCCTTTTGGGCTTCGGAACACACCTACACGTATCTTCGGTCAGGTTGTCCGGCTCTTCAACCCACCGGCTCAATCGGATGCGCCGCCCGTGCTGCCACCCTTAGCTCCGAGGACTTCCGGACAGACCTCTTCCCGAACTGGGCGGCACCTGGTCGAGTACCTGGGAACCTCGGCGCGACGTGGTGACTGCCCAACGAGCGCACGGCCCAATCGACCAAGCTCACCATCTGGCTCTGCATGAGCCCGTTGCGGTATGGCGACTCAATCACCTCGCTCGATGATGGAAGGGGGCGCACGATGCTCAGCCAGACCGTTCCCGAACGCCGGTGGTGGCTCGTGGCCGGCCCCGGCTCTGCCAACGTCCTGAGATCTGTGCCTGAAAGTCTGACGATATGCCTGTGGGCTCGTGCTGACCACTCGGCCGAAGTGTTTTCTGAGGTTTCCTGATGTCGAGAAACCGCTCTGGGAGGCCACCAGTTCGACGGAAAGGTCACTGGTTTCCAGGAGTCGTTGGGCCAGCTTGACGCGTTGCCCTTGTAGCCACCGATGCGGCGAACTCCCCGTGGCCGCCTGAAACCGACGGGCAAAGGTTCGGGCACTCATCGCGGCGCGGGCGGCAAGATCTTCAATCGTCAGTGGCTCATCAAGGTGGACCTGCATCCAGGCGACAGTCTCGGAAAGGCGATCGGATTCGTCGAGGTTGGGAAGAGGCCTGTCGATGTACTGGGCCTGTCCTCCCTCGCGCTGAGGGGGGACGACCAGTTGGCGAGCAAGCTGAGTCGCCACTTCGCTCCCATAGTCCTGACGGACGATATGGAGGCACAGATCGATGCCGGCCGCACTTCCAGCTCCGGTGAGGATGTCTCCCTCGTCGACGAAGAGAACGCCGGCATCCACCGACAGGTCCGGATAGCGGCCTGCCAGTTCGTCGCACTCGGTCCAGTGGGTGGCCACTCGCCGTCCGTCGAGTAGCCCCGCTTCGGCCAACACAAACGCTCCGCCACAGAGGGAAAGCATTCGACATCCCCTGGCGTGGGCCTGTCTGAGCCCCTCGAACACGCTGTCGGGGATGTCTGACGGCCGGTAGGTCGGAGCCACAATCACCGTGTCGACTGCCTCCAGAACATCGAGCCCGTAAGGGACGAGTACCTGGAAGCCGCTGTCCGAGGTCAGCGGGGCCGTGCTATCCCCGCAAATGAAGAGCCGATACCAGGGTTCACCGGGAGCCACCCATCGATCGTCACCGAAGATCTCGCAGGCCACCCCGAGCTCGAAGGCGGTGAACCCTTCGTACAGGACGATGGCGATGTTATGGACCTTCCGCTTGGGCGGCCGTCTCCTACTCGGTGAAACTCCAGAGTTGGCAGGTTCGTCGCGCACTATGTCAATCCTGCCACTTTCGGAGACCTCCTGCCTGGCTCACCATTGGGGGGTGACCACTTCCACAATTCTCCAAAGGTTCGCCAGCGGCCCGAACAGTCATTTGACAGCCGTTGAGCGGCGCCAACGGCGAGAGGCGATCAGATCCCTACGCCTACAGACCGACGGCTCCGCACGTCGGCCCAAGACCCTTCTTTTGATTGAACGGTCCTTTCCACACCGGCTGACTCCCCGACTGAATAGGAGGTGGTCACGAGCTGTAAGTCGGCTGCTGGCCCCCGCTCTCGACCGCAAGCTGGCTGAGGGTCGCTCGCCGGAATCGCACCTGCTCCTTGCGGCCCGCTCCCAGGTCCTCGTGTCTCCAGTCAAACGCCGGACGCTGGCGCAGAACTGGGCCGATCTGCTGGCCCAAGCGCGGACACCGACAGGCCCGCGAGACCCACGAGCGCCGATCAACCGGAACAGCATCTTGTCCCATGAGTCGGATATTCGGGCGCTCCTCGCTGGGCTGGCGGCACCGACGGCTGGCCACGTTCGTGGCATCGCCCTGTTGAGCTGGCTCCTCGCCGACGGAACAGGGCCTCTGTATAACCGCCACCCTGCCGACGAGCTCGCCGGGTTGCTCCGGGAGGCGACCGCTCTTCTCGATTGTCCAGTGATCTGATCCGGTACCTCCGGTCGCCCCCTTCGGGCGTACGGAGACTCGTTCACGTTTGCCACCCATCAGGCACCAAGCCACCACGTCGTCCATCTCGCCAGATTCCCCCCAAACCGCTAGACCAACACTGAAATTAAGCCCCAGCTCCGCGGCGGTTGTCCCCGAAGTCACGCCTCGGCGATTCACCAAAGTAGATCTGGGCGAGCCGCAACACTTGCTCCTGATCTATGTGGTCAATGTCGATGCGCACGTCAGCCACCAACTTCTCCGCCACATCTCGACGATGCTTTTCGACATAGGTGATCCAGTGGTGCGACGCGTTGGCCTTACCCCCGCCGTGACCGAAGACAAGGATCGCTCCTGCCGGTGCGAGCTCTTCGGCGATCTCCTTCCAGTAGGCAGGACTGTCGTCCTCGTAAGTTCCTGATGGGTTCCCGGCCTTGTGGTGGACCTTGTGGAACCGCCCGGCTTCGTCGGGAGCGACAACGCGCTCGGGTCGCTCGCCTGGTTCTGCATCGGTGGCGTAGATGTAGGCGTCGCGAAATGAGATAACAGCGACCACGTTCTTACCGCAAATTATCTCTGGGTCTTGATCAGTCATCAGATTTCGGGTTCCCTTCTCGTCCAATGACCCCTGTCAGCTCCTTCACCTCAAAGTGAAAGGCGAGGTGGTCGGCGGCCCACCGGGGCGACTGGCATCGACAAAACCGGTTTCAGCCACCGCGACAAGTCTAATTCCGCCCCGGCGAATCCCCAATCGCGACAGTCCGGAGTCTTCCATCGCAGCCATGACCCGCTGGAATCCCACCAGAAGGGGCCGGTACACCGGTCCAGCCCTAGCCCAGGGACCCGGATCGGACCGCACGTTTTTCATGGTCTTCGGGCAATTCACCCTCAGGGCACCGTCGCCGCCATCAGGCGCGACGCGCTCCAAGGTTGGAGACCATCGGCCCGGCCAGAGAGATACCTCCCGACAAGATCTTCGCGACTCGGATGGTCCACGACTCTTAGACCACACCCTTGGATGACCCTCTCTGCTTCCCCGGGTGACCATCGAGTTCTCAGCGGTTCGCCGACATTCGATGCCAGTGGAGAGAATCCCGCACGGAACTCGCGTCCGAGGTCGTCCAAGAACGGTTCCGACAGTCCGTACTCCAAGACCACCTCCGAGCCTGAAGGGCAGAGGGCAATCGCTCGCAGCGTCGCCTCGATGGCCCCGATAGTCAGATAGGGGATAACGCCCAGCCACGAGAACATGGTCGGCTGTTGCCAGTCGAAACCAGCTGCGTCAAGTCCCTCGTCCAACGACTCCGCCTCGAAATCGACCGGAGCAAAGATCTGGTACTCACTCGAATCGAGTCCCAATTGGCCCATGCGCCGGCGCTTCCATGCCTGCGATGCTGGATGATCTACCTCGAACAGACGGATCGGACCGAGTAGATCGGCACGCCTCCACCAGAACGAATCGAGGCCAGCGCCCAGCAAAACGTACTGGCGGACATTGCCCAGCTCCAACCGGTCCTCTGCGTAGCGGGAACGAATCGTGATGGCAGCTCTTATCTGGCGACCTAATTCAACCGAGTATCGAGAATCACTCGATGCCGCGATGTCACGCCACGAAGGGCCAACGAACTGCAACGCGATCGGGTCGTCCAGAATCAACGGGGGCAGATCCTCCAATGGGTGTCTGCCGCGCGCCACTGCAGCCATTATGGCGGTGCGACTGGGGGCCACTTTCATCGGGGAATCATTGCCCATCGGCCTCGGCGCCACAATCGACCATCCGCCACGAGTCACGTCGGGCCCGACCAGCAGAGTCGCGTCAGCGTTGTTCGTCACGGTGCTGCACGTGTGGCTTCCCGTCCACGCCAACGTCAGCAGGACAGTGATGATGGGCGGAAGATTGGATGTGAGCTTGGCCGTGTTGAGGGACTCTTCGAGCGGCGAGCAGCAGTAACCTCGAGGCCATGCCCGATTCTCCTCCCTACAAGCTGCGCGTTCCTCTGGAATCAGCATTCGACGCGACGATCGGATTGGTCGTCGACGAGAGCAACGAGACCGACCGGTGCTCCGGCCACCTACCCGTCCGTCCACAGGTTTGCCAGCCTCTAGGCATGGTTCACGGTGGCATCTATGCCGCAATCGCCGAAACACTCGCCTCCACCGGGACGGCCCGGGGGGTGTTCGCCACAGGGGGTGGCGCTCTCGGAATGGCCAACAACACCAGCTTCCTGCGGCCCATCACCGACGGTTCTGTTCACGCTACAGCGGTGGCCATACACAGAGGTCGGACGAGTTGGGTCTGGGACGTCGAGATGCCGCGACGATCAAGATCGGCTTTGTGCAACGGCTCGTGTCACCATTGCCGTGCGACAGCGGTCCGAGCTGCGCTGATTCCGAGCGGTACGAGAGCGGCGCCTCCACGATGACGAGAACATCCTCGGTGTCGGGGCACCACTGGTCGCCTCAGCTCCCGCGCCGAGTCTGCCTTCCTTGCACATCGGAGTCGAGTCCCCAGCTGGCGATCCAGTTCGGCATGACCCGGATAACTTCGCGGCTCATGAACTGGACGGGGGGTTGGACGTCCGAAAGGGCCACGGCGGTGCCGCGTATTTCGACTCCCCGCACCGTCCAGGGGTCCACCGACACAATGTCGTCGACGACCAGGGCGACCTGAGGGTTGGCCCGAATATTGCGGAAGTTCCGGGACGCGCCCATCGCTCCCCCGCCGATGACGAGGTCGCCGGTCTCCTCGTCGAGGAAGACACCAACCGGGTTGTTCTGAGGCGCACCTTTGGCATCGACGGTGGCGAGACGGCCCAGCGGCTGGCTCTGCACGTAGTCCCGCTCGGTGCTGGTCAAGGCAATTCTGGAGATCACGGCCACAGCGTAGGGCTCGCGTACGCGATCAGAGCCGCCGACGACGCCGACCGAGCTCCCGGACTGCACCGGCCGCGTGCGCGGCGCGGAGCTCCCCCCTGCGGGACGTGATTCGGCTGTCCCTCTGCGGATTTCAGGCTCGGGTGGTGGAGCGCTACCGCGACGGGTTGCGAGTCGCAATCGACGGCCAAACCTACGTCGGACCCGGGCCCCGCAAAAGCAAAAACTTGCGAAATAGGGCTAGCACTCGCGGACCGACAGTGCTAACAATTGAGGTGCTACCGCAGGCAGGGGGCATTGAGTGGCGAGGAGGGACGGGGTGATGGAGGCCCAGCGGGATTACCCCATAGAAACCTTTGACCCGTTGCTGCGTGACCTCGTGTGTTGGGGGCTCGTGACGCGTCCGGAGGGAACGACAGAGGCTCCCTGGCAACTCGTGCCTGCCGCCCAGCAGCGGCTCGACGAATTGCGACCCACCAGCCCACCTCAGGCTGGGGCCGTTGTCTACCTCGATCATCTCTGTGTCGATTGCCGCCAGCGCGGACCCACCAGACTCCACGATGAGTGCTATCTGTGCGAGAAGTGCTGGGCAGAGCGACAGGATCAACTCAATACCGTGACGATCGAGCCACCTTCAGATCGGCACACTCACTTTTGGCGTCGGTCTCGCTCGTCGCAAACGACGACTGTGGCGTGACAATCTGAGGTTGCCAGGGGTGAAGGCCGCCGAAAGGTCGACGGCTCTCGCTCTACCCGGTGTTGCTTTTTTCGCAGAGATGGACGGGCCCGCAATGGCGGACGGGAGCGTTTGACAGTGGTGGCGCCATCATGCCTCTTCAGTGCCCTAGGTGTGGCGAACAGATCGAGCTCGAAGACATAAACCGGATCTCCAGCCGCGAGCCCGGTATGAAGCGCGTTCGGCGTTGCAAAGCGTGCCGACACGAATGGGTCGACGACCTCACCGGTGGCCAGCAGCCTTCAGATCAATAGTGCCAACGCGGACCTCTCGTGAACCGAGCAAACCAGCGGATCCACCACATCGGAGAGTCCCTTCCCACGATCGTGGGTGGAAGGAGTCGATCGGAGAGCAGGCGCCCCGTCACTGTGTGTCCATGTCTCCGGTCCAATCCCGACCAAACCACCGCCCAATCCGGCTCGATCCGAACTCAGCCTTGGAGGCTGCAAGGGCGACAGAAGGGCCCTCCATCTCGCCAACTGGTGCCTTTCCGCTCAGAAATGTGACATCGACGGTGGCAACCACCCCGCCCCCAAACTCGAGATAGCAGACCCCGCGCCCCTCGTAGGTTCCCGCCACGGCTCGGTCCTGAGAGGCGGCGATGATCTGATCGGCGACGATCGAGGCTTGCCCCTCTGCGAATACACCCGCCTTCGGTGTGCCGACGCTCGTTACATCCCCAATGGCGTAGACGTCGGGGAACTCTGTCTTGAGCGTGTGCGGGTCTACGGGGATCCATCCGTCTACCGTGAGGCCCGACCCAACGACGACGGCGGGTGCCTTGTGCACGGGAACACCGAGGACCAGATCGAACGGCAGCTCCTCTCCGCTGTTGAGGACAGCCACCTTACGTTCGCCGTCGAGGGCTGTGACCATGCGTTCCGGATGCCAGTCGATTCCCCGTTCGTCGAACGCAGCGAGGAGGGCAGTGGAAGCGCCCGGTGACGGCGGGATCGGGACACCGAAGGGCATCACCAGCGAAATCCGGGACTTTTCCCTGCGTCCTTTCCGGGTCAGGAAATCGTGCATGAGGAGAGCCGTCTCGCTCGGAGCTGGTGGGCATTTGAACGGCGTCGACGTTACGCCGATTATGACGTCGCCCCCCTCGAATGACGCAAGGACGTCACGAAGGGCGAAGGCGCCGGGCACCGTGTAGAACTCGTGCCCCGACTCGAGAAGACCTGGAGTGGCCGACGGGTCGAGATCTGCTCCGAGTGCGACGACCAGAACGTCCGCCTCAAACTGACCTGCGTCAGTAACTACGAACCTCTGCGTGGGGTGTATGGACCGGACAGTGGTTTGGGTGAAGCGAACTCCGGGCTTGTCGATCGCCCCGTAGGAATGGAACACGTGATCCGCAGTCTGCTTTCCGAACATGACGTCCAGCTTGGAAAAGCCGAACACGAACCCGGGCTTCTCATCGATGACGTGGATCTCTGCCGTGTCGCCGATTTCGTCAGACAGTTGCGTTGCCAATTCGAGTCCGCCGAAGCCGGCGCCAAGGATCAAGATTCTCATTGCGCCACCCTAATAAACGGGCCATCGCTGTGTCGTTTGCCTGGATTGAGGCGCGGTCCCCCACTTTGGTTGTGGGTAGCCCTCAAGACCGGCGTTGGGGCGAAGGCGTGGTCCATTGGCCAGGTCACGTTTACCCCCGAAGCGCCGAACGCCTCGAAGGGAGGTGTGCCATGCCCCCTTTGTCGCCGTTGCCATCGTAGGCGACGGAGAGGACGGGCACTGCCTGGTCAGGGTATCCCGATCCACGCTCGTGTCGGCACTGAGCGGATTCGGGAAGCCCCTGCAAGTCCGACACGCTGACCGGGCACCCCGCAGAGGGCTCGGTCGTCACTCAGTGAAACAATCTGAAGCGTCCTGTTTTTGTAGGTGGCTCACGTGCTCCGTGGGTCGTCTCCCGGGTTCACGTAATCGAGGCTGATCGGCCCGATCGCCGTCACCTGGGTGATGTACTCGCCGGATTTAGCCCAGTGGAAGTGAGGGGTACCGCCGGGCAGGACGACGACTGCACCCGGCGGGAAGGCCCGCAATTTTCCTTCGTCGAAGTACTCGCCCACGCCGATGTAGAACACGCCGGAAATAACCGTATAGACACGATCCTCGTGGTGTCTATGGGGCATCAGCTTGACGTCGGGCGGCACTTTGACTCGAACCACGTACGGAGCAGGCTCTGATGGGTGGCCCACAACGGCGGCGAGACGGGCCGACGGAGGGAACGCCGCGAACGGCTCCCACTCGATATCCTCGGGTTGGACCCACCTGAAGACCCCCTCATCTAGCTGATGGGTGCCCATTGTCGTGAACCTCCAGGATTGCGCCAGCAATGGCCTAATACTCCGCCTCTACTCTCTCGCTCGGGCGTGGCCGTTGGCACCCGTGGGAACCCCTGGTGCTGGTTGTGGGCAGCGAGAACACGCCCGCAGAAACATCGACAGCTGGACTTTCTCGCAGTCCTCGGAGCCGCGCGCCGGGCCCGACGGTCGAGGACGGCGAACCGGGCGCCCGACGTGCTTCCAACGGGCCTTGAATGCCAACCTAAATTGACGTATCACGGTGAGAGCGGGCGTCCGAGTAGCGGCCAACCATCCCGGTGCCTTTCACAGGTGCGACGAACCACCCGGTGCGCGAATCGTATAGCGGGGATTGGTTTGAGCGATGAGAGAGAGGGTGCTCTATGCGATCCGATATCAGACCCGGAGGTACCTTCCCGGACTACGCCCTCCCGGATCACACCAATACGGTGCGGAAGCTCAGTGAGCTCCAAGGTGACGACCCGCTGATCCTCGGGCTGGCGCGGGGCAATTACTGCCCGAAGGAGCACCAGCAGTACCTCGAGCTCGCGGCAAACTATCCGAAGGTTGCCGTTGCCTACACCCAGATCGTGACGATCTCGACCGACGACCACCACACGACACAAGAGTTCCGTGCCTCTGTGGGCGCGGAGTGGAGCTTCCTTTCCGATCCCGCTCGGACGATTCAGAAGGACCTCGACATCCAGGAATACACCGATCCCGAGCACGACCCGATGATCCCCCACACGCTCGTACTCAAGCCAGGACTGGTGATTCACAGCATCTACAACGGGTACTGGTTCTGGGGGCGCCCTTCGTTCTACGACTTGTGGCACGACTTGTGCGTTGCGTCGAGCGAGATTCGCCCCGACTGGGACCTGAGCAAGCCGGGGCTGCGTGATGCTTGGGATGCGGGCGATTACTCGAACTTTCACGGCTGGAACAAACGGGCTGCCAAGTCGATGCCGACATCGTATGAGTCCTAGAAGGATATGGGTCTGTCCGTGTTGGGTGGAGGCGGCCTGGATCGAAGGGTAGGTGGCGGTAGTGCGAACGCCGGTCTGCGAGCTGCTCGGGATTGAACAACCGATTGTTTTGGCGGCGATGGTGGCGGTGCCTGAGTTGGCGGCAGCGGTCTCGAATGCCGGTGGGCTCGGTATGGTGACGCTGACGTGGTCAGATCCGGCGGGGGACGTGGTTCGCGAGACGGCGGCGCTCACCGATCGTCCCTTCTGCGGAAACCTGGTTCTCACCTCCGATCAGCACCGTCGCCTGGATGAAGCCCTCGACGCCGGTTTGCGGATCGTCTCGCTGTTTCTGGGAGATCCCGCTGGCTACACAGCGCCGGTCCACGATGCGGGCGGACTCGTTCTGTGTACGGTCGGAAGCGCCGAAGAGGCGCGGCGTGCAGTCGGCAGCGGGGTTGATGTCGTCGTGGCGCAGGGTTGGGAGGCTGGCGGACACGTGCGGAGTCAGGTCGCCACGCTTCCCTTGGTGCCCGCAGTCGTGGACGCGGTGGCACCTATCCCTGTGATCGCTGCCGGCGGGATCGGGGACGCTCGGGGCGTGGCCGCTGTACTGGCGCTGGGCGCACAAGCCGCGTGGGTGGGCACCCGGTTCCTGCTGGCCCGGGAGATGCCCATCCACCAGGACTACCGCACTCGCCTGATCAACGCGGTCGAGACCGATGCGGAGTGGTACCCCGACCTCTACGACGTCGACTGGCCGGACTCGCCCCACCGCGCCCTCCACAACTCGACGGCCGAGATGTGGGAGGCAGCGGGCCGGCCGCCTCTGGAGAGTCGGCCCGGAGTGGGCGATGTCATCGCCCACTTCGCTTCGGGCGAAGCAATCGTCCGCTATGAGCCAGCGCCGCCGATGGTTGGCACCACCGGTGACATTGAAGCGCTCTCCATGTGGGCCGGACAGAGCGTTTCGCTGGCCAGACAGCAAAAACCAGCAGCAGAGATCGTCGCCGAGCTCGTCTCTCGTGTCTAGAGCAAGCTGGATGTCGCTGGTTCCGATGAGTCTGGTGATCGAGCGATTGGAGGGTGGAAGCCATGGCCTGTCTGGTCGAGGCCATATCAACGCCCGAAAAGGGACACCGGAAACGGAGAGAAAGATTTCATCCAGAAGCCTTTGACCGTGCGGATCGACCGGTCGGCGTCCCGATCGGGCTACGAGGTGGACAACTAGGGACATGTACGGGCGCCTCCCGAACCTCCAGGCGTGAAGATTTCAGAGAGGCGACTCGGAGGGTTCAATGAGCAGCAGCGCAACGGGCAATGATTTTGATGTCATCGTTCTCGGGGGTGGAGCCCCGGGTGAGCATTGTGCAGGAGCTCTGGCCGAGGGGGGTCTTCGGGTGGCAGTGGTGGAGCGCGAGCTGGTCGGAGGTGAGTGTTCCTATTGGGCGTGCATTCCGTCCAAGTCGCTACTCCGCCCGGGCGAGGCGGTGCACGGAGCATGCAATGCCGCTGGTCACGCAGAGGTTGACGTGACTGCGGCCCTTGCGTGGCGCGACTTCGTGGTGTCGAACTATTCCGACGCGGGACAGATCCAATGGCTCAGTGAACGGAACATCGCGTTATTGCGTGGTTCTGGGCGGCTGGCCGGCGTTGGGGTGGTGGAGGTGGAAGGTGTGCGACACACTGCCGACCACGTAGTCGTAGCAACCGGTTCAGACGCCTTCAGGCCGCCGATTCCGGGATTGACTGAAGTCGACGGGGTATGGGGTACGCACGAGGCAACCAGTATGAAGGAGGTACCGAGTCGCCTCCTCGTGATCGGTGGGGGCCCGGCGGGTACCGAGTTGGCGCAAGTTGTTCGTCGCCTGGGCGGTGGGGTGACGTTGATCGAATCAGCTCCGCACGTGCTGTCTCGAGAGGCAGCTCCGCTCGGTGAGTCCCTCGGCGAAGAACTGCGACGCGACGGTATCGAGTTGATCCTAGGCGTGTCGATCACCGAGGTGGGGAAGGATGGTGCCGACTTCGTCGTTCGAACTGGCGATGGCCGCGAATTCCGTGGCGATCGGCTGCTTATGGCCACGGGCCGGCGTCCTCGAGTCGCCGACATCGGTCTGGAAACCGTTGGCGCCAAAGCGGACAGTCATGGAATACAAGTCGATTCACACATGAGCGCAGGCGAACGGTTGTGGGCGATAGGCGATGTCACTGGTATCTGGCCCCTGACGCACGTCGGGGAGTACCAGGGTGAAGTGGTTGCTGCGAACATCCTGGGCGAGCCCAGGGTCGCCAATTTCGAGTCCGTGCCCCGGGTCGTGTACACCGACCCTCAGGCAGCTGCCGTCGGCGCAGGACAGGGCCGCTTCAGTGGTACCGCGGCGATGTCGGAAGTATCGAGAATGGCTACATATACGCATGAATATGCGGATTCAAAGGGATTCCTGACGCTGCTCAGCGACGGCGAGAGGTTGACGGGTGGTTACGCTCTCGGCCCTGAAGCAGGGGAATGGATGCAGCAGGTCACACTGGCCATCCGGGCCATGGTTCCGATCGGGATACTACGTGACACGATCCAGCCGTTCCCCAGCTTCTCGGAGATACTTGCCAACGCCTTGAAAGCGCTTGATCGGGAGATTAAGACGGGCAGCCAGTCGGCTGGCGACGGGAACGTGTCCATGGACAGCGTTTCGAAGTAGGGAGGGTGGCGCCCTCCTTTCTGCCAATGCGGATGTCGGGGTACCTGTTGCGAGAGCGAGATGGAGTTCTCGTGGCGATTTGACAGCAACATTCCGACGGGGACGAGCCGCTCGCTGCTGGAGGCGTTTGGCTCAAAATGGAAAATGGTGCGCGTCTTCTTCGGGTGCGATGGCGTCAAGTCTGATGTCGCAGAAGGCGTGCTTGATCATTTCCCGCCAGCTGAGAAGGTTCAAGAGAAAGAGGGATACCGTGGTTCAACCATCAAGAGACGGTCCCGTGCTGTTCTGCTTCGACGGCTCTGATGGATCGAGAGCTGCCATGAAAGCCGCGGCGGCTCTGATCAGCCGGCCGGTGGACGCTGTTGTCATTACGGTTTGGGAGACAGTGGCGACCCGCTTGGCTCTGGCCGGCGCCATCGCTGCGAGCGACGGGGGCGTGGACTTGGATGCAGAGGACGAATCCTTTGCAGAGTCGGTGGCGGAAGAGGGTGCGCTTCGGGCAAGGGAGAACGGGTATAGGGCCTCACCAATGACGAGAGAGTCCTTTGAGGGCGTTGCCAAGGCCATCTTGGTGACGGCGGAGGACCTCTCAGCCCGCCTCATCGTGTGTGGCCAACGGGGTCGGGGGGCTCTACGTAGCACTCTGCTTGGCAGCGTTTCCCACAGTCTGGCGTCTCATACCCGATATCCGATCCTCATTGCGCCAGAAATTCCCGCCGGCCTCAGTCGAGGGTGATTTCTGCGCGCTCCACCCGCATATCCTTGGTGCTTGCAGTGGTGCGCTCTTACCTCTTCGAGCGGCTAAAAACCTGAAGGGTGCCAGCGGCAAAAGGTCGACTAAACGATGACAGGAGGGTCTCCATGAATCCGTCTGGGATTACGGCAGCGTTGCCAGCGCAGGACCTGAGCCGGGCCAAGGCTTTCTATCTTGATGAGAAAGTAGGTCTCGAGGCAGTGCAGTCGCAGTTTCCCAATGCGAGCGACGGCCGGGTGGGTCTGGCCATTGGGGATGGTGTCAACCAATTGTTCATATATCCCGCCGAAGCGAGGTCATCGGGGGAATTCATGCAGGCTGTTCTTCAGGTCACCGACGTGCGATCGGTCGTCGACGACATGAGAGATCGGGGCATAAAGTTCGAGCAGTACGACACTGCGGAGACCCGGACAGAGAACGGCGTTGCTCGGGCGCCTGATGGACGCGAAGGCGCGTGGTTCAAAGACTCGGAGGGCAACCTCATCGGAGTCGTTACCGCTCTGGCCCGCTAGGGACGCAGAAAACCCACTGATTCGCTAAGCCGGCTGCAGGGTTCGAATCTAGGCCTTGTCAGACGGTGCGAAGCGACCTGAAGCCAGCGCGCATCTCTTCCGAGAAGAGTTGCGGCTGCTCCCAAGCTGCGAAGTGGCCGCCCCGGTCTAGCCTGTTGTAATAAATGAGGTTGTCTGGGTAGGCACGCTCGGCCCAACTCTTTGGCGCTTGGTACAGCTCGTCGGGGAAGACGCTGATGGCGAACGGTATGGTGATGTCCTTGGCGTCGAAAAAGGGCGCCTTGTTCTCCCAATACAGACGGGCCGCCGACACGCCGGTGTTGGTCAGCCAGTAGAGCGTGAGGTTATCCAGGATGTCGTCCCGAGTGAGATCGCCGGCCAGGCGTCCCTCCAGGATCTGACCGATGAGCCCGGGTTGGCCGGTGCCGTCGCCGTGGTCGATGGCGAAAGCGGCAAGGTCAATGGGCGAGTCCGCTAGGCCGTAGAGAGTCTGGGGCCGTGTCGCCATGATCTGGGCATAAGCCACGTGCTTCGCGTAGAAGGCGCTCAACTGGTCATAGGCGCGCCGCTCGTCGTCCGACAGACCGGAGGGTGCGGGCTCACCCCGCAGATAACCACTTACCTCCGATGGAGCAGTGCCGGGCATGTTGGAGTGAATGCCGAGCAACTCCGGTGCGGCCTGCTGACCCATCTGCTCCGTAACGGCAGCACCCCAATCGCCCCCCTGCGCCACGAACCGGGAGTAGCCCAGCCGCTTCATCAGCACGACCCAAGCACGTGCGATACGGGGCGGATCCCAGCCGGTGGCTGTCGGCTTGGCAGAGAACCCGTGGCCGGGTAGCGACGGAATCACCAGATGAAAGGCGTCCAGCGCGCTGGCGCCGTGCGCGGTCGGGTTGGTGAGGGGCTCGATGATCTTCAGCTGCTCGATAATCGATCCGGGCCACCCGTGGGTGATGATCAAGGGCAACGCATCCTGGTGCTGGGAGCGAACATGCAGGAAGTGGATGTCGAGCCCGTCGATCTCGGTGATGAAGTTCGGCAGTGCGCTCAGCTTTGCCTCGCATTTGCTCCAGTCGTACTCCGTGGCCCAATACCGTGCCACCTCCTGCATCAGCGACAAAGGCACGCCCTGGGAGTCGTCGGTCACTGTCTCATTCTCCGGCCAACGTGTCGCCTCTATACGACGACGCAACTCTGCCACTTCCGATTGGGCAAAGCCCACCTCGAACGGCCTCACCGCAGGATTATCGCCGCCTGCCCGCCCCGCGGAAATCGTTGAAGTCGTAGAAACCATCTGTGCCTCCCAGGGTCGCGACTGCAGCTCAGCTGCCTCACGGTGTGCAGCTCGCCTTTACTTCATGTTCACGGTCCCACGGTCAGACGACGCTCGCACCCGTGAGACTCCCTGGTCGGGGTACGAGCCTGCCCGCCGGCTCGGGGTAGCTCCATTGTCAGTCCTCCGCCACGCAGCCGGCCGCTGGGGTCAAAAGCACACCAAGGCGGAATCGAGGATCCCAATACTTGGCGCTGGTCGGTAACCCGCTCGCTGCTGACATCCAGCTCGCAACAGCCAGGGCCATCGATCAGGCTCGATGCCAGCCGTATCTCCGACTAGCTCGGCTCAATGATCCTCAACTTTGGTACGCCCCTCAGCCACGACGTCGTCGATCGCTCCCCGCTGCGATCCCGGTCAGGCCCGTGGTTTGTTGACATCGAGCGAAACGGCTTCAGCGCTGATCTCTCCGAGGGATGTCGCTTCTGGCGACGTGATGGCGTTCAGGGTCCAGTCGGTCAGGACCCTTGCCCGGTTCCCCGGCATGGCGGACAGGTGGTAGGCCCTGGTGATGGCGTTGGCGGTTGGTCCGGACAGCGGGATATTCAGCGGGTTGGCCGCTGCGGCCAACCCGCCCAGATCCACCAGGAAGCCCTCGTCACGGTGCTTGTACTCCTTGCCCTTTCCGGTGCCCAGGGAGGCTGCGACGTTCCGCGCCACCAGCTTGCCCTGGCGCTCGGCGTGCTGCGCGGTCATGCCACAGATTTGGCCGGGACGGGTCAGGTCGGGCACCGCTGCGCAGTCCCCACAGGCGTAGATGTCCGGGGCGCCCGGCACGGCCATGAACGCATCGACGACCAGGCGCCCCCGATTGGTCGGCAAGTCCAGTCCGTCCACCAGCGGGTCGGGGCGTACCCCCACACACCAGATCAGCGAGTGAGTGGGCACCTTCTCCCCCGTCGTCAACAGGACATAGCCGTCGCCGGCCTGAGCGACCGACTTGCCCGGCATTACCTCGACGCCGCGCCGCCGTAGCACCCGATCGGCGGTTTTCGAAAGCCGCGGATCCAGCTCGGGCAGTAGCCGGGGCGCAAGGTCCATCAGCATCCACCGGATCTCCTGGCCATCCAGGCCGGGCAGCGTCCTGGCCAGCCGGGTCGTCATTAGCTGGCCCTGCGCCACAACCTCGGTGCCGGTGTAGCCCGCCCCGACCACTACGAAGGTGCAGCGCGCCCGACGCTCCTCGGTGTCGACGGCCACTGCGGCCAGCTCCAGCTGGCGGATGATGTGGTCGTGCAGGTACATAGCCTCAGAGATAGTGCGGAACCCGTGCCCGTAGTCGGCGACACCCGGAATGGGTAGCAGCTTGTTCACGCTGCCGGAGGTGAGGACGAGCCGGTCATAGCCCACCTGGCCGGACGTGCCTTCCGGGCCCGACCAGCTCACTAGCTTCTTCGCAGGATCGATATGGCTCACTGTCCCGAGAACAAACGTGATGTTGCGTAGCCGCTGGGGAAGTGAGACACGGATGTGTCCAGGCTCGACCAGCCCGCTGGCCGCTTGAGGCATCAGTGGAAGGTAAAGGAAGTAGTCAGCCGAATTGATCACCACGATCTCGGTGATGGGGCCAACCAGGCGGGGCAGCTTCCGCGCCGCATTGAATCCGGCGAAACCCGCCCCAACGATTACGACGCGGTGCCCCTTTTGTGCTTCCGCCATCTTGATTCCTCCCACTGTTCGATGTGGCGGCTATTCACTTGCTGTCATCTACGGTGGACCTCGGAGCAGGCAAATCGCACCTGTGCCGAGCCCTGGCCAGTTCTCCGGTCTTTCCTCGGGCCATGGACCGGAAACGCTGAGCCATCCGAAACTAAACCTCCGTCAAGGGGAGCGAAGCGCTGAGCGACGTTCCGGTGGGGGCGATGCTCCGAAGTGTCAAGCGACCCCCCAGTGCTTCGGTCCGATCCACCAATCCCCGCAGCCCACTCCCGTTGTCGGGGTTCGCTCCGCCAACACCATCGTCCTCCACCGAGATCAGAAGTTCCCCATGGGATTCTTCCACCCGCACCCAAGCACGCGATGCCCGCGCGTGTTTTGCCACGTTGGCCAATCCCTCGGCGACGACAAAATAGGCGGCCGCTTCAAGTTGTAGTGGGTACCTATCGGCGGGTGCTATGACCGTGACGGGGAAACGGCTCTTGGTTGCGATGGCGTCCAGGGCTGCTTGCAGACCACCTCTGGTCAAGACCCGAGGGTGAAGGCCGGCAGCCAGTTCCCGTAGCTCTTCGAGCCCGGCCTGCGAAGACTGAAGAGCCGAGCGCAATCCTGCACGCGCTGCCGCGGGATCGGCATCAAAGCGCTCATCGGCCAGTTGAAGGTCAATCACGGAAGCAACGATTCGTTGTTGGGCTCCGTCGTGGATGTCACGCTGAAGATGACGTCGCGCCTCATCTCCAGCTGTGACGATGCGCGCTCGAGAGGCCAGCAGCTCCGATCGAGCGATTGAATTCACCACGGCCGTTGCAATCATTTCGGCGAACCTGGCAACGGTCGCTTCACTACCAGAGGGCAACTCGTGGTCAGCCTGGACAATGAGGGCCCCCCATAGTCCATCCTCCACCAAGACGGGAGCGCCGATCTCGTATCGACGCTCGCCCGAAACCCGGTCGCGGCCGACGGTGCGGTCCGGAGAAGGCGTTTTCTGGATTGCCGCCTCGAGGGAGTGAGCATCGAGAGGGACCGGATGTCCCACGAGATCTTTCGCCCCCTCGAGCCACCAACCACCAAGTATGTGGCCGAAGCCTTCAGCCGTGTAGTGCACGACTCTTGCTCGGCTGGCACCCAGCACCTCGCCCATGTCTCCGCATGCTGCATCGAATATTTCTTGTGGGTCTGTTGCTCGGGCGACCAGGGTGGCAACCCGACGGAGAGCGGCTTGTTCGGCGACAAGATCGTGCAGCCTGTCCAGTGCCTGCATGTTGGAGATCGCCGTTGCCACCAATTCGGTGAATCGAGAGAGTCGACTCTCGGCATCATCGGAGAATCGGTCGGTGAATGCGGAATAGGCGATGATGGCCCCCCAAGCGGTGCCATCTACGAGGATTTGCGTACCAATCCCTGACTTCAAGCCCGCCTCCAGGGCCATCTCTGCGAACGGGCCACTGGCCTCCACATAGTTATCGATTCGGGCTGGCCGGCCGGCACGAGCTACTGACGCAATGACGCTCGGGTCGTCGAGGCCGAAGTGGCTCCCCAGGTCGAACGGTGCTATGCCCCAGCCGGCAATCTTGGTGGCTGTGGAGCCTGAATCGAAGCGGATCATGTTGATTCCCGGCACCCCCAGAACCTGCGCGACCCCTTCGGCGACCGCCGAAAAGACCTCCGTGGGACTCGCCCCCTGCGCCACGAGAGTGGCCACCTGCCGCAGAGCGGCCTGCTCATGGGCGAGCCGGCGCAGGTCGTCCTTGAGCTGCTTCTCTTCAGACAGGTCACGTATGGCTCCGCAAATGAGGAGTGGTTCGCCTTCGACCTTGCTCAAAGTGAGCTCGACAGGGAACTCCCTACGGTCCGCACCCATCGCCGTCAGCTCGATTCGCTGACCGAATACCCTTTTCTGGCGGGTTGTGACGAATCGGTCGAATGCACGCTGATGCCGGTCTCGTAGTGAGGGCGGCACGATCAGCTCGCTCAGTGCCTGACCCACTACCTCCTCTCGGAGATAGCCGAAGGTCTGCTCCGCAGACGGATTGAACTCGACCACCCGCCCCTGCTCGTCGACTATCACGATGGCGTCGAGCGCCGCTTCCAGAAAGCCGCGCTCAAGTGCCCCCTCCATGGTCCGCCCGCTCTCGTGGTCCTCGAAAATGATCTCTTGAGCTGGCATCTCATCCGTACAATCGGAGATGGGGACAGGCACTGGCATCACCGGCTTCCGGGCGGATTTAGCTCCGCCGACAGGTGGTGGCCGTAATTGTGGCACCATGCATTGACCGGCACAATGCTGTCAAAGAACCGAGTCGTGCATGGCTGACCAGCGGAAACGTCCGATCAGGTCAAACTGAGGATTGGAGCTCCGATGCGGCCGCCCGGTCGAAAGTGTCCAGATTCAATCGCACAGAGTCGGGGCGGCTCGGTGTTCCATGGCTGGTAATCCGTCGATTCGCGTTGTTGTTGGAGATGATCACCCAATCGTGCGGGCTGGCATTGTCAGCGTCCTGAAATCAGCAGGATTCGACGTCGTCGGAGTGGCAGACGACGCAAACGAGCTCCTTCAAATGGCCGATGCTCAGCAACCTGATGTGGTGGTCACGGATATCCAGATGCCCCCGACCTCGACCGACGATGGCCTTGTCGCCGCCAAGGCGATCAGGGCGGCCTGGCCAGGAATTGGTGTCGTTGTCCTATCCCAATTTCTCGAACCTCATTACGCTGTCGAACTCGTGAGTGAAGGCGCTGAGGGTCTTGGCTACTTACTCAAGGACCGAGTTGGGGACCTCGACGTTTTCACTGACGCCGTCCGACGGGTTGCAAATGGCGGATCCGCACTGGATCCACAAGTGGTTCGCAGTATGGTGGAGCGTCCACGAGTCGAGAGCCCAGTCGATCACTTGACACCTCGCGAGCGAGAAGTGTTGATGCTCATGGCAGAGGGACTATCCAATCAGGGGATTGCAGATCAATTGGTTGTCAGTGTCGCCGCAGTAGAGCGCCATGTAACCAGCATCTTCGTCAAGCTTGGACTGCGACCGACATCCGAAGATCACCGAAGGGTGCTTGCCGTCCTGACATACCTGCGCACCTAACTGCTCAATGGACGGTCGGGACGTCACAACGAGTTCAACCAGAGAAGTAACGCTGCAGGTCCACACTGACCAGTTCGGTCTTTGGAACAAACCCAGTTGCTCCGCACTCGCGGGCCAGGAGTTCGTTGGCGGCGTCGGGATCTGAAGACGTAAGAAGTACAGGGATTGGATCCTCAGTTCCGGAGAGTCTTCGTACTATTCCGAAATTGTCGGATTCAGCGATGTGAGCGTCAAGGAGGATCCCACCTGGGTGACACCCTTGCACAGCGAGCATCGCCTCGTTCTGATCGGCTGCGCAACCAGCAATTCGGAACCCCCTCACTCTGAGCAGCTCGCTCACCGCCTCTCTGAACGAAGCATCGTCATCCACAATGAGAACAGACCTGCCCATCTCAAAGAGCTTGGCAGGTCGCATCTGAGCCGACAAACGAGCTGACCCCACATCCGCCCTCGGGAAAACCCCACCACCGACCTGAGGAACGTCCTACAAGAGGATTGAAGTACGCATCATTGAACGTCTCTACCAACCACATCATGATGGTCAGGGGTTATTGCTTATGGAGGATGAAACTATGGAGAGTCGGCAATTGAACTCTCGCCGCAGGGCGACCGATGGTCGTGAGGTCGTCGTGGTGGCAGCCAACGGTTTCGAGCGATTGCAGGTCGGCGTCCCGGGGCCGGCTACGACGCCGCCACAGCGGCCACGACGGGAGCGCCTGTGCTTGCCAACAAGATATGTCCGCCATGATGGAGACAATTCTTCAACACTGCTCATCCGCGCCGCCGAGCGCCTCGCACCGTTCGATGGGCAATTGTCCCGTGAAATGTTCTTGGAGGCGCTCGGTGCCACCATCTCCGCCGGCCGACTTGGGAGCGAGGGGGGAGCATCGGCGGTGGCCAAGGCGGCCCGCCGCGCAGCACTCACACCGACACCGCGACCGCGAGCGCCAAAGGTGGTTGATCTGCTGCTCGACGGTCTCGCCATTCGGTTCACGGAGGGCTACGCAGCCAGTCTGCCGGGACTCAGGCGGGCCTTACAGACCTTTGGAGAAGCCGACGACACGCCTGAGAAGATGCGATGGCTGTGGTTGATGTTTCGGGTGGCCGCCGACCTCTGGGAAGCCGATCGGTTGCAGATGCTCGTCGACAAGTGGAATCAGGTCCATTCCTTGGCCGGGGCAGAGGAATCACCATGGGTCACTGACTCGTATGGCGCCACGGCGCCAGCCCTTGCCGAGGAGCACCGCTGGGCTACGGAGCCGGTCGGGGGGAGGGAGGCACTATCGACCATGACGTCTGGCACCTACCACCAAGGTTTCGTGCAATCGATCGCAGCGTTACAGGGCCACGGAGCCCACTCCCAGCCGATGATCGGGCCGGACGTCCGAGACGCGACCGCCGGAGCCGAAATCCGGAGGATGCCTGCGACGCAGTATTCGATGGCGGTGCTCTGCAATGGCCTCGGCCAGTACGAAAGGGCCCTGTCGGCCGCCCACCAGGCATGCGAACTCGAAGACGTGGGTCTGTACGGCTGGGCGCTGACCGAGCTCGTGGAGGCCGCCACGCGCACTCGCCGGCGTGACATCGCCGACGGTGCCCTCGCTCGACTCTCCGAAAGGACTCAGGCCAGCGCCACCGATTGGGCCCTCGGGATCGAGGCCCGCTCGCGGGCTCTGGTGAGCGAAGGGCTGGCCGCTGACGCCCTCTACCGGGAGGCCATCGAGCGCCTCGTGCGGGCCGGGATTGATGTCGACCTAGCCCGGAGTCATCTCCTCTACGGCGAATGGCTACGACGTGAGAACAGACGGATCGAGGCCCGAGAGCAGCTGCGCCGCGCTCACAACATGCTTGAAGACATGGGTGCTGAGGCGTTTGCGGAGCGGGCCCGCCGCGAGCTTCTCGCAACCGGCGAGACGGTGCGCAAACGCACGGTCGCCAACTACGGGGAGCTCACGGCACAGGAATTGCAGATCGCCCAGTTGGCCGGTGCGCGTCTCACGAACTCGGAGATCGCAACGCAGCTGTTCATCAGCGTACGCACCGTCGAATGGCATCTGGGCAAGGTGTTCACAAAGCTGGGGGTCAGTTCCCGCAAGGAGCTCCGAAGTTTTGCAGCCTGACCAATATTCCGAACCTCAGACTCTTCAGCGGCGGTTCTACGAGCGGCCAGCCGAGCTGGTTGCCGGGAGTCTCATCGGAAAGATCCTCTCGTACGGACCGCTGAGCGGGCGCATCGTCGAGGTGGAGGCGTACGATGAGAAGGAACCGGCGAGCCATGGATTCTCAGGGCCTCGAAAGAGCAATGCCACGTTGTTCGGCCCACCTGGGCGCCTCGAGATATACCTCTCCTACGGGATCAACTACCTGACCAATGTGGTGTGTCAACCGGTCGGGGTCGGATCCGGGGTCCTTATTCGAGCGCTGGAGCCGCTGACTGGGGTTGAAGAGATGAGGGCCAATCGAGGAGACCCCAAGGGCCCAGATTACCGACTGTGTAGTGGGCCTGGTCGTCTGAGCAAGGCGTTTGGCCTGAGTCGGACTGATAACGACACGGATCTTGTCGGAGGGAAAGTCCGTATCCTGGACGACCATGTTGCGCCTACGTACGCCAGAAGTGCTCGAATCGGCATTTCAGCGGGGCAGGACCTCGATTGGCGATTTTATGTTCAGGACAATCCAAGCGTGTCCGTACCGCCCGTTCCAACAAAGCGCATCGGAGCGGCTAATTGAGTGAGATAGGGAAACTGCCAGGCAGTCAGAGTTCATGGTGGATACGGACCGGCTCAGGCGCAGAGGACGTGAAGGGGCAAATGGCGATCCCGTTCTCCATTTGGGTATCGAAGCCGGCCCAACCCAGGTCTGCAGGGAAATCGCAGTGTCCGCAGGAACGGAGCGGCTCCTACCGGGAGCCAACGGATCGAGGAGGGCAATCGGTTGCGAAATGACATCATTGTCGGGGCGACTTTCCCCGACTACCAGCTAGAGGACCAAGCTGGGGTCCTTCGGAAACTCTCTGAGCTCCAGGGTGGCAATCCAATGGTCCTCCATCTGTCCCGAGGAGCATACGACCCCAAGGAACATCGTTTTCTCAGGAATCTGGTGGAGAGTTATCCGGAATTCCGTGTCGCATACACGCGCTTAGTCGTCATCTCCACTGACAACCCGCTCAACCTCAATGAGTTCCGGGACTCACTGGGCGCCCTCTGGCCATTTCTGGGTGATCCCGAGCGAACCGTGCAACACGACCTCGACATCGAGGAGTTCACGGATCCTCATAATCCCATGATTCCTCACACCTTCGTTTTGGAGCCGGGGCTTCGGATCTTCAGCATCTACAACGGCTACTGGTACTGGGGCCGACCGACAATGGGGGAATTGCACGTGGATCTACGCGCCGTTCTTCAAAAAATCCGGCCGGATTTTGATTTGGGCGCACCAGGGCTTCGCGAGGCCTGGGATCGCGGGGATCGAGGGATGTTTCTTGTCGATACCCTCGATGCACCGATCCGATTTACTGAGGGGAGCACCATCGGGATCAAACGTGGTGACCTTTAGCCGTCGCCGTGGAAGGAGATGCTCCCAACTCATGGACTGTAGTGAGACCGCCAGTCTGAGGCCCTTGCGGCGCGGTTGGATCAAGCGCTGACCGACTTCTCGAAGTGCCCGCCAAACTGCCGGCGCAAGGCGGATAGCAATCGGTCGGCATAATCATCTGCGCCTCGCGAGCTGAAGCGCTGGTACAGGGCGGCGCTGAGCACATCGGCAGGCACGCCCTCGTCGACCGCGGCATGCACGGTCCACCGGCCTTCCCCGGAGTCCGAGACGCGCCCGGCGAACTCCTCAAGCTGGGGGGAGTCTACGAGCGCCGCTGCAGTCAGGTCGAGCAGCCACGATGCCACCACGCTGCCGCGACGCCAAACCTCGGCGATCAAGGGAATGTCGAATTGGTACTGGTAGTAGCGGGGATCGCCCAGTGGCGCTGTCTCGGCATCCTGGTCGCGGTCGTCGCGCCCGACGTCGGCGTGGTGCAGGATATTCAACCCTTCGGCGAAGGAGGCCATGATCCCGTACTCGACCCCGTTGTGGACCATCTTGACGAAGTGACCGGCCCCTGCGGGGCCGCAATGCAGGTAGCCCTGCTCGGCAGGCAAGGGCTCCCCCTCACGCCCCGGCGTCCTGGGCGCCGCCTGGACACCGGGCGCTATCGAGCGCAGCAGAGCATCGAGATGCGCCACTGTCTCGACCTCTCCGCCGATCATCAAGCAATACCCGCGCTCGAGACCGAACACCCCACCGCTCGTTCCGATGTCCAGGTAGTGGATTCCTCGTGGCTTCAGTTGTTCAGCACGATCGATGTCGTCGCGGTAGTAGCTATTTCCGCCGTCGATGATGATGTCGCCCTCCTCCATCCGACCGGCCAGTTGCTCGACCATCTCACCGGTGACCGCGGCTGGGACCATCAGCCAGGCCACTCGCGGAGGCTCGAGTGCCGCCACGAACTCGTCAACCGAGAAGGTGCCAGTGGCGCCCTCATCGGCGAGTTCATGCACCGGCTCCGGTGAACGGTTATAGACGACGCAAGCGTGTCCGTCTCGCATCACCCGGCGGACGATGTTCGCTCCCATCCTTCCAAGTCCGACCATTCCGAGTTGCATTCGATCAGCTCCTATCAGTCCTCATAAACCTTGTGTCTCCGATGTTCCTCTGACGGCTCTTGCATTCCGCCATTCCCATTCCACCCTCAGCTAGCACACCTACCCAGATACGCCGTTCCAAAGCACGTACACACCCTCCGTCCGGTCCACGGCGAGATACCTGGTTCTTTTCTGGCCACGATCAGGCTCCGGCGATATCCCTGCCCGGCATTGCCTCTGCCAGCGCTGGCCACGGTACCGGCCAACCGCCATTGGAAGCCCCCAGTCGACCGGCTGAACGAGCGGCATGGGCGAGGGCGCATCCTCAGTGTGCGCTGCACTCCCAGCAGCGGAGTCCACTACATCGCTCGAGCTCTGGCAGCTCAGGTCGAGAGCGCGCAAGCCCACCGTTGCCAGACATACGTCCGAAGGTTTCCACAGACGCCACAGAGTGATCCGAGGCGCGACGCCCCCGGCAGCGGGTGAGAGCATGCGCTCCGCACCCGCATCGAGGCTGTTGGGCACACCTTTTAGACCAACCCTGGTACCGACATCCTCCGCCCTCAAGTCAGTGGCCGGCGATCTGTCCACCGTCGATGTGCAGGATCTCGCCGGTGATGAAGGGCGCTGACTCCAGGAAAAGAATTCCATCCACGATGTCGCTGATCGTCCCTACCCGACCGAGCGGGTGGAGGCCGGCTGCTTCGTCGTAGGAATCGCCGGCGTTCATCGACGTGGCGATGACACCCGGTGACACCGCATTGACCCTGATCCCGCGGGCGGCGTACTCAATCGCCAGCGCCCTGGTGACCGAGGCAAGGCCTCCTTTGGTGAGCGAAACCAACGCTGATGGAACCTCCGAACTCGCATAGTCGACGAGGGTCGTCGTGATGTTCACGATATGTCCCCTCTGTTGCGAAAGCATCACGGGAACTACCCGCTGAGTCACCCTGAAGAATCCAGTGAGGTTGACCGAAACCATTGACGCATAGTCCCGCTCCGTGTAATCGGTGAACGGCTTCGATATGAAGATGCCGGCGTCGTTTACAAGCGTGTCGATGCGTCCAAACTGCTCCAAGGCCCCCCGGACGATTCTGTCGCCTGTCGATGCTTCGGCCACATCGCCGTCGACGGCCAAAACTTCAGCGTCGTTAGAGGCCCCGATCGTCATCGCATTGGCAACCACCCCCCAACCCGCTCGCCGGTAAGCTTCAACCAGTCCAGCTCCAATGCCTCGAGACCCTCCGGTGATGACGGCCACCTTTTGTTCATTGTCTCCCACGGATCACCTTCCGAGCCCTGTCTTCTCGAGCGCCGGATCATTTGGATGAGGTGAGAGAGGTATGACCTCGTCAGTCCGCCAGACATGGAGCGGCATCGAGGCCAGCACATCCTCCAGCTGGTCATTGTCCTCAGCAGCGAATAGACCGATCGTTCGCCATTCCCCGGGATGTAGCGGAGGTCGCCACAGTCGAAGCAGATGACCCTCCGCTGCCAGCTCACCTGAGCGGACGGCCTCACGGGCACGCACTTCTTTTACCGTTGTGTCTGCGGTCCCCTGCGGTACCTCGGTCGTCATGGTGACGAGATACTCCATCGCTGCCCTCTCCTCTTTTCGACTCCGATCGATTCAGTGGACCCGGAACCTTCTCCTGTGGCCGATTCTCACATTTCCTATGACAAGCAATGGGCTGCACCACTCAATACAGGCGAACAGCGCCGTGCGCTACACCACCTACGTTCCCTCGCCGGCACGCTCGCTGTCAGGCGTCGTGTCCGATCCTCTGCCCTCTGGTTGGGACAGTCCAGTTAGACGCTCCCGCTCTACCGCCAACTCCTGGAACGGCGCGATCACCGAAGTGCCGCCACTAAACCGACCTGGATCCTTTGCAACGAAGCGGCGCAGGCGCTGCCAGAGGCTCAGCTCCCGCTTGTCCATAGGACGGCCCCCTCGGCTAGGGAACTGTCGAGAGATCCGAAACCGGCATGCTCCGCCAAAATCCTGTTACTCACCTCAGAACTGGTCACGCTTCCCTCCATTTTTGCCTCCCATTTCACCATTGCCCCCCGGGCGTCAGATGGAACCCGTAGAACCCCCTGGTCGTTCGCCTGACTGGGCTTCGGAGCGCTGTCGGCAAACGCGCCTGGTGCGGTCTCGGGCCCGACCACCGCGCTTCGGCGTCCCGGAACTGGGCAGCGACCCCCCTTCTCTTCGCCTCGTGACGTCTTCGGTCACCCTCGTTGTCGGGATCGTTTCGAGGGGGCCCGCGAATCCCCGCCTCTACAAGGTGACGCTTTCGCGAACGTTTGGACAGTCACGCCTCCGCTACGGGCAGCGCCAAGTGCTCGCTGTAACGGAATGCGTGAATGGCCCGTTGTCACTATTGGTGGTGAACCTCTATCTGCCCCTGTGGTGGTGCCGCTCAAGGTCAAGGCAGCGAATTGCGGACGGCACCTGCCTAGCATCCGGAAGGGAGCGGAATTGAATCGAACACTTTTATTCGGAGCGTGCCTGGCGCTCTTCGCTGCAGCGGCCGTCTCAGGGAATGCGGGCGCAGCGGCCCATGAGAAGATCGGCCCGCACCAGTACTTCGACGGGCTAGTCAATGGGTCGATCGGTGTTGGCAGCCCGGCGATCATCAAGGTGGTGTGTCCTGGTCCCGAGAGTCAGAGTGGACACCCCCTGAAGGGACAACGGGTGGAAGTGACCGAGCCAAAAGCGATCCTTTCAACCTCGGGCTATACGGGCAACGAAGCCACGTCCATCGGCGTGTTCTTCGGGGCACCTCCGCCCGCCGAAAACGGTGCAGGACAGGTGAACTTCACAAGGTACGGCGTCGCAAAGTCGATCCCCACCTCCTTGAACCTTCCCTGCGACGGAACCGGCCAGGTCACATTCGTGCCCTTCCCGCAAAGCCCGCCCAGCTCTCAGGCCGCCACCGTGGCAGTGGAGTACATAAATGTGGCTGTGTGAGGCGTGATTGCTTACCGCAAGGCCAGGTCCTCACCTATATCCGGAACCCCGATCCCGTCATCCGCATCGACAAGTTCAAACACAGTCATGGGTCCCTGCAAACCCGAAACCGTGCGGAGTCAAATCCACACGACATAAGCAAAGGAGAATTATGCCCCGTCTTACCAAATTGGCCCTGGCACTATCCGCCGGCAGCATCGCATTAATCGGACTACAAACCGCTCCGGCTCACGCAAGCACCACCTCAGCCAAACAATCTGCCATTGTCGGCGAGCTGGGCTACGAAGGTGGGGCAGCCCCCGGGGGGTTCCACCCCACGGCCGGAACGGTCGAAGTGGAGTTCAACTCCGTCCCCCTCACCCTTGAGAAGCACGTGGGTAAATCGGGACATTTCCATATCAAGCTCTCACCTGGCAGCTACACGGTCATCGGTTGTGGTCCAGCGTCGGGTGGCGCGGCCAATGGCCAATGCAGTCAACCGCAGAACATCACACTCGTTGCCGGCGAGGTCGACTACATCCAGCTCATCTGGGCATACGTGCCCTAGTTCGCCTTCGGGGCGGCACAACCGGCCGCTCTCCGTTCGTGCCGCTCCGATCGCTATCACCACCATCGACACCGTGGGAGCGCTTGCAGAGGATACGGCCTAACCATCGACGGCGGACCACCGGCTAGAGCACTCCCCGACTCGAGAAGGAGGCAAATCGACGGTGGAGACGGTGAGACGATCTCCAAAAAGGAGGTTCTGGTTATCGCCGTTTTGCCTCTGGTTCTCTTGGATGTCAGATGAAGTGGCGACTCAACTCGTTTGCATAGTGCACGCCCAGGTCGCCTCCGCGCTCGGAAATCCACTTCGACAGCTCCGTCGAACCTGTCGACTGGCCATCAGTATCGGCCAGTCCTGTAGCCATCGCCTGATACTCGTCCCTCGTCAGCAGAACATCGTGGAGGGCCAACCCGAGGACCGATGATAGAACGGGAAGGACCCTGCCGGGCATGTGCACGATACGAGTACGTGCGCCCACGGCGACCCCAATCGATGTCACCAGCTCGTTGAATGTCGGACGCTCGGGTCCGACAGCATCGGTCACGCTGTCATAAGGCTCATCGCCCACCTTGAGGCAGAGCTGAGCGAGGTCGTCGACATGAATGCCACGGATGCGGTAGTTGCCGTCGCCTCCTACCGCGAAGACCGGTAGGCGGCGGAGCAACCAGGCGATGTTGTTGATGAGAACGCCATTACCGCCGAAGAGAATCGCCGGCCGGACGACGGCGTAGGAGACCTCGCACTCGGCCAGGGCCCGCTCCACGAGCGCCTTGCCTCTGAAATAGGGAAACGGCGACTCCAAGGTGGGATTGGTGATGCTGACGTGGACTATCCGCTGCACACCGGCACGCTTGGCGGCGAGAAAAAGGGTCCGAGAGTTGGCCACGGCAAGCTGGTGGTCGATCCGACGACGGGCGAACCGCACCCAGTAGGTGTTGTAGAGGGTGGTCGCACCTCGCAAGGAGTCGACCAGCCCGAGCTGGTCGTCGAAGTTCAGCGGACGGGCCTCAATATCGGGGTTGCCCCCGCTGCGCTCCGGATGTCCGGTCACAGTGCGGACCGTGCGCCCGCTGGCGATCAGTCCCTTGGCGATGGCGGCCCCCGAGTAGCTGAACGCCCCTGTGACGACATCCAGTCCGGTATCGTTCCCGGCCGTCCGAGCACCATGGGTTCCTAGTGTCGATGTCATGTGGTCTCCTTGGGGGTCGCAGATGTGGTGGTCAAGGCCTCGAAGAGTGAGGCGAACTGTTTGGCGTGGGCGAACAGGGCGAGAGCGGCCTCAGGGTCGCCGTCCAGGTGACTGAGCATCTCCATGCCGATGTAGAGGGCTACCACGGCGTGGGCCACGTCCTTCGCCGGAAGGACGTCGCTCAACGGGGAATTACCGAGCGAAGCCTCGATGGCCGATTGGGCGAACTCACGCCACGGCTGGATGCGAGATGCCACTGCGGGGCCGAGGCCGGGGGTCGAGGAGGCCCCGGCGATCATCTCGGCGAGGACCGTGATGTATCCGGCGGCGAGGTCGTTTCGAAAGATTCCTTCGGCAGCCTCCACGAGTTGGATTGGACTGGTCGCACCAGACACTTCGGCGCCATAAAGCTGGAGGCGCTCCTCGCTGACCGCATCGAGGGCAGCCAGCAAAAGGTTGGCGACCGATCCGAAGTGATAGAAGATCAGGCCTTGGTTGAGCCCGGCTCGGTGAGCGATCGAACGCGCACTCGCCCCTGCATAGCCATCCGACTTGAGTGTCTCGATCGCCGCATCCACCAACTGTCGGCGGGTTGGGGCCGAACGTTTCGACCCCTTTGCCACGGCACTACTGGGAGAACCTGACTTCGCCATCGTCCACCTTACGTTGAGCGTTTGCTCAAACTATACGCTCAAATTACTGCCCGTGCCAACCCGGATGCTGCCGAGGGCCGAGATGCGGCCGATGTGGATCGTGTCACCGGTCTCAGACGTGGATCATCCCCAGTCGCCTGATTTAGGTTCCTCACCGTCTGAAGGGCATTCGCACGCGCCGCCGATCCAGGCTCCCGGTCAATGAGCGACACCGAGAGCCGGACCGAACGTGACCCCTTTCACTTCGGAACTCGGGTCAGCGCTTGGCGCCAGAGCCGTGGTGGCCGGCCGTGCTTAACGAATGGCACCACTGGTAGCCCGCCTCGAACGCTGCGTGCTCGGCGACACCGGCCGGGGCGAGGGTGGTTGCAGGGCTCTTTTGGCATGAGCGCTGGCCGGCTTTGAAGGCAGCCTGTTCAGCCGCAGTGGCAGGAACCAGAGTGCTGGCCGGGCTGGCCGCTGGCAGCACGGTGGGCACTGGTGCTTTGGTGGTTTGTGCCGCTCGAATGGCGGGGGAACTGGCGACGCTGTGGCTGGATTGGCTGGATTGGCTGGATTGGCTGGATTGGCTGGGTTGGCTGGGTTGGAGGATCAGGACGCCCTCCACAACGATGGCGGCCAGTAGGACGACCCACACCATGATCCTCGTCCGATGTCTCCACGGATCAGAGCGGACCATGCCCCTCGTCAGATATCTCCACCGTCTGGACAAGGAAGAAGAATGGGTCACCCTGAACGTGCTCCCCTACTGTGTAGGTGGAAGAACCAATGACTGCCCTGGGTAGATCAAGTTGGGATTGTTCAGTTGACTCTTGTTGGCCGCGATCAGAGCCGCCGAGTAAGTGGCCACTTGCTGGTTGGTCGGGGTGTGGCCCAGTGCCGTTGTCAACACGCCCTCGGCGATGTCCCACAAGTTGTCCCCGCTCTTGACCGAGTAGGAGGAGGAGGAACTGAAGGGCAGTGTGGCCGGTGTGGCCGGTGTGGTGGGTGTGGCAGGAGGGGTGGGGGTGACGGGAGCAGCCGGAGTGGCGTCAACCGTGGTGCGCACGGTGACGCTGTGGTTCGGGCCGTTGAGTACGAGCAGCGTGTAGACGGTGTTGGCGGCCAGGTCGACCGTCGGATGCACCTTCGGCTCCGTCGAGATCTCGATCTTCCAGTCGCCGTGAGGGACAACGCCGTAACCGGTCACCGCCGCATAGGCCAGATGGGTAGCCAGAGTCGGCTGGGGGATGGCCTTGATGGTGGGAGAGCCGGCGGTGGTCGACCCTTGGATGATGCGTACCTTGGACTTTCCGCTCGGCGGAGCTCCCAGTTCATCGTCTATGACCTTGTCCACCAAGTGATCGGTGGGACCGGTCACCACTACCGTGTAGACCCCGCCGGCGGCCAGGGTCAGGTTGCCGGCCAGCAGAGGCTTGCCGGTGGTGACCCCGGTGGGATGCATGCTCACCGCGTAGGTACCGGCCGGCACCGTGGCGTACTTGGTCGTTTCCCCGTAGGTCACATCGTGAGCGAACTCACTGGCGGTGCCACCGGCCGGGGTAACCCACACGTCGGCCCCGCCAGTCTCGGGCGACAAGTGGGCCACCCTCACCTCTGCCGTGGCTGATGCAGCCGAGGCAAGCGACGCCGACCCGACACAGAATCCGGGAGCCAAGATGACGGGAAGAAACCAGTAGAGCTGCTTTTTCCTTAGTAGACGCACGATTGAATTCCTTAGTAGATGCACGATTGAAGGCATGCCACCCTCAGCTGCATTTAAACATTTCATCGCATCTCCTGGACAAATATCTGATCTGGATTTCGTCGCCACAGCGGACGACGTGACCCCTTCACCACGCACAGTGGCCGAGGGCGGATGGCGTCCACGGTCGCCGGTAGGCCTTCGTGGCTCCGAATCCCGGACGAATGGAGGCAAGCCCACAAGGGCCAAGAAGCCCGGAGCGGAGGGCGACCGACCACCGGACGTCGGTTTGTCTCGGGCCCTCATTGGTCGTCCTGCGATCCCGGACCGCGTCTGCTTCGAGCCATGCCTTAGGACGCGTCACCGACTGTTCGTGGCTGAATAACCGAGTCCTGTACGTCTCTTTCGGTGGCCTGGGACGGAACGACTAGGAGCCCGAGTTCGGCTGGAACGCGCCAAAGGCCACGGTGAGACATTCGCGAAGAGATTCCGGATCCGTAATCGCGGCAGCGTCAAGTGCTATCCCTACATCGAGACGATCGTCATTTCCAAATGCGCTGATGTTCAACGGGCAACCGAGGCGAGGACCGAGTGGATAGCTCTTTTCGATGAGCGCGCCGACAATGCGTCGCCGGCCACGCAGGCCAGGAAGTGTGGTCGCGGCGAAGTCGACCGAGTTGGCTTGCGCGTGCATCGCAGGGATGAGAAGCCGGGTCGGTAGGCGGCTGATCGTCGAAGCCAGTGCAGCGGTGACGCGAATCGCCGCCTCGTTTCGTCCCTGGGCAAGCCGTTCAGCGACTACACCGAACTGAGGACCCGGGTGATCTGTCGCCGTAGGTACCGTTACGCGGATCGGCGCGAACCAATTACCACCCGCTCCACCTCCATGGCGAAGACTCGTCGGAGTCACCAGTCGGAGCTCCGGACACGGTCGACCGATCCGTTCCTGATAGCGGCCGAGGCCTGCCGCCGCCGCGGCAACAAGAAGGTCGTTGCGGCTACCCCCGAGTGCGAGTGAGGCTCCTCGAGCGGCCGGCACCGAAAGAGTCTCGAACCGGCTGGCCATAGAGCGCGAGGTGGGAAGGGAAGCCAGTGGCCCTCCGCTGATCAGCACTTGTCGCGAAACAGAATTGGCCACGTCCAATCCTCGCTGGATACCGCGCACCACGACATCCGCAGCCTCGGCGGGTGGGGTGCCGAGCGAAGTTGTGACCCCCTCCTTGAGCGGGCGAAGAGCCCTGTTGAAATCGATCGTCACAGTGCCCGGCTGCCGGTCCCGACGGGGTGGTATGGCCTCTTCAGATTCCTCCTTCGGCAGTGAAGGGGGCGTCGCCTCCGACGCTCTGTCAGCGTCGTCGAGAAGGAGATCGATGAGCCAGATGGCGCCGATCCCATCAGTGAGTACGTGATGGGATCGGAGGTACAGAGCGCCGCGTTGCCCCTCCATCCCGTCGATCAGCGTGACGTCCCAAGGCGATCGATCGGGGTCAAAGGGAATTGATTCGATCAGGGCTACGTAGTCGAGGAGCTGGCGGTCGGACCCAGGTGACGGAAGTGTGACCGTTCTGAGGTGATTGCCGACCTCAAAGGCAGGGTCTTCAATCCAGGCGGGACGTCTCCCCAGCCTGGTGGCGTCGTTGGGCATCCGGCGGAGCTGAGGTTCGCGGGCGACGGCCGATTCCAGCCGTTCGCCCAGCGCCCCGGCCGCCGGAGGCTCTTCAAGGATCATCAGGGTGCCGACGGTCATCCGCAGGGTCGGATCCTGACTCACCCTCCACATGAATAGCTCGATCGGGTTCAGACGGTCGCTCACCTCCTTCAATTTGCCACTTCGCGTTGCTCTGCGCCATCGGGCAGCAAATCCACCGGGATCGACACCCTCAGTGGTGGCTGTGAAAGCGAGCGCTGGGCGATGCAAGAATGGTCGGGTGGCTCCACCGAGACGCAGGAGACCTCCGAGACCAGCCCGGCGGAAGGCTCTCGGATCGTTGGTTGACGAAGGAACTGAACTTCTGCAGTCGGTGGCCAATGATGTAGCACCCGGGGTTGTCGATGCAATCGACGTTAATGGTGTCGTACGGCGGATCGATATCCAGGCCGTGGTCGAGCGTGTCGACCTCAACGCCGCGCTTGAAAAGGTCGACCTCAACGCCATCCTGGCTCAGACGGATCTCAACGCCCTACTCGCGCGGCTGGACTTGGACGCATTGGTCGACCGTGTCGACATGAATGCAGTCTTGGAGCGGGTGGACATTGACGCATTGATCGAACAGACCCGGGTGGGCTCGTTAGTCGCTCGCTCTGGCGGTGCGGCGGCCCGTCGGGCGGTCGATCACCTTCGCGATCACGGCATCGATCTCGATATGTGGGTGCAGCGCCAGGTGGATCGCCTTCTGCGACGAAAGGTATCGAACCTTCCGAGCGGCCCACCCTTGCTTCTCCATGATCTGGACCAGGGTTCCATGTGACCGCTCAGATAGCACTACGCCATCAGGAAGACGAGGGTCATTATGCCGGTTTCGTAAGCCGGCTAGGTGCTTTTATCGTCGATGTCGGCATCATCGTCTTGATCTTCGCGGTGGCCGGTGACGTGATCGAGTATCTGGTCAACGCAGTCTCTGATCACCATTTCACCTTCTCCCAAATACCGATACTGTCCATTACTCTGCTCGTCGTTTTATCGTTCGCCTACTGCGCCTATCCCCTGGCCATGAGTGGACGGACGCTCGGCATGACCCTTCTGGGCTTGCGAGTCGTTCGCGATGACGGGTCGGGCCTGAATGGCAAACACGCCATCGTGCGCGTGCTGGCGTTCCCCCTCAGCATTCTCACATTGGGCATCGGGATTCTCCTCATCCTTCTCCGGAGAGACCGCTGCGCCCTGCATGACCTGATCGCCGACACCGCCGTTGTCTATGACTGGAATTCGCGCCAACGCGGATTCCACGGGGTCGCCGAGCACCACCCAGAGACGCAAAAGCCGATCGCTCCGTGATGGCGAGACCCGATTAATGACGCATGCGTCGTGGTCGAGCTGGCAGCGTCGCTTCGTCAACTTGCCCTGCCCCACCACCTAGTCGAAACCGACCACCGACGACCCGGGTGGCGTGCGACTTCAAGTCGACCGGATTCGCCCGATACGCCAGGAGGGTGCCGTTCCCGATGTTGCGATGCCATTCGTTGGCGGGTGAGGGGGTTGCGAAATAGAGTCGTCACTGCTGACTTCTTCGATTCGAAAGGCGAAGCCGATGCGAAGATGGTTGGTTCGAATGTTGGTTACACGGGGGTATCGCGCGCTGAGCGCCGGAAATGCGGAACCGGTGGTGAGCCTGTTCGGATCGGATGCGCGGTTTCGGTTTGCCGGATCCCATAGCTGGGCTATCGACACCACCGACCACCACGTGATTGAGTCGTGGTTTGAGCGCTTTGCCGCTCTCAAACCACAGCTTGTGGTGCTCGATGTTCTGGCGAGCGGGCCTCCGTGGAACATGAGGGTCTGTGTCATTTTCGATGACTCTTTGCGCGATCAGTCCGGCCAGGTCGTGTATGCAAACCACGGAGTCCAATACGTGCGACTTCGCTGGGGCAAGATCATTCTCGATGAGGTCAATCTCGACACTCAGAAGGTAGCCAGCTATGACGCCTTGATGAGGCCAGCCACATCGGACTGACATCGCTCCGGTCGACGGCCAGCCAGGATCCAATCGAGGCGAGCGTCAGATCGAGCGGCTGTAAAGCTCAGCCCTGTCACCGTTGATCACGATGTGTGCAACAAACTCGAATCCCGTCTTGATCAGAACCTTTCGAGAGGCGTCATTGCGAGGATCGATAAATGCGAGAAGTTCCCCCTGCCACGCTTGACTTGCCCCTTCTAAAATCGCGCTTGCAGCTTCCGTCGCATACCCGTATCCACGCGAGGCCCGAACGAGTCTGTACCCGAACTCAAGCCGACTTTCGCCACTGAACTCGAGCTCGTCGACTCCTACGTAACCAATAAGAGTTGCAGTCGACGCTTCGATAATGGCCCGCTTGCCGAACGCAAGCTTCAGCGAGAAGTTCATCATGTGATCGAATCGGGCGTTCGCCGCCTTGCGGTCGAGTGCGCCGGTGGCCGAATAGACCATAAAGTCCGAGTCCATAAACAGATCGACATACTGTGGCCTGTCTGACTCAACCACGGGTCGGATCTCTAACCTCTGCGTTCTGATGGTGCTCACGGAGGCCACGGGCTCTTGCCACCACGCTTCCGATCGAAACGTGGGAACGGACCGCTGAGTGGTCTACCCCCGACCGGCGGGATAGTGTCACCCTCCGGCACATCCGGGCGTGTGAACAACCGAGTAGGACCTGCCTTTGTTATTTGGGGGAGGGCCCCACCCTTCCGAACCGGTGGTCCCACCGTTGCCTCCAACGTTTCCTTCGCGCCTGATGTCGAAGCTTGCGCTCAAAAGACTGCTCTATAGGCGGTGGTACGGTCCGGCCTAGTGGCCGCCCCGCGTTAGGGAAAACGAACATCCCGTCTAGTACGGGATTCCCGGCTTGATAACCGCCCGGAGCTGAATCTCCTCGGCACGGCGAAGATCGCTTCGCCCCGGTGAGTCGGCCGAATTCAAGGGTATTTCAACGTACGGGTGCGATGGTGGTCGATCGGGGGGGCTCGTCCTTGCTCTCCTGATCAACGTCTCGCACGAGGTTGGAGGGCCGACCTTCGGAGATCCATCGCTGTTGATGGACCCCGTAGGGATCGAGATACCAACCTTCTGCCAATGTGTCATCGTCCACATGCTTACCTTAGCCCCTGCTCCTCAAACGCCAGCATCGAAATGTGAACCACACGGTCCGCCGGCCGCTGGCGTTATGTTCGACTGTGGCTGATCGTCGGCGTGTGATAGCGGCGCTTTTGGTCGATGAGGCGTGGTGGGGTCGAACTGCAGCGAGAGGACGGAGCCACCCTTCACCTCCCTCGCCGTTGCAAATACTGCTGTAGGCCTTTGGCGACTCCATGGACTACGAGGTCGGAGGTGCGCGGGCCGGCACGGTCGCCCCTCGACCACCTGTCCACGATCTCTCCAGGTCTCTGGATGTTTGTACCTCCGCCGACTAGCGTGACCCCGATGAATCTGACGGTGAAGGAGCTTTGATGCAGCAGCCGATCGCGGACGTTTTTACTTGGCCGGCGGATGAGCCGCAGTTGATCGGTAGCCGGTGTGAGAGCTGCGGGGCGGTCACGTTCCCAGTTCAATCCCGGTGTCCGCGCTGTAGCAGCCCGGGCATGGCCGAACTACCCCTGCCACGCCGCGGTACCCTCGTGTCCTGGACGACCCAGGGCTTCCCGCCGAGCTTCGACTATGTGGGCAACCCAACAGGGGCACCCTTCGAGCCCTTCGGGGTAGGGCTGGTGCAGCTTGAAGACGTCGTGCGGGTCGAGTCGCGCCTGACCGAAAGCGACCCCGCAAAGCTCGACTTTGGCATGGAGGTCGAGCTGCAAATCGTCCCGTTCACCGTGGACGGCGACGGCAATGAGATCATCACCTTCGCCTTTGCTCCGGTCGGGGTCCAGAACAAGGAGGAGCACTAAATGGACGACGTCGCAATCATCGGGGTAGGCCTCCACCCCTTCGGCCGCCACGGCGACAAGACCGCGTTCGAGATGGGTGCCGATGCCATGGAGCTGGCCATGACCGACGCTGGCGTGCAGTGGAGTGACGTCCAGTGCGCCTTCGGCGGGAGCTGGGAGGTCTGGACCGACCCCGTCACCGCTCTGGTCGGACTCACCGGCATCCCCTTCATCAACGTGTTCAGCGCGTGTGCGACCGGCGCCGCCACCATCCAGCAGGCCGCAAACGCCATCCGCGCCGGCACCGGCGAAATCGTCATGGCCGTAGGCACGGACAAGCACCCTCGGGGCTCATTCAAGGGAAACCCGACGCTCACCAACGTGCCCGCCTGGTACCAGGAGAACGGGCAATACGTCACCACCAAGTTCTTCGGCATGAAGATCAACAAGTACATGCACGACCACGGTGTCTCCTCTGCGACGCTGGCCAAGGTGGCGGCGAAGAACTACCGCAACGGCGCTCTCAACCCGAAGGCCTTCCGCCGCAAGCCGATCAGCGAGGAGGAGATCCTCGACTCACAAATGCTCAACTACCCGCTGACCTCCTACATGTTCTGCGCTCCTGACGAGGGCGCCGCGGCGGTCGTGCTCTGTCGCGCTGATATCGCCCACCGGTACACCGATTCGCCGGTGTACGTAAAGGCGACTGAAATCCGCACACGCAACTACGGCGCCTATGAGGTCAACACCACCTGGGCCCCCGTAGAGGAAGATGTCGCCCCCACTGTGTACGCGTCCCGCGCCGCCTACGAAGTTGCAGGAATCGGGCCCGAGGACGTCGACGTGATGCAGCTCCAGGACACCGACGCTGGCGCCGAGGTCATCCACATGGCCGAGAATGGCTTCTGCGCTGACGGCGAGCAGGAGAAGCTTCTCGCCACGGGCGCCACCGAGATCACCGGCTCGATGCCGATCAACACCGATGGCGGACTTATCGCCAACGGTGAGCCCATCGGCGCCTCCGGGCTCCGCCAGGTCCACGAGCTTGTGCTCCAGCTTCGCGGGGAGGCGGGCGACCGCCAGGTCGAAGGCGACCCGCGTGTCGGCTACGCCCAGGTGTACGGGGCTCCCGGCATCGCTGCCGTCACCATCCTGGCCCGCTGAGGGCCGCACGTCTGTCCACGCTGAACTGACGTTCTAGCTCGACCGGTCGCGCAGCAGTTCGCCCTAGTGGCCGGAGCTTTTCGGTGCAGCCCGCGGGAAGTCCAGTCGCTCGGACGGCGATGTTCCGCCGATCCCGTGCGCGCCGACTAGTTATCCGATGAAGTCATGCAACGAGTCGGTGCCCGAGGATGATTCCACCTAGGTCCGCATTCCGATATACGTGTGTCGAATTGGGCTCTTCCGTTGTGGCCGGGGCGAGCTTGGAGGCGTGGCAGGTACGGCGATTCTGTATGAGTTCAGTTGGGGATCCGCCACCTCATTCGCTCCAATGGATCCCGTAGAGGTGGACGGGCTCTGGTACTCCCTTCAAACTGTGTTCGCCCCTGTCGTCGAATCTGAACGATTTGCCCATGCAGAGTTCACGAACGGCCACCGATACGACAATGTCGCCGTCCGATGCGGCAGCACAAAGCCGAGCGGCCAGCTGGACCGCGGCACCGAACAGGTCGTCATTGTCGTCTGTGACCGGTTCACCTGCGCTAATGCCAATACTGACATGAAAAGGTATGCGGGCTTTCAGGTTGCGTTCGTGAATGCGTCGTTGGACGGCTACCGAAAAGTCGACAGAGGACACGACGGACGTGAAGGCCGCCATTATCCCATCGCCCGTGTGTTTGACCTCACGACCGTGATTGGCGGCGAGCTCGCCCCGAACGATCGCATTGTGTTCGCTGAGCAACTCCATGTGACCTTCGTCACCGAGCTGTTGTGTCTGAGCTACCGATCCGCAGATATCCGTGAACAGGATGGCTCTCATAGCTGGCGCGGTGTACGCGGTGCCCGGAGGATGGTCGGGTATCGACCCCATGTAGGCATTGAGCGGCGTCCGTGCGTCGAACTCCAATACGGTACCCGCCGTCATGCCGTGGGATTCTTGGTGCACAGCTACGACCGCTTTTTTATTCGGTCCCTCGGCGAGACAAAACACTGTTCCATTCTCCTGATCAAACCAGTAGGTGTGATATTTGACACCGTGTTTGTCTTGAATCTCCAGATCCAAGAGGTGAGCAGCGGCCAATTGCTCGGGTGACACTCCCGGCAGCGTCATGGCGGTCGATATACATCGGCACAAACCAGAACGTACACCCTCAACAGTGTGGATGGAGGGTGATTCATTGTCCCTGACAGTCGGAGCGGAGGAGACTCATTTCTGTCCCCTGGAGTGCCGTTGTATTGACGGCTTCGGTGGTTGAAGATGGCACCCATCCCCACCGGGGACAGAACGGTTCCGGTCGGTCCTCAACAACCCCGGTGGTTGGGGCATACCGCCTTACTTGCAGCCGCACCATCACCAACGGAGCCCAGGTGGTTAGACCAATTATTGGGGGAGCCAATCGGCATCCAAATGCTTGCGTGCAGGAATGGATCTAATCAGCCAGTACTCTGAGCACGGTCCAGGCCTCATCCTGCAGAGCCAAATTACGGCTCCGCCAAGTTCGAGAGCAAGGAAATGGGCACATGACGGAGTCGCTCACCGCCGATTACCTGATCATGGGCGCCGGCGCCGCCGGGATGGCGTTCGCTGATTCGGTGCTGACCGAAACGGAGGCGACGTTGGTGATCGTCGACGGTCACGATCGTCCGGGGGGACACTGGAACGACGCTTACCCCTTCGTGCGCCTTCACCAGCCGGCCAGCTACTACGGGGTGAACTCAGCTCCGCTCGGTTCGGGCACTATCGATCAGACGGGCCTGAACGCAGGCTTTTACGAGCTCGCCACCGGCATGGAGGTAGTGACCCACTATGAGTTGACCATGCGGCAACGATTTTTGCCCTCGGGTCGCGTGCAGTACCTCCCGATGAGCGAGGTTGGCGATGACCGGGTCGTGACTTCGCTGCTCTCCGGGGAAAGATGCGCCGTCAAGGCCCGTCGGTTCGTCGACGCCACCCACTCCCGCATGCGTATCCCCTCTACCACTCCGCCGGCCTACAGCGTTGCTGCGGGAGTGGCCTGCATCCCGCCGAACGATCTGCCCCGGGCTGCGCCGGCCTACGACGATTTCGTGGTCATCGGAGCAGGCAAGACCGGCATGGACGCCTGCATCTGGCTCCTCGAGAACGGAGCGGATCCGGACCGGATCCGCTGGATCGTCCCTCGTGATTCCTGGATCTTGAACCGTGCCAACTTTCAGCCCGGCGAGGACTTTTTCGCCGCCCTCTGCAACAGCCTCGCCGACCAGGCCGAGGCTGTAGCTCGGGCCGACTCCGTCGAGGACGTCTTTGCCCGGCTGGAAACCACCGGCGAGCTGCGGCGACTCGATCCCAACGTGACGCCGGAGGCGTACCACTGCGCCATCCTCAGTGATGGAGAAGTAGCCGAGCTCCGTCGTATCGGGCACGTGATTCGCCTAGGTCGAGTGACCGCCATCAACGACGATGAGATCTGGTTGGAAAGGGGAACCATATCGACCGGGCCTTCCACGCTACACATCGACTGCTCAGCTGCGGGGCATCCCCACGCATCCCACCACGGCCGTCTTCGCCAACGACCGGATAACACTCCAATGGGTGCGTACCTGCCAACCGGCCTTTAGCGCTGCGCTGATCGGATTCGTTGAGTCGGCGTTCACGGATGGGTAGCTGAAGAACCGTATCTGCACTCCGGTTGCGCCGCCCACAGTTCCGCTCGATTGGCTTCGCATGTACCAGGTGGAATTGGCGAACCGGAAGTGTTGGGCCGAACACCCCGAGATCAACGATTGGATGGCAGTCTCGCGGCTCGACATGTTTACTGGCACGGCTCGTGCTCGGCTCGGGATTGATGTGGAGGCGACCGAGCACCTCGGCCGCTACCTCACCTACGTAGACCGAGCCGCGGACAGGATCGAACAACTTCTAGACAATTAACCAACGAATTAACCAGGATGTCGACGGATGAGCTAGTGGTCGAGAGTGTCGATTCGCCTCGCGGGTAGAAGCTACCGGTGATGCTTGGGGAACAAGGATTTTCGAGCACGTGTGCGGAAGGTCAGGATGGCTGGCCCATGGCCCTCACCTTCGCCTACCGAGCAGTCTGCCGCTTCCTTCAGATCCTTCGCGGCCCGACTCTGGGGTGAACGGACACCGACCGTCGGCCTCTAGATGCGAGTTTCAGAACCGCCTATCCGCTGAGCTGGACATTTCCCCAAAGCCCCTGCTAGACGGCGATTTTCGAGCGACCTTGGCGAGCGCGGATTACCGGTGTTGTCCGCTCTATCCCGCACGGATACCACGCGAAACCATCCATCCCGATTCGATCCCCCTCTCGCCAGGCTCGAACCAGCAATCCGACGTAACCTGATCCCATCTCGTTGCCAAGAGATGCGCAACGAATGGATTACGGAATGGAGTGAAAATGACGACCTCTCCCCATGGCGAACCGAACCTCGATGACGTAATGGAACCGGAGGAATCGGTTCGACCGTCCCGACACGAGCACGCCAAAGCACCTCCAAGACCTGACGAGGACGAGCTCGATGCTCGGGCCGAAGAGGAGCTCGAGGAAGCTACCGAGGAGTGGTCGAAGCGTCACTAGACAACTGATGATTAGGAGGGGTCCGCGTCGCCGAGGTTGGATCCATGCGCATGGAAGAAGCCACAAAACCTGAGGTGAACTCGGTCGCGAGGGCTCTTCGACCGCTTGGCGTGCACCGAGTGCGCACGCGACCGGACGAGTGGGTCGACGATGCAGGAGCAACGGTGATCGACCCGGCCGTCCTCGGGCGACTCCGACGCCTGGCAATCCCGCCGGCGTGGACGGATGTCTGGGCGACGCTAGATGCCTCTGCCTCGGTGCAGGCCACCGGACTCGACAGACGGGGCCGCACGCAGTACCGGTACGCCCCAGAAGCAATGGCCCTCGCCACCGATCGGAAGTTCGAACAGATGCTCCTCTTTGCTGCGGCACTCCCGGCTTTGCGTAAGAATGTCGCCGATGACTTGGCCGGAAAACATCACGATGTACGTGCTCCCCGCACCGTCACTGCTGCAGTAGTCCGGCTCCTGGACCGGGGTCTGCTGCGAGTGGGCAATGAGCGCTACGCCCGTGACAACCACACGTACGGGCTGACCACCCTGCGGCGCAATCAGGTTGCCCTCCACGGACAGACGATCACCTTCGACTTCGTGGGCAAGGAGCACGTCGCCCACAGGGTCTCCGTCACCGACCGAGCGGTTGCCCGAGTCGTCAGGGCGCTCCTGGCCACCGAAAACAACGATGAATCGCCGCTCTTCGCCACTTCCGGCGAGCACCCCGCACACCTGGTGACGAGCGCAGCCGTCAATGCCTACCTGCACTCACACACGGCCGCGCCGGCGACGGCCAAGGTGTTCCGAACCTGGGGTGCAACCGTAGCGGCGGTCGCGGTGCTTGCCGGAGCCGAGTCTTCCAAGAACGGCCCTCGCTTGCGGAAAGAACGCTCGGCCGCCGAAGCAGCGGCCGCATTACTCGGCGATACCGTTGCGGTCACTCGCTCGTCATACATCCACCCGGCCTGGCTCGACGCCGGGCGGTCGACCGTCGTCGCCTCCGCAGTTACCGATGCGTCCATTCGCATGGGGACCCTCTCCGTTGCGGTGCTCTTCCCGGACCCAGCGATCCAAGCAGCCGTTCTCTCTGAACTCACCGTTGCGCCGGCCGAACGTTCGAGCGCCCATTGACGGCAATCGGAGTGGGAGTAGGGATCCAATGAAATCGAACACGCGCTCAGATCCGGTCCTCCACTCCTGACCCGGCGTAAGACGACTCAGTGTCGTTAACCCAGCCCGGGTATGCAGACCAGTGGGTTCACCGACACTGCCAAAAGCGGACACTGGCGGGCTGGAACCCCTCTTGGTGGTGGGGGCATTACGAAACGCTTCTCGAAGGCGATCCTCTTCGTCGGCTTCGGTCGCCTTGCTCGACAGAGACTGCTACTCACTGCCGGGCGGTACGTCCTTTCCACTGCGCCAACTGCTCGAGCGGCTCACCCAAATGGGTCAGAAAGAAGTCCTCGACCGAGCCATCAGCCTGGACCACCTCCAGGTGAAAGTGAATGGCGACGTCGCGGACAATCGGAATATGAGGGTCCCACCCCCCCTCCTCGGTATACAGCTGTACGTCGCCGATGGGAGCCTCCCACGCCTGTTCCTCGGTGGCGCGCTCAAGGATGTGTGGTTGGAAGAAGAGGCGTCGGTCGGTGAGATAGAGGATCCCACCGATCGGACGTGTATTTTCCGATCCACGATTGGCCATCGCGTGCCAGAGAAGCTTCTCGCCTTCTTCGAGCCACGGATGGTGAAAGTGATGAACCATTTCCCCTTCCTCATTTTCTGGTGTGGCAAATCGACTTAGTTAGGACGGTGATCGATTGTCACCTTGCCAGCGCGGAACTTACTTATACCTCGCGACACCTGCTGGCAATCGTACGGGGTGGAACTCCGTGAACCGCACGGTTAGGTGGCAACAGGGTGAAGAACCCTCGGGCCAGCATCGTCCTCGCCTGGGCTTGCCAGAGCGCCGCTCAGGTTCGACCTGGTCGGCGAGGAGCGGGCTCGATGCAGGTAAAGGTCACTCCCCTCTCACCGCATCCCAACGATCCGGGGACATTGACAAGTTAGGGTGCGCCATTCAGCCAGTTATACAGGCGACACCAAAAGACTCACCGATCCCGATACCCGGTACTTCCGAACCCCGGACCTTGGCTCGGGTTCACCGCCTGGTGCGGCATTTCGGTCCGCCGACGAGGCATGCGTTCACTGAATCCTCTGGAACCTCGAGATCGAGGTGGTGGCAGCAGAGGATTGCTCATCCTTCTGGGCCGGCCGAACTCGGGCAGAACTGCTGAAACATCTGCTGCTCTTTGGGTTGATGAATGACCGGGATCCTCGCCTACCTCGGGCGTGGCAAGCTGCCCCACCGCTCGATACCCACCGGCGGGGTTCTGACGCGTGGGCCGGCAAACTATGGTCATCCCGTGACGGGAGCGGCCAGTGAGGGGAGCCCCGGTCGTTCACCGGGTGAAGTGTCGGGTCTGACCGACGCCTCGTCGCGTCCGTCACTCCCGTTCTCCCCGGGCTCGGTGTCGATACGTCTTTATCCCCACAATGACCTTGCCGCGTCCGAGGTGGTGGCCGAGTTCTGTGCCCAGGCGGGACTGGCCATGGACAGCGGATTCGCCGGCGTCATGACCAGCGAGCATCACGGAGGGTTTCCGGGGTATCTCCCCAATCCGCTTCAGATGGTCGCCTTCATCCTGGACGGGTGCCCGTCGGGTTGGGCTGCAGCCTGCCCCCTGCTGCTTCCACTGCGCCCGACGGCCATGGTGGCCGAAGAAGTGGCTTGGCTGGCCGCCCGTCATCCGGGGCGAGTAGGTCTGGGAGTTGCCGCCGGCGCCCTCCCCCTGGACTTCGAGGCCATGGACCTATCCGCCCGATCGGCCGTCGACGTGTTCCGCCGCGAGCTGCCGCGCATCGTCGACATGCTGCAGGGGAGGGACCTGCGCCAACTGCACGCCGACCCCGCCCTGCAGGCGTGTGCCGAGAGCCCGGTTCCGGTGCTGAGCGCGGCTGTGTCCCCAGCCGCGGCGAGGCGAGCGGCACGATGCGGAGCCGGCATCCTCTTGGAGGGGATGTCCGCGCCTAGCCGCCTGACCCGCCTGGCTGCCGAGTACGACGCTGCCGGCGGAACCGGGGCCAAGGTGCTGATCCGCCGGGTCTGGTTGGGAGATGTCCGGACCGATCTCGTCGAGGCCCAACGCCGGGTGTACGACAGCTACACCGGTGCAGGTGGTCCTTCCTTCGGCGGCGATCAGACCGTCTCTTCGCACGACCCCGCCGACCTGGCCGAGCAGCTTTGCCAGGCGGTGGGCGAGTCGGGCGCTGATGCCCTCAACCTCAGGATCCACCTCCCGGGGATGCCGCCGCGGGAGGTCAGACGGCAGATCGCCCGGCTGGGTGCGGAGGTGACCCCGCTCCTCCGCTCACGGACGAATCGCCCGTGGTGTTGACCGGAGACCGATGGTGCCATTTAGGTGGTCGAGTTCAAGAGGTTGATCGGCGGGTTCAAAAAGACCACCTTCCGGTAGCCTGGGCTCGGTTCGGTGATGATGAACTGGGTCAGGGCGTCCTGATCGCTGTCGATGGGATCACCCATCGTCAGACTTGCGAGCAGACAGTTCGGCAATCTGCGCCCTCGCCGCGGCCACCAGTTCCTCGTTTTTGTTGGCATGGCCCTCGAGGCCCCATCCGCCCTCGACAGCCTCGGTCAACAGCACCCAGGTCCTCTCCGACAGGGAGGGGTCCCCAGCCGCCGTGGCCACCAGGTCGGTGAACTGGCTGACCACGGCCAGCTGCTTGTCCCGGTCGAGGGCGCCTGCGTTGGTCAGAACCTGGACCCTCACGTACTCGCTGTCGCCGTTCACGTTGGAAATAGCCGGACCATCCATCTCGTGGATGAAGCCGGCCGTGTTCTGTCGAAACATCGGGATGTCGGGGACACCCTCGATGGTCATCAGCGTGCGTGCCAGGTCAGCGGCGAGCTGATGGGGCTCCTGGAACGTGTCCGCGGCGGCGTAGACATCGATCATCGGCATTTGATGGCTCCTTACTATGTATGTCTCCCTACATAGACCGTAGCACGACTATGATCGATTGCATAGTTAGAAATCGAGGACGTTGAATGGACGAGTCAGGCAGCAGCTCCAGCGAACGGACCAGATTGCCTCGGGGGGCTGTCCGAACACGAATGGTGGCGGGTGCCGCGCGCCTTCTCGCCACCAAGGGAGTGGAAGGCACCTCCTTCGCCGAGGTGCTCGAAGCCACCGACTCGCCGCGTGGATCCGTTTACCACCACTTCCCCGGTGGAAAGCCAGAACTGCTGCACGCGGCGCTGGATCTGGCCAGCGAACGGGGACTGGCGGCGATGGAGGCCACCCGGGGACATCCCTCAGCAGTCGTCATCGAGCGCTTTCTCTCCCTCTGGCGAGCCCTGTTGGAATACTCCCAACTCACCGCGGGATGTGCCGTCGTCGCCGTCACAGTCGCAGGAAGCGACGACGAACTCCTCGCTCATGCCGGCACCATCTTCCGAACCTGGACGGAACTTCTCACCGACCTCTGTGTGGCGGGCGGCACGGACAAGCACTCAGCCCGGCCGCTGGCCGTGGCCGTCATCGCAGCCACCGAGGGCGCCGTTGCACTGTGCCGGGCCGAACAAAGCTTGGAACCATTCGAGGACGTGGAGACCGTGCTGCTAGCGCTCGTCAGCAGCTTCGGCGTCGAGCCAAGCAACGACGCCGGGTCGGAATCCGATGACCAAGACGCCAATGCGCCGTCGTGACCGCCACCGCCGGTCCCGAAGTTGTCAACCGAGATGTGGGTTTCCTCCGGTTTGACGGACATCCACCATCAGGGGCACAGCCCCGGAAAGGATGTCCAAAATGGAGACCATGGAGAGGAAGAAGCCCCGCCCCCGTCGGTCGTTCACTCCGGAGTTCAAGGCTGAGATCGTCGAGCTGTGCCGGCACGGTGATCGCAGCATCGGCCAGGTGGCCAGGGACTTCGATCTGACCGAGACCAACGTGCGGAACTGGGTGAAACAAGCCGAGATCGACCAGGGTGAACGCCCCGGCCTCACCACCGAGGAGAAAGAGGAGCTCACCCGGCTGCGCCGGGAGAACCGCTCCTTGAAAGAGGACGTGGAGATCTTGAAGCGTGCGACGGTTTTCTTCGCCAAGGAGACCCGATGAAGCTGGACCCCTTCATCGAGGCGGAGAAGACTGCGGGTCACAGTGTCCAAAAGACCTGTTGCCTGTTCGAGGTCTCCCGTTCCGCCTACTACCAGCGCCGTAACGGCAGCCCGTCGGACCGGGCCGTCACCGACGCCCAGCTGACCGAGCAGATCACCGAGGTCTTCAACGAGTCCAAGGGCACCTATGGCTCTCCGAGGGTCCACCAGGAGCTCGGCCACCGGGGCGTTACCTGCGGCCGGCGACGAGTGACCAGGTTGATGCGATTGGCTGGCCTCGAGGGACGGTGCAAGAAGCGGTGGCGCAAGACCACCGTCGCCGACCCCGAGGCCGAGGCGGCCAGAGACCTGATCCAGCGCCAGTTCGAACCCTGTCCCGAGATCGATCGTCGCTATGTCGGGGACATCACCTACATCGCCACCTGGGAGGGGTGGGCCTATCTGGCCACCGTCATCGACCTGGCCAGCCGGAAGGTGGTGGGCTGGTCACTGGCCGACCACATGAGGACCGAGCTGGTCGAGGACGCACTCGCCATGGCCTTCGCCAGCCGGGCACCAGAAGAAGGAGTCATCTTCCATTCGGACAGAGGCTGTCAATACACGAGTCGGGACTTTGCCGAACTGGCCCGCAGCAACGGTGTCGTGCTCTCGGTCGGCCGGAAGGGCGAGTGCTGGGACAACGCAGTGGCCGAGTCCTTCTTTGCCACCATCAAGCGAGAGCTTGTCGACCCCCGGGCGTGGCCAACCCGGGCGGGACTCCACCGTGCCGTCTTCGAGTACATCGAGGGGTGGTACAACACCCGCCGGTTGCACTCGACGCTCGGCTACGTCAGCCCGGCCCAGTATGAAGCGCTCCACCACAACGCCGACCGTCAGGCGGCATAATCAGCTGAAGCAACCTGTCCGTCGAACCGGATCAAGTCCAATGTGGGGCAGTGACGACTGAACCGCTTTCGACGAGCTCGCCGGAACTGTGCTCACCCGTGACCGAGCTGAGAACGCTTGAGCTCTCATTGACCGGGCCCCTTAGCTACCCTCAACCCTGACGACTTAGCTACCCTCAACCCTGACGACGTTCTCGTGCGGGTCGAAGCCTGCACCTATCAACCCGTCGGGCCTCGGCCTTGTGCTGACCGGTACGGACGTGACTGTGCTTTACTCGACTCGAACACCGATCGACCGCTCGACTGGACCGCCTCCACGTAAGCCCGCAATCGCTCCGGCCAGCAGGGCAAGTGCAGCTAGGAACAATGTCGTGATCGAGAAAGCATGAGCCACTGATTCTGTCAGCGACGATCGCCCTCCGGCTAGATCGAATACCAGACCTGTCAGCGCCAATCCCAGGGCGGTACCCATGCCCCGGGTCATGTTGAGGACGCCCGAGGCTAGACCGGACTGTTGCTGGGGAACCGAACCCATGATGGCCGCATTGTTCGGTGGTGTGAAAAGTCCGAGGCCAACGCCCACGAGGGCCAACAACGCCAGGAACACGGGGGTTGGAGGCCGAAGGAGGCCAAGGGCGATGAGTGCGAGCGCCACCGTCGACAGGCCGCCCATGGTGAGTGGCCGCGCACCGAAACGATCAGCCAGTCGTCCGGCGACAGGAGCGGTGGCGCCGAGAGCCAGAGGCATGACCATGAGTTCAAGGCCGGCCCGACCGGAACCGAACTGCAGACTGCGTTCCAGATAGAAGGGCACGAGAAACAAGACACCGAACATGACGAGATAGGACACCATGCCGCTGGCGATTCCGACCCTGAACCTTGGCGATCGGAAGAGCCGCAGATCCAGCATCGGTGCATCACACCTGCCCTCTCGTTCAACGAAGGCAACCCCGAGGCAGACGGCGACGATCAGCAATCCGAGAATCAGGGGAGAGGTCCAACCATTCGAGTTCCCGAACGAAATCGTCGAGAAGATGGCCACCACGGCCGGAAAGAAGAGGGCCAGACCGGTCCAGTCGAAGGGTACTCGAGCTTGAAGATGACGACTCCGAGGGATCAGAAGCAGTCCAGCGATCATGCCGACCAGACCAAAGGGAACGTTTACAAAGAAGATGAGGCGCCATCCACCTGCCGCCAGAAGGAATCCTCCTACGGATGGCCCAAGGGCCAACCCGACCGCCTGGGCTGCTCCTTGGATCCCGATGGCCTTTCCGAGCGCACTTCTGGGAACAGCGAGGACGATGATGGCCAGGCTGTTGGCCTGCAAAAGGGCTGCCCCGACGGCCTGAATGGCTCGGAATCCGATCAGAGCGCCAAGACTCGGGGCAAGGCCGCACAGCGCAGAGCCGATGACGAAGATCCCGAAGCCGTATATGTAGAGAAGTTTCCTGCCCCACATGTCGGCGAATCGGCCGACGGCCGTGACCGTGGCTACCAGGACCAGGAGATAGCTCAATCCCACCCAGGTCACCGCGCCGACACCGGCATGGAACGTTCGCTGCAACGTGGGCAGGGCGACTGTCACGATGCTGGCGTCGAGTTGCCCCATGAATGCCCCGATACAGACCGCAGCCACCGCAAGCCAAAAGGCATTCGGTCGCTGCCGGATTGACTCCGGACGCCTCGGTTCGATGATCAGTCGCTGCCATCCGAGCGGCCCAGCCTCCTCAAGCGTGTCCATGTGCTTCGATTGTGCAGTTTATTCGATCAGATTGAAAATAGATATTTCCTGTTGTATTGATAAGCTACGCAAATGGACACTCGCAGGCTCCAGCACTTCGTAGCCGTGGTGGACCACGGCGGGTTTACCGCGGCGTCAAAGGCGGTGTTTGTTTCACAGCCGGCGCTGTCCCTGGCCGTCAAGGAGCTGGAAGCCGACCTCGGCATCCGACTCTTCGACAGGATCGGACACCGTGTACAGCTCACCGAGGCCGGATGGGCACTCCTTGGGCCGGCCCGACAGGTGTTGCGCGACCTTGAAACGGGACGGGCGGCCGTGGAGGCGGTCGCCGGCCTGGCGACAGGGTCATTGTCGTTGGCCAGCCTGCCGACGCTCGCCGCCGACCCTCTGGCCTCCTTGGTAGGCCGCTTTCGTCGTCACTACTCAGGGGTGCGGGTTGACCTCGCCGCCCCGGAGAGTAGCCGCGACCTCTTCGACCTGGTCGAGTCAGGGAAGTGCGAACTCGGTTTCACCGATGCCGTCGACGTTCCCGCCTCGCTCGAGGCCATAGCCCTTGGGCCGCAGGTCCTCGTCTTCATCCTTCCGCCCGACACCTCCGTCAGGAAGGCCAAGACCGTCCCGTTGAGCGACCTTGAAGGCATCGCCTTCGTGGCCGCGCCCGAAGGCACCTCCACCCGCCGACTGCTTGACGAACGTCTACATGAGGTAGGACTTGTACCGAAGCTAGCTGTCGTGACGGCCCAGCGCGATGCCATACTCCCCCTCGTGCTCGCCGGAGCCGGCGCGGCACTCGTCCCTGCATCCATGGCCGTCGTCGCCGAGAAGTTCGGGGCGATTATTGTGCGGCCCGAGCCTCCGGCGATCCGGCAGCTTGCCCTTATCTGTAGACCCGGGGAGCGCTCCCCCGCTGCCACCCGGTTCCGCGAGATTGCCGAAACTGCGCCAGCTTCATGACGCACCGCCCGAGTTCCCTACCCGTTCACTGAGAGGCAGTATCCGCTGGGGTTTGCGCTCAGGTACTGAGGATCGACAGCCTGATAGCTGGTGTTGGTTATGAGCGCTGGAAAGGTCAGGATTCCCTCGGAGAATGGATGCGCCGGCGAGTTGTCGAGCGGGTAGAACCCGTCGCTCTCCACATCAACTTCAATGTGGTGGCGGGTTGTGGCTGTGGGCGCCGTTTTTGGCTTGCACAGAAACCCGTACTCGCTGACGAAGTTGAGGGTCGCCTGCATCGCTGGGGTCGGGGATGTGTTTGATATGGCGGGTTGGTGACCCCGACGAATTCGGGAGGGCTGCCAGCCTGGAGAGGAAGGACGTTGTGGTTACCCGGTATCGGCACAGCCGCAGTGTCGCTCAGCGGATTCTCGAAGATGTTGGCGCTATTTAGAGCGTGCCGAGCGTCGCCAGAGGTGCAACGGCGGATGACGAAGCATCGCTAGTGATTGTCGGCGCGGCAGCGTCCGAAGCAGTAGCAGCCGCGAGGATCATAAGAAATGCAAAACCGCTTGTAGCACAGACCATTCTCGGCCGCCTCAGGCAAGAGGCGCATGTTTCGCCATCCTTAGCGGTCCCACCGAACCGCCCATCGGGTGCCCCCGTTATTTCGAAGCATAAAGTCGCAGGTAACCGAACAATGATCGGCACGTGACGCGGACAAGAACTCTTCGACGGTAGGTTCAGAATCCCTCCAGGCCACTCCCCCGAGACATCAGAGGAACGTTCATGCCGGGCCGCCGATCGTGTTGGGGGTTGCGTATCCTGCAGTAGCCATCCGCAGGCGTCCTCGCTTTACGGCGGTCAAGAAGAAAGGAGAAACCGATGACGGACATCCTGAATCCATCGTTCATCGACGCATCACTCGAGGCGCGGGCTGTCACCTTCGAGAACCCGACCGGGGCTCGAGGTGCGGGGGGCAGGGCCGCGGGTGGGCGTAAGGGTGCACCCAGCCGGCTGATCGGTTCGGGCGAGCGGGTGGTGCTCGCCGACCTCGAGGGTCCGGGGGTACTCCGTCACCTGTGGATGACCATGCTTCCTGCTCCGCCACAGCGACTTCGAGCGCTCTGGATCGAAGTGTTCTACGACGGGGCCGACGAGCCGAGCGTCTCCGTGCCTCTACTCGACTTCTTCTGCCTTCCGCACGGACGGACGGCACCATTCGCCTCGGCCCTGATGGCGGTCAACGAGGGGCGGGGTTTCAACAGCACGATGCCCATGCCCTTCGCCCATCGCGTCCGAATCGAGCTCGAGAATGGATCGGATGCTGCGACGGTCCTCTACTACCAGATTGACTACACGCTCGAGCCGGCCATGCCTGCGGCAAACGGATACCTCCATGTTTCATTCCGTCGGGAGAATCCCACGCGATTGAAATCGGACGTGGTCATCACCGAGGATCTGAGAGGCCCAGGGCGCTTTCTCGGTTGCAGCCTTGGCATACGAGTCCTCGACGAGGGCATCTGGTACGGGGAAGGTGAGGTGAAGCTGTTCCTTGACGGGGACTCCACCTACCCCACCATCTGTGGCACCGGTCTCGAGGACTATGTCGGCAGCGCCTGGGGCATGGGCCGCCACGCCACTCCCTTCGGCGGATGCACCCTCGACGTTCGCGCCCCCGACACCGACCACCCGCTCGCACAACCGGACTTCGTCGGCACTTACCGGTGGCACCTCCCCGACCCGGTCATGTACGCCTCGGACCTCAAGGTGACCCTCCAACAGATCGGAGGCATGCTGTTCCCGCCTGGTCACGAGGCCGAGATGGCAGCGATCGAGGACAGCGGGCGGCTGGCCGGTGAGGGTTGGCAGCGCATCGGCGGCGGAGCTTTCACCTTCGGAATTGTGGAGCGGATCGACGACGTCTGCGCCACCGCGTACGTCTATTGCCGTGAACCCCAGAGAGTGGGGCGCGTCGACCTGACCGGGGCGGTGGCCGACCTCGAGCGGCGACCGTACGAGACGGCAGGCCCCATGGAGGCGCTCGGCCTACCGATGTAGAACCTCGAGATCGTGCAACTGATGGCTTTTGCCAAGGGGCATCTTAGGAAGCCCGGTCGCGGAAGGCCTGGGCTCGGCGCATTAGCTGTTTCTTGGGCGCTTCTCGCCCCTGCGATCGGGCCCGCGCCGGTCGATCAGCCGATGCCGACCACCGGTTGATTGAGGACGCTTCCGCCCATCGACCCGTAGAAGATGGCATTGCCGAAGGAGAAGATTCCGCCATCGGCAGCAGTGAGGTTGTAGCCACCATTGTCGGGAGTCACCTCCATGCCGACGACCGGTTGGTTCAGGTGGGCTCCACCCATTGATCCCGCGTACTTTCCGTCGCCGAAGGTAAAGACGCCACCGTCCGCCGCCACCAGGTAGTAACCCCCACCACTCGGAGTGGCAGCTCCTCCGACCACCGGTTTGTTGAGGACAGTTCCGCCCATCGACCCGAGATATCGGGCGTCACCGAAGGAGAAGACGCCGCCGTCTGCTGCGAACAGATGGTAGCCCTTGCCGTCTGGCGTGATCGCTCCTCCGACGATGGGCTGGTTGAGGTGGGTGCTTCCCATCGATCCGTAGAAGTCCGCATCACCGAAGGCGAAGACGCCGCCGTCTGCTGCGAACAGGTAGTAGCCCTTTCCATCCGGGGTGGCGGCCATGCCCACAATGGGTGCGTTGAGCGGAATGCCTGCGAGCGACCCGTAGAACTGCGCCGTCCCGAAACTGAAGATGCCGCCGTCGGAAGCCACTTCCCAATAGCCGGGCGAGAGCGGCGTGGAGGCGATCCCCACGACCGGCTTGTTGAGCGTGGTGCCACCCATCGACCCGTAGAAGCCGAAGGCCCCGAAGGTAAAGGCTCCGCCGTCGCGGGCCACCTCACGGTAGCCACCCAGGTTTGCCCCGATCTGATCAGCGGGATCGGGGTCAGCAATACGGACGACCTCGCCGCCGAAGTTGAACCCCGGGGGCAGGTTGGGATCATCCGCACCCTGAAGAACCGCCCAATTGGTGGCGTAGACAGACCCATCCCTCGCCACGGCGATGCCACCCGGATATTCGAGGCCAGTGCTCGCCAGCACCGTCCGCGTGCCATTGGCGTTGACCCGGATCAATGCGCCCGCGGTGGGAAGGCCCGGGCTCGGGTCGGCAAAGCCGGCCTGGTCCATCTCGAGGACGAGCAACCGACCGGCTTGGTCGAAGGCGATGTCACCGATCATGGTGAAACCCGACTGGTATTTGGTGAGCTGACCGTCCGAGAGCCGGTAGACGCTGGCCACGCCCTTGTTGTTGGGGGCACCCCCGAGCTCACCGATGTAGAGGGCGCCATCGGGACCAACGGCAAGTGAGGTCGGAACCGCCTGGGCCATGACTGACGGGTCGGTTTCCTGGATGAGGGGGAGGACAGCCAGGGTGCTCAGCCTGCCGTTTTTGTAGAGGAGCACGTCGTTGCCGGCGGCGTCGGCGATGGCCAGTCCCCCGTCGTAGGAGGTGACCCCGTAAGGGTCGGAATCGATGGCCGGGTCGCCCGGACCTTCGCCCGCTCCGTGGTCCGGGTTGTTGGCCGCCTCGTAATTGCCGAGGTTGGCCTCAGCGGTCGGCGTCCCACCGCTGAGGGGGACGGAAAGAAGATTCCCTAGCAGCGCTCCGCCGGGACCGTAGGTTTGGTCGCCGGTCGTCGCATCGATGTTCGCGTTCTGGATGAGGAATTGGATCTTCCCGTTGACTACGGTGATCCCCGACGGGCCGGAGGCGCCGGGCCCGCCGCTCGGGCCGTTGTTGATCGAGGGCAGATCGCTCACCACGGTCGAGACCTGGCCACCGGGCGTAACCCTGGCAATGGCGCCCGACGGGTTGGCACACGCGGGTTCAGCACCAGTGTTGCAGCCAGTCGGCACGTCATTGGTGCCGGCCTCGGTTACGAGCAGGTTGCCATCGGGGCCGACGGTGATCTTGCGCGGTTGGTTCAGCCCGGTGGCAACGACCTGCACGTTGGCGGGCAACGCCTGCGGCGACGTGATCCGGGCATTCTCGCCACTCGCCGACACATGGATGTGGCCGAACAGGCCCGCACCGCCGGCGCCGGCGGGGGCGGCAGAGGCCATCGACGGGATGAGGAGCGCGCCGGCCCCGGCGGTTCCAATAACTAGCGCTAGCCACTTACGGCTCTGGGACCTACGCCTCATGAACGTCTCCTTTTCGGGTCGCGCTGAACTGGTCTTCATCTGGCTCGTCTCTCATCGCCAGCCCGCTACGGCCAACAGGGCATATCGGGGATGAGCATCGCAAAGGGTATCGTCGTAGCGATGCAACATCCGCCGCCTCTCGGCCGATCACGACACTATCTCGTTCGTCTGACGCAGAAAAGTGGAAAGGTCGGTCGGTCCGCGGCGCCCGGTCCTGATCCCCTACGTCCTCGGTGCCTGCTGATTGAGAGAGCGGCGCGGTCGGGGGGCAGGTGAACGGCGTACTCGGCCAGTACCTGCTTGAGATGAGTGCGCCCGAAGATGCGGAGCCGATCGGTGCACTGTCGGCGGACGGGACTCAAGCCTGCTGGACAAACCATTCCCACGCTGGACTAGCGGTAACGCCGACGAAAACCCTTCGGGTGTCGAGTTCGATGAAGAACGGCGACTAAGCCGAGGGAGAGAGATTGCCACTTCGTCTCCCGGTCAGTCGTGAAGGACGCACGGCTGTGACCGACGCTAGAGGCCTACAACGTCTGTCGGCACTGCTCACTGGCGCCACCGCGGGTATCGGCGCGTCCAACCCTCTGTCGTAGGGCAGTACACGCAGCCTTTGGATCATTCGTCGCTGCGCAGTTCTTCGGGAGTGGCGGTCACATGGAGCAGAGCCTCGGACCGGAGCAGCGTCAGTGTCAGCGGCTGACCGATAGCGTCGCCGAGCATCAGCCGCTGCAACGACTGGGCGCTTGTGATCTCTGCGCCATTGGCATTGACTAAAAGGTCGCCCGGTTGCAGACCAGCCTTTGCGGCCGGTCCTTCTGAGACGACCTGCTCGATGCGCATTCCGCTCTTTTGAGTGAGTCGAATGGCCAACGGCGGAGGGAGTGGAGCCGGTGTACCTGCCAAGCCCAGGTAGGCCCGGCGGACGCGGCCCTCGGCCATGAGGGTGGCAATGATCTGTCGGGTGATTCCGTTGATGGGGATGGCTAGCCCGACCCCGACCCCCGCAACGGCGGTATTGATACCTACGACCTCACCCGAGGCAATCACGAGTGCCCCGCCCGAGTTCCCCGGGTTCAATGCAGCGTCGGTCTGGATGACGTCATCGACGATACGCGTGTTTTCCCCTGCACGGGTCGGTAGCGAGCGACCCAAAGCACTCACGACTCCGGCGGTGATCGTGCCGGCCAATCCGAGGGGGTTACCCACCGCCACGACCAGTTGCCCCACTCTGAGTTGAGAGGCCTCACCTAACCGGGCCGGTGCCGGGGTGGCGCCGTCAGCACGCACCACAGCCAGGTCAGACAAGGGGTCGCTTCCAACGACACGGAACGGAACGGTGGTGCCATCGGCGAAGGCAGCCTGACCGGCCTCTGCCTTCCCAACCACGTGTGCGTTGGTGAGCAAGAAGCTGTCGTTTGTGAACACGACGGCCGAGCCTGCGCCGGCGGCCATACTCCCGTCGCGGCGGCGCTGGGATACCTGCAATGCAGCGACCCGGGGGGTCAGCTGTTCGGCGACTGAGACGACAGCCTGGGAGTACGCGTCGAGTGCAGCGGCTTCAGGTTCGGGGGAGCGGGTAAGGATATCGGTCATCAGACTCCTTATTACAAGCTTACTTAATTACTTATACAGGGATCGGTGTGATCCTCATCCCTGGGAGGGTGGCAAATCGGGACGCCAGACGTCTCCGGCAGCCCGACCGAGCGTGAAACCGCTGGTCAGGCTCTATGCCAATTAGATGAGGAGTCGACTAGCGCGCCCAGCGGTGACCAAGGGGCGCTGCAGCAAAAGGGTCGGGGTGATAGTGACCTTGTGCCAAGGAGGCGGCTCCATCGCCCCGACCGCATCGACCTTGAGCGGTCGCTCGGCTCGCCGTACCGCCTGCTGCCGGCGGTGATGTCAATCACCCCAGACATCGGCACCGACCGGCTGACCTGCACTTTCAGGGAGCGGACCGCCACTGCGACCTCCGCATTGGTCGCTCCGCCAGCAGCAAGGTCGAGCACCTCCGACCGTCGAGGCGTCAGTCCGAGCTGGCCGAGGATGGCAGTCCGCCCAGAGTCGATGTCGCGTTCGGTGATCAGAAGGGCGACGGCGTCGTCATCGGGGCCGGGAAGGCGACGGATAGCTTGCTGCCGACAATCTCGGTCGAGGATGAGCGGCCACGACGGAGTCGTCGGCCTCTCCAGGGTGATTTGCCCCCGTGCCCAGTCCTCAAGCCGACCCGGGAAGCTCGGTCGCCGCCATTCCCCGAACCATCGGCCACGGATCGCCCGAGCGTTCGCGCTCGCGTAGTCGACGCGCTCTCCCGTATCGAGAAGGAGCAGTCCTTCTCCGATCCAATCGACCCGGTGCTCGGCAGCAGCCAGCAATCGGCACAACCGCTCGTAGGCGTAGGCACTGCGGATCGCCTGAATCAGCTGTCGTCGCAAGAAGTTCAAGAGCAACCGGTCCCGGAAGGAAGTCGCGCCATCCTCAACAAGCCGATCGTCGGATGGCCGCCACACGCGACGGAGGCGGCTATTGGATGGTAGCCCGCGACGGTGGCATCTTCAGCTACGGCGATGCCCACTTGTGCGGATCGACAGGAGACATCGGGCTGAACAGACGCGTCGTCGCACAGCCTGGGTGACTGCTCCGGACCGTGGTCGTAGTCTGTACTCGTGCCAAACACGGCAGTCCACGACGTCGTCGTGATCGGAGCGGGTGCAGCGGGCGTGAGCGCAGCGATCGAGTGCTTCGACATCCAGCTCGACGTAGTCGTGGTCGAAGCCGCGAGCAGGGTCGGGGGCCAGATCGACCAGATCCCCCATACTGTGCGCAACCTGGCCCCTGCAATGGACGGCAACGATGCGGTAGTCGACGCATTGGCGCGCCACGCTTCAACCCTCGGTGATCGCCTGCATCTCGACCAGACGGTGACCCGGCTGGATCTTGCGTCTGGGGAGGTCGACGCCGGCACGCATCGGTACCGAGCCCTAAGTGTGCTGATAGCCACGGGATCCCGCCGACGTGAACTCACGAATGCACCTGATGGATCATTCGGAGGGGACGTCACCTACCTAGTAGAGCCGCATCTGGCGCGCTTCGCCGGTCTGCCAATGGCGGTTATCGGCGGTGGAGACAGCGCTGTCCTCGACGCGCTGGCACTCGCCGAGACGGGGTCGTCGGTGACTCTTATTTACCGCTCGCCTCACCTGACGGCGAGACGGGATCTCGTCGAACGGGTTCGAGCGGAGGGCCGCATCACCGAGATGGCTGCGTGGACGCTCCACATGCTCGTTGGTTCGGACCACCTCCAAGGGATCGACGTATCGAACGCTGGCACTGGCAAGCACCGGCGGCTCAACGTCCGTGGCGTCGTTCTCAAGCTGGGACGCGAGCAGTGCGTCGACCTGGTGCGCAATCAATTGGACCTCGGCACTCATGGTGGGATCGTGGTCAACACCGATCTCCGCACCTCGGAACCGCGGACATTTGCTGCCGGGGATGTAGTCGAGGGTGCCTATGAACGCATCGCAACGGCAATCGGCCAGGGCTCGCTCGCCGCTCGATCCATCCTGGCCTATCTTGAGTCCTCCCCATGAGAGTCTCTCGCCTCCCTACGGCTGCGACGATCCTCGACGTTCTGCTGGATGGACAGGCACGAGGGGACAGAGAGCTGACTGAATTAGCCCCGGTGATGGATCCGATTCTCGCCCTCCACCGCAACAATGCCTTGCAGTGGGCTTGCGAAGACGACGTCCGCGAGGACCAGGCGGACGATGTCATGGTCGCCGCTGCGAAGCGAGAGATTGACCGACTGAACATCTCCCGTCACGGTTTCATCGAAGAGATCGACCGCTCCATTCTGCGCGCTATCAATCCACATGAAGGCGCACCGTTGGTGACCGAGAGCCCGGGCCTGGCGATCGACCGCTTGTCTGTACTCGTGATCCGGCTCGCCTCGACTGAGGCCAGAACAGCTTCGGGAACAGCAGACACCGGGCTCTACGCGGAACGGCTTCCTCGGCTGCGGATCCAACTCTCGGCGCTTGAAGAGGCAATCGCCACTTTGTTCGACGACCTGGCTAAGGGTGATCGGCGATTCCTTGCGCACGAGAGCCTGAAGCTCTACGGACCGGAAGGCTCTGGACCAGTTCGCTGACGGTGCGCAAGGGCACCGGGTGGAGCTCGTAACCACCCCGATTGAAACCGATGACGAGTTGGTCCCCTACCACCGCCGCATGAGCGATGCCCAACGGGAGTGGGCTCAGTTCACTGGTGAGCTGGACGGTCACCGATGCACCAGGAGGCAGGGCGTGCAAATCCCCTCGGCGGCCCACACCACAGGGCACGCCGTTCGCCACGACTAGCGCCACGCCTCCGCTTCCCCAAGCGAGGTCGTCGTCGAACCGGGCGGAGGCCACCACGGCTCCACTGGCAAGGTCGAGCTGGGCGAGCCCCCCACCCCCCAGTTGCTCCCATTCGTAGTCGTCGAGGCCGGCACCTCCCAGGGCGCTCCCCGCAGCCCAGAGGGAGGACCCGCTTGCCACCAGCACGGCGGAGAGAAAATCGACGGCGGCCTCCCACCGGGTAGCACCGAGCCGTCCGTGATCCGCTTCGACCAGCCGGACCCGCCCCTCACCGCCGAGTGCTACCCAGCCAGAGCCCTCCGGCGTCGAACCAGCGGCGAGAGCGGTGACAAAGCCGAAGGACTCTTGTGCTGTGGTCGCGTGGAGGCACTCGCGTGATGAGGCGATGGGTTGCGTCACCAGCACACCGTCGAGGCGTTCACCGCGGGGTCGCGAAGTAACCAGGTGGTCTCCTAGTCCAATGATCCTCTCGACATCAGCGATAAAGTCGAGCCGGCGGGCCTCGTTGAGGTATGGCGCCATCAGGAGCCCAGGTTTGCGGGATCGCGGCGGTGCAAAGATCCGTACCGAGCCGAGGTGGTTCACAACGGCAATCTGCCCGGTGTCGGCAACTTCGAGGATGGCATGGATGTCGAGATCGAATTGGGACATCTCGTCGTCCTCTGGGAACAAGGTGTCCCCGAACACGGCTAACGGGTGGAGCGAGGCATCAGCGAAGACGACGTTGCGGCCCAGGTTGTTCCAAGCGCACCGACTGCCGAGCGAAGCGAGCCGACCGATGCCCGCAGGCTGAGAATTCGCCGCCCGACTTAGAGGGAGCGAATCCATCAAAAGAGCTCACTAAGCGTTCTCAACACCGAACCGGGGTCAATCGCTGCCAGGCAGGATGATTTGGCGGGACACACACGTGGCGGTGGGTGCATCGCGCTCAGGTTTACGCGCTGGTTGTACGCGTATTCCTTCTCTGCAAGCTGGCACGTCCGATCGCACTCAGATCCGGCGACCAGCCGGGTGTGGTCCCAGTCCCGGAAGTAGATAGCCGGGAGCCGACAGAGGGTGACGGTCGGTGTCCCCTGTTGGGCAGCGATGTGGGTCAGACCCGTGTCGACGCCAACAACAGCGCGACAGGCACTCAGTGCGTCGACCGCGTCACCGGGCGTCGGTGCCACCAATCTGGCGAGTCCTTGATCCACTAACGCGTTGCTTCCTTGGTCCCGGGTGATGACGGCGACGCCGAGGCCTCGGCGTCCGAGGGCAGCGCCAAGCTCGGCCCAGTGCTCGGGGGCCCACCGCTTCGCCGTCCCATCGGCGTCGGCGACGAACAGGACCAGACCCTCGGCGTCGGCTCGCTCCCGGGACTCGAGGCGGACTGGTGCTGAGAAGTCGCCGACCACCCCGAGATCGGCGCCTATGCGGGCGATGATCTCATTGATCGACAGGGAGCCGTAGGTGGCACCAAAATCTGGCGACCCCCACCAGTAGTCGCGCTGCAGGGGATGGTCGCGCAGGTCCACGAGCAGCTCGGGCGGCTCGATTGCGAGGTCACCCTCGGCGACCGTCCCGTCGAGACCGCTGATGCGTCCGGCGAGAGCGGCTTGGCTGTGCGAACGGCTAACCAGCCAGGTTTCCGTGCCCGAGTACCTACCGGCGCTCACCGCAGCCTGCACCACCGGGAGGGAGACCACGAGATCCCCCAGCCCGAACGACACGGGAGCGATGAATCGCCGACGTGCAGTGGTCATAGGGTGGCGTAGTCGGTGGTGTCGGCAAGGCCCAACCCGCTGAACGCGAGTTGACGCTCGGCGCATTTGTTGCAGCGGCCGCAATGGCGTCCCGAGCGCGGTGCGATGCAAGAGAAGGTGAGGTCAAGTGCAAGCTCTCGACCGACCTCGAGGACTTCCTGCTTGGAGCGACCGGCGAACGGGGTGACGACCGAGAGCGGGCCGCTAAGTGCGCGTCCGGCTAACGCCGAGAATCCCGTGAAGAATTCGCGGTCGGCGTCGGGAAAGGGATTGGCGGCCAAAGTGCCGAGAGCGATCGTTGGAATTCCGTTGAGGACGCACCACACACTCGACTTCGCCAGCAACAGAAGGTTACGTCCGGGAAGGTAGACGGCTTCGTCCGGCGAGCCATCGTCAGGAACGTCCTGCCCGTTGATGCTCCAGTGTGCCCCGTAGATGTCGGCGACCGGCAGCTCGAGCGTGATCAGGGGTTTGACGTTCGAGTTCGGCAGTGAAGAGAGGAACTGATCGAGATGGCGGGCCTCGACGTTCTCCCACGCGAGTCCGAAACGCACATAGATGGGCGTTACCTCGCTCCCCTCGTGCGCCAGGTGTGCAACCAGAATCGCGCTATCGAGGCCGCCGCTCGCCAACACGGCGACGGCATCTTCTACGGCCACAGCAACTACTGTTCGCCCCGGTAGACGCACCCAGAGTTGCACGTCTCGCGGACGACCACCTGTGAGAGCTCTGGCAATGCAACGGCCAGTTGCTCCCAGATCCACCGCGCCAGCACCTCACTCGTGGGATTCTCAAGACCGTCGATCTCGTTCAGGTAATAGTGATCGAGCACCCCGAGTAGGGGCGCCATCGCGTCGCTAATGTCGCTAAAATCCCGAACCCAGCCTTGCTCCGATTCGACAGGGCCCGTGAGGTGGACCGATACCTGAAACGAGTGCCCGTGCAAGCGGGCGCATTTGTGTCCGGGTGAGACGTTCGGCAGCCGATGGGCGGCCTCGAACCCGAAATCCTTGAAGATCTCCACGGTCAGACCCTAACGTCCGCCCCCGTCGGGGTCGACCGACCACTGGGTGCGCATGCCGGTTGTGGGCGGCCAGTTCTTCGGCCTCGTCGTCGCGAGCCAGCATCTGGCGGTGCACCCGGTCCTGCGAGCACCCGCCGATGGAGTCGTGTGCCTGGTTGGCGAGCAACGCCCGCCATGCGATCCGCAGCGCCGGTCGCACGTCGGCAAGGCCCAGCGCCGCGCCCAGGGCGGCCCTCGGCTCGGCCCAGCCCACAAGGGCGGTTTCGGCGAGGCGGTTGCGTAATTTCAGTCCGAGGCGTGACGACCACACACCGGGCAGCAGGTTGGTCATGTACCCGCCGATCAGTTCCCCCGAGAACGAGTCGCCCGGGTGCGCGGAGGCGATGGCTCGGGTTGTGTACTCCTCCAGACATCCCCTAACCACGTTCGAGGCTGTCTCCTCGGCCAGCGCAACAGCGACCACTTCGGTGTTGGCATCGGGGGGCGCGTGGTCAATGCCGTTGAGAAGCAGCAGCTCGGTGACACCGGCGGCAATCATCTCCTCCCCGGCGCGGCGCAGCCGGTTGACGGTGGCGGCGGCGGCAGGATCGTCGGGCAGGTTGGCCGCGACGAAATATCAATCGCGTCGGCCTCGCACTCTGCTGTCAGCGGAAACGTCACACTTCGGGTGACGCCGTGCATGGTGAGGTTGAGCGGGCTCCGTCTAGGTTACCTTGGGGTCAAAGGTCGGGTCGTCCGGAGCGCGATCAGCTTGGTCAGCCTCAAAGTCGTCGTCGTGTTCGGTCCTGCTGCGGCGTTTGGGACAGATTCCGCCTTCTGCGTTCAGGACACTTCCAGGATGACCGCCACATTTCCCCCGTCCGACGACGATCTACGGCCTCGACCGTCAGAGATTCCTGTAATACGCAGCTTGCGCAGTGTGCCTGACCATGGACCTCGTCAGTAAGGCCCGAGAAGCAACCCGGACTCGACTGGCGGAGCGTTGACCGCTTCGTAGCGATTGAGCGTTAGATTCCGCGCACTGTGTCACCTCACTGGCGAACTCTCTTGCGAATTCAGATTGGCCAATCTCCTGACCTGCGGTAATTTGAATCATTCCAGCTAGACGGCGATTCTGATTGACCGCTGGTAACCGCCCGATACTCCCTTTTACTACCCGATCGCGCACGGATCGCGCACGAAATCGGGAACAGGTAGGGATAGCGTGGCAATCCAGAGAACGCAAAGCGACCAGCATCTCGAGGGTGCCTTAAGGACTCCGCCAATAGCGGACCCTTCTCATCGGCGTGCAGGGTCGGAGCGGCAGAACATCAGTCGGGTCGGACCGTAGCGGCAAGCTCATCGTGATCCATCTCGGAGCGCCCAGGAATCTTTTGTATCTTGGCCAGCTCCAGTAGGTCCGCCTTTGTCATGCGCGCTTTCTCGGCAAATGTCGGTGCTCCTAGCTCGGCCTTCTTGCTCTCGAGCTGGGCGCCCAGGTTATCTCGCCATCTGCCATCGGTCGCGGCACGAAGCGAGGGGAACATCTCTCCCTCCTCTTCCTCTACGTGATGTTCGACGCTCTCGACAATCACGGTCATCTTTGCGATCCATTGCTGGCCTCCTGCCTCGAGGCCATTAATCTCGTCCATGAGCACCTTGACCACGTGATGCTCTTGAATTCCTTCATCAACCACCTTCCCCAGCTCCTCAGACTTATCGTGCGCAGCTGGGTAGAAGATCTCTTCTTCGATCGTGGTGTGGACTTCCAGCTCCTCGCATATCTGTCCAGCTAACAAGGCCGCATCATCGGCTCGCCTAGCCTCTTGCGCTTCGTTATAGCGAATGAACAGTCCCTTGACCCGGTTGTGGTCGGCGACAAGAAGGTCGATTGCGTCCATGATCCTGCTTTCTCCTGTGAGTCGTACTGGCGCTTGTTAGGGCGAACTCAGATTTCGCCATCGGCACTGAAGCGATGGCTTGATTGCGCGACGCGTGATTGCCATCCAGTGAGTCGCTCACCTTTTTTTGACTCGATACCAACTGTGCTCGGCGCCGGCTACTAGAAACCCGATCAGCCAAGCTACAAGCAGCACCCCGGCGATGACCCACAACACGTGGAGAGCGATGCCAGCTCCGGCCAAGATCAGCACCAACAGCAACACGAGCAGAATCAGTCCCACCTCATCGGTCCTCTCTCATCGTCCACCCGCAGATCAATCTCGTCGGGATCTCTCCCAACGGCTCTAAGTCACTTCTTGAATGCGTCTTTGACCTTTTCACCGGCCTGCTTAAGATTTCCCTTTGCCTGATCAGCGCGGCCTTTGGCCTTGAGATCACCGTCGTTGGTTGCATCACCAGCGACTTCTTTGACTCTGCCCTTTATCTGCTTCGCCTTATTGGCGGCCTTGTCCTCCGTTGCCATTTCCACCTACTTTCCTATCGATGAGGGCTCTTACCCCTCGGAGTCAACCGTGCCGGCACACGTGTGCCGCGGTGGTGTAGCTCAACGTCACCAGCCTGATTGACCAAGCGTGCGTGGTCAATCACCCGATCGGGTGATTTGGGGCCCTTATGGCCCGTTCTAGACTGCGGTTGTGGTAAAACCGGTCCAGGTCGCTCTCGTCAACGACTACCAGATCGTCCTCGAGGGCCTCCGCTCCCTGCTCAAGCCCAGCGAACGCGAGATCCACGTCGTCGAACTTGACGTCAAGAAGGAACCAAGACGACGAGTCGACGTTACGCTGCTCGACACCTACGGAGAAGTCGAAAGCCTTGGGGATCGCGTGCGAAATCTTGCAACGAACCCACATAATGGTGCGATAGTGGTGTTCAGCTTCTCCGACCAACCCCAAGCCGTGCGTCGTGCCATGCGTGCCGGCGCACAAGGATTCATCTCCAAGGCTTCACCCGCGCAAGTGATCATTGACGGCATCGCAGCCGTCGCACGCGGTGAGCGCGTCGCACTGACCCAAAGGGCCCGACGCGCCGCGATCGACGAGGCGCTGCGCTGGCCAGGACGCGAGATCGGGCTTACCGAACGCGAGAGCGAGCTTTTATCCTTACTCCCGACCGGAATGACAAATCGCGAACTCGGTAGCCACCTCTACGTCAGTGAGAACACCATCAAGACCCAGCTACGCCACCTTTACACCAAGCTCGACGTTCGCAATCGCGCTCAAGCCGCTTCCTTCGCCGGGCAAGGCATCCTTGGAGACCATCGCCGCCATACCGACCTAAAGGACTGATCTGCTCGACCTGTGGGGTGTACATCCTTCGAACTGGGGCTTGAGGAGGCACGATGGGCGCGACGGATCCAGCTGTGTCCCTTTGGTTCCTCTTCGGACTTGTCCGGCGCACCAACAAAGCATTCCGTCCCCAGTTCGGCGGACCGGACGTTCCTCGCCCTTGCCGGAGACTTCCTCGCCCAAGAATGATGGTCGTCGGGGCCCGTGACGCCGGCAGCGATGCGCGGCCGATAATCGAGCACACACGCACGGGGGTGAACCAAATCGAGGCTGTTCAGCCTGACGCGCTCAGAGCTCATTTCGTCGAAGAGGACTATTGCAGTGAGTAGATGGCAACAGACCGGCAGAGAGCTCGATGCAGACGGAACTGATTAACAATGTGCTGGCAAGAGTTGATTGTTGGCAACCTGGAAAACGCCTCGCCGGACCGACCTATGGGGTGATAAAGAAGTTTGGCGACGACGGAGTGAACCAGTTTGTGGTGGGACTCGGCTGGTGCGGCTTCGTTGCGATCTATCCACTGCTCCTTGTGGTGATCACCATTCTGGGCTTCATCGGCGTCTCCTCATTGGGACATGAGCTCGTCACGACGTTCCATCAATTCCCCGTCGTGGGGGATCAGTTCAATCCGGCCCATGGATCAGAGAATTTGCATGGAAACGTCTTTGGCCTGATCGTTGGGCTTCTTGCATTGACGTACGGAGCGCAAGGCGTCACTCAAACGGCGCAGCAAGCCATGGCTCGGGTGCGGAATGTGCCCCAACTCAATCTTCCCGATGACTTCCCGAAGGCTGATGAGCCGCTCCCCAAGTTCATCGACGATCGCACCATGGCCAAGTTCATGGCCGCGGTGGCCAAGGACACCGACACTCGCCGACGCCTCATGATGGAGTTGTTGGCCCGTACCGGCATGCGGGTGGGCGAGCTGGCATCGCTCGAGGACGACGCTATGGTCCAGATCAGTGAGACCTTCTGGTTGCGGAGTCCCGGTGGGCAAGCTCCATAACGACCGATACGTCCCCCTCCATCCGATCCTGGTCGACCTCATCAACGATTACCGCAGGACCAGAGGATCCAATCGTTCAGGCCGACTCGTGGTCCGCGACGATGGCCAACCCTTCGAACGCCGGACGGTCCATCGCTATGTCGCGTCGACGGCCAAGCGAGCGGGCATCGGCCACGTCCATCCCCACCAGCTCCGACACACCCTGGCCACCCAGGCGATCAACCGGGGCATGAGCCTCGAAGCCATTGCCGCACTCCTCGGCCACCGGTCAATGCGGATGACGATGACCTACGCCCGGATCTCGGACCGCACTGTCGCTGACGAGTACTTCCGGGTGACCGAGGCGGTCGAGGCCAACTACGGACGCACCGACGCACTCCCCGACACTGCAGCGGGAGCCAACATGCGCAGGCTGGGCGCCGACCACCGGCGCATGCTGGGCAACGGGATGTGCACCCGGCCGGTCGCCCTCGACTGCTCGTTCGAGTCGGCCTGTGAGCGATGCAACTTCCTCGAGACCGGACCCCAGTTCATCCGGATACTCCGCCGCCAACGGGACCACGCCACAGAGCACGCTCAGGAAGACCGGATTGTCCTCTTCGACCGCCTCATCAGGACATCGACGGGGGCCCGTGAGTGTGGTTCCATGGACCTCGGTCCAGGGCCAGCGGGTCACCCGTGTAACAACACTTGTGCCATACCTCACTCCGGACGAATCGCCGCACATTATGGGGCGCGTCGAGCGCACGTCCCGCAGTCCCATCGCCGCTAGTGTCACAGGTCACCGGGTTCTCGGGCTTACGGCCGCCATTCGGCAGGTCTGATCTCGTAGTGACGCGCAACAACCTCGCTTCTCTGTTCGTTGGCCGCGACGCTCACCTCTCGGACCAGCCTCATGCCCAGACGTTCGGCTACGCGAACGGACCGAGGGTTGTCCGACTGCGGTAGTGAGCACACCGAACTGAGGCCCAATGTAGAGAACGCCTCGTCCAAGGCGGCCGTCGCCCCTTCGGTCGCGTATCCGTTGCCCCATGAGGTCGGGGCGAAACGCCAGCCGACCTCGACGGCTGGGAGAATCTCCGGCAAGAACGTCGGAATCGACAGGCCGACATAGCCGATCAGGCGCTCGTTTTTACGCTCCCTCGCCATCCAGCACCCGAATCCGAACTCGTCCCAGTGCCGAATCTGGGCGTCGAGGAAGACCGCCGTCTCAGCGCGAGTCATCCCTCGCCCGTATGGGAACTCCCAGACCTCGCGCCTCTCGAATACAAGCGCCAGTTCGTCGAGGACATCGGGATCGAATCTGCGGAGAATCAGACGCTCTGTCTCAACGTCACCGAGAGCGCCCGCTATCGGTGGACAAATGTCATTCATCCGCACAGCTTGCCCGGCGATGTGTCCCAGAACACGCACCCAGGATTCCGCTGGCCGGGTGACCTCCAACACCGGCCTTGAGTGATACCGAGCGGATGATGCCCCCCTAGATTTGGATGCTACCGTCGGGCTGGAAGGTCCAGCCCGGATTGTGCGCCACCTCCCAGACGTATCCATCAGGGTCGGCGAACGTCCCAGTTGTGCCGCCCCAATCGGCGACCGCTGCCCGGCGGACAATCGATCCTCCGGCCCGTTGAGCCTCGTTCAGGACCTCGGTGACTTCTTCGGGCGAGCGCACGTTGTGAGCCAACTCAATCCCCGGGGCGCCGTGGCCACCAAGGGCGGTCCACAGGCCAAAGACCATTCCGCCAGCTTGGAAGAAGCACACTTCGTCATCGGGCTGCTGAGCACCAGACCAGCCAAGGGTCTCGTAGAAAGTTCGAGCCCGGAGGAGATCGGAGACTCCGAGGGTGACCAAACTGATGCGTTGCTCCATTCCCCAATCATGCCAAACATGTGAACCTCAGATCCCGAGCAAGGATCCCGGTATGTCTTCGAACACGCGTCGGCGGAGCGCTCACCGACCACCCTCATTCTGAGGGCCCAAAGAGGATCGACGCCACGCTCCGCAATTGGCCGTCAATGTGGTCCGTGGGGCTGGCCGGTGTTATCCCTCGGGCGGCTAGAACGCAGGAAAGCAGGCCGAAACATTCCCGTGGCGGAAGGCAACCGCAGCGAGGATCCACAGCAAGCTAGTCGCAAGGATGGCGGCGCCAATAGTGGCGGCAATCCGATGTGGCTTCCGCCATTGTGACACGACCACGACTGCCATTCCCCCCAGAAGCAGAACAACCGTAAGGATTACTCCAACGGTCGGGATGTCGAAGAGGGGTGCATCTGAGGGAGCACAGGGCACTTGCTTCCCAAGGTCGTGAACCCATGCAGCGACGGCAAGTGCTGATACGAAACTGGAAAGTAGTCCGACGCCTATCGCAAAAGATCGTCCAGTCGTACTCCGAGGTCCGGACAGTCTCTCTATCGTGTCGACGGGTCGCATTGGCCGAATCGGTTCGTCCACGCCGTTGCCCATGACATCCATTCTCCACCAATTGCTCGAACGAAGGCCTCTTGCTCTGTCGAGGTCGAGTATCCGGCTTCATTGTGAGCGAGGGGGTTTCATCAATCAGGTTGCCTGACCCCGTTGGACCTATCGAAGGCATCAGCTACCTGTCCCAGACCTGCCAGCGTCCCGGTGTCGGTTCGCTGGGACGGTGTCCCACTCCGCCACATGTGGGCGAGTTCAGGGAGCCAAGTGGAGTCCCGCTCGGTAACCAACAACGTCGGATGACCGATTGGTCGACTTGAGACCGAATCGCCGTTTGCTATGCGTTCCTGGCCCCACCACTGCTGAACGGGACCACGGCAGCGGCACAGACAAGAGCCGGCAAAAAACAAAAACGCCATATCTCGTGCCCGTGCCCCGCTCGTGACATCTTGATAGACGTTATGACTTGGTAAGTGTCGCCTGCAGCCCAGTCGAGAGATTGTTGGGGCCACCGCCAGTGTCGACAGTGAAGCTCAACGTATCGTGCTTGGCGACCGTTACAGTCTGGCTGAACGAATCAACTTGGCCAAAACTGCCAATCGTATTTGTATAGATGCTTGTACCGTTGTGGAGAATGACCACCGAGTGAGATTGCTCCGAAGTGTCGTCACCAGTGAACTGGCCTGCAACGGTGTATGTACCGGCCTTCTTCGCAGTCCAGACCACCGCGACGTTCGCCACGCCCTCTGGATCGAGATTGAGCGTCTGGGCTGGCACCCTTACCGTGCCGTTGTCAGAGCAGACGAGTTCCGAATGTGCCTTGTTCCCTGCGACCGAAGCTTCATTCGGTGGTGACCCCCCGTTGCTCCAAAAGCCAACATTATTGGTTCCGCAGAAGTTCTTCTTCTGTGACGTTGTCAGAAGAGAGGAACTTGATTCGTAGCTCCAGTTGCCATGGGGGTTTTTCGCTGTCGAGAACTGGCTGACCGCGTTCGATGGCATCGCCGCGAAAGCTGGCGTAGCCGCGGACAACATAAGGCCAGTTGATGCAAGCGGAACAACGCCTATGACGAGTGCTTTCCGAATCTTGAACATTGTGAAGTCCCCTTCCTATTTTGTGATGTCATTAAATGAGCATGGACCTTCCTATTTCGGAGCAAGTGTTTCTGGAGTGACCGTGAGAGCTTCCATACTCAAATCACGCCCAAGCTCACTTCCGCCGAGAAAGCCCCATCGCCGTATACCGTGCCACTCTTGGTGACGCCACCAACCCTGTCACCATCGCCGACACCAGTCAACTGAAAGCTTTTCAGTTTTCCCTGTCCGATTCGACGCCTGGTTCAAGGATGGACCATGCCGCCAGAACCAGGGCATTTGTGGCTATCTGAGGAGAGTCCGCACGTCCAACGGGGGTTGGGGGCGTCTGCCGGGTGCGCTCTCAACCCGGTCCGGGTCCTTTTGGGTGGACTAGACCATGTCCTACAGCTCGGTGGGTAGGGCGCCCCTACCACCGGTTCGACGGCGGTTATCAACCGTGGCCTGGCAGGTGGTTCAGCCGAATGCTTCGTCTACCGAGAGGCCCTCGGGAAGAGCGATGAGACCCTTTGCGATAAAGCTACGGGCAACTATTTCCCATGTTGGGCGATCTGCAACAAGTGAGCGAAGTTCGGTGATTCCCGCGTCGACCGCGCCTGACGCGACGAGCGCCCCACATCGTAGGAATCGCAGGTTCTCCTCACCGGGCAGCAGTTCCAAAGCATCGTCGACCTTGGCGAGCGCTGCGGTCGGACCGCCACTGAAGAGCTCATCGACGCCGCCGCTATAACCGGCAAAGGCCTCGGCGGCGATGAGGAGACTCGAAAGGTCGCCAAGAGGGTCATCGCTGCGGTCAACCCGGAGGTCGACCAGCGTGCCCCCTCCCAGCTGCGACGGAGGTTCGCTTGCCACAACGAGCAGAGCCGCTGACATCCGACCCCTAGCGTCTCCACCTGCCGTCTCGCCCGCGGTCAGTGCCACAAGGAGCCGGTGGGCAAGCGGGCCCGATGAGCTGGTGAATGCCGACGCAATGGCCGGCCAGACCTCTGGCGTGCTCATCATGTTGGCCTGAACGACGAAACCGTCGCCGACGAGGTGGCCGGCGTGGTCGATACACAGCTCACCGGTGCTCACGGCCACGGAGCCGTCCGAACTGACCACTCCTACCTGACGAAACGCCGCCATGGGATCGGCGGCCACTGCTATCGACAGCGCTTCGGGGCACGGACCCCGGCTGACCTGCACTTTCGGGGTGGAGGTGAACGGACTCGAACCGTCGGCCTCTACATTGCGAATTCAGACCGGCCGATTCTTTGACCTGGGCTTTCGAGAGAACTCCCAGCTAGATGGCCATTTCAGTAGACCGCTAGTGACCACTGTTGACCGCTGCTCTCCACCCGATCGCGCACGGATCGCGCACGAAACTGCGATAGCGAGGGAGTTAGTTCAAATCAGCCGTGGGCCATCTTTGGCGAGACTCGCATCGCCCGATAGGCGAGAGGTCGATGACCAGCTGTGAACTCTCAGACGAACCGCTTGAGAAAAGCGAGCGCCGTACCAGCGACCTCTTCCCAGCCGCCGTCGATGGTGAGGGAGTGACCACGACCTGGCATCTCCACAATCTCGGTCACGCCCTCGTTCTTGCTCTGGTGCTTGTAGGACGAGTTGGCGATGGCCCAGGGAACGGTGTGGTCCTTCTCCCCCGAAATGATGAGTAGCGGGCCCCGATCGGGATTCTTGGTGTCGACCTTGGCTTCCGACCATGGGTTGAGGTTGGCGGCGGCCGCCTGGAACAGAGGTTCGCCGGGGCCGGGCACGACGTAGGTGGCGAAGAGCTCTTTTGCCTCCTCTTCGGAAACCGCATTGGCGAACCCGTAGCGAAACTGCTCGAAGGTGAGCGGCACGGCGCGGTGTCGGTTGGCCGGGCTCTTGAGAGCGACCGAGGCGGACCGCAAGGCCGAGATGGGCAAAGGCAACACACCGCGGAACGGCGCCGGGTCGACCGCCACCGAGACGGCGGCCAAGCCCCGGCCGGCCACGATCTGGACCAGTAGCCCGCCGAAGGAATGACCGATCACGGCCGGCTTCTTGTCCAGGAGGCTCACGACCTCGGCCACATGATCGGCGATCTGGCCTATCGACTTTCCGGCGAAGGTTTCGGGATTGGCGTTGCCTTCCTCGACACTGTCGGGGTCGTCGGGCCACTCGGGCCGCACCGCTGCATAGCCGGCCTTCTCGAACAACGTCACCCATCGGTCCCAGCTGTTCTCCAGCAGCCAAAGCCCGTGCACGAAAGCGACCGGAGTCTGACCCGACGCATTGGCCCTCTCGACGCCATCCCGCTCGGCCTCGCTGATCGTGACGACGGTATCGGATTTCTTGGCGCTCATGATTGGACCTCTCTCCTGGGGTCGTGATTCGGGTTTTGCTGGCTGTTAGAAGGATCGTCCAAGCGGTCGACCAATCGAATCCCCGAAGGTCCCCAGTCACTGAAACGCGTACCCCAGGGATCGGGTAGTCAGGGTTGGGTCTAGGGTCGGTGGGCGTGGATCTGTTTGGCCGCGAGAGGGAATGCAGGGTGCTCGATGACCTGCTTGCATCGGCGCGAGAAGGACGAAGCGCAGCCCTGGTGATCCGTGGCGAAGCAGGAATCGGCAAGACCGCCCTGATCAATTATGCCGTCAGCGCCGCGGACGACTTTCTTGTTGTTCGCTTCACCGGTGCCGAGGCAGAGCGTGAGCTCGGATTTGCGGCGCTCCACCGACTGCTGACTCCCATACTTCATCAGATCGAGCGCCTGCCTTCTCCACAGCGTGACGCGCTAAATTCAGCACTAGGACTAGCCGCCGGGCCGCCCGCCAGCGGCTTCTTGGTTGGCTTGGGAGTCATCAGCCTCGCCGCCAACGCGGCCAGGGCCCGCCAGTGCCTACTGTGCGTAATCGACGATGCGCAATGGGTCGACACGGAATCGATCGAGGCTCTGGCCTTCTGGGGACGGCGGCTTCACGCTGAGGGCATCGCCCTCATCTTCGCAGAACGGGAAGAGGCGCAGACGAGCCCGCTGGACGGCTTCCCCACGCTGGAGATAGACGGTCTGACCGATAAGGCCGCTCGTACGCTGCTCGCCACCGAGTCAGGGTTTGGCGGCGATCGTCAGTTCGCGGATCGGATAATCACCGAGGCGAGAGGCAATCCGCTGGCTCTCGTCGAATTCGCCAAGGATCCGCACCTCGATCAGCTGATCGGCGCGGCCGCGAACCTGCAGCCGCTCCCGTTGAGCCGGCGCCTGGAGGAACGCTTCGCCCGCCAAACCCGGTCTTTACCGGTCGACAGCCAGATGCTCCTGCTTCTGGCGGCCGCCGACTCGACAGCCGACACCGCCTTTCTCCTGCGGGCAGCGTCCGTCCTCGGAGTCAAGACCGACGCGGCCGCGGCCGCCGAAGCGGCGGGGCTGGTGGTCTTGGGGTCGACCGTGGCGTTCCGGCATCCACTCATCCGGTCCGCAATCTATGGCGGGGCGCGCCCGGCAGACCGGCGCGCGGCCCATCGTGCGCTCGCCGCCGCCACCGACTCGGAGGCAGACAGCGACCGGCGGGCGTGGCATCTGGCGGCGGCATCGGTCGGGGCGGACGAGGAAGTCGCCGGCATCCTGGAGGTGGGCGCGGGGCGCGCCCGGGAGCGAGGAAGCCACAACGCGGCCGCCGCCCTTCTGAGCCGCTCTGCTGAACTGAGTCCGGACCCCGAACGGGCAGCTGAGCGACGCATCGCTGCAGCCGAGGAGGCGCTGGCCAGCGGCTCGTCCCTCCAGGTGCACGCCCTGATAGATGTGGCCAAACCGGCGCTCCGAGATCCGGTGACGGCGGCCCGAGCCGATCGCCTCGATGGCAACGCGTGGAGGCGTGAAGCCAAGACCGCCATCGCAGCTCCGCTTCTCCTCTCTGCGGCAACTGCACTGATGCCGACCGATCCACGACTCGCACGTCAGACCCTCCTCGAGGCCATCGAGGCCGTCCTCATTGCAGGGGGCGCAGCCGGCGACAAGGTGATCACCGCTATAACCGAGGCTGCCCGCGCCGCCCCACCCGGCGACGACGCGATTGTCGACCTGCTCCTCGACGCTTTCGGAACCTATCTGGCCGCGGGCTTCGTGGCTGCGGCACCCGCTCTTCGCGTCGCGGTCACGGCGATGAGCGACGCGGCGATGTCCGCCGATCGGCTTATCCGATGGGTCCAGTTCGCAGTCTTTGCCACCCGTGCCCTTTGGGACGACGAGGCGCACACCAGGTTGACGGCCCGACTGGTCCAGGCCAGTCGGGAGCAGGGGGCGCTTATGTGGCTGGCGGTCGCCCTGAAGGCTCGTGCCACTGATGAGGTGTGGGCGACCGGCCGGTTCGATGCCGCCGATATCGACCTCGCCGATGCGGCCGACGTGAGCGTGGCCGCCGGGGAACATCCGATGAGCATCGAAATGATGGGGCTCGAGGTATCCGCCATCCGAGGATGCAGTGCCCAGACACGGTTGAGCGCCGGAACCGTCATACAAGACGCCGCCGAGCTCGGCTCGGGTTCCGCCGCGCTGTTCGCCCACCACGCCCTTCTCCTGCTCGACCTCGGCGCAGGTGACTACAGCGAAGCGCTCGGCCACGCCGTTGCGACGATGACCGGCCGCGTCGGCTGCGGACACCAGGTCCTGGCGGACGTAGTCGAAGCGGCCGTCCGAGGCGGCGATCCCGATAGGGCTCACGCCGCCGTCGCCTGCCTCGCCGAGCGTGCCCCTGCGAGCGGTACACCGTGGGCCATGGGCCTTCTCGCCCGGTGTCGAGCCCTCCTAGCAGGTGACGACGCAGAGCGGTTGTACCAAGAGGCGATCGAGCTGCTCGTATCAACCCGCATGGCCGTCGAACTGGCTCGCGCCCACCTTCTCTACGGCGAGTGGCTCCGGCGCCAAAAGCGCCGGACCGACGCCCGAGACCAACTGCGCATCGCCCACAACATGTTCACGGACATGGGCGCTGACGCCTTCGCCAACCGGGCACGCCACGAACTCCTCGCTACCGGCGAGCGTGCCAGGAAACGCACCGTCGAGTCGTCGAATGAGCTCACCCCCCAAGAAACGCGCGTTGCCCGGTTGGCAGCGGACGGCGACACCAATACCGAGATCGCGTCCCAGCTCTTTATTGGTGTCGGAACGGTCGAGTACCACTTGCGCAAGGTGTTCCGGAAGCTGTCCGTAAGCTCACGCCGTCAACTAAAGGGCGCGCTCGCTGATGACCCGTGAGCGCCGGTGAGGCTAACGCCAGCTCGTGGTTGACGTGATCATGTGGTCTTGATGAGGCCGCCATCGATGACGTAGTTGGCACCGGTGACATTGGCGGTGCGCTCAGAAGCGAGAAGCACGACCAGCGTCGCCACCTCTTCGGGCGTGCTGAAACGGCCGGTGGCGAAGCCGCCCATCCCCGCCACGATCCGTTCGCGGGCCGTATCGGCATCGACGCCGGTCTTCTTGGCCACGGTCTGCGCCACACCCTCCTCCCCTAGCCAAAGATCGGTACTGACCGGCCCGGGCGAGACCGCATTTACGTGGATACCCCTGGGGCCGAATTCCTGGGCCAGGGATTTGGTCAAGTTCGCTACTGCAGCCTTGGCGGCGCCGTAGTCGATGGTGGCGCCGTCGGGCTGGTAGAAGGCGTTCACCGACGCCACATTCACGATCGCTCCGCTGCCTTGGGCCACCATCGTGGCTAGCACGCCACGACTGGCCCGAAGCGTCGTGAAGAAGTTCATCTGCATTGCCCATTCGAACTGTTCGTCGTCGACCGCCAGGAAGCCATCGAGCCGGATCCGAGTGGCTCCAACGTTGTTGACGAGGACGTCGACCCGTCCGTGGTCGTCGACCGCCCTGCTAACCAGTTCGCCTGGTGCCGCAGGATCGGTGAGGTCCAGCGCAACGGCTGTCACTCCCGGGATCCCCGAGAGGCTGTCGGTCGTGAGAGCGCCAGCCACCACATGCGCACCCTCTTGAACGAGCATCTTCGTAACGGCGAGACCGATACCCTTGCTCGCACCGGTCACCACCGCCACTTTGTTTCCGAGCATCAGGTCCATATTGGTGGCTCCATTCTTTGGCTACCACCATGCTGTCCCCGACTAAGCCAAGCTCGAATCCCTGATATCCCCCAGTCCGGGATAGAGTCAGGCGTCCGGCGGGCAACGACGAGGTTGCACCAGACCGCGGCAAGCACCCCTGCAGGTTCAAAGGTCGAGCGGCGATCTGGAGTCGCTACCGCCAGTCGAGGAAGACTCACCTCGAAGACTACGAGTTACCGGAATTGGACTGCTATCGACCGCTGCAAACCGCCCGATAGCGCAGGGATGCGCACACAAACACTACGATCGCAGGCCAGCCGGGTGGACTTGATCCGGTTCGACGGACAGGTTGCTTCAGCTGATTATGCCGCCTGACGGTCGGCGTTGTGGTGGAGCGCTTCATACTGGGCCGGGCTGACGTAGCCGAGCGTCGAGTGCAACCGGCGGGTGTTGTACCACCCCTCGATGTACTCGAAGACGGCACGGTGGAGTCCCGCCCGGGTTGGCCACGCCCGGGGGTCGACAAGCTCTCGCTTGATGGTGGCAAAGAAGGACTCGGCCACTGCGTTGTCCCAGCACTCGCCCTTCCGGCCGACCGAGAGCACGACACCGTTGCTGCGGGCCAGTTCGGCAAAGTCCCGACTCGTGTATTGACAGCCTCTGTCCGAATGGAAGATGACTCCTTCTTCTGGTGCCCGGCTGGCGAAGGCCATGGCGAGTGCGTCCTCGACCAGCTCGGTCCTCATGTGGTCGGCCAGTGACCAGCCCACCACCTTCCGGCTGGCCAGGTCGATGACGGTGGCCAGATAGGCCCACCCCTCCCAGGTGGCGATGTAGGTGATGTCCCCGACATAGCGACGATCGATCTCGGGACAGGGTTCGAACTGGCGCTGGATCAGGTCTCTGGCCGCCTCGGCCTCGGGGTCGGCGACGGTGGTCTTGCGCCACCGCTTCTTGCACCGTCCCTCGAGGCCAGCCAATCGCATCAACCTGGTCACTCGTCGCCGGCCGCAGGTAACGCCCCGGTGGCCGAGCTCCTGGTGGACCCTCGGAGAGCCATAGGTGCCCTTGGACTCGTTGAAGACCTCGGTGATCTGCTCGGTCAGCTGGGCGTCGGTGACGGCCCGGTCCGACGGGCTGCCGTTACGGCGCTGGTAGTAGGCGGAACGGGAGACCTCGAACAGGCAACAGGTCTTTTGGACACTGTGACCCGCAGTCTTCTCCGCCTCGATGAAGGGGTCCAGCTTCATCGGGTCTCCTTGGCGAAGAAAACCGTCGCACGCTTCAAGATCTCCACGTCCTCTTTCAAGGAGCGGTTCTCCCGGCGCAGCCGGGTGAGCTCCTCTTTCTCCTCGGTGGTGAGGCCGGGGCGTTCACCCTGGTCGATCTCGGCTTGTTTCACCCAGTTCCGCACGTTGGTCTCGGTCAGATCGAAGTCCCTGGCCACCTGGCCGATGCTGCGATCACCGTGCCGGCACAGCTCGACGATCTCAGCCTTGAACTCCGGAGTGAACGACCGACGGGGGCGGGGCTTCTTCCTCTCCATGGTCTCCATTTTGGACATCCTTTCCGGGGCTGTGCCCCTGATGGTGGATGTCCGTCAAACCGGAGGAAACCCAGGGGTATACACCCCGGCTGGCCTGGTTCCTCGGGAGTGGAGGTGATCGCGATACTTTCGAACCACTCTGGACCCCTGGCCAAGCTACTTGACCTGGTCGAAGGCAATTAAGTCCGATCGGTTCGAGTCCGCTTCTATTGCCGTGCGAAGCGATTGAGGTGAGCGACCCATCGAGTTTTGATCCGCAGTCGCCACCCATATCGACACTCATGGGATGTGGCATCCGGGAAAAGGTCGATCTGGGTCACACGACATGGGCAACGGTTCCTCCTCGTATCCGATTGGAGCTTGGTTGGCGAAGCGCTCACCGGAGGCGAGATCGCATTGGGCATGTCGACTTTGAGTTCGCCCACCTCGCTCGGAATCGTGGGCCGTATGCCAGGGACCTAAGACACTCATTTGCTCGGTCATGAGGAGCCGAGGAATACGTCGGATCGCATCCTGATTTGACGCGCAAGTCCCTAGCGCCGCCGTATCGCACCGCTCTTAAGATTAAGAGCGGCTCGTTCAAATCTCTCGGCAGATCTGACACAAGCTTCAGCTAACCCTTCTGCGGAGTGCGCCCACGCATCAAGCGCCTCTTTTGGGCCAACAGGAGTGGGGTTCGATTTCAACTGCTTGTCGAGGGCTGTCGCACATCGCACAGCAATGCCTCTAATTATCTGCCCGAAGCCGAACTCTGTGCAAAGCTCGTCGTACTCTGCAGTCCAGCGCAGTCGAATAGGTGCCTCCCGCTCCCTCACTGAGTCGTCAGGAATTGCGTTCGCAATTGAAACGAGAGCCTTGGCCGAAGTGGCCAACGAAGCAAACCGCTGGGCGGCCGATCGAGCGTTGGCGACCATGGCGGCAAGCTGCACGACGCCTTCGTAGGAAAGTCGGGTCGACCCGCTGGCCCTCAGACCCGACAGGTCAAGTCCAATTGCACCTTGATAGCGTTCGCACGCGAGCGTATACATAGCGAGAACACGAGCTGTGAGTAGGCAATCTTGACAGAATGTATTCAAGACGGCGTTCACACTATTCGAAGGAGGGGAGAGGCCAAACGTTGGAATGACGAATACTGTCACTGTGCCCGTATCAGACCTAGGAGGATCCACAGCTCCCTGTTGCGCGACTACTGCAAAGAAGTATCCAACGACAGCAGCGAATCCCGACAGAACTTGTTGATGCGATACCGAGTAGGGATTACTTCCAAAGGCGGAGGAAGCATCACCCATCGCCTGGGCACTGTTGTTGGCAGTAATCGCGACGTTCTCCATTTGAACTTTGTTGGCCATCGCTTCATTCCAGAGTATCTCCTGGTCAAACGTCGATCCCTCGTCATCCGTGAAGTTCAGTTCCGTATCTGACTCGCCGTCCGACGAGGTGATCACGTAGCCGCCATCACCTGTCGGCGTGACTGTGAAGGTCGTGGGGTCATCAGAAAAATCCACTACGGTTCCTGTCGATCCGTTTGAGTTCGGCATGGGATTCCCAACACTGTTTGTGGGATCACCCATCGCATCTGTCGCATCGCCTAGGCCGTCATCGATTGGATCGATTGACATAACACACACCACCCTCTTCTTTTGATCGGTTCTCGCCGGAAATAGTTCAACTCCGCAAGAGCACCACTTCGTTTATTTGGGTCGCCAATTGCATTTCGTGGAACTCCGGGTGTTCTTGTGCCGTTCGAAACTTCGACACCCAGTGAGCGCGATGGGTCAAACGTGATCGTAAGCCCTACCCCTGACTTCGGCCTGGAAGGCGCGACGAGACCTAGTTGTGGACATGAGGCACTAGCTTCAACAGGTGGGGTCGACTCAACAACTGGGTGTCAGCCCGCCACTTTCTTGGCTGGCCTCTTGGACGTCGCCTTCGCCGCGATTTGTTTCTTGGCTGACCTCTTGGACGTCGCCTTAGCCGCGATTTGTTTCTTCGCGCTTCCTTTCACAGGCTGACGCGAAACCGAGCCAAGAAACGACCGCAACTTTGGCTGACTGAGGATTGAACTGACACGCGAGGACGGGGGAGACCGCGCGTTAACGTCCTGAAAAGCAATTCCTCCCAGGGCTAGATCACGATAAGCGACCACCTGGAGAAAACCGCTGGGAGCAGCGACACCCCCTTCATCGTCGAGAGTTCCTCTTACGAGCAACGAAGATTGGACCTCTTGCAACGACATCGTCGTCTGCGAAAAGACATATGTGTACGTTTGCGTCGAACCTTGAGTATTCTGACGCTGCGTCCCACCTCCGAATTGCATGACACCAAGATTTAGAATTCCGCCAGCTCCACTTACCTGAGTTTGTTGAAGCGTGTATTCTGATTGGTATTCGATTTGCAGTTGGTAGGTCTGTTGATTTTCCTGTTCCTGTTCCAGGATTTGCTGGATGCTCACCTGGATATGGGCGTCCGCAGCAATGCCCGATGGGCTTGTAGTACTGCTAAATAGCCTGGTCCCAAACTGTGTGGATCCGATCAGACGAAACCGCGGCGACGTGTCAATGGGTGCTCCTTGCCATTGCTCTTCGAAGAAGGGATCAAGTGACAGTAGATTTGCACAATCCTGAGGAGCCAAGGAAAGGATGGGGACCATCCCGCCAGCTCCGTCCGGCACGTTGTAGGTGATGGTATTGCCCCCAATAGCAGCCTCATAGAGTTGTCGAACGCTGACAAGTTGGTACGACGGATAGGCTCCGATAAGTTGTTGTGCCATGCAAGCAGGGTAGTCCCAGATCGCATATTGCGCCTTGACCATAAGAACGATGATGTCGGCCCAGAAGGGCTGGTTATCATAAGCTGCAGCATCGCCAGGTTCTGCACCTGTCACGCTGAGCGTATAACTGGTCGAGTCGATGGCCTCGGTTTCGAACACAACCGAGTCGTCGGTTGAGTTTGTATTGATCGTCGTGGTTTCATTGGACCAGCCTGTTGACTGAGCCTGATTGAACGCAATTGTCGCACCGAACTTGAGCCCGTACCAGTCGGCATTCGCGCCAATCGTAACCGTTTGATTCGTGCTCAAGACGGAAGATTGAAGGTTCGCATAGCCGTAGGAGTTCCCTTGCTGGTCGGATAGAGACGTCCCGGTGGCGATTAGCTTTGAGTAAGAAAACGTTTCCTGAGAGAGTTCGTCTCCGGGAATAGTCCCAGGCGGAGCGTAGATGAGGCCAACGGCTTGATATGGAAATTGCTCAAGCTGACTAGGCGCGAGGAGAATGGGAAACCAATCCGTGAATAAGTACGAGTCCGAGTCCAATGAGGGTGTGTTTAGATAGAAGCTAGTTTCGGGAGAGTCACACAAAACGCATTGGAATGCGAAACGCGCACTCGTATAAATGCCATTCAGAGTGAGGGGGAACTGAAGTGTTTGCGGTGCCATCGATGCTGCGGTGGGCGCGAAGATCTGGCCGTTCGCCTGTTGGATACCAGCTCCCGGGCCGAAAACTGCCGCCTGCTGCACCGGTCCCGAGTTAGACACGGGCGAACTTAGATTCGGGTTGCCTAGCGAATCGAGATTCTGTATTTGAAGAACTACATTAAAGATGCCCTCATTGCCCCCGTATACACTTGAACCAGCGTTACTACTAAATGCGCCGGTCGAGTCCCATTCGCACTTTACACTCAATCGGATATCATTAGTCGGTGCGACAAATCCAAGGGAACTCCCGGTTGTTTGTATGAAATATGGCGAGGGACTGGGCAGGATCCCGCTGTATTGGCCGTCGGGATCCAGCGGGTCTGCCTGAGGTCCTGTCATCGGTATTGTCAGCGTTAGGGGGGCCTGCCAGACCATAATTGCTACCTTCCTCTTAGGTTAGGTTCACCACATCCCGATCTTTTATGATGAGTTGGCAGTGCAGGACCTCCGAAGAACCTGAACATCCAGCCGCTGCGTTTTGAAGTTGTGGGCCTCGGCCCTTGAGGTCGACACCCGAGCCCGCTTAGGGGGCGGGCCGTTTTGGGTCGGTCAGCGACCGGACATTCAAACCACATGTGAGCTGCAATCCGTGGACTTGCCGCAATCTCCTTCCGCCTGAAGGGCTCTCTCGCCGAACCTACAACGATGACTAACACACGATGGTCCGCAGCACAAGGGGACTCTTTCGCGAGCTTCAGTACTGGCTCGAGCCCCCAATCTGTCCGCTTGAGTTGAGAGGAATCGACATTGTTGAGTGCTGCCGGGGCAATCCCTTCTGCTGAGGCGGTAGCTGACCGAGCGATCGGTGAGGCCGGTGGCTGCTGTGGTGCTCGATTTACTCGTGAACGACGCCGTCGAGATCTCGACGGCCGAGGATGAACCCCCGGAGATTCCTGCAATATCTAGCTTTGGTTGTACGCTTGACGACGGATCTCGTCATCGAGACCCGAGAGACAGCGGGATTCAGCTGACAACAGAAGCATTGAACGCGTCGTAGCGCAGGGATCGCGCACGAGATCATCGACAGATGAACAGCGCGTTGCCATTCTCCTCTAGGAGCTGACCCTTAGACGTATCTGCCGCCGAGAGTCGCTAACACCATGGACAGTCGTGTGCAAAGTGGCGTCCCGCCGAGTGGTGGGGATTGAGCCTGCGATCCTCGGCGGCGATCAGTCAGAGGGCGTGAGCTCTTTGACGGACGCATGGTCATTATCCACGACGCGGTAGAGCTTGGCCATAGAGGATTCGGAGAAGTACCTCCGTTCGGCCGCCACCCACTCGTCGTGGATGTCGAGGAGGACGGCATCCACCCAGTCGGATGACCGATGCCTCGTTGGGGAAGATGCCGACGACCCGGCACCTGCGCTTCAGCTCCTTGTTGAGTCGTTCCAAGCGGGTTGGTCGACCAGATCTGGCGCCAGTGCTCGGTCGGGAAGGCGGTGAAGGCCAGGACCTCCTCCTTGGCCTGGTGCATGAGGGCCGCTCCCTTTGCGAACCGGTCCTCCAGGGTGGATGCCACCTGGTCCCACTGGGCGTGCATGTCCTCGCCGGACACCTGGGCGAAGACGGTCTTGAAGGCGGCCGACACCATGGGCTGGTGACCCTTGGGGATGGTGGCCAGCAGGTTCCGGGCGAAGTGGACCCGGCAGCGCTGGTGGGAGGCCCCCTGGAAGCACCGCCTGATGGCCGCCACCAGGCCGGTGTGCTGGTCGGAGATGACCAGTTGCACGCCCTCGAAGCCCCGGGCCCGGAGCTTGCGCAGGAACTCCCGCCAGAAGGCCTCGTTCTCCGAGTCCCCGACGTCGATGCCCAGGATCTCCCGGTGCCCGGCGGCGGCCACCCCGGTGGCGATGACCACCGCCTTGGAGGTCACCTGGTGGTGCTCTCGGACGTGGAGGTAGGTGGCGTCCAGGTACACGTAGGGGAAGGCCACATGGTCGAGCCTCCGCTCCCGGAACGAGTCGACCACCTCGTCCAACTCGGCACAGATCCTGGACACCTCGGACCGGGAGATACCCGAGCTGACCCCGAGGGCCGCGACCAGCTCGTCGACGGCCCGGGTGGACACCCCGTGCACGTAGGCCTCCATGACCACGGCATAGAGGGCCTGGTCGATCCGCCGGCGGGGCTCGAGGATGGACGGGAAGAAGCTCCCCTTCCGGAGCTTGGGGATGGCCAGCTCCACGTCGCCGGCCTTGGTCGAGAGCACCCGGGAGCGGTGCCCGTTGCGCTCGTTGCTGCGGGTGCCGGTCCGCTCGTAGCGGTCGGCTCCGATCTGGGCGGTGAGCTCGACCTCGATCAGCTCCTGGCACACCAGGGCGGCTGCTTCTTTGATGAGGTCGAGACCTTCACCGGTTCGGAATGCATCGAGCAGTTCGGACAGGACAGACTGATCCAGGGCCATCGGTGTTGATCTCCTCTTGGTGGGTTCGTGCAAGGAACACACCGAGGATCACGCCGCTGGCCCCACCTACTGGTGGATACCCCGGCTCACCTCAAAGCCCACCACGTGAGGGGACGCCACCCGTGTGCAATCCATCAGTCCTTACAGTTTCGTCTTTAAATGTGACTAGGAGACTGTTGAACAAACGGCATTCTCCGAGTTCAGGGGTGCAGATGCCGTGAGTTCCAGGCCGGCGACGGATGAAGTGACGGGGTCGGCCTTGGAGGCGGGTCTTGTTCCGGTCTCATCGGTGGCGTCAATGGTCCTTGAACCCCTACATCTTGAGGATCCATTCGCCGTCGTGCTCAAGTCCGAGATTGACCAACCGCCTGAGGTTGATGGCGGCGATGCGCAATGAGAGTCCGAGTTGATTTCTTTCCACACCTCGGAACCTCACCCGCCGATGGTTGTCGGCGACCAGCCAGGCGATTGATCGCTCGACCATCGGTCGCCACCGTCGGTAGTCCTCGGCGAACTCACCCGCCTTCCACGCTCGACGGGATTCCATCAGTTCGCTGTCGTGAAGAGTGAAGTGAAGCGACCGGCCAGTCTTGGATGTGGTGCACCGTTGGCGGAGTGGGCATCCCAGACAACGAACGCCGAACACGGCAGAGCGGCCGGGCGTGATCGAGACAGTGTGACCGGCAGGGCAAGTGACGGTCTTCCCTGATTCGTCCACGACGAAGTCCTCTCGCTCGAAGCCACCCGGCACTGCGGGCGTGGTCGGCCACGGCTTGATGGCCCGTTGGTGCTTGGCGTTGCCCAGTGCGTTAAGCATCTCGCCGGAGCCATAGGCACCATCGCCCAGGACCTGGAGACCGGGCTGCTCGCCATCCAGGAGCACGACACCGGTTGGCCCATCGGGGACAGTGGCCGGGGTGAGGGCGCAGGCGGTCACGAGACCCGTCTCGGGTTCGATGGCGATGTGGGCCTTGAACCCGTCCCGATACTCCGAACGGGACTTGTGCATGTGGCGGGCTTCGGGGTCGACCACAGAGATAACCCGGTCAGGGGCCACTTTTCGGACGATCTGCCAGGTGCCGTCGTCCTGTTGCTCGACGTCTTGACCCGCCACCAGAGCCAGCAGTCCGAGGGCCGAGTTGGCCTCGGCCTCCTCGGCCACATCCTCGAACTCGGCCAGCAGCTTGAGGGCATCGTTGACCAGTCCGTCAACGAGAGCCGCTTTGGCTACCGTGTCGTCCCAGGCGATGAGCGGTTTGCCCGAGGTCTCGTAATCGTGGGCGGAAAGCGTCACGTCTTCCGCTCCGGGGACGAGCCGGCGCACGCGGCGGATGGCGGCGATCAGTTGGGTGACGGTGTCCTGGGTGGCGACGGCATCGTCCAGCAGCGTCGAGTCGAGGGCTCTCCTCGTCCGTCCCTTGAGCACCCCGGTGGCGTCGATCACCGAACGCACGGCGTCGAAGATCCGCTCGGGGTGCTCGGACTTCCGCAGTCGGGTGCGCCAATAGGTGAGGACCGAGAAGTCGAACCCCTCGTCGTCGAGAGCCAAACCGCAGGCCACCTTCCAGCTGATCCGATCCCGCAGCGCCCGAGCCGCGTCTCGATCCGAAAGGCCTTCGAGGGCCTGGAGGACCATGACCGAGGCCACTACGTCGGCCGGGATCGAGGGACGACCACGGCCAGAAGGGAACAGGTCCTCGAACATCTCATCGGGGAACAGTTCGTGGCGGTGATCGGCCAGGAATGCCTCGACGCTTCCTTCGGGAACCAGCTGTCGACAGAGGGCTGCGGCGTCGAGCAGCTCAGGGTTGGATTCGCTGTGTCCTTGCACCCACCAATTCTTGACCATCCAGGCTCAAATCGCGAGCACCGACAGGAGAATTGTTCAACAGTCTCCTAGGCCACTGTATTGCACTGAGTGGCCAACTGTGCGCAAAACCGCATATTGCCAGCAACATGGCGGATGCACTCGTATGCCCGAGCGGCACCCAACTTGTGCGTGCCAATACTCATCCGACGGGGTCACACAACCAGTCGTAGGGAGCTTGCACTCGATCCGGCCACTTCACCGCAGTGTTCGCTTTATCCGACTCCACCAAACTGCAGTGGACTGCTGGTTCTGACCTGACTCAATTAATCCAAATTTGAGTGAAAGGGAGTATCCGGCACTGACGGTGAGCAAGTGTCGTTGGATTGCGCATATTGGTACTCGGCTTGCTTGAAGGTTTGTCCGGCTTGCCAAATATTTCGAAGCCCACCTGCAATCATAATGACACCAGCGCCTTGCGCAGGTACCCCAAATACACTCCCGACGATTGTGGTGTCTGCTACGGTACCAGCTATGACGAGTGCGGTTCCGTTGACAACGCTGTAGGTGCCATAAAGGGCCTTGCCAGCTGCCACGGAGATGCTCAACCACGTGCGTCCCGACGGATCGGTCTCGTTGACCGGGTTATCCCCCGCATAACTGTAGGGCTGGCCGGTCACGCTAACGTTCGGATCCACACTCATGAACTGCGCCGTACTCGGGTCGTAGTAACGGGCATGCAAGTAGTAGAGACCGGACTCGAGGTCCCGATACTGCCCGGCGAATAGCATCGGGTTGGTTGAGGAGCCCTTCTGCTTAGCGATCAGTCCGTACGAATTGTACGTGTAGGTCACCAATTTCGACCCCGCCGACGACGTGAGCAGCGTGGTACTTCCCAGCTGGTCGTGGTGGTAGTACGCGACAGTCCCCGTGTTCGAGATGCTCTCGACCGGCAGTCCGTTCGGTCCGTAGAGGTAACTGGTCGAGCCATCGGAGAGGAGCAGGGGGGTCGAGGTAACCAGATTCCACGTGTAGGGAGTGGAAGTCCCATTCACTGTCTTCGAAGTGCGTATGCCGTCCCCGTTGTATGCGTAACTCGCCGAGGTCTGGCTCTGGACGTAGCCGGTTAGCTCCTGGGCCTGGTTATATGAGTAGGAACTCGCAGCACCCTTGGCCGGAGTCGAGCCTGTCCTGTTACCCTCGGCATCAAAGCTGTAAGCAGTTGCCTTCTTGGTCTTGCCGGCCGAAAGCAACTCGTCGCCGTCGTTGTATTGAAGTGGCGTTGTTTTCAAATCAGTGGTCAGATTGCCGGCCGGGTCGTAAGCATAAGCTCCCGATTGGTCCTTGGTGACCTGGTCCATGGTGTTGTAGCTGTAGCTCTTGGCCGGCTTTCCTAACGGGCCAGCAGAAGCAACGAGGGAGTCTGCGCTCCTCGTATAGGTAAATCCAAAGATGACCTTGGGTTTCTTTGCCGGCAGCGTGTCGGCTATCGAGATGATCTGATCGTCGCCATTGAAGCTGGTGGTGTCCACAACAGAACCGAGGATTTCACTGGTCACATTTCCGTCGTGGTCGTAGGAAAAGGTTGACGTATGGTCTAGCCAATCGGTTTGTGCGATTTGCTCCCCCGCACCGTTATAGGTGTTGGTGACATGGTCGCCATTCGGATAGGTCAAGGTCGTCACGTTTCCGTCCGGGTCGTAGCCGTAGCTGACTATTTCACCCGCCCCATCTGTCGACGACGTGAGCCGTTGATCGGCATCGTAGGTGTAGGTTGTCGTTCCAGTCCCGTCGACCATGGACGTGCGCTCACCGTCAGCGTTGTATGCATACGACACATCCGGTGTCACCCCATCGGAGTACAGGGTTCCGGTCAGCTCATTGTCGGCGTCGTAGCTTTTGGAGGTGACCCGACCTGACGGATCCGTCGTAGTCAACAGATTTCCGTCGAGGTCGAAGGCATAGCTGGTCTGCTCACCCAATGGATTGGTCGACGTCACCTTCCGATTGAGAGCGTCGTAGGTGTAGGTCGTCACATGTCCGTCAGCATCTGCGGTGGTGAGTACGTTTCCGTCGGCGTCATAGGTACTTCTTGTGGTGGCGCCATTGGCTTGGGTGGTAGAGGCCAGCTCGTTGTCTGCATCGTAGGAATAAGACGTTGTGTTACTCGCCGGGTCGATGACCTGGACCTTGTTTCCATCGCCATCGTACGAGTAGCGAGCCTCGTCGCCCACCGGGTCGGTCACCGTCGTGGGCTCACCATCAGCGTCATATGTGGTTGTCGTTGTATCGGCCACCCGGGGGTCTCCGGCCGTCGGACAGGAAACTCCTGAGGCCGTCGCGTTGGGCAAGGCGGTGCACACCTTTTCACCGTCAGCGTCATACGACGATCCGGTGGTATCGGTCACACCGCCGGACGGGACCGTGCTCTCGGAGACCTGATCGCCATCGTCATCGTAGGTGTAGGTGGTGACCCTTCCAGCCGGATCGGCGACAGAGGTGACATCACCCGGATACGAGTCGCCATAGGCGTATGTGGTGGTGCCGCCTGCCGGGTCGGTCGTCGAGATGAGATTGCCATCAGAGTCGTAGGTATTAGTGGTCACTTCCTCCAACGGTGTGGTCTTTGTGAGGACCTCGTTGAGGTCGTTGTAGGTATAGGTGGTGGTTCGGCCCAGAGGATCGGTACTGGTTAACAGATTGCCGTTTGCATCGTAAGTGTGGGTGGTGGTATTCCCGTTGGGATCGGTCTCCGAAGTCATCCCGAATGACACGGGGTCGTAGCCGTAGGTCCATGTGGCCTGCAGAGGTGTCCCGTACGCCTTGGTCGTCTCGACCACGCACCCGTTGACGTACTGTTCCAACTCGACATTTCCCAAGGGATCGGTGATCGTGGTGGTCCCGCCCGAGAGGGAGAAGTTGTTTCCCGAGTAGGCGAATGTCGTGACTCTGCCCATGGGATCGCTCTGGGTCAGGACTCTTCCCGAGCCGTCATAGGTATTGGTGACGACACCACCGCGGGGGTCAGTCATGGCTAAAAGGAGATGGCCGCCGTCATAGGTGAATGACGTCACACGGCCGAGGGGATCGGTCACCGAAGTCAGATTGCTGTTTCCGTCGTAGTCGTAGCTTGTCTGGCGTCCTATGGGATCAGTGACGGAGGACACCAAGCCATTCGAGCCGTAGGTGAAGCGCAAGGTTCTGCCAGCGGAGTCGGTCACGGTTGTCAGTTGGCCATCGCTGTTATAAGCCAGCGTGGTGGTGTATCCATTCAGGTCGGATATCGCCGTCAACTGGCCCGAGGAGCTGAACCTAAAGATCTGCGTGGCGTGGCGAACAAAGGTGTAGGTCCCGTTCGCATTGGCGGTCAGTGTGGAATCCGCCCAGCTGGGTACTGTGAAGCCCCCACTTCCGTTCGGTTCTGCCGTGACCTGAGAGCCGTCGTCCTCGGTGACGGTGATCGAGCCGTCGCTGTTGGTCGTCAAGTCGTCGCCATAGTCCGATGTCCACCCGTAACCGAACATTCCCTGGGTCGAGGCGGAAAGCGAGTTGTAGGTCCGGGTGAGGTTCAGGCCCGGGCCGCGGCCAGGCACAGAGGCATCAGTAAATGTCTGCCAAAAGTCCCCGCTGGCGCAGTCGACCGGGTCAGCCTCGGTACAGCTGGTCGACTGTTGGGCCGCATCGCCCGAGCCTTCAGCGGTACCTGAAGCTGGCGCATTGGCGCTGTTGGCACCGAGCACTACCAAGGTGAAACTCTGCTCGACCTCACCCGCGTCGTTCGAAGCGGTGACCGTAAGGTGGTACGTCCCCGCCGAGCCTGGCGAAGGCTTGCCCGTCAACGTGGCATCACCATCGTCGAACGTCACTCCACTGGGGAGGTTGCCGGATATTGAGACACTCGGACCCGGTTCACCAGTTGCACTAAAGGCAAATGAGTCGTTAGATCCCTCGCTAAAAGTGGCTGCCCGAACGCTTGTTATCGTCGGACTCAGCTCAGAACCGATGAGAGTGCCTTCTCCCGACCACGTTCCGAAGTACCCGAGACTCGGGTAAGTCCAGGTTCCACTTTCGTCGATATCCCAAGTATCGTCTCCAGTGGGAATCAAAGTCGCCGAACCGAGAGCGAATGCGGGTGAGTCAGGGTCGACAGGAAAGTCCTCACAGGTTGATCCTGCCAGTTGAAGGCCTCCCGGATTGAGCGTCCCATCCGTGATGAATCCATCTTCGTCTTGGTCCCAATTGGCGCTCCATGATCCCGAAACCCCGGACGCATTGGTCGCTACATAGGTGCCCGAGATCGACACGCTCCCGGCGCCTCCGCATCCACTCTCATCATCGGTGTAGACAGCTCGTCTGGGGCTCGAGGGCGCTGGTTCTTCCTTACGCCTTGACATCTGAGCGGACAAAGCATGGGACGATTTCGGAATCGCCGCTAGAGCCGGCCGCGCAACTGTCATCATCCCGGCTGTCACGAGAACCAACATCGCCGTGGGAACCAACCACCACCGAAGAAATTTGCGAAGCGAGACTTTCATCGGATTCCCTTCAGTTTGCTTGTTCATTCGATACGCCGGTGTCAGCAACGCCTAGGGGACGTGCGCTACTGACCAATAATCATCGGACAAAACCGCGGAGCACCGGTCTCCGACTCGCCATTCGTTCGCCGCTTTTCAGAAGAGTACCCTCTCTCCCAGCTTGCCGCCGGAACACTTTGTCGCCACAAAACGCCCTTACGATGCAGCACTCTTCGCAAGACGTCAGTCACGTAGCGTGGACTTGGCGGACGCTTCATACCATGTGCGGCGCCTAATACCCATGCGACGGGGTTTGGCTGGCCGATTTCGCCCTCCACCAATTTTCAGAACCGCTCTCTCAATCGAAGTGGTGTGAGGACTCCCTATTGCTTTTGAACGCTGCTTCCGATATCAATTTTTGGCTTAAGTAGTAACCCGTAGGCACACGTTGAGAAACGCGATGAATGCCGATGTGAATGGCTCGCGCGGCGTGAGCGCTAAATTCCACGCACTCTGTCACCTGAACGATGAACTCTCTTGCGAATTCAGACCGGCCGATTTTCTGACTTGGGATTTTGAGAGAAATGCCAGCTAGATGGCGATAACGGTAGACCTGCAGTAACCGCTATCGACCACTATTCCCCACCCGAACGCGCACGGATCGCGCACGGCCCTGGCGTCGAGATGTGGGCATCTTTGGCAACCACGGAATGGAGGGGATGATGCAAGAGGGTGGCCCGATGGCCGCATGGTCACCGAAGGGATCTGTTCGGTCTTCGACCCGAAGATGTCTCGTAGGAGCACACGCGACGTCGCTGAGCACGTTCCGTCTTGACGGTCCCAATGAAGTCACCGCTCCGAAGACTCGCCGAGGTTGACAACTCTTTAAACCGAGCTTGGCCGCCACCTTGGTCGGGCGCCGAGCCGGGATCCGTTGGCGGTTGGACGCCTTCGCCTGGGTGGCCCACTACCAGTGCTCCTCATCGCGCCATGAGTGACGTCTAGGCAATCCTTCTGCCAACAGAGTTACACTCCGCAGATCGGCTCCAGAGCGGGGATCGATTACTAGATCGAGGTGGCGGGAATGAACCGATCCCTGGAGGTAAAGGCCGGGCAGATCCCGTTTGCGCTTCGGAGGAGGCGGACACGACTCGCCAGTGCCGTGACCGATCGATCACGTCGCTTCTTGCATTTGTCCGTGCCACCTGCGGGAGCGCGGCGTATTATGGCCGGAGCTCGGAGAGTGGCGATCGTGGTAGCTCTCGTCACTGCATCGGTCGGATCGGCCGGCGCCGTAGCGCTAGCTACAGCCACGCCCAGTGGCGCCGCCTCACCCGCCTGTGGCGCCAGCACAGACAATTGGGTGGGTCCCAACACAGGAACGACGGATTGGAACGCCAGCTCATCCGATTGGTCGAGCGGCATCCCGAGCTCTACCAACACCGTCTGCATCAACGAAGCGGGCACCTATACGGTGGAATTGACGTCCAGTTCCTCGATCGGCGCACTGGAGGTGGGGTCGACGGGCGGCGGGGCCCAGACCCTCGTGGTCGACAGTGCCGGCGGGAGCACGACGTTGAGCTTGGGTGCGGCCAGCATTCTCGAGAGTGGGGGCACCCTCACCTTGGGCGACTACGACGACGTCACCCTGGGGGGATCGGGCAGCCTGACCGTGGGCAACGGGGGGACGCTCTCGACCACCGGGGCCGCCAACGAAAACGACGACCCCGTCTACTTGGATGTCCCTGTCGTCAACCAGTCCGGGGGGACGGTGACCATAGGGGCCATTCCCGGAGGCTACGACACCTATATGAGCGGTGGCAGCACCTTCACCCAGTCGGCCGGGGCGACCCTGTCCGTCACCGGCACCTTGGTCGTAAGCAGTGGGGCGACGTTCACCGAGTCCGGAGGCACCGAGTCGGGAAACCCCGTGCAGCTGAACGGCGGCACCCTGGCCGACAGCGCCGGCACCGGGTCCTTTGAATTCACAGCGTCAGGCAGCCTCACCGGGACCATCCCTTCCGGACAGACGGTGAGCGGCGGCGGCAGCTACCTCCCGGCCCTGACGCTCACTCTGCCCAGTGCGGTTACCGATGACGGCAACTTCACCCTGGGGTCCTACGACGACGTCACCCTGGCCGGATCGGGCAGCCTGACCGTGGGCGACGGGGGGACGCTCTCGACCACCGGGCCGGCCAACGAGAACGACGACCCCGTCTACTTGGATGTCCCTGTCGTCAACCAGTCCGGGGGGACGGTGACCATAGGGGCCATTCCCGGAGGCTACGACACCTATATGAGCGGTGGCAGCACCTTCACCCAGTCGGCCGGGGCGACCCTGTCCGTCACCGGCACCTTGGTCGTAAGCAGTGGGGCGACGTTCACCGAGTCCGGAGGCACCGAGTCGGGAAACCCCGTGCAGCTGAACGGCGGCACCCTGGCCGACAGCGCCGGCACCGGGTCCTTTGAATTCACAGCGTCAGGCAGCCTCACCGGGACCATCCCTTCCGGACAGACGGTGAGCGGCGGCGGCAGCTACCTCCCGGCCCTGACGCTCACTCTGCCCAGTGCGGTTACCGATGACGGCAACTTCACCCTGGGGTCCTACGACGACGTCACCCTGGCCGGATCGGGCAGCCTGACCGTGGGCGACGGGGGGACGCTCTCGACCACCGGGCCAGCCAACGAGAACGACGACCCCGTCTACTTGGATGTCCCTGTCGTCAACCAGTCCGGGGGGACGGTGACCATAGGGGCCATTCCCGGAGGCTACGACACCTATATGAGCGGTGGGGCAACCTTCGCTAACGAGGGGACCCTCCAGGTAGCCAACGGTGGCAGCCTGGTTCTGAACGACGGAGCCTCGCTCACCAACACGGACACGGGGACCTTGGCGCTCACCGTCAACGGAGCAGCCGGCGGGATTTCCGGACCGGGGGTGACCCTCGACTCGGGAAGCGCTCTGGCGGTAAGCACGGTGGGGTCACCCACGTCAGGGACCTTCACCCCCATCAGCGGTCCGGTGACCGGTACGTTCTCGCTGGTCGACTGGCCGGGACTGTCCTCCGGCCTCGCCTACGCCGTCAGCTACCCCTCGTCCAGCGTCGAGGTCAACCTGGTCAATGCTCCTGCGGAACTGCCAACCATCACCGGGGTCACTCCGTCGTCAGGGCCCGGTACAGGTCAGACGACCGTTACCGTGACCGGCTCAAATTTAACCGGGGCCACGGGCGTCTACTTCGGCGGGATCGCGGCGAGCAATGTGACAGTGGCGCCCAACGGTGATTCGCTGACGGCGATCTCACCGGCCGGTAGCGGGATCGTGAACGTCCAGGTGGTCAACGCCTCGGGTAACAGCCAGCCCACCACGGCCGATGGGTTCTCCTACGGAACCGGGTTTGGTGGCGTGTCCGTTAGCGGCGTAGCCCCGTCGACCGGCAGCTCCTACGGCGGCGAAGCCGTGACCATCACCGGTGGCGGATTCGTCGGAGTCACCGCCGTCGACTTCGGTTCGACTCCGGCCACCAACCTGGTCGTCGAGTCGCCCACCACGCTCACTGTTACCTCTCCTCCGGGGTCGGGAACAGTGAATGTAACTGTGGTCACCCAGGAGTTCGGGACCAGTGCGATCACCATTGCCGATCACTTCGCCTACAGGCTCACGGCGGCTTTCACGACGTCGGTCTCCACCCTGACCGCCGGGGCTACCACCCCGACCATGACCGTCCAGCTCCTGGCCCCGAACGGCAACCCGGCCCCGGCTCCGAGCGGTGGCCAGATCCTCTCACTGACCAGCACCTCGGCCGCCGGCACGTTTTATGCGGCCGACACCACCACCCCCATCACCCAGGTGGTGGTGTCGGCCGGCCAGTCTTCCGCCTCCTTCGCATACACCGACACGGTTTCCGGCACCCCCACGATCACGGTGGGAGGGGCCCAGAGCGCCTCCCTGAGCCCGGCCACCACCTCGATAACAGTGATTTCGGGCAGCTTGGCCACCCTGGTCGTCTTCCCGTCGGCGGCTACCGTGGCGGTGGGCTCGAGCCAGACCTTTACCGCCGAGGGTTACGACGCCTCCGGCAACGATCTCGGGAGCTCGACGTCGGCGGCCACCTGGTCGATCAGCCCGAGCACCGACGGCTCGTCCTGTGCCGGCTCTACATGCACGGTCCTGTCTGCTGGCGCCCACACGGTAACGGCCAGCGTCGGCGGGATCAGCGGGACGGCCACCCTCATCGGCGACACGGCCCCGGTACCGACCCTCGGAAGTCCCACCGCCGCACCGCTTTACGCGGGGACCAGCGTGAGCTTCCCGGTGTCCGCCACCGGGGGCGGAGCGCCGCTCTCCTATACCCTCGACTTCGGGGACGGTACGTCGGCGTCTGGGTCACTGCCGTCCGGCGGCACCACCGTCAACCACACCTTCACCCAGGCCGGTACCTACACCGTGGAGCTCTCCGTCAGCGACGGAATCGCCAGCCCCGTCCCCTCCGTGACATCCACCGTCCAGGTGGCGGCGGCCGTGGCTCCCCAGGCGGTCGTCGGCGACCCGATCTCCGCCACCGTGGGCCAGACTGTCCAGTTCAACGGATCGAACTCCACCCCCGCCGGCGGGATCTCCAGCTACCAGTGGACTTTCGGAGACGGCTTGTCTGGCTCGGGGGCCGACCCGACCCACTCCTACAGCTCCGCCGGCAGCTACACGGCCACCCTCACTGTCACCGGCGAGGGGGGCCAGACCAGCCGGGCCACCGCGGCGGTCACCGTGGCCGCCGCGCCAGAGCAGGGACTGACCGTCACCGTGACGGATTCCAGCGGTGCTCCGCTGACCGGGGCCACGGTTGTGGTCGAGAACTCGCAGAACACTGTGTTCGATGCCGTGCCCGAGGTTGACGGCACCTATCTGATCGACGGCCTGGCCGACGGCTCCTACACGGCGTACGGCTATGCACCCGGCTACCTGCCCTCTGTGGCGGACGCCACGGTGTCCAACGGCACCGGCAGCGCCACCCTGTCCCTCGCCTCCGGTTCCGTGGCCACTACCGGGCTCACCTCGACCCAGTTGACCGCCACCCAGGCTGCGGCCCTCGGCATCGACACCTCGGCGCCGGGCAACCAGTTCGTCTACCAGTTCGACCTCAACCTGGCCTTCGTACCGGGCGCGCCGGCCGTGTCGTTCTCGGGCGTGGCCACCGGTGGGTCCGGAGGTGTTGGCGGTGGTGGTGGAGGCGGAGGCGGCGGCGGCGGCGGCGGAAGCTTCTATGACGCCTCCTTCGGAGGCAACGGTGGGTGCTCGTCGACCTGCTCGGTGACCGAGACCGACCCGAGTAGCGGCGTCAGCTATACCGCCTACCCGTCGGTGGAGGTAGTGGACGGCGAGCCCAATCTGATATGGATGATCATCCCCGGCCAGGCCCAGTGGTTGAAGCAGTTCTTCGACGTCGAGATGTCCGTGACCAACCTGGCTCCCACAGGGTTCCTCCTCGATTCGGGTAGTGCCACGTTGGATCTCCCCCCCGGACTGAGCCTGGCCACCCTGGACCCTGGGATTACGGCAGAGACCCTCACCCAGCCGGTATCTTCTATCGCCGGAGGCTCGACTGCCACCGTCAGCTGGTTGATCCGAGGCGACACCGAGGGCCTGTACTCGGTCAGTGCGACCTACAACGCGTCGCTCTCCCCAGTGAGTGCACCCGTTCAGTTCACGGCCGAGACGCCCAGCGGCTCCATCCACATTTGGGGGGCGGCGGCCCTGAGCATGACGTTCACAGCCGACGACTACGCCTATCAGGGTGATCCGTACCACATCACCATGGCGCTCAAAGACGTCGCCGACATCCCGGTGTACAACCTGACCTTCGGGCTCTCGCCCCTCGAGTCCCCGAGCCGCACGTACATCTTCCAACCGGACCAACCTGGTCCGAGCACCATTGCCGAGATCGATCCGGGTCAGACCATCACTGAGAACTACATCGTGGTCCCCGACTTCACCGGGACGCTCAGCGTGTCGAGCTCATACGTGAGCACCCTGGCCGGCACGAGCGTCACCACCGCTGGTGGGAGCGCCATCCCGGCAACCATCACCACCCAGAGCGCGCCGACCAGCTATCCCACCATTTCGTCTACGACCGTGGCCGGCGGAGTCCAAGTCAGCTGGGGTGCGGTGCCGGGGGCCCAAAGCTACGAGCTGTTCACCACCTCCGGGTACACCTTGGACTTCCCGACCACCCCGGCCGTTTCGGTGTCCGGGTCCACGACATCCGCCGTCCTCCCGCTCGCCACCTACGGGCTCATAGCCGTATCGACGGTGCTTGACGACACCTCGGGTAACCCGTACAACGCTCTCGAGCATCCCCTGGTCGTCGGCCCTGCCGTCTCGGGAACTCCACTGGCGCCAACCGTCACTTCGGTGACGCCGGCGAGTGGCCGGGCCACCCTCAAATGGTCGCCCCCCACCAGCAACGGGGTCAAGGTCATCGGTTACGAGGTCTACCCCTACCGCAACGGCACCCCCATTGCTCCGGTGAGCTTCGCCTCGAAGTCGAAATCCGAGAGCGTGACCGGTCTCATCAATGGCGACGATTACTCCTTTACGGTGGCGGCCATCGGTGCCGGTGGAGCCGGACCTGTGTCCAACCCCACCGCGTCAGTTCTCATCGGAGCCCCGCTGTCCCCCAAGATTCCCAAGGTCAAAGTGGCTGCAGGTGTGCTGACCTTGTCGTGGAAGGCTCCGTCCGACGGAGGGTCGGTTATCACCGGCTACGTCGTGACCCCCTCCATCGGCGGACTGGTCCAGACCGCAATCACCTTCAACTCGACGGCCATCAAGCAGGCGATAAGCGGTCTCACGGCGGGGACCAAGTACACCTTTGCTGTGGCCGCCAAGAATCAGTACGGGACGGGCGGGAGTTCTCCCCAATCCAAAGCGGTGACATTCCCCTAACGCCAGCATGCTCTGCGCCAGTTATCGCAGGATTCCCGGCTCCCGTGGTCAGAATGGCCAGCGTCTCGAGCTGTCAGTGGTCGCGAATCCGCCGATGCTCGGATTCATGGTCGTCCAGTCGGCAAAGACCGTGGGTATGTTGACCGGTACGTAAATCACGTCGGCGCCGCGCTCTGCTGTCAGCGGAAACGTCACACTTCAGGTGACCCCGTGCTGAGTGAGGTTAGACGGGCGCCGTGTAGGTCACCTTGGGGTCAAAGGCCGGATCGTTCGGAGCGCGATCAGCTTGGTCAGCCTCAGAGTCGCCTGGTGTTCAGTCCTGCTGCGGCGCTTGCGACAGATTCCGCCTGTGCGTGCCGAATACTCATCCAACCAGGTCATGCGACGAGTCGATACTCGTGAATGAGGCCGCTGAGAACCGGGTTGCGACGTAGCTGTGCGAGATCGGGATCGTCGATGGGGGCAGGCGGGACCCCCAAGGTCCTCGGCGCCTGCTGATCCAGAGAGCGGTGCGGGCGATGATCGTTGTAGTGAGTGACGTACTCGGCCAGTACGTGCTCAAGATGAGTTCGTCCGAAGATCAAGAGTCGATCGGTGCACTCTCTGCGGACTGTGCCGACGAATCGCTCGGCGAACGCGTTAGCTCGTGGTGCTCGAACCGGCGTCTTGATGATCCTGATCCCCTCGGTGCGGAACACCTCGTCGAAACGAGACGTGAACTTGGTGTCCCGATCCCGGATGAGGAACTTGGCTGGGCGAGATCGGCCTGCAAGGTCGAAACTCAGATTGCGCGCCTGCTGGACAACCCACTCCCCCACTGGGTTGGCGGTGACCCCGCAGAGGTAGATCCTCCGGGTGTCGATCTCGATGAAGAACAGCACGTACAGACGGCGAAACAACACCGTATCGACGGTGAAGAAGTCGCAGGCCAGCATGGTATGTGCTTGCGCTCGCAGGAACTCTGCCCAGGTTGGGCCTGTTCGGCGAGGAGTGGGCTCGATGCCATGCCGGCGGAGGATTGCCCACACGCTCGACGGGGCTAGCCGAAGGCCCATCGTGGCCAGCTCCCCGTGGATCCGGCGATATCCCCAGGTCGGGTTCTCTCGTGCCAGACGAAGGACCAGAGACACCGTGCCCGCGGGAACCGCCGGTCGTCCCGGTCGTCGATGCGAGTAGGTCCATTTCCGTCGCACCAGCTCTCGATGCCAGCGCAGCAGGGTCTCGGGTTGGACGAAGAAGCGTCTCCGGCGAGCAGTCGACAGAAGCCGGCTCAATCCAGCGAGAACCGCTCGGTCCGGCGGTTGCAGGGCCGGGCGGGCCACCTGTCGACGCAAGACGGCGACCTCATGGCGGAGCATGACGACTTCAGTGGCCAGGTCCTGTTGCTCACCCCGAGATAGACAGACCAACTGAAGGACGCGGACGAAGGCAACGTAGAAGAAGGAGAGTGCCACGCTCCATCTTCGTCGCAGGATCCCGCTCTAGAAAACACCAGGTCAACGGTTTGGATGACGTTTTCGGCACCGACAGGATTTCCCGCTCAAAGACCCGCTCAATGTCCTTGCCGTCGCGCATTATTTTTGGCAGGAGCTCGAAGCGATCGCACTGGATACCTCTGAACCAGAGAAGTCGATCGGGATCCAGGCCAGCGGCAATTCTTAGGACGTCAGCCGTCAGCCCCGGAAGCGAGTCTGTTTCGATGTCTTCCACGGTCATAGGATCTCCTGGGCACCATTCGGTGTCGCAGAAGCCTAAATCACCAGCAGCCCAGCGGTGCGCCGAGGTCGGCGGGTGCGTCCGCTGTAGCACAGCACCCGCAACTGCATCAGCGGGCTACTCCCCCCACCCATCGCTGCTTTATTGTCCCTAAATGAGAGGCCGGAAGCATTCCGAGCTGGACGATCTGAAGGTCAAATTCGGTGGAGCGGGCGGCACGTTTTGAACCATTGCGCCGTCTTTTGGTTTGCTCGTCAATCTTGGAAGGGTCCACCGATTGCCCTGAGTCTTGTCCGTGCTCCAGCGGAATCGAAGACCTCGACCGGGGATTCCAGAGTCGGACATCTGAGTCCCGGAGTCCCAACCTCAGCGTACGAAGCTGAAACACGATTATCGCCTTAAGGCCCCGCCGCGTTCAGTGGATGCTGTCTGCCAATCAAGCGCAGCTCAATGACTTTGTTCACGATGAGGAACTCGGGATTGGGCATGGTTCCCGTGCGCTCGACCGCTTTGGTCATGGATTCGATCAGCTTGCGTTGATCCCAGTCTGGTGTTGATGACCAGAGCGACTGGACATGGTCGAAGTACTGCTGATAGCGAGGCCACCGATTGTCGCGTCCCTCATTGTCGACAACGGGAAACACTTTGGGCAACAGGAAGTGACAGAACTGCTCCCACGAGACCGCAGTGATGTCAGTGCGGCCGTGCGAGGCAAATACGCCTGACCACTGCAGCGAGAGCGCATCGCGGCGTTCAATAACCTTTCCGTTACCGCCGCATAGGTGGCCGGCCGAATCGCTCTCCAGTCATGCAAGCGTCGGCGGAAGTAACCCCACCACTCGTCTGAAAAACGGTGGGTCTCGCTGGTCCAGTCCTTGTACTCGGCATTGTAAAAATCGGGAGGCCAATCAACCTGAATTTTCGTTTTCCAGAAGGCAATCCCCGCTTGGAGCTCCTCCAGCGAATCAAGACGGACCTCTGTTCCCGGGTTCTCCACGATCTGATTCCTTGCCCAGGCCCAGACGATGCGCTCGCCAGTTGACACGTCTGGATCGCATCCTAGGCTACGGAGGCTGGGCGCTGTGTCCAAGAGTCACAGACGACACACCTATTGACCGCACACCTATTGACCGCTGTCACCTATTGACCGCTGCTACGCGCACGGATCGCGCACGAAATATCTCCGAACGCGAGCCAGCCGGGGCCTAAACCTCGGCTGACCTGCACTTTCGGGGTGGAGGTGAACGGACTCGAACCGTCGGCCTCTACATTGCGAACGTAGCGCTCTACCAGCTGAGCTACACCCCCGAGTGCCTGAGGAGATTACTCCAAAAGGACGCCGCCACGACCATCGAAACCGCCGCAATTCTCCCCGACCTCCCGGACACGACGTTCGGAAAGCGGCCACTGGCCCATCGGCGACGCCAAGACCGGCCGCCCTTTAGCTACAGAAGTTAGATAACAACAGAACCCGAGCAACTCGAGTATCGAGCCACTGTCCTCACGGGCCTGGGTCCGTGGTGGACGTGGTGGTGGTGGTCGTCGTCGGCGGAACCGTTGTGGTGGTGGTGGTCGTCGTCGTCGTGGTTGTGGACGTCGTGGTGGTCGAGCTCGGGGTCGTCGTCGATGTGGTCGAGGTGCTCGAAGGTGGTGTCGTCGATGTCGAGGTGGACGACCCGCTGGTCTCCTTGGTGACTGCCGACTTCGACACCGGGAACGTCCAGGCCGCTGCTGCACAGTCCTGTGGTTGAGCGGCGACGACTACATCGACACCAGGCATGGACGCGTAGTCCCACACCGTCAGGTGGGCACCGGTTTCCAGGCAGGTGAGCGTTGGATCATTCGTGGTGAATGTGCTCAGTGTGCCCACCTTCTGCCTGGCGGCCGGTGGGGCGGGGGCCTTCACCCGGGTCAGGGAGACTCGGTGGCCGATCCAGGTGCCGGTTGATGTGAATGCGCTGTCAAGGCGTCCACTGACGGTGGTGGTCGTCGATGACGTCGAGGTCGTCGTGGGTCCCGCCTGGTAGTCCTTTGCCGCCGGAGCATTGCCGAGAAGGGCCGCCAGCATGGCCGGGTTGTTTCCGTCCATCCCGAGCGCCCATATGCCCACACCGGCGATCTTGAACGAATTGGCCAGCTGCGCTTTGAGCGCCAGCGAGGTCGGATCGTCGAAGTATGTCTCGTGCCACTGGGATCCCACCTGGTACGAGGTCCACGCCGTCATCGTCGAGGAATCCCAGTAGGTGGGATGGCCGGAGGCGGCGATGACGGCGTCGCTGAGGGGAGTCTCGCCGCCTGTCGCCTGGGCCGTACTGGAGCCATCGGTGGTGGGCCAGTCGTAGCCGTAGTAAGGCACGCCGAGGATGACTTTGCTTGCCGGCACCACCGACGTGAATTGCTGGAGCGCATCCGTGTCGTTGAAACTGCCGCCGACCAGGGGAGCCGTCGCACTGGGACTGCTCTGGTCGTTCATGTCATAGGCCATCACGAAAAAGGCGTCGACGGCGGGCGCCAGCGCGGCGATGTTGTAGAAGCCACCGCTGTCACCGGCCGAACTGGCGTACGTCGCCATCGTCACCTGCCAATGCGGATTGGCGGCCTTCAGGGCAGCCGAAACCTGGGTGATGAGCGAGGTCAGGCCATTCTGGTCAGCGCTCCCCTCCCCCTCGAAATCGAAGTTCACGCCGTCGAGGTTCTTGGCCGATATGGCCGCAATCAGTGCTGACGAAAGACGGGCCGGGGCCGTCGGATCGGAGGTGATGGCATCGAGAGAACTCTGAGAGAAGTCGGTGACGGTGAGCACCACCCGGTCGCCGGCAGCATGCGACCGGTTGACCAGATTGACCAGATCCTGGCTCTGATAGCCATTCCAACCCGAGCCACTCTCGTCGAGAGATCCGTCACCATTCACATCCACACTGAAGTAGGCCAATGTGGTGAGATCCTGAACGTCGAAACCGGACGATTGAGGAAGCGTCCAGTAGGGCGCATAGGCGAAGATCTCATGGGATTGGAGTGGGGCCGACGCCGCCAACGCCGGTGGCGCCGGGTTCGGGACTGAGGTGGCGGCGGGAAGCTTGACCGACGGATGCCTCTCCGAGGCCTGCAGGCGGTTGCCGATATCGGCCACGGAATCAGCCGAATCGTGACTGGAAGCGCCGCTTGCCGGACTGAAAGTGGTGCTGCTCCCGGCCAGGAGGACCAGGGCCAGCACGGCGACCACGATGGGCCCGATCCTGCGATGTCCGGCCCCGTGTTGCCCTTCACCGTGCCCTGGCCGCCACGACAGGACCCGACGGGCGGACGCCCGGAGGCCGGCCAGCGCACCCACGCCGCCATCCGTGGCCCCTTCGGGCTGGTCCGACTCCATAGCCGAGGCGGACGGAAGATGAGTTGATGTCATTTCCAAAAACGCTCGCAGCTCCGGCGCCGGAGTTGCAAACCGTCGCACTGGACTGCCACCGAGCCAACCTCCGTCTATGACCTCCACTTCGAGAACCTGACCATGCCCTCCATCGGGCAACTCAATCACGGCCTCCGCGCTGACACTACTCACTTCGGTCCACGGAACAAGGTCGGGGACCGAACGATCGAGCCACGAGGACGTACTGATGATGAGGCCGATCTCGCTGGCCTGGAGGTCGAAGCACGATCCGCCCGACCTTGGTCCGGCCCATTCCGGGCCGGACCGCACGGGTAGCGAACTGGCCTCGAGATCGACGATGCCCTCCAGCGATACGGTGGAGGGGGACGGCGGAGTCATGGGGCGGCGGCGGAGTCTCATGGGCGGATTGTCAAGGACGGGGCCGAAGGCCATTTTCGCGCTGTTAGTGGCCAGGCTACCACTATGTGCGCTTTAACGACAGGCCCGGGCTGGTGGGGGGCCCATCTCGTCCTGTTGCTGTGCCTGCGGGCACCGGGTGGTGAGCCCTAAAGAATTACGCCGATCATCCGACAATTAGAGGGCGGCCGTCAGTCGGTCGACGAACAAGAGTGGCCCCTCATCCATGAAGTCATCGAACCACAGATTCAAGACCGGAGCCGGCTTGATCTTCGTCGAAGGCTTCCGCCTCCTGTTCGTCCTGGCAGGATCGTTGGCCGGCTTCGAAGTGGGCCGTCAGCTGAACGGGAACCCGCACGCCGGCGTCGTTGGTCTGCTGTTCGGCGCAGGCATCAGCTACGTCTTGGGCGGTATCGCCGGCCGTCTGGTCGACCGTGGCCTCCAGCAGGCCGTGTTCCTCTTTCGCAACACGCCCCCCGGGGAGATCTTTTCCGCTTCGATCATTTCGACCACGGGCATGCTCCTCGGCCTCATCGTCGGACTCCCGCTCGTCGTGGTCCTCCACTCCGCCATCGCTCTGCTCCTTGCTGCCTTCGCCGCCTGGATACTGGCCACGCTGGGGTGGCGGCTCGGGTCGGTCAAGGGCAGGCAGGTGATCGCCGCCGCCGGTCTTTCACGAATTCTGGCTCCCCCACCGAGCCCGCCCCAGGCCCACGCCCTCCTGGTGGACAGTTCAGCCGTCATGGACCGGTTCTTGTTGGTGCTGGGACGCGGCGGACTCCTGCCGGCCGGCCTCATCCTTCCCCAGTTCGTCATCGACCACGTGCGCTCTGTGGCCGACATGTCCGACCCGGTTACGTCCCGTCGCGCCCGGCGGGGGCTCGAGTCGATCGAAGCTCTACGCGAGATGCGTATCCCGGTACATGTCGCCCCCGACGAGGTCCCCGAAGTCGACGACCCCACCGTCAAGCTGCTCACCGTGGCCCGGAGGCTGGGACTGCGCATCGGGACCTGTTCCTCCGCCGTGGTCGACGAAGCCGGGCGCTGGGAACTACCGGTGGTCGACCTCCGGGGAGTGGCCCAGGCGCTCAGCCCCGACCACCTCCCCGGCGAGGAGCTCCATCTCGAACTGATCAAGGAAGGTCGTCAACCGCGACAGGCCATCGGCTACCTGTCCGACGGCGACATGGTCGTGGTCAACGACGCTACCCACCTGATAGACCGCGGTCCCGTCCGGGTGTCCGTGCTCTCGACCCGACCGACGTCCCAAGGGGTCATCGTGTTCGCCAAACTGGCCACCGAGGGCGAACCGCTGGTCAGCCCCGTCGACGTCCTGCACTGACCGACCCCGAAGTCGGGTCCCCCGGTCCCTCCGGAAGACCCTCGCCGGCGTTCAGTTCACAACGGCGACGACCGGGGCTCCCAGTGTCGTACCCGCCTCGGATCCGAAGAATTTCGCTCCGTAGGCGAAGACCCCGCCGTCGGCCGTCGTGAGCACGTAGCCCCCGGTGGCTGCGCTGATCCCCACCACCGGACTGCCGGATGTGGATCCCACGGCCGATCCCTTGAAGGGAGCCGAGCCGAAGGCGAAGACGCCACCGTCGGCACCCACCAGCCAGTAGCCGTTCCCCCCGGGGGCCGCCGCGGCACCCACGATGGGGGCATTGAGGTGATCGCCGCCCGTGGAGCCGTAGAAGTGGGCGTTCCCGTAGCTGAAGATGCCACCGTCGGACGCCACCAGCCAGTAGCCACCGGTGGTGCCGTCACCGACGATTCCGACCACCGGGGCGTTGAGGTGGGTCTGCGCCGCCGATCCGGCAAAGGCGGCGTCGCCGAAGGCGAACACGCCACCGTCGGCGGCCACCAGCCAGTAGCCCTTGCCGTCGGGCGTCGACGCCATTCCCACCACCGGTGCGTTGAGACGATCGCCTCCCATCGAACCGTAGAAGGCGGCGGCGCCATAGCTGAAGATGCCGCCGTCTGCGCCCACCAGCCAGTAGCCGTTACCGCCCGGCAAGGCGGCGCTACCGACGATGGGTGCGTTGAGGTCCACGGAGGCCGCCGAGCCGTGCGACGAGACGGAACCCTGTGGGTAGACGCCTCCGTCGGCTGTGACCACCCAGTAGCCGGGGGGTGTGGCCGGCGGCAGGGCCGGTGCCTCAGGAGTTACCGCGTTGGAGGCGTCCGACGCAGCACCGGTTCCGATGGCGTTGGTGGCCGCCACCGTGAAGGTGTAGGAGGTGCCGTTGGTCAGGCCGGTGACGTCATCGCTGGTCACGTTCCCGACGGTAACAGCGGACCCGGTCGAGGGCGTGACGACGTAACCGGTGATGGGCGAGCCTCCGTTACTGGCCGGTGCCGTCCAGGTGACCGTGGCGCTGGCGTTGCCGGCGGTGGCCGTGCCGATGGTCGGAGCTCCCGGGGCGGTCGGGACCGCCGGCGTCACCGGGTTGGAGGGAGCCGAGGCATCACCGGTGCCGATGGCGTTGGTCGCCGTGACGGTGAAGGTGTAGCTGTCGCCGTTGGTCAGTCCCGGGACGGTGATCGGGCTGGCGGTACCGCCCGCCGTCTGGCCACCGTTGGCCGGCGTCGTCGAATCGGCCGCCGTCACCGTGTAACCGGTGATCGCCGAGCCGCCGTCATTGGTCGGTGGGGTGAAGGTCACCGTGGCGCTGGCGTTGCCGGCGGTGGCCCTCCCGATGGTCGGGGCCCCGGGGACGACGGCCTCAGGAGTCACCGAATTGGACGGGGCCGAGGGGTCACCGGTGCCGACGCTGTTGATGGCCGAAACCGTGAAGGTGTAAGCCGTCCCGTTGGTCAGGCCGGTGATGTCGTCGCTGGTGACGTTGCCGACGGTCACGGTCGGCCCGCTCGAAGGCGTGATGAGGTAGCCGGTGATGGCCGAGCTTCCTTGATCGCTCGGCGCTGTCCAGGTCAAGGTGGCGCTGGCGTTGCCGGCGGTGGCCGTGCCGATGGTCGGCGCCCCGGGCACAGCCGGGGCCTCGGGCGTCACCGCGTTGGAGGCGTCGGAGGGGTCACCGGTGCCGATGCCGTTGGTCGCCGTAACGGTGAAGGTGTAGCTGTCCCCGTTGGTCAGTCCCGGGACGGTGATTGGGCTGGCGGTGCCGCCCGCCGTCTGGCCACCGTTGGCCGGGGTCGTCGAATCGGCCGCCGTCACCGTGTAACCGGTGATGGGCGAACCACCGTCACTGGAGGGTGGCGTGAAGGTCACGCTGGCACTGGCGTTGCCGGCGGTGGCCGTGCCGATGGTCGGGGCTCCGGGGGCGGTCGGTGCCTCCGGGGTCACCGCGTTGGAGGCATCCGAGGGGTCACCGGTGCCGATGGCGTTGGTCGCCGTAACGGTGAAGGTGTAGCTGTCACCGTTTGTCAGTCCAGTGACGGTGATCGGGCTGGCGGGACCGCCCGCCGTCTGGCCACCGTTGGCCGGCGTCGTCGAATCGGCCGCCGTCACCGTGTAACCGGTGATCGCCGAGCCGCCGTCATTGGTCGGTGGGGTGAAGGTCACGCTGGCACTGGCGTTGCCGGCGGTGGCGGTGCCGATGGTCGGGGCTGCGGGCGCGGTGGTTGACGACTGGAGATTCACGAAGGCGGCCGAAGGGAATGTCAGTGGTGAGACGCTGACCAGAGGGGTGGTCGTGCCGGTGGGGAAGACGGGCCCGGTCTCGAGCGGAGGAGTGACCCCTCCGGTTTGGCCCGGACCGGCCGTGCCGTCGGCCGTATAGCCGGTCTGGAGGCAGTTGCTTGCCCCGTCTCCGGTGGCACCCCCGAAGGTGATGAAACCGTCGGCCACGAAGGTGGGAGCGGCGGTGACGCCGACGCCGGCCGTCTCGCCATCGGTGCCCGCTGTCGTGAAGACGTCGCCCGTGGAGATGGGGGTGGTGTAGGTCGTGGTCAACCCGTAGCCCACAACCACCTTCGTCGCCGCAGCCGTCGTCTTCGCCCCGATGGTGGCATTGGCGCCGCTGATGGCCGTGATCTGGACACCGGTCGGCAGCCCGGCTGTCGAGGAGTAGACGTAGTCACCGACTGCGGCGTCGGCAAAGGTGCCCGACACGGCCGTCAGCGTGGTCGAATTCTTGGCCCAGGTCACCTTGGCCACCGAACCGCCGCCGTCGGCCTCGGAAATGACGGGTGATTTGAAGGAGTAGTTGCCTGTGGCGTTTCCATCGGTGGAAGCGATGGTCTCGTCCCACTGCAACGAGAGTGGGTTTGCGCCGAAGCCTTTGGCGTAGAGACCGGCAATAAAGGATCCGACCACCACTGCCGATGCCGTTCCGGTGTAACCGAAGGTGGCCCCCGTCGGCGCCGCGTTGTCCACGGTGGTGTTGCCGGTCAGCGCAGTGATGTAGGGGGCGGCCTCTCCCGCTTGGAGGCTGGTGGTGCAGTCCTCCTCGTACGAGATGGCCGGCGCGGTGGGATTGGGCGTCGGGTTGTTGGTGACGGCGGTGGCCACACCTGGAGCGGCCAGAGCGACAGCCACGCCCCCCATGACCAGGGCCACGGTTGCCACCAACGAGGTGATAACCCGGCTCAAACCCCTGGCACCCCGAGGCTTTTCGTGTGCCCTGGATGAGAGCCCACGACGAAACGAAAACGAAGTCGAACGATCCATTGATCTGACCCCCCCCGGGTCCCCTGCCTGTTTTCCGTGGGGCACAGACCCGCAGGCCCAGCTCCAACGATTCAAATGATTTCTTGTTGCGGCAGGGACGCTAGGCGAATCTGCAGGTTATTGCAACGCGTTGCACGCAGAGAGGTCGGATAACCACAGATGGTTGCGCCGGAGGATCTCTATGCCCCTTTGACTGCGGCCACCAGTTTGGTGAGCGTGTCCTTGGCATCGCCGAACAGGAGCGTGGTCTTCGGATCGAAGAGGAGTTCGTTGTCGATGCCGGCGAAGCCCGGGCGCATGGACCGCTTGAGGAACACGATGTTCTCGGCTTCGTCGGCGTGGATGATGGGCATGCCGTAGATCGGGCTGCCCGGTGTGTTCTTGGCCGCCGGATTGACCGTGTCGTTGGCCCCGACCACCAGAGCGACGTCGGCCGTGGCCATCTCCGGGTTGGCTTCGTCCATCTCCTTCAACTCGTCGTAGGGGACGTTGGCCTCGGCCAGCAGCACGTTCATGTGGCCGGGCATGCGCCCCGCCACCGGATGGATGGCGTAGAAGACCTCCACTCCCCGGGCCATCAACAGGTCGGCCAGCTCGCGGACGGTGTGCTGGGCCTGGGCCACGGCCAGGCCGTACCCCGGGATGATGACCACTTTGCGGGCGTAGGCCAGGAGAACCCCGATGTCTTCGGGAGTCCCCGTCTTCACCGACCGCGTCTCGCCCGAGCCGTCGGCCCCGCCGGTCGCCGTCACCACCGAGCCGAACGCACTGAACAGGACGTTGGCCAACGAGCGGCCCATGGCCTTGCTCATCATCCGGGTCAGAAGGATCCCCGAGGCACCGACCAGGGTTCCGGCGATGATCAGCAGGTTGTTGTCGAGAGTGAAGCCGGAGGCAGCCACGGCCAGCCCGGTAAAGGAGTTGAGCAACGAGATCAGCACCGGCACGTCGGCACCGCCGATGGGCAGTACGAAGATGACACCCAGGACCAGTGAGAGCACGGCCGTGGCCACCAACAGGGGCGTGCTGCCGGTGACCAGCGTGGCAACCGCCAGGCCCACGATGACCACGCCCACCGCGGCGTTGATCACCTGCTGGGCCGGATAGGTCACCGGCCGCCCCGGCATCAGCTCCTGCAGCTTGGCGAAGGCGATGGCACTGCCGGAAAAGGAGACGCACCCCACCAGAACCCCGAACAGCACCTCGGCGATCCTGTAGACGGCCGGCTGGTGCGGGGCTTCCACCAGGAACACGACGATGGAGATCAGGGCGGCGGCTCCGCCACCCACGCCGTTGAAGATGGCCACCATCTGGGGCATGGCCGTCATCTTCACCAGACGGGCCGCCGGCACGGCGATGGCCGCGCCCACCACCATGGCCACCAGGGTGAGGACCAGGTTGAGCGTGTGGGCCCTGACCTCGGGGTAGGCGAAGGTGAAGCCCACGGCCAGAGCGGCGGCCACCGCGGCCAGAAGATTGCCGTTACGGGCGTGCTTGGGTGAGCTGAGGCCCTTGAGGGCCATGATGAAGCCGATGGCCGCCAGCAGATAGACCAGATCGATCCAGGTGTTGAGGGTCACCGGTCGTCACCCGCCGGCGGATCGGCCTTCGACTCACTGTCAGAGGGATTGGAGCGGCGTTCGGCTGGCTTGACCTTGAACATCTCGAGCATGCGGTCGGTGACCACAAACCCGCCGACGATGTTGAGCGTGGCCAGCAGGACGGCGAGGAAGGCCAGCGTGATCTCGACCGCCCCGTGGGCGCTGCCCATGACGATGATGGTGCCGACAAGCACGATTCCGTGAATAGCGTTGCTGCCGGACATGAGCGGGGTGTGCAGGATGCTGGGCACCCGGTTGATGACCTCGTTGCCCACGAAGGCGGCTAGAACGAAGACGGTGACGAATTCCAGAATCCCGGTGCTCATGTTCCGTCCTCCTCTGCGCCCGTTCCTTCGACAGCGGCCGAGCCCGGCGGCCGGCCCACGTCGGATGGATCGGGCCGGTCGGGTGTGGCCAGAGCGATCCCCAATGCCTCGGCCGTGGGCGGATGGACGACGGCGCCGGCGCGCACGACGCAGGTTCCCGACACGATCTCGTCCTCGAAATCGGGAGCCAGTTGGCCGTCGGTGACCAAGAGCCCCAGGAAATTGGCGATGTTGCGGGCGTAGAGGAAGCTGGCGTGGGTGGGCATGGTGGCGGGCGGGTTGGCCAGACCGACCACGTCGACGCCCCCCGAGTGGACCACCTGGCCTGCCACCGTCAGCTCGCAGTTACCCCCCGAGTCGGCGGCGGCGTCAACGATCACCGAGCCCTCGGCCATCCCCGCCACCATCGAGGCGGTCACCAGCACCGGCGCCGTTCGACCGGGGATCTGTGCCGTCGTGATGACCACGTCGGCCGCCGCCACCTCGGCAGCCAACAGCTCGTGCTGCTTGTTCAAGTATTCCTCCGACTGCTCTCGGGCATAGCCGCCGGCACCGTCCTGGGTCTCGAGCTCGAGCTCCACGAAGCGGGCTCCGAGACTCTGCACCTCCTCTTTGGCTGCGGCCCGGACGTCATAGGCCCGCACCACCGCGCCCAGCCGCCGCGCCGTGGCGATCGCCTGCAGACCGGCCACGCCGGCCCCCATGACCAGAACCTTGGCCGGTGGGACGGTGCCGGCCGCCGTCATGAACATGGGAAAGAACTTGGCCAGGTGCTCGGCGGCGGCCAGGCCGGCCCGGTACCCGGTGACCGTGGCCTGCGAGGAAAGGGCGTCCATGGACTGGGCCCGGCTGATCCGCGGCAGCAGGTCGAGGCTGTAGACGGTGGCGTCGCCGGCAGCCAGGGCTTCAACCACGTCCAGGGAGGCCAGAGGCTGAAGGAAGCTCACCGTCGACACACCGGTGGGCAGGTCGGCCACCTCGGACAGGGTGGGCGGCTGGACCCGGGCCACGATGGAGGCCTGGTCGAGTGTGCTGGCTGCGTCGGGCGCCACGACGGCCCCCGACCCCTCGAAGTCTGCGTCCGAGAAGCGGGCGGCGACCCCGGCGCCGGACTCCACCACCACCTCGATTCCGAGGCTGGCCAGCCTGGACACCACCTCAGGCACCATGGCCACCCGGTCCTCGCCGGGGCGCGACTCTTTGAGAACGGCGAGTTTCACGGCCAGAGGTATACAGGCAAAACGACCGGGTGACCACTCCCACCTGTGTGGCTCCTGTGCCGGAGTGGGGACGACCCCTCGGGTCGAGCAGTTGGGCCGAGGCCGAGCCCGTGGCCTCCCCGGCGGGTTTATCCAGACGACTTCCCCCCTGAGGAGCGAATCACGCCCCCGGGGGCTCAGGCCAGGTCGGGTGGCGGCTCGAAGGAGTTACTCGTAGTCCCCGACGAGCCCGCTTCATCGGAACCGCCGTCAACCGTCCCATCGGGGGTGACACGGGCTCTGTCGTCGACGCAGGAGGCGGTGGCCACCTCGTCTGTGCCGGAGGCGGTGGCCACGTCGTCGGCGCTAGGAGTAATGGCCAGGTCGTCGGCACCAGAGGCGCCGCCCAGGTCATCGAGAGCAGGGGCGATGGCCGGGTCATCGAAGGCGGGTTCCAGGTCGTCCTCCGCTGCCTCCTCCCCCGGGGCGTCGACGACCCCGGCGGAAGGCGGGCCCTCGCCGCCGTCGGTCGCCACGACCGAACCCTCGGTCCGAGGGCCAAGCAACATCCGTTGCTCGGTGCGCGAGAAGTGGGGGATCTCCGGGCCCGAGGCGAAGGCGATGGCGTCCTCGCTCTGCATCGGCAACGAAAAGAAGAAGCCCTGGGCGGCGTCGGCGTTGAAGGCCCGGACGATCTCGACCTGGGAGGCCGTCTCCACCCATTCCACGATGGTCGACATGCCAAGCGAATGGGCCATGTGGATGACCGTCTCGACAACCAGCCGGTTGATCCCCTGGGTCGACTCGAGCCCGGCGATGAATGAGCCGTCGATCTTGACGCTGCTGATCGAATTCCGTTTGAAGGGTTCGAACGACGACCAGTTGGTGCCCACGTCGTCCACGGAGAGCTGAACCCCCATGGCGGACAGGGTGCGGAGGTCGGCCGAGGCCGCCGAGTCCACGATGGCGTCCTCGGTGACTTCGAGGGTCAGCTGGCCGCTGTTGAACCCGGTCTCTTCGAGGGCGAGGACCACGGCGGCGGAAACCTCGCCCCGCCTGAGCTGGTGGATCGTGCAGTTGACCCCGAGTTGGATGGAAGGCGACCAGTTGCGTGCCTTGCTGCAGGCCTCCATGAGGATCCAACGGGTCAGGGGACCGATGTCGCCACTGACCTCGGCATGGGGAAGCAGACGGGCCGGCGAGATGAGGCCGTGGGTGGGGTGCTCCCACCGGACCAGGGCCTCCATCCCGAGGACGCGGCCGGTGGAGAGGTCAACGACAGGTAGGTACTCGAGGAAGGGGGCGCCGACCAGGGAGAACGTGGGTTGGGTCTGGGTCAGCACGGTTCGAGCCCCCATCTGCAGGGGTATCCGCCACCCGTATTCGGACCGCTCGACAATTGCCGGTTCACAGAAAGGACATCGACCGACCGACGCCCCCACTTGAGCGTTTGTCCGGCTGGCGCAGGCCCTTTGGGCTGGCACTCCGCGGAAGCCGGGCCAACCGGCGTGGGCCCCTCCCGGAGGGCTCCCCCGTCCTAGCTCTGCCCCCGCCCCCTCTCCTAGCTCGGCCCCCGCTCGAGGACGTCCTCGACCACCGCCAGAAAGGGGGGACGCTCGCCGCCACCGTGGGCCACCAGATTGGCCCCAGTGACGTAGGCGGCCAGGGGCGAGGTCAAGAAAAGGCAGGCCGCGGCCACGTCCCCCGGCGTCCCCAGCCGCCCCAGGGGCACAGTGGCCGCCACCGCGGCTACGCCCTCGGGTCCCCCGTAATGGTCGTCGGCCGCCTCGGTGGCCACCATGCCGAGGCACAGGGCGTTGACCCGCACCTTGGGCGCCCACTCCATGGCCAGCGTCTGGGTCAGGTTGATCAGACCGGCCTTGGCCGCTCCGTAGGCGGCTGTGCCGGGCGAGGGTCGGATTCCGCTGACCGAGGTGATGTTGACGATCGAGCCTCCCTCCGCTTGGCCCTGCATGACGGCGTTGGCTGCCTGGGCGCAGTACAGCGGGGCGAGGAGATTGAGGGCCACGATCGACTCCGAAAACCGGGGCGAGGCGGTGTCGGCGTCGGCCTGGGGCGAGCCGCCGGCGTTGTTGACCAGGATGTCGACCCTGCCCACCCGATCGGTGACCGCGGTGATGAGGGCCGAGGCCTGGTCGGCCCGGCGCAGATCGGCAGCCACGAATACCCCCTGACGCACCTGACCCGCCGCATCGGTGGCCGTCGGCGGATCGCCGCTCGACCGGTCGGTCCGTCCACACACCACCACGTCGGCCCCGGCGGCCAGGAACGCTTCGGCGATGCCCCGTCCGATGCCCCTGGTCCCCCCGGTGACGACCACGGAGCGACCGGCAAAGTCGAGCGCCCGGCCTGCATGGGCGAAGTCGTACGTGGCCACCGATGCCTCCCTATTTCCGGCTGGTACTGTCCTCTGACGCTGTATCAGATCACGTCGAGTGCGTGTCCGCGCCACCGTCCCGATGTCCCGGCCTCGTGGATGTCCTCTCATGGTGGGGCGTCGCCTCCGAACCGGCTGGAGTCCGCATGCCCATCACCTCCCAACAGACCCGACCGGGCGTCGGGGAAGTGGTCATCGACCACCCACCCGTCAACGCGCTCGATGTGGCCGGGTGGTTCGCCCTGGCCGACGCCGTCACCGCAGCCGGGCGCGTCCCGGACAACCGGGTGGTGATCGTCCGGTCCGAAGGTCGCGGGTTCTGCGCCGGCGTGGACATCAAGGAGATCCAGGCCAAAGGGGACGCCGCCCTCATCGGCGCCAACCGAGGCTGCTTCGCTGCCTTCGCCGCCGTCTACGACTGCGAGGTTCCGGTCATCGCCGCCGTGCACGGTTTCTGTCTCGGTGGCGGGATCGGCATCGTCGGCAATGCCGACATCGTGGTGGCCTCCGACGACGCCACCTTCGGGCTGCCCGAGGTCGACCGCGGCGCCCTCGGGGCCGCCACTCATCTGTCCCGGCTGGTACCCCAGCAGCGCATGCGCTCGATGGTCTACACGGCAGAACCGGCCACCGCCGCCGAGCTGCTGAGCTACGGGTCGATCCTGCGGGTCGTCCCCCGGGACCGGCTGCAGGAGGCCGCCGAGGAGGTGGCGGCCGCCATCACCGCCAAGAGCCCGACCATCATCCGCCGGGCCAAGGAGTCCCTCAACGGCATCGATCCCGTCGACGTGAAGGCCAGCTACCGCTTCGAGCAGGGATTCACCTACGAGTTGCACGTAGCCGGCGTGGCCGACGAGCAGCGGGCGGCGTTCGTAGAGAAGCGCGACGCCGACACCACCCGATAGAGCCGACACCACCCGATAGAGCCGACACCACCCGATAGAGCCGACACCCGATAGGAAGGCGTACATGGCCGACAAACGACTCTCGCTCGACGAGCTGGTAGGTCAGCTGCGCAGCGGGATGACCATCGGTTTCGGCGGTTGGGGATCGCGCCGCAAGCCCATGGCTGCCGTGCGGGCCCTCCTCCGCTCGGATGTGACCGACCTCACCGTCGTCTCCTACGGGGGCCCGGACGTCGGGCTGCTATGTGCGGCCGGCAAGGTTGCCCGGGTGGTCTTCGGATTCGTCACCCTCGACTCGATCCCCACCGACCCTCACTTCAAGCAGGCTCGCCAGACCGGGGCCATCCAGGCCGTCGAGTACGACGAGGGCATGTTCTACCTGGCTCTGCTGGCCGCCGCCCAGCGACTCCCCTTCCTGCCCACCCGGGCCGGATTGGGATCCGACGTTCTGACGGTCAACCCGTCGCTGCGCACGGTCACCTCCCCCTACGAAGACGGCGAGGAATTGGTCGCCGTTCCGGCACTCCGCCTCGATGCTGCCATCGTCCACGTCAACCGGGCCGACGCACGCGGATCGGGGCAGATTCTCGGACCCGATCCCTTCTTCGACGAGGTGCTACTGGGCGCGGCCGAGCGGCGTTTCGTGACCACCGAGCGGATCGTCGACAGCGATCAATTCGCCGCCGAGGGCCCGGTGCAGACCATGTGCATCAGCCGACTGCTCACCGATGGCGTGGTCGAAACTCCCGGCGGCGCCCATTTCACCGCCTGTGTCCCCGACTACAGGCGCGACGAGGTGTTCCAGAAGGCCTACGTGGCCGCGGCCTCGGACCCCCAACTCTGGGCCCAGTTCGCGGCGCGCTACCTCGAGGTGACCGAGGACGAGTACCAGGCAGCCACGTCGGGCGTCGGCGGCGCGGCCGCCGGAGGAGGACAGCCGTGAGCACCGTCGACGATGGCCCGGTGACCCGGGCGGAGTACTGCGCCGTGGCCTGCGCCGAGGTCTTCCGTGGCGACGGTGAGGTCATGGCCAGTGCCTTCGGGGTGGCGCCGGCCCTCGGCGCCCGCCTGGCCCTTCTCACCTTCGCCCCCGATCTTGTCCTGACCGACGGCGATGCCACCCTGATCGTGGGGGCGCCTCCGCTGGCCCTCGACCCCACCGCCTTGGTCGTCGAGTCGCACATGCCCTACCGGCGTGTGTTCGACGTGGTGTGGTCGGGACGTCGCAACCTGATCATGATGGCCTCCCAGATCGACCGCACCGGCAACCAGAACATCAGCGCCATCGGGGACTGGGCCCGTCCCAAGGCCCAGCTGGTCGGGGTGCGGGGAGCGCCGGGCAACACCGTCAACCACCCCACCAGCTACTGGGTGCCCAACCACAGCACACGCTCGTTCGTCGAGCAGGTCGACGTGGTCTGCGGCGTGGGCTACCAGCGGGCGGCGGCGGCCGGCCCGGCCGCCAGCCGGTTCCACCGGATCGGACAGGTCATCTCCAATCTCGGCGTCTTCGACTTCGAGACACCCGACCGGGTCATGCGCATCCGGTCGTTGCATCCCGGCGTCGCCGTCGAAGAGGTGACCGAAGCCACCGGCTTCGATCTGGCGGTCCCCGACGACGTCCCCCAGACCCGCATGCCCACCCTCGAGGAGCTCGAGCTCATCCGCACCGTCCTCGACCCGGGAGGGGCGCGCGACCGCGAGGTCCGGGCGTGACCCAATCGGTGCACCCCGCCCTCAACACCCGCTTCTGCCGTCTGGTCGGGGTTCGATACCCGATCGTCCAGACCGGCATGGGCTGGGTGGCCGGCCCCCGCCTGGTGGCCGCCACCGCTGAGGCCGGTGGTCTGGGCATCCTGGCCTCGGCCACCATGACGTTCGCCGAGCTCACCGCGGCTATCGCCGAGGTGCGGTCCCGCACCGACCTTCCCTTCGGCGTGAACTTGCGCACCGATGTCGACGATGTGGCGGAGCGAGTGGCCCTCATGATCGACAACAGGGTGCGGGTGGCCAGCTTCGCCCAGGCCCCTCGGCCCGAGCTGGTCGACCGCTGCCGCCAGGCCGGTTTGGTGGTCATGCCCACCATCGGGGCGCGGCGCCACGCCGAAAAGGTGGCCGGATGGGGGGTCGACGCCGTCATCGCCCAGGGAGGTGAGGGCGGAGGCCACACCGGCGTCGTGCCCACGTCCCTCCTGACGCCGGCCGTGGTCGATGCCGTGGGTGAGACCGTCTGTGTCATCGCCGCCGGCGGGTTCTTCGACGGTCGCGGGCTGGTGGCCGCCCTGGCCTACGGGGCCGACGGCATCGCCATGGGCACCCGTTTCCTCCTTACCCGTGAGAGCCGGGTGCCCGATGCCGTCAAGCAGGTCTACCTGGGGACACCGGTCACCGGAACGGTGGTCTCTACCGCGGTGGACGGCGCCCCTCAACGGGTCATCCGCACCGAGCTGGTCGATCATCTGGAAGGCGCCGGATGGCTACGCGGGCTCCCCCGTTCACTGGTCAACGCCCACGCCTTTCGGCGGGAGACCCACACCTCTCTTATCTCCCTCCTGAAGGAGGGACGCGCCCTCAAGGAGGGCAACGAGTTGACCTGGCCCCAGGTGGTGATGGCAGCCAACGCCCCCATGATGACCAAGGCCGCCCTGGTGGATGGGCGCACCGACGCCGGCATCCTTCCGACCGGGCAGGTGGTGGGGACGATCGACGAGCTGCCCACCGTGGCCGAGCTCATCGGACGCATCGTCGAGGAAGCCGACACCGTTCTGCGCCGGTTGCAGGGGCCGGGTTGACGTCACCCGGACTCACGTCACCCGTGTAATAGCTTGGCGGACCACTGGGGGCCGGCACGATGATCGAGGAGTACAACCAGCCATGAGCGTCGTTCTCATCACCGGGTGCAGCAGCGGCTTCGGCCTCGAGACGGCGTTGGCCTTCGCTCGGCGGGGTGACACCACCTACGCCACCATGCGAGACCTTTCCAAATCCGGTGCTTTGGTGGCCAGGGCGGAGGCGGAGGGCCTCGCCATCCAACTACGGTGCCTCGACGTCGACGACGATCAGTCGGTCGCCGACGCCATCACTGCGGTCGAGGACAGCCACGGCGCCATCGACGTCCTGGTCAACAACGCCGGCATCGACCACAGCGGCCCCATCGAGAGCATCGACCTGGCCAAGGCCCGGGCCGTCATGGAGACCAACTTCTGGGGACCTGTGCGGACCATCCGGGCCGCCCTGCCGGCCATGAGGAAGAAGGGTGGCGCCGTCATCGTCAATGTGTCCTCCGTCTCCGGTCGGATGCCCGGCACCCCGTACTGGAGCTGGTACTCGGCCAGCAAGCACGCCCTCAACGCCCTGACCGAGGCGCTGTTCATCGAGCTGGACCGGTTCGACGTCCGGGTGGTCGCCGTCGAGCCGGGCTTCTACAAGACCGACATCATCGCCAAGTCGATCGCCGATGTGGACATCGTGGACTCCGATCCGTACGCCGACGATCGGTCGTGGTTGGCCCGGTACTTCGAGAAGAGCGCCACCGAAAACGGGGGCGATCCGACGGAGGTGGCGGCCGTCATCGTCCGTGCCGCCACCGATCCCGACGCACCCGTGCACAACCTGGTCGGGGAGAACAGTGCCCTGCTGGTCGATATGGCCCGCGATGTCGGAACCATGGAGGCCTGGCTGCCGTTGGCCTTCTCCTATGTGGCCACGGTGGCCGGCCCCCGCCCCACTCCGTGACAGCACAGCTACGGCCGGTCCCATTACCGGCCACCGGCCCCCGGCTTTTACCGACCTTGCCGCCCTGTGGGCCCAATGATCATCCCGGTCGAGACCGGGATGGACCGGTGCCATAGGCGGGCAGCAAACGGGGGCATTGTCCTCATTCCCGCTGCTGACCGGCCCCCACACGCTCGGCAGGGCCATATAGAATGGGAGCTTCACCATAAATGGGATCCTTGCAGGCTGTCGAGATTGCCCATTGTGCCGCCGTAGTACGTAGGCAATAATCTGCACAGCAGTTCCGTCCTGTCCGAGCCTACCTACCCACGCTTTCCACCCTTGCCCGGTATCGATGCGCCGCCAATTGGGCTACGCGATGCGTCGATCATCACCATTCGAGGAGTACTGATGTCGGATGCAGCGCAGCCGTCCTCGAGACCGTCGACGCCTGGGGAGCGCGGTCGTGGCGCGCCCATGAACATCACCGGCGTCGGCGCCGTCACCGGCTACGGATGGGGGAGGAAACACCTCTGGGACGGTTTCCTCCTGGGCGAGAGTGCAGTGAAGCTGGTGGGGGGACTCGACGGCTTCGTCGACGGCGGCCAGGCCTACCTCTCCCTCATCGCCGACGGTGGCGACCGCCGCGATGGGCCCAGCCGGTTCATGCGGGCGGCGCGCTTTGCCGCTCGCGAAGCCATCGCCGACGCTCTCGAGCGGGGATGGAAGCCAGGTCCGGTGGTTGGACTGGTCCACAGCATCGAGGCGGGAGATATCGAGACCTGGAGCAACTTCTACAAGTCGGGTGAGAGCAGGGTCCGGCCCAAGACATGGGTCAACATGCTGCCCTCGACGGTCATCTCCCAACTGATGAACGAGAACGACTTCCATGGACCCACCATGTCGGTGTCGGCCATGTGCGCATCGTCCAACGCTGCTCTGATCACGGCCAAATCGTGGCTCGACACCGGCATTGCTACCGACGTGATCCTGGTGGCCACCGACTTGTGCGGCGTGCCTCAGGTGCTCCGCGCCTTCAGCGACCTGGGCGCTGCCAAGTTGAGCCTGCCTCCCTTCGAGGCATGCCGGCCCTTCCAGGAAGGGAGCCGCGGATTCGTCGGGGGCGAGGCCGCGGTGTCGATGGTTCTCTCCGGCAACGAAGCCGGTACCTACGCATCGGTACTCGGTGGGGCCATGACCATGGACGCGTCCAACCTGGTGGGCCTGGCCCCCGACCTCGAGGAGCTCTTCCGTTGCTTCCGTCTGGCCATGGACGCCGCCGGTACTTCGTTCGAGGATGTCGCCTACCTCAACGCCCACGGGTCGGGAACGGGCCGGGGCGACGGGGCCGAGGCCAGGGTTCTCGACGAGCTCATGCCCAACGCCCACGGGGTCTACTCGGTCAAGCCTCTGGTCGGGCACTGTCAGTCGGCCGCCGCCGCCGTCGAGATCATGGCCACCATCTACTCCTTCCAGACCGGTTTCGTCCCTGCCCCACCCCAGATGGCGCCCGGCCATCCCAAGTTGGTCGACGGGCGGAGCCCACGGGTACCGGGCCTGGTGGTCAAGTCCTCGATCGGTATGGGGGGCTACAACACCGCTGTCGTCATCCAGAATCCTTCCGACTGACGGTGCTCGGAACCGATTCTGGATGAGTCGGGGCTGACTATGGACGGGATGGCAGCGACTCCGGACCACAGGTCGGATCCTGACTGGCACCTTGCGTCGTTCCGACCCTCTGGCGGGGGTGTGGCGCTCGGCCCCTGTAGGCTGGGATAACACCGGTCGGGATGCCTCTGCGAGCAGAGCCTGCCAGCTAAAGGTCGGCTCAGAACGCGCCGATATCTGGGGTCTATGGCCACTGCGAGCAGCTTCGGCGATCGGGGCTCGAGGGTCTCCTTCGATCGGATCGAACTCGACGAGCGACCCCTGGGTGACCGCGCCTTTGAGCTTTCCGAGGGCGTCGAACTGGCCAGCACCGAGGTCCAGTCGGTGACCTGGGTGTACGACCAGCGGCGCGACACAGTCATGTGGTCGGCACCGGTCGAACAGCTCTTCGGCTTCGAGGAGGGAGTCCGGGGCTTCACCGTGATTCGGGACGATGGACAGGGCGATCCGTGCGAGGTTCGATCCTCCGATGACGCCGACGCCGACGCCGACTTCGTCTCCGGCCCCGACACCGGCGAGAAGCTCCTCGCTCCCATCCTGGCTCCCATCCGTCATGGCGTGGGCCTCTCCGAATTCGACCTGCACGTCGACGTCCGTTGTCCGGACGGGGTCGTCCACAACGTGGTGGTGCGGGCTTCCCCCATGCCCATCGCCGACAACCCCATGGCCCCGTCGGCCGATGCCCGAAGCGGTACCGCCTTCGATGACGAGGGCGTGTTCTACGTCGGCGTGGCTGTGGACGTCACCGGCCAGCGCCGGTTCGAGAGGGAGCTGGGCGAGCTGGTCGACCGCTACCGTCTGCTGACCGAAGTCTCCCCCGACATCGTCTTCGTCCATCAGGACGGCCGCTTCGTCTATGGCAACCGGGCCATGGGTCGCATGATCGGCGCCGAAACCGACGAGCAGTACGCCGAGGCCTTCGCCAAGTACTACGGCACGCTGATGACCGACTTCACCCATCCCGACGACATCGCCGATGTGGCCGGACGACTGGCCCAGCTCACCGAGCCCGGTCAGTTCTTCGAGCACGGCGAGGTTCGTTGGTTCCTACCCAGCGGCGAGATCAAGATGATGGAGCTCACCAGCATTCGGACCACCTGGGCCGGCGAACCGGCCTACCAGGTCATCGCCCGCGACATGTCCGAGCGCCGGGCGGCCGAGGCCGCCAACCGTTACCGGGCCAGCCTGGTGGCCCACGTCTCCGACGCCATCATCGGTATCGACGCCGACGGCAAGATCGAGAGTTGGAACGAGGCCGCCGAAACCATCTACGGCTGGACGGAGGAGGAGGTATCGGGGCTCTCGCTCGGTGCGGTTGTAACCGGCAACCGCACTGAGAGCGCCTCCGTACTCGAGCGCGGTCAGCGGGATCACCGCCGGAAGGACGGATCCGAGGTCAGCGTCCTGGTATCGATCGACCCTCTCATCGACGATGCCACCCAACCCTCGGGATGGGTGGTCGTGTGCACCGAGCTCACCGACGCCCGGCAAGCCGAAGCCGGTCGGCGGGCGGCCGAGGAACGCTACGAGGCGGTGGTGGCGTCCCTGAGCGAGGGGATCGTTCTCTTCGATCAGTACGGGAACGTGAGCGCCCACAACGAAGCGGCATCCCGCATCCTGGGCAGTCGTCTCTCCTCGGGAAGCGGTCACCAGATATTCACCGGCTCTTCCATCGCCATCGAGGCCAATGGCCACCCGCTGTCAGCCGACACGTTCCCGCACGCCCAGACGTTGGTGACGGGCGAGTCGCAGGACGACGTCACCATCGGCGTGACCGACGGGACGGGCAAGCGTCAGTGGCTCTCACTCAGCTCGCGGTTGTTGTCGGGGGCGGGCCGCGAGGACGTACCCATGGTGGTCTGCTCGTTCACCGACGTCACCGATCGCAAGGCGGCCGAAGCCCAGCTGCACTGGCTGGCCTACCACGACTCCCTCACCGGCCTGGGCAACCGCTCGCTGTTCAACGACGAGCTCGAGCGCGAGCTGTTGGTTTCCATGCAACGGGGCACCAACCTGGCCGTCCTCTTCATCGACCTGGACCACTTCAAGCTGGTCAACGACTCCTTCGGCCATGTGAGTGGCGACGAGGTCCTGCTGGCTCTGGCCCAGCGCTTCAAATCGGCCGTGCGCGGTGGGGACGTGGTCAGCCGGTTCTCCGGAGACGAGTTCGTCGTGTTGTGCCGCAACGTCCACGACGTCAACGTGGCTGTCAGCCTGGCCAACGAGTACTCCCGGCTGCTGGCCGACCCGGTCCAGCTGTCCACCGGTCGCAACGTGGTCGTGACCTCCAGCGTCGGGGTGTCCTTCGTGATGCGCGGGCGCCAGTCGGCCCAGGACATCCTGCAACAGGCCGATGCGGCCATGTTCCAGGCCAAGGACAAGGGTCGGAGTCGGGTCGAGGTCTTCGACGAGTCGTTGCGGGCCAAGTCGGTGGCCCGCCTCGAGATCTATGACGACCTCCGGCACTCGATCGACCACAACGAGCTGGCTGTCCACTACCAGCCCATCGCCTCGGTGCACGACGACCGGATCGTGGCCATGGAAGCTCTGGTCCGGTGGCACCATCCGTCGAGAGGTCTCCTCGGGCCGATGGAGTTCATTCCCTTCGCGGAAGAGACCGACCTCATCTTCTCGCTGGGACGGTGGGTGCTGCGCGAGGCCTGTCAGACCATGGCCACCTGGCGCCGCGATCTGGCCGGGGCCCAGGACGCCTACATCACGGTCAACCTCTCGGCCCACCAGCTTGGGGACCCGGATCTGCTGGACACCATCTCCTCGGCGCTCACCGATTCCGGGCTTCCACCCGAAGCGCTGGTCATGGAGGTCACCGAGAGCATGCTGATGAGCGACACCTCGGCCACCATCGCCATGCTCGGCGGCATCCACGAGATGGGCGTGGGTCTGGCTATCGACGATTTCGGCACCGGCTATTCGTCGCTGGCCCAGCTCAAGCGCTTCCCGGTCAAGATCCTCAAGATCGACAAGTCCTTCGTCGACGGGCTCGGCACCTTCGAGAACGACGAGGCCATCGTGGCCGCCATCGTCCAGTTGAGCAAGGCCCTCGGCCTGGTGGTCCTGGCGGAAGGGGTGGAGACCGAGCTCCAGCTGAAGCGGGTCACCGAGCTCGGGTGCGACCTCTACCAGGGGTACCTGATGTCGCGTCCGACCAGGGCCGATCGAGTCGATTTCAACAAGCACGTCTCCATCTCGACCGGAGCGGTCGAGCCCGACTGACCTCGTCGAACCCGGGGCAGTCCGGGGAGCGGGACGAACTCGGACCGCCCGGTTAGCCGAGTCTCTCGATGATGGTGGCGTTGGCCTGGCCGCCGCCCTCGCACATGGTCTGCAGTCCGTAACGGGCGCCGGTGCGCTCCATCTCGTTGAGCAAGGTGGCCAGCAGTCGCGCCCCGGAAGCGCCTGTCGGGTGGCCGATGGCGATGGCCCCGCCGTTCACATTGACCTTGGCCATGTCCGGATGGTGTTCCTTCTCCCAGGCCAGCACCACCGAAGCGAAGGCCTCGTTGATCTCCACCAGATCGATGTCGTCCAGAGTGAGCTTGGACTTGGTCAGCACCAGAGTGGTGGCCGGAATGGGTGCTGTCAGCATGATGACCGGGTCGTTGGCCGCCACCGCGAAGGTGTGGAAGCGGGCACGGGGCACGAGGCCACACTCGGCCGCCTTCTCCTCCGACATGATGAGTGCGGCGGCCGCCCCGTCGGATATCTGGGACGACGACGCCGCCGTGATCCTCCCGTTCTCGACGAAGGCCGGAGGCAATGAAGCCAGCTTCTCGTAACTGGAGCCGGCCCGGACCCCCTCGTCGGAGGAGAGCGGACCCTCGCCGGCCGGGTCCCCCTCGTCGCTTCCGGCCTCGGCCACCTTGTCCTGGATGTGGGCCCGGCGGGTAGCCAGGGGGACGATCTCCTTTTCGAACCGGCCCTCGGCGATGGCCCGGGCGGCCCGATCGTGGGATTCGAGTGCGAACCGGTCCATCGCCTCACGGCTGATGTCCCAACGCTCTGCGATGGCTTCGGCCGCCAGGCCCTGGTGGATGAAGTCGAAGCGCTGGTGGACGACGGGCCCGTAGGCCTCGCCCGGCCCGTGTTCGGTGGTCGAGCCGATGGGCACACGGCTCATGGCCTCCACGCCGCCCCCGATGACCACGTCCATGGCCCCGGACATCACCGCCTGGGCGGCGAAATGGACGGCCTGCTGGGCCGAACCGCACTGGCGGTCGACCGTGGTCCCCGGCACCGTGTCGGGAAAGCCGGCGGCCAGCGCCGCGTTGCGCCCGATGTTCATGGCCTGCTCCCCCACCGTCATGGTGCAGCCGTAGACGACGTCCTCGACCAGGCCCGGATCGAGATCGTTCCGGGCCAGGAGGGCGATGAGCGGCTGTGCGGCCAGGTCCACGGCGTGCCAGCCGGACAGGCGACCGTTCCGCTTACCTACCGGAGTGCGGACCACGTCGACGATCACTGCGTTCGGCATGCTCCCATTGTGACCGATCGGGCCTGTTTGCCGGAAATCTGGCGGTGTGTCAGATTTCCGTCGACGCCTCACGGCCCTTTCGACCCCACCATGGACACCCCGATGGATCTGCGCGACACACCGGCCCAGGAGGCCTTCCGCCACGAGGCGCGCTCGTGGCTGGCCGGTCATGCCCCCGCCCCCGGTTCGCTCCCCTCCCTGGATACGGCCGAGGGGTTCGAGGCCCATCGTGGATGGGAACGGACCATGTACGAGGACCGGTGGTCGGTCGTCTCGTGGCCGGAGGAGTACGGCGGGCGGGGGTTGGGGATCCTCGAGTGGCTGATCTTCGAGGAGGAGTACTGGCGGGTCCGGGCCCCCTCCCGGGTGAGCCAGAACGGCGTGTTCCTGTTGGCCCCGACCCTGTTCGAATTCGGTTCCGAACAGCAGAAGGATCGTTTCCTGCCGGCCATGGCCGAGGGGGCGGAGATCTGGTGCCAGGGGTGGTCCGAGCCCGACGCCGGTAGCGACCTGGCCGGCATCCGCAGCCGGGCCGTGCGCGCTCCCGACGACGATGGGTGGCTGCTCAACGGCCAGAAGACCTGGGCCTCGCGCGGCGCATTCGCCGAGTGGTGCTTCGGCCTGTTCCGTACCGATCCGGAAGCCGAGCGGCACCGTGGACTGACCTATTTCCTCATCGAGATGGCCAGCCCCGGGTTGACCGTCCGGCCCATCCCCCAGATCGACGGGGAGACCGGCTTCGCCGAAATATTCTTCGAAGAGGTGTTCGTCCCCGACACCCAGGTGCTCGGGGAGGTGGGCCGGGGCTGGAACGTAGCCATGGCCACCGCCGGGTCAGAACGCGGTCTGAGCCTGCGTAGTCCCGCCCGCTACACCGAGGCGGCCGGACGCCTGGTGGCTCTGTACAGCCAACGCCTGGCCGCCGATCCGCAGCGCACCGCCCGGCATGCCGACGCGGTGGCCCAGGCCTGGATGGACGCCGAGGCCTACCGACTCAACACCCTGTGGACGGCGACCCGGGTGATCGAGGGCGGAACGGTCGGGCCCGAGGCCAGTGCCAACAAGATCCACTGGTCCGAAACCGACCTGGCCATCCACCGGACGGCGCTGGCCCTGCTCGGCCATGCGGCGGAGCTGTCCACCGACGCCACAGCTTCGCCGTGGTTGGACGGCTATCTCTTCGCCCTGGCCGGTCCTATCTACGCCGGCACCAACGAGATCCAGCGCAACGTGGTGGCCGAGCGCATGCTCGGTCTGCCGCGCGGCTGAGGGACGTCGAGAAAGACATGCACTTCGCCTTCACTTCCGAGCAATGCCAATTTGGTGACGCCGTCCACCAGGTGTTGTCCAAGGAGTGCACGCCGGGCGACCTGCGGGCCGCTTTCGCATCGCCGTCGGCCCGCTCCGGGCGATGGGCCACCTTGGCCGAGATGGGTGTGGTCGGGCTCTGTGTACCCGAAGGCGACGGCGGTCTGGGGCTCGGGCTTCTCGATCTGGTCCTGATCTTGGAGGAGGCCGGCCGGGTGGCGCTGCCGGAACCGCTGGCTGACACGGCCGCCCTGGCCGCTCTCCTGTTGGCCGAGGTGCCTTCACCCGACCGGACCGCTGCCCTCCGGGAGGCCATCGCCTCCGGGCAGGTGGCGGCCTGCGTGGCCGAGGTGATCGTGGCCGGCGCAGTGACCGCCACCGGGGCCGCCGCCGACGGTGTCCCGGTAGCCGGTTCCGACGGCGCTGATCTGCTCATCTTGGCCGCCCCGGTGGAGGACGGTTGGGATATCCATGCGGTGCCGTCCGAAAGGGTGGTGGTCACCCCGGTCACATCGCTCGATCCCACCCGACGCATCGGTATCCCCGCATGGACGCCGGTGCCTGACACCTGCATCGCGTCGGGACCGGCGGCTACGGCCGCTCTCACCCGAACCGCCGATCGAGGCGCCGTGGCCACCGCCGCCCAACTTCTGGGGCTGGCCGAACGGATGATCGGTATGACCGCCGACTACGCCAAGGCGCGCCACCAATTCGGCAAGCCCATCGGCAGCTTCCAGGCCGTCAAGCACCTTCTGGCCGGGGCCCAGGTCGCACTGGAGTTCGCCCGACCGACGGTCTATGCCGCCGCCTGGTCGCTCGACCAGGGCGAGTCCACCGCATCTCGAACGGCCTCCACAGCCAAGGCACTGGCCTCGGACGCGGCCACCGAGGCGGCCCGGGTGGCTCTCCAGGTGCACGGCGCCATCGGCTACACCTGGGAATGCGATCTGCACCTCTTCCTCAAGCGCACCTGGGCCCTGGCCGAGGCCTGGGGTTCGGCGGCGGATCACCGTATGGCCGTGCTCGACTCGTTGACTGCCTCGGCCTGACCCGCTCAGCTCGATCGCCCGGCCGCGCCTGCCCTGGCCCTCGGAGCTCAGGGAAGGGCGTAAGCGTAGATGGGCATGCCGTTGTACTGCATCGACTCGGAAGGCAGGTACGGGCCGTTGACGACCACAGCCAGCGACCCCGATGGCGCCGGCCCGGCGTCGCCCTCGATGGTGATGATGGCGCCGTCCGGCCACGTCTGCATCACCACTCCGACGTGGAGCGAGGTGGCCGTCGAATAGGGGCTCGTCCCGTAGAGCACAGCGTCCCCGGGAGCCGGCGTCGCCGTCGGCGGGAGCACGCCCGTATGGCCGGCGGCCCAGTCGTAGATGGACCCGGTGAACGGGTACGAGGGGATGGGCACCCCGGCGTGCTCCCACACCCACGAGGCGAACAGCGCGCACCATTCCTCGCACGGGCCGTAGGGGTTGCAGAAACTGCCGCGATCGGGGTCGCTGTTGACCTGGCTGTCGGCTACCGACACGATGGCCGAGGCGGTGGCCGATGGCGTCGGATCCGGTGGGTTGGTGAAGCTGTAGTTCCACCCGTCGGGCTCGAGCAGCCAGTAACCCTGGTCGTTGGGAGTGAGAGCTATGGCCGCCACCGGCGGCACATCGGCCGGATTGCCCCCGTACCCTCCGGCCAGCGAGCCGTAGTAGTTGTTACCTCCGAAGCTGAGGATGGTCCCGTCGGTTTCGACCAGCAGGTAGCCGGTGTCCTGGGGAGAAGCCGCCATTCCTACAACCGCATCGTTGAGCGATTGGCCTCCTGCCGAGCCGCGGAAAGCAGCGTTCCCGAAGGAGAAGATGCCCCCGTCCGAAGCCACCAGCCAGTACCCCTTGCCGCTGTGGGTGGCGGCCATACCGGTTACCGGGGCCACCAATGACGTCCCTCCCATCGAACCCTTGAAGGGAGCGTCCCCGAAGGCGAAGATGCCCCCGTCCGAGGCCACCAGCCAATAACCCTTCCCGTTGGGGGTGGCCGCCATACCCACGACGGGTTTGTTGAGACGGGTAGCTCCCATCGAGCCGTAGAACGCAGCATCCCCGAAGGCAAAGACGCCACCGTCCATGGCCGCCAGCCAGTAGCCCTTCCCGTCGGGGGTGGAGGCCATGGCCACGATCGGGCCCTGCAGTCGCGTGGCGCCGAGCGAGCCGTAGAAATGGGCGGCCCCCCAGGCGAACACGCCCCCGTCGGCCGAGGCGGTCCAGTAGCCCTGGTTGGAAGCTGTCGTAGCTGGGTCGGTGGCCATGGCCACCATCTCGGAGTTGAACGACCCGTTCGATGCCGGATCGATGGGCTGGGCGTTCCCATACCCGATGACCCCGCCGCTGGCGTAGACGTGTGGGTGGGCCACCGATCCGCTTGCGGTAGCGGCGGCCCCCGCCCCGGGTGCTGATGTCAACAGCAGAGCACACACCGCCGACAAGCAAACCACCGCACCCAGAACCGCTCCCGGTGTTCGCCGGCCCGCCAACCGGCGACGCGTCAACGAGGTCTGGGCCGAGCCGTTCATCAGGCGGTCAGTTCTCTCGACCGACGGAGGAGGCTCGGTACGGCTGTCGAACGGTCACGTCCGGGGGACCGAGCCTGGTTCGCGCCGCATCGCGGCGATGCTACCGCCGGTAATCACCACTTAAAAGGCACCATTTTGAGTGATAGAGTGATGGTGTAACCACTTAGAGTGGTAATCGCTGAGAGGGGCGCCGATGAACGAGGGACAGCGATGACGTCGCGACCGGAGCAGCCTGAACCCTTCATCCGGGGTGCGGCCTACCCCGCCACCGAGGACGTCCCCTACCCCCGAGCCAATCCCACCGACATCTCGCGGCTCCCGGCCGACGTGTGGCACGCGGCAAGCGTGCCGGTGGGAGTCCGGATCGAGCTGGTGGGCGATGCCCAGGCCGTCGATGTGGCCTATCGAACCCGCTCGGGAAACCTCGGATACCGCGGCGACGGCGCCGGCATCACCTTCTCGGTCTGGCGTGCCGGTCGGAAGGTGTGCGAGGAGGAAGCGGTCCTCGGTGACGGGCTGGTCCGTCTGGATCTGGGAGCGACTGCCCCCGAGCGGCCGGCGGTCATCTATCTGCCCGAAGGAATGCAACCCCTCGTCCAATCGCTCACGGCCGTCAAAGGGGAGATCTCCCCCGCACCGTCGCTTCCGCGCTGGATCGCCTACGGGGACTGGACCACCCAGGGTTGGATTGCCTCGGGACCAGCGCAAGGGTGGGCGGCCATTGCCGCCCGCAAGTCCGGGCTCAATCTCGTCAACATGGGTTATGCCGGTGCCGGGCGGGGCGAGATCGTCTCCGCCGAGTACATCGCCGCCCTGACGGCCGAGGTAGTGTCGGTCGCCTACGGCGAGAGTTGCTGGTCGCGCGTCCCCCACAGTGTGGGGATGGTGTCCGAGGGATTCCAAGGCTTCCTCGACATCGTGCGCCAGGGTCATCCGAACATGCCCATCGTGGTCATCAGCCCGGCGCTCCGCCCCGATGCCGAGGAGGTACCCAACCAGCTGGGCGCCACTCTGGCCGATATCCGTAACGCCATCGAGTCGGTGACCCTCGACCGGATCGTCGCCGGCGACAGAGCCCTTTCCCTCGTCCAGGGCGCCGGCATCATCGACGCCGGTCATCTGGCCGACGGAATTCATCCGGGCGACGAGGGGCACAAACGCATCGCCGCCGCAGTGGCCAAGTCGCTCAATGCCGCCATGACCATGGCCACAGAGGGCGCGGTCGAAGCAACTGACGCCGACAGGGCACAACCCACCCGGGCAGCATCCGACCGGCTCGAGTCCTCAACCGACCGGACCGCTCCCGACCGGACGACAGACGACCGGACCACAGCCGACGGGACTACAGACGACGGGACCGCAGGCGACCGGACAGCTCCCGACGGGATCGCGCCCGACCGGACAGCTCCCGACGGGATCGCGCCCGACCGGACCGCTCCCGACGCGACGACAGACGACCGAACCGCAACCGACCGTTACAAAATGCGGACCGTCCAGGCTCCCTCCCCCGTTGTCGAAGATGACGCCGACAGCTCCGGTGACTCGCTGTCGGCCGATCGCCGGGCGTCATCCGCCAATTCGACGGGCTCCGACAGTTCCGATGGATTCGACAGTTCGCCGGAATCCGACAGCTCCGATGACTCTCCCGCCGACTCCCCCGACGACGACAGGGCTGCTGCCACCGTCTACTGAGCGCTTCCCGAGCCTCGTCGAACGGCGCCGCTCACTGACCTACTGTTCTGCGTCAACAGAGTCGACTGCCTGCCGGCCACGAGCCGGAAGGGCGGTGAGAGAGACGGAGACACCATGGACGCAACCACGCTCATCGATTCGTTCCGGGTCGACGGCAAAGTAGCTGTGGTGACCGGTGCGGGGAGCGGGATCGGTCGAGCGAGCGCATTGGCCCTGGCCGGCGCCGGTGCCACCGTGGTGTGCGCCGACATCCAGGGCGAGACGGCCGAGGCCACCGCCGCCGACATCATCAGTCACGGGGGGACAGCCAGCGGGGTGGCCATAGATGTGTCTGTGCGCACCGACGTCGATGAGCTGGCCGGACGAGTGGCTGCGGAGCACGGTGGCATACATGTGTGGTGCAACATCGCCGGCATCATGGTCGAAGGGCCGTTCCTCGACGCCCCCGAAGAGGACCTGGACCGGATCCTGTCGGTGAACCTCAAGGGTGTGTTCTTCGGTTGCCAGGCGGCGGGACGGGTGATGGTGACCCAACCCGAGGGAGGCAGCATCATCAACGCCTCCTCGGCCGCAGCCGATACGCCGAGCGCCAACATCGTGAGTTATGCCATCTGCAAGGCCGGGGTGGTCCAGATGACCAAATCGCTGGCCTACGAAATAGGCAAAAAACATGTCCGGGTCAACGCCGTCGCCCCCGGTTTTGTCATCACCGGTATGACCGGTCGGTACTTCGTGCGTCCCGACGGGACCGTCGACGAGGCCATGCAGGAGTCGGTCCTGGCCCCGATGCGCAAGTTCACACCGCTCCGAGAGATCGGCGAGCCCGAGGACATCGCCGCCGCCGTGCTCTATCTGGCTTCCGACGCCTCCCGCTTCGTGACCGGTCAGGTGCTCCGGCCCAACGGTGGGGTGGCCATGGTCTGAGAGTTTCCGGTCGGGGGCCCTCCTGGGCCGGTCTGCTCCGCTGGGACCCTGGTCGATCCGGACGCTGATACACCCCGGTGGTCTGATTGTCGGATGGCGGCAGCGAGCCCCCCGGCCACCGGGCAGAAGACCAACACCACTCGACGGAGACCTCCGGCCCCGCGACCGACTCGACCGACTCGAACGACTCGAACGGCGCGACCAACCACCGATCGACCACGCGGCGCCAGCGCTCAAAAGCTCCTCGCCGCCATCGACGTCGTCAGCTCGTTCGTCTCGTCCTTCGAGCCGGCCCGTTACGACGGCAGGGACGCCGCCAGGCTGGTCGAAGCGTTCACACGGGGGAAGCGGCTGTGTTCGGCTGGTGAGACCCTGGCCGCCGCTCGAGCAGCCGAATGCAATGCCCATTTGGCCACGGGACACCGCGATCCGGCCGACTGGCTGGCCTCGGTCACCGGTGCGTCCCGCGGCGAGGCCACCGACGTTCTCCGGGTGGCTAACGCCTTGCCATGCCAGCCGGGGGGGAAGATGCCCTGCGTGAGGGGAAGCTCACCCCCCAGAGGGCAAAACTGGTGTCCGACGCGGTCAAGGTCAATCCCAAGCGGGAGAACGAATTGGTCGAGGGGGCCGGGTCCGACACTGTCCGACAGTTGAAAGAACGGTGCCTCCGGGCCAAGGCGGAGGGACGTAGTGCGCAGGATGCCGAACGACGCCGAGCCGCTATGCACGCCGCTCGGAGGTGTCGGACGTGGACCGACGACGAGGGCGCGTTCCATCTCGAGGCTCTCCTCACGCCTGAGGCGGGAGGTTCGCTAGCTGCCGCCTTGGACGTCCAGACCGATCGACATTTCCACCGGGCCAGACGGGCAGGAACCCATGAGTCGACGGACGCCTACCGAGCCGATGCCCTGGTGGCCCTGGTCACCGGACGCGGAATCCTGCCGTCCGGATGGCGGCGGAAAGAGGATGAGGGATCGTCACGCCCGAAAGCTCGTTCTGGCCCTTCGGACCCTCGTGCCTCGGAGCCAACCTCGTGCCGTAGCCCCGAGCCTCGGGCCCAGGTTCAAGTCAAGGTGGGCCTCGAGTCTCTGCGCCGCGGTTCGGTCGTGGAAGGTGAGACCTGCGAGATACCCGGGGTAGGCCCCGTATCGGTCCAGCATGCCCGCGATCTCCTGGGGGACGCCCTCCTCGAGGTCATCATTTCCGATGGGGTGGATGTGACCACCGTCGTCCGTCCTCGTCGCAACATCCCTACACCGCTGGCCACAGCCATCATGGAACGGGACCAGTACTGCGTAGTGCCGGGCTGCGGGAAGCGATTGGGACTTGAGAAGGATCACTGGAAACGCCCGGTCAAAGATGGCGGGGAGGCCTCGTACGACAACCTTGTGCTTTTGTGCAAGCACGATCACTACCTCAGAACCCACCAAGGTTGGATCCTCTCCGGCGGACCGGGCCATTGGCGCTTCGACCCGCCCCACCGACCCAAAGCTCGGCGGTCGCCGGTCCGGAAGAAGCCGCAGGCCAAGTCGAGCGGTTCCGGTTTACCGGACCGCCCGCTGACCACGCGCAGGGAGTGAGCCAGCCATTCCCGTGTGGGAATGAGCCCGCACTTTCTCCTCGCCGAGGCAGTTCACTCTCAGTGGACAAGCCCTGAGGACGCGCCCTGACGGCAACCCAGGTGCCGACGCCCCGGGCCGAGGCGCCGGGGGCGCCAGCGGCATGCCCCGGAAGCCCGGCGGCAACTGACGGACCGTCAGACCAGGCGGTACACTCGCCTCATGGCCGACATGCCCTGGATCATCTCCGTCGACGATCATGTGGTGGAACCACCCAATGTGTGGATGGACCGCCTCCCCAAGAAGTACCACGACGTGGGGCCGCGGATCGTACGGGCCCCCATGGGCGAGATCACCTTCATCGGCGGCAAGCTGACCGTCGTCCCCGGTTCTGAGGGCTTTCCCACCGACTGGTGGTACTACGAGGATCTCAAGCGGCCCTTGCTGCGCGTCGACTCGGCGGTGGGCGTGCCCCGAGACGAGGTGACAATGCGGGGCGTGACCTACCAGGACATGCGTCCCGGTTCCTACGAGGTCGCACCCCGGCTGGAGGACATGGACGTCAACCACCTCGAGGCGTCCCTGTGCTTCCCCACCTTCCCCCGGTTCTGCGGTCAGACCTTTACCGAGGCCCAGGACAAGGAGCTGGGTCTCCTGTGCGTGAAGGCCTACAACGACTGGATGGTCGAGGAGTGGTGCGGGCCTGAAGCCAAGGGACGGCTCATCCCCCTGTGCCTGATACCCCTGTGGGACGCCGAACTGGCCGCCGCCGAGGTGCGCCGCAACGCCGATCGTGGCGTCCGTGCCGTCTGCTTCAGCGAGATACCCCCCTTCCTGGGCCTACCTTCGGTGCATGACCCCGACAACTACTGGGATCCCTTCTTCCAGGCCTGCGAAGAGACCCACACCGTCATCAACATGCACATCGGGTCGTCATCCAAGATGCCGTCGACGTCGGCCGACGCTCCTCCGGCGGTGGGATCCACGCTCACCCACTCCAACGCCACATACTCGATGGTGGACTTCATGTTCTCCGGGGTCCTGGTCCGCTTTCCCGAACTCAAGCTGGCCTACGCCGAGGGCCAGATCGGCTGGATCCCTTACATTCTCGAGCGGGCCGACACCGTATGGGAGGAGAACCGCGGCTGGGGCGGCGTGGCCGACATCGTCCCCGAACCCCCGTCCACCTACTTCTTCCGGCAGATCTACGGCTGCTTCTTCAGCGACGCCTTCGGCCTCAAGAACATCGAGTCCATCGGCGTGGACAACATCACCTACGAGTCCGACTATCCCCACTCCGATTCCACCTGGCCGGAGACCCGCCAGATCGCCGAGAAGCAGATGAAGGATCTCACCGACGAGCAGATCTACAAGATCGTCCGGGGCAACGCCATCAAGCTCTACGACCTCGATTTCAAGTGACGCCGCGGCATCTGCCGTCTCCCGCCTAGGCCGACTCCCCCATGGATCTGCGTTACACCGACGCCGAGCAAGCGTTCCGGGGCGAGCTCCGCCGTTGGCTGGCCGAGACTCTTCCCGGTCTACCCGACAAGCCATCTCCCGTTGACTGGCCTGCCCGGCGTGCCTACGACACTCACTGGCAGAGGCTGCTCTTCGACGCCGGGTATGCCGGAGTGGACTGGCCGGTCGAGGGTGGCGGTCGGGGCGCCTCCCCGGTGGAAGAGCTCATCTTCAAAGAGGAACTGGAGCGCGCCCACGCCCCCTATGTCGGGGTGAACTTCGTCGGCCTGCTCCATGCCGGTCCCACCCTCATCGCCGAGGGAACACCCGAGCAACGTCAGCGCTACCTGCCGGCCATCCTGCGGGGTGACGAAGTGTGGTGCCAGGGCTTCTCCGAGCCCGATGCCGGGAGCGACCTGGCTTCCATGCGCACCCGGGCCGTCCGCGACGGCGAAGACTATGTCGTCACCGGCTCGAAGATCTGGACCTCGCACGCCGAAGTGGCCGACTACTGCGAATTGCTGGTGCGGACAGGCGCCGAAGACAGCCGCCATCGTGGCATCTCCTGGCTCATCCTGCCCATGGCCACACCCGGCGTCGAGATCCGTCCCCTGTCCACCATCGCCGGTTCCACCGAGTTCGCCGAGCTCTTCCTCGACGAGGTGCGGGTGCCGGTGGCAAACCGTGTGGGAGACGAGAACGACGGATGGCGGGTCACCATGGTCACCCTGAGCTTCGAGCGCGGGACGGCGTTCGTCGGCGATCTGCTCGAGGCCGTCGAACTGCTGTCGGCCACGGTCGAACTCGCTCGTCGGACAGGGGCGTGGGCGGACGCCGGAGTGCGGCGCCAGGCCGGCCACCTCCGAGCCGAACTCGATGCCCTGTGGGCCCTGACCAAGCGGAATGTGTCCCAGGCGGCCCGGACAGGGGTCCCGGGCATCGGTGGGACCCTCTTCAAGCTGGCCTACACGGAGACCCGGGGCAAGCTCGGGGAGTTCTCGCTGTCGTTGCTCGGACGAGCCGGCTTGGCCGCTGACGACGCCGTCGGTACCGACGGCCAGGGGGTTCTGCCCAGCGAGACCATGGTCGAAGATTGGCTGCGCGGCATCTCCCTGACCATCGCGGCCGGCACCTCCCAAATCCAACGAAACATCGTCGGCGAGCGAATCCTCGGGTTGCCCAAGGAGCCTTCACCAACGGCGGCCGGCCGGTGAAAGGTCTCCACCGGTTCGAGGGTCCGGTGCGCAGGTTCGACGTCCGGGTGTGCCGGTTCGACCGGCGTCCGTCCTGGTTCGACCGTCGGGTGTGCCGGTTCGACGCCCGGGCGCGCTGGTAGGGCGGCACGATCGATGGACTTCGAACTCAGTGAATCTCAGGTCGACCTGGCGGACGGCATGCGTCGTCTCTGTCAGGTCGAATTCCCTCTCGAGCGGGTCCGCTTCTTCGAGCTGGCTGACCGGGTGGTGAGCCGCCAGAGTTGGCGGCATCTGGGAGAGGCCGGCGTCTTCAACCTGTGCCTGGCCGAGGAAGCCGGCGGCGTGGGCCAGGGGCTGGCTGAGGCGGTTCTCGTCTTCGAGGAGCTGGGGCGGGCGTTGGTTCCGGGGCCGCTCGTGGCCACCCACCTGGCGGCAGGACTGGTCGACGGTGCTGACGACGGATCGGTGGTGGTCGGGCTGGTCGAGGAGCCGCCGGCCCGCCCGGCGTTGCCGACGGTGATCGAGCATCTGGCTGATCTCGACGTCCTCCTGGTCCTTTCCGACAGTGGGATCACATCCCTTGACCCGGCTCCTCTGTTGGCCGACGCCGCCGAGAGGATGCGTCGACCCATGGACCCGCTCACCCCGGTGTGGACCGTGGCCTCCCTCCCTGGAGGCGCCCCCATCGCCGGTCCGGAAATTGCCGCTTGGTGGCGACGGGACGGCGCCGTCCTCACCGCCGCCCTCCAGATCGGCCTGGCCGCGTGGACCACCGACCTAGCTGTCGAATACGCCAAGCAGCGCCATCAGTTCGGTCGTCCCATCGGCAGCTTTCAGGCCGTCAAGCACCTCTGCGCCGACATGGCCGTGCGCACCGAGCTGGCCCGGTGCTCGGTTCAGGCCGGTGCCGTCACGGTTGACCAGCCCGGCGTCGGCGACGCAGACGTGGCTGCCCTGGGGTCCAAACTTCTGGCCGACGAGGCCGCCGTCACCAACGGTCGGTCGTGCATCCAAGTCCATGGCGGCATGGGCTTCACCTGGGAGGTGCCCGCCCACCTGGCCTACAAGAGAGCGCGGGTGTTGGCCACCCAGTTCGGGACCGACGACGAGCTGGCCGAGGCCCTGGGCGTGTCCATCGGTCACAACAGCGCCGTGACGCCGACCGGTTCGGCCCGAGACCTAGGCTCCATCCCGTGACCGACTCACCCCTCGTCCCTCCCGATGAGGTGGTCACTGTGCTGCCGGCTGGGCGTACGGTCTTCGGCATGCAACTCCCGGTCCAGTCCCAGTCGACCATCTACGTCCAGCCCTGGGAGACCACGGCCGGTCCGGCAGAGATGGCCGAGGTGACCCTGACCTGTGAGAAGGCCGGATTCTTCTATGTAGGGGCGAGTGATCACACCTTCATCCCCGAGCGCCTGGCCGGGGCCATGAGCACCACCTGGTACGACACCATCGCCACCCTCGGTTGGCTGGCGGGCATCACCACCAGGATCCGGCTGCTCTCGTATGTCTACGTCGCCGCCCTTCGCCACCCGCTCCGGACAAGCAAGGAGTTCGCCACCGTGGATGCCCTATCCGGCGGGCGAGTCATCTGCGGGGTGGGTGCCGGTCACGTGGCCGAGGAGTTCGCCCTCATGGGGCCCGATTTCGAAGAGCGAGGCCCGGCGACCGATGAGGCCGTGGTCGCTCTGGCCCAAGGGCTCGTCCACGAGTACCCGACGCTCGACGGGCCACGTTGGAAAGCCTCGGGTGTCGGGCTGAAGCCCCGTCCGGTGCAGTCCCCCCGACCACCCATCTGGGTGGGGGGTTCGTCCCCGGCGGCACTGCGACGGGCCGCCCAGTTCGGCGATGGGTGGCTGCCCCAGTCACTGGGGCCCGACCCCAAGCTGCTCGGAAGGCTGCGAACCCTGCGCAACGAGCTCCGGGACGGGGCACCGATCGACATCGGCGGCATCGCCGATTTCCTTTACGTGGGCTCTCCTCCGTCCGGCCTCGAGCTTCCCCGGGGGACCGTCGCCGGCTCTGGCGAGAAGGTGGCCGACTACCTGCGGGCCTTCGCCGAGGCCGGCGTCGGCCAGGTGCAGGTGCGCTTCCCGTCGCGGACGGCGACGGAGCTGTGCGACCAAGTTGCCGCTTTCGGAGCCGAAGTCGCCCCCCTGGTCAACGCCTCGCCGTGACCCTCCACATGCGGCTTCTGCTCACCGCCATGGTGGCTCTGGTCGTGGTGGGGGTCATGGTGGGCGCCGACGTGGTCACCTTGACCAAGGCAAAGCCCAGTTTCGACAAGGAGACCAGAGCCTTCAATCGACTCCTGCACGCGTCACCGACGACCACCCTCCCGGCCCACTCCCACACCGACTCCCGGCCGTCGCCTGCAGGCCTACCGCAGCCGACACGTTCCCCGTCGGCCCCGTCGGCCCCGTCGGCCCAGTCGGCTCGCTCTACTCCGTCAGCTCCGTCAAACCTGTCAGCTGCGTCGGCGCAGGCGGCTCAGGCGACTCGGCCGGCTCAGGCTCATTCCGCCCGGCCCGCGTCCGCCCATTCGGCTCCGTCAGGCTAGGCACTGCGGCGCCACTCGCCGCTGGTCCCTTGCCCTCATCGGCTGATGGCGTCTCAGGGTGAGGTAGTTGTCGAGCTCGATGAGGTGCCCGTTGATCCGAGCGTCGACGTGGTCGTCGATTTCGGGAGGGTGGTGGTCGTAGTAGTCGTTGTCGGGATGTTGGCGGCGGTGGTCGTGGTGGTGGATCCGAATGGAGCCGTGGTGGTGGAACCGGAGGGAGCGGGGGGCGACGTCGGTGTCGTTGTCCCCGTGCTGTGGGGTCGAGTCGTCGTGGTCGTTGTGCTTGTCGTCGTGGTGGTGGTCGAAGCACTGATGGCACCGGGAACGAAGTACGTCTGACCGTCCGAACCCTTGAATACGGCTCCGCTGGTGGACTGCGTTGGGTAGAGGTAGAGCAGAGTTCCAAAACCGACGAAGGCCACGACCATGAGCAGGGTGGACCTTCGAATGCGAAAGCGTCGGCTGACCGGGAGCGACATGAAGCCGAACAAGGGTTTGTGCCTTATCGGCGGGTCGGCGTCGCCCTTGTCGCCCGAGGGCGGCGAACCAGGAGGCGAACCCACCGCCGAGGCCAGCGTGAGACGTTCGGTAGCGTTGCCGAGAGCGTCCACTGAGGTCGGCTCACCGGTCGCCTCCGTCGAGCTGCTCTCTGCCGAACCGCCCTCTGCCGAACCGCCCTCTGCCGAGTCACCTTCCGCCGAGGCGCCCTCCACCGAGAGCCCCTCCCCCGCGCCGTCGGCGCCACTGTCCGAGCCGGCGGGCCCTCCTCCCGAGCCGTTGTTCACTCCGACTCCGCCGGGGCCGCGTCACCGATCGAAGGCGACATCACGCCGGCCGAGCGGAGAGCGGTGGCCGCCCGCAGTCGGATCTCGCGTGCCACCTCGAATTGGCGACCGGGCAACGTCCTGGCGATGAGACGCAGCTGCACGTAGCCCACGTCGATGGTCTCGACCCCGGCCACTACGGGGGAGCCGAGGAGCAGTTCCTTCCATTTCGGGTCGGCTGCCATACGCGCCACCACGTCCTTCAAGAGGGCGGTCACCTGATCGAGGTCCTCGGTCACCGAGACCGGTATGTCGATGACCGCCCGTGACCAGTCCTTGGACAAATTGGTGACTTGACGAAGAGCGCTGTTGGGCACCACCACCAGCTCGCCCTGTGCAGTCCGGATCTTGGTCACCCGGAGAGTCAGTTCCTCGACCGTGCCGGTGATGCCCGTCGTCTGGCCCGGAACGGACAGGCGGATCACGTCACCGAAGGCGAATTGATGCTCGGCGAACAGGAAGAAGCCGGCGAGCAGGTCCCCCACCATCTGTTGGGCCCCGAAGCCGAGGCCGATGCCCACCACGGTGGCCGGGGCGACCAGTGTGGTCAGCGGCAGGCCCAGTCGGTCAAGGGCCAGTATGACTCCCACGAAATAGGTGAGAGCCACAACCGCCCACTCCAGCGCCTCACTCACCCCCCGCGCCCGTTTGAGGTTCTCGGGCGCGAGCGAACCGGCCTCAATCTCGCTGCGGATCTGGGCGTCGATCCAAAGCCGACGGCGATGCCCGAGCCAGTGGGCGAACCGCACCAGGAGCCCTGCGCCCAGGAGGATGACGACGGTGGGAAGAAGGTGATTTTGGAACCAATGGTGGTCGATCGTCGGAAACTACCATCGACCGTCTGGCCCCCCCGGCCCCGAGCAGGGCCTCGGCCCGGGAGCCGGGCCAGCGGCGTTACCTGTCGGTACCGTAAACTGACGGTCTGTCAGGTCTGGATCGAGCTTCTCCGAGCGAGGGGCCGGTAGTCAGCCGACACCGATGCGTCGCCGTCTCACCCTGGGAGGACACCACATGCTCGACTACGTGATCCGCAACGGCCTGGTCGTCGACGGCACCGGGGCTCCCGGCCGCCGGGCCGACGTGGGCATCCGCGACGGGAAGATCGTGGCCGTCGGTGAGGTGGATGAGAAGGGTGCCACAGAACTCGATGCCGAGGGTCTGGTCGTGGCACCCGGCATCATCGACCCCCACACCCACTACGACGCCCAGCTGTTCTGGGATCCCACGGCATCGCCGTCCAACCTCCACGGCGTGACGACCGTCATCGGCGGCAACTGCGGATTCACCTTGGCCCCCATCAAGTCCGAGGACCACGACTACATCAGGCGGATGATGGCCAAGGTGGAGGGAATGCCCTTGGTGGCGCTGGAGAACGGCCTGCCCTGGGACTGGACCAGCTTCGCCGACTACCTGGGCAAGCTGGAGGGCAACCTCGGCGTCAATGCCGGCTTCCTGGTCGGGCACTGCGCCCTGCGCCGGTGGGTGATGGGCGACGAGCGGGGAGCCGAGGTGGCCACCGAGGACGAGGTAGCCGACATGTCCCGCCTGCTGGCCGAATCGCTGGAGGCCGGTGGGCTGGGATTCTCGTCGTCCCAGTCCCGCACCCATTCGGACGGCGACGGCAAACCGATCTCGTCCCGCAATGCCGATCGCCGCGAGATGTTGGCCTTCTGTGAAGTGGTCCGTGATCATCCGGGCACCACCCTCGAGTACATCACCAACGGCTGTCTCGACACCTTCACGGATGACGAGATCGATCTGATGGTGGCCATGACCACCACGGCCCGGCGCCCCCTCAACTGGAACCTGCTGACTGTCGACTCACGCACGCCGGACAAGACCACCCGCCAGCTCGAGGCCTCGGCCCGGGCCGCCGAGGCGGGCGGCCGCATCGTGGCGCTGACCATGCCCACCCTGGTGCCCATGAACATGAGCTTCAGGACACACTGCGCCCTCTTCCTCATCCCCGGTTGGGGCGATGTCATGGGGCTGCCGGTGGAGCAGCGCATCGAGAAGCTGTCCGACCCCGCCGTCCGGGATCAGCTGGACGAACTGGCCCACTCCGAGGGGGCCGGTGTGTTCCGCCGCCTGTCCCACTGGGCCAACTACATCATCGGGGACACCTTCGCCCCCGAAAACGAGGGCTACAGCTGGCGCGACGTCGGGTCCATCGCCAAGGAGCAGGGCAAGCCCCCCTTCGACGCACTGCTCGACCTGGTCATTGCCGATGAACTCCGGACGGTTCTGTGGCCCAAGGCCTCTGACGGAGACGACGCCTCATGGGCCGCCCGGGTGGAGGTGTGGAACGATCCCGGGGCCATGGTGGGCGGCTCGGACGCCGGAGCGCACCTCGACCGGATGTGCGGCTCCAACTACCCCACGTCGTTCCTGGGCGACTGCCTACGGAAGCGGAAGCTGGTGTCCCTGGAGCAGGCCATCCACATGATGACTCAGGCCCCGGCCGAGCTGCTCGGTCTGCACGACCGCGGCCTGATCACCGAAGGACTGTGCGCCGACCTGTTCGTCTTCGACCCCGAGACGGTTGGTTCCGAGCCGGCCACGCTGGTCCACGACCTCCCTGGCGGTAGCCCCCGACTCATCGCCGATGCCATCGGAGTGGTCAGGGTGCTGGTCAATGGGATCGAGACCATTGCCGACGGCAAGCCCACCGGCAACCTCCCAGGGGCCCTGCTCAAGTCAGGTCAGGACACGGTGACCGTCGACCCGTCGATGAGCGAGGTTTAAGCGGGGTCTGACCGGGGCGACTACGGACTGTTCGCAGACAAGGGGCACTCCTGACACGGGACGCGGCGCCGACACGGGACACACCTGACGGTAGAAACACGCCCGTCATGGGGTCTTCGTCACCACGCTCGATCTGCCGTTTCGACACTGACCACCTACACTGCTGACGAGGCGTCAGATTCTCCTGGCGACACCATCACAGACATACGGCGGCCGACCACGGCCGCCAGGGGATCCATGGCGATCCACGAGCATGAAAGGGGACCCGGCAATGGGAGCTCAGATCACCAAGGACGAGACACAGCTGCTCATCGGCGGCACGTGGGTCGAGGCCGGCGACGGCACCTACGACATCATCAACCCGGCCACCGAACAGGTGGTCGGCCAGGCCCCGAACGCGTCGGTGGATGACGCCAACGCCGCTGCCGCGGCAGCCAGGGAGGCCTTCCCGGCCTGGTCCGCCACCCCGGTGGAGGAGCGACTGGCTCTGCTCAAGAAGGCGGCCGCCGCTATACGAGCGAAGAACGACGAGCTCGTCCCCCTGGTCATCGCCGAGACAGGCGCCACCGCGTCGGTGGGCTCCCGCATGCAGGTCCCCGTGAGTGCGGCCCGCTTTGACCGATACTCCCAGGACATAAGTCATGTTCAGGAGCACATGCTTCCGCCAATTGTCTCCGCAGCCACACCGCTTGCGCCTGGCGGACTGATCAGTGCTCTGGCCTACCGCCAGCCGGTTGGGGTAGTGACCGCCATCGCCAGCTACAACTTCCCCATGACCAACATGGCTGGCAAGGTGGCGCCCGCTCTGGCCATGGGCAACACCGTGATTATGAAACCTGCTCCTCAGGACCCCCTGGCGGTCATCGAGATGGCCCGCGTGCTCGACGAGGTGGGTTTCCCTCCCGGGGTCATCAACATCATCAACTCCCAGAGCCCCGAGCCGGCGGCGACCCTCACCAGCACCCCCGACGTGGACATGGTTTCCTTCACCGGGTCCACGGCCGTGGGCCAGCGCATTGCCGCCGCCGGCGCGCCGACCATGAAACGCATGCTCATGGAACTGGGCGGCAAAGGGGCGGCCGTGGTGTTCGAGGATGCCGACGTCAAAGGGGTCGTCACCGCCATCGGCTCGGTCTGGGCGTTCCATTCGGGGCAGATCTGCACCGCTCCCACCCGGGCCATCGTGCATCGGAGCATCTTCGACCAGGTGGTCGCCGGGCTCACCCAGTTCGCCGGGGTGCTCAAGGTGGGCGATCCCACCGAGGCGTCGACCGTGGTAGGACCGCTCATTTCGGCGGCCCAGCAGAAGCGGGTTCTCGACTACATCGAAACCGGTCGCAAGGAGGGCGAGGTGGTGGTCGGCGGCGGCCGGCCGGAGACCCTGCCCACCGGCTACTACGTGGAGCCGACGCTGGTGCTGGGAACCAACGACATCACGGTGGCTCGGGAGGAGATCTTCGGCCCGGTGGTGGTGGCCATCCCCTTCGACGACGAGGAAGAGGGCATCGCCATCGCCAACGATTCGGAGTTCGGTCTGTACGACTACGTGTTCTCGTCGGACACTCCCCGCGCCTTCCGGGTGGCCAAGCTTCTCCGGGCCGGGCACGTCGGCATCAACACCGCGGAGAGGAACATGGATGCTCCCTTCGGCGGATTCAAGATGAGCGGCATAGGCCGCGACGGCGGCGACACCGGGCTCGAGGCCTACTCGGAGATGCAGTCGATCATTTGGTCGAGTTGAACAGGAACTTCGTAGGCACGGTTTACAGAGATTGGAAAACGGTGGCAGGTGTGTCTGACCTGCCCTTTCGTCATTGATAACCGTAAGCAGTCGTTGACCGTTTGTGATCGGCCGGGGACTCTCTAGGGAGTAGGTACTGGCTTCCTGTGGCACCGTGCTCACGGATTGCGAGCGATGCGAGGTGCGTCCGATGATGCACTCGCGCGTTGCGACGTGATGGTGAAGTGAGAACTCCCGCTCGCCGATGCGGCACGTGGGATATGCCTTGATGAATTCCGATCGTGACCGGTTCTATGTCAGTGCAAGTGGCAACGCCCCACTCAGTTATGGCAGACTCCCCGTTGTCTTAGCGTAGTGACGGCTAAGGTCTGGACCGAAGGCGGGACTCAAATGAAAGGCACAGCTGGTAGCCGGCGGATGGCTGTCATGGCGATCACCCTCGCGATTGGAGTGTCGCTCACATCAATCGGGAGCACTTCGGTAGCGAATGCCGCCGCAGCTTCGATAGCGCACGACAGTTCGACCCCAATATGCGCTACATATTTCACCACCCCAGTTGAGGGATGCATAACTCCGTATTCGACTGGCGTCGTCTTTAGTTGGACGGGCGCAACGGCCCCTGTGACGGAACAATTCTATGGTTGGGCGGATCAGGGCGCGAGAATTGTTTGTGAAGGACCGAACTATTCGGTATTCGTTCCACTTCCCGCTGGGTCATGGCAAGTCGCATCATCACTAGTGAATGTGGAGACAAACGCAACAGCCGCAGACGGGGGGGTCGTCTTCAAAGGCGTTGTTGTGGTGGGTGGAACCAATACGACACCTCCACCAGCAACATCGTGCATCGTTCCGCCAGGCCCCATCCCCGGCCCCGTCACCGCACCTGCACCTGCACCTGCACCTGCACCTGGACCTACACCTGCTCCTTCTCCCGCTTCTGCCGTGGGAATGGCCTCAACTCCTGATGGAGGTGGGTATTGGTTGGCTTGGTCGAACGGAAACGTGACAGTCCACGGCGACGCTCAGAATTACGGCAACGTTTCGCAACTCAGACTCAACGCACCTATAGCCCACATCGTTTCGACGCCGAGCGGCAAGGGTTACTGGTTGGTGGCATCGGATGGAGGAACCTTCGCCTTTGGTGACGCCGGATTCTATGGGTCCATGGGAGGCCAACACCTCAATCAGCCGGTTGTGGACATAGCCCCGACCAGCGATGGTCGGGGCTACTGGCTGGTGGCCTCGGATGGGGGCATCTTTTCCTTTGGGGATGCCCGTTTCCACGGATCTATGGGTGCAGCCCATCTCAACCAACCAGTTGTGGGCATTGCCGCTGACGCTGCGACCGGTGGGTACTGGGAAGTTGCCAGTGACGGAGGGATCTTTGCCTTCGATGCGCCTTTCCACGGCAGCACGGGTGCCATTCGCCTCAACCAACCCGTGAACGGGATGGCCCCCACACCGAACGACGGCGGATATTGGTTTGTCGCATCCGATGGGGGTCTCTTCGCGTTTGGAAACGCGTGCTTCCACGGATCGATGGGTGGGACGAATCTCAACGCTCCGGTCGTTGGCATGGCCACAGACCCCGCGACTGGTGGATATTGGTTGGTGGGCAGTGATGGTGGGATTTTCGCCTTTGACGCGCCGTTCTTTGGCGCTGGCTGAGGCTACTTCGGTCATGGTCTCCGCAAGTGAAACGGTGATCACCCTCAACGGCCAAAGTGAAGGGCCAAGATCCGACGACCGTCCAGGCCACCAACCCTTCGCCTAAGCCACTCTTTTGCGATGGCCCCTACCTCAGACAGGGGGCTGCAGCGTTTGTGCCCCGGATACCAGGCGGTTATCCCGCGCTTCGGATCTGAGGCGGGTCCCGGGCCGACCCGTCGCGCACCGGTAGGAGTCTCCCTTTGGCCTTTGCCGGTCACGACACGTTGAACAGGATCGCCTGAGCGGATCGGCACGTGACGGGTCGGCGTAACGGGTTCGGGCCGCACGGGTTGGCGCGTCGGTCCCTGTCCGGCCGAAGGGACCTTCCCGGAAGGGAGCCTCCGACTCACAATCCACCGGCTTTGTTCGAATCCGAGGAAGGCTCCGAGGGTCAGCGCGACCCGAGGAACGGCGAGTTGAAGGCGAAGACCCCTCCGTCGCTCCCGACCAGCCAGTAGCCACCCGTCTGGGAGTCGGGTGTCATCCCGACCACGGGTGCGACCAGCTTCATGCCTCCTGTGCTCCCCTCAAACGGAGCGTTGCCGAAGGCGAAGATGGCACCGTCGTTGGCCACCAGCCAGTAGCCCTCGCTGTTGGGGGTGGCGGACATTCCGTTCACCGGCTGATTGAGTTTGATGCCTCCCGTTGACCCGTCGAACGGGGCATCCATGGCAAAGATTCCTCCGTCCGACCCGACCAGCCAGTAGCCCCCGGTGCTGTTGTCAGCAGCCATCCCGACGATCGGCGCATCCAGCGAATGACCTCCCATTGACCCGTGGAACCGGGCGTCGCCGAAGGCGAAGATCCCTCCGTCGGCGGCCACCAACCAGTAGCCCCGTCCGTCGGCGGTCGGGGCAAGGTCCACCACCGGCGCGTTGAGTAGATGGCCCCCCATCGATCCGAAGAAGCCCGCATCGCCGAAGGCGAAGATTCCTCCATCCGAGCCGACCAGCCAGTAGCCCTTGCCGTCGGGGGTGGCGACGATGTGGGTGATGGGGGCGTTGAGGACTTGCCCGGCCATCGATCCGTAGTTGACGGCATCACCGAAAGTGTCGACCGACCCGTCCGCCCGGGCCAGCCAGTAGCCACCCGCACCAGGAGTGGCAGCCATGCCAACCACCGTGGCCTGTGCCGTTCCGGGCTCACCGGGAACAGACGGTACGGCATAGGGATAGGGGTACTGACCACCGGTGGCCGTGACTTCGCCGTGAGGTCCGTAGGTCTGTCCCGGGCAGTACACCGGGTCGCCGGATGGGGTACCCGCCACCGTCGGCGTCTGCGGTACCGGGTCCCCCTGCACCGCCTGCTGGGCCGACTGGCGATCGGCAGCCGACAACTCCTGGGCGAGCGAGTAGCCGAAGATCTCAACCGTCCATGCTTGGTTGCCGGCACAGGTGACGCCGACGCCGATGTACTGGTAGGCAGCACCGAGTTCGTTCTGGCGATGGGCTACCGATGCCATGAAGTCGCCGTCCGTGCCATCGGAGCCGTCGCCCGGCCAGAAGCCGTAACCCGAAGAGCCGGAGTTGGCCGCGAATGCGCACACCTGACCCGGCGATCCGCTGCACGTCGAGAGTGAGGGGTCGGCGACCGTTCCGGTAGAGGCCAGATGGGCCGACCACGCCTGAGCCTCGGCCTGCAAGGACGGATCGACCTGAAGCTGAGGAACCGGGGCCGTTGCCGTGGAGCGGGCCGCCCGCTCGGCGTTGACCCGGGCCACCATGTCCTCGGAGTAGAGGTACTGGACTCCGGCCAGCGTCTCCTCACCGGTTGTCTTGCCCAACCGCGACGAGCCCGAGTGTGACGCAGGAGAACCCTGCAGGGAGTTGGAGCACCCGAAGAGGGTGAGCATCGAGCCGACAGCCGCCACAGCGGCGATTCGGCGCCAGATACGGGAGCGGGACCGACCGGAGAGGGTCGATCCCGTGCCCACCGGAGGTGGGCTGGCGCGCCTCGTAACCGGGCCCAGGCCGGCCTTCACTAACTTTTCATCCACGGTCGGTGGCCCCTTTCGCTGTCAGTCTGGCATCTGAGGGCGGCCCAACTCCAGTCACGACGCGACCTCGCACTCTTCCCCTATCGGCGCGAAACGGCCAAAACTGTTGCCCACATGAGGTAAACCAGATCCGTGCCCGTACCCGTCTCCAGCACGATCCCGGTGGCCTTTACGGAAATCGCAGCTCGAGTCTCCAATTGGGGACGATGGGGGCCCGATGACCAGGTGGGGACGCTCAATTTCGTCGACGATGCAGCCAGGCTCCGGGGCGTGGCTTCGGTCCAAACTGGGACCGCCTACGCCCTGGGCCTTCCCCTGTCCGCCGACGAGGGCATTCAGATGGGGTTCGTCCCGGGCCGGGTGAATCCGAATCGAACGATGATATGTATCAACAACCCCCTCAGCGCGGATCCCTCGTGGATCGCCTCGTCGGAGGATCTGGTCACCATGGCCCTTCAGTGCGCCACCCACTGGGACGGCTTGGCCCACGTTTCCTACGGTGCCGGTCCGGAAGGACCCGTGCTCTACAACGGGTACTCCGCTTCCACCGTCACGGAGCGCGGGGCCTCACAATTGGGGATTCACCAGGTGAAGTCTCTTGTTTCGCGGGGGGTACTCCTCGATGTGGCCCGCGCCAAGGGTTGCGACCTCCTCGATCCGGGATATCCGATATCCGCCGACGACCTCGATTTGGCGTCGGCCTTCGGTGGTGTGACCGTCGAACCCGGGGATGTGGTCCTCGTCCGAACTGGGCAGATGGCCCATCTGGCACTTGGGCGGCCCGGGACCGGCAGAGCGGAGGCGGTACGCGACCTGGTCGCCTACACCTGGCCTTCGCCCGGTCTCACCGTGGGCACCGCCGAGTGGTTCCACGATCGCGACGTGGCCGCGGTGGCTACCGACACCATGGTCCTCGAGGTCTACCCGTGCGAATCGGAGAACCTCTACCTCCCCGTTCATCTGCTTCACCTGGTCGAGATGGGGATGACCCAGGGTCAGAACTGGTTTCTCGACGAGTTAGCCGAGGCCTGCGCCTCAGACGGCCGCTACGGCTTCCTGCTTGACGCCACTCCTTTGCCGTTCACCAACGGCCTGGGGTCGCCGGTGAACCCGGTGGCCCTGCGCTGAGACCAGCCTCGGCCTGACGGGCAGCAGGCCGAGGCTCGGGCTGGTTCCGATGCGTCGGTGTGGCTGACGCTCCCCGAATCTGACTGCACCAGACTCCGAATCTGACTGCGCCCGACCCTGAATCTGACTGCACCCGGCCCGGTGTGCAGAGCCCTCGGCCCCGAATCGGCCGAAGCCGGCCCGGAGACGCCTAGGTACGGGGGTTTTGCGCTGCCGCCGAGGCGGAAGCCGCCTTGACCTGGGCGGTCCGGGCCGTGGCCGCACCTCCGCCGACGACCGGTCCGGTCCGAGGCAGCGGGATATCGGCCCCCACGACCCTGGCCCCCTCGGGTGCAGGCCGCCCGGTGACGGACCAGTGCAGTAAGCGAGCCTGACTGTCCACCAGGGAAGCCGTACGGATCCCCCAGAACTCGAATCCGTAACGATGCCCGGCCACTTGGGCCAGCATGGCGATGAGCGTTCCTGCCGCCGCCATCGGGTCGGAACCCGCCGGCGAACCGGAGCCCTGGCTGTTGTTGGCGATCACTCGGGCCAAGGTGACGGTCACGGCGTTGAGGGCTCGTACTCTCAGGCCCTGGAAGCGCAGGTCACCCTCCACCGTGGTCAATTCGACCACTCTGAACACGGCGCGGTTTCGCTCCCAGTAGTCCATGAATCCTTCGACGACGGATACCGCCGTCTCCCAGCTGGAGCCCTCGGACCAGTCCCCGTCGACCAGGGTGGCCAGCACCCCGACGCCTTCGACCAGCTCCTCAGCCAGGACGGTGATCGCCGCTTCCACATTCTCGAAGTACTGGTAGAAGGTCGCCGGCGAGGTGCCCGCCTGACGGGCGATGTCGATGACCTTGATCGATCGCCATGGTGTGGCCACGAGCAGCTCGGCCGTGCACTCGAGCAACCGTTGACGCGTCGCCCGGCCTCGATGGCCGGGAACTCGACCATCGGTGGTGGCGATGATCTCCGGATCCTCGGCCAGGTGCATGGCTGACAATGGTACGCGGGCCGCTGGGGAGCGGTCGTTTCAACCACGCTGGGTGAACCAAATCGGGCCGTTTGGGGGGACGAAAGCCCTGGCGAGTAGGGTGAACGGTCATGGCGAACGGTCCGGTGCCACGCACCTTGACGCGAGCCCAACAAGCCCGCCGGCAGCGGGTTGTCGACGCCGCCATGGCGCTCGGGCTCAATGGGGGCTACGAGGCTGTGCAGATGCGAGACGTTGCTGCTCGTGCCGATGTGGCCATGGGCACCGTGTACCGCTATTTCACCAGCAAGGACCACCTGCTGGCCGCCGCCCTGGTCCACTGGGTGGAGATGTTGGACACCCGCCTGTCGCAGGTGCCGGCCAGGGGCGACACGGCCGCCGCACGGGTCGTCGACGTCCTCGATCGGGCTCTCCGGGCCATGGGCCGACAGCCCCAGCTGGTGGGCGCGGTTTTCACGGCGCTGGCCTCGCCCGACCCGGCCGCCATCCAATGCCAGCAACAGGTATCGCTGCTGATGGAGGGCATCATTACCCGAGCCATAGGCGAGCCCCATCCTCCTGACATCGGCGATCGGGCCCGCATCCTGGGACACGTCTGGTACTCGGCCCTGGTGGGATGGGTCAACGGTTGGAGCAACATGAGCCGGGTGCACGACGAGCTGGTGGTAGCCGTCGGCTTCCTCCTCCCGGCTGATATTTACGCCGAGGCCCTGACCTCGACCTGAGCCCGGGACGGGATCGCCGGTCCGGGTCGACGTCGAGGTCCAGCCCGAGATCCACCCGAGATCCACCCGAGATCCATACGACTCCCGGGATCCGCTCATTTCGACCACGGAGAGCCGACAGTTTTTCTCGATTCCGCCGGACCATGACAGAGATCCGCCGACGCCGCGGAGTACCGTCTGGCATGCCCTCGGCCATCGAGGTACACAATCTGACCAAGGAATTTGGCTCCGTTCGTGCCGTCGACGACCTGAGCTTCGAGGTGGCCGCCGGCCGGGTAACCGGCTTCCTCGGCCCCAACGGCTCCGGCAAGACGACGACTCTGCGGATCCTGCTAGGGCTTGTGGCCAGGACCAGCGGAACAGCGACTTTCGCAGGACGTCGGTACGTCGACATCGATAAGCCGGTTCACCACGTAGGAGCCGTGCTGGAAGCGACCAGTTTCCACCCCGGAAGGCGGGCCGATGACCACCTCAAGATGGTGGCCATCGGAGCGGGTCTTCCTCTCTCCCGGGTGGGGGAGACCCTCGAACTGGTCGGCCTGTCCGACGTGGCCCGGCGGCGAGTGGGCAAGTTCTCGATGGGCATGCGCCAGCGGCTCCAGTTGGCCACCGCACTGTTGGGCGATCCTGAGATCCTCATATTGGACGAACCCTCCAACGGTCTCGATCCACAAGGGATCCAGTGGCTCCGCACCTTCATCAGGCACCAAGCCTCCAGCGGGCATGCCGTGCTCGTCTCCTCGCACCTCCTCTCAGAGATGGAGGAGACCGTCGACGACGTGGTCATCATCTCCCACGGGCGGTTGGTGCTGCAGACCACTCTGGCTGAACTCAGTAGCCGGGCCGGCACCAATGCCGGACTGCGGGTACGGACGCCCGAGCTTCCCCGCCTGGCCGCCATCCTCCAGGCCGTGCCGGTGGCCTTCCGGCAGGTCGCACCGGACACGTTGATCATCGACGGGGCCACCCCCGAGTGGTTCGGACCGCTGGCCGCTCAAAACCAGATTGTGCTCTATGAGCTGGTCCTTGAAGGGGGCAACCTCGAAGAGGTGTTCCTGAGCCTGACCCACGGGTTTGACGCCGCCGATCCCACGCGGGCGTTGGGCCAAGGCGCAGAGATGGGGACGACATCGACCGGGGCCGTGCCCACGCAGGGAGGACCGCCGTGATCCCCGCCATTCGGTCGGAGTGGACCAAGATACGGACGACGGCGGTCCCGTGGGTGCTCGGTGGCATCGCCATCGTCATCAACGGCCTGCTCATCCTCGTCTACTTCGTGAGCCACGACAGTGCAGGCGGGGGATCAGGCAACAATGGCGGCAACGGTTCGTTCGGGGTGCCCAACTATCCCCATACCACCCAACAGCTCCGCAACCTCATGGGATCGGGATTCGAGGCCTATCTGCTCGCCCTTCTCCTGGGCGTTCTCATCGTCACCACCGAATTCCGCCACAAAACGGTGACCACGTCTTTTCTGGTCACTCCCCGGCGTCCCGAGTTCGTGGGAGCGAAGTTGATCATGGCGGCCGTCCTGGGGGCGGTCCTGGCCATCATCCTGCTGGTGATCAGCTTCGTGGGAGGGGGCATAGTCCTGGTGATCCAGGGCGGCTCCTGGTCCGCCCTTCTCCACCAGATTCCGCCTGTAGCGCCGGGCATGATCCTGGTGTTCGCCCTGTTCGCCATCCTCGGGGTCGGGGTCGGCTCGGTGCTGACCAACCAGGTGGCGGCCATCATCGTGTGCCTGGGCTGGTTCATCATCCTGGAGGGGATCCTGGTCAGCTTGGTCCACGGCGCGGAGAAGTGGGTGCCCACCGGTGCGGCAACCGCCGCCTCCAACCTGACCCGCGGTCGGGGCGCCGACTTCGGGCTCTTCAGCTGGTGGCAGGGTGCGCTGTTGATGTTGGGGTACGGACTTGTCTTCGCCGTCGTCGGGTCCCTGATCCTGACTCGACGCGACATCACCTGATCGAGGCTCACACCATCGGCTCAGGCAGCGGTGATCGTTGCCCTGCGCTTCTCCCTCGTCTATACATGCGTGTGTCCTGTCAGTGCGGTCCCGTCCCCGGCGTGGCGTCCTTGTGCCGATCTCGCTCTTTGGGCTATTCGGCGTCGCCGCCTCCAGCCCGGTGACGAACACCGCACGAGGGGAGGGGTGATGGACCGCAAGTGGTGGACCCTGAGCGCCGTATGCGCTGGGATCTTCATGCTGCTGCTGGACATCAGTGTGGTCAATGTGGCCCTTCCGTCCATCCAGCGATCGCTTCACTCCACCTTTGCCGACCTCCAGTGGGTGGTTGACGCCTACGCCCTCACCCTGGCCTCCTTCCTCCTCACCGCCGGGGTGATAGGAGACATGTTCGGCCGTCGTCGACTGTTCGCCCTCGGACTTCTCATTTTTTCGGTTTCATCCCTGGTCTGCGGGCTATCAACCACCCCTTTGATGTTGGATCTGGCTCGCGGGGTTCAGGGGGTTGGCGGCGCCATCATCTTCGCCACCTCCCTGGCCCTCATCGCCCAGGCCTTCACCGGGAGGGAGCGGGGCACCGCCTTCGGCGTCTACGGGGCGGTCATCGGGGGTGCTGTGGCCATAGGTCCGCTGGTGGGCGGAGTGCTCACCAGCGGCATCGGGTGGCGATGGATCTTCTTCGTCAACCTGCCGATCGGGGCGGTGGCCATCGCCATCACGTTGACAAAAGTCAGCGATTCACGGGATCCGACCCGTCGCCGTGTCGACTGGATCGGCTTCATCACTTTTTCTGCATCACTCTTCATGCTGGTGCTCGCCCTCGTCCAAGGAAATGCCTGGGGTTGGCATAGTCCGACCATCGTGAGCTTGCTGGTCGGCGCGGCTGTCGCCATGGCCGCCTTTCTGGTCGCCGAATGGCTGGGGAGCAGCCCCATGCTCGACCTCGCCCTCTTCCGACGCCCCGCCATGGTCGGCGTGTCACTCACCGCCTTCGTCCTGTCCTCCACCATCTTCGCCATGCTCCTCTACGTCACGTTCTATCTACAGGACGTGCTCGGCTACGGACCTCTCGCCGCCGGACTCCGCTTCCTCCCCATAAGCATCCTCTCCTTCATCATCTCCCCGATTGCCGGCAAGCTGACGTTGAGAGTCCATGCCCGCTACCTGCTCGGATTGGGGCTGCTGCTCATCGCCCTCGGTTGCAAGCTGGCCACTCACATCCAACCTGACTCGACATGGACCGTGCTGTTGCCCGGGTTCCTGGTCGCCGGAGTCGGAATCGGCGTCACCAATCCGGTGGTGGCGTCGGCCACTGTCTCGGTTGTTCCCGCGGAGCGCAGCGGGATGGCCTCCGGGGTCTCCAACACCTTTCGACAAGTCGGGATCGCCACCGGAATTGCTGCCCTCGGGGCTGTCTTCCTCAGTCAGATCCGACCTCACGCCATCGCCGCCCTCTCGGCCACCCAGACCGGGCGGGAGCTCATCGCCCGCCAGGGGTCGGGCTTGATCGCCCAAGTGGACAACGGGGGCGTGCGTCAGATCGCAGCCGGGCTCCCGTCGCCGGCCGCACGACACGCTCTTCTCGCCGCCTACCAGGCCGCGTTCAGCGGCACCCTCGACCACCTCATGTCCATTGCCATGGTCGTGTCGTTGATCGGAGCCGTAGGAGCCCTCGTCCTCGTGCGTCAACGTGACTTCGTGTCGAGTGTGCCGACCGCCGAACCCAGCGCCACGGCCACCGCCACCGCCACTGCCGCCGTCACTGCCGTCGCCTGGCCCGCCACTGCCACTGCCACCGCCTCGCACGCTACCGTCAGCTCGACCTCCCCCATCGCTACCGAGCCGAGGTCAAGGAGCAGGGCGAGGGGCCGTTCGACTCCCTTCCGACACGCAAAGCAGAGACCGCCCAAGCACAGACATGCGAAACGGAGGCATCCGGCTGCCACGTCGGTGACAGCCGTGGATCGTCCGCCTTCCGTCACCAACCCGCACGCGGACCCGACGAGCCCGTTAGGGAGCGAACCGGCCGACAGTCCGCCGTGACCCATCGGCAGACACCGCGATGACAGCGGAGGAGCCTCTAGCGGACCGTCCATTCAACTCTCCCCACCCGCAGCGCCTGGCCCCCGACAACCCACTTCGGCACGAGATCCTCGCTGCCCACGAAGCCGCCATGGAGCGGGGCGAAGCAGGCTATAGCGATCCCGCTACCGGCTTGTTCGTCCTGACGGCAGCCTTTCTGGCCGACCGCGGCGCCTGCTGTGAGTCAGGGTGTCGCCACTGCCCCTACCTGCAGTAGACCCCGCTTCCTGCTGTAACGTCCCACTGCAGCTCGGGGCCCCCGAGTTGGGGCCCTCCGCGTGGTCCCCTCGCCACGGGCAAGAATCGCCTCCTGGCGGCCGGGGCAGCCAGGAGCAACGTCCGCTCAGAATTCGGAGGTCATGATGGAGACTCCGCCCTTCCAAGGCGTAATCGGCGACGACTGGCGAGACTCCACCCCCTGGTGGCCGGCGGTGACCCGGCCGGGGGAAGGTGCTCCCAACGTGTTGCTTGTGGTCCTCGACGACGTCGGATTCGCTCAGCTCGGCTGCTACGGATCCGACATCGACACCCCCACCATTGACGGGTTGGCCGCCGAGGGTGTGCGCCTCACCAACTTCCACACGACGGCCCTCTGCTCTCCCACCCGGGCCTGCCTGCTCACAGGGCGTAATCACCATCGCAACGGTCTGGGGCGGGTCGCCGATCTGGCCATAGGATTTCCCGGGTACAACGGCCACGTCCCCAAGGAGAACGGCTTCCTCTCCGAGGTCCTTCGGCAGGCGGGGTATGCCAGCTACGCCGTAGGCAAATGGCACCTCACCCCGGACGACGAAACGCACATGGCCGCACCACGGCACAGCTGGCCCCTGGCCCGCGGCTTCGACCGTTGGTACGGGTTCCACGGTGGGGAGACCCACCAGTTCGTACCTTCCCTCTATCACGACAACCACGCCATCCGACCGCCGCGGTCGATAGACGAGGGCTATCACCTGAGTGCCGACCTCGCCGACCAGGCCATCACCCAACTAGCCGACCTCCGGGCCGTGGACGTGAATCAGCCCTTCTTCCTGTATTTCTGCACCGGCGCATGTCATTCGCCCCATCACGCACCCACCGAGTGGATCGAGCGCTACCAGGGCCACTTCGACAAGGGCTGGGACGTCTGGCGAGAGGAGATCTTTGCCCGCCAGATCGAAATGGGTCTTTTCGACCCGGACACCGAGATGGCGCCTCGACCGCCGTGGGTGCCGCCATGGGAGGACCTCTCCGAGCAGGCAAAGCAGGTAGCGGCCCGGTTCATGGAGTGCTTTGCAGCCTTTCTCTCTTACACCGATGCCCAACTGGCCAGGGTGTTGGAGTTTCTCGAGCAGACCGGTGACCGCGAGCAGACTCTGGTGATCGTTGTATCCGACAACGGCGCCAGCTCCGAGGGCGGACCGGACGGGTCGATCAACGACAACCGGCTCCAGAACTTCGACGCCGCCGGTCCAAGGGAACTTGCCCAGCGAATCGACGAGATCGGCGGCCCTCGTGCCCACAACAACTACCCGTGGGGCTGGACAATGGCAGGCAATACGCCCTTCAAGCGGTGGAAGCGGGAGGTCCATGAAGGTGGGGTGGCCGATCCCTGCATCGTGAGCTGGCCGGCCCGAATCGGCTCGGCCGGGGGCATCCGACGCCAGTTCACCCACGCCGTTGACATTTTCCCGACGGTGCTGGAGCTGGCGTCGATCGAGGCCCCTCCAACGATCGAATACGTGCCTCAAAGCCCTGTCGATGGCATCAGCTTCGCTCCGCTGCTCGGAGCGGGGGGAGCCAAGGCACCTGGGCACCGCGCAACCCAATACTTCGAGATGTTCGGAAGCCGTGCCCTCTACCACGACGGGTGGAAGGCGGTCACCTTCAAGCCCATCGGTCCCATCTACAACGACGGCATCAACTGGAACGCGCCGTTCAGCGAGGACCGGTGGGAGCTCTACCACGTTGCCGTTGATCCGGCCGAAATCCATGATCTCGCAGACCAGGAGCCCGACCGGGTGGCCGACATGGTCGGACGATGGTGGGTCGAGGCCCGAAACAACCAGGTGCTTCCCCTCGACAATCGGGTGCTCCACACGTTGAACAATCCCAAGCCCGACTGGCGACCACCTCGGCTGACCGCCACTTACTACCCGAACGCCTCCCCGGTACCCGAGCCCGTAGCCGCCAATGTCAAGAATCGGAGTCATGCCATAGAGGTCGACGTCACTGTCCCACCCGAGGGCCCGGTCGAGGGCGTTCTCCTGGCGCAGGGATCCGTACTCGGCGGATTTTCGCTCCACTTGTGGGACGGTCATCTGAGGTACGTACACAACCTCTACGGCAAGGAGTGCCACGTCATAACCGCTTCGGAGCGGGTGGTCCCCGGTCGTCACCGGCTCAGCTTCCGGTTCGAGCGCAATGAGAATCAAGGGGGCTCGGCAATGCTCTATGTGGACGGGACCGTGGTGGGCGAGGGCACACTCCCCATGTTCACCATTGCCGCCTTCAGCGCTACTGGCATCGGGATGACATGCGGGTACGAATTCGGTCCGCCGGTGGGTGATGGCTACGACGCGCCGTTCCCTTGCACCGCCACCATCCATGCGGTGACGGTCACTCTCGGTGAGCACGTTCCCGTGAGCCCCATGGTCGAATTCGAAAGGATCATGGCCGAACAGTAGGAGGCGCGCACGTCGTAACTCGGCCGCCAGCAGGAAGTCCCTCTTCGGACAAGGTTGAGAACATCCAGATCGACGATGCACTGAGCCGGCGCGTGCAAATAATTCGTCAAAAGTGATGCGTTTGCCGCGCGGTGGCCTGGGTAGTCCAGGCCCGTGGATCAGCGCAAGAGTGTCACCCGTTGGGTGATTCGCGTGGCCTTGGGGCTCTTAGGCGGATTCCTTCTGTCTCTGCTGTTGCAAGGTGTTGCTTCGGCCTCCACCATTGCTCCCTCTTCCCTCTCCGGTCTAGCGGGCACTGCTTCTTCTGGCCTGGTCAATACTGCGTCGGCCTTAGTGACCGATACAACGCGGGTCGGCTCTCAACCGACAACCGCCACGACCTCCGTGGTTGCCGCTCCAACTGCAGCACCGCCGACGACAGAAGCAGCAGCCAGCAAGGACTCCGCAGCGCCACAGCTCCCGGCGTCATCTTCTGATCTTGTGCCTTCATCAACCGGACCAACCACACTCACTCAAGCTGTATCGACAGTGGCCCCGACGGTCTCGTCAGTGACGCCGTCGACCGTGGTTCCAGAGGTCTCGTCGGGTACCCCGATCGCGTCGGCGTTTGCTCCGGTCGTGTCGGCAGTAACGCCGGTTCTGTCGGCAGTAACGTCGGCGGTGGCCCCGGTGGCCCCGGTGGTGTCGACGGTGACTCCGGTGGTCTCTGCAGGGTCGCCAGTCGTCTCGGCCGTAGCCCCGGTGCTCTCGGCCGTGGCTCCACTTGTAGCGCCAGTCGTCTCGGCCGTGACTCCGGTGGTCTCGGAGTTGGCCCCACTTGTAGCGCCAGTCGTCTCGGCCGTGGCTCCTGTGGTGTCGGCGGTGGCTCCGCTAGTAGCGCCCGTAACGCCGGTTGTGCCGGTCGTACCCCCGGTCGTGTCGCCAGTGACGCCAGTGGCCCCGGTAGTGACGTCGAACTCGCCTGTGACCCCGCCCATCGCTATTCAGGGAACAGCCAGTTCCGCGAACAGTTGGATTGGGAACGCTTCGGTGAGAGCAGATGGCTCGGCTCTCACGGCCAGCATCACGAGGAATTCGGACATTCACTCGCTCTTCTCTTCGATGACAGTGAGTAGTGGCTTCGGATTCAGTGGTGGCGATGATGGAGCTCACCCCGGACTTCCTCCAACACCTCAACCGACGCAACTCCCATTTTCGCCCCAGCCTGCCTTTCCCGTGGGACCAGGGTCGGGCTCGGACGGAGGAACGGCCCATGGCGGCAGTTCTTCCTCGGCCACATTCCTCGGCGAGAGGGCACGTGCCTGGCACCTCCCCCTCTTTCTGGGCCTCATTCGTGATACCGGCGAGCTGGTTGTGGCTCGCCCGGCGACGATCGTCGTACCTCCCGGCTAGCCCAGCAGCGCTTCCTACGCGGGTCGCCGACGTAATCGCCTAGGCGGCCCTCCGGGAGATTTTGGGCTCTGGCTTCAACCTGGCACCAGAAGTGCCCTTGACCGCCCGCGCCCGCCCGGAAAAGACCTGCTCGTGCCAGACAGGCACGTCCAAAACTCGAAAGGAACAAACTGCTATGGGTAAACGTCTAACTAATGGCCTGTGCGCCGCCGGAACCGGAGTTGTAGCACTTCTCCTGGTTTTCGGAACCGCGCGGGCCTCAACCCCGCCCAACGGTCCGGGTGGTAATCATCCCGCCCCGGTTACAGCGGGCAACGCCAAGGGCTCGGCCAACTCGGGCAACACCGGGAACGCCAACGATGGTTCCAGTGCCAGCGCCACGTCCGGCAGCGGCGGTGACTCCACCGCCAATGGCACGACCACCGGTGGCAGCTCGGGATCGGCCTCGTCCTCGAGCTCGAACCAGACTGACGCATCCTCCGGTAACGCTGACTCCGGCAACACCGGACCGGCAACCGCCACGGGGACCGCACAGTCGGGCAACTCGGGCAATTCCGGGGACTCCGGAAACTCGGGGAAGGCCGAGGTGAACCCGGGCCAGAACCAGGGTCAGGATCAAGGGAATCACGGTCAGTACCAGGATCAGAACCAAGGTCCGGGCAACGTGAAGCGGCATCATCCGTGCAACGGTCAAAGCAATGGACCAGGGACTCCCGGAGCCCAGAAGGCCACATCGGGCAACACCGGTTCGACCGGTTCGACCGATACGGGCAACGCCTCCTCCAACCCGGTTGCCGTTTCTGGTAACTCGGGCAACGGTGGGCAGTCCGGCTCGGTCAGCACCACGTCGAACTCGAGCTCAGGTGCCAAGTCCGGCAACGCCGACACGATTGGGAACACCCAGTCGGGCAACACCGGCGCCACCGGACCGGCCACGGCCGGCAACACCTCCACCAACGGCTCGGGCAACAGCGGTCCGGCCGCGTCCAACCCGCAGAGCGGGTCAGGCACGCCAGGCTGGCCCACCGGCAATCAGTGGGGCGGCCACCAGGGCCCGGGGAAGGGCTCTCACAAGGCCCCTTCAGGCAACGCCAAGGGCTCGGCCAACTCGGGCAACACCGGGAACGCCAACGATGGTTCCAGTGCCAACGCCACGTCGGGCAGCAGCGGTGACTCCACAGCCAACGGCACGACCACCGGTGGCACCTCGGGATCGGCCTCGTCCTCGAGCTCGAACCAGACTGATGCATCCTCGGGTAACGCTGACTCCGGCAACACCGGACCGGCAACCGCCACGGGGTCCGCACAGTCGGGCAACTCGGGCAATTCCGGGGACTCCGGAAACTCGGGGAAGGCCGTCACCATGGCGCCGTGCCTGACCTCGGCAGGCAGCTGCGATGGCAACACCTCGGCCACCTCAGGCAACACCGGTTCGACCGGTTCGACCGATACGGGCAGTGCGTCCTCCAACCCGGTTGCCGTTTCTGGTGACTCGGGCAACGGTGGGCAGTCCGGCTCGGTCAGCACCGCGTCGAACTCGAGCTCAGGAGCCAAGTCCGGCAACGCCGACACCGCTGGGAACACCCAGTCGGGCAACACCGGCGCCACCGGACCGGCCACGGCCGGCAACACTTCCACCAACGGCTCGGGCAAAAGCGGTCAGGCCACGTCGGACCCGCAGAGCGGGTCGGGCACGGCCAGCGGCTCAGCCGGCTCGGGCAGCAGTGGGAAGGCCAACGATGGTTCCAGTGCCAACGCCACGTCGGGCAGCAGCGGTGACTCCACCGCCAACGGCACGACCACAGGAGGCACCTCGGGATCAGCTTCGTCCTCGAGCAGCAACGACACCACCGCATCCTCGGGCAGCGCCAACTCCGGAGACACCGGATCGGCGACGTCCGAAGGATCGGCAACGTCGGGGAACTCCGGGAACTCGGGCAACTCGGGGAGCTCGGGATCGGCCGTCACCATCGCGCCGTGCGTGACCTTGGTGGGCACCTGCGGTGGCAGCGCCTCGGCCACCTCGGGCAACACCGGTTCGACCGGTTCGACCGATACGGGCAGTGCGTCCTCCAACCCGGTTGCCGTTTCTGGTGACTCGGGCAACGGTGGGCAGTCCGGCTCGGTCAGCACCGCGTCGAACTCGAGCTCAGGAGCCAAGTCCGGCAACGCCGACACCGCTGGGAACACCCAGTCGGGCAACACCGGCGCCACCGGACCAGCCACGGCCGGCAACACTTCCACCAACGGCTCGGGCAAAAGCGGTCAGGCCACGTCGGACCCGCACAGCGGGTCGGGCGCCTAGAGCCAGGTGGACTTCGGAGCACGGGTGACACAGTGTGACCTGAGCCCCACCTGACGATGCACGTCGAGAAGGGGACCCTGACCGGGACACAACCACCGGTACAGGGTCCCGTCTCGGCTGCGCCGTCGCAGGCTGCCCGGTGCTCGGCTTCCCGCGCCCGCGGGAGCCTCCCGCCTGACACTGCTGTGCGTGCAACGACCGGCCTCCCACTAGGGTGACCCTCCGCAGACACCGACGGAGGACACCGTGATAAAAACCAGGCTCACCGACATCCTCGGCATCGAACACCCGGTGATGCTTGCCGGCATGGGGGGGGTTTCATACGCCCCGCTTGTCGTAGCGGTGTCGGAGGCTGGCGGATTCGGTTGTCTGGGTGCCTCCACAATGAGCAACGAGCGCATGGTCGCCGAAATCGCTGCCGTCCGCGAGGGAACGAGCAAGCCATTCGGTGTCGACCTGTTGACGGCGATGCCCGGCGACTTGGTCGGTCAGGTCGAACAGATCATCGAAGGGGGCGCCTCCGTCTTCGTCGCCGGACTAGGTGTTCCTTCCGAGGTAGTCCAGTTGTGCCACTCTCACGATGTCTTGGTGGTCAACATGTGCGGCAAGGTCGACCATGCCCGTCGGGCTCTCGACGCGGGATGCGACATCGTCGTCGCCCAAGGAACGGAAGCCGGTGGCCATACCGGCCTGGTCGCCACCATGCCGTTGGTGCCCCAGATCGTGGACACGGTCGGCGCCGAAATACCTGTCGTGGCGGCAGGGGGGATCTTCGACGGGCGGGGCCTGGCCGCTTCCCTCGCCCTAGGGGCCGACGGCGTTTGGATCGGCACCCGGTTCATTGCCACCCCCGAGGCCCGGAGCGTCGCTGGTTACAAGGACGCCCTCATCCGGACCGGCGAAGACGGAACCACCATCAGCCGCGCCTTCTCTGGAAAGACCATGCGGGTCGTGCGCAACTCCTACACGGCCTACTTCGACGAAAACCCCGATGAACTCGCTCCCTTTCCCAGCCAGCTCGGTCGATCGATAGAAGACAGAGCGTTCCACCTCGGAGGCGGCGAGAGCACGCCTGACATCGACCCCGATCGTGAGTGCTACCCGAGTGGGCAGGGGGTAGGGGCCATCCGGACACTCGTCCCCGCTGGCAGTCTCGTCTCCCAGATCGTGGACGAGGCCGAGCAGGTGCTCGCCCGCCTAGGAACGGCACGGGACGCCTGATCTCGGCAGAGCACATCCAGTCGGGGCCGACAGCCTGAACCGAACGGCGGGTCCCAGCTTCGGAATGAACGGGCCCAGCGTCCAAACGGAACAGCAGGACCTACCTTGGCGCCGCTACGCGCTCGCCATGTGCCCTCAGGCGACCTCAACGACAAAGCCCGATCCGCCAGCCGGGCCTGAGGACGGTTTGTCTAACCGGCTGTTTGGGTAAGTGAGTCGCAGATCAACGTTCGGCGACGCGGGATGGACTATGCCCAATTTCCAGGTGTTTGACAAACGGGCCATCCCGATGAAGAAGCGCCCGCAGGTGACGATCCAGGCCAAGGGGACCCTGAGCTTCAACGCTTCAGCCCACCGCCTCTTGGGCGAACCCAAAGCGGTCGAGCTGCTCTACGACCGAGAAGAGCGCGTCATCGGGTTCCGGCCCACGGAGCCAGACGGCCTCAATGCGTACCCGATGAGGCCGGTGAGCGCCGGTGGGAACTTCGTGGTCGCCGGCATCGCTTTCCTCAAGTACTACGACATCCCCTTCGGGGTCCCCATCCGGTACGAGGCAGACTTCGCTGACGGAGTACTCATGGTGGACCTCAAGGGAGAGGGGAGAGAGGCGCTCTCCTCTCGCGGGCGGGCGTCCCAGACGGGCAACGGTTCTTCCAGCGGGGGGATCGAGGCGAACCGCTGAGGATCTAAGTTGGCTCCCACGGGTCGCCAACTGTATCGATCCCGATCTGACGCGATACCGATCCGACGTGAAGGCCTATCCGACGTGAAGGCCTATCCGACGTGAAGGCCTATCCGACGTGAAGGCCTATCCGACGTGAAGGCCTATCCGACGTGAAGGCACCCAGTGCAACACCGGGCCACCTACTCAAGAGGGTTCGAGCACGCTCCGGTCACCAGTCCGTAGCCCTGCGATGATCGACCGGTAGGCGCCGGCGGCATCGTCTCCCATGGCGTCGGTATCCAACCACCGTCCGCCTCGAGAGCGGTCGACGCCGTACAGGCCGAAACGAGGTTCGTAGGACCCCCACTCGTAATTATCGACGAGTGACCAGTGCCAGTAGCCCTCCACCCGTACGCCGTCATCGACGGCGGTGGCCACCGCGGCCAGGTTCTCCCGGAGGTAGCGGGGACGGTCCCAGCCGTCGAGACGGGCGAAAGAGCGGCCGTAGCGGACCCGGTTACACAGCCCGTTCTCCACCACCCAGATGGGTATGCCCGGTGCCAACATCTGCTCGATCCGGAGTCGGCGGCCCAGCCCGGCGGGGTCAGGTACGTCGTCCCACAAGGGACGGACGGGAAGCACGTTGCGGCCTCCAGCCGTCCGGCGGCCAGGAAGCCGGAAGTGCCGCGAAGCCAGCGGGTCGTAGTAGTCGATCCCCATGGCGTCGAGCGTGCACTCGTGCGAGCTGGCGTACACGGCGTCGACGGCCCGCCGGAGGAAGGGCTCCGGTCCGTCACTGCGTGATGACGCCATCCGGTCCTGCGGCAGAAGCGACTGGGTCGCATACTTCCGGAGTAGGCGTTCGCCCGCCGATGCCCTCGGCAATAGCGAGTCGTGGTGCCTGCGGCGTTCGGCCAACCACTCGAAGACATCGTCGCGGTCGACGTCCATACGCCTGGCCAGCAGGATGTCGGACAGCATCCGGTCCAGCTCGTAGAGGGAGGAGCACCCGTTGTTGGTGGTGACCGAGGCATCCCCACGCCATCCATGGATGACCTCGTAACCGGCCACGTGGGCGGCCAGAAGGTTGCTGGCGGCGATGGCGGTGTCGGCGTGGGCCATCCGGCGGCCGGGAGGAAACGAACCGAGCACCCACGACTCGGCGAAAAGGACATTGATCTCGTTGATCGTCACCCAGAGACGCACCGACGGAGCCAGGGCCTCGACAGCCAGGTCGGCCCACGATCGGAACCGCTCGGCAGCATCGGGCCGGATCCAGAAATCCTCTCCCAGCCATGCCGGATGGGTGAAGTGGTGGAGGGTGACGAGGGGCTCGAGTCCCCGCTCGATGCAGGCGGCCACGATTGCCACGTAATGGTCGAGGGCGGACCGGTCCACCCGGTCCGGCGCGGGCACGACCCGGGCCCACTCGACGCTCAGTCGAAAGCTGTCACAGCCCAGGCTGGCTGCTCGGTCCAGGGCCTCTTCGGGCTTGTCCCAGAAGTTGACCGCGCTCCCTGAAGGCTCCACCCGGCCGACCTGCTCCCATGCCTGCCAGTTGTTGGCCGGCTCGTCGTGCCCGTTGAAGCCCCCCTCGACCTGAAAGCCGGCGGTAGCCACCCCGAAGTGGAATCGGGGAGCACGAAAGGCTGAGCCGTCCCCATCGGAGGATCCTTCGGTTGTGGAGGACACAGTTCACCTTCCCGGTTACCAACCGGCCATCTTCCCGGTCTGCGGCCCGGACATCTTCCCAGTTGCCACTCGGTCTCTTGTCGGTCTCACTCTGACGAGCATCTGACCACCGCCTGGCCGACCTGATCGACCTGATCACTCTGATCGATCGGACCCCCCATCGGAGATCAGCGCGGTAGTGGTGTAGGCAGGCGATGGTAGCTTGCCACCCGGACAGGCATGCGTCCGCTCCTCCCATGGCTACGACGAAACACGATCCCGAGCGCATCCCTGTGGTCATCGCTTCGGGACAGTCCCTCGAACGGACAGCGTTGACGACGCCGGTGGAGCTGATGGAGCTGGCCTGCGAGGCCGGCTTCGCCGACGTCCCTTCGCTTCGTTCCCGGGTCGATCGGCTCTCGGTGGTAAATGTCATGACTCGCAGCGGCTCCCACCCGGCTTCCGATCTGGCCGCCCGGATCGGCACCACTCACGCCGCCTGCGAGGTCACGACAATCGGTGGGAACAGCCCGCAGTGGCTGGTCAATCGAGCGGCCTCGGCTATCGCCGGCGGGCGACTGTCCGTAACTGTCATCGCCGGAGCGGAGGCCATCCGTTCCTCCCGACAACGACGGGCCCAGGACCGGACCACTCCCCGTTCCAATGACGCCCCTCCCGCCATCTCCACTCCCCCGGGCGGTCCCGGGCTCCCTGCCGATCCCGTGGTGGGCGACGACCAACCGGGTGTCGGGCCGGCCGAGTCGGCCATTGGGCTGCTCCTTCCGGTCCACGTCTATCCGTTGTTCGAGAGCGTGGTGGCCGCCCGGATGGGACACGATGGGCCGAAACACCGGCAGGCCATGGGGGAACTATTCGCCCCTTTCACCGAGGTGGCTGCCGCCCATCCCTATGCGTGGTTCCGCGAGGTGCGGTCGGCGGCCGACATCGCCACGCCGGCGCCGGACAACCGCATCGTGTCTGAGCCCTACACGAAGAGAATGACCGCCTTCTTGGGGTCGGACCAAGGGGCGGCTCTCGTCGTGTGCTCTCTGGCTGAGGCTCAACGAGCCGGAGCCGCCGACCGGGCGGTGTTCATCTGGTCGGGGTCCGAGGCGACCGACATCCGATCACCTTCCGCCCGGCCCGACCCCGGGCGCTCGCCGGCTATCGCCGCCGCCGGGCGTGCCCTCTTCGAGGCGGCGACAGAGGCAGCCGGTGGGAGCCGATCGATCGGCATCGACGACGTCGAGGCTCTCGACCTGTACTCATGCTTCCCTTCGGCCGTCGAACTTGCGGCCGACTCTCTGGGCGTCCAACCCTCTGACTCCCGAGGACTGACTGTCACCGGCGGGCTTCCTTACTTCGGCGGGCCCGGAAACAACTACACAACCCACGCCATCGCCACGCTCACGGAGATGTTGCGCGGCACCTGGGGCGGCGTCCGCCCCTCTGGCACCTCCCCCAAAGCGCCGCGGTTGGGCCTCGCCACCGGACTCGGATGGTTCATCACCAAGCATTCTCTCGGCCTCTACGGAGCCGAGTCCCCGCCCCGGGGATACCGACAGGGAGACACCACGCAGGCCCAGTCGGTGATCGACGGCGACGCGCTCGATGTGGCTCTCGAGGTGGACCACACCACGCCGGCAATCGTCGTGGCCGCCACCGTCATCCGTGATCCGGACGGTGCACCGGTAGGAGCGCCGCTCATCGCCCGTCTCCCCGATGGGCGGCACATGGCCGTTGGTCCCGCCGACGGCGAAACCACGGTCGAACTAGGGGGCCTCGACGTGCCCGGTCTGGTCGGCAGCTCGATCATTGTCCAGAGCGGCGCGCCGCCGCGCTACCGTCTCGGCGTAGGTTGAATCCTGAGGGAGGCCGCCATGTCCGAAGTGCTTCGCGAACGCAGGGGTCACATCGAGGTTCTCACCATCAATCGGCCCGAGGCTCGCAACGCCATCAATGGGGCCGTTTCGCTCGCCTTTGCCGCCGCTTTCGACGAGCTCGAAGTGGACGATGACTGCTGGGTGGTCATCGTGACCGGATCCGGGGACAAGGCATTTAGCGCGGGAATGGACCTCAAGGCCTTTGCCGCCGGAGAAGCGGCCGACATCATGGGAGCCAAGGGCGGCTTCGGTGGGATCGCCCAGCGCGGCTTCGCCAAACCGATCATCGCCGCCGTCAACGGGTCTGCCCTGGCCGGGGGGTGCGAGATCATGCTGGCATGCGATTTGGTGGTCGCCGTGGAAAGCGCCAACTTCGGTATCCCCGAGGTCAAGCGAGGGCTGATGGCCGCGGCCGGGGCCCTGATCCGGCTTCCGAAGAGGATCCCTCCGACCATCGCCATGGAGCTCGCCTTGACCGGTGATCCCATCGACGCCCGCCGGGCGCTCGAGCTCGGCTTGATCAATCGGGTCGTACCGCAGGACAAACTGATGGACGAGGCCCTGGAACTGGCCAATACGATCGCCAAAAACGCGCCCCTCGCCGTCCGGGCGTCAAAGCGGGTGATCCAAAAAGCGGGCGAACTGCCCGACGCTGAGGGTTGGCCCATCAACAATGCCGCTGTTCCCGAGGTGTTCGGCTCAGCCGACGCCATGGAGGGGCCGGTTGCCTTCGCCGAGAAGCGTGAGCCCGTATGGACGGGCAAGTAGCGCGGCGCTGTCCGCTGTCCGCTGTCCGCCCCTCTCGACCAGTCGGACCGGTGACCATCGTCGGCCACGTGGCCCAGTCGGGGAGCAATGTCCCCAATCTGTCTGATGCCCTCGGCGGCTTCCGGCTCATCCTCCATGTACTGGCCGCCACCATCTGGGTGGGCGGTCAGTTCACGGTGGCCGGGCTGCTCCCCACCGTGAGGACACTGGGCGAGGACGCGCCGAAGAAAGTGGCCCGAGCGTTCGCACGTCTCCTGTGGCCCGCCTACGCCGTGCTGGTTCTCACCGGGTTCTGGAACATCAGCGCCCTGACCGTGAAGGATGCCTCCTCGGCCTGGAAGACGGTCCTCATCGTCAAAATCGTGGTGGTAGCCGTAGCCGGCATCGCCGTTTACCTGCACCAACGTGCGACCACCAAGGCGGCAATCGCTGCGTGGGGGGCGATTGGAGCGGTCGCCTCGGTCGCCGCCCTCTGCCTCGGCGTCTTTTTGGCTGGCTGATTCTGACTCCCGAGGATTCTGACTCCCGAGGATTCTGCCTTCCGGGGATTCTGCCTCCCGAGGCGCCCCTTGCCCTTCCTGTCCTCCCGAGACGCCCCCTCCCTGCAGGCCCTTCGTGCCCACCCGAGACGCCCCTCCTTCCCAGTTCCACCTTCCGGGGGTCAACGGCTCCGCCAGGTTCATCCGGTGGCCCTTCTGGCGCCGAATACGTGGGCGAGGACTGCGCAGCGGGTGAGGACGGACACGTCTAACCTGGTACCGGCAGCAGACAAAGGAGATACGACAATGCACTTCGGCTCCCCAGCAGATATTTTCGGCGTAGACGGCATCATCGTTCTCGTTGTGGTGGTCCTCGTTCTGTTCGGCTCGACCCAGATCCCGAAACTGGCCCGCTCCCTGGGCTCGGCGCAGAAGGAATTCAAAAAGGGGCTCGATGAGGGTTCGGCGGACGACCCGGCTACCACCAAGGCCGTGTCACAGGCCACACCGCCCGCCGCCATGAATCCACCGGCAGCCACACCGGTCGAGACCCAGGGCGACGGATCCGCCAACAGGTCCTGACCTCTCCCGGAAGCGAATTGATGGACGAGGGGGCTGCGCAGCGAACCGTCCTGACGCCCGGTCGGCCTGCTCGCCGCCGATGGGTGCCCTTTTGGGCCCTGCAGGTGGCCGAAGTCGTCGTCGCCCTCGTCTTTGTCGATATTTCGATCCACGTCCATTCAGGCGGTCTGCTGATTGTCGCCGCCGTTGTGTTCCTGCTCTTGGCCGCCACCGCCGACGGCCCGCTGGGGATCGCCCGCGTCTGCAGTCCACGACTGCACCTGGTCCTGGTGGTGGTGGCCGCCGCACTGATCGGTCTGGCGCCCGTCATTCCCGCCCTCCGACCCGATGTCCAGGGGATCATCGTTGTCGAGTTCGGGGTGGTCGGACTCATTCGGCTGGCCACACTGACCAGGGTTGGCGATGCGGGTGAAGGAATGCGGCTAAGGATGCCCCACCATTCGTCGGTGATCGACACCACGGCCACCGTTTCTCCCCCTCCGGCCCGCTCGGGACCAGCGGAGACCGGCGGTGGGTCCGGGGCCGGCCGAACAGCCGATCCGTCGAGCAGCTCGGCGGCCGACGACGCGGCCCGATGGGTCGGACGTACCGCCGCTACTGCTGCCGCCACGGGCCGCGAAGCGGCGGCCAAGTACCGACCCGAGGCCGAGGCCCACGTCAAGCGCACCATCAGGGAAGCAGGCAAGCTTGCCGGCAAGCTCGCATCCCGCTGGAATCCGCCCGAGGACCGCCCCCGCTGACACACAGGCCGGTCCAGCGTGGGCCTGGTCGGCCGGTGGCAGGCCCCGATCACGTCTGTGATCACGCCTCTGATCACGCCACTGATCACCCCACTGAAGTTGTTCACGTCGACGGGCTACCCCGGTTTCTCACCTCCCGCCGGTCACCCACGGTGGCCCCCGCTACATTTGCCGGTGGACAGAGAGGGGCAGCCATGCCTGATCGACACGACGTTCTGGCCACCGCCGACCGATTGTGGCGGGGCGAGATCTCCACAGCGGAGATCCACCCCCTCAGCCCGTCCGAAGGGCTGGCCGAGGTGGCTGACGGCGTCGCTTTCGTCCCGTCTTTCGCCAACGTGTCGGCCATCGCCACCGAGGACGGCCTTCTGCTGGTCGACACCGGGAGCACGTTCTTTGCCGCTCAGGTCCACCGAACCCTTCGGACCTGGTCGCCCGGTCGCCTGCACACCGCCATCTACTCCCATGGACACGTTGACCACGTTTTCGGCGTTCCGGTTTGGGCTGCCGAGTCAGCCGAAGCCGGATGGCCCGAGCCGGTGGTCGTGGCCCACGAGGCCCTTCCGGCCCGCTTCGACCGTTACGTGATGACGGCTGGCTACAACGGCATCATCAACCGACGCCAGTTCAACATCGAGTCTCTGGAGTGGCCGACGGAGTACCGCTATCCCGACCGGACCTATCGCGACCGTCTGGACCTCGACATCGGTGGACGACGGGCCGAACTGCACCACGCCAGAGGCGAGACCGACGACCACACCTGGACCTACCTTCCCGATGCCCGAGTCCTGTGCTGTGGCGACCTGTTCATCTGGGCCTCGCCCAACGCCGGCAATCCGCAGAAAGTGCAGCGCTACCCCCGTGAATGGGCCGACGCCCTGCGCTCGATGCTCGCCCTCTACGACGCACCCGGTGGCGGGCCCGAAGTCCTGCTTCCGGGCCACGGGTTCCCGGTGGTGGGTGCCGATCGGGTACGTCAAGCGCTGGGTGACACTGCCGCCCTCCTTGAGTCGCTGGTGGAGCAGACTCTCGCCCTCATGAACGCCGGTGCCCGTCTGGACGAGGTGATCCACACCGTCGCTCCTCCCCCGGCCCTCATGGAACGCCCCTATCTGCAACCTGTCTACGACGAGCCGGAGTTCATCGTGCGCACCATCTGGCGCCTCTACGGAGGATGGTGGGACGGGAACCCGGCCACGCTCAAGCCGGCGGCTGAGCGGACCCTCGCCCTCGAGCTGGCCGAACTGGCCGGCGGGGCCACTGTGCTGGCTGACCGCGCCCTGGCCCTTATGGATGGGTCCGGCACCGACGCCATTGCGCCAGGAACCAGCGGAAAACGCCCTGCCGACGACAATTTGCGGCTGGCCGGGCACCTGGCCGAGCTGGCCTGGCTGGCGGCGCCGGATGACCCAGTCATCGGCGAAGTACACCGCACTGTTTTCACCAGACGGGCCGATGCGGCCACATCAACCATGGCCAAAGGGGTGTTTTCGTGGGCAGCGCGGGCCGACGGTGGCGGGCTCCGGGACGGGGCCCCCTGAACCGCTCCGATAGCCCGCCGGGGCACCCCTGTGAACAGGGAGTTTGCTCGAGTCCAGGCAGCACGGCTCTCAACTTCAATTTCGGTGCCGGTGCCCACTAGTGTCATCGCCGTGAAAGCGTTCACAACCGGCCTGCCACGCTGGTCTCGCCGGACCGGCACGGACGACTCAGCCCCCTCGGGCGCTTCCCTTCCGGAAGCGTCGGATCGTGGCCGTCCAGAGAAGCCGGGGCGGTGGCGGCGCTGGGCGCTCTTGGGGGTCATCGGTGCCCCCCTGGTGCTCGGGGGGTGCAACTTCTACCCGAGCTATGGCGCCAGCCGGGGGGCCACCACCCAGGGTCAGGAGACCTTCAAGCTGTACTCGGGGATGATGACCACGGGCATCATCGTCGGAGGGCTCGTCTTCCTGCTCATCCTCTGGACCATCATCCGGTACAGGAAGCGGTCCGAGGAAATGCCACGGCAGTTCCACGAGAATGTTCCCATCGAGATCATCTACACCGTCGTCCCCGTGATCATCGTGGCCTTCCTCTTCTGGTTCACGGTCATCACCGAGAACAACGTCGACGCCATCCAGCCCGTCAACACCTCCCTGACCGCGGCCGGCAAGCCGGTCGTGAACGTCCGGGTCACCGCTTTCCAGTGGGGGTGGCGGTTCGACTATCCCGACCTGAACGTCGGGGTGGCCGGCGAGACCACCAACGGACCCAACAACCACGGTCCACAAATGGTCGTTCCGGTCGGTGAAACCGTCCAGATCACACTGGTTTCGGACGACGTCATCCACGGTTTCTACGTGCGTGACTTCAACTTCAGCCGTTATGCCCTGCCCGGGGTGACCAACTACTTCGACCTCAATGTGATCCACACCGGCACCTACAACGGCCAGTGCACGCAGATCTGCGGCCTCTACCACTCGGAGATGCTGTTCAGTGTGCGGGCGGTCACTCCTCGAGGCTTCGCTCAGTGGGTCAGCAGTCAGGTTTCGGCCGGCAACACCCTGCAACGATCGGGATCGTCGGCCATCAACAATCCCCCTATCGATACCCACATCACCAACGGCAGCGGATACTCGACTCCCTCCTCGGCAAAGGCAGATCAATGACGACGACCATTGAGCCCCCCGATGTGATCGCCCCAGAGCAACCCGGTGGGCCCAACGGTCATCTGCCGGACGCACAGCACGGTGAGCACCCACATCACGAGGGCCCGACCGGCATCCTCAACTGGCTCACCTCCACCGACCACAAGGTCATCGGCAAGAGCTACATGATCACTTCGCTGATCCTCTTCTTCATTGCCGGGATCATGGCCCTGGTCATCCGGGCCCAGCTGACCACGCCGACCGCATCGTTGGTCTCCTTCCAGACCTACAACGAGCTGTTCACCATGCACGGCAGTCTCATGATGTACCTCTTCGCCGGGCCGTTCGCCTTCGGTGGGCTGGCCAACTACATCGTGCCCCTGCAGGTGGGCGCTCCGGACATGGCCTTTCCCCGGCTCAACGCCCTGTCCTACTGGCTCTACCTGGGCGGGTCCCTCACCATGTTGTCCGGGTTCCTGGTGGCCGGCGGGGCGGCCAGCTTCGGCTGGGTGTCCTACGCCCCACTTTCCAACGCCACCAACTCGCCAGGGGCGGGCGCCGACCTGTGGCTGATGTCCCTGGCCCTCACCGGCTTCTCGGCCATCTTCACCGGCGTCAACCTGTGCGCCACCATCTTCTACCTCCGGGCACCGGGTATGACGATGTTCCGACTCCCGATATTCACGTGGAACATGCTGGTCACCGCCATCCTGATCCTGATCGCCTTCCCCGTCCTGTTCGGGGCCGTGGTCATGCTCTTCTGCGACCGACACTTCGGCACCCACATATTTTCGGTGCAGGGCGGGGGGGTCCCCGTGCTCTGGCAGAACCTGTTCTGGTTCTTCGGCCATCCCGAGGTGTACATATTGGCCCTGCCCTACTTCGGTATGGTCACCGACATCATCCCGGTGTTCGCCCGCAAGCCTCTCTTCGGCTACAAGGGCATGGTCTTCGCCACCATGTCCATTGCCGCCCTGTCCACCGGGGTGTGGGCCCACCACATGTTCACGACCGGCGTGGTGCTCCTACCCTTCTTCTCGCTGCTGTCCTACATGATCGCCATCCCCACCGGCATCAAGTTCTTCAACTGGATCGGCACCATGTGGGGCGGCCAGCTGAGCTTCCAGACACCGATGCTCTTCTCGATCGGCTTCCTTTTTGCCTTCCTGATGGGCGGGGTGACCGGCGTCCTGTTGGCCTCGCCCCCGGTTGACTTCATGACCCACGACACCTACTTCGTCGTGGCCCACTTCCACCAAGTCTTGATCGGCACGGCGGTGTTCGCCGGTTTCGCCGGGTTCTACTTCTGGTACCCCAAGATGTTCGGGCGGATGCTCCGCGACAGTCTCGGTAAATGGCACTTCTGGGGCCTATTCATCGGTTTCTGGGTGGCCTACATGCCCCAGTACGTCCTCGGCCTCGATGGGATGCCCCGTCGGGTGGCCGCCTACCTGCCCAGCAACGGATGGACCACTCTCAACGTGATCTCCACCGTCGGCGCCTTCATCATCGGGGCATCCTTCCTGTTCTTTCTGGCCAACCTCTACGTGTCCTGGCGTGACCCGATCCCGGCCGGCGACAATCCCTGGGACGGTGGCGGTCTGGAGTGGTTCACGTCCTCGCCGCCGCCCCACCACAACTACACCCATCTGCCGCCGATCCGCTCGGAACGTCCCACCTGGGACTACAACCATCCTGAGCACCGCACGATCCACTCCGGCCGCCCGCCCCGGCCGGCCCCCGAAAAGGAGACCGAGAAAGTGGGTACGCAGGCATGAGGACCTACGGCTACTTCCTCGCCGGTATCGGCCTGTTCTTCGCCGTCATCGCGCTCGTCTACTGGTTCAGCAGCTATGAGGATGGCGGCTTCCTGATGCTCATCGGATCTGCGCTGCTGGGGCTGTTCCCCGGTTCGTACTACCTCTGGTGGTCGTCCAAGATGAAGCCCCAGGCCGACGACGACCCGGCAGCCGACGTGGCCGAGGGTGCCGGCACCGTCGAGTCCTTTCCCGGGTCGAGCATTTGGCCGTTCATTCTGGGCATGGGTGCCCTGTTCACCGTGCTGACCTTCGTCTTCGGCCTGTGGATGGCCCCCCTGGCGGCAACGCTCATCCTGTCGGGCGCCATCGGCGGAACCGTCGAGAGCCGCCGTGGTGGCTTTTCTGCGGCATCCGCTTCAGATCAGCCCCACGCCCACACCCCCGACCCAGCGGCGTAGACACGTCGGGACCGGCGCCTGCGTCAGGCGCCGAAGAGCCCCCGCACGTAGTTGGCTTGACCGGCGTGCTGCAGGTTGTCGTCGGCGATGCTGACCAGGCGTACCCCCATGGTGACGGCAGGGTCCCATCGCCGGTCGACAATCCGGTCGAGGTCGTCGGGTCCGATCGTCTCCAGCAGGGCCTGGGTGCGGCTACTGACGGCGCTCAGGTAGTCGATCAGCGCGTCGGCACCGGTCGGCCGGACGCCGAGCACATCCTCGAACGAATGTCCGTATCCGTTGTTGGCTGGGTCCGGGTCAAGACCGAAATGGCTCGGCCAGGGACCTTCCGTCCACAGCTGGTCGGCGCTCAGGAGCTCGGCGATGTGGTGGTCCTGCACACGGGCAACGTGCCACACCAGCCAGGCGATGGTGTTGGCTCCGGGCACGGGTGGCCTGGTCAACGTGTCCACGTCGAGCCCGTCTACGGCCTCCTCCGCCAGGGGCGGGACACGACCATAGAGCTCGACAAGCAGGGCAGCGATATCCATGTCTCGATTTGATCACATCCGGCCAGGCCCACCCTGGTGATCCTCCCGCCCCGTCGGCCGGATATCACTCTGCCCCGCCTACTCCGTGACCGCCTGTTCGGCTCCTGGGACATCTCTTCTTCTCAGTCCGAGGCCCTGTCAGTCGGAGGCTGCCAGTCCGGCTCGGTCCCATTCGGGAGGCTGCGCCGCCCGTCAAGGGCGCCAGCCGGTCGACTCGGCCCACCCCTCGGCCACCACGATCACCAGGTCAACCACCGGATCCTTGACATCGGTGTAGACGTCGAGGTCAGGCACCGATGCGGCAAGGGCCACTTTGAACCCCCCGTAGGAAGGGACGGCCGCGGGATGGGAGCGAAACCAGTCACGGAACAGCAGGGCCAGCCGTTCGTTCGGCGAACCGGGGCGACGCAGATGGAGGTTGGCGTCGTCGCCGATCGAGCTTCGGCGCACCCAGAGCCGCTTCTCCCAGTGGGCCGGGTCGTCGCTCCGTCCCGCAGGTACGTGGTCATACTCGTAGGGAGAGCGGCTGAATCCCAGGCCCGCCAGTGGCGAATCACACGCACGCGCCACCTCTTCGAGGTGCTCGGCTGTGACCTGGATGTCGATGACGTCCTTTGCCGGCATACGTGGGATGGCCGTGCTCCCGATGTGGTCCAGTCGGCTGGCCCGATCGCCGAACACACCACGGAGGGAAGCGATGAGGTCGTCGGCTCTCTTCCCCCAGTCCGGCCGATGGGACACCACGGACACCACGGACGGTGGCAAGGAGCTCATTCCCCTATCCTCCCCCGCACAGGGGCGCCTGGGAGTCGTTCTGTCACCATTGTCTGTCGGCACAGGCTTCTTTATGATCCGACCGTGTCCACTGACCTGACGGCCTCTGATCGACGCCACTCCAGACGATGGGTTCGCCTGTCCACGAGATCCCTCCTGACCTGCGGAATGGCAGCGGGACCCGTGTTCGTCGCCATCTACACCGCCACCGGACGCCTTCGCTCCGGCTACGACCGGCGCCGCGAACCGGTGAGCGCCCTCGCCCTCGACGCTACCGGGTGGACCCAGACGTCCAACTTCTGGATAACCGGCATCCTCACCGGGTGTGCTGCTTTCGGATTGCGCCGGGCCCTCGGCACCGACCCGGGCGTCGGCAGCCGTGGCGGTTCCCCCGCTGAGGGCGGCTCGGGGCCGACAGAGGCCACGGCGGCCGTTGCGGTCCTCGTCCCGATCCTGATTGCGGCGGCTGGTACCGGTTTCGTCGGCGCAGGGATCTTTCCCACCGACCCGACAAGCGATAGTGCCGATCTCAAAGCGAGCTCACTCAGCCGCACCGGCGCCCTGCACGTGGCCTCCGCCGTTCCGGTCTTCGTCGGACTTCCGGCGGCATGTCTGGTCACAGCTCGATGGATGCCATTGTCGGCCCGGGGGCGGACGGTCTCGGCCCTGGCCGGCGTGTTCTCCCTCGTCGCCGCCACCCAGGCCGGGCGGGGCTTCGGCGGTGACGACCGGGTGTCCGCCTGGGCCGGTCTCTTCCAACGGCTGGCTCTGGTGGCGGCGCTGGGTTGGCTGGCAGCCTTCACCACCTGCGGTCGTCGCACCAGTAGGCGGTGCGGTCGTCGCACCAGTAGGCGGTGCGGTCGGGCGCCCGGCAGATCTGCAGCCAGACCCGGCGCCCGGCAGACCTGCAGGCAGGCCCGGCGCCCGGCAGACCTGCAGGCAGGCCCGGCAAGGCGGCAGCCCCGGCAGTCACGGCACAAGAGGCCCCCTGCGCTCGGGTCAGTGGGTAGCGGTACCGGCTCCGCCAGGACCAGTCAGATCCACCGAGGGATCAGCGCATCACCCGACGCACGCCCTCACCCGTAGCCAGCTCGGGTGGGACCAGGTCGATGTAAGTGGGCACCGGAATGGCTTCGAGCTCTTCGACGCCGTCACCCGGTCGGGGTGGCGACTCGACGGTCGTGTACTCGCCAGTGGTCGAACGTTCCACGATCAGGGGCCGCTTGCGCTTACCGATTCCCTCGGCGGCCCGCATCTCCAGACAGATCTTGTAGGTCACGAAATAGGCGATGATGGGCGCCACCACAACGGCGATGCGGAAGAACCAGAGCACCCCCTTCAGGGGCAGCTCGAAGAAGTTGGCCATCACGTCCGTGGAAGAGGCGAAGAAGGTCATGCCCAGCAGGGTGAGCATGGCCGCACCGGCCCCCGTTCTCATGGGCCGGTCGCGGGGTCGGTCGAGGAGGTTGTGGTAGGCCAAATCCTTGGTCTTTCGGGACTCGATGAACGGCCAGACGATAAGGATGTTGAAGATGAGCCCGGGGAAGATGACGGCGGGCAGGAACACCTCGAGAGGGATGGTATGTCCCCAGCCCACCCATTCCCAGCTGGGCATGATGCGGAGGGCACCGTCGAGCCAGCCCATGTACCAGTCGGGCTGCACGGCGTAGGAGATCTGGTACGGCTCGTACTGCCCGAATTGCCAGATGGGGTTGATCTGGGCGAAGCCCCCCAGAAGGAAGATGACGGCGCTGATCATGAACAGGAAGCCGGTCGTCTTGGCCATGAACGTCGGGAACATCGGCGACCCGACCACGTTGTGCTCGGTCTTCCCCTTCCCCGGAAACTGGGTGTGCTTCTGTTTGACCAACAGACCGAGGTGGGCGGCTAGCAAGCCGATGAGTATCAGCGGCACGATCAGCACGTGGATGATGAAGAACCGGGGGATGATGACCCCGTTGCCCGGGTAATTGCCACCGAAGAGGAAGAAGGCGATATAGCTCCCCACCAGGGGAATCGACTCGATGATCGAGTAGGCGATGCGGATACCGGTCCCCGACACCAGGTCGTCGGGGAGCGAGTACCCGAGGAATCCGTTGACGATGCCCAGGATGAGCATGGTCACCCCGACGATCCAGTTGAATTCGCGAGGCTTGCGGAAAGCGCCGGTAAAGAACACACGGGCCATGTGGACGGCGATCGAGCCGAGGAAGATGTCAGCGGCCCAGTGATGGGCCTGGCGCATGAGCAGCCCTGACCGCACGTCGAAGGAGAGCCCGACGGTCGAGGCGTAGGCCTCGGACACCTTCTGGCCACGGAGGGGAACGTACGAGCCGTGGTACACGATCTCGTGGGCCGATGGGATGTAGTAGAGCGAGAGGAACACGCCGGTGATCAGGAGTACGACGAACGAGTAGAGGGCGATCTCCCCCAGCATGAACGACCAGTGGTCGGGGAAGATCTTGTCGAGGAAGGTCCGGCCGCCCTTGGCAATGCCCAGACGGTCATCCACCCAGCGGAGTGACTTGTCGATGCTCTCGTCGATCATGGGCGCTCCCAGAAACCGGGTCCGACGGGCTGGTCGAAATTACCGTTGGCCCGCAGGTACCCCGCCGCATCCACGGTGATGGGGAGCTGAGGCAGAGGGCGGGGGGCGGGACCGAACTCGGGCACGGCCCCGGCCAGAACGTTGAAGATGGATTGGTGGCACGGGCATACCAGCTGCTGGGTCTGCTCCTGGTAGAGGCCGACCGGACAGCCGAGGTGGGTGCACATCTTGGAGTAGGCGACGTATCCGTCCACTCCCCAGTCGGTCCGCCCCGGCGGGGTCAGAGGTTGGAGCGTTTTGGACAGGCGGATGAGGATGACCTGGTCTGGCGACGAACCGGTGAACCCCTTGGGGAACACGGTGAGGACGCCGCCCACCTCGAGATCGTCGGCGGTGATCTCCCGTCCGTCGAGGGCAACCAGCTGGATGCCCTTCCTCCAGTTGGTGGAGAACAGCGAGTCGGTCGTCTCGCCCGTCTTCGTTTCGTCCTTGGATGGCTTGGGGCCCAAGGACCGCAGGGGGAACAGGAGCACGATCCCCATGGCCGTCGACCCGAGGGCGAACAGACCCCCCAACATCTTGCGCCTCTTGACCACGATGCCGCCGCGCTCGGTGATCGCCGCCGTCATGGCCTGGCGTTCGGCTTCGGTCGAATGGAATGCGTGGCGTTCCTCGACGAAGGGTCCCTGTGGCATGAGGTACTTACCCCAGGCGGTCACCCCGAAGCCCAGCGCCAGCAGGCCCACGCCGATGGTGGCAGCCTCCCACTGGGTGTTGGCACCGATCCAGTAGACGACCCCGAAACCCACAAAGGCAATGAAGCCGATGACCATGGCTACTGCGGCCACCGTCTGGGCCGCCTCGGGGTGCTTGGCGTACGGCTCGAGGTGCGGATCGTCGAGGGCGGCCGGGGGTAGTGCCCCGTCGAGATGGGCGGACTCGTCGCTCACGTGCGATCCCCGATCCAGAAGGCAACCAGCATGAGCGCTCCCACACCGATCAGCAGGCCCACAAAGCCTTCACCCACCGGACCGATTCCACCCAGTCCGGCGCCGCCGGGGTCGGAGGGGTGCTGGATCACGGTGTGGACGTAGGTGGCGATGTCTCTGGCCTCGGTATTGGTGATGTTCCCCGGTCCGAAGCGGGGCATGTTGCCCGGACCCGAGCGAATGGCTTCCACGATCTGGGTGGTCGTGGCCAGATGGAGGCTCGGCGCGTAAGCGCCCTCCACCAGGGCGTCACCGGCGCCGGTGATGGTATGGCAGGCGGCGCAGTTGAGGGTGAACAGGGTCTGACCCGATTCGAGGTCGGCACCCTTGGTGTTCACCAGGGGGATCTGGACGCCCACCCCCGGGGTCAGGGACTGAACCCACGAAGCGATCTCCAGGGTTTGCAGGCGATTGAACCGTGGCGGTTTGCGGATGGCCTGGGCGCTCGAGTTGGCCAGGGGCATCCGGCCGGTCGACACCCAGAAATCGACCGTGCCGGCCCCCAGACCCTGGATGTTGGGCGCCCGCACCGTTCCCAGGGCGTCGGGTCCGTGACAGCTCGAGCAGTTGGCGGCGAACAGCGCCGCTCCGGGGGCGACGAAGGACCTGGGCAGTTTGACGTAGACGATCCCGCCCTGGTTGGCCGACGAGCCGTACCGGAGGGCGGCGGAGGCGCTTTGCGGTTTCTGCTTCGAGGTGACGCCGGCGGTGGGCGCACTCGAAGTCAGCGGGGCCAAGGTGGTCGTGGGCGAAGCCCCGGCCGGACTCGGTCCCGACGTGAAGGCCAGTAGGCCGACGATGCCCACGCAGCCCACCAGTGCGGCGGGTGCCGCCCACCGCGCCTTGAGAAGTCCGCGCATCCCTTTGTGCATTATTTGAGGAGGAAGAGGCAGGAGTAGAGACCGACCCACACGATGTCGACGAAGTGCCAGTAGTAGCTCACGCCTTGGAAAACGGCCGTTTCCCCCGGGTCCCCCTTGGGACCCTTGAGCCGACCCAGCAGGAAGATCATGGCCACCAGCCCGAGGGTCACGTGGAGACCGTGAAGCCCGGACATGATGTAGAACAACGACCCGAAAGCCGTGTGGGTGGGGTCGGTGGCCGGATTGTGGGACAGGGTGATCCACTCGTAGAACTGGTTGGCCACGAACAACGCCCCGAGGACGAAGGTGGCCATGACCATGATCTTGGCGCTACGCCGGTTGCCCTTCTCCTGGTCCCAGACCGCCTTTTGCATGGTGAAGCTGGACGACACCAGAACCGCCGTGAAGATGCCGGCTCGGATGGTGTCGAGGTGCGTCCCGGGCGGGGGCCAGACCGAGGCGTGTGACCGGATGGTGAAGAAGGCGGCGAACAGCGAGCTGAAAAACATCACCTCGGAGCCGAGCCAGATGATCACGCCCACCGCCAGCATCGACGGTTTGTCGGGCCGGTGGCGCTGGCCGGTAGAGACCACCGGTTCGGTGACGAGGGCCTGAGTCACGCCGTATTTTTAGTCCATGGGATGCGCGAGGGGCCAACTCATCCTGAGCCCCCCTTCAGGCCTGTTCCGCAAAGCCAGCCCCGCCCTGGGATAGACCTGGCGGACCCAGCCGGAATACCCGAGGACGGCGCCCCGGCGGGCCCGGGATTGGGGGACGAAGACCTGGCGCCGCCGGTTCGGTCCACCCGGGCAGACTCCGATGTCACCGCCCCTCTGACCTCGTCGGCAAGCCCTCTGCGGGCTCATCCCCGCTGCCGCAGGCCTCTTGGGCCTTCGAGAGAGCCCACAGGCCCCCGGGGCGCCCTTTCGGCCGGATATCCGGGCCCGCAGCCCCCGACCCTGGGTGACAGCCCGTCGGGCCGCAACGCCGGCTTGGGTGGCCGGCCTCAGGGGCCGGCTCCCGTCGCCCCTTCAGTGGCCGGCGTCCAAGGGAGCCGGCGCAGGAGCGAGGTGAACCACGCTCAATCGTTGAGTTGGCCGGGTCAGCGCCACGTACAACGTCCGCAGGCCTCGCGCCGTCTCACCGGCGATGACGCCTGGCTCGACCACAACGACCGAGTCGAACTCGAGGCCGTTGGCGGCGTCGGCAGCCAGCAACACCAAGGGCTCGAGCAGACCGCCCTTACCCATGTCGCGGGCGTCCACCACCGTCCGCCCGTCAGCCTCGAGGGCTGCGGCCAACGAGTCGAGGATCGGCTCGGGGGCAAGGATGGCCACCCGCCCGGGGGCCACGGCGGCCACCTCCTCGCCCGCCACCTGGGCCACGATGCGGAACAGATCGGCCTGTGTGGCTCCTTGGCGCGAACCAGACGGGTCCCGCACCGCGATCATCCGAGGCTCGACCCCGGTTCTACGCACCGGCCGGGGCGGTGTGAGCTCCGGGGCGGCCACAGCCAGCACCTGGCTGGCCACGGCGAGGACCTCGGCCGGTGTTCGATAGCTCACCGTCAGCTCCACCGTGCGGGCCGGTCGACGGCGGGGCAGATGGTCGATGATCTCCGTCCACGAGCGAGGTGCCCACGGCGCCGTTGCCTGGGCGATGTCTCCCACCACGGTCATCGATCCAGACAGGGAACGTCGGGTGAGCATCCTCAACTGCATGGGTGAAAGGTCCTGGACCTCGTCGATGACGATATGGCCGTACTGGCGGGTGGCGTCATCGCTACTCCCGCTCCGTGGTCCGAGGAGGTGGCGCGCCTCGTCCACCAGGGCAGCATCGGCCGAAGTCCACCGCACTTCTTCGAAGGAGGCTGACCGGGGCCGATAGAGCAGATCCAGTTCTTCGGGTGCCAGCACGCCTCGGCCGGCGGCGTTGATCAAGGGCCGCGCTCCAAATAGGTCATGCAGGAGCTCGTGGGGGGAAAGGCGGGGCCACATCCGATCGATCGCCTCCGCCAGTTCGGGCACCCGACGGACCTTGCGGGAGAAATCCTCGAAGTCGAACTCGTCCTCCGACAGAAGGGAGGGGTCCTCGTATCCGGGGAAAGCGGTGACCGATTCGGGGATGCCCACGCCCAGCGTCTGCTGGGTATGCCGCGCCCGGTCGGCCAACAGCTTGGCCACCGCCTGCTCCACCAGACGGCGACGGGCGTTGTGGGTGCCGGGCCGTCGCCGGATGGCGTCGATGATCTGTCGACTGTCTGCCACGGTAAGTCGCAGAACCAGGGCACCGTAGGGAATGGCGACATCGTCGGCCAGCGGTCGCTGCCGCGTGCGCACGGCGCGGGCAATGACCTTGGCCATCCGTGCGTCACCCTTGAGGCGGGCAACGTCGGACGGTCCCCTCTCCCGGACACGTATCTCGGGCACCAGCCCCGACACAGTCGAAAGGGTCACTCCTGTCTCGCCCAAGGACGGCAGGACCTGTTCGATGTAGCGAAGGAAAAGGGGGTTCGGACCGACCACCAGAACGCCTTGCCGTTCGAGAGGGAACCGGTGGGTATAGAGGAGATAGGCGGCCCGGTGGAGCGCCACCGCCGTCTTTCCGGTGCCCGGACCTCCCTGAACCACCAGGACTCCGGCCAGCGGGGCGCGGATGATCTCGTCTTGCTCGCGCTGGATGGTGGCAACGATGTCGGTCATCCGACCCGACCGGGCCCGGTCGAGAGCGGCGAGCAGGGCCGCCGGTCCCCCGATGGGCAGATCGCTCACGATGAGCTCACCGCTGGCGTCGCCGTCACCGTCAGCGTCACCGTCACCGTCACCGAGGTGATCCCGGTGGCCGTCGGACGTGGTGCCCGGCATCCCGAAGCGCTCGTCCTCCAGCCCCACCACCCGGCGGCCGTCGAGGGCCAGGTGCCGGCGAAGGACCAGCCCCTGCGGGTCCCGGCCGGTGGCCCGGTAGAACGGTTCGGCAATCGGGGCACGCCAGTCCACTACCAGTGGGTCATGGTCTGCGCTGTGGATGGCCAGTCGTCCGATGTGGAAAGTCTCGGTTTCGTTCAGGTCCCGCGCATCGCCGTTGTGGCCTTCGTGCAGACGGTCGATGCGACCGAAGGTCAGGGCCTGGTCACCGATGTCCAGCTGCTCGAGTCGGGCCATCGACGTTCTGACGATGACGTCCCTCTCTGTCCGGGACTGGAAGGTCCCGCCCCGGCCCAGGTCCAGCACGCCTTCGAGCATTGAATTGGCGTCACTCCGCATGGCGTCCAGGCGTGCGTAGGCCATGTCTACGAACTCCTGCTCGCCCTGCAACTCCGACTCCACCCCACCTCCGATCTACCTCCCCGGGCAATGGGGAACCCTCGATTGTATTCGTCTTGCCGGCGCCGTCGTGTCGGGCGCGCCGGGGTCGACCGGCCACGGCATGGATCCGATAATCCCCTCTTCTAGACTCAAGAGATGATCTCCTCCGCCGGTTCTGCCCCCACCACGGGGGGCACAGGCGGTGGCGTCGGCCCAAAAAACCTGGCGATCGCCACATTGCCGGCACCACAAGAACCATAGGAATGGCAACCGAAAGCAGCGGAGTCCCCGCATCAGACCGGTTCGAGGGCGCCCCTTTCATGCGAGCCTGTCGGGGGCTGGGCGTGGACCATGTGCCGGTCTGGTTCATGCGTCAGGCCGGACGATCGCTTCCCGAGTACCGGGCCGCCCGGGGCGCGGGCAGCATCCTGGACGCCATCGCCCAACCCGAACTGGTGGCCGAGCTCACCCGGCAACCGGTGGCCCGCTACGGGACCGACGCTGCCATCCTCTTCTCCGACATCGTGGTTCCGGTGGCGGCTATCGGATTCGGCGTCGACGTGGCCCCGGGCGTCGGACCGGTGGTGGCCGAGCCTTTCCGGGGGAAGGACGACCTCCAGCGGATCCGTGCCCTCGAACCTCCCATTGACGTTCCCTACGTCGCCGAAGCAGTGGCCCTCCTGGCCGGCCAGCTGGATGTCCCCCTGATCGGCTTTGCCGGAGCGCCGTTCACGGTGGCCAGCTACCTCGTCGAAGGGGGGCCGTCCCGCAACTTCGTCAAGGTCAAGGGCCTCATGCAGAGCGAGCCGGCCATCTGGTACGAACTCCTCGAAAAGCTCTGCGATCTCGCCGTGGCCTCCCTGCGCTCCCAGCTGGACGCCGGTGCCGCCGCCGTCCAGGTCTTCGACAGTTGGGCCGGAATACTCACCCCACGGCACTACAACGAGCTGGTGCTCCCCGTCACCGCCCGCCTGTTCGCGGAGCTGGCCGAGTCCCATCCCGGGGTTCCGACCATCCTCTTCGGCGTCGGCACCGGCGAGCTGCTGGCTTCCATGGCCACAGCCGGCAGCACCGTCATCGGTGTGGACTGGCGGGTCCCCCTGGACGAGGCCCGTCGCCGGGTCGGACCCGGTCTGGCCGTCCAGGGCAACCTCGACCCCGCCATGTGCCTGACCACATGGGAGGTCGCCGCCGCCGAGACCCGCGAGGTCCTGGCCCGAGCAGGCGATACCCCCGGTCACATCTTCAATCTGGGTCACGGGGTCCTTCCCGAGACCGACCCCGAAATCCTCGAGAGAGTCATCGAGCTCGTCCATGCCGAAGGGCGGGCCGGGGTGAGGCCGCTCCCATGAGTCCGCCTGTCTCGCCCCCCGTCGGCGTGCTGGTCATGGCCCACGGGACGCCGGCCACGCCGGCAGGGATTGCCTCCTTCTACACAGCCATCCGGCGGGGGCGTCCTCCCCCTCCCGAGCTGCTCGACGAGCTCGTCGGTCGCTACCAGGCCATCGGAGGGACCTCGCCGCTGACCGAGCGGACCCACGCCCAGGTCGACGGCATCACCTCCGCCCTGGAAGCTGCCGACCCGGGCCGCTACCTGGTGGCCTACGGCACCAAGTACGCCACCCCATCCATCGAAGAGGGGATGGCCACCCTGGTGGCGGCCGGGGTCGAACGCGTGATCGGGATCGTTCTCACGCCCCATCAATCGTCACTCGGATCGGGCGAGTACTTCCGCAGAGCGGCAGAGGCGGCGGCGTCCGGCAAACGGCCCGTGGCCCTCACCTCCGTCCCGTCCTGGCACCGGGCTCCCGGATTCAGCGAGCTGCTTGCCGACCGGACAGCGGCCACCATCGCATCGATCGACATCGCATCGATCGACAGGGCGTCAGTCAGCACGGCATCGATCGACAGGGCGTCAGTCAGCACGGCATCGATCGACAGGGCGTCAGTCAGCACGGCATCGATCGACGCCGGCGCACGGCCGTCGACCTCGGTGTTCTTCACCGCCCACAGCCTTCCGCTGCGGGTGGTGGGTGAAGGCGATCCCTATCCCGAGCAGGTGAGCGAGTCGGCGGCCGACGTGGCCGCTCTTCTCGGTCTGGACGATGAGGCCAACCTCACCTGGGAACTGGCCTGGCAGAGCGCGGGACGAACCGAGGAACCCTGGATCGGACCCGACCTCCTCGCCTCCATTCGCCGGGTGGCCGAGGAGGGAGCCACCAGCGTCGTGGTCTGCCCGGTCGGATTCGTCTCGGACCACCTCGAGATCCTCTACGACCTCGACATCGAGGCTGCCGGACTGGCCCACTCGCTCGGAATGGCCTTCGCCCGCACGCCGTCCTTCAATGACGATGCCGCCTTTCTGGCTGTTCTGGCCTCGGTCGTGCGCCAAGCCGATGCCGATGCCGACGCCGTGACGCCGGCCGACTCCTCCCCTCGAGCGTGACCCGCCGGCGGCGGGCGACCATTGCCGTAGTGGGCGGCGGCATCGCCGGGTTGGCTGCAGCCTGGGAGCTTGTCGCCGGACCCGAGCGGGACGGGCTGCCCATCCCCGAAGTGCACGTGTTCGAGGCGGACGACCGCCTGGGCGGCAAACTCCGGTCGGCCGAGTTCGCCGGTCGTGAGGTGGACCTGGCCGCTGACGCCTTCCTTGGCCGCCGTCCCGAGGCGACCGAGTTGTGCCAGGAGATCGCGGTGGCCGATCGGCTGATCCCTGTCGGAACCACCGGCGCCTCCATCTGGGCGCGCGGCCGCCTGCGGGCCATGCCGGACGGACTCAACCTCGGTGTTCCCACCCGCTGGTGGCCCCTGGCCCGTTCCGGCATCCTCGGGCCGGTCGAGTCGCTACGAGTGGCCAAAGACGTCGCTCTCCCCCACTTCGCCACCGCCACTGTCCTGGGCGACCGCTCGGTGGGCGAGATCGTGGTCGAGCGCCTCGGGCGCCCGGTAGTCGACCGGCTGGTCGACCCCCTCGTCGGTGGCATCCACGCCGGCAGTGTCGACGACCTCAGCGCCGCCGCCACATTCCCTGCACTGATCGCCGCCGCCCACCAGCCCGGCAGTTTCATGCACCGGTTGGGGCGGGCGCGATCACCGCAGCCCATCACGTCCGAGGACCCGGACGGCGCGCCGCCCTTCTGGTCGCTGGCCGGCACCACCGCCAGCCTGGCCGACCTCCTGGCCGCCGCTTTGGAAGAGCGCGGCGTACGCATCCACGCCGGCACACGCGTCGACGCCATCGACGGCGGTCGGCCCGGCGTCGTCGGCCGGGGCCGGGGGCGCGGGCGCTGGTCTCTGGTGCTCGCCCCTGAGGACGGTGCCGGCCACCAAAGCGGGCTCCCGAGCAACGGCCATGTCGACGCCGCCCGAGGCTCTGCGTCAGCAGCCGACCCCATCGGTTCGCTGGCCGTCGACGGTGTGGTGATCGCCGTTCCGGCTACCGAAGCGGCCGTCCTCCTCGCCCCCTACGCACCGGTGGCGGCGGGGATGCTCAGCGTCATCGACTACGCCTCCGTGGCCGTGGTCACGCTCTCCCTGCCGGCCGATTCGTTCGGCGCACACCTCACCGGAACCGGATTCCTGGTCCCTCGCACCTCGATCGTCGATGACCGTCCGGCCCTGGTCACCGGCTGCACCTACCTCGGGCGCAAGTGGCCGCATCTGGCCCGGCCCGGCGAGGAGCTCATCCGCGCCTCGGTCGGTCGGTTCGGAGACGAACGACACCGACAGCTCGATGACGACGAGCTGCAAGCCTCGGTCTACGGGGAGCTGGCCACCATCCTCGGGCTGCGGAAGACGCCGTCGGCCACCCGGGTCACCCGCTGGGAGAAGGCGTTCCCCCAGTATCGGCCCGGCCACCTGCTGCGTGTGGCCAAGATCGAGGAGGACGTTGCCGGCCTGGACGGCATCGCAGTGGCCGGCGCCGCCCTGCGGGGAGTAGGCATCCCCGCCTGTATCGGTAGCGGACGTGCTGCGGCCCGACGGGTCCTGGCTTCGGTCGGTGCTGGCACGGGGGCGATGGGGGGCCACACCGGGACCGGGACCGGGACCGGTAGCGGTCCCGAAAAGTGACGCAATGGTCGTGACCCCCGGACCGCCGACGCCGGCCCCCGTCTCCGGACCGGTGGTCGAGCCCACCGTGTCGCCGCGGTGGCGACCGTCCTACATTCGGATGACTCAACGGAGGGACGCCACCGTTGTGCCGCGCCGGGGCATGGTCGCTCTACCCGCCCTGGCCGCCGGGGTGGGGTTGGCTCTGTCCCTCCCTCCCTGGGGATTCTGGATCTTGGCCTTCCCGGCCGCCGGCCTGCTCTGGTGGCGCCTCGGCGGTCTTCGGCCCCGAACACGCCTGTGGGCGGGCTATCTGGCCGGTCTCGGCTGTTACGTACCGGGGCTGATGTGGGCGCGGGCTTTCACCGTGCCGGGAGCCTTCGTTCTCATCGCCGTGGAAGCCGTGTTCACCGCGCTGGCCTGCCTGGCCGTACCCGCCTCACCCGTCGGCGCACGGGCCCTGGCCTTTCCGGCGGCGCTGACTCTGGCCGAAGCCTGCCGTATGGCCTGGCCCTTCGGCGGCCTTCCGCTCGGCGGGATATTTCTCGGACAGGCCGACGGGCCTGTCCTGGGGGTGGCCCGCCTGGGGGGACCCTTGGCCCTGACCGCCGTCGTCTACGTGGGGGGCGTCGGGGTTGGCGCACTGGTCGAGGCGGTGGTTCGGGCCGTGCGCGACGGCAGGCGTGCCCATCGGTTCGCCCGGGTCGACCCGCCGCCGATGGTGGCCGCCGGGGGGCGAGACGTGGACATCGTGCCGTCGAACGGCATGCTCTCGCTGATAGCGGACGCCTTCGCCGGATGTGGTCGCTTGGTCGGCGCCGGTGTGATCGCCGTCGTCGTCGTCCTGGTCGTGGCCACCGCCGCCGATCATGCACCTGACGGCGGTCGGTCGGTGGGCACGGTGTCGGCGGCCGCCGTCCAGGGTGGTGGAGCCCGCGGGTTCCGCAAGTCGCAGATCAATCCGGCAGGGGTACTGGCCGCCCAGATGGCGGCGACCCGATCACTCGAGGAACGTGACCACGGGCAGAATCCGCAACTGGTGCTGTGGCCCGAGGATGTCGTGTCCCTCGACACGCCCCTCTCGCAGTCACCGGAGGAGGCGGTGTTGTCCAACCTGGCCCGTTCCCTCCACAGCACCTTGGTGGTGGGCGTGACCGAAACGGTATCGAACACCGCCTTCCGCAACGAGGTGGTGGCCTGGGGGCCGGACGGCACCCTCGTCTCTCGTTATGAGAAAGTGCACCGCGTCCCTTTCGGCGAGTACGTGCCCTACCGGAGCTTCTTCTCCCACCTGGCCAACCTGTCGGCTGTGCCCCTCGACGCCATTCCCGGCACCGGCACCGGCCTCCTCACGACTCCGGCCGCGCCGCTCGGGGCCATGATCTCCTACGAGGTGTTCTACGCCGACCGGGGTCGCTCGTCGGTACGGGCCGGCGCCCAACTGCTGATCGTCCCCACCAATACTTCTTCCTACAGCACAGCCCAGGTTCCGACCCAGGAGATCGCTGCTTCTGAAGTCCAAGCCGTGCAGCAAGGACGCGATCTTCTCCAGGCCGCGCCCACCGGGTACAGCGCCGCCATCACCCATCGAGGGGTCCTGCTCGACCGTTCCGCGCTCGGGGCCCGTCAGATCGTGACCGTCACGCTGGACCGCCGGGACGGCGCCACCCTCTACGTCCGCTTCGGCGACCTTCCGGTGCTCCTGTTGGCCGGTGCCGCACTCATCGCCGGCTGGATGGTGGCAGGACGCCGTGGCCGGGTCAGGGCCAACGGTTCAAATCGCTGAGCAGCGATCCGGGGTCCGGGGCCTGACCGGGGGTCCCGGTGGCCGGCACCGCGGTCTGCTGCCCGTTGGGCGATTCGAATCGATCTGGTCGCCCGGCGAGGGAGCGGACGATCGCTCTGGCCACCACGGTGGTCATGGCCGCCTCCCCGGCGGCCGAGGGATGGCTCGGGAACACCGCAGTGGCGGTGGGTGGAGTGAGCCAGTCGGGACAGCCATGGGAACCGACGCTCGGTCCATACAGATCGACGAAGGCATCGTGGGCGGTGGCGGCGTCCGCCCGTATGACGGCGTTGAGTTGGTCGAGGACCGACCGGTACAGCACTACATCGGACGCCGTCAGGTAAGCATCGGCGGAGCAGCCGTGGGGGCCGAGGACGGCTGGGTAGTCGAGGACGAGGACCCGGGCGGTCGGGCGATGACGATGGAGCCACCAGAGGGAGGAGGCCAGGTTGTGGCCGGCCTGGCTGATGGCGGGTCGGAGGGCGGAGCCGGTCATGCCTGGCAGCGATTGGCAGCTACGCACGCCGTGGGCGGTGGCATTGCCCAGCTGACAGCCCGACAGCTCACCGATGAACCGGAAAGGGGCGGCACCGAGGTCGTCGAGTCCTATGAGGATGGTCACCACCCGAGCGTGGAGGCCCACTTCCTCGACCTGCGGCCCAGCCGCTCCAGGCTGGCTATCGGTGAGCAGGGCGGCGGAGCTGGCCCCCGAGCAGGCCAGGTTGTCCGCCACCAGATGGAGCTTTCGGGCCACCAGAGCGGGATAGGTGCGCGGCGCTCGCTCACAGGGCTTCTCGTTATAGACAGGGTTGCCGCTCTGGGCCGAAAACGACTCACCAAGAGCGGCGTAGGAGGCGCCCCTCGGAGTGGGACCGGGGGCCGGGCCGGGGGATCCGGCGGCGGCCATCCCGGCGGTGGGGCCGACAACCACCACCCCTGCGATGAGGATCAGCACGCCGCAGGCAAGGGAAACGACCGGCGGCGGCGCTTTCACACGCTTTACCTTTGGGCTCATGCGCCCCCACTTCGTTGCTCGAGCGCCGAGGTGAGGCTAGTCAAATCAGAACCACAGCGCTCGGCGCGCCGCCTCTGCGAGCGGTCGCGTGCCGCGGGTGCGGCGGCGTGCCGAGGTGTGCCCTCGTCCCGTAGGGTGCCGTGACGTGAGCGAGGAAGATTCTGTCATCGGGCACTATCAGTCGATCCACGAGGAGGATCGACTGAGCCGAGGGATGGGTCGTCTCGAATTCCTACGCACCCAGGAAGTGCTGAGCCGCCACCTCCCGGCGACGCCGGCCCGGGTCGCCGATATCGGCGGAGGCACCGGCGTCCACGCCGCCTGGCTGGCTCAAGCTGGATACCAGGTCCACGTCGTCGATCTCACACCCCGACACGTCGACCGCGTCCTGACCACGCTCGGCCCGCTGGGGGTGACCGCTGAAGTGGGTGATGCACGCCATTTGGACCTCGAAGACCGAACCTTCGATGCCGTGTTGCTCCTCGGGCCCCTCTACCATCTCACCGACCGCTCGGATCGGTTGGCGGCGCTGGCCGAGGCGCGACGGGTGGTGCGGCCTTCAGGCATCGTCGCCGTGGCCGCCATCAGCAGGTTCGCCTCGCTCTTCGACGGGTTGGCCCGAGGCTTCCTGTTCGACCCCGAATTCCGTTCCATCGTCGAACGGGATCTGGCCGAAGGACAACACCGCAATCCGGCCGACAAGGCTCACTGGTTCACCACCGCCTACTTCCACGAGCCTGAAGGCCTCCGCCAGGAGATCGAGGATGTGGGGCTTGAGGTACTCGACCTGGTCGGAATCGAAGGCCTCGCCGGATGGTTGGAGAACCTCGACCATCGTTGGGAGATCGCGGAGGAGCGGGACACCATCCTTTACTCGGCGAGAGCTGTCGAACGCGAGCCCTCGGTAATGGGGCTCAGCGGCCATCTCCTGGCTACGGCCCGAGCCGTTCTGGCTGACGCAGCCGTTCAGTGACGCAGCCGTTCAGTGACGCAGCCGTTAGGACGGCAATTCCGGGAGACAGGGGTCGGGGCTACTCGTAGTAGCCCGAATGGATGTACACGCAGGGAATACCTTCGGCGTGAAACATGGCGAAATTGTTGGGATCGTCCTCGAAGGCCAACCGCAGATCGAATCCATAGGCGCGCAGTTCATCGACACTGTCACGCTTGTACCAGGTCACCTGCGAGTAGTCCCCCCGCGCCCGCATCACCAGCAGATCCCATCGCAGTCCGTATCGTTCGAGCCAGGCCAGGGTCTGGGGTTGCACGCGCATCGGTCGCCCGGTGAGCAGGACGACCTGTAGACGGGCGTCGAGCAGCTCGAGGACACGGGCCACCTCCTCGATGACCGGATCGTCGCCGCAGGCGTTGAAGAAAGCGTCCCAATCGCGACGTCCTCGTTCGATGAAGTGCTGACGACCGACGGCGTCCGACAGGACGCCGTCCACGTCAAAGACGACAGCTTCTCCCGGGGCTGTGATTGGCTCCGCCCGCCACGCCCAATTGGCGGGAACCGTGCCCGGGCTCACTCGTCGGTCGGTGCAGTCGCCGCCAGCCGGCGAATCTCGTCCACCACAGCTGGGTCGGCCAGCGTGGTGGTGTCGCCGAGCACCCGACCCTCGGCCACATCTCTCAACAGACGACGCATGATCTTCCCGCTGCGGGTCTTGGGCAGCTCGTCGGTGAAGATGATCGTCTTGGGGCGGGCTATGGGCCCGATCTTGGCGGCGACGTGGGCGCGCAGTTCCTGACCTCTGTTGTCGTCCGCCGGACCGGCTCCGGCCCGCAGCGTTACGAAGGCCACGATGGCTTGGCCGGAGGTTGGGTCGGAAGCTCCCACTACCGCCGCCTCCGCCACCGACGGATGGTCGACCAGGGCCGACTCCACTTCCGTGGTGGAGATGCGATGACCGGACACATTCATGACATCGTCGACGCGACCAAGCAGCCACAAATAACCGTCGTCGTCCACTTTGGCTCCGTCACCGGCAAAGTACCGGTCACGGAAGCGACTCCAGTAGGTCTCGCGATAGCGCTCGGGGTCGCCGTAGATGCCTCGGAGCATTGACGGCCACGGTTGGGTCAGAGTCAGATAGCCGCCTCCTTTTTCGACCCTGGTGCCGCTTTCGTCCACCACCTCGGCGGCCACCCCGGGCAGGGGGAAGGTGGCCGATCCAGGTTTGGTGACGGTGATGCCGGGCAACGGGGCGATCATGATGGCACCGGTCTCCGTTTGCCACCAGGTGTCCACCACCGGACAGCGGCCGCCCCCGATGGTGGTGGCGTACCACATCCAGGCCTCGGGATTGATTGGCTCGCCCACCGAGCCGAGCACCCGCAAGGAGCGCAGGTCATGGCGGTCGGGATATTCCTTTCCCCACTTCATGAAGGTGCGGATCGCCGTGGGCGCCGTGTAGAGGATCGAGACGCCGTAGCGCTCGACGATCGACCACCACCGGTCCCGACCAGGGAAGTCGGGCGTCCCCTCGTACATCACCGACGTGGCCCCGTTGGCCAGCGGTCCATAGACGATGTAGCTGTGTCCGGTGACCCATCCGATATCGGCAGCGCACCAGTAGACATCTTTTTCGGGATGGAGGTCGAAGACCACCCGGTGGGTGAAGGCCACCTGGGTGAGGTAGCCGCCGGTGGTGTGCATGATCCCCTTGGGCACGGCCGTCGTCCCCGACGTGTAGAGGAGGAAGAGCAGATCCTCGGCGTTCATGTGTTCCGGCGCGCACTCATCGGATGGCCGTCCGCCTCCGGCTGGGTCGTCCCCGCTCAGCAGTTCGTGCCACCAGTGGTCGCGGCCGATGGCCATCGGTATGGACCCGCCGGCGTCACCGATGCGGCGGGCCACGACCACGTGTTCCACGCACGCTGTTTCGGCCACCGCTGTGTCGACGTTTGACTTGAGCACTACCGCCGTACCGCGGCGCCAGCCACCGTCGGCAGTAATCACGACCCGGGCCTGCGCGTCGAGAATCCTGTCGCGCAGAGCGTCGGAGGAGAAGCCGCCGAACACCACCGAATGAACAGCGCCGATCCGGGTGCAGGCCAGCATGGCCACCGGCAGCTCGGGGATCATCGGCATATAGAGGGCCACCCGGTCACCGCGCACGACGCCCAGCCCGCGCAGGACGTTGGCGAACCTCGAGACTTCGATGAGCAGTTGACCGTAGGTGATGGTGCGGGTGTCGCCCGGCTCACCTTCCCAGTGGAAGGCCACCTTGTCCCCGTGGCCTGCGGCCACATGCCGATCGACACAGTTGTAGGACACGTTGAGTGTCCCCCCGTCGAACCACCGGGCGAACGGCAGATCCCACTCGAGGACTGTGTCCCAGGGCTGGAACCAGTCGAGTGCACCAGCCTGCTCGGCCCAGAATCCCTGCCAGTCGTGCTCAGCCTCACCGTAGATGTCGGAATCGGCGATCACTGCCTGGTGACGGAAGGCCTCGGAGGGCGGAAACACCCGGTCCTCGGAGAAATAGTCCTCGATCGTGGCCTGAGGCAGGGATGACGCCTCTTCTCCGACCGGTTTTCCTCCTGGCCTGTCAGCCATTGGTTTCCCTACTCCGTTCCTGCATCGTCCACGCCCGGCCAGGGGCTATACACGCCGGTCAGGCTCAACCCGACTGCCCTGCGAGCCACTCCTAGAGACGCGCCTCAGCCTAACGCCACCGGACCTCTACGATGGGAGGGCTGTGACTCTCAACGTACAGCCGTGGGAAGGGGTAGGTCCCAACGGTCGGATGTCGGCCAATGGGTCCGAAGGCTTGCCGCCGGAGGAGGAGGTCACGAGGGTTGACGTCCCTCTGGGTCGTCGCGTCATGGTTGTCAGTGACCTCCTTCTCACACCCGAAGCCACACCGTCTTCCCTGGCGGTCAGCAACGAACTGGCCCGGGCCCTCGACACCTGGGACGGGCCGGGCATCCTGATCATCGCCGGCAATCTGTTCGATCTGACCGGATCGGGCAGCGCGTTGACCGAGTCGCAGCAGTCGCTGGAGGCCCACCCGGCCCTCAATCGGGCGCTCGGCCGCTTCCTCGAGGTGGCTGAGCGACGAGTGATCCGCCAAACCGGAACTCACGAGCCCGGATTCGAAGAGGATCCAGAGATGGTTGCCGTCATCACGGCCAAAGGGGTGGAACAGCGCGGTCCGATCGACCTCCAGCTCCGGACGGCCAACGGAGTGCGCGTCGTGCGGGTCGAGCCGGGTGAACACGCCTATGCGTCAGGGCGGATCGGCGAGGAGACAGAATTCGACCCGGCTGCCGACACCAAACCTGGCGTCTGCGGGCAGACGGCGGCAGGACGCGGCTGGCGATCGTTGGTCGCCCAGTCCACCGAAGATGCCCCCTGGCTGGTTGGTCTCAACCATTTGAGTGATCCTTCGGCCCTCTCCCGTTTCGTGGTGTCGCGCACTCTGTACCGTCGGCTGGGCCGCTATGCCTGGTGGCTGCTGGTCCCCTTCGTCGTCGCCCTTCTGCTCCGGGTGGCGGTGACGCCATGGGTGCTCGGCCACATCGGGACCGGCATCCCAGCCAAGGCCCTCCGCCATGCCCATCAGGCCGACTTCGGTGACCAGATCGTGGTGGCGCTGTCGGTTGCTTTGGTCGTGCTGGTGGTATTGGCCCTCGTCCTCGGGCTGTTGAGTCGACGTATGTGGTCGATCATGGGCGGTGGTTCACTCGTTGGGGTGCAGTCGGAGGCACGGGCCAACGACATTGCCCGTGACGCCGGCCGTGACCTGGTCGGTCGCGGATACGCCGGATTGATAACGGCGGCCACCTTCCAGTCGGAGCTCACCCATTTCGGTGTGGGTTTCTACGCCAACGTGGGTGCCACGGCCGAGGTGATCGAGGAGCACCGGGGGCGATTTGGCCTCCCGCCTGTCTTCACCCATCATCAGCGGGTCAGCTGGGTCGAACTCGAAACCGGAGCTGACCTGCACGTTCGCCTGTTCCTGGCTCGTAACGATCTGCGCTCACCCAGCGTCCTCGAGCGCTTGGTGGCCCGGGACCGTGGACCGAGGAGCTTGCACCCGTCGCTGGTGGCGTCGTACCCCATGGGGGAGTCATGGCCTCCCGCCCCCGACCTCCGCAGGGCCCATCGTCGGACTCGGCGGGTACGGCGCTGGGCATCGGCGGCCATTCTCTTCGCCGGGGTTATCGACCTGCTCGACGCCCTCACTCCTCCGCTCCGCAATCGACTGCATCTGGTCCTCGAGTTCCTGCCGCTCCGAGCCAGCGAGGCCGCTGGCGCCTTGATCGCCATCGCCGGTCTGGCGCTCATCGCATTGGGCAGAGGGATCCTGCGCGGGCAGCGCCGGGCATGGCGGGTGGCCGTGGTCCTTCTCTCGGTAACCATCGTCCTCCATCTCATCGCCGGAGCCGATTTCGAAGAGTCACTCTTCGCCCTGGCTGTGCTCGTCCTCTTGCTCACCAATCGCCGGGACTTCCAGGCCGCCTCGGATTGGTCCTCGCAGCGCTCAGCACTGGTGGCCCTGGGTGCCGCCGCGGTGGGCATCACCCTGGTCACGACCGCCTCTTACGAGCTGTTCTCACACATCGACCACCACAGCCAATCCCACCTCTCGTGGTGGAGCGCCCTCCAGGCGGTGTCCGAGCGCATGGTGGGGATCCAGACGGTTCCACTGCCCCATCGGCTCGACCGTTTCCTGGCCCCGAGTCTGCTGGCCATCGGGCTGACCCTGGTGGCCACCACCCTGTTCCTGCTGACCCGCCCGGTGGTGGACCGCAGGTTGAGTGCCGGGCGTGCGGCCGAGTTCCGGGCCCGCGACATCGTCCGCCGACATGGAACATCCACACTCGACTACTTCGCCCTCCGGTCCGACAAGCGCTGGTTCTTCCACCGGGACAGCCTGGTGGCCTATGCCGTGTACGGCGGCGTGTCTTTGATCTCGCCGGATCCCATCGGGCCTCGAAACGAGCGCGAGCAGGTATGGGCGGCCTTCCGGAGGTTCGCCGACAACCACGGCTGGGTGACTGCGGTCATGGGCGCAGGGGAGGACTGGCTTGCCGTCTATCGCGATGCCGGAATGCACAACGTGTACATCGGCGACGAGGCGGTGGTCAAAGTACAGTCCTTCTCACTCGCCGGCCAGGCCATGAAAGGCCTTCGCCAAGCAAACAACCGCATCAAGAAGCACGGGTACTCGTCCACCTTCCATGATCCCGCCCGTCTCGACCCCGCCCTGGCCAAAGAGCTGGCCAACCTGATGGGGCTGAGCCGACGCGGTGAGCACGAGCGCGGTTTTTCCATGATGCTGGGTCGGATCTTCGATCCGCGGGACACCGGGCTCCTACTGACCGTCGTACACGGGCCCGACGGGCACCCGGCGGCCATGTGCCAGTTCGTGCCGGCCGCCGGTATCCACGGCTACTCACTCGACCTCATGCGCCGCGACCCGTGCGATCACCCCAACGGCTTGTTGGACTTTGCCTTGTGCTCGACCATCGAGCACCTTAAATCCGGCGGTTACGAGGGCCTCAGTCTCAACTTCGCCACCATGCGCTCGACCCTCTCCGGTGACAGGGGGGACGGCACGGTTCAACGAGCTGAGCGCTGGTTCCTCAAGCGGCTGTCGAGCTTCGCCCAGATCGAATCACTTTGGCGATTCAATGCCAAGTACGAACCCGAATGGCTTCCTCGTTACGTCGTCTTCGACACCGCTGAGCACCTGGTGCCCGTGCTGATGGCCATCATCCGCGCCGAGTCGATGTGGGAGATCCCCGTCCTCGGCAAGTTGTTGGCGGCGGGCGCAGAAAAGCGCACCCTGGCTGCACAGCAAGACGCCGAGGAGTTCATCGTCTCGTCATTTGGTTCTCTGAACGACGGGGATTACGAGCTGCAGAGCGAGGCGGTGGACAGGGATGGGGTCACTGACCTGCCCAGTGCGGTGACCGACCTGACCGACCTGACCGACCACAGCGGCCCAGCCGGCCCAGCCGACCCAGCCGTCCCAGCCGTCCCAGCCGGCCCAGCCGGCCCAGCCGGCCCGGCGGACCCGTCTCCGGTGACCACCGGACGTCCAACGGGCGGGGTCTGACGGGCGGTCAGCCGTCCGGGAAAGCCCGACGGCTCGAGCGCGACAACGGCCGCCCCCACCGGAGATGTCCGGTAGGAGCGGCCGTAGCCAACCGCAGGTCAAGGGTCGCAAGCGGGAATGACGCCCGCCCGGGGCCTGTCAGCTGAGCAACTTGGTCTTCTGCGCCTCGAACTCAGCGTCGGTGATGACGCCCTTGGACTTGAGGTCGGCCAGTTTGGACAACTGGTCGGCAGTGTTACCGCCCGATGTTCCGGCCGCCTCCCGTACGTAGCTGTCGAACGCTTTCTGTTGCTGAGCCGCTTGAGCCGCGGCCCGCTCCTGCATGCTGCCGCCTCGGGCGATGAGGTAGATGAAAACGCCGAGGAACGGAAGAATGATCACGAAGATCACCCACAAGGCTTTGGCCAAGCCGCCCATGTCGTGGCTCCGGAAGATATCGCTGAAGACGATGATGAGGAGCCAGATCCATAGGAAGAAGAGGAAGAACTCCAACATCGTCCAAAAGATGCTGAGCAGCGGATAGGTGTAAGCAAGCATGGTGGTGTTGCTCCTTCGTTTGGGGACTGGCCGCGACATTAGTGTCAGTCCTGGTCCGGATGCGGGGACCATCGGTTGTGCCCGTGGCTCCGGCTAGCGATCAAAGGGGACCAACCGCCCACTGCGGACCCAAACCACCTAATGTCCCTTCAATGCAGCCGCAGCGCCGCTATGGTCAGTGCCGCCCATTGCCCATCCGGTGCGTGCGGCCTCCGGGTGATCAGCGCCGGGACTGCCTTTGCCCGGGCAGCGTGCCCTTCTGCCGAACCACCGTCAGCGCCGGTACACCACCGACCGGTCGTGGCCCCCGGGCGGCTGAACGCGGCAAATGACCGATCCGTCTCCCAGCCCGGCGGCGAGTGAAACTCCGTCGGAGCAGCCTGATCCGGCGGCGACTCTCAAGACGCGGAGCTACGTTCAGCTCCTCATCCTCGCCGCCGTCATCGGCGTGCCTGTTTCGGCCATCGCCTACGGCTTCCTCAAGTTCATCGGCCTGCTCCAGAACTGGATCTTCCTTTCGCTGCCCAAGGAGCTGGGTTTCGCCGGTGCCCCGGCGTGGTGGCCACTCCCTTTACTGGCCCTGTCCGGGGTGCTGGTGGCGGCCACCATCAACCTGCTTCCCGGGACGGCTGGCCACATTCCGGCAGAAGGATTCAAGGCGGGGGGTGCGCCCACACCCATCGAGCTGCCCGGGGTCATCGTGGCCTCTCTGGCCACCTTGAGCCTGGGCGTCGTCCTCGGTCCAGAGGCGCCTCTCATCGCTGTAGGCGGAGGCCTCGGCATGGTGGCCATACGTTTGGTCAAGAGGGACGCGCCGCCGATGGCCGCCGTCATCATCGCCTCAGCCGGGAGCTTCGCGGCCATAAGCACCCTCTTCGGCTCGCCCATCCTGGCCACCTTCCTCCTGATGGAGGCGTCCGGCCTCGGTGGACCCGTCCTCGAGCTCGTTCTCATCCCCGGGCTCCTGGCTGCCGGCGTCGGAACCCTTATCTTCATCGGACTCAACTCACTGACGGGGTTTGGCACCTTCTCCCTGGCGATCCCAGGCCTCCCGCCCTTCGCCCATCCCAATGGGGCCATGTTCGGGTGGGCCATCGTGTTCGGGCTGGTGGCCCCCGTCCTGGGCACCGGGATCCGCCTGTTGGGCCTCGCCCTTCTCCCCCACGTGACCAAGTACCGGATGGTGCTCACCCCGCTGTTCGGGCTGGCCGTGGCCGGTCTGGCCATTGCCTTTGCCGAGGGGACGGGAAGAAGCTCCAGTGACGTCCTCTTCTCCGGGCAGACGGCCCTCCCCGACCTTGTGCTGCACGCCGCCGGGTGGACGGTGGCGGCATTGGTCCTGCTGGTGGTATGCAAGGGCCTGGCCTACGGCATCTCCCTTTCCGGATTCCGGGGTGGACCGGTCTTTCCGGCCATGTTCATCGGGGCAGCCGCAGGCATAGCCGCCTCCCACCTCCCGGGGATGTCGCTGGTTCCAGGAGTGGCCATGGGCATCGGCGCCCTGACCACCGTGATGCTGAAGCTCCCGCTCACCTCGACTCTTCTGGCCACACTGCTGTTGGCCAGCGACGGGATCAACGTCATACCCCTGGTCATCGTGGCCGTCGTTGTCGCCTATGTGGCCACCGCCTGGTTGCCGCAGACCCCAGCCGAGCTCAAGAACATGTGGACGGGAAGATTCGGCCACGGAAAAACAGCGACCCACGACGTCACAGCCACAGCCGCCCCCGAGCAGTGAGGAGACGGAGTGCGCGGTGGCCATAATCGATCTGGCGGTCATCGGCCTGGCCGTCACCCTCGAGCCCATACCGGTCACGGCGTTCATCCTCGTCCTGAGCACGAAGCGGGGAACCCTCAACGGTGCCTTCTTCATTTTCGGATGGCTGCTGTCGTTGGCCGTAGTGGTTGTCGGCGTGGTGTTGATCACGGGGGGGCAAACCACCAGCCCCGAGCACGGCCCCTTCAGACGCGGTGCTCTCGATCAAGATATTCCTCGGGGCCGCGCTCATCGCTTTTGCCATCTACCGGCAACGTCGGTCGGACCGACCACACAAACCGGCGGCGTGGATGGCCAAGCTCGAAAACCTTTCGGTTTGGGCCGCCGCCGGGTTGGGCGTGCTCGTCCAACCGTGGCCCCTGGTGGCCGCCGGTGCCGCCACGGTGTCACAGCTCCAGGTGGCCTCACTTGCGGAATATGCCATCCTGGTTGGCTTCTGTATCCTGTGTACGTCCAGCTTCGGAGCCATGGAGGTGCATGCACTCATGTCCCCCGACGTGGCCCGACAACGTTTGGAAAGGTTGCGGCTGTGGATCGACACCCACCGCGACCAGGTCATCATTCTGTTATCGCTGATCGTCGGCTTCTGGCTGGTGGGAAGCAGCAGTTACCTCATTGCCACATGAACACCGGAAGCCACGACCACCGGTCAGAGACGTGCCGGTGATCGCCCTCCGGATCCTTTCGGTGGCCTTCGGCGCGGTTGTGGTCATGGCCGTACTTATATCCGCTTTGGAGACGGTGATCCTGCCCCGCAACGGGTTCACCCGGATCTCGCGGGCGGTGTTCGCTGTGGCTGACCGCCTGCTCATCCATAATTGGCGTCGGAAGTCGGTCCGCGACTCCCTTCGCTCTCTCTACGCCCCCATCGCACTGGTCTCCCTACCTTTGGTATGGACCCTGGTGGTCACCTTCGGGTTCTCCTTCGTGTTCTGGGGCGTGCAATCGGGATCCGTTCAGCGGTCCTTCGAAATCAGCGGATCATCTCTCTTCACGCTGGGCTTCGCCGAGCCCGAGGGTATCGGCAGGATTTGGATGACTTTCGTAGAGGCCACAATCGGACTCGGGCTGGTCGCCCTGTTGATCAGCTATCTGCCCACCATCTACGCCGCCCACCACGAACGCGACAAGGGAATCGGCATTCTGCGACCGTTCGCCGGCACCCCTCCGTCACCCGTGGAACTCGTGGCCTCGCTCGACCGGCTCGGTGAACTCGACAATCCCGACGTGTGGCGGAGCGCCACCAACTGGATGCTGGACCTCGATCAGACCCATTGCGCATTTCCCGCCCTCTGCTACTTTCCCGAGTCACGTTCCGATCAATCCTGGGTGGCCTCGATCGGTTCCGTGCTTGACGGTGCCGCCCTCCTTCTCTCTACCTCCGATTTCGCCACCGGCCACCGACTCGACTCCGACATGAAGGGTCCGATGATGGCCCTGGCCTACGGCATGCCTACGGTGGTCAGGATCGGGATCGCCGCCGCCCTTCCCATCGACCCGCCACCCAAACTGCTCGACCTCATCTCATCGGCGACCACCAGTGACCCACCGGTCATCGCCATAAGACAGTCCGAGTACTTCGAAGCCCTCGATCGACTCAGTGGCCTCCTGGCCGTTTCCGAGGACCAGCGGGACCGGTGCTGGAGAACGTTCGCCTGGATCCGTTCCGGCTATGACCAGGCCCTGCGCGGACTGGCCGGGCTGACAATGGCCCTCCCGTCGCCGTGGACCACCGATCGGCCGGCCCACACGGCCCGGCCGAGGCTCTTGCTGCGCCATCCCATCGCCGTCGACTGGTCCCTCCCCCCGGCCACCTGAGCCCGACCAACTCACCGGGGCGCAGAGCGACCGGGGCGCGGGCCAACCAGAGCGAACGGCCGCGGCGTCGGCGCACTAGAGGTGGCTGAAGCCCCCCGCCTCTTCCTTGGTCATTGCCACTGACACCGGGTGCTTGGAGAAGTGGTCGATGGCCGTTCTGATGTCATCGACCAGGATGAGGGCGAGATCGCGTGTGACCCCCTGGCGTACCAGGATCCTCTGCACGGAGATGTCGGCCACCGAACCGGTGAGGGGGTAGGCCGGCACCTGCCAACCCCTGACCCGGAGGCGGTCGGCCACGTCGTAGAGGGTGTATCCCGGATTCTCACCCTCCCGGATGCGCCACGCCACCGAGGGAATCCCCTTCAGGGGATCGCCGTCGCACAGAAGATCGAAGGGGCCGAGCTTGACGATCTCTTCGGCCAGGAACTGCGCCGTGGTGTAACAGGCGTCGTGAACCTCCCTGTAGCCGTCACGGCCGAGGCGCACGAAGTTGTAGTACTGAGAGACGATCTGGCCGGCCGGCCGCGAGAAGTTGATCTGGAACACCGGCATGTCGCCTCCCAGATAGGTGACATGGAAGATGAGGTCGTCGGGCAGGTCGTCCTTGTCCCGCCACAGCACCCAACCCACCCCGAGAGGGGCGAGACCGAACTTGTGCCCCGAGGTGCTGATCGACTTGACCCGCGGTATGCGGAAGTCCCACACCACACTGGGGGCGCAGAAAGGGGCGAGAAACGCCCCCGATGCCCCGTCCACGTGGATGCACACGTCGAGCCCGGTCTCCTCTTGGAGCTTGTCGAGGGCCTCAGAAAGCTCGAGCACCGGCTCGTAGGCACCGGTATAGGTGACCCCGAAGGTGGGGACCACCATGATGGTGTTCTCGTCCACCTGGGCCAGCATCGATTCCACGTCCATGCAGTACTTACCCGGTGACATGGGGATCTCCCGCATCTCGATGTCCCAGTACTTGGCGAATTTGTGCCACACCACCTGTACCGGCCCGCACACCATGTTCGGGGAGTCGGTCGGCTTACCCTCGGCCCGTCGCTTTTCCCGCCACCGCCACTTGGCTGCCATACCGCCCAACATGCATGCTTCGGACGAACCAATGGCCGAGCACCCGACGGCGGCATCGTCCAGAGGGGCGTTCCATAGATCGGCCAGCATCTGGACACATCGGCGCTCGATCTCCGCCGTCTGGGGGTACTCGTCCTTGTCGATCATGTTCTTGTTCATGGACAGGTCCATCAGCGCATGGACCTCCGGCTCTTCCCAGGTCTGGCAGAAGGTGGCCAGATTCTGCCGGGCGTTCCCGTCGAGGAGCAGCTCGTCGGAGATGCACTGGAACGCATCCAGCGGCCGCATCTGGTGTGCGGGGAACCGGTTGGCTGGTAGGCACGTGAGGAGGTCCTGACCGGCGAAGACTGAATCGAGGACCTCGTCATGGATGGATTGGCGCTTGTGTAGGGGCATCGCTTCACTTACCTCAGTTCTGATCCGGGCTCTGCACCCAGGTTTTGGTTGGATCTACGACCGGTTTGACCGGTTGACACTTGGTGGCGGGTCGAGTGGTGGGCGGGTCGAGCCAAAGGGTCACACCCCGCTCTCGGCCTGAATACGGCCTTCGGCGATGGCCTGGGTCAGCGAGGAGTAGTCCCGCTGGTTCTGGTCGGCATAGGACGCGGCGAAGGCACACACGGCCCGGTCGAAGCGGTCACTGCCGCCCAGGTACGAGGCCATGGCGATCGGGTCGCCCGACCGGGCGTGGGCCCGGGCCAGCGTCCAACCGCACACCTGGGCGTAGATGCCCAGTGCGTCGGGGGTCATCGCATCCACGTCGACCGACGCCTTCCAGTCCCACATCTGGCGCAGATAGAAGGCGCGGGTGACGCCATCGTCTCCCTCGAACTGGTCCCAACCGAGGAAAATGTCACTGGCACCCTGCATGAGACGCTGCCCCTCGACCACCCGCTGGCCGTGTTGGCTGTATTCACTGGTCCCGAGGAATGCTTCACCCACGGCCGCCTCGGCTTCCTTGATCTGGAGGAAGAGGGGGTCTGCGTTGTCACGGCCTACGAAGAGGGCAACCCAACAGCGGGTGCCGACCGAGCCCACCCCGACGACCTTGCGGGCCAGGTCGACGAACTCGTACTTGTCGAGGAGGCGCTGGCGGTCGCCGGACAGCGTGCCCCGGTACTGGACGAGGGCGTCGTTGAGATGGCCCACCGTCTGACCGCTGTAGACGTCGGTGAAGAGGGATTCGGCCGGCATCAGCAGTGGGGGGTCTTCGACAAACCGGAGCTTCCCGTCGACCTCGACCGCCAGCTTGGCCAGCGCGGCCAAATGGTCCTTGGACTGAGCCTTGGCCACCCGCTTCTGGAAGTTGTCCGTCATGCGTTTGCCGGCCTCGGCGCCCCACCGTTGAGCCAACGCCGCCGCATCCAGGCGTGAGTACCAGATGTCGATGTCGCGCATGTCGGCGAACTCCTGCATGGCCGTCCGGTAGGCGCGGGTGGCCTGGGCCACCAGCGAGGTGCGCAGGGCATCATCGAACTCCCGCCCGCGGCCGGCAATCTCGAGACTGGTGGCCAGACGTTTGACATCCCATTCGAAGGGGCCGGGGATCGTCTCGTCGAAGTCGTTGATGTCGAAGATCATGTCGCGCTCCGGCGAAGCGAAACCGCCGAAGTTGGACAGGTGGGCGTCCCCGCACAACTGAACGTCCAAACCGCTCGTGTCGGTGTGAGCCAGGTCCGCAGCCATTACCGCCGCTGCGCCCCGAAAGAAGGCGAACGACGAGACGGCCATGCGTCCGTAGCGGATGGGAACCAGTTCGGGAATGCGGGTCGTCGCCTGCAGGGCCAGAATGGCCAGCGGATCGGTGCGGTCATGGGCAGGTTCCCACACCGCGTGTCGAGACCGCGACGACTGGGCCCGGGCCTGACGCCCGAACGCAGCCCGCTCTTTCGGCGTGGCCTCTCTCATCTCGTATCCTTCCCTGGTTGAATCGATCGACGCCCGGCGTTCGGGCAGAGGTGGAACCGCGTGGGCTCAGCAGCGTGGGTGCGCTAGCCGACAGACGCTGCCTTTTTCCTTCGACGCTGGCGCATCAGGATGACCGACCGGTCGACGGCTGCTCCCAGAAAAGCGGCGATCAGCAGGACCCAGATGAGGCTCACGCTGGCATTGAAGAAGACGAAGCCCACTCTGACCGTCTTACTGTTGTCGAGAACGAAGGCGATCAGAAGGGCGAGAGCGATCACCGCCCCGGTGATCCGCACGATCTCACCCCTGTCACGCCTCTCCCGCCTGGTCGCCGCCGAGGAGTCACCCGTCTGTGAAGATCTGGCCATGGCGTGATTCCTCCCTCGGTGAGCAACGTCCTCTGTCACCGGTTCCTGTGTTGACAGTAGCCCGATGCCACCCTGACAGGGCCACCGCCCTTTCTCAGCTGAACAGGAGGGTGGCGTGGTGGGCAAAGTCGAGGATCGGGGCAGGGATGATCCCGAACACGACGGTGAACCCAACGCACAGGCCGAGGGCCACCACGGTGAGTGTGGGAACAGGCACGGCTCCTCGTGCCGCGACCAACTCCTCCGGCGGAGCATCGGTGAGCACAGCCAGGGAGGCGGGCGCATCGGTCAGCGAGTCGCCCGACGACGGCGTCTCCGGAGCGGCTGCCGCGGCGCCGTCCCCACCCACGGCGGCATCGGTCCCGCCTGCCGCGGCATCGGTCCCGCCGGCCGCGGCGTCGTCGCCGTCCACGGCCGGGTCGGCCCCGCCGTCATACACGCCGTCGCCCACCGCCCCCACCGGTGAGTACATGGTGACCGCCACCCGCAGGTAGAAGAAAGCCGCCACCGCTGCGGAGACCATTGCTACCGTGGCCAGAACGTAGGCGTGGGTGGCCACCGATGCCCCCACCACGCCGAACTTGGCCAGGAATCCCGTGGTGAAAGGGGCGCCGGCCTGGGCCAGCAGTAGGACGGCAAAGGTCAGGGCCAGGAGCGGTTGGCGTTTGGCCAGGCCCCGGTAGTCGTCGATCTGGTTGCCCGTATCACCCTGGCGCGACATGACGGTGATGACGGCGAACGACCCGATCACCATGAACATGTAGGTGATGATGTAGTACAGCGACGATGACACGCCACGGACGGTGGCTGCCTCTACCCCGAGCAGGATGAAGCCGGCGTGGTTGATCGACGAGTAGGCCATCATCCGCTTGATGTCCTTCTGGAGGAGGGCGACCACGGCTCCGAGTAGGAGACTGAGGAAGGCGATTGCCCACACGATGGGCTGCCAGTCGGTCCGCACCGTGCCGAACGAGGATACGAAGACGCGCAACAGAGCGGCGAAGGCCCCCACCTTGGCGATGGCGGCCATGAAGCCGGTGACCGGTGACGGTGATCCCTCGTAAACGTCGGGAGACCACATGTGGAAGGGAACAGCAGCGATCTTGAACCCGAACCCCACCAGTAGGAGGGCCAGACCGGCCAGGAGCACGCCGTTGGAGGCGATCACGTTCTTCGACAGGTAGTCGGCGATCTGCGGAAGGTTGGTCGATCCGGTCGCTCCATAGATGAGGGCGATGCCGTAGACGAACACAGCCGACGAGAAAGCACCGAGGACGAAGTACTTGAGGGCGGCCTCACCCGACTCCGGCCGCTTGTGGTTGAAGGCGGCCAGCACGTAGAGGGCGATCGACATGATCTCGAGACCCAGGAAGACCACGATGAGGTCGTTGGCCGCACCCATCATCATGGCCCCCGAGGCGGACATCATGGCCAGAACGTGGAATTCGGGACCCTCGATCCCCTCGCGCTTGAAATAACCGTCAGCCACCAATGCGGTGAGCAGCATGGCGATAGCCACCACGATCTGGATGAAGACATCGAAACCGTCGAAGGCGATGGCACCGGCGATGGTGACCTGGGGTCCGTGGGTACTCACCCGGTCCCATTGGAAGAGGGCGGCCACCAGAGCGGCTACCGAAACAACCGAGGCCACCGCTGTGCCGGTGCCCACGCCCATCACCTTGCGGAACAACGACGACACGGCCATGAGGAACAGGGCTCCGCCCATCATGATGAGCATGGGCAGAATGCTCAGATAGTCGACGTGGGGCGTATGGATGGTGGGTGCCGCCGAGGTGGCCACCAGAGGCAGGTAGTTCATCGGTCCACCCCCTTGGTGGTGTCAGAGGGATGCGATCCCTTGGGGAGCACGGTCAAGGCGATGTCGGTTCGGTGCCGTGTGGCCGGCCGCACGACCTCGATGCCGGCCAGCCCGGCCGGAAGCCGGGTATGGGTGGCCCGGTCGACATGGACGACCAGCTGATCCACCGACGGGGTGATCCGGTCGAGGACCGGCTTGGGGAACACGCCGATGGCCACGATGAGAATGATGAGGGGCGCCACGATCAACCGTTCGCTCCACCCGAGATCCCGGGTGGGAGGGTCTTCCGGGCCAGGCTGACCGTGGAATACCTGCTGGTAGGCCCATAGGAGGTAGATGACGGAGAGGATGATGCCCACGATGGCGACCACCGCCCACCACCGGTGGGCCAGGAAGGCGCCGATCAGGACCAGGAACTCGCTGACGAAGCCGTTGAGCCCGGGCACGCCCACCGAAGCCAGCATGCCCACCGTGAACACGCCGGCCATCACCGGCGCCGAGTACTGCAGGCCCCGGAGCGACGTGACCTGCCAGGTGCCGCGGCGCTCGTAGATCCATCCGACCACGATGAACAGGACGGCGATGATCAGCCCGTGGTTGACCATCTGGAGAACGCCACCGGTGATGCCCTGCTGGTTGAGGGCGAAGGTGCCCAGTACGGCGAACCCGATCCCTGCCAGAGACGAGTAGGCCAACAGCCTCTTCAGGTCCCGCTGGGCACAGGCCACCAGGGCCCCGTACACGATGCCGATGGCGGCCAGGGTCAAAAGCCACGGGGCCAGCGTCCGGGTGGCCTGGGGGAAGAGATTGAGGTCGAAGCGCACGATGCCGTAGGTGCCGATCTTGGCCATCACCGCGGCCAGAAGGACAGCCCCCGCCGTCGGCGCCTCGGCGTAGGCGTCGGGTGACCAGGTATGGAAGGGGAAGATGGGTGCCTTGACAGCGAAGGCGGCCGTGAAGGCCAGAAACAGGAGCACTCCCTCGGTCCCGGACAGGTGGGTGTGCATGAGGGCGGGCAGCTCGAAGGTGAGCACCCCGGTCTGGGACTGGTGGAGGAAGGCCACGGCCAGGATGCCCACCAAAAGGAAGGCCGATCCGGTGAACGTGTAAATGAAGAACTTGATGGCCGCATAGCCACGCCGGGCATAGCCCCAGCCCCCGATGATGAAATAGCTGGGCACCAGGGTCAGCTCGAAGAAGAGGAAGAAGAGGACGAGATCGAGAGCCACGAAGCTGCCCAGGCAGGCCGCTTCCAACAGGAGGACCCAGGCTACGAAGGAGCGCTGGTCCCGCCGCACCCGGGCCCCGAGCAGGGCCAGAGGGAACAGCAGGGCGGTCATCAGCACCAGAAACAAGGAGATGCCGTCGATCCCGAGCGACCAGTGGATCCCCAGTGACGGTGCCCACACGTGGTTCGAAACCTGCTGGTAGCCGCCGACCACCTTGAACTGGACGGCCGAAGCGACGGCCACCCCCAGGGTGGCCACGGCCACGGCGGTGCCCGCCGCCTCGTAGAACCAGGCCGGCGCCAGCCGGTTGGGCACCAGAGCGACCACGGCGGCGCCGACGGCCGGCACCAGGATCAGGACGGTCAGGTAGGGGAAGGGGGAACCGTTCATCAGTTCCACCACAGCCGGGTCAGCATGAAGGCGAGGGCGAGCACGGTACCGAGCACGATGCCCAGTACGTAGTTGCGGACATAGCCGGTCTGGGTGCGGCGGAGAACCGATCCCGAACGGCGCACGACGGTGGCTACCCCGTTGACGGCGCCGTCGATGATCCGGTTGTCGATGACCGTGGCCGAAAAGGCGGCCAAGCGCTCGCCCGGTCGGCCGATGACCGTGTCGTAGAGCTCGTTGATGTACCACGAGCGCTCCAGGAAGGCGGTTTCGAGCACCGGCCGTTCGGCCCGGGACATCCAGAGGGTCAACCCGACGGCCACCCCGAACACGGCGATGACCGCGTCGATGGTGCCCAGGACCCACACCGCTGCGGTACCCAGATGGTCGTTGTACAGGTTGGTCCCGAAGACGGGGTCGATCCAGTTGGCCAGCGACACGTGGTTGTTGGACAGGGCCAACACGCCGGCCACGGCGGCGAAGAAGGCCAGGATCCACAGAGGGACCGTCATCACCGGCTTCGATTCGTGCGGCTCGGGGATGGTCCCCTCGGCGTGGTGCGAGTCGGGCAGGTCGGTGGCGGCGTCGATGGGCACCTTGTTCGACCACCGGTCGCTCCCGAAGAAGGCCAGTCCGGTGAGCCGGCTCATGTAGTAGGCGGTCAGAGCGGCGGTGACCACACCCACCACCCACAGACCCGGATGGGCCGCCCATGTGTTCTCCAGCACGTCCCCTTTGGCCCAGAACCCCGACAAGGGCGGAACGGCGGCGATGGCCAGCCAACCGATGGCGAAGGTGATGAAGGTGATGGGCATGTAGGCCCGCAAGTTGCCCATCCGCTTGAGATCCTGCTCGTCGTGGAGTCCGTGGATGGCCGAGCCGGCTCCCAGGAAGAGAAGCGCTTTGAAGAAGGCGTGGGCCACCATGAGGAAGATGGCCGCCTCGTAGGCACCGCAGCCGATGGCCAGGAACATGTAGCCCAGCTGTGACACCGTCGAATAGGCCAGCACCTTCTTGATGTCTTGTTGGGCACAGGCGATGGTGGCAGCCACAAAAGCGGTGGCGGCGCCCACGCAGGCCACGGTCAGGGAGGCGGCGCTCGAGGCATGGAGCAGCGGGTTGACCCGACACAGCAGGTAGACGCCGGCGGTGACCATGGTGGCGGCATGGATGAGGGCCGACACCGGGGTCGGACCCTCCATGGCGTCGGCCAACCACGGGAACAGGGGGATCTGGGCCGACTTGCCCATCACCCCCACCAGCAACAGCAGACAGATGGCAGTGATGTTCCCCGCCCCGATGGCGCCGATGCGGGCGAAGATGGTCGTGTACTCGAGCGAGTGGACCCGCTCGAAGGTCAAGAAGATGGCAAGCAGGAAGCCAACGTCACCGATCCGGTTGTAGATGAATGCCTTCTTGCCGGCGCTGGCTGCCGACTCCCGGGTAAACCAGAACGAGACGAGGAAGTATGAGCAGGTTCCCACGCCCTCCCAGCCGACGAAGGTGACCAACATGTTGCTCCCGAGTACCAGGATGAGCATGGAGGCGACGAACAGGTTGAGATAGAGGAAGAACTTCGGATAGTCCCTGTCGCCCTTCATGTAGCCGATGGAGTAGAGGTGGATCAGGGTGCTCACCCCGGTCACGAACAGGACCATGGTCATCGACAACGGGTCCACGTAGAGACTGGCGTGCACGTTGAGCTGACCGACCGGGATCCAGGTCCACAGGTTCTGGGTATAGCTCCGCACAGCACCGCTGACCGTGAGCAGATCCAGATAGACGCCGATCGACACCACGAAAGAAGCGGCCACGAAGACGGTGCCCACCACCCCGGCCAGCGGATCCCCCAGCTTGCGTCCGGCCAGTAATTGGACGGCAAAGCCCACCAGGGGCAGCAAGATGATGAGGTAGGTCACATGCAGCATCGTGTGCTCAGCCCTTCATTATGTGGAGATCGTCGGCGGTGCTGCTGGCCCGTCGGCGGAAGATGGCGACCACGATCCCGAGGCCGACGACGACCTCGGCCGCGGCCACCACCAGCACGAAGAAAACGAGAACCTGTCCGCCGATGTCGTTCAAGGTACGGGCAAAGGTGACGAAGGTGAGATTGGCCGCGTTGAGCATGAGCTCCACGCACATCAGCATCACCAGCACGTTGCGCCGGACCAGCACGCCGAGGGCGCCAATGGCGAACAGGACCACGGCCAGGGCCAGGTACCAATCGGGGTTGATGGTCATGTCCGTCCCTCCTCGCCGCCCGACATCACGCCGGCACCGGCCTCATCGCCACCCGGGCCGCCCACACCGCGGTCCTCGCCGCGGGGATGGGCGGCGGCACCGCCCTCACCGACACCCACAGCCCCCGAGGAGGTCACACCATCGGTGTCCTGTGCGGGGTCTGTGTCATGTGCGGGGTCTGTGTCAGTGCTGGGGTCGGCGGGGTTACTGGGGTCAGCCTGGTCGGTCTGGTCAGACTCCGGAGTGGGGTCGGTGGAGGCCGGGTCCACCGGGGTCTCGGTCGGAGACTCAGCGGCGGACTCGATCGACGACTCCGGCGGGCGTCGGGCCAGGACCACCGCCCCGACCACGGCGATGATGAGCAGCGCGGCCGTGGCCTCGAAAGGGAAAAGGTAGGTGGTGTACACCGACCGCCCGAGCAGGTAGACGTTCGACTGCCTGCCGGCAGCTACCCCGGCCACGTGGGGAGCACCGGTCGTCCATGACGACACCTGGCCCAACAGCAGGAGGCCGACCGTACCGAGGACGACCAGGCCGACAGCCATGGGGCGCTGGCCGCGCAAGGGCTCGACGGCGATGTTCTCCTCGCGGTCGACGCCGAGGAACATGATCACGAAGAGGAAGAGGACCACGATGGCGCCGGCGTAGACGATGACCTGCACGGCAGCCAGGAACGGATCGCGCTGGAGCACGAAGAGGAGGGCCACCCCGAACAGGGTCATCACCAACATGAGGGCGGCGTGGACCGGGTTGCGGGACACCACCACCCCGATGGCCCCCGACAGGATGATGGCGGCGGCCACGGCGAAAGTGCCCACGTCGACGTAGGAGGGGTGGACGGTGGCTGCCGCGACGACCACCGCTCCGGTCAGGAGGGACATCAGGACCCGACCGGTCCGGTATCGGTTTCCGCGCCCCTCGTAGCGGCCGGCGGAGTGGAGGACTGGTCCCCACCTGCGACACCGCTCTCGGAATTTCCATCGGTGACTGCCTGGGCGTACTCGGAGTCGGCCTTCTCCCGGTGTTTCTTGCCGGCACCGGGGGCGAACCGCTCGGCCTTCTCCAGCATGCGGCCGATGGCACCCCGGGGGCCCCGCTTGGCCGGCGGCAGGTCGGTCGTCAGGAGGTGACGCTCGAGGGTGTCGCGCAACTGCATGCTCCCGGTGGTGGCGTCGTCAGGCACTGCCGATTGGCCGCTTTCGGGTGCGCGCACGCCGAATCCGAGCTCACCCGACCACTGCACCTGGCCCTCGAAGGCGGCGCTGCCCGAGGGCGATGTGGCCCGCATCCATCCCGAGGTGTGTAGATCGTCCCCTTCCCGCCAGTCCTCCCAGGGTTGGTGACGGGGCTTGCCCTCATCGTCTACCAGCAGTTCTTCCTTGGTGTAGATGGCGTCGTTGCGGTTGGTGAACGAGAACTCCATCAACTTGGTCTCGGTGATGGCCTCGGTCGGGCATGCTTCCACGCAGAGATCGCAGTGGATGCACCGCAGGAAATTGATCTCGTAGACGTAGCCGTAGCGTTCGCCCGGTGACACGGGATGGTCGGGCGGGTTGTCGAGGCCGCGCACATAGATGCAATCGGCCGGACACACCCCGGCGCACAACTCGCAGCCGATGCACTTCTCCATCCCGTCCTCGTAACGGTTGAGGACATGACGACCGTGCTGGCGGGGTTGCTTGGGCTTCTTCTCCTCGGGGTACTGGCGGGTCACCGGCGGCCGGCCCAGGTGCTCGAGGGTCAGCTTGAAGCCACCCAGAAAGTTCTGCCGTTGACGGGGAACGTCGGGAACGTCGGGTTCGGTCATCCGCCCTCCCCTCCTGTGGTCGAGGGGGTGGGTACACCCCGGCCCCCGCTGCCGTTCTCCAACTCCGGGGGCCGCCGCCACAGACGGACGCCGACCGCCGGGATGATGGCCCGGCTCTCCTCACGCTCGTTTCCGATCGAGAAGGCCACCGTGATGGTCACTGCGGCCAGAAGGACGGCGCCGGCCATGCCCACACCCCACCACCCGTCGATCACGAACCCGGCCACGATCAGCAGCCATCCGAGCGACAGCGGGATCAGCTTCTTCCAGCCGAGGTCCATGAGCTGGTCGTAGCGGAGCCGGGGTAGAGCGGCCCGCAGCCATACGAAAACGAAGAGGAACACGATGGTCTTGCCCAGGAACCAGAGGATGGGCCACAGCCAGTAGAGATGGGGGATGTGGGGGATGGGGCCGTCGGGGCCACCGAAGAACAGGGTGACGGTGATGGCCGACATGGTGATGGTGTTCATGAATTCGGCCAGAAAGAAGAGGGCGAACCGGATGGACGAGTACTCGGTGTGGAAGCCGCCGACCAGCTCGGATTCGGCCTCGACCAGGTCGAAGGGGGGGCGATTGGTTTCGGCGATGATGGCGATGAAGAAAATGACGAAGGGCACCACCACCAGCCGGATGACGTTCCACTGCCAGAAGTGGGCCGCCTGATCGTCCACGATGGCCCGGGTGCTCAACGATCCGGTGATCAAAACCACCGTCACCACCGTCATGCCCAGGGCGGCCTCGTAGGAGATCATCTGGGCCGAGGCCCGGACCGACCCGAGGAGCGGGTACTTGGACCCCGACGCCCACCCGGCCAGCATGACCCCGTAGACGCCGATCGACGACATGGCCAGCAGGAAGAGGATGCCCATGGGCGGATCGGCCAGCTGCAGCTCGAAGGTGTGGCCGGCGATGGTCACCTCTCCCCCGATGGGGACGATGGCGAAACTGAGGAAGGCGGGAATGATCGTCAGGTAGGGGGCCAGCTTGAACACGAAGCTGTCGGCCTGATCGGGGAGCAGGTCCTCCTTGAAGAAGAGCTTGATGCCGTCGGCCAGGGTCTGGGCGATGCCGAAGGGTCCCGCCCGGTTGGGACCGATCCGACTCTGCATGTCCGAGATGACCTTGCGCTCGAACCAGATCATGAGCATGACGGCCACCATCAGGGCGCCGAAGACGACCAGGACCTTGATGATGACGATGAGGAAGACGACCCAGCCCACTCCGTTGTTGTAGAGGGGGTCGTCGGCCGACAGCAGCGGATGGGCCAGGGTCAGCAGTTGGCTCACGGCGTCTCCATCGTCACTTCGACCAGCGCCGGGCCCACCGCGATCAGGTCGGCGATGGTCCCCACTTCCGGGGACGGCCCGTCGAGGGGCACGTTGAAGTCGACGGCCACCACCCGGCGGGGCAGAGACGGGTCGGGTACCGCGGTCACCACCACCGAGGCCGAGGCGTTGCGCAGTTTGACCGATCCGCCCGATATGACGCCCAGGTCATCGAGGTCATGGGGGTTGACACGGAGGGGAGAGTCGGCCACCAGCCCGGCCAGAGCGGGGGCGGCGACCACCGCCGAGCCGGTGTCGTAGAGGACGCGCCCGGCCACCAGCCGTAGGGCGTAACCGTCCACCGGACCGACACGGGGGACGTCGAAGGCCACCGGGAGGGTGAACGGCGGCGGCGGTGAGACGGGCGCCTCTTCGGAGGCTGTCCTCGATCCCTGGGCCGGTTGGGTGCCCGGCTCCCCTCCGGACCCGACCCGTCCCGCCGTGGGCGACTCGGCCAGCCCGGTTCGCATCGGTGCCCCCTGACGGTCGACCGATTCCACCCCGGGGATGGCGATGGGATCGAGAGGCGAGACCGCGCCGCGTCTCCCGATCGACACCGACCGGGCGGTCAGCGGCGCCACCACGCCGTCGGCTGCACCCGGGGAGTCGAGGAGCGACTGGGTGACGCCCCGGTAGACCGGGGCGAGACGCTCCACCTCGTCCCAGATGTCGCCGGCTGAATCCCAGCCGAGGTCGGCGCCCAGGTGCACGGCCAACTCGCTGGCGATCATCCAGTCGGGCCAGGCCTGGCCGGGCGGCACAAGCTTCTGGCCCAGCCTGCTCACCCGCCCCTCGATGTTGGTGGTGGTCCCCGGACGCTCATGGGCCTCGGCGGCCGGCAGGACCACGTCGGCCCGTTCGGTGAGGGGTCCGGGGGAGGAAGCCACGGCCACGATGAACTCGGTGCCGGCCAGGGCCCGCTCGACCAGCCCACGATCGGGGAAGTCGTTGGACGGTTCCGCCCCCAACACGACCAGGGCACGGATGCCCGGATCAGAGTCGTCAGAGTCGGCAGAGCTGGCTGCCCGCAGGATGGCTTCTGTGTCGCGCCCCCGGGTGGCCGGGACCTTCCCCCAACCCTGGGTGAACCACTCCCGCCCGGCCTCGAGTGACACCCGCCCGGGCAGCACTCCCGGGGCCAGCCCCATGTCGAGGGCACCGTGCACATTGCCCCGGCGGAGAGCGGGAAGGAAGCGGGCGCCGTCGAGCGAGGTGGCCAGGAGCTGGATGGCCTCGCCCACCAGAGCGCCGTCCTCGGCCAGCGAGGGACGGCCGGCCACCACCACCACGTCGCCGGCGCCGGCCAGCCGGCGCGCCTCGGACAGGGCGCCGGCTTCGATCGCATCGGGCACCGGCGCGCCCTGGTCGACCACGGCCCGCACCAGGTCGGTGGCCCCGCCCGGCGCGTACCGGAGGGATACCGAGGCATACGGGGTCAGCGACGTGGCCTGGGGAGTCAGTTCGACCAGTGAGGTCGTCCCGTCGACGATGGCGGCCCGCAGGCGCAGGAACAGAACCGGCAGCTCTTCGCGGATGTCGCCGCTGAGGACGATCACAGTGTCGGCCGAGGCCATCTGGTCGATGGTGGCCCGGGGCAGGCCCAGAGCCAGCTCGGCGGGGAGCCCGTCGCCCATCTGGGCGTCGACCGAATCGGTCCCGAGCACGCCCTTGGCCAGCTTGGCCCAGGCATAGGCCCCCTCGTTGGTCAGGCGGGCCCCGCCGATCACCGCCACCGACTCGGCACCGCCGGCGGCGGCGGCCGCGGTCACGCCGGTGGCCACGGCGGACAGGGCTTCGTGCCACGACGCCGTCACCAGCGCGCCGTCCTTGCGCACCAGGGGCTCGGTCAGGCGGTCATCGGCGTTGACCGTCTCGAAGGCGAAGCGACCCTTGTCACACAGCCAGCCGTGGTTGACCGGGTCGGCGTCGATGCCCAGCAGACGGGTGACCCGGTTGGCCGACGACTGCACAGCCACCCGGCAACCCACCGCGCAGGTGGTGCAGGTGGACTCGACCTGGTCGAGGTCCCAGGGGCGGGCGGTGAACCGGTAGGGCGAGGCGGTGAGGGCGCCCACCGGGCAGATCTGCACGGTGTTGCCGGAAAAATAAGAGGTGAAGGGCAGTTGGGGGAAGGTGTTGACCTCGAGCTGCTCGCCGCGCCCGATGAAGTCGATCTGGGCCTCGCCGGCCACCTCGTCGGCGAATCGGGTGCAGCGGCTGCACTGGATGCACCGCTCCCGGTCCAGCAGCACCAGCTCCGAAATGGGGATGGGCTTCTCGAAGTGGCGCTTCTCCTCGACGAAGCGCGACTCCCCCGGGCCGTAGGCCAGGGTCTGGTCCTGGAGTGGACATTCCCCACCCTTGTCGCACACCGGGCAGTCGAGCGGATGATTGATCAACAGGAATTCGAGAACGCCGTCCTGAGCCTTCTTGACCTTGTCGGAATCGGTCACCACCTCCGATCCCTCCTGCACCTCGACGTAGCAGCTGGGTTGCAGGGTGGCTCCCCGAGGACCGCTCACCTCGACCAGGCACATGCGGCACACCCCGACCGACTTCATCCGGGGGTGGTAGCAGAAGCGGGGGATGAAGGTACCGGCCCGTTCGGCGGCGGCGATGAGCATCTCCCCCTTGCGCCCGGTGGCCGGACGGCCGTCGAGGGTGAAGGACACCGACTCCACCGGCGCGGCGTGGGCGTGGTCGGCCAGGTCGGCCGCCTCGTTCTCACGGGTGGTGCTCCCGGTCGACGCTGCGGGCTGCTCAGTCATAGGGGCAGCCCTCCTCTTTGATGTGGACCAGGAACTCGTCTCGGAACATCTTGATGGCCGAGGCGATGGACGAGGGGATGGAGGGGCCGAGGACGCAGATGGTGGTCTGTTGCGGCGGCCAGGCCAGACCGGGGGAGATGTTGTCACTGGCGTCGAGGAGCAGATCGAGGTCCTCCTCCCGACCGCGACCGGTCTCGATGCGCTCCATGATCCGCTCGAGCCAACCGGCGCCCTCGCGACAGGGCGTGCACTGCCCGCAGGACTCGCGGAAGAAGAACTTGGTGATCCGCCAGGCCGCCCGCACCGCGCAGGTGTGGTCGTCCATGACCACGATCGACCCCGACCCGAGCATGGAGCCGGCCGCCCCCACCTCGTCTTGGCCCAGGGGCAGGTCGATCTGGTCGGGACCGAACCACGGTGCCGACACACCGCCGGGGATGAAGGCCTTGAGCGGGTATCCGTGCGGGATCCCCCCGCCGAGCCGAGGGTCGTAGATCAGATCGTTGAACGTCGTCTTGACCATCTCGAGCTCGAAGACGCCGGGGTTGTTGACTTTGCCGGCCAGGGCGAACAGCCGGGTCCCGGTCGAACGCCCCTCGCCCAGAGCGGCGAAGGCGGCACCCCCGTTGAGCACGATCCAGGGGAGATTGGACATGGTCTCCACGTTGTTGACCACCGTGGGTTGGCCGTAGAGACCGATGGCCGCAGGGAAGAAGGGGGGCTTGATGCGCGGGAAGCCACGCTTTCCCTCGAGCGACTCGAGCAGCGCGGTCTCCTCGCCGCAGATGTAAGCACCGGCTCCCGGGTGGACGACGACGTCGACCGAGAAGCCCGACCCGAAGATGTCCGCGCCGACCGCGCCGTGGGCGTAGGCCTCGTTGAGGGCTGACTGCACCCGTTCCAGACCGAGGGCGAACTCGCCCCGGATGAAGACGAACACCTGGGTGACCTGGAGGGCGTAGGCGGCGATGAGCACGCCCTCGATGAGCTGGTGGGGATCACGCTCGATGAGCAGGTGATCCTTGAAGGTGGCCGGTTCGCTCTCGTCCCCGTTGACGACCAGATAGGTGACCGGGTCCTTGCGCAGCATGGCCCACTTGCGACCGGCCGGAAACCCGGCCCCGCCCCGACCCAACAGACTGGCCGTGTCCACCTCGTGGGCCACTTCCTCGGGGGTGAGGGTGAGGGCCTTGCGCAACCCGTCGTAACCGCCGGTTGCCAGATAGCGCTCGAGGGTGTACGAGTCGGGGTGGTCGAGCCGGGCGGTGATGATCTTGGGCGCATCGGTGAGGGTCACGACGACCCGCCTTCCGGCGGTGAGCCATCGGCCTTGGCTGCGACCCGCTGGGCCTGGGCCTGGGCCATGGCCGCCCGCTCCTCGGCCACCCGGGACGGATCGGCCCGCAGGCCGACGTCGCGCTGGACCCGGTTGAGGACGCCGTGAGCGGGGATGTTGGCCTGGCGGGCACCGGTGCGGAGCTCGTCGATGAGGCGGTCGAAGCTCTCGGGCGTCTGACCCCCCACGAAGCGATGGTTGACCTGTACGCACGGGGTCCGATCGCAGTCGGCCAGGCACTCCGCCTCTTCCAGAGTGACGGTGCCATCGGCGGTGGTCCCACCGGCGTTGACCCCGAGGGTGGCCGAGGCATGGTCCAGGAGCTCGAGAGCCCCGTTGAGCAGACAGGCGATGTTGGTGCACACCGACACCACATAGGTGCCCACCGGCTCGGTGTGCAGCATGTCGTAGAAGGTGGCGGTGCCGAGCACCTCGGTGGGCGTGACACCGACCAGAGCGGCGATGTCGGTCATGGCCTCGGGGGTGAGCCAACCGTCCTGCTCTTGGGCCATGTGGCAGAGGGGGATGAGGGCCGAGCGGGGTTCGGGGTACAAGGCAATGGTCTGGCGGGCCCGCTCGAGGATGTCGCCGGACAGATGGCTCGGCCGCGGCGCGGCCGGGGCTGTCGCCCGCCAGCGGGTCTGCACGCCCTGCGGGGACTCCGGCCCGCTCACCGGTCCACCTCGCCCATCACCGGGTCGATGGTGGAGCAGACGGCCACCGCGTCGGCCAGCAGGCCGCCGCGGATCATGACCGGCAGGGCCTGGAGGTTGACGAAGCTGGGGCCCCGGATGTGCATCCGGTAGGCCTTGGGCGTGCCGTCCGACACCAGGTAGCAGCCCAGCTCGCCGCGCGGCGACTCCACCGCCACGTACACCTCGCCCTCGGGCACCCGGAACCCCTCGGTGAAGATCTTGAAGTGGTGGATGAGCGCTTCCATCGACTCGTCGATCCGCACCCGCGGGGGCGGGGTCACTTTCTTGTCCTGCACCCGGTAGTCGCCGGCCGGCATCTTCTCCACGATCTGCCGGATGATCCGCACCGACTCACGGATCTCGTTGAGCCGGATCGAATACCGGTCGAAATTGTCGCCGAAGGTGCCGACGATCACGTCGAACTCGACCTCGTCGTAGCGGAGGTAGGGCATGGACCGGCGGAGGTCCCAGGGGACGCCGGTCGAACGGAGCACCGGGCCGGTCAGGCTGAGGGCCAGAGCCTCCTCGGCCGAGATGGCACCGATGCCTTCGCTCCGCTGGCGGAAGAGCGGTTGGCCGGTCAGCAGCTCGTCGTACTCCGCAGACCGGGCCAGCACCGTGTCGCAGATGACCGTGACGTCGTCCTCCCAGCCATCGGGCAGATCGGCGGCGGTGCCCCCCGGCCGGATGAAGTTGTGGTTCATGCGGAGGCCGGTCGTCTTCTCGAAGAAGGCGAGCACCATCTCGCGCTCGCGGAACCCGTAGATCATCATGGATGTCGAACCGAGGTCCATCCCGTTGGTGGCCAACCACATCAGGTGGGAGGACACCCGGTTGAGCTCGACCATCAGCATGCGGATCCAGTCGGACCGGGGCGGCATCTCGACACCGAGCAGGGCTTCCACCGCCAGCGAGAGCACCAGCTCGTTGTGCAGGGGGGCCAGGTAGTCCATGCGGGTGACGTTGGTCGACCCCTGGATGTAGGTGAGCTCCTCGGCGGTCTTCTCCATGCCGGTGTGCAGGTAGCCGATGACCGGCTTGGTGCGCAGCACCGTCTCGCCGTCCAATTCGAGCATGAGGCGAAGAACACCATGGGTGGACGGGTGCTGCGGACCCATGTTGATGATCATCGTCTCGTCGTCGGACTGCTCGATGTCGATGTCGGAAGGGTCGACAGCCACGCCTTCGGGTAGCCGGAGGACGGCGCCGACCTCGCGACGGAGCTCGCCCGAATCCGTCTCCGAGCGCCGGAACAGTTCCTGGACCCCCTCGGAAGTCTCGGCGGCCAGCCCTTCCGGCTCGCCCTCGGGCCCCGAGGGATCGGCCCACGGTTCGGGTGGGGCCAACACGGTATCGACGTGGGCTTCCGGCGTTCCGGCGTCGTCGTTGCCCGGTACCGCTGTGGTGTCGCTCACCGTGGACCTGGGGCCTCTTTGAACTGGACCGGCACCCGGCCGACTCCGTAGTCCTTGCGCAGGGGATGGCCTTCCCAGTCCTCGGGCATGAGGATGCGGGTCATGTCCGGATGGCCGGCGAAGACAATGCCGAACAGGTCGTAGGCCTCCCGCTCCATGGCCTCGGTGCCGGGGTAGAGATCGAAGAGGGAGTCGACCACGGCGTCGGACTCGGGCACCTGCACCCTGACTCTCACCCGCTGGGCCTTGCTCAGCGACAACAGGTTGACCACCACTTCGAAACGCTCGGGCGCCACCCCGTCGGGCAGCCGGCGACCGGGGTGGGTCAGGTAGTCCACCCCACACACGTCGGCACACATCTCGAAGCCGTTGCCCCGGTAGTCGGCCACCAAGCTCAGGTACTGCTCGCGGGTGGGGAAGGCCACCTCCTGATGGGGTCGACCGGGCAGCCGCGACGACCCCCCTCCCGAGTCGCTCGGCGTCATCTCGCCCTCGGCCACCCCCGCGCCGGCCACGGTCACAGGGGCTCACCCACGCTGCGGGCGATCACCGGGTTGCGCTTGGGTGTGCCCAGGCGGACGTCCTCGGGTCGGTCAGGCGTCCACCCCGAGGTGGCCTCGTCGCCCCGGGCGTGACTGTCGGCGGTGTCGAGCCCCTCGTCGCTGCCCAGCACCGGTACACCGGGCGACCGGGTGATCTGGTTGGTCCGCACCTTCTCGTGCAGGGTGAGGATGGCGTGCATGAGCGTCTCGGGGGTGGGCGGGCAGCCCGGGGCGTACACGTCCACCGGGACGATCTGGTCCACGCCCTGCACGATGGCGTAGTTGTTGAACATCCCCCCGGTACTGGCGCACACCCCCATGGACAGCACCCATTTGGGCTCCATCATCTGGTCGTAGACCTGACGCAGGACAGGGGCCATCTTCTGGGAGACCCGCCCGGCCACGATCATCAGATCGGCCTGGCGGGGCGACGACCGGAACACCTCCATCCCGAACCGGGCGAGGTCGAAGTCGGCGGCACCGACCGACATCATCTCGATGGCACAGCACGCCAGCCCGAAAGTGGCCGGCCACATCGAATAGCGGCGCGCCCAGCGGACCAGGTCCTCCAGCCGACCGGTCATGAAATTGTGCTGCAGGTCCTCGAGACCCATGCTCTGCCGGTCCCCTCTGTTACGCGGCCCGGCCGGGACCCGTGGGGGCCGGCTCGCCGGTGGACGGGGCGTTGGGGTCGTCGACGGGCGGACCACCCGGTGAGGGGGGCCCTACCGCGTTCACCGACCGGGTCGCCCCCGCGCCGCCGGTGATACGGGCGATGGTCGACTCGGACGTGCGCGACGGCATGCCGCTGACCAACCGTCTGGGTGGACCCCAACTGAGTGCGCCGTTGCTCACCAGAAAGAGGAAGGAGATGAAGACCACACCACCGAACACCACCACCTCGACCAGCCCGAAGGATCGCAGCTGTCGGAAGATCACTGCCCACGGGTAGAGAAAGACGATCTCGATGTCGAAGATGATGAAGATCATGGCGATGAGATAGAAACGGACCGGAAAGCGGGTCGGGGGCTCGATGGTGGGGACGATGCCGCACTCGTAGGGCGCCGTTTTGGCCGCCGTCGGCCGCTTCCTGGGGGCAAGGAGGGCCGACGCCACAAAGGAGAGGGCGGCGAACAGAAAGCCGAGGATCAGAAGGACAAGGATCGGCAGATAGTCGTCCACAGGAACTTGTTTTTACCACGCACCCCTCTGCCGAAGCACATCGATGGGACCCGGGCGGGCGGGGGCCGGGCCCGGCCACGGGGGCCACCTCGTCCCCGCCCGGTGCCACCTACCATTAAGGGCGTGAACACCCCATCCGATCTGGAACCCGACGTTGCCCCCGGCCGGGACCACCCTCCAGCGGCCAGGGGTGCCGCCGACGGTCACCTCCACGACGTCCTGGTCATAGGAGGGGGCCCTGCGGGCTCGTCCTGCGCCTACTGGTTAGCCGAGGCGGGCTGGGACGTGGCCCTGGTCGAGAAGAAGGTCTTCCCCCGGGAGAAGACCTGTGGCGACGGGCTCACACCGCGGTCGGTCCGCCAGATCGCCGACATGGGGATCGAGTCGGCGTTGACCGGGGCCCACCGGTACGGCGGTCTGCGGGCCCACGCCTACGGGCGGGTGCTCGACCTGCCCTGGCCGGAACACCCGAGCTTCCCCTCCTACGGATACGTGATCACCCGCCACGATCTCGACGCCATCGTCAACGAACGGGCCGTCAAGGCCGGCGCCACCGTCTGGCAGGGGACCGAGGCGGTTGAGCCGCTCCTCGATGAGCACGCTCCCACCGGCTCCCTGCTGCCCTCCTGCACCGGTGCCGTGGTGAGGGAGAAGGAGAGCGGGACCTCCCGCGCGGTTCGGGCCCGCTACGTGGTGGTGGCCGACGGGGCCAACTCGCGCTTCGGCCGGGCCCTGGGTGCCGCCCGCGACAGGAACCAGCCGATGGGGATGGCCCTGCGCGGCTACTACACGTCACCCGGTCATGACCGCTCCTTCATCGAGTCCCACCTCGACATCCGCGACGGCGACGGCAAGGTGGTGCCCGGATACGGATGGATCTTCCCGCTGGGCGACGGACGGGTCAACGTGGGCGTCGGCCTGCTCTCCACCGACAAACGGTGGAAGGGGGTCAACACGTCCACCCTGATGGACCATTTCGTGGCCTGGGCACCGGCCGAGTGGGAGCTGTCGCCGGCGACCGCCCTCGGCCCGCCCACCGGCGGCAAGCTCCCGATGGGCCTGGCCGTCGGACCACGGGTGGGCGCCACCACGCTGGTGGTGGGCGACGCCGCCGGCGCCATCAACCCGTTCAACGGCGAAGGCATCGCCTACGGCTACGAGACGGGACGGTTGGCCGCCGCTGCCCTGGGCGAGGCGCTGTCGGGAGACGGGTTCACCGCTCTCGAGCGCTACGAGGACCGGCTCGAGGACGCTTACGGCCTCTACTACCGGGTGGCGCGGGCCTTCATCCGGATGATCAGCCGGCCCGAGCTCATGCAACTGTGCGTCGGCACCGGCATGCACTCCGAATCGGTCATGGGCTGGCTCCTCCGGATCATGGCCAACCTCCTCCGACCCGACGAGACGGGACCGGCCGAAGCCGCCTACCGAGCTTTGGCCCTGGTGGCCCGCCTGGTCCCCGACGGGGACTGAGCGTCGGTCGCCCCTCGGGTCTCGTTCCGGTCTGAGGGCCCCGTTCGGTCCTAGTTGTTCACCGACCGGGCCAGACGTCCCAAGACGGCGTGGTAGGCCGACTCGAACGGACCGGACGGCACCGGCGGCCCGTTGGTGGAGGGCTCGAGAAGGGTCTCGACCCGGCCGCCGATCAGGAACGCCTGACCCACTACTTGGCTGCCCTGGTTGGGGGCGCTGTAGGTGGTCAGGTAGCCGAAGGCCTTCACCCCGACGGGGGCCGGCAGCTGGACCGTCTGGACCTGCGCCGTCGAACCCGGTACCGCCGACGACACCAGGGAGGACTGGAACTGCCCGTAACAGGTGGCGAAATTGGGATTGAGGAAGGGCGCGGTCAGGGACTGGGCGTCACCTGTCGTCTGCATGACCGTCGACTGCGACACCATTTGGATAGCTGGATCGGCCCCGTCCTCGAAGCTGGGCGATCGCACCGCAGCGGTCTGACCCGGCACCCCGGCCAGGCCGAAGAGGCCGGACACCACGACGAGAGGTTGGCCCAAGCATGCAGCCAGCGCCTGGCTGGCCCGGGCCTGGGCGGCCACCGGAGCCGTCGGTGGCCGGGCCGGCTGGTCGGTGGTGGCCCGCACCCAGCCGGTGGGGAGGTCGGTGAGACGGAGATTGATGGAGGCGGCCAGTGCGCTGTCGGCCACGGTGGACGACGGGACCGGTGCCGCGGTGGGCGACGGGCTCGGCGCACCCGCGGGGGGCGACGTCGAGTTGTTGTTGCGCTTGACGGCGAAGTAGGCAACCCCACCGATGACCACGAGCAGGACGACCAGGAGCACGGCCAAGGTGGCCCGGCTGCTCTTGCGGGCCGGCTTGGCCGATCCGCTCTGAACCGGGGCCGCTCCGGGCGGGGCCGGGGGGTCCGCCGCGGCGGCGCCCCCTGCAGCCGTGGCCGGGGCATCGACCGGTGTCACTCCCGCCGCACTGGTGGTAGCGGCGGCGCCAGCCCCGACCGCGGCCGTGGCCGCCACGCCGGCGGCCCCGACCTTCGCCTTCTTGCGCCAGCCCCGGGTCTTGGTGGGGGGTGGGATCGCCGTCGAGGGGGACGTCTCGTCCCACAGAGCCGCCCCCGTGGCCGGATCGATGGGAGGCTTCCACACCACCGGCCCCGGGGCCGCACTCGGCTCCGCCGGCGGAGGGGGCAACGGCGGGTCGATGGCCAGGGGAACAGGGTCGACGGGCGGCTGGGACGGTGGCGCCATCGGGGATACCGCACCGGGAGGGGGGACGGTGGCGGGAGGAGGGACGGTGGCGGCCGCCCGACCGGCCGCCACACCTGCCCCGTCGGTGGCCGGTGGCGGAGCCGTCCTGTCCTTACGCCACCCGCGTGTCTTCTTGGCCGGTGCCTCGGGGGCGGAGACGGAAGCGCTCTCGGGGGCAGGGCTGTCCCAGGCCACACCGGGCGGCAACGGATCGGAGGCAACGACCCACCCGGCCGATCCCGGCGGAGGGGGCGGGGCCGACGCTGTCGAAACAGCCGGTGGGGCGGCCGAAGCGGCCGACGGGGGCAGCGATCCCGATGGAGCAGGCAGGGTCGACTCGGCCGAAGGTGCCGGGGGGGCCGCCGGCGTCGACCCGGCTGTAGGTGCAGGGGGGGCCGGGGGTGATGGCGGTGATGGCGGTGACGGAGGGGGGGGCGGAGGCGGAGCCGGGGCGGCCTCGGGGGGCGGTCCCGATCCGTTGGTTCCGGCGGAGGTGGGGGTGCCAGCGCTCCGAGCGGCGGCGGTGGCCCCTCCAACCGCGGCTCCTCCAGCAGCGGTAGCCCCTCCGGCGACGGACCCTCCACCAGCAGAGGCCCCTCCACCAGCAGAGGCCCCTCCACCAGCAGAGGCCCCTCCAGCGGCAGCGGCCCCTGCACCGCTTGACCCTCCAGCCGCGGCTCCTCCGGTGGCCGCCGTTCCCATGGTCGTTGCTCCGGCACCGGCGGCAGCCGCAGCCGCTGTCGGTGCGGCGGTAGGCGTCGGTGGCGGCGAGGCGGCGGTGGCGGCACCCTTGTACCGCGACAGCCAGGCCGGTAGGGCCTGGTCGAGATAGGCGGCCTGCCCGGGAGTCACCGTGTCCAGCGGGAGAAGGAACCGGATCGACTGACCACCCGATGTGAGCTCCATGACCGCCGCATTGCGTCCGTCAGGAAGGACGATCTTCTCGCGGCAACTGGCCGAATCGAGACCCGACCACACCAACAGCCGCTCGATCTGCGGCTGCGGACCCTGTACGGTGATCCCTGCGGTGGTGAACAGGAGGCTGAGACCGTCGGTCGTCTTGGTCCCCCGGTCGGCGTCGCCGGCCAGGGCCACGCCACCGAGTTGCATGCCCTCGGGAGGCAACTCTGTTATTCCGACGGTCATGGACATCTCCTCCGTTGTCGAGCGTGCCCCCCGCCTCCGTAATCCGGTTCCGTCATGTTCTGCGGTCCTGCCATCCTGTCGCTACCGACCAGTGGTGGGCAAGGACCTCGGATTGTTTATCGTCAATCCACGACTCCCGTCTTATCGTCATTCGACGACTTTCGTCGCCTGACGCTCAATCCTTATTCTCGATCAGTAGTCTCCCAGAACCAGACCGGCGAGCCCGGACCATAGGCGAAGGATTCCCATCCGTCGCCGCGAGCCGGATGGGCCCCCAATCTTCGCCTTCAGCCGTCCTCTGCCGTTTCCTGTCCCGTTACCAGTGGCGGCCACCCCGTTCTGTTCATGTGGCGACCACCTCGGCCATGGCCTCGGCAGCCACGTCGAGGGTGTGCTCGAGCTCGTTGTCGCCATGAGCCACCGAGGGGAACGCAACCTCATAGGGCCCGGGGGCGAAAGCCACCCCCCGCTCCAGCATCGATCGGAACCATCGCCCGTAGAGACCGGTGGCGGCCGACGCCACGGCGTCGTCGTAGTCGTGGACCGGACCCGAACCGACCGGCACGAAAAAGAGACCGAACAGCGGTCCGACCACCGGAACCTGGGCCTCGAGGGGGCGGCCCCGGTCGTCGACGACCGCACCCTTGCGCAGTCCGGTCGACAGGACCTCGGCCAGGCCAGAACCGAAATTGGCCACCCGGTCGGACAGGGCGGCGTAGGAGGCCGGCTCCATGAATTCGAGAACGGTCAGCCCGGCCGCCGTGGCCACCGGATTTCCCGAGAGGGTGCCGGCCTGGTAGACGGGCCCGTCGGGGGCGAGGCAGGCCAGCACGTCGCGGCGTCCGCCGAAGGCGCCCACCGGTAGGCCCCCACCGATCACCTTTCCGAAGCACCACAGGTCGGGAAGGACGCCCGACCAACCCGAAGCCCCGCCTTCGCCCAGGCGGAAACCGGTGATCACCTCGTCGAAGACCAGCAGGGCGCCGGCGGCGTCGCAGGCGGCTCGCAACCCCTGGAGGAAACCGGCGGCCGGCGCCACCAGCCCCATATTGGCCGCCACCGGTTCGACGATCACGCAGGCCACCCGCTCGTCCAGCTCGGGGACCCGGTTGTAGGGGGCCACCACCGTCTCCGCCACCATGCCCGGAGGCACGCCGGCCGAGTCGGGCAGTCCGAGCGTGGCCACACCGCTCCCCCCACCGGCCAGAAGACCGTCGGAATGGCCGTGGTAACACCCGGCGAACTTCACAATCCGGGAGCGGCCGGTGAACCCCCGCGCCGTCCGGATGGCACTCATGGCCGCCTCGGTGCCCGACGACACCAGGCGGACCTGCTCACACCCCTCGACGCGGTCGCAGATGGCCTCGGCCAGCCGCACCTCGCCGACGGTCGGGGCCCCGAAAGTGGTACCGGCCGCCGCCGCTTCGGACACGGCCCGGACCACGGCGGGATGGGCGTGACCGAGAATTGAGGCTCCATAGGACTGCACGTAGTCGAGCAGCCGGTTGCCGTCGGCGTCCCAGACGTAGGCGCCCTCGCCCCGGGTGACGAAGTAGGGCTCCCCCCCGACCGAACGGAAGGACCGCACCGGCGAGTTGACCCCGCCCGGAATCACCCGGCGGGCACGATCGAAGAGCGCCGCCGAGACGGACCTCTCACCCACCAATGACCTCGGCCACCTCGCCGGCGAAGTAGGTCAGGACGAAGTCGGCACCGGCCCGCTTGACCGCGGTGAGCTGCTCGAGCGCCACCGCCGGACCGTCGATCCACCCCCGCTCGGCCGCCGCCTTGACCATGGCGTACTCACCGCTGACGTGGTAGGCGGCCAGGGGCAGATCGAGGAGGGCGCGGGCCTCGGCGATCACGTCGAGTGCGGTCATGGCCGGTTTGACCATGACCATGTCGGCCCCCTCGGCCACGTCCAGTGCCACCTCGGCCAGAGCCTCCCGACGGTTGGCCGGGTCCATCTGGTAGCGGCGTCGATCTCCCCCACCGGCGATGGTCACGGCCGCCGCCTGGCGGAACGGGCCGTACAGGGGCGAGGCGTACTTGGCCGCATAGGCGAGGATGGCCGTCCCCTCCTGGCCCGCGCCGTCGAGGGCGCCCCGGATGGCCCCCACCTGGCCGTCCATCATTCCGCTGGGTGCGATGATGTCGGCGCCGGCAGCCGCCTGGGATACCGCCAGTCGGGCGTAGAGATCGAGGGTGGCGTCGTTGTCCACGTCGCCGGTGGCGGGGTCGATCACACCGCAGTGACCGTGGTCGGTGAACTCGTCGAGACAGCAGTCGGCCATGACGACGACGGCGTCGCCCACCGCATGGCGGGTGGCAGCCACCGCCCGTTGCGTGATCCCGTCGGGCCGCAGAGCGGCCGACCCGGTGGGGTCCTTGTCCTCCGGTCGGGGCAACCCGAACAGGATGACGCCGGGGACACCCAACCCACTCAGGCGTTTGACCTCCACGGCCAGAGTGTCGAGGGTGTGTTGCACCACACCGGGAAGCGACGGGATCGGACGCGGCTCGGTGAGCCCGTCGGCCACGAAGAGGGGCGCCACCAGGTCGTCGACGCTGAGGCTCGACTCGGCCACCAGCCGCCTCATGGCCGCGCTCTGACGGAGCCTGCGCATGCGGGTAACCGGAAACCCGGCCCGCATGATGGACCGTCCGGCGCTCGACAATCCTTCGCTCGCCATCATCGCAGCCTACGGCAGGCGGATGGCCCGAGATCCGTCCCGCCATCCGGTCATGAGCCGCACGGTGGGCACCCCTCAGGCCGTCTCGGCCGGTGGTTCCGGTGCGGCCCCGCAGGCGGCCAGCACGGCGGCCACCAATCCGTCGGCGGTATGGGGGTCGGCCTCAGCGGCCACGGCCAGGCCGGCGGCACGAGCGGCATCGGAGGTGACCGGACCGATGGAGACCACCCAGGCGGGCATGCCCTGGGGTGGAAGGAGATCGAGGGTCGACTGGACGGTCGAGGGTGACGAGAAGACCACCACATCGGCGTGGCGAGCGGCCGCCACTGCTCCAGGGGCGGGACGGCCGGCCACCGTCCGGTAGGCGACCACCTCGTCGACCAACCACCCCTTGGACCGCAGGCCCGGGGCCAGTACGGCCCGTACCGCCTCGGCCCGCAGGTACAGGACCGTGCCTCCCTCCGCCTCCCCGTCGCCGGAGGTGGCGGCGGGCGAGAGGCGCGGTCCGGCTTCGGGGAACAGCGCGGCCAAGGCCTCGGGCAGCGCCACCTCGGGAACCAGCACCGGGGCCATGCCGACGTCGGCCAGGGCCCGGGCGGTGGCCCCACCCACCGCCGCCCATCGAACGGAGGGGGGTACGGGGCGGTCACCGAGGGCGGCCACCAGGCGGACCACGGCGTTGGAGGATGTCAACGCCACCCACTGGTAGGCCCCCGAGGTCAGTCTGTGGGCAGCCATCTCGAGAGCAGCTCCGCCGTCGAGGGGGTCGTCTATGGCGATGGCCGGCAGCTCGATGACGGTGGCCCCGAGGTCGGTGAGACGACCGACCAGCCCGGCCGCCTGGCCCCGGGCCCGGGTCACTACGACCCGTCGCCCGGACAGCGGGGCTGCGGTCACGCCGGAACCGTCCCACCGGCGGCGGCAGGATCGTGGCCGGTCGATCCGAGATCGAGAGCAGCAACCGGGCCCACCACGATGACCGCCGGAGCGGGCAGATCGACGGCGGCCAGACCGGCCAGCGTGGTCCGGACCACGTGCTGGGCGGCCGTCGTTCCCCAGTGGACCACGGCCACGGCCGTGTCGGGCATGCGGCCGGCGGCGAGCAGGGCGTCGGCGATACGGGCCCGCTCGGACATCCCCATGAGGATGACCAGTGTCCCGCCCGACCGACCCAGAGCGTCCCAGTCGACGGGGGCTGGGTCGGACGGATCTCCCCGGTGACCGGTGACCACGGTCACCGACGTGGCCAGACCGCGATGGGTGACCGGGATGCCGGCCGCCGCCGGCGCGGCCAGGGCCGAGGACACGCCGGGGACGACCTCATAGGCCACGCCGGCCGTGCGCAGGGCCTCGGCCTCCTCGCCGCCACGGCCGAACACGAAGGGATCGCCCCCCTTGAGCCGGACCACCGAGCGTCCGGACCGCCCGTGTTCGACCAACTGGGCGTTGATGGCTGCCTGGCGGCCCGACTCGCCGGGCAGTTTCCCGACGTCGACCAGGACGGCACCCGCCGGGGCCAGGGCCAGCAGCTCGCGGGCGACCAGGCGGTCGTAGATCACGATGTCGGCCCCACCCAGCAGCTCGGCCCCCCGACGGGTGAGAAGGCCGGGGTCACCAGGGCCGGCGCCCACCAGAGCGACCGTCATGGCCGCTCCTGTGCTTCCGGCCGCATCCGCTCCCGCTCCGAGACCACGTCGTCCCACACCCCCAGCCCGCTTCCCCCGGCCTCGTCGAGCAGGTAACGGGCCACCGAGCGGCCCAGCTCGGCGGGCCGGTCACCGAAGGCCTGATGGCGCAGGACCACGCGCCCGTCACCCGAGGCCAACATCCCGTTGAGACGCACCGTGAGCGGGCCGCCGTACACCCCGACCACCGCCGCCGGCGCCACCACCTCTGCGGCCTCCCGGACCTCGACCGCCTCGGCGGGCTCGACCATCTCGGCGTGAGCTCCGACCGGCAGCGTGCAGCCTCCTCCGAGCTCGTCGAGGAAGGCCCGCTCGGCCTCGACCAGTCGTCGGACAGCCGGATCGTCGATGGCCGCGAGGGCGGCACGGGACACCTCGTCCTCCGATCGGCACTCGACGGCCAGCGCCCCCTGGCCCACTTGGGGAAGGACTACCGCGGGGTCGAGCACCTCGGTGGGCGTCTCCTCGGCAGACCAGGCCATCCGATCGAGAGCGGCCTGGGCCACCACCACGGCGGACACCCCTCGGGTCTCGACGACGGCCAGGCGGGTGGCCAGGTTGCCCCGAAGCCCGACGAAGGCCAGATCGGGTCGCAGATGGGCCAGCTGGGCCCGGCGCCGGGCCGAACCGGTGGCCACGGTGGACCCGGTAGGCAGATCACAGAGCCCGCCCCCCACCAGGGTGTCGCGGGGGTCGGCCCGCTCGGGAAAGGCGGCCAGGGTGAGCCCGGGAGGAGTCAGAGCGGCCGAGGCGGGAAGGTCCTTGGCCGAGTGGACAGCGGCGTCGGCCTCCCCGCCGAGGACCGCCCGCTGGACCTCCTTCACGAAAATGCCCTGGCCGCCGATGCGGTCGAGGGGGAGGTCGACCTCACGGTCACCGGTCGTCTCGATCACCACCAGCGAAGTGGCCACGCCCACCCGGTCGAGCAGGGCGGCCACCCGGTGGGCCTGCCACAGGGCCAACGGCGACCCCCGCGTGGCCAACCGGATCAAGGGACGCTCGGTCACCACCGTCACCGGCCGGCCACCGGTTAGAGGTCGAACAGAGCGCGGAGCGCCTCGACCAGGCGTTCACCCCTCGGCGTTCCGGCCGCGTCCTTGAGGGCCACCGTGGGCTGGTGGAGCAGTTTGGCCACCATGGCCCGGGTGACGGCGTCGACCTGTTCCCATTGGTCCTCGGACAGATCGGACCGCTTGGCCCGCTGACGTTCCAGTTCCTCCCGCCGCGCCTCCTCGGCCAGGGATCGGAGGGCAGAGACCATGGGGGCGGCGTCGCGCGCTCGGGAGGCCACCCGGTAGCGCTCGACTTCGTCGGTCACGATGCGCTCGGCCTCCGACACCTCCTCCTGGCGGCCCGACAGGGCGTCGGCCACCGCCGCCCGCAACGTATCCATGTCCAAGAGGACGATGTTGTCCAGTTCCGAGGCCAGGGGCTCGACGTTGCGGGGCACACCCAGGTCGACCACGAGCAACGGCTCGCCGGGCCGGCGCACCGACAGGGCCCGCTCCAGCAAGGGGCGGTGGATGATGGGATGGCTGGACCCCACCGAGGTGAACACCACGTCGGCCGAGGCCAGCAGCTGGTCGAGCTGGTCGAGCGGGGCCGAAGCCACCGGGGCGTCCCTCTGGTCGGGGAGCCCGGCCACCATGTCCTCGGTCCGGTCCGACGTACGGTTGGCCACCACCACACGGGCCACACCGTGGCCCATGAGGGCCCTGGTCACCCCCTCGCCCATCTCCCCCGCCCCCACCACCAGGACGCGGGCGCCGCCCAGCCCGTCCGGACGGTGGTCGGCGGCCAGGGCCACCGCCCCGTGGGACAGCGAGGTGATGCCCCGGGCGATGGACGTCTCCGAACGGACCCGCTTCCCGGTCTCGACGGCGTGACGGAAGAGAGCGCCGAGCACGGGGCCGGAGACCTTCTCGTCCTGAGCTCGTTCCCAGGCCCGGCGGACCTGTCCGAGCACCTCGGACTCACCGAGGACCGCCGAGTCGAGACCGGCGGCCACCCGGAAGAGATGACTGGTGACGTCGTCGTCGAAGCGGATGGACAGGTACTCAGACAGGGAGTCGACCGAACTGCCGCTCTCCGTGGCCAAAAACTCCTGGAGCTCGGCCACCCCGTCGTGGAAGCGCTCCACCACCGCGTAGACCTCGGTGCGGAGACAGGTCGAGAGGATGACCACCTCTGAGAGATTGGACTTGTCCCGGAGACGGCCGAGGGCCTTGGGCAAGTCGCTCTCGGCCACCGTCACCCGGTCCAACAGATCGAGCGGGGCCTGTCGCTGCTCGAGTCCGACCACGATCACCGACACGGCGGCACCCCGACCATCGATCCGTTCGTCGCCTGCCTCACGGGATCATCCCCCGTCGTTGGGCCCCGGTCGGATCCGAGGTTCCGGCGCTGTCCACTCCCCAAGAGTAGGGCGGTCGGCGTCGATTTCCCACACAGCCCCCCATAGGGGCCGAGGTCGGGGAACTTCACTCCGAAGAATTGCCACTCAGCCCGATCGAGCGGATGACCGGCATCCGTCCGGCCCCGGGGGCTTCCGTCCGGCGTGACTGGTAGAAGCTCATGACCTGGAGTTCGATGCTCAGGTCGACGTAACGAAGCAACACGTCGGGAGGAACCTCCAGGACCCGCGGTGCGAAGTTGAGAATGGAGCTGACCCCGGCCCCGACCATCATGTCGGCCACCCGCTGGGCCACCGCTGCCGGGGTGGCGATGACTCCGATGGCCAGAGGGGCGCCGGCGGCGATGAGCGGGAGATCGTCGACGTGGCGCACCTCCACCCCGTCCACCTGTTCACCGATGATGGCCGGATCGGTATCCAAGAGGGCGGTCACCGCGAAATTGCGTGAGGCGAACCCCTGGGAACGGGCCAGGGCGCGCCCCAGGTTGCCGATTCCGGCGATCACCACCGGCCAGATCCGGTCCAGTCCGAGCTGGCGGTCGATCTGCTCGATGAGGAAGGCGGCGTCGTAGCCGGCACCCCGGGTGCCGAAGGATCCCAGCAGTGAGAGGTCCTTGCGCACCTTGGCCGCGTTGAGCTGGGCGGCGGAGGCCAAGAGCTCGGAGGACACGGTGGTGGTGCCCGAGCGGAGCAGCTCCTCGAGGATGCGCTGGTACACGGGAAGGCGGGCCACGGTGGCCTCGGGGATACGGCGGCGGCCGGATCCGACCGCCCCGGTCGGCTGACGCCGGGCGTCCTCGGAGGGCTGGGTGGGCACCGTGGGATCGTAGGACCCCGGTCCGACCGGGGGAAACTCGCTCCGATCCGACCTCAGCGGTCGTGGCCGTGAGCAGGGGTGATGGTGATCTGCCGACCGACGCCGCCGAGACCCATGTAGCGGGAGGCCGAGCCCTGGTCGAGGACCAGGGCCACGCGGCCGTTGGCGTCGATCATCACGCCCAGTTCGTCCGGGCCGAGCTCCCCGAAGGCCTCTACCCGGCGGGCCACGACGGATAGGGGCTCCGGCTCCCTGGTCCGCTCTCCTTCGTCGTCGGCCGGCCAGGACACGGTGGCCATGGCCCCCACTTTCAGTCCCACGGTGTCCAAGGCCGGCGCGGCCAGCCGCAACTGGACGTTGCCGAACCGGTCGATCCACGAGACCGGGGCCGACACCGCCGGTTGGTTGGCCGTGCCGCCCATCGACCCGCCGACCATCGGGTCCGACCCCCCGCCCTCGGCTCCCACCAGCGCGGCCGGGTCGGCGGCCGTCCACAGCCGCGGATCACCCCCCGTCACCAGATGGGCGGCTGCCGGCGCAAAGACGTCCCTGCCGTCGAAGGTCCGGCCGGTGGTGTACCCCTCGGTGGCATGTCCCCGCCCTCCCCCGCCGGGATCCCCGAGGACCCACGCCTCGCCTACTCCGCCCCACCAGCTGGCCGCCGGCATCAACAGGCCGTTGTCGGGCCCGACCATCCACGCCGGCCCGTCCGGGTGCCGGTGGTCACCGGCGGTGCGCACGGCTACCGCCCGGCGTTCGGTGCCCACCCCGGGGTCGACCACGGCCAGCACCACGCCCGACCCCAGCGAGGGGGCACAGCGCACCAGCATGTCGGCACCGGCCCCGACATCGAAGGGAGGAACCTGATGGGAGAGGTCGATCACCGGGACACCGGGGGCGAGACGGTGGATGACGGCGTGGACCACGCCTACGAACTCGTCGGCCGTCCCGTAGTCGGAGAGGAAGTAGACCGCCCCCGGAGTCTCCGCCATCGCCATCACCGGTTGGGTCGAGCCCTCGGGCCTCTCGCCATCCTCAACGCCCGAGCTGACGAGAGCGCTCGGTGGCGGCCGCCACCGCCTCGATGAAAGCCGAGCGGACGGCTTTGAACTCGAGCGTGCGCAGGGCGGCCGCCGTGGTGCCCCCGGGGGACGTCACCGCGGCCCGGAGCTCGCTGGGCTCCTCGCCGGTTTCAGCCATCATCCGTGCCGACCCGAGGAAGGTGTCCACCACCAGGCGGCGGCTGATGTCGCGGGTCAGGCCGGCGGCCACCCCGGCGTCGATCATGGCTTCGGCCACCAGAAAAATGTAGGCCGGGCCCGATCCGGACAGGCCGGTCACGGCGTCGAGATACCGCTCGGGCAGCCGCACGACCGAGCCGACCGCGCCGAGGATGCCCTCGGCCCAATCGAGGTCGGCCGATGTGGCGAGGCTCCCGCCGGACATACCGGCCACACCCCCACCGATCAGGGCAGGGGTGTTCGGCATGGCCCGGACCACCACACTGCCCGGCGCCAGACATTCCTCCAGACGGCTCGACGAGAGGCCGGCGACGATCGACAGCACCCGGGTCACCCCGACGGCGGCCACGGTGCGGAGCACCGCCTCGGCCACGTCGGGCTTGACGGCCAGGACCGCACCCTCGGCCGGCACGGGACCCTCGACCACCGACAGACCGGGGTGAGCCTTGGTCAGGACCCGCCGCCGGGCCGGATCCGGATCGGTGACGACAATGTCCCCGACGGGCGCCCACTGGGCCTCGATCACACCGGTGACCAGGGCCGCGCCCATCTTCCCGCCGCCCATGATGAGAAGTCGGGGGGCCATCAGCCGGCGCTGACCCGGGCCGACGGGGGCCGACGTCGGTAGCGGCCCTCGTAACCGATGGCCATGGCCGTCGGGAAGCAATCGTCGGTGGTGGCCAGGGACCCCCCCATGATGCGATCCAGCTCTTCGTCGTCGACCCGCTCCACCGGCACCCGCCCCACCAGGTAGACCGCGTCCTCCGGTCCCAGGGCAAAGGACATGCCGAGGAGATCGGCATTCTTCTTCAGCAGGTACTCCCAGGTGGCCTCGATGTTGGTTTCGGGCGCAGGCATGAACTGGGTCTCGTGGTGGAGGGTGCGCTGTCGGAGGGTCAACCACACGGTCACGAACTCCTTCTCGTCGCCCCGCAGCCGCAGATACCACCGCGGTGCTCCGGTCACAGGATCACCGCCCGGCTGGCGGTCCACGGCCACCAGTGCGGTGCCGTCACCGAGCTCGCGCTCCCCCCAGGCGTCGATGACGGCACACACGGCATTGCGTTCGTCAGGTCCGAGGATGCCGCTCCACCGGTCGGTCATGTGCACTCGACGAGACGACCCAGCGTGAGCTCGGCGTAGATCTCCCGGAGCAGGTGCGCAGCCCGCGCCCAGGTGTAGCGCCGGGCCCGCATCACCGCCCCGGTGCTCAGTCGCTCGGCCAACAGAGGCTCGGCCAGGATCTGGCGCACCCAGGCGGCGAAGGACTCGGGGGTGGCGTCCTCGACCAGGTAGCCGGTGCGGCCGTGGTCGATGAGGCTGCGCAGGCCGCCCACGTCGGAGGCGACGACCGGGGCGCCGCAGGCGGCGGCCTCCAGGGCCACCAGTCCGAACGACTCGGAGCGACTGGGGACGAGGCACACGTCGGCGGCCCGGTAGTAGGTGGAGAGCAGCTCGTGGGGCCGGGGCGGTACGAAGACCACCTGGTCCTCGAGGTCGAGCTCCTGGACCAGTGCGGCCAACCGCTGCATTTCGGCCTCGCCCTGGGGACCGCTCGGCCCTCCGACGATCACCAGACGGGCATCGGGGTGGTCGGGACGGAGCGAGGCCAGGGTACGCACGGCGACCCCGGCGCCCTTGAGGGGTTGGACCCGCCCGACGAAGAGAAGGAGGGGGCCCTCCTCGGCCAGGCCCAGGGCGCGGCGGGCCTGTCGCCGCTCTCCCGGCCCGAAGAAGGCGTGATCGACACCGGGGGCCACGATCCGGATCCGCGAGGGGTCGGCGTGGTAGAGGTCGGATATCTGGGCGGCCTCCACCGAGCACGAGGCCAACACCGTGTCAGAGCAACGGATGATGGTGGCCTCGGCTTCTGCCCGCTGATGGTGGGAGTCGGCTTCCACTTCCTCCGGGCTGAACTCGGCCTTGACCCGGTCGAGCGTGTGGAAGGTGGACACCAGGGGCAGGTTCAACTGGTGCTTGATCATGTGGCCGGCCACCCCGCTCAGCCAGTAGTTGGCGTGCACAGCGTCGTAGGGGACGTCGCCCTCGCCCAAGGTGCCGGCCGATCCCATCCGCTTGAGCACACCGTCGGCGAACTCCTCGACCACTTTGGGGAGCGCCTCTTTGGGAATGGAGCGGGGCGGGCCGGCGGAGACGTGGTGCACCCGCAGACCAGGCTCGATGTCGACAACGGCCGGCAGGTCATCGGCCCAGGCACGGGTGAACACGTCGCACTCCGCCCCGGTGCGGGCCAGTGCGGCCGACAGCTCCCGCACGTAGACGTTCATGCCACCGCTGTCGCCCGTGCCCGGCTGGGCCAGGGGCGAAGTATGGAGGGAGAGAACGGCCAGACGCTTCATGCGTCAGCGATCCTAATGGCGAGCCGAGATCATCCCGCTTCGGGCGAAGAACCGCTCCCACCAGGGACGTTACCCGGCGATGCACCGGCCACGGCAGGGTCTTCGGCCAGCTGACCCTGCCTGTCGCCCCGGGCGGGCACCGACGGGGAGGCAGCCTGATCATCGTTCTCGTGGCGGAAGGAGAGGTAGATGCGCATCATGGCCTGCCGCTGATCCTCGGTCAGATGGTGGTCGGCGAAGATGTGGCGGGACAGATCGGTGTCCCCGTCCGGCTTCTCCAGAATCCCGGCCTGCACGTAGAGGGTCTCGGCCGAGATGCGCAACGCCTTGGCGATCTGCTGGAGGATTTCGGCCGACGGTCGCCTGAGCCCGCGCTCGATCTGGCTCAGGTACGGGTTGGAGATACCGGCCAGCTCGGAAAGACGGCGCAGGGAGAGGCGGGCCGAGCTCCGCTGTTCCCGGATGAACGATCCGAGCTCGATGAACCTCTCGGGGAGCTCTTTTACGAACGGGGTGCCTTCCGTCCGGCTCGGTTGATCCCGGGAGGCAGCCGCGGTGGAGTCGGCCGTCCGGGGAACCGTCTTCAACAGATCCGTCCCCTCATCGGGTCGGCGTCGGGAAGGCGGCACACCGGGTCGTCACGAAAGCAGGCCGTCCACGGAGGCGCGGCCGGTCTTGTGCCGCTCGACCAGCTCGGCCTGGAGGGTGTCGATACGGATGTGCAGAGCACGGCGGTCGAGAGACACCCGGTTCTCGAGCGCTTCGAGCCGACCAGCCAGATCGCGCAGCTGATTGGCGTCCATCCCGTCGAGCGAGCCGATCTCGTCGGCCCCGAGCACGTCATCGAGCTCGGCGGTGAGGTCCGACCCTTCGGTGTCGGGAGCCAGGAGCATGGGCAGGTGCTCGGGCCCCGGTGGACGCCCGGGCCCGGCGCTCAGAATTCCCGGGAGGCTGTCGACCAGGGAAGCGAGATCAGGTGGTCCGTCGGCATCCACGTACTCGAGATAGGTGTGGACGATGTCCAGTCGACCCTGGATGAGCCGCCGCAGATAGGAGAGCCCGACTTCGGTCTGCTGACACTCGGTCCGCATGGCACGGATCTCCTCCAGCGAGCGACTCTCGATGCCGTCGAGGTAGGGGCTGGTCAGAATGCGGTTGAGGTCGTCCCGGGGGGTAGCCATCACGACCGATGGTACTCCTCCGGCCAGGGAGCGGGACCGCTCCTGGCCGCCGGCGCGTAGCGGTAGACGGCCCGCCCCACCACCAACGTCCGGTCCACCGGGCCGAAGGTCCGGCTGTCGGTGCTGGCCCCTGTGGCATCGCCCACCACCTCGAGCGTCTCCTGGCGGCGGTCGACCCGGACCACTCTCTTGATCAGGATCCGGGACGGGAGGCGGGGATCGCGGACGGCGACGACCGATCCCGGCTTCGGCCAGGGCTGCGGCAACCAGGGCGTGCCCACGACCAGGAGGCGATCACCGGCCCGCAGGGCGGGGGCCATCGATGTGCCGGTCACCTCTACCCGGTGCAGCGACCGCCACAGGAGGCCACACAGAACAGCACTGGTGGCCAACCAGAAGACCATCGTCAGCCTTCTCGGCTCCGTTCTCACCATTCGCTCTCCGCCTCCCCTCGCCTCATATCTCAACCTCGTGGCCAGAAGCTTCGCGACCCCATCGGGAGAGGCAACGAGCTAAGGAGCGGTCGACAGGAGGGGTCGCCCTCTGGTCGATGCCCTCGGTGCCTTCGGAGTTGGCAAGTTCGCTGCGCCCCGAACCTGGGTATTGTGACCAGGGAGGACCGCGAGGTCCGCGCCGTTGCAGTCCGTTTCAGAGTTGTCCGCTGGACCGTCGTACCTGCCGATGAAAACGCCGACGAAAAGGAGCACCCATGCGCATTGCAGACCATCTGCTGGCCACCCTCGACCGGATCTCCCCGCCCACGGTGGTGCACGCCCACTGCGATCTGCCCTGCGGGGTCTACGACCCGGCCCAGGCCCGCATCGAGGCCGAGTCGGTCAAGGGGACCATCGAAAAGTACAACGCCTCGAACGACGACGAATTCAAGATCCGGGCCATTCTCATCAAGGAGGAGCGGGCTGATCTGGTCAAGCACCATCTCTGGGTTCTGTGGACCGACTACTTCAAGCCGGAGCATCTCGAGAAGTACCCGGATCTCCACAACATCTTCTGGAAGGCCACCAAGAAGGCCGGCGAGGTGAAGAAGACCACCGACGTCAAAGTGGCCGACGAACTGCTGGCCCAGATCGCTGAGATCGACAAGATCTTCTGGGACACCAAAAAGTAAGGCGGTCACTGGAGGGCTGACGGGACGGGCGCCGGTTGTTCAGGCGCCCACCGCCATGCAGGAGGCGCAGGCCTGAACGGTGGGGGCAGCCTCCAGCTGGTCGTCGTGGATGACCGACCCACAGGTTTGGCACCGTCCGTACGTCCCGTCATCCAGACGGGCCAGGGCCTGCTCGACCTGGTCGAGGATGTTCTCCACGTGGGCCAGCGCCTCCTCGGGCGGAGCCGACAGGGGATCCGCCGACGGCAGCGCCTCCCCCCCAGGGGTGGACGGGTCCGGGGTGGACTGGTCCGGCTCGGATGCGTGTTCATCGAGCGCCGTTCCAGCCCCGGCCCGGTCGGCGTCGATAAAGGCTTCGATTTCAGTGTCGCCGGAGGGTCCGAAGTCGGCCCAGTCGTTAGGCATGCCGCCGATGGTACCCGTCGGGCCGAAGCCCGCCTCGTAGGGTGAGGCTGTGCCCATGCCCACCTCGTAGGGTGAGGCCGTGCCGCCGACGACCGGAGCCGGTGCTCCCCACCATCCCGATCCCACCGATCCCTTGGCCGAACTGGTCGGCGCCGGTCAGCTGGTGCCCTGTCTCGACGGGGTGAGCCGGCCCGCCGTCGAACTGGATCAGGCCGCCTCGACCCAGGCCCTGCTTCCGGTAGCGGCGCGGGTCGAGGCCTTCTTGCCCTGGTACTCGAGCGTCCATCGAGGTGCCGGATTCCGCTCCCGCCATGCCACAGCTGCCTACGAGGAGGCACGTCAGGCTGTGCTGGCCTTCGCCGGCCGGCCGGCCGACGGGAAGGACGTGGCCATCTGGTGCCGCAACACCACCGAGGCCATCAACCATCTGGCCTACCGACTCGACCTCGACTCCACGGACGTCGTGGTGACAACGGTGGTCGAGCACCACGCCAACCTGCTGCCGTGGGGACGGGTGGCCGAACGCCGCTATGTCGAGTGTTCAGCGGAAGGGACCTTCACGGTGGAGGACGTATGTGCGGCCCTCGATGCCGGCCATCGCCCACCGGCCCTACTGGCGGTCACCGGGGCTTCCAACGTGACCGGGTGGTTGCCGCCTCTGGACGCAATTATCCGGGCCGCCCACCAACGGGGGATCGAGGTCGTTGTCGACGCCGCCCAACTGGCGGCGCACCGCCCCCTTCCGGCCGATGCCGACTACCTGGCCTTCAGCGGGCACAAGGTCTACGCCCCGTTCGGCTCGGGCGCGCTGATCGGTCCCCGCCAGCGGTTCGAGACAGGTGATCCGTTTCTGGCCGGCGGCGGCGCCGTCGATCTGGTCGGACTGGACGAAGTGATCTGGACCGCTCCCCCTGACCGGGAGGAGGCAGGGTCACCCAACGTGATCGGCGCTGTGGCTCTTCATGCCGCCATCGAGGCACTCGGCGCCCTCGGCTGGACATCGATCATAGACCACGAGCGCGCCCTGGCCAGCCGCCTGATCAGCGGCTTGGCCGCCATCGAGGGGGTGCGTGTCCTCGGACCGGCCGGACCGGCCGGCCACGGATCGGAGCCGGGCGGCCGTCCAGTCGAGACTCTGCCGGTGGCCGCCTTCACTGTCGACGGAATGCACCACGCTCTGGTGGCCGCACGTCTCAGCGCCGAGTACGGCATCGCCGTACGACACGGCTGTTTCTGCGCTCACCCCTATGTCGTACGCCTCCTGGGCCTGGCCGATAGCGACGTACGCGCCTACCGCGACGACGTGCTCCGGGGCGATCATCGAAGCGTCCCCGGGGCGGTACGGGCCAGTGGCGGCTTGGGGACGTCCGGGGAGGACATCGACGCGCTGGTATCCGCCGTGACCGAACTGGCCGCCGGCCGTCCTGGGCCGGTGCCCTACCAGCAGGACCCGGCGACCGGTGATTACTTTCCCGTCACCGATCGGCCCGAGTGGCGCAACGCGGCGCTCGAACCCGGTGCCGCCTGCGCCCGGGGCTGACAGGGCGACCAAGGAAGACGGGGGAAGGGCGGTGACCACCTACGATGACCCGTTCGTGGTCCCCCGCACTCGTCGGCGACAATCCGCCCGTCGTTTCGTGGCGGTCAAACGCCGGAGCTTTCATCGGCCGGACAGAAGCCCGCGGCCAGGTCCGGTGGCCGCCGTCGCCATGGACCCGCCGGCCAACCCGAGCTGGACGATTGCGCCGACCTGTGCTCTCGTCCTCGGTCTGGCCGCCTTCTGCCTCGGAGGGTGCACGTCGGGGTCGGCCGCGGCCACACCCACGACTCCGACCGCCTACGTGGCCACCGGGGCGAGTGTGGCCAACCCCGGCGACACGGTGGCCGTGGTCGACACGGTGACCTCCCGGGTCCAAAAACCGATCACCACCGGGACCCTTCCCTCCGCCCTGGCTGTCACCCCCGACGGCAAGGACGTGCTGGTGGCCAACAAGGGAGTGGACACGGTCTCGGAGATCGACGTGGCCACCGGGACCGTCGTCCACCAGGCCACCGTCGGGGTCGAACCAGACGCCGTGGCTGTTACGCCTAACGGCACCCTGGCCCTGGTGGCCAACTTCGACGACAACACCGTCACCCCGCTGAGCCTCCCGTCGCTTCGGGCCGGGCGGCCCATTGCCGTAGGAAGACAGCCGGTGGCGATCGCCGTCTCCCCCAGCGGAACTCTGGCTCTCGTATCCGACTACGAGGACGGGACCGTCACGCCCATCTCGCTCCCCGCCCTGGTCCCCCAGCCGGCGGTCAGCGTCGGACAGGAACCGATCGCCGTCTACATCACGCCCAACGGGGCGACAGCGTTGGTGGCGGACTTCCAGACGACTTCGGTCACGCCGGTCAACCTGGCCTCCATGACGCCGGGAGCGGCCATCGGCGTGAGTGGCAACCCCACCGACATCGCCGGGGCCACGGGGTCGGGTACGGCCTACGTGAGCGGTGGCGACAACCTGACGCCGATCGACCTGGCCACCCTGACGCCCGGCGCGGCCATCAACGTCGGGACCACGGCCGAGGCGCTGGCCGTGGCGCCGGGGGAGGCGACGGCGTGGGTGTGCGGCGCCGATGGCGTGCTGGTCCGCGTGGACCTGGCTGACGGAAAGGTGATCAGACAGGTCCACGTCGGAAACCAGCCGTCGGCAGTGGTCATCGCCACTGGGCGAGCCTCGGCCTGAACGGGCCTGGGCGCCACTTCGGCCCGAACGGGCGCAGCTGCCTCCGCCGAAGGTCAGCCGTCGGCGGGCGCCTGCAACACCAGGAACGAAACGGCTCGACGAAGGGTGAACCCCAGGCTCTGGTAAAGACGGATGGCGCCGGCGTTGTCGCTCGCTGCGTGCAGGAAGGGGACGGCCCCCCGGCCGGTGGCGGCGGACATCACGGTCCGGACCAGGAGCTCTGCCAGGCCTTGACCGCGGTGGGCGGGATGGGTGGCGACCGCGCTGATCTCGACGTACCCGGGAGGCTGCAGGCGTTCCCCGGCCATGGCCACGAGGCGGCCCTCTCGCCGGATGCCGACGTAGCCCCCGAACTCGATGGTGCCGGGGAGGAACGGCCCCGGCTGGGTCTCCGCCACCAGGGCCAGCATGTCCCGAACGTCTCCCTCCCCGAGTAGCACCGGCACGTCCTTCGGCGGCCGACCCGATGACCCAGTGGTCGAAGTCGAGCCAGGCCGCTCGCAGACCATCTGGACTCCCGGCACGTCAAGGACCAGCCGCCAGCCGGTCGCTGGCCGTCCAGTCTCGCCGGTCAAGGCCACCGTTCCTCCCGAACCGACCAGGTCGGCCATCTGCCGCCAGTGCTCTCCGGTGGGGGCAACCGGGAATGCACCGAAGGGAGAGACATCAGGACGGAATCGGGCGGCCAGCGGCGTGGCCGTTCCCAGGTTTCGTTGCTGGCCGGCGAGAGCCCACCACACGGGATTATCGAGCTCAGACACCGGCGGTTGCTCCTGGTCGGATCGTCGTCTGTTGCCCCGATCATCGCACCCGGTGGGCGCCGGCCACGAACTCGAGAGGCATGACCGCGGCACGCTCGGCGGTGGATGGAGGCAACAGAACTCTCGGGGTCGGGTGGAGACAGGACCCCATCCGTCGGCGGCGGTGGGCGTTCGCCCGTCGCCGGGAACGGAGCCGATACGCTCCTCGACGGGCCGTTAGCTCATCGGGTAGAGCAGGGGACTTTTAATCCCAAGGTGGCGAGATCGAGACTCGCACGGCCCACCAGGTTCAAGGTCGTCTTCGCTCCCGTCACACCCTCCAGGGAGCCTAAACCGGACAGTTTGCCCAACAATTTGGGAAGGGTCTGGAGGGCCCAATGCCGGGAAGCATGCGGGAACGGCAGCCGAACGTGTGGGAACTGCGGGTGTTCCTCGGCCGCGACGCCAACGGCAAAGTGCGTCACGGCAACCAGACGTTCCGTGGCGGCAAGCGGGCCGCCGAGCGTGAGCTCTCCCGACTGGTCGCAGCGGCGGACAACGAGCCGGTCCCGCCACCGGTCGTCGAGGCACCGCGCTGGAGCCAGTCGACAACCGTCAACGACGCCATCCAGGGATGGAAGGACAACGGTTGGGAGGACCTCTCCCCGTCGACCGTCCGACGCTACGAGAACATGTGGATGAAGCACATCCACGGGTCCATCGGCCAGCAGAGGCTGACGACCATCAGTCCGTACGACGTCGAGAAGTACTTCCGTCGCCTGAAGGCCGACGGGCTGGCGGAGGCCAGCGTCCGTCAGATCCGGGCCCTGATGCATCGGGCCTGCCGACTGGCCCGAAAGTGGAGCGGCGGCGTGCTGCCCAATCCGATCGCCGACACCGAGCTGCCCACCTGGGCACTGGACGAGCGGGACGAGGTGCGGGCCCCGAGCCTCGACGAGGTGCGCACGCTCATCGCCACGGCCGACAAGTTCGATCCGAAGCTTCGCCGCGGTGCTGCGGTTGGTGGCAGCGACCGGCATGCGGAGGGGTGAGGTCTGTGCCCTGCGCTGGGACGACGTCGACCTGCTCCGCCGGCACCGTGCGGATCGGCCAGAGCGTGGTGGCGGCCAAGGGGGGCGCCATCCTGAAATCGCCGAAGACCCGGGCCAGCATCCGCACCGTGGCCATCGACTCCGACACCGTCTCGATCCTCAGGCGGCTGCAGCTCGCTCAGCGTTCGTTGGCGATGGCCTGCGGATTGACTCTCGAACCGGAGGCCTTCCTGTTCTCCTCTGAGCCCGGTGGACTGCTCCCGCCTCACCCAGATGCGATGAGCCATACCTTCGCCACGGTCCGGGAGAAGGGGAAGGTCTCTCCCGACGTGCACATGCACTCGTTGCGCCACTTCCACGCCACCGTGCTCGACCCGGTCATCTCCGAGGCACAGAAGCAGACCAGGCTCGGCTGGTCGACCGTCAAGATGGCCCGCCACTACACCGACTCGGTGCCCGAGGAGGACCGGCGGGCGGCGGCTCATGTGGGGAAGATGCTGTCCACGGGAAAGGCCGGCGCTCGCTGAGGGTCGGCCTGAGGCGGCATCCACACACTCGGGTGGGTGTTGGTCTCACGGAGTTCCTCGAGCGGCATCACCGGCAGTCCATCCAGCAATCTCTCCACGGAACGCCGGGGAATACGGATCCTGCGACCGATCCGAAAGATCGGGAGAGGAAACGTTCCCTCGTTAATGGACCGGTAGAGCGTCGAGCGAGTCTCGCCCAACAGAATGGCGGCCTCCTCGACGCTGAGTAGGGGTTTGGGAGTCTTGGTGGCTGGGTGGATTCGCATCGATCGGTCTCCGGTCGTGCTCACTGCCAGGCGGTATGCCGTGGTCCCAGCCCATCCTCCTAATCGACGTCACCCGCAACGTCACCCTCGGCCACGGCGGACGATCGGTGTTAAAGGGTGACGTTGGACGGCGCCCACACTGAACGTCACCCTGGCTCAGATGAATGTCTCCCTCTGCTCAGTCCGGCCTCACCGCCGACGTCACCTTCGCCGCGGACAACCCGATGGCGGGCCATCCAAGTCGATGCGGGCCTTCGTGGGGTCGCGCCGTACGCCCGACAGGCTCACGGCCGCAGACCCGGGTCGGTTGGCCGATGTAGTCGATAGCTGGGGCTTCAGCCGGGGTTACGGATGGCGTAGGCCCCCTTCGAGAGGGGCCTACGCCATAAAAGCAATCGGCTCCGCCAGACCTGGACGATCATTGCCACGCATCTGCACTCAAGTGCGGAGCGTCACCGTCGCCTGTCGCGAGTTCGGATCCGACCCGGTATCGGAGCCCGCTCGGCCGCCCCCTCGGCCCCCGGCTCAGTGCCACAGCCCGAAGCGTTGTGTCCATCGAAATGCTCCGACGTGCGCCTCGAGCGAGGGGGCGTCGTGACGAGTGGGATGACGGCTCTCCCCGGCTCGATGCGTGGGGGCACCGCTCAGGTTCCCCGGTTACCTATCGGTCTCCAAGCAGTGCCCGCGGGCACCGAGGGTGACGTTCCGCACTTGAGTGCACGTGTGTGGACTATTGGTACCGATCTGGCGGAGCCGATGAGAGTGACCTTCAACCGGCGGCTATGGCGGGCTCGATGCCCGCCCGGACGCCGATCGTCTCGAGGGGAGCAACGAGCGTGCTCGGACGCAAACCGCATCTGGCTGGGATCGCACGGGAGCAGCGAGAGTGCCAGCGTGTCGCCACAGGGCGCCAGAGCGATCGCTGAGGCGAGAGCGGCGCCCCAGCGGGCATCCCTTCCCTGAGATCGATCGGAGCGGTTGTGAGCCGCAAGAGCACGCCCCTTGATGCAATCGTGTTCAAGGTATTCGGGGGGTGTGACGCGGAGTCTTCGAGCGGGAGAGATGAAGAACGGACTGGGATAGAAACCGAGAGAGATTGGCAGTATCGCGTCCGTTGTGCAAGCGAGTACCGCCCGGGTGGTGGCCGTGCAGGGACATGGATATGTGCACGGGCGATGAGGGTGGGGCCATCGGCCGGCAGTGCGTGCCCAACTATGAGTGGCCCTGCGTCGGGAAGCCGGATTGCACGATCCCCATGCGTCGCTGTGATCACCTCTGTCACCGCCAGAAAGTCTTCCATCTCACAACAGAAAAGGTGGATCCAGCTGGAAGGGTGACGTTGGAGGGTGACGTTGGAGGGTGACGTTGGAGGGTGACGTTGGAGGGTGACGTTGGAGGGTGACGTTGGAGGGTGACGTTGGAGGGTGACGTTGGAGGGTGACGTTGGAGGGTGACGTTGGAGGGTGACGTTGGAGGGTGACGTTGGAGGGTGACGTTGGAGGGTGACGTTGGAGGGTGACGTTGGAGGGTGACGTTGGAGGGTGACGTTGGAGGGTGACGTTGGATCGAGCGCACGTGGACCCATTGACAGACCGCTGAGCTGCGATCACTCGGGACTGTCCCATTATCGCGGTTAAACGGGCGAACCTGATCCCCAACGCACTTGCGGGGCACCGTACCCGAGCGGTCTCCGGCGGTTCCTGTCGGTCCGATCAGCACAGAACCCTGGCCGATCCTCGCGAATATCGGTCGTCTTATCTCGCCCGGTTGAGATCGCTAGGTGGGGAGCACGAGTTGAAGTTGGGTTTGACTCCCCGAGTTTCTGCAGGGCTCATCACCGGCGAATCCGTGTCTCATGGAGCACCCGCCCGTACTATCGCATTGCATGGGTGCCTGCTGGGGTCTCCGAGGAGGCTTACAGTTTCGATCCAGTGAAACATCATGCCGTCGTCATAGCTGTCTAACGGGATCGATTCGAGATTCAGATGAGGCTCCTTCGCTCATACGTAGACGCAACCCAACAGCAGTCTTTTTGATGGCCTTTGCGTTAGCCTGTTTCGGATTAGTCACCGGCTGCGCTTCGCCGTCGGGTCACGCGGCTTCTCCACGTCGGGAGATGGAGCACTGGGTGTCCAGTTGGACGGCAAACCCCAACGACGCATCGGCTCCGGTGGACGCCGCTTTGTTAGCTGTGCCGCGCATGCTGAACGACCAGACGCTCGGATGGTCACTCCGCACCTGGGCGGGGACGTGCTCCGGGTACACCTCTCGAACCGGTTCGGATCGACACCGCTGACCTTTGGTCACGTGACGATCGGCCGTGACGGTCCAAGCGGCGTCGTTGATATCAGGCCAGTCACCTTCGACAGCAATGAAACAGTGGTCGCTCAGCCAGGGGTCGACGTCACCAGTGACCCTGTACGGTTCGCCTTCGCGGCGTTCACTCCATTAGCTGTGAGCATGTTCCTACCAGACCAGGAAGGGCCCCCCACCAAGCATTGGAACGCCAATGCCACCTCCCGTTATTCATCACCAGGCAGTGGTGACCTTTCGGGTAACCCCAGCGATTCCGACTTCCCCGACATGACTGAGTCGTGGTTCTACCTAGACGAAATCGACGTCGAGGCTCCTCTCAGGATTCACTGCATCGTCGCGTTCGGGGACTCCATCACGGACGGCTTCGTCGCATCCAATTCGCAGAGCATCCCGGTCAGCCTCAAGGTGGCCGACAAGAACGGACTTTACCCTGACGGATGTTCCAGAGACGCCTGACCACATCGCACATTCCTATCTCAGTCGTCAACGCTGGGATTGGCGAGAACCCGGTCCTCACTGATTCGGTCGTCGGCCTCGGCGGTCCGAGTGCCTTACACCGTTTCCGGACGGATGCCTTGGACCTTCCGGGGTGCACTGGTGTGTTGTTCGTGGAAGGGATTAATGATCTCGGACTGTCCGACAGGACCGCCTCTCAGCTCGTCAACGGTTACGAAGAAATCATCAATATGGGACACGCTGCCGGGAAGAAGGTCTGGCTCGGGACACTTCCCCCGGCATCCAACGCCACGGTTGATGGAACGCGGCAGGCGCCCCACAGCGAGATGTATAGGCGGCAGATCAATGCTTGGATACGCTCCCAACACCTGGCCAACGGAGTGGTGGACTTCGACCGGGCTCTTCGAGACCCCTCCAACCCTGCCGTGATGAATCCTGCCTATGTGGGCCCCGACAACCTGCACCCGAACCTTCTCGGTTACCACGTTATGCCGGAGGCAGTGCCTCTGTCGATGCTTCAGGGCTGAGGCGGGATTTGAACCCGTTATGCGGGGGGGCCTCGGCGTTGGCGATCATTGGAACCCTAGATTCAGCCCGAAAATGCGTCCGTGGACGCACAGCCAATGACGCCCCCGAGCGCCTCAGCCGAGCCAGCTGAGGATTCCTCAGAATCAGTGGAGCCTCAGCCACCAGAGCTGAATCTGTGGCCCTCAGTGCGATGGCGGACGTACCTGAGGAGATTTCGGAAAGTCTGAAAGCTTGTGTCGAGCCGAAGCCGTGGGGTTCCCGAAAATGTTATCCAGCCATACAACCCTCTAGACTCGTAAACGCGATCCCGGCGACGAAGATGGAACGTGGCGCTCCATTGTATTACGTTGCCTACCGTCGCATGCTTCCGTCGGGTCGGATCGGGAGGTACCCCCATCCCCGCACGCTGGCAGTGTGGGCCATCTTCCCCTGGTCGATGTCGACCTCCCACGCCGGCCACCGTCTGAGAATCTCCTCCAGGGCGACCCTCCCTTCCAACCGGGCCAGGGCCGCTCCAAGGCAGAAATGGAGCCCGAAGCCGAACGACAGATGGGGTCCCTCGTGGCGATGGAGGTCGAACTCGTCGGGTGTCGCGAAGTGGCGCTCGTCGCGGTTGGCGGCGCCGTTCAGGAGCAGCATCGTCGACCCCTCCGGCACGATCGTTCCTCGCACGTCGACGTCGTGCTGAACGTACCGCGCCTGCACCGGCGAGGGTGACTCAAGGCGGAGGATCTCTTCGATAGCGTTCGGTATCAGCGATGGGTCCTCGACGAGTAGACGACGCTGCTCGGGGTGGTGAGCGAGGAGTTCCATCGTGAAGCCGATGAGGCGCGTTGCGGTCTCGTTGCCGGCGCCGGCAACCATGCTGGCATAGATGACCACTTCGTCGCGTGTGAGCGGGCGCCGCGAGCCGTCGGGTTCGTCCACCTGGGCGTTGAGCAACTTGGTCATGAGGTCGTTAGACGGGTTCCGCGAGCGCCAGTCGACGTAGTCAGCGAGCACGGACAGGACCTCGTCGAAAGAGGATTGCTCGAAGGTGATCGGCGAGCCATCGGTGGCAAGTGCCTCATCGGTTCGCTTGCGGTAGGCGAGCTGATCGGCCTCGGGTATACCGAACAGGAACCCGATGGTCCGGAGCGGAACCTCCACACCGAACTCGCCGATAACGTCGAACTCGTCCCGTCCGACCAAGGCATCCAGCGCGCTAACGCAGTAACTGCAGACGAGGGGCTCGAGATCGAGCATGCGTCTCGGCGTGAACACCCGCGCAAGCAGGGCTCGGTGGGTGTCGTGGATGGGCGGATCCTCGAAGAGGACGATCCCGGGCGGAATCTCGACGGCGGCGCTGATGATCTCGAGGACCGTCCCGTGGCCGGATCGATAGGTGTCCCAATCAACAAGGGCAGGCTTGACGTCGTCCCACCTACTCGGCGCGTAGAAGTCGAGCCCCTCGTTCCGATACAAGGGAGATTCGTCCCGGAGCCGGCGCCAAGTCGGGTACGGATCGAGGTCGATGTCCAGGTCGTAGGGGTCATAGTGGATGGCTGCAGCGGGGGATGCCGGGTTCATACGCCTCCTTCGATCGATCCGTCAGGGACGCGGATGACGGGTGCCATATAGGGGCTGGTTCGGCACGCCCGGAGAACGAGGGGGCCGTCGGTCCCGCTGTCTCCCAACCGGCCAACTTCGCGGTGAGATGGGGGGCGAAGACCGCGCCGTACAGCAGATTTGAGATGACGACGACACCTATGATGGAAAGCACGGTGGATCGATAACGGCTCGTCGATCTGGCGTCGGCCCAGGTCTCGATGACGGTGCGTCCCTCGGGGTCCGTCCGTCCCAGGATGTATGCGAAGACCATCATCATCACGCCCATGGCGAGGGCGTCATAGAGCGGGTACTGGTGCTTGGTCCCCTCCCACAGGGCAAGCCCGGGGATCACCCGGCCGTAGTAGAAGACGCCGAGCCGGGCACCCAGAATCCCGTTGAAGAAAAAGGCCCAGAGGAAGCCGACGACAAGCCCGACGGTGAGAAGGGTGGTCGGCCTGCGCCAGTGGAACCTCAAGCTCAGCCAACGCCCGAGAGCGGCGGCGGTCAGGGCAGGCGTCACGAAATAGGCGATGTAGCCGACAGGCACCGAGGCAGGCAGTCCACCCCATGTCATGTTCAAGGGCCACCATGACGGCATGCGGGGGATGGCGGGTGCGAACTGGGCGAAAACCGCCCAGTCGTAAGGCGCCTCGATCCAGGAGATTGAGATCGCCGCGATGCAGACGAGCAAAAGCGGATGAAGACGGCGCCTGCGATACGTGAGGTACCCGCCGATTGCGACAAATGCGAGCCCGCCGATGTAGGCGAAGCCGATCGACGCCTTCAGCAAAGGTGTCAACTCATGAGTCATCAGTCGCGTTTTTGACTCGGGGCACGACGTGCTTCAGGGTCGTAGCGAAGTACCACGCCGAAGATGACGATGATGAGTCCGAATAGCGTGCCCAGCATGATCACTGCGCCCATGTCCGGAACCCCTTCGATGCGAACAATAGAACCTTAGATAGTGGACACTATCTTAAGCCGACCGCCGAGCGCAGTGCGAGGAGGGACCGACCGTGCCCCAGCGACCTTCGACCAAAAAGCAGATGGCGGCAAAGGCAGCAACACAAGCGACGCGCCGGGCACGTGGCGCGCCGCGGAGACTCCTGCTCGACGCCGCACGCGACCTCTTCGCCCGCCAGGACTACCGCAGCACGACGACGCGCGAAATCGCCGAGGCCGCCGGTGTCACTGAATACCTGCTCTTCCGTCACTTCGGCTCGAAGGCGGCCCTATTTCGCGAAGCTCTGGTCCTTCCCTTCACCAGCTTCGTCGAAGAGTTCGGCCGGACGTGGCGGGCGGTCGTCCCCGAGGAGACCGACGAGGACGAGCTGGCCCGGCATTTCGTCGGGCAGCTCTACGACGTGTTCGTCGAACACCGGGGCCTCGTCGTGACGCTCTTGGCGTCGGACGGTCTGAGCGAGGAGGAAATGGCTGACGCCGGCATTGCTGACGTCCGGCGGGCACTCGCGGGTCTCGGTCAGATCAGCGCCGAGGGCATGGACATTCGAGGGATGCGGTCAACCCACCCGGACCTTGCCGCCTACTCGACGGTGGCGATGATCGCCGGCATGGCGGCGTTGCGTTCGACCTACTTCGGAACCAAGCCGCCGTCGAGGGATGCCATCGTCGAGGAGCTCATCCAGGCCATCCTCCACGGCTTCCTGCATCGACAGCGCTGAACAGTCAATGCGCCAACGGTGACCATAGATTTTCCACGTCCACTTGGCGCACCGAATGCCGCGACGGCCGGAGACGTGACCCGCTCCCCCGCTGACCGTGATCGGAACTCGGTGGTCTACGAGGGCATCCCGCCCGCCCACTTGAGGAGTGAACCCGCGTCGACTCGGATTTGCTGCCCGGTGATGTACCTCGACTCCTCAGATGCTAAGAACACCGCGAGGTTGGCGATATCTTCCGGCTCGACCCATGGGACCGGCATGGCCTGGAACAGAGGAAAGGTCAACTCGGCGTCCTCCCGCGTCGGATCCTCCAGATCGGGTCGGAACACCTTGTACAACTCCTTGTTGTGGAGAAGGTCGGTGTTGCAGTTGGTGGGATGGATGCAATTCACCCGGATCAAGCGATGTGCCAAGTGGAGTGCCATCTGCTCGGTGTACTCGTGCAACACCTGCTTCGACCACTGGTAGCCGGCTCCGCCGGGGCCAAAGGAAGGATGCGTCGTGGCGCCCGTGATCATGCCAGCTGTGGATCCCGTGAGGATGATGGAGCCGTGGTCCGCCAGTTCGCTGTGCGAAACGGCGACGGTGTTCATCACGCCAATGAGATCGACGTCGGTGGCATCGACAAAGTCCTGTGCGTCCGCCGGGGCGGGCGTCATGGGCATGATGCCGGCGTTGGCGACGACAATGTCGAGCCGTCCCAAATCGGCGAGACCGGCCTGAAGCGCATCACCGAGCTCCGACCGTTCTCGCACGTCGGCCTGCTGGGCGAGAATCCTGCGACCCCGCTGTTTGACCAGCCGTTCGGTCTCCGTGAGGTCCTCGGGTGTGGAAAGGGGATATTGGTTCGAGTCGATGTCGTGGCAGATGTCCACTGCGATGATGTCGGCCCCCTCCTCGGCCATGCGAACGGCATGCGCCCGACCCTGACCGCGGGCCGCACCCGTTATGAATGCCACCTTTCCCTCAAGCCGATTCGTCATGAAATCCTCTTTCTCGGACGGCCAGTCGGACGACTAGCCTCCATTCTTCCTTGTGGTAACAGCCGGGTTCCTCGTCGTGGTAACGCCGGTCGGCGCCATCACCTCGAGGTGGCGCCCTTCAGATGTACATCCCGCCGTTGACAGCGAGGATCTGGCCCGTCATGTAGCTGTCCTCCGCGCAGAGGAAGCTGCAACCGGCGGCGATATCGGCGGGGGTGCCGGCACGGCCGAGCGGGATCATGGGCGCGATCACATCGATGCCAGGGAAATCGCCGGTGCTCATGGCATGCCGAACCATGGGAGTGTCTACAAGGCTGGGGGCGATCGTGTTGGCGGTGATGCCGCTGCGGGCGAGCTCCACGGCCAGGGCCCGGGTAAGCGAGATAACGCCGCCCTTGGACGCGGAGTAGTGGACCATATTCGGAGCGCCGGACTGCGCGCTTTGGGATGAGATGGTGACAATGCGGCCCCACCCGCCGGCAACCATATCGCCCACGGCTGCTTGGACGCAGTTGAATGTCCCGGTCAGGTTCACGGCAATGATATGGGCCCAAGACTCCGCGGTGATCTCGAGGAGCGGCTGGAACGATTCGATTCCGGCGCTCGTCACGAGGATTTCAACTGGTCCGAGATCGGTCCGGACCTTTGCCAGGGCCGCATCTACAGCGGCCCTGTCGGATACGTCTGCGGTGAGGCCGAGCACCTTCGTCCCTAAAGCGGTCAATTCGGTGACAGCCGCTTCCAAGGTAGCGCCGTCACGATCGAGTAGGGCAACCCGGTGGCCGTCGCCGGCGAACCGGCGACCGATACCGAGGCCAATACCGGACGCACCTCCGGTAACGACGGCAACTCGACCAGTTATCGCGCCTGAGCTCATAGTGTTCCCATCTGTCAGCCGGCGGTGCCCAATATCATCGGAAAGGTACCGAGGGTCCGTATACCGGCCGTGTAGTTCAGTTCCACCCCAGGCTTGAGGCTGTACTCGGGGATTCGCCGATGCCATTCCTGGAGTGCTACGCGCAGCTCAAGTCGAGCAAGGTGTGATCCTAGACACCGGTGAATCCCACCCCCAAATGCGAGGTGTCGATTCGTGTCTCGGTCCCAGACGAGCGACTCAGCGTCGGAGAACTCGGCCTCGTCGACGTTTGCTGCGCCCAGAAGCGCCATGACCTGTTCGCCCTTGCTGACAGCGAAATCTCCGATCTCGATGTCGCGGGTGGCCACTCGTGCGCACCCCATGACGGGCGTTTCCCACCGCAGCAGTTCTTCGATCATGGGAGGAACTTCAAGGGACCCTACGGCGATCTTCCTGCGGGCCACAGGGTGCTGACTGAGATAGCCAAAGAAGCAATCCAACGAAGCAGTCACAGTATCGAGACCGGCGATGAGAAACAGGAAGCAAATGTCGAGGATCTCCTCGTCGGAAAGATGGGCTCCATCTGTCTCGGCACGCAAAAAGTGGCTGATGAGATCCTCGCCTTCGTCACCCATCCTTCGCTGCTCGATGGCATTTTCAAAGTACGCGTAGATCGAGTCCGCTGTCTGCTGCTGATATGCCTCGGTTTCGGGGTGTCCGAACTCGTAGCCAACGACCTGGTCCGGGCGTATGACGCCATCCTTCATCTTCAAGAACTGCGGAAGTTCCTCCATGGGGAGACCGAAAATCGTGAGGAAGACGCGCGATGGGAACGGGGTTGAAAACTGTTTTGAAAAATCGATCTCTCGGTCGTCTATGAACCCATCGATTAGATCGTTGACCAGCCGGGTTGTCGAACCCTCCAGCAGCTTCATCCGCTGAGGTGCGAAGAGTCGATCGAGGATCCTTCGGTATTTGCGGTGATCGGGAGGATCGACCTGCAGCGGGATCAATGGACGCTCGGTTTTGAGATCGTGAGCGGAGACACCCGAGGAGAATGCGTCAGGATTACTCAGCACCCGATCTATACCGGTCCGAGAGCACACAATCACCCCGACCCCATCGAGGCGGAACACGGGCGATGTTTGTTGAAGCATCGAATAGATGGGTTGCGGGTTACGCGCCACATCCGGATTCATCAGTTCGACCAGTCCGGCTCCATAGCTCTCGTCCCGTTCACTCATGCCGAAAGTGTGGACCCAATGTTTGGTTCATTGCAAATGTTGGTCAATGCCGAATGAGCGCTCTCCCTGTGACACCAGCAGCGACCGGTCCGCCGGGTGTGCGCCGTGTGGAGCCGTTTGCATCTACAGGGGAATCCCCAGCTGGGAGCAAACCTGCGCTACTTCATCAAAGATCGAGTCGGGGACGATGAACGGGTCGATGGATGCCACCTCGCCCATATGCGCCTCGATTGCCTCCGGCACTACTGGCGTGGCGGGATCGGCAACCCAGCCTTCGCACAATCCGACGAACACTCGGGCGAACCGCCCGGCGCACGCCGAATAGTTCTGGTGGGTGAAGGTGCATGCCCGGCTGGCCAGGAAGACCACCATGGGCACGACGAGTTCCGGTTCGATCGATCGGAGGAACGGGATGTCGTCTCCCGAGCTCATCACGATCACCTACCGTTTCAACGACCATACGCGAGTATCCGAATGGCAAGACCGTGTTGGCCAGGATGCCGTAGGGTGCTCCGTCGATGGCGATAACATTCGCCAATCCGAGAATGCCCGCTTTGGCGGCGGCGTAGTGGGCTGAGTTGGGCTGACCGAAAAGCCCAGCCGACGAGGTGATGAAGACGAAGCGGCCACCCTCATGAGACTTCATGATTCGGTAGGCAGGCTGACTCAGGTAGAAGCTGCCGTTCAGGTGGACGTCCAACATGCGGCGCCAGTTTTCGCCCGGCAATTCGTCGAAGGGCAGTGTGTCGAAGATGCCGGCATTGCTCACCACAGCATCCAGCCGACCGAACTCCTCCACGGCCTTATCTACGATCGCCTCCCCGCCTTCCGTTCCGGCCACCGAGTCGTACGAGGGAACAGCGACTCCTCCTTGGCTACGGATCTCAGCGACGACCTCATCGGCGACGCTGGCGTCGGCGCCTTCACCGTGCATCGTGCTACCGATGTCGTTCGCAACGACCGAGGCGCCGCGTCGCGCCAAGTCCAGTGCGTACAGACGTCCGAGTCCTCGACCGGCTCCGGTGACAATGACGACCTGGCCGTTGAAGTCGATCAATTGCCGAGGCCTCAATTCTCCGGGAGAGCCGAAGCAAGGCTCAGCACGCTGACTATCTCGTTGCCATCCTTCTTGAGACGTTCCGATGACCGGTATCCGAGATCGACATCGGCCGACAGGGCGCGGAGCGCCCGAGCGGTCGCCTCCTCCTTTCTGACTTCGGTGAAAGGGTCGAAGGAAAAGATCCGCATTGCGTTCTGGTGCGTTATTTTGGCCACGTCGTCCGGCGGCAAATCCCCGAGCTGTGCAGCCAGGTTCTCAGGCCCACGCGGCCAGGTCGAGTCCGAGTGCGGGTAGTCGCATTCCCATGTGATCATGTCGACGTTGAGCTTGTCCCGTGATTCGAGTCCATGAGCGTCCGTGATGAAACAGGTGACAATACGATCAAGAAAGACTTCGCTCGGAAGCTCGTCACCAAAGTCCTGATGGGTCCAGGCCCGATGCTGAGTGTAGACACGGTCCACCCGTTCAAGGAAGTACGGAATCCAACCGATCCCACCTTCGCTGAGCGCGACTGTGAGCGACGGAAATTTTCGCAGCACCGGCGACCAGAGCAAATCGGCCGCAGCCTGGACGATGTTTATGGGCTGCAGGGTGATGAGCGTATCGACCGGAGCATCGATCGATGTCACCACGACCTGGGAAGACGACCCGATGTGCAGGCAGACGACAGTGCCTTCGTCGGCGCAGGCCCGCCAGAACGGATCCCAGTGCTCGCTGTGGAAGGACGGGTATCCGAGCTTCTCTGGGTTCTCCGAGAACGTGACGGCGTGGCACCCCTTCTTTGCCACTCGCCGAACTTCTTCGGCCATTAGTTCTGCGCTCCAGATCGGTGGGAGAGCCAGCGGGATCATCCGACCGGGGTAGGTTCCGCACCACTCGTCGATATGCCAGTCGTTGTAGGCCCGGAGCACAGCGAGGGCAAGGTCCTTGTCCTCCGACCGGGCGAAATACTGCCCACAGAACTGGGGATACGACGGGAAATTCATCGAGGCCAAAACGCCGTTGGCGTTCATGTCACGGATCCGCTCGTGAATGTCGAAGCATCCCGGTCGCATTTCGTTGAACCGGGTGGGTTCGATGCCGTATTCGTCGGGCGGGCGTCCGGCAACCGCATTGAGCCCGACGTTCGTCGCCTCCTGACCTTCAAAAACCCATGCCTCGGTGCCATCGTCCTTGGTGATCACGGTTGGCGCCCGATGGCGGTAGGCCGCCGGGATGTGGTTATCGAACATGTCGGGCGGCTCTACGACGTGGTCGTCAACCGAAACCAGGATCAGATCGCCACTGTCCACTCCATGCTCCTTGGGTCGTCATCCACTACGGTAGCTTCGCCGGTCGATGGGAACAAATGTTAGGTTTTAGGGATGCTCCCGGCAGAGGAAGCCGACGGTGGCCTGACGACTCTGCAGTTGGTGGCATCGGCCATCGCCGGCCGGACCATGGAGGTGGCAGCAGCAAGAGCCGGCGAGCGATCATGGTGCGACGGAGCAACGGTCTTCCTCGAACTCGACTCCACTCCCGGCCCTTCAGATTCAGATGCTGGCCGTGCAGGCGTCGCTGGTGGCTTGTAGAAGCCTCGATCCCAGCCTCCTTGTTCGGCTCGTACGCCGACCCAGCCTTACCCGTCGCTATCTTGCCGTGGAGGGACACCGTGCCCTTCTGGAAAACGAAGGCGTTCTCCCACCGCTCGTGCGCTCTCTAATCGATCTCCCTCTGGCCAGCGCTTTCCCCACGCCTCAGGCAACCCTGGAGTGGGCCGGCGGCCGGGAAACCGTCCCGGAACCGCCCCGTTCCTTCGGGTCGATTGAGGCCCGCAGGGCCCTCCGCTCGATCCAACGAGCCGCAGGTGAACCGTTGGGCCGCGGTACGGGTGCTGCCTCCCAAACCACCGCCGGCTCCCTAGCCGAGCTGGATGGAGTCGGAGACGACGAGGGGTACGTCGGTGATCTGCTGTCGAGCCCGGTCGGTGGTGGCGGAGCCGTGGGTCGATTGTTGGCCAAGATGCTCGGACCCACTCGGGGCCGAGGCGGTGGTGGCGCTCCGGGGGCCGATGCGCCAACCCATTGGGCGTCAACCCGTCCTCACTCGGATCACCCCTCTCGGGCCCAGAGCAGTTCGGCTGGGAAGGTCGAGGTGGCGTCAATGGGCGCCCTCGGTCGGGTGGAGGCGCATCCGAATGGGATGTCACTCGGGGTCGCTACCGTCCCGAATGGTGCACCGTGGCCGAAGCGAACATCCGTACGGATGCGTCCACCCCAATGGTTGTGCCGGACGGGCTGACCGAGGCGCTATACCGGTCGCTTGCTCGCCTGGCCATGGGTCCGGCCCGATGTCGACGACAGCCACAGGGTGATGACGTCGATGTCGACGCGGCCATCGAGACGCACATTGACGCCCTCGCCGGTCTTCCCACTGACGGCGACGTCTATGTCGAAAACTGCCGTCAGCGTCGAGACCTAGGTGTTCTGGTCCTACTCGATGTATCCGGATCGGCCGGCGAACCCGGCGCCGCCGGCTGGTCGGTTCACGAGCACCAGCGTCTCGCCGCAGCTGCTCTTACAACGGCGCTTCGCCACCTCGGTGACCGAGTCGGGCTCTACGCCTTCAACTCGCGGGCCGGCAGGCCGTGCAGTATTTCCCGGTGATGGACTTCGACGAACATCTTGATGCCACGGCGATCAAGCGACTCGCAGCCCTCCAACCGGCCGCATACACAAGGATGGGTGCCGCCATCCGCCATGCCACCACCCTCTTGACGGGGAGAAGCGGCACACCGCGCCGCCTTCTCGTCGTGCTTTCGGACGGATTCGCCTACGACCACGGCTACGAGGGGCATTACGGAGAATCAGACGCACGGAGGGCGTTGACCGAGGCTCGACGGCAAGGGGTCGGATGCGTCTGCCTGAGCGTCGGCGCATCAACTGATCCCGAGGCCCTTAGGCGAGTCTTCGGCTCTGCCGCGCATGCGACGGTGTCGAGAGTCGACGATCTGCCGGCACTGATTGCGCCGCTTTTTCGCAGCGCCATTCGTTCCGCCGAAGGCCAGCACCGAGTCTTCCAGCGGCGGAGGCGATCGAGAGAACGCCTGCGGATCGAAATGGGAAAGCCGTGACAGCCCAACAACGTCCGTTCTACATCTCGGTCGGCGACGAGGAACAGGTTTTCAAGGCGGCCTGTCGGCAACGCCTCGCTGTGGTCCTGAAAGGACCGACGGGGTGTGGAAAGACACCGGTTCGTCGAGGCGATGGCGCACGACCTCGACCGACCGCTGATCACGGTCTCGTGCCATGACGATCTCACCGCGGCCGACCTCGTCGGTCGATTCTTGTTGGAGGGTGGCGAGACTCACTGGGTCGATGGGCCCCTCACCCGAGCCGTACGCGAGGGTGCTATCTGCTATCTGGACGAGATCGTCGAGGCACGCCAAGACACCACCGTCGTCCTCCACCCCCTGGCCGATCACCGACGTCAGCTCCCCATCGACCGGCTCGGTCAGGTTATAGATGCGCCGCCCGAGTTCAGCCTCGTCGTGTCCTACAATCCCGGCTACCAGAGCGTGCTGAAAGATCTCAAGGACTCGACCCGTCAGCGCATGGTGGCCATCGAACTCGACTTTCCGCCTGTGACTATTGAGGAAAAGATCCTCACGCATGAGGCTGGCGTCGACGAAGAGACCGCCTCTCAGCTGGTGCGGCTGGCGCAGGCCATTCGCCGGTTGGAGACCGCCGGTCTCCGAGAGGTGGCATCCACCCGGGTCCTCATAGCCGCTGGACTGCTTTACGTCGACGGCGTGCCCCTCACGACGGCGGCACACGCTGCCATCGCCGGCCCACTTACCGACGACCCTGTCGTCGGTGCGGGCCTCGATCAAATGATTGAGACGTACCTGCGGCTATCCGATTGACCAGGTCGAAGGGGCCCACTACCATCCGGAACAAGTATTAGGTTCTGAGGAGGATCGTGGCCTACGAGAGTTCTGCCGAACCGATCAAACTCGGCTACCTGTTCGATTTCGTACTGCCGGACGGTTTTCCGAAAGAGATGCGGGCCGACCTGACCCAAAGCTTTGAATTGGTGTTTGCCGAGGGGCTTGCCCAAGGCCTCATCGACCGGCCGATCGAAATAGTGTTCCGCGAGGTTGAGGGTCTCCCGAAAGGCTCGGTCAAGTCCGTGATCGATGCATTCGGTGAGCTGGTCGACGAGGGCTGCCTGGCCGTGTTCGGACCGTCTATTACCGACAACTGTCTGCCGACCAAGGAAGCCATCGAAAAGCGATTCCAGGTTCCGGCGATCAGCGTGACCGGCACCGATGACTGGCTGGGCGAATGGACATTCTCTCTGTCGATGGGCTCGATGACTGACGAGCCCGTCTTTTGGGCTCACCTCCTGGCAAACCGCGGTCTCGACAACATCGGCGTTCTTGTCGAGCAATCGCTGGTCGGCGAGACGTACATCAAGTCCTTTCACGCTGCCTGCCGAGAAGCCGGCATTCGCATCGTGGCCGAACAGCCGATTGCCCAGACGGCTCAGGACATTGGTGATGCAGTGAGGAAGCTGCACGCTGCCGAGGTAGGAGCCTTGGTCCACTGCGGTTTCGGCTTCGGAGTGGTCATGATCGATCCCGTCCTCGAAGAGCTCGCCTGGGATCCTCCCCGGTTCATGGGGACGTCGTTCCAGAACGCGTGGATCAATCCGATCGTCTGGAATGCCATCGTTGGATGGATCGGCATCGACCAGTACGACGATGGAAACCAACTCGGTCGGCAATTCATCGATCGCTATGCCGCCCGCTACGGCTGGCGCCCAGAGTATTGCGTGCCTGTGGTCAACCGGGATCTCGCCACCGTTTTGCTCCATGCCTTTGCTGATGCACGTCCTCTGTCACCACGTGGTGTGAGGGAGGCGCTGGAGCGGATCCGATTGCTCCCCGCTGCATCGGGATCACCAGGAACCCGGATCTCCTTTGGGAAATGGTCGCACCACGGATGGATGGGCGCCGGCTACCTGGTGGCCCGCCGACTCGACCCTGATGGCACCACCGCCCACCTGGTGGAGCGCTTCGGCCAGGACTGACCGCAGTGACGACACAACTCTCGCCACCGGCCACCACTCCGGCCGGTTCCAGCGACAAACCACGGAACAGCGCCATTGGCGCCATCCTGCTCGCCCTCCTGCTCGTGGGGCTCATCGTCGTTGCCATAAATGCACGACGGGGTGCGGTGGCTGAGCGAATCAAGAACCCAGCAATAAGCGGCACGCCAAGACCCGGTCCAACCTCTCTGGGGCTTCTCCCACTGGCTCGGCCTGCTCCAGGTGGGCACCGTGGTCACGATGGCACTACTGGTCATCGCCTTCATCGTGGCCTGGCGCATGCATCCTCGCCATCCGATTCTGCTGATGGCCCTTGTCATGACCCTGCTGGTTTGGCAAGACCCCATCATGAACTGGGCGCCTTACGCGGTGTACAACCCTCAGCTCTGGCACTGGCCGGAAACGTGGGGGTTGGTCTCGCTATCGCCCACCGTCGAGCCCTTCATCGTCATCGGGTATGCGACGTTCTACATGGCACCGTTCTTCCCTGCTATTTGGATCCTGCGCCGCCTTCAGGCACGCCGTCCGACAGAATCGTTCGTATGGCGGCATCCCCTCATCAGCCTCTCAGTTCTCATCTTTGCCATCGGATTTGTCTTCGACAGCTTGTTGGAGATGTTTCTCATCCGGACTCAGCTGTACATCTACTCCCAGGTCATCCCCTTTGGATCGTTCGCAGTGGGGAAGTGGTATCAGTTCCCGCTGATCTGGGAGGCGTCTCTGGTCACGTTGGTCATGATTCCTGCCGGCGTCCTTCTTTACCGCGATGACACCGGCCGCACCCAGGCCGAGAAACTGGCCCTCCGTATTCGCGCCTTTCGGGTGCGTCCGGCGCTGGGGACCTTTGTGGTGATGTTCGCCATCATCAATGTCGCCTATTTCTGTTATGGCGGGGGCTACGCCTCATCCGCGCCACCAGGACAGCCACTTCGGTGGCGTGCCCGTGGCCCTTTCCGGAAGCCAAGGTGTACGACCCCAACGGCCTCTACGAGGCCAAGGGCCAGCAGGGTCCTTATTCCAGCGGCATTTGGTCGGGTTGGGAGAGCGGCCAACCCGATGGGAGGCCGAACCACTCGTTGCCCGCGAAAGACGGATGTGGTGGCGAGAATGGATAGCGGCCGCAGCGTTGTCGTTACCGGTGCCTCCCGCGGCCTTGGCTTGGCTACGGCCGCCTACCTCCACCGTGCACACTGGACAGTGGTGGCTGCGATGCGCTCGCCGGAGGAGGGAATGAAACGCCTGCGAGCGCTGACCGGCTCCGATGAGGACGATCCTCGTCTGGTCGGCGTCCGTCTCGACCTCGACGACTCTGACTCGATCAAGACCGCCTCTGAATCAATACTTGACCTCGTTGGTGCCCCGTACGGTCTCGTGCACAACGCGGGCATCGCTGGGGTGGGCTCCCTGGAGGAGATGCCCGTGAGCGTGTGGGAACAGATCTTTTCGACCAATTTCTTCGGGCCCATGAAGCTTACGAAGAGACTCCTGCCGTCCATGCGAAAGGCGGGAGGCGGGCGGATCGTCATGATTTCGAGTGCTGGGGCGATCCGGGGCATGCCGGCCATCGGGGCCTACTCCGCGGCAAAAGGGGCGCTCGAACGCTGGGCCGAGTCACTCTCGCAGGAAGTGGCACCCTTCGGTGTGGGTGTGTCGGTACTCGTGGCCGGAACATTTCGGACTGATATTTTGGAACTCACGACGACGTATGCAGATTACGACGGACCTTATGGACAGCACCACGCCAATCTGGAAAAGTTCGGTAATAGGTTCTTGAGGTTCGCCTCGTCTCCCGGAGCGGTTCGGGCCTGCGGTGGCCAGAGCCCTCGAGGACCGACGGCCGTTCGCTCGACGCGCCATTGGACCGGATGCTCGGCTCCTCATGATCGGGAACCGGTTGCTCCCAACCAATGTTCTCCAACGAATCACATGTCGAGCAATAGGCATTCCTGCAGAGGGCTCCCTGCGCGGCCATCCGCTGCAGACGACAGCCTCCGTGAGCACCCGAACCAACCAAGGGGAACCCCGTGTCTGAAACTTCTGCTCCGGCATTCGAGTCCCGCATGCTCATAGACGGCGCTCTTGTTGAGGGCGAATCCGGTACGTTCGCCAACGTAAACCCAGCAACCGAAGAAGTGCTCGGCCACGTCGCCGATGGGTCGGTGACCGACATGCGCCGGGCCATCGACGCGGCTCGACGTGCCTTTGATAGCACCGACTGGTCCACCAATCGCGGTTTCCGCGGGCATTGTCTTCGGCAGCTCCAGGCGGCCCTTGAAGGTGAGCAGGAGGCGCTCCGCGAGGAGCTGATCCGAGAAGTGGGATGCCCTCGAATGGTCACGCACGGCCCTCAGCTCGACCTTCCGCTGGCTGACGCATTGACCTACCCCGCAGAGCTCATTGACACGTATCCCTGGGATACCGAGCTCGGCGATGCGATGGTCCAACTGACGGGCGAAGTAAACACACGAAAGGTCTGGCGCGAGGCAGTGGGTGTCGTGGGTGCCATCGTCCCGTGGAACTACCCGTTCGAGGTAACGATCCACAAACTGGGTCAGGCGCTGGCTACAGGGAACAGCGTGGTCCTGAAGGCCGCACCGGATACGCCCTTCAACGCGTTGCGCATCGGTCGCCTGGTTGCTGAGCACACTGATATACCCGCTGGCGTGGTGAACGTCGTCACCTCTTCCGACCATCTTGTCGGCGAAGAGTTGACCCTGTCCCCGAAGGTCGATCTCATTTCGTTCACCGGGTCGACAACGGTCGGCAAGCGGATCATGGAGAAGGGTGCTGCAACCATGAAGCGCCTGTTTCTCGAACTGGGTGGCAAGTCGGCTGCGATCGTGCTCGACGATGCCGACCTTGGCGCCGCCAGCATGATCGCCTTCGGTGTATGCATGCATGCTGGTCAGGGATGCGCAACGCCGACGCGCATGCTGCTGCCTCGCTCCCGTTATGACGAAGGAATTGAGCTCCTCCGAAATATCTACGAGACCGTTTCCGTCGGTGACCCACAACTGCCTGAAACTCTGTGTGGACCGGTGATCTCTGCCAAACAACGCTCCCGGGTCATTGGGTACATCGAGAAAGGGATAGCGGAAGGCGCCAACCTCCTCGTCGGGGGGCCCGAGACCCCGGAAGGTTTCGGGAGCGGCTTCTATGTAACGCCCTCACTTTTTGTCGATGTTGACAACAAGATGACCATCGCTCAGGAGGAGATCTTCGGACCGGTCCTCGTCGTGATTCCGTACGACGACGAGGAGGAGGCCATCCGGATCGCCAACGACAGTCCTTACGGCCTTGCCGGGTTCATATTGTCCAATTCGCTCGATCGATCGGTCGCTCTTGCCCGTCGGCTTCGGGCAGGATCGATCGGACTCAACGGTGGGGCGGCCTACGGAGCAGACGTTCCTTTTGGAGGGTTCAAAGCCAGTGGCGTGGGCCGCCAGAACGGACTTGCGGGCTTCGAGCAGTACCTCGAGATGAAATCGGTTGCCTGGCCTGCAGGCTGAGCCGGACGGTTGGTTTCAAGCTTGTTGAGCTGCACCTCGTAACGTTGTGTCGCGTGCCAAATTCAAGGCCCCGCGGGGGCCGAGCTTGCGGACGATGTTCTCCGGCATCCAGAGAAGCTCGAAGAGAGACCAGGCTCGGATATCGGCCGACGGCCCTTCGACGTGAAGGTGACGGGAACGAACACCGCTCGCCACCAGAGATTTGAGATCGCTGAGACGGGCCGAAAACGATGCACCGAGGTTCGTGGTGTTGGGGGGTGATTCGCGGATCCAGGCAAGCTGGATGTTGTACTCGTCGCTGAATCGGACAACAGCGTTGATGTTGACCCACATCAGCGCGTCGAACTTCTCGACCTCTGTGCCGTCGGACCTCAGAACCTTTGTCCATCCCGATCGGGCTTTGACCGTAAACGCCCGCATGATCGAAGCCAGCAGCTCATCCTTCGAACCGATCAGCCGATACACGCTACCCACACTCATGCCCGCATTAGCGGCGATATCGCGGACGGTGGTGGCCTCATAACCCCGGCGACCGAACTCAGATCGGGCAACAGCTCGGAGCATAGGAAGGCGCTCGTCCTCCTCGATTTCGTCCTTTTCCCACGACTTGACTATTTCCATCGCCGCCGCGAAAGGCTGGGAGCTATCCAGCACTGCATCAGAGGGCGGGTTTACAGCAACGCCGTTCAGGATGGTTCTGCAGCGAAGGGCGGGTACTTGGTTGGCGCCGCGGACATCTCGAAAAACGCCAAGACTAACGTGAAGCAACACCTGGCACAGTCGATCAGCCAGCGTCTCGAGATCCACCCCTTCCCTGATAAAGCCACTGGCACTCCCTGATCGAAGCGTCTCGAGCATTGCTCCCTCGATGCCGAGGGGTGGGCGCCCGGCGATACGCACCAAGTCGTCGCTGGCGCTCGACGGCGGCTCATAGAGGGTCAACAAGAGTGCCGCCCGATGGCGAACTGCGCATGCCGCTATTGCTTCACCTAAAGCGACGATCTGATCGGGAACCGGCTCTGGATCTCGTCGGTTGAGGCTTTCCAACGCCTCCTTGGCCACGGCATCCAGATCGATCTGGTAGCGCTCCACCAGTTCGACGATCAGGGCTTCCTTCGATGCGAAATGATGATAGAGACTGCCAGGCAGGATCCCGCATGCGTCGGCAATGTCCTTGAGTGATGTGCGCAGGCCCGAGGTGGCGAATAGCTGCCCCGCAGTGTCCAGGATCTCTGTTCTGCGCGACCCATTCACCGACACGGCGTTGTCTCCCTGCGAGTTGACCAGATGGTCAGAAAAGTACTGTAATCCCCCGCGACTGCAATCCATTCGCTTAAATCAGGTCACAACAGATCGTCGCAACGAGGACATCGAAGTGCCTGCACTTCACCGTCACGGTCCTCTGGTGGGTGCTTGGGCAGCCGGCTCACATCGGACCGGCGCAGCGGTGTCGCTGAGTGGCCGGAGCGATGCCAAGCCCACAATCCGACAGTGATCACCCGTGTCTCGGGTGGCTCGTCCTACAGGATTCACCCCGATAAAGAGCCGCTTTGACCCGAGTGTCCGTTGGGCTCCAACTCGATTGGTTGCGCCGCCGTGAGGCAGAACCTAACGTTTGTTCACCATTAGTGATAGAACCGGGATCGCACCGTGCGGCCCACTTCGAGTAACGCAACGGACCTGGGCCTTTTACCGACCGACGGTGGCTGAGCACCCGGCAAAGGGGAGATGATGCGAGCAAGAGTGGGCGCCCTATCGGCCACCATGGTCCTGGCTCTCCTGGTTGTCGCCTGTGGCAGCGCTTCGCCGTCCGGAGCGACCGGCGGGAGCGACCGGACCTACACCATCGGCGTGCTGACCGATGCCACAGGGCCCGCAGCCTCCGTCAACGGTAGCTCGGTCAAGGGTGTGGCGGCCGGGGTCAGATTGGCCGCCCGTGATGGGTACACCATCAAGTACGTGGTGGCCGACACGGGGACTGATCCGTCGCAGGTACTCCCGGCTGCCGAGAAACTGGTCTTGGAGGACCATGTCTTTGCGGTAGTGGCCGAGTCGGCGCTGGCCTTCTCGGCCACACCATTCCTGACCTCCCACGGGGTGCCCGTGCTCGGGTGGTCAGAGGACGGGCCGGAGTGGCTGACGGCGAAGAACATGTTCTCGCCGGGAGGGCCGTCGGACCCGGCAAAGGTGGCCACCACGCTCGGCAAGTTCTTGAAGATGGAGGGCGTCACCAACGTAGGGTCGGCCGGCTATTCGTATGTGCTGTCTGCCGAGGGAGCAAAGAGTTTCGCCGATTCGGCGCAGGCCGCCGGCCTGAAGGTCGGGTACCTCAACACAAGCTTCCCTTTAGGTAGCACCAACGTGCAGCCGCTTGCCCTGGCTATGAAGAGCGCTGGAGTTAACGGCTTTGTCGGGCCGCTAGAGCCGAACGCTGTCCTCGCTACCATCGTCGCCCTGCGACAGGAGTCGGTCGGCCTGAAGGCCGCGGTGATGTTCACCGGTTACGGGAACGACTTGACCGAGGGTGGGCCTGGTGGAGTGGCCGATGCCCAGGGTGTCTACTTTGCCTTGCAGTATGAGCCGATTGAGATGCACACCGCCGCAACGAACCAGTTCGCCCAGGACCTCAAATCCGTGGGCGTCACTGGTGACCCGGGCTTTGCCGAATACGAGGGCTACGCATCGGTCGACCTCCTGGTCCAAGGGCTCGAGAAGGCAGGGGCTGATCCGACGCAAGCAAGTGTGATCAGGGCTCTCAACGGCTTGAAGGGCTACAACGCAGCCGGCCTCCTCGGTAGCCACACGCTCAACCCCGGGGCGCGGACACCCATCGCATCTGGGGTCGACAACTGCCTGTGGTTCATCAGGCTGGAAGGCACCACCTATCATCTTGTACCCGGCGCCGAGCCACTCTGTGGCACGCTCGTCAAGGGCATCACCAACACGGGGTCGTGAGGACCAGGGGAGACAAAACCAGTAACTTCGCGTGCCTGACGACCTCAATGAGGCACTTCCTGCCCAACATTCGACCGGTCCCGGCGCATTGCGGGCGGTGCCTATCTCGACGTGAGGGCCCTCTTGCCGATGTTTTCCACACGCAACCCCTTCGTGGCAGGCCCATATCCGCCCACCGGCAGTCGCCTACTCGCCCGTTGTCTGCTCGGAACGCAAGCCGGAAGAGGGCGGCCATGAGCCGGGACGGAAGGAGCCGTTGCATGGTGTAAGGCGCACGGGCATCGGCTCCAACGGGTCGCAGGATCGGTGGGTTCTTGGCTTCGAGGGTGTCGACAAGCACGGTTACGAACTGCTCGGGTGGCTTGGCGGTGGAGATCATGCGCTCGCGGTAAGGCTCGAGTCGGTCGTAGTCGCGGCGGTAGGGGCTGTGGGGGTCCTGGGGTGGCTTTGGTCCGTTCACCGGCGTTGTGCACGATAGCGTCGAGCGGGATAGTGGCGAGTTACGCTGCGGCGTCGTCGATCGAGGGATCCTCGAACAGGTCGAGCAGCAACGGCTGGACGTCACCGGAGTGGTGTGCGGTCGCGTGTCGTAGCGGGGCAAACCCGTCGTCGATTGAGCGGACCGCCGGCGATGACGTTCCATCCGCGACGGGTGAGCTCGATGGTCGATGCGGTGCCTAGGCCACCGGATGCGCCGGTGAGCAGGACGGTGCGGCTCACCCGGGCACGCGGCCGAAGATGAGCGGGAGCTGCTCGACCTGGCGGAGCAGCGGGGTGTACTCGAGGTCGACGCCGTCGGGGATACGGTACTCAGGGATGCGCCGGTGCCACTCGCCAATGGCGACGCGGAGCTCGAGGCGGGCGAGGTGCGATCCGAGGCAGCGGTGGATCCCTCGACCGAAGCCGAAGTGGCGGTTGACCTGACGGTCGAACTCCACGACGTCGGCTCGTTCGTGGATTCGCTCGTCCGTGTTAGCGGAGCCGATCAGGCACAGCACCTGGTTGCCCGTCTTGAGGGGGCAGCCACTCAGTTCGAGGTCCTCGGTGACGATGCGCGGGACGAATGGGACGGGGGATTCGAAGCGCAGGAGCTCCTCGATCGCCGCCGGGATGACTGCGGGATCATCCACAACTTGCCTACGGTGTTCCGCGTTTCTGGCGAACCATGCGAAGAAGCACGTGAGGCTGTCGGTCACGGTGTCGAGCCCGGCCACGATCATGAGCTGGCAGACGCCGAGCAGTTCCTCCTCGGTCAAGGGCTGCCCGTCGATCTCGGCGTTGACGAGATGTGTGAGGAGGTCGTCGCGGGGGTCGTGACGCCGTTCGATGATGAGGCGGCGGAACCGCTCGTTAGCCCGTTCCTTGGCCTGAAGCAGGAACTCGTTGCTGATCTCCTGGCCGTGGAGGAAGTCGTGCTTCAAATGGAGGAAGAAGTCGAGCTCGTCCGGCGGCAGACCCATGAGGTCGAGGAACACGCCACAAGGCAGCGGGACCGCGAACTCCTGGGCGAAGTCGCATTCGCCGCGTTCGATGAACCCGTCGATCAATACGTTGGCCCGCCGGATGAGGTCGGGCTCGAGTCGCTTCACGGGTTTGGGGCCGAACAGCGGATCGAGCAGCCGGCGGTACTTCCTGTGCTCCGGCGGGTCGATGTTCTCCGGGATCATCGGGAACGGCGCCACCTCCGGTGGCAGGAAGTCCGAGGAAAACAGCGCGGGGTTGTTGAGCACGTACTCGATGTCGCTGTGTTTGGCGACGAAGACGTTGGTCCGCTCGGATCCATACATATCCGGCAACCTCATCACCGGCTTCGTGTCACGCATCTGCTGGTAGTAGGGCTGTGGCGCCCTGGCGAACTCGGGCTGGAGGAGAGTGTCGAACTCGAAGACCGGCTGCTCCATCAACCGGCGGGGACGAGGCCGCTGTAGTCCTCACCCGAGAGCATCTTCCCGATTAGGCCGGTGTCGAAGTAATCGGTCCAGCGCGTGATCTTCGCGTCGCGGACGACGAAGGTGCCCATCACCGGCACGCCATGGAGCGCTGCCGTCGAACCCGTTGATCCAGTCGACCCGCTCGGTCAGCACAACCTCACCGTCGCTGGCGACGTTCACCATCCGGTACTCGTAGGTGTCCGGGAACATCGCGAACTGGCCCGCCAGGTCGGCCAAGACGTCCTCAACGCCTTCCTTCGCCGGCATCCCGGTGTTCTGGTAGGCGACGCCGTCGGCCAGGAACTCCCGGAGCGCCTCCGCGTCGCGCTCTTCTCATCGCGGCGCAGAACGCCTGCACCACATCGATCGGATCTGCCATCGCAACCTCCTGAGCTCGGGCCCGAGCGGGCATACTGACTGTAGGTCGACCATACTGGTTGCATGACAGCCGGTCAACGAGACGGCGAGACGAGGCACAAGCCGCCCTCGGCCGCCGTCGCCGAGCGCGCCGAAGCCACCCGCAGCGCGCTCGTCGCCGCCGCCCGCCAGCTCTTCGTCGAGCGGGGCTACCACGACACCAGCACGGAGGAGATCGTCGCCCTCGCCGCCGTCGGCACCCGTGGGGCGCTCTACCACCACTTCGCCGACAAGCGCGCCCTGTTCGTCGCCGTGTTCGAAGCAGTAGAGGAGAACCTCGTCGCCGCCGCCGGCGCCCAGCTCGTCGAGGCACCACCGCTCGAGATGCTCCGCAACGGGCTCCTCGGGTTCCTCGACGCATCACTGGCCCCCGAGGTCCAACGCATCCTCCTCATCGACGGCCCCGCCGTCCTCGGCTGGCAGGAGTGGCGCGCCGTCGAAGCGCGCTACGGCCTCGGCGGAATCCAAGCAATGCTGGAGCTCGCCGTCGCTGACGGCTCGCTAGCCGAGCAACCGCTCGAAGTCATGGCCCACCTCCTGCTCGCAACCGCCGACGAGGCAGCCCTGTACATCGCCAACGCGGAGGATCCTCGAGCAGCCCGCGACCAAGCCGTCGCCGCGATCGACCGGCTGCTCGCCGGACTCCGACGCAGTTAGTACCAGCGCACGTTCAGACCGACTCCGGGTGCCCCCACTCGGCCCCCGAAGGGTTCTCGGGGCGCTGACACGGCAAGGAGCCTGCGGAGTGGTCTCGTCGCGAGCTCAGATTGTCCGCTCTGCGGCTCCTCACCCATCCTGTATTGCCGAATACCGCTCGGGTACAGATGCCACCGAAGTGCCTGGTTGGGGGTCACTTTCACCCATGTAACCGCACTATTGGGGCATGGGGAGTAGTGCAGCAGTTCCTGCCCAGCAATTCACCGCAACAATTCCGTCCATCTACGTCGCAGCGCGTCGCGCCTCGTCGTGGGCCTCTTCGCACTCACCGTGTCTGATCTGCGGATATAGAACCTGCTGCGACATATGCGGACCGGCAGCGAAATCAAGAAACGCCCTTTTAATCCCAAGGTGGCGAGATCGAGACTCGCACGGCCCACCAGGTTCAAGGTCATCTTCGCTCCCGTCACACCCTCCAGGGAGCCTAAACGGACAGTCTGCCCAACAAATTTGGCCGAGGAACCACGGGTGCACGCTCCCTTCCTTGGAGATGCTATCCCTCATAAAGGGAACGATCGTTTCATTTATGAGTGGTATGCGGTAGGATCGTTGCCGTGGATTACACACGGCCCGTACAGGCACTAATCCCTGGAGCGCAGGGGCAAATTCTCGGTGTGCTAGCTGAGACGACGACCCAACTAAATCTGACCACAATCTCTCAGCTGGCCGGTGTGAGTCTGGCGCAGACCTCGCGCGTCCTTCCCGAACTCATCCACCTGGGCCTTGTCGAGCGGGTCGAGGCTCCTCCATCTGCTCTCTTTCGCCTGATGGACGAGAACCTCGTCGGGCGGCTGGTGCGCTCCATGACCGACCTCCGCTATCTCGCTCTCAGAGAAATCGGAGATTGTTCCGCTCTCCAGAAGCCCTCCCCTGAGCTGGTGATCGTCTTTGGTTCTTTCGCCCGCGGCGAAGCCGACGCAGGTAGTGACGTTGACCTCGTCATTGTCCGGCCCGCTGATATCCACGACTACGACTCGGCGTGGGCTGAGTCAATCGTCTCCTTGAACCAGGATCTCAGGCGAGCGATCGGTAACCCGGTGAACATCCTCGAAGTCGGGGCAAACGATCTTGAACGCCGGCTAAAGAGCCGCAGCGAGCTATGGAAATCGATTCGCGCCGAAGGCATTGTTGTCTACGGGGATGCGCCCGGGAACCTTAGAAGCATCACCAAGTGAGTGCCCGTGAACCGCGGACCAAGTCCACAACACCGACGCAGGCGAGCGCGTACCTGTCCAAGAGCGAGGAGTACCTGGCGGCCGCAGAGCGCGAGCTTGGCGAGCGACTCAATGTCGCGGCCACGAGTCTGGCCATCCATGCAGGAATCAACTCCGCCGATGCCGTCTGTGGAATCCGGCTTGGAAAGCGTTCCGGCGGACAGAACCACGAAGAGGTCTTGGGACTCTTGGATACAGCTGGCGCCGACGGCAAGGAAATCGCCAAAGAGCTTGCTCGGTTACTTCCTCTCAAGACCAAGGCTGAGTACGATCACGTCGACGTGTCCAAGGCAGACGCGGTTCGGGCCGTGGAACGAGCCCGCCGTTCCGTCGCGATCGCTCGCCGAGTAGTTGGCGCTCGGGCTGGTAAGTCCCTGTGAGAAGGGGACCAGCCACAGGGCGATCGACCCCACCTTCCTGCGAAGCGGTGTCGGACGACGGGTCCCTCGTCGTTTGAGGTAGCTCGGGCCACCTCCGAAGCTTCGCTGAGCGACGATGTGGCACTCACCCGCTCCAGCACGGGTGCCACCCATTCGTTTGAAACTAGGGGAACCCCTGTCACGATCCGAACCTCCACGTGATTACCATCCGCCCGAGGCAATAGTTAGCAATGTTCAGTGGTCTAGTGGATCCAATCGCTGGTTAGGGGGCTGACCAAGGAGATGAAGTCAGCGGTGGAGAGCGAAAACCGGTTTGCAGCGGGCCTGACTAGTGTTCCCGACTCACTGGACCTGGGCTATCGACCGAGGGCCTCGGAAGCCGGGCAACGGTGTCCCTGCCTTCTTCGCACGGACCTGGTCTAGAGGATGGGAGCGTCGGACACCGGCATCAAGGATGAGGACAGAGACATCGCAGCGGGTATCGACTTTCCAACCGTCGGCGACCACGTCGGTAGAACAGGATCGGAAGGTGCAGGCGAAGGCCCGAAGCGGTTCGTCAACGGGTTGCGGCCCACTGTCCCGAGGATTCTCTTATTCCTGATAGCGGGACTTGCCGGCCTCTCGTACGCCTGGGGGATCAACCAGGATGCTCTCGAGCCCTTCTATGCCGCGGCCGTCCGGAGTATGGCCGCCAACTGGCACAACTTCTTCTTTGGTTCGTTTGATCCAGCGGGGACGGTCACTTTGGACAAGCTCCCCGGTGCCTTCTGGATCCAGGCCCTGTCCGTGCGGGTCTTCGGCTACCACACCTGGGCGATTGTCCTGCCCCAGGTCGTCGAGGGTGTCCTCAGTGTCCTCTTCCTCTACCGTGCGGTGAACCGGCTCAGAGGCACCACGGCGGCCCTTGTCGCTGCTTTCATCCTGGCGGCGAGTCCCGCAACCGTCGGACTCAACCGGGGCAACATCGCCGACACCGCCATGATCCTCTTCCTCGTGCTGGCAGCTGATGCCATCTCGATGGCCCTCGTGTCGGGCCGACAGCGGTATCTCGTGTATGCCGGGATCTGGGTGGGGATCGCCTTCCAAGCCAAGATGCTCGAGGCATGGCTGGTGTTGCCGGCATTCGGGCTCGCCTATCTATTCGGACGGGAGGATCGGTGGGGCCACAAGATTCGACAGGTGGTGGTGGCCGGCCTGGTCGCCGCGGTCGTATCTCTCTCGTGGATGACCATTGTGACCCTTACCCCGGCTCATGATCGCCCCTACGTGGACGGCAGCCAGAACAACTCTGTTTTCCAGCAGGTATTCGTCTATGACGGCTTCGGCCGCAGTGGCCAGCAGCCGGCATTCCAGGAGTTCCTCGGTGGGATCCACCTGAGTCCGGAGGTGCTCAATGGGCCGTCACCGGCGTGGAACAGGCTCGTGCAGGGTGAACTCGGGCGCGATACCGGCTGGCTGCTGCCCGCGGCGCTGGCCATCGGCGTAGGCGGACTCTTCACCCGCCGACGGAGTTACTTCATTCTGTGGACCGGATGGTTGGTTCCGATGGTGATCGTCTTTTCGGACGTGTTCATCATGCACGCCTACTACACCGCGGCGCTCTCGCCTCCGATAGCGGCAATTCTGGGGGCCGGGATCGCCGGCCTGTGGGAGTCCCGAGCCGAGAGTCGACCGGTGGCTATGCGTCGATGTGGGGTGACCGGTCTGGTTGCGGCCGGCACCGTCGGCTACGGAATTTGGTTGACCCAGTCGTCAGGCGCTACCGCGCCGACCTGGTTGGAACCCCTGGCGATATCCATAGGTGTCGCCGCTGTCCTGCTCTTGGCAGCCTCGGTCGTCGCCTGGTCCCAACGATGGCTCCTCGCCCTGGCGCTGCTAATAGGAACCGCGGCCATCCTGGCGATCCCAACTTCGGGAGCCGTCCAACTCGCACGCGATCATCAAGGGTTCACGAACACCCCGTTCGAGTCGAAGAAGACGACGGAGCAATACGCCGCCCTCCTCGGACTGTCATCGTCGAAGGGGGCCGGGTCCATCGTCCCGGTCTTCGAGAAGCTCCAGATGGGATCTCCCTACGTGATGGCCGTCTACACGTCAGCGGTTGCCTCGATCTTCATCGCGGCCAGCGGCAAGGAGTTTCTTCCTATTGGCGGCTTCACCGGATCCATCCCAGAACCGACCATCAACCAGCTAGAAAGGATGATTCGAGCAGGCAAGTTCCACCTCGTACTTCTGGCCGGAGGCCACGATCCCCGTCTCACCTGGATTGCCCATCACTGTCAGCATCTCGGACCGGGCGGTGGGTCTGTCGGTCTCTTCACCTGTCAGCCGGCTGATGCACGCGATATTGGATAGGCAACGGAGCGGCGGATTTCGCCCAACAGTTGACCCAACAATTCCGTCCTTCTGCGTCGCAAGGCGATGCGCTGCGTCCCGTCCGTCTTCGAGTTCACTCGTGTTCACCTGCAACAACAGGACTTGCTGCGACACGACGAAACCGATGGGGACATCACGGAGGCCACTTTTAATCCCAAGGTGGCGAGATCGAGACTCGCACGGCCCACCAATCAGGCTGGTCAAGGGCTACTCGCACATGTCCACCGTTTCAACCCGATTGGCGCTTGCTAGTCGAATCGGCGGACTCCGCGATGTTCGATCGATTCCGTGACCCTCCGACCGACCTGAACGGGAGGGGTGTGGCTTATTTTAATCCCAAGGTGGCGAGATCGAGACTCACGCGGCCCACCAATCTCAGGCTGGTCAAGGGCTACTCAACCTATCCACCGTCCCAACCGATTGGCGCTTGCTAACCGAATCGGTGGACTCCGCGATGTTCGATCGATTCCGTCACCCTCCGACCGACCTGAACGGAGGGGTATGCCTTACAGACGTACCGCTCTGGACGACTAGGTGCTGCACCTGGCAGTCGGCTTCGGCCAGGTAGGTGAGCATGCGGCGCTCGGCGGGGCCCTCAAACCAGCGTCTCCGTCGGGACTTCGTGTCACACGGACTGGTGGACCTCGACCCGCCCAAACTCATGGTTGGTAAGTAAGAAGGTCTGGGCAGGACAGCGCACGTCAGGCGCCGGCGCCGCCCTTTGGTTGGCTGCTCACCGACAGCCGCCAGACACCGGCGGGATCACTGCGACCTCGTCGGCGTCGACGACCGGAGTGTCGAGATCCGCCTCATCACCGTTTACCCACAGCCGCGATCCATCGAGAACGGTGGAAAACGGCTCTCCGAACCTCGCCCGTGCGCCGGCTACGACGGCCCCGACATGGTCGCCGGGCACGACGACATCGGACGTCCCTGCCGCCTCCGCGCCGGCCCGAACAGCCGGAGGCGAGCCATCGCTACCCGCCGATCATCGACATCGAGCGGTCCGGGCTGAG
>CAWEZI010000004.1:0-243410 GCA_963813525.1 uncultured Acidimicrobiaceae bacterium
TCAGTTGACTCGAACTGCCCGCCGCCCGTGGATGCCTGCAACAAGACGCTGCAAGCATTCCAGAACCTGTGGGACAACCTTCCGGTCGGAGATGCCGGACTCATCCAACAGTTCGAAGGAGCCTCGACCCGTGCCGCGGCGGCGTTGCGAGATTCGTCAAATGTGCTCGGATACGACGTCTTCAACGAGCCCTACGCCGGGTCCGCCACTGGTTGTTTTCTATTCAATCCGTGCCCGAGCTTCGAGCAAGGCCAACTGGCGCAATTCTACAGGGACCTGATTGCCACCATCCGAAGCCAGGACAAAACCCATTTGGTGTTCTACGAGCCCGTTCCCCAGCTAGCAAGCAACGCCAGTTCCCTTCCTGCACCTCTGAGCTCCGACCCAAAACTCGGATTCACCTTTCACTACTATGCACGAGATTGCGACGACATTCCCCAGCCCACCACCGAGGCCGGCGCGGTGAGCCAGGACCTTCGCTGCACTCCCGAGGAGAGCAAGGGCCTCGACAACGGAATCGCCTACGCAACCCGTGCTGGTGCTCCAGCCTTCCTTGGTGAGTTCGGTGACAGTACCAACGACACTGACAATGCCAACATGGTCGACTTGGCCGGCGCACGGTTTCTCAGCTGGACCTACTGGGAGTACTACACGACCAAGGACAGCGTTTCGCCCGGCCTGTTGACGAACGATTCAGAACCCGGTTCGGAAGCCAACGCCAGCCAAGCCCGTCTCAATGACCTGGTCGTACCCTACCCTGAGGCCATAGCCGGAACACCTGGGACCTACTCATTCGATCGGGCACAGTCCGTAATGCATCTCTCGTACAGCACAAAGCCTGTGGCACCCCATCTGCTCTGCCCCGGTGCGGTAACCGAGGTGTTCGTACCACGCCGCGTGTATCCCCACGGTTACCGAGTGCATCTAACTGGAGCCAGAGTCGTGTCCCCCCCACCTGGCCGTGGATCGAACTGGCCACACTGTCAGGTTCTCGATTGGTGACGGTCACCATAAGTCCGGCGTCCGGGTCCACGACCCAGATTCCTACAACCGCGACAGACCCCAGAAGCCCGACACCTCGTTGTGTTCCCAAGACGCATTGAGAGTTCTTGCGAGGACCCTGCTGCGGATCGTTTCGGGACCGTCTTCGGCAATATTGGATAGTCGGCGATAAGGGATCCCTGAGCGGTGGCCGGGGAGGCTATTCCTTACTACCAGATGTGAGCGACCTTCAGGCTCAATCCGACGGGACTAGCCGGTGCGTAGAGATCCGATTCGCATAGACCCGTACGATCCTGATGGGGCGTCCAGTTCCGAGCAAGCGCGCATACGTCTGACACCGATTGCGCGGCCCCCTGGTTCAGCCGCTCGAACACATAGGCAGTACCTCGGTCCCGGTTTGATGGCCAAACGGACATCGACATCGTCGAGGACTCGCTTGGGCACCTCAGAGCGCAGAACCACAAAAGCCGATCATCGGGCCGGACTCGCGGGAATGGTGGATAGAAGTCGGAGCCCTTCGGACTCATCCTCGATGAGTCCGATTCCTGCCCTAGTTCTGCCCTAATGTTTCGGCGATTTTTCAGGCACGGCGACCCGAGCGCATTTCCGGAAATGTCGTGTGGCCTCGTTTTTTTACCGTCTGGCGCCGTCTGATTCGCGCAACTGAATCGCATTCCCACTGAGTCCGAATGTTCTTCTGGTGGATCAGACCGGGGGTCCTCGTCTGACCGGTCCGGCGACGAAGGTAAGTAGCAACTCTCGAATTTCGGGGACAATGCGCTGTTCGCGAAAGTGAGCAATGGATGGAAGCTGGACCCGAATTGTGCCCCACTAAACCGGCGGTCGGGGGCATCCAACCGGCGTTGGTCAGTTGTTCTGTGCAAGAGTTGAAGTTGCGAGGTATCAGGGGAGGAGCGGTGAGGAACCAAGTGCCGAGCCATCAACTTGCGGACCATGTTGCGACGGACGCTTTTGGCAGAGTCGCCGGTCTACTCGGAATCGTTGGCTTCGCACTCCGGCTCGCATCCGTAATCATTCCGGGCGTGCCCGGTGCAATCGGCCAATTGCTCGGGCTAACTTTTGGGATGCCTGCATTGGTGCTCGGAGTCGTCTCCCTCAGCAGAACCCGACACCGGAAGTCCATGGCCGCAATAGGGGTAGTCCTCGGTGCTCTTTTAGCCGTGACGGCGATTGGGGTTGGTATCGCCGCCTGATGTGCCCCACCAAACCGGTGGTCGGGGGCAGGGCGACGCCTGCTCGCTAGCGCGGCACATTCCCCTGGTCCTAGACCACGCCCGTTCTCGATGCAAGGATGGCCCTGAGCCGGTCCTCGACTTCGCCGACGCTTTGGTCGTCAGTGAACACATAGCGGCGATCGCGGCGGATGGCATCTACGACATTGGCAGCCACGGTGGACGGTTCGATCGTGCCGATGGGGTTCATCGCCGTCTTGACCCTCCCGGGCATGACGATGCTGGCCCCGATTGGCAATCCCAATGCCGTGAACTCGGCGTATAGAACGTCGGTGAGGCCAAGCACGCCGTGCTTGGCGACGGTATACGGCCCTAGCCGGTCGAGGGGCAATACCGCGGCCATGGAAGCGACATTGACCACATGACCCTCTTCGCCAGTAGAGAGAATGAGAGGGACATAGGCACGAATTCCGTGGATAACGCCCCAAAGGTCGACGTCGAGGACGTTATGCCACTCATCGAGCGAGAGCTCCCAGCTGTAGCCGCGATTGACGATTCCGGCGTTGTTCACCGCCACATGCAGAGCGCCAAACCTTTCGAAAGCGGCGGCAGCGGAACGCTCGACCTGGTCAGCCTTCGTGACGTCGGTCGGAACGGCATGGACCGAGCCTGCGGCCTGGCCGTTGAGGCGCTCGACATGACTTCGCAGCTTCTCCTCGTCTCGATCGGCCATCACGATCCGCATGCCCTCGGCGACAAAGGCTTCGGCGAGGGCCAGCCCTATCCCGCTTGCCGCACCGGTCACCACGGCGACCCGTCCTCGTAGTTCGCGCACCCTCTAATCTTCGCGGCCCTGCCTCCGGCGTGCAGGGACCCGATCGGGAATGCCAGTCATCGAATAGCCAGTTGCCAGCCCCTGCCATCAAAGTGCGATTACATGGGTGATCCACGGGGCCTGGACTGAGGACATCGAAGCACATTCAGGCTCCAGAGTCGATGCCGTCGATGAAGCCGTCGAGGAGCTGAGCCCTGTCCTCTTGACCGTGGACGAGGGCGTCATTTCGTTGGCGCCGAAGGATGGTCAGGAACTGGGGACCGGTCTCGAAGAAGCCGCACCGTTCGCAGATGGACTCGAAGTGGACGACGATGCTCAGCGGCGATCCGTCGCATGTTGGTGCCTTCGACGCTGGCCGGGAGTGGCTCGCCGCTCTCGTAGCTCGCTTCGACGGCCTGGGTCACCCGGAAGTACTCCTCGGCCACAGTGCGATTGGAGATGCGTGCGTAGGTCAGCGTCATGCGCATAGAGCGGTGTCCGAGGAGAGCGGCGATGGCTTCGAGGCTCATGCCTCGGTTGATCATCCGGGTGGCCAGCGTGTGGCGGAGTTGATGGGGATGAACGTGACCGATGCCCGCCCGTTGGGCCACCCGCTCCACGTAGCGATGGATGGTGCGCCGGTCGAAAGGTTGGCCGTCGTCACGTTCGACCAGGCGTCCTGAGCGGCTCGGACCTCGCAACCTCTGATAGTCAGCGATCAGTCGTGCCAGCCCAGGGGACAGCGGCACGTAGCGGTCATTGTGCAGTTTGCCCACCGGGATGCGCAGCAACATGGTGTCGCCGAGCTGCGTCACCGCCTTGTCGTCGAGTCCGGCGAGTTCGCCCACTCGGATACCGGTCTGGGCCAAGATCTCGACCATGAGCCGCCGACGGGGGTTCGGGTCGCTCGCCAGGGCGGCCGTGAACTTCTCCATGGTCGGTTCGTCGAGGAACGTGGGCAGCGGTTCGTCGGCTTGGGGGAAGTCACCGGGGAAGATCAGCGTCCGGCTCGGCGCGTCGTCGTAGTCCCAGTCCCGCAGTCGCTCGAAGAAGGTGCGCAGGGTCCCGAGTCGATTGCGGATGGTGACGGCGGAGAGTGGCTTTCCGGCCTTGCCCGGCCGAGCGACCAGCCAGAGCTTGTGGGCCTCGATGTGGCGGCGTTCGACGCCGGCCATGGAGGTGCACGCCGGATCGGCCCCGGTCACCTGGCCGGCGAAGTGACGCAGTGCCTGCTCGGCGGCACTAACCGTGCTCGAACGGGCCGAGACACCCAGTTGGTCCAGGTAGGAGGCCATGGTGGCCACCATCACCGGTGCCAGGCGGGCGGTCTCGTCCCAGGGGAACTCCAAGGTGCTCCACCACGGTGACGGGGTCTCTGATGACTTCGGGAGGGCATTCATCGGGCCACCTCCGTCGATGTCGAAAGGGCCTCCATCGCTTTGCGGTACTCCTCCGCCAGCCAGTCGATGCTGAGGTGCAGATAGATCCGGGTCGAGGCGATGGAGCGATGACCGGCCTGGGCCTGGACGGCCTCGATGGCCATGCCCGCTTCGCGCAGTCTGGTGAAGCAGGTGTGACAGAGCTCATGGCAGGTGCCGTGGGCCAGTCCCGCCCGCTCCCGGGCTGCGCTGAAGATCTCGATGATCCCTTCAGCCGAGAGGGGCTGCCCCCGTCTCGGGCCCTTCAACGAGACGAAGAGCCGATCGGTTGGCGCATCAGGTGGCCGCTCCTTGTTCATGTAGTCGGCCACCGTGGCGAAGAAGGTGGGTGAGATCGGCACCAGGCGTTGGTGTCCTCCCTTGCCGTCGGCGATGAACACACGCCACTCACCGAGCCGAAGGTCCTCCAGTCGGAGGCCGATCACCTCACCGCGACGTAAGCCGCCGAGCAGCATGGCCTGGGCCATGGCCCGGTCCCGGTCGGTGCGCAGGGCCGCCATGAGCGCCTCGACCTCTTTGGGGTCCAAGATGCGCGGCAGACGGCGCACCCCACGCACCAGCGGCGCACCGGTCTCACCCCGGTGTCGGTTGCGCCGGGTGGGCAGACCCCGTGGCACCGGGTTGGTCACCACACCGGCGTCGCCCCGGACGACGAGGTACCCATAGAGGCTGGACACAGCGGCTAGCCGTCGCTTGATGGTCGAGGTTGCCAACCCCGAGCCGCCGTCGGAGATCCGCACGACGTTCTCGGCCCCTTTCCTCGGGCGCCGCTGCTCGGTCACGAAGCGCAGCACGTCTTTGGAAGTCACGTCCTTCGGCTCCTTGCCGATGACCCCGAAGAACACACTCAGGTCATGGGCATAGGCCCTCACGGTGCTCGGTCGGGCTCGCCCCGAGGCGAACTCCAAGAACTCGTCGACCACCTCGTGGTCGACCCGGTACTCCCGCACACCGTCTGCACGAACACGGCTCTGAAACGACGGACACCACACCACCGCACACCTCCTTGTCGGACTTCCATCCGAAGAAGGCTCCCCGGATGGTTAGTCCAGGTGGCGGATCACCCATGTAAGTGCCGGTCTGGGCGCATGCAACTTCCGCGAGCACAGACGTCGCCAGATGGCTAGATCCACCGAAACCCGAAGAGCCGCAAAGTCGATCGTCGGTCCGAGTTCGCCAGAATTGCGGATGCCTCCAGACTCATCCGCAATGAGTCCGATTCCCGCCCTGGTTCTGCCCTAAAGGTTTCGCCAATTCCGCAGGAACAGCCTGATCGATCAGTTAGGCTCCCGAGCAACCGAGCTGGAGCCGAGTCCGGAAGTCGTCTCGTTGAGGAAGCAGCTAATCTCAGTCTCTGAACGAGGGAGGGTATCTTATGGGTACTCGCGGCATACCAGCCAGGCATCGCGGGGCGTATTTGCTCTCCGCCCTGATCTTTCTCTCGTCACTGCCCTTCGCGGGCATCTTGGCAGACACGAGGCCGGCTGTGGCAACAGCTCCGGCATCCGTACCCCCGTCGAGTGAAGCAAATGCCTATCTCTTCCTGGACCAGATGATGGACATGTACGCGACCGGTTCGGCCTTACGGTTGGTCCAAAGCTTCACAGGCGGGGTTCTGGAGAAGAAGAAATATACCGATTCGGTCACCTATGACGACGCCTTGATCATCGACGCCCTGTTGGCCCGCGGTACCGCCGATGACGTTGCACGGGCCCAAGTCATTGGGAACTCCCTTTTGTATGTGCAAGCCAACGACCCCGCCCACGATGGCCGGGTCAGAGCAGCCTACGCTCCTAATCCGATCAGTAGTCCGGGGGCGATAGACGCGACGGATCCGACCAGTGACGTGGGCAATATGGCTTGGGTAGGACAGGCTCTTCTTCAGCTTTACGCTCGCACCAACGAATCGTCCTATCTAACGGGCGCCACTGCCATCGCCAATTGGATCCAGTCCAATACCTATGACAGCAGAGGGGCTGGAGGCTATACGGGCGGATACTCGGCCCGCGGAGCAAAGATCCAGTGGAAATCCACCGAACACAACATTGATGTTTACGCCCTCTTCACCATGCTGGCGGCGGAGTCGGGAAATCCCGTTTGGAATACTGACGCGGATTGGGCAAAACAGTTTGTCAAGTCGATGTGGAATGCCACTGCCGGAACGTTTTTCGTAGGCACACTCGACGATGGGGTAAGCGTCAACACCAATGAGCAGCCCGAGGACGTGAACAGCTGGTCATATCTAGCATTGGAGGACCCTGCGTACTCATCATCGATCGACTGGGACGTGCACAATCTGGCGGTGTCAAAAAAAGGCTTCAGTGGTGTTAGCTTCTGTCTCGGGGACCGCTCAGGAGTATGGTTCGAGGGAACGGCCCATTTAGCCGAGGCCCTCGAAGAGCGCGGCGGACCGGGGGACCAGGCACAGGCCGATATCTACCTCGGCGACATCGCTTACGCGCAAACCAATGGACCGAATGCCGACGGGTTGGGGATCATCGCAGCATCGAAGAATCGTCTGAGGGACTGCGACGGTGACCATTACTTCGCCTCTCTGCACACAGGCGCTACCGCGTGGTACTTGCTGGCCCTACAGGCTGCCAATCCGTTCCATGTGATCTCGCCACCGGCTTAGGAGGATTTTCACCGCTTCCCAAACGCCGGAGCGTGGCTAGCAAAGTGAGTCTGACTGAGAGTTCAGACCCGGCTTCCGATCGTCCCGCAAATGGCCGATCGATGGCCGTAAGAAGTCGACAGCGCTCGTCCCTCGGGAACACACCCCGACCCGGTGATGATGTGGAACGGCCTGTCAACCTCCCGCGCTGAGCTCCTTTTCATCGCCTTTTGACCGCGACGCACCAGAGGTGCGGCGCCTGATCGTTCTTGAGCAGTCGACGGGGCCCCGACGTCAACACGGAGCGCTCACTAACGGAAGGGCGAGAACGAGGACGAACGGTGTTGACGTCGGGGTGGAGGCTGCTACTCGTCTCCCCGTGGGGGAACCGGTGGCGGCCGGGCAAGCCATCGACGACGCGCCGGAGCGAAGTGGATCGGAGAACCGCCACGATGATGTACGCGTATCGAAATCGCAGTAAAGCCATGCGCAGGTAGTTGCCTCTGAATCAGGGCGCCCGTGGCATCCTCACGAGGAGGAGTGGTGGGCACGTCACCGGCGAGGATCGGATCTGCTGCGGCGGTGCTCCGGCGCGTCGTGGAGGGCTCGACCAGACGCGGCGCCGATCGCGCGCTGATCGATGGGAAGAACACAGTGTTCAGACCTCGGCTGTCATCTCGGCCCAGAGGAACCCGGCGAGCTCACGAGCGATGGCGGCGGCCACCACGGAGCGGACATTCTTGTGGGTGGCCAGTTGTCGGAACCGCTTGGACAGGCGAACCTGTGCCGCCCACGAGCGGGCCACGGTCTCGGGTGGGACACCCTTCTGACGTTCTCTGATACCGACACCGACGTTGGGGCTGTGCTGGTAGGCCCAGGCCGCTTCGCAGAGTTGGCCTCGGAGGTGGGCATTGCCGGCCCGGGTGATGGACCCCCGGCGCTGGGTCAGTCCGGTCGAGTTCTCCCCGGGCACCAGGCCTGTGAAGCTCATAAAGGGTCTGGCCTTGGGGAAACGACGCCAGTCGAACACCTCGGCGGCCAGACACAGCGCACCGATGCGGGTCACTCCCCGGTAGGCGGCCAGTCGAGCCACCTGCTCGCCGAATGGGTCGGTGGCGCACCAGGGCAGCAGGTCGGCCTCGACTGCCTCGAGAGCGGTGTCTCGCAGCTTCACTGTGGCCAGATAGTGGGAGTAAGTGGTGGCGATGGCCGGGTCGTCGAAGGACAAGGTGGCCAACCACCGGCGGTGGCGTTCGGTCCAAGGCGACCCGGCCCGCCACACCACACTGTGGCGAAGCAGGAATCCGCTCAGACGGTTGCGGGCCCGGGTGAGATCTTGGACCATGTCACCCCGTGTCCGACAGAGATCTCGGACTCCTTCTTGGGACGGTGTGGGGATGGCGATAGGAGTGAGCTCGCCGGCCCGGTGCAGCCCCGCCAGCCGCCTGGCATCCCTCCGATCGGTCTTGACCCGATCACCCGAGCCTTTCGGGATGAGGGACGGGGCCACCACGTCGCACTTGACTCCCATCGAGAGCAGCAGACGTTGGAGGTCGTAGCCGGTCGGGCCCGCCTCGTAGCAGGCCCAGATCCCTTTCGGGGGCCCGACCCGCTTGATCAGGCGACGGACCGAGTCTGTGTCGTGGAAGATCTTGTCGACTTCAGCGACATCACGATCGGGTGGCAGGACCGCCACGGCGATTGAGTTTTTCGACACGTCCATCCCTAGATGGACGAACCCTCGGTGGGCAATACTGGACACGGCTGGCTCCTTCCTTCCGTATGTCGGCTCCGTTCACCGCATAAGTGAATGATCCACGTAAATGCGGATGCCGGAGGAGCCGGCCGTTCCATACTGAATCAGAGGCCGGTACCGCCGGCGCTGTTGAGGGATCTTCGAGGGCACCCTCAGTTTCAGAGGGATCGGCAGTGTGCAGTTGGGGTCTCAGCCGTCCGCAGCGAAGAGCCGCCACCTGTCGGGGACGCCCTTCAAAACATGTGTCCCGTGATCGGAGGTGGAGGTCGTCTCCGTCTCCTGGAACTCGTCGTCCATGCAGAGAGCTTATTGCAGCGGCGGTGGTCGCGACATAGGGGACTTGGCCGGGATGCGCCAAATGCTCATGTCGTTTTCGGGGATCACCCCTGGGGAAGGTCGCATCCGCGAGCCTCGGGTCAAATGGTGGCTCGTTGCCGAGCGAGGGCAGGTGGCGAGGTCGACGCAGTAGTGCTGGCGGAGCCCGTCCAGCCGATGCATCGAGAGCGCCAGGCGCCTTTAAGTAGTAGTGCCACCGCGCAACTCATTCTCACTGAGTCCGAATGTTCTTCTGGTGGATCAGACCGGCCATCCTCGTCTGACCCAGTCCGGCTACGAGGGACAAATGCGGCTTTTCGGATTTCAAGGGGAGGTGTGCCGTTCGCCAAAGTGAGCGCTCGATGCAAGGTGGACCGGAATGTGCCTCACCGACCGGGAGTTCGGAGGCACCCCGCCGTTTGCGGCACCTGCACCGTGCTGGCGGTCCTCCCATCCGGTTGAGGTTCCGAAGCTCTGACTCGATTTCGACATCGACACCTCGCCTAAGCTCATCAGTCCGTGCCTCGGCCTGCGCCTCAGATCGATCGAGTAGTGGCGATCATCAACCTGCTCTCCGGACGGACAGAAGGCGCAACCCTCACCGAGATGGCTGAAGAGCTGGACGAGTCCCAATCGACCATGGTGCACGTCCTTGCCGCCTTGACCACTGCCGGCTACCTGGTCCGAGAGCAGTCGGACCGGCGCTACCACCTGGGTCCGGCGCTTGTGGAACCCGGTCGTGTGGCCGCCGACCGCTATCAGAGCCTCGCTGTCGCTCACCGGCACATGGACCGGCTGTCGAAAACGTTCGGATCCGCCTGCTACGCCTTCGTGCGCGACCGCCGTTGGGCCCGACTCGTCCACTACACGTGGGACCCGAGTCATCCCGTGCCACCCATGAGGATCGGCGAACTGATCCCAATGGTGCCGCCATTGGGATCAGTATTCTTGGCGTGGGCTCCGGCCGAACATGTCGACGAGTGGATAGGTGCCGATCCGTCGCTGTCGAACGACCGGGCCAAGTGGTTGAGGACGACGCTTGTCCGCATGCGCAGCCTCGGCTTCACGGTCGAGGTCCGTAGCGACGAAGGCGTAGGGGACCAGGTGCTCGATCGCCTGCAAGAGTCGCCCTCGCCAGCCCGGGATGAGGATCTGCGCCGATTGCTTTCTAACGAGGAGTACCTGGTAACCAAGATCAACCCGCATGCGACGTACTGGGCCACCGGGATCGGGGCGCCAGTTTTCGGACCGTCGGGTCGGGTTGAGCTTTCAATCACCCTCAGCCCGTTCAACCGCTCGCTGTCCGGTCGGGAACTTATGGCCGTCGGCCGTCAGGTGAGGCTGGCGGCTGATGCCGTGACCGAAGAGGTGGGCGGCCACCAGCGCTCTACACGCTCTACCCGCCCAAGGTAACTTTGCACTGTGCAAAGGATTGCGCCCGCGGGTGAGCCTCGACACCATCGTGAGAAGGATTCGGCGAGGAACGCCGTGATCGCAGAGTGAGGGCCGACATTGACCGATCTGGTGATTCGCAACGGCACGATCGTCGACGGCACTGGGGGCCCGCGTTTCGTCGGTGACCTGGCGGTGGACAAGGGGCACATCGTCGCCGTCGGACCTGATCTTCCACCTGGCGACGAAGAGATCGACGCCACCGGACTGCTTGTGACTCCAGGCTGGGTCGACATCCACACCCACTACGACGGCCAGGTCACCTGGGACGAGACGCTGGCTCCGTCGGCGTGGCACGGGGTTACGACCGTCGTTACCGGCAACTGCGGAGTCGGCTTCGCCCCGGTGAGCGAGGAAAAGCGTGAATGGTTGGTTGGACTGATGGAAGGTGTCGAGGACATCCCGGGCACTGCGCTCTCCGAAGGCATCGATTGGCAGTGGGAATCCTTTCCCGAGTACCTCGACGCTCTAGAACAGAGGCGATGGACCGTCGACGTAGGGACCCAGATCGCCCATGGCGCGGTCCGGGCCTATGTGATGGGAGATCGTGGGGCACGGAACGAGCCGGCTACGCCCGACGACATCGACGCCATGCGTGTCATCGTCCGTGATGCCATTGTGGCCGGGGCCCTCGGATTCTCGACGTCCCGAACGATCGCCCACCGGGCGATCGACGGTGAGCCGGTGCCAGGCACTTATGCAGCAGAGGACGAACTGTTCGGTATCGGCTCGGCGCTCGGTGATGTCGGTGCCGGCGTGTTCGAGCTTGCACCGGCCGGGGCGGCTGGCGAGGACATCGACCGGCCGGCCAGGGAGATCGACTGGATGCGTCGCCTATCAGCGAAGATCGGTCGGCCTGTGTCGTTTGCCATGATCCAAGTGGACGCTGACCCGAACCTATGGCGAGAGTTGATGGCAGCGTCGCTCGACGCGGTCGACGACGGTGCCGATCTGTGGCCTCAGGTTGCCGGCCGGGCGACCGGACTGCTATCGGGGCTTGAGACGACGTACTGCATGCTCGACGTCGTCCCTCCCTACCAAGAGCTAAAAGCCATGCACCTCTCCCACGGTGATCTGTTGGCGGCCATGCGCACCGATGAGGTCCGTCAGGCGATTCTCGGTTGGGAGCCCGATGAGGAGACAGCCGATCGGCTTGACCAGGCTTACGCAACCACTTTCCTCCTCGGCGACCCGCCCGACTACGAGCCCGCGCCCGAGGACTCGCTGGCCGCACGTGCAGCGGCAGCCGGCCGTAAGCCGCTGGAGATGGTCTACGACGCCCTTATCGCCGGGGACGGCAAAGCGCTTTTCTATGTTCCGATCCTCAACTACTCCGACGGCGACCTCGAACCAGCGCGCGAAATGCTGCTGCACCCCCGTTCGGCCTGCGGGCTTGGAGACGGTGGGGCCCACTGCGGCGTGATTTGCGACGCCTCGATCCCGACATTCATGCTTACCCACTGGACCCGCGACCGCAGTCGCGGCGACACGTTACCCCTCGAACTGGTGGTCAAGAAGCAGAGCCACGACACTGCTCGCCTCTACGGCCTCGATGACAGGGGCACTATCGAGCCGGGGATGCTGGCTGACCTCAACCTCATCGACTACAAGGCACTGCAGTTGGAGCCACCGCGGGTCGTCTACGACCTGCCGGCCGGTGGATCACGACTCGTGCAGGAGGCCCGGGGCTATGCGGCCACCATCAAATCGGGGGTAACCACATTCGAGCATGGGATCGAGACCGGCCGCCGACCGGGACGGTTGGTGCGCGGCAGCGCATCCGCATCGATGGTGTCCTGACCGTGGCATCACCACAGATGACCGCTCTGGGGCGGCGGATGATTTCCAACACGATCGCCGGCGCCACTGATCTGGGCGTGGACACCTATGTTGGTGACGGATCGATCTTCATCGACCCGGCGCGATTCGAGCTTGAGAAAGACATCCTCTTCCGGCGAATGCCGCAAGTGATCTCCTGGTCGGGGGACGTGGCCGAGCCCGGCGACATCGTGGCGCGCGTCGTAGCTGGTGTCCCGGTGGTAGTGACCCGCGGGGAGGACGGAGTGTTGAGGGCCTTCCTCAACGCCTGCTCCCATCGCGGGATGACTCTGTGCGACGGAGCCGACAACAGTCGTCGCCTCACCTGCCCGTATCACGCTTGGAGTTATGGACTCGACGGCGCTTTGCGAGGTATTCCCCAGCGCGACCGATTCCCCGGGTTCGACCCGGAAGTCGCCGGCTTGCGGCCGCTGCCAGTCGCCGAACAGTGTGGGCTGGTACTGGTCGGCCTGCGACCCGACGTCGAGGTGGAAGGCTTCCTCGATCCTCTGGGTGACGAGTACTCATGGTTGGGCTACGAGCGTTACCGGAGCGGCAGCGAGCGAACCTTCCACAACGCGGCGAACTGGAAGCTGACCATCGACTTGAACGTGGAGGCGTACCACGTGCCCTCACTTCACCGGGAGAGCCTGCTGCCGTTCCTCGCCGATTACTGCGCAGTCGACACTTTCGGACCGCACTGCCGGATGGCAGTGCCCTTCAAGGGCATCGAGGCCATGGTCGACGTCCCCGAGGAGCAGTGGCCCGATCGACTCGACACGATCATGGTCACCTGCATTTTCCCTTCGACGGTGATGGTTGACCATCCAGGGGGTGGCGGGTCTTTGCACCGGATTTCGCCGGGTCAGACACCAGGGGAGTCGATCGTCCACCTGATCGAGGGCAGTCCGGGGGCAATGGACGAGACCAATCGAAGCACTTGCGAAGCCGTGATGGACGCCAATGTCACGATCCTCGGTGGTGAGGACTACCCAGCCACCGAGGCATGTCAGCGCGGCTATGAAGCCGGCTCCCGCTTGCTGGTAGGGGGCGCGGGGGAACCACTCATCGGACACTTGCACACGATGTGGGACGAGGCCCTCGCTGGTGACCTCAGCCCTGAGTCGACCTGAAACGTCGCTGCCACCCAAAGAGACATACCCGGAATAACCCCGAAGGCGGCTGCCGTCCCAAGGCCAATGGTGAGAGGAAGGCCGATGGCCAAAAGTCTGACGGGAAGACCAGGTTCCGCCTGAGTTCGTGGACATTCACCCGCGAGGCATCGGTGAACAGCACGAGGGCGACGGTGGCCTCGGCGAGCGATCGGATCGTCGACGAGTGGGGACTGAGATGAATGATGGCCAGGGGACCGTGTGTCACAAGTAACCTCATCACAAGGAACACGATGGGTGCGCTGATATACAGGCGTCCGAGCCGGGCAGATAAGAGCGACCAGAGCACAACGCACGCCGCCGCTACGGCGACCACCCCAATGTCCAGACCATGAGTCATGTCGAAGCTGTCCTCATATGGTTCGGTGGCGGCCACATCGGTGACAGGGCAGTACTGGGCCAAGTCGACCCGGCTGGAGTCAGCCGAGTGCGACTCCCCCGGAGATGGCTTTGCCCGGTTGCAGAAACACCTGAATGAGAAGGATCACGACGCCGATTAGCAACCCTGCGATGACGACGCCGAACAATCGCCAACCCACGAACCCCCCACGTCGGCCCGCCACAAATCCCCAGTAGCCGAGTGAAGCTGTCCCAAGCCAGAGCGTGATCCGAATGGCTTCAGTGAGGGAAACGTTGAAGGCATAGAGGACGGAGACGACGGCGAGCGGCGGCACGCAGAGCAGGAGGAACGGTGCCTGTATCCGTGCGATCCCGCCCCACTCCTTGCGGCTCAGAACCCGACCGACCTCGACGTGTTGCGCCATCGCCGCCGAGAACACATGGGCGAGGAACATCGCCAGCACAGGTCCTAGGATCACGCCGACGACGTTGATCAGCTTGAGGTGCTCCCAGCCGTCGTAGATGATCAGCACGCTCATAATGGTGATGGTGGCGTAGACGATCCGGTCGATAAGGACCGGACGGTGGAGCCGGTGCAGTCTGCCTTCTGAGGTGGTGATGGCCCGACTCAGATCTTCTCGAATTCACCGGGTCGCCAGGTCTGGTCAAACCACGGTTCGAGTGGGCCATAGAGCCGGAGAAGTGTGAACCATCCTTTGCCCGGCACAGTCTGGGTCCAGTTCGATTCGAACCCCGCGGGAGCTTCGGGACCGAAATAAAGATCGATCGAGCCATCAATATTCTCAACGACGTCGCCAGTCTGGCTGCTCTTGCTCGGGTAGGGCTGGCCCGTCTGCAGTTCAGATCGAGTCTGAGGGTCATAGACCACGACGGACCAAAAGTTTTTCGCCGGAACGTTTGACGGAAGCGTGAGCCGGTAGGACTTGGCCCCGTCGAGGTAGTTGCCGGAACTGTCCCGATCCCCCCACGCATACTGGGAGCCCGCGCCGACCATCTTCATGGTCATTGCAGGCGTGTTAAGCGTCGCCATGTAGAACAGCGAGGTACGCGCATCCAGGTTGCGCTCGCCCCCGCCCTCGTCCCCGTCCAACAGGAACCGGTAGTCGCGTCCAAAGAAGCCTCGCTTCCAATAGCTGCCCTTGTACAGGAAGTTGTCCGGGACGTCAGTCTGAAAGAACAACGTACGAGCAGTGGCGTTGCCAACCGCAACCGCGTCGGTCAGGATTTCGCGCAGGTGTTGGTCTGGCTCAAAGGGCTTGCCCTTGCGGATCCCGATGCTGGCGATCAGGCCTCTGGTCTCCGGATCGATGATCTCGATCGGTTCCCGGTCGATGACCCGGCGCAGCTCCTCGTAAAACTCGAAGGTGTTGGGGTGGATCGTGTTGAACACCCGACCAGATCCGTTGATGAACTCCATCGGCGGCGGGTCGTTCCTGCGATCGAGCGGATAGATCTTCACCCCATTGCGGAACATCTGCGACGCTGGATCGGTACTGCCGTCGACCATGAATCCACGCAGGCAGGCCAGATTGACGTAGCTCGTCGACTTCGCCACGAAGTAGCCGTCGGGTGCGGTTCCCTCGAAGTCCGGTGGCAGTATCAGGTACTTGCCACCTTGGCCCCGGTCGGGGCCAGGCGCTCCCATGTCCACCACGAATCGAAACCATGCATCATCGACGGTTCCGGGTCCGCAACCGGGTGGGATTTCCACGACCGTGGGACCGTCGCGGTCCAGCTCGAGGATCGACAGTGCATAGACCGTGTCTGTGTTCCCAGTGAGGAACAGCGAGTTGGAGTCCATCAGATCGTCGTAGATAACGACTTTGTTGGCCGCTGTGGCGCCGACCTCTCCCAGACCGATCCGTGCCGCTTCCAGTGACGCAACCTGGACCGTGTTGAGGAACACCTCGACGCCTCGCAGGAAGGTCAGGTGATCCAGCAGGGTCGATGCCGTGGCATCAGTTGGCATCCCGTCAAAGAACTCCAGAGTGCCGAGCCGGGTTGACACTCGATCTGGCGTCACGATCTTGGCAGGGATCTCGGTATTGAAGTTCGGCGTGTTCTTGGCCATTGAAGTTGTACCTCTCGAATCGATGGGCTGGGTTGTCCCGCAGCAACGCCACCGGGCAGGTGGGCGAGGCTATCGGGAGAAAGGGGGGGTGGTCTAGGGTCGGATTCGTGGTGGACTCATTCCAAGCGCTCGGGGCCGAGCGAGGGATTTGCCTCGGGTGCTGGTTGCATTGCTCGCCGTCCTCGGCGTCGATCTGATCGTGATCGTCATTCTGCTGGCCGTACCTCTGATTCGCAGACGCTGGGTAAGCCCTCAATGCGGTGCCGTCAAGGGAGCCGTCCCGCGTCAAGGAAGGCGATGTCCCGGGCCTGAAAACCAAGTGGAAGCGTGGGTACGGGCGCTGGGTCAGCAACGTCCTCGTATGGACCTCAATGGGTGGCACGTCGAGACGTTCGATGCCGGCTTGTTGATTCTCGCCACCCAGCGCCAGTGTCCGTCCCGCGTCTCCCAGTCCGCTCCGGCCGAGGTGGATTTCCTTCACCAGTGCCGGCAGAACCAACCCTGACGGTCAAGCACGAGTGCCTAACAGTTCGCGACCAGAGGTCGGTCGATTCGGCCTGGCGTCTCATTCGCCAATGATTCGCCGGAGCCGCACATTGACAACACGATTGTCGGCATCTTTTCCCCAACTCACTCTCCCGAAGCCCCAGGTGCTCCAAATATCCAGGGGCTCGGACTCCATATGTGTCCGGCGCGTGTTGTTACACCGGTGATTCATGGGCCCTGGACCGAGCTCCATCGAACCACACTCAGGAGCACCACGGCATACTCGAGACATGACCAAGACACTCATTACCGGTGCGAACAAGGGCCTGGGTTTCGAGGCCGCCAGCCGCCTCGTCGCCCAGGGCCACGAGGTATGGCTTGGGGCCCGGGACATCATACTCGGGGAGGAGGCCGCTCGGACCCTCGGTGCGCGATCCGTTCAGCTCGATGTCACCGATGGTGCGTCCGTCGAAGCCGCTGCGGCCTTGGTGGCGAACACCGGTGGCCTCGATGTCCTGGTCAACAATGCCGGAATCTCTGATCGAACGCCTGTGGTGGATACTGACGCGTCGGATGTTTTTCGGGTCCTGGAGACGAACGTACTCGGGCCAGTCCGAGTTGTCCGTGCCTTCACTCCTATCCTTGAAGCATCGGCGTCACCGGTCGTCGTCAACGTGTCAAGCGGTGTTGGCTCACTGACCTATGCCAGCGATCCCAATGGCCCCTATTCCGACTTGAACCTGTTGGCGTATCCCGCCTCAAAAGCTGCTCTGAACATGTTGACTATTCAATGGGCCAAGGCCCATCCCCGTTGGCGCGTTAACTCGGCGGACCCCGGCTTCACGGCCACGGATCTCAACCAACACCGAGGGGTCCAGACCGTCGAGGAGGGCACCGACGAGATCGTCAGGCTGGCGACGATGGGAATGGATGGCCCAACGGGCACCTTCTCGGATCGTAACAGCGCTGTTCCTTGGTAACTGCAAGTGATACCGGAAACGGCGAACTGCCCCCCTGATCCGGTGTCGGAGATCCCCGTTCCTCGACACGGCGCCGGCGGTCACTCACCGTGAGGAACGAGGGACGATTGATTCCACCGACGATTCCGTGCTTGCTCATTTGTACGGGCGGGCGTAGCAAGGGCCCCACGACGGAGGTTTGGTGGTCATGGCGGTTCGAATCGGGAGCCATCTCCGGACGATAACGGCCGTGTCGCTTCTGAGGGGGCGCATTGACGGCCGTGATCGTCGGTGGAGCGATACCTGCTTCCGCCACCTCAGTGGCCGTCCAGCCATCCCGGTGGTCAGCCCCCCCGGTGTCTCGTCCGATGGCGCCCACCTCTGGGTGTCGAACGAAACCGCCGACGGGGTAAGTGGGATCCCCACCGCTGCTGGCGTGCCGACCATCACCGAGTTCACCCCCACCGGCGGATCGGCGAGGACGGTCGTCACCATCACGGGCACGGACCTCTCGGGCACGACCAAGGTCACCTTCAACAGGGTGAAAGGGATCATCACCAAAGACACGGACACGACGATCGTGGTGGAAATACCCAGTCGGGCGACCACGGGGAAGATTCAGGTGGTAACTCCCGGGAGGAGGGTCAAGACCACCACCGCGTTCGGCGTCACCAACCTGACGTACAGCGGCGTTCTCACCGGTCGACTCGTGAACACCGTGTCGCTCTGCCAGCCCCGGCCCGACGCCCAATCAGAAATCACTGTCAACGGCTCGCTGAATGGCACCTCGTGGGCCCTGTTGATTCTGAGCTACGACGGTCAGAGCGGGGTATGGCAGGTGCTGACGGGGCAAGCCGGCGGCGGTACCGGACTCGACAGCCCCGGCTACAGCGTCACCGCAACCTACCCGGCGACGGTCAGCGGCGTCATGCACACTGATTGGGCCAGCGGTGCGACAATCGACGTTCGACTTGCGTCAGGTCAGGGACAGGTTCCAGCCGGAAACATTGAGGTTAAGGGCGCCGTCGCCTGCGGGTGATTTCGGCCTTGGCGCCCCTCGGTAGAGACAGATACCAGGCGGCTTGCGCAGTTGTGAGACGGATATTCCTCTGGGCGACGGCAAAGAACTCACCGACCTCACGCAGGGCGTTGATGGAGTTCGTTGTCGAGCAGCAATGGACACGTGTCGACCACGTCTCAGGCGAACCAGCTCAGACAATCAGCCGGATCATGTGTTGGTGTCGCCGGGAGGAATGAGGTCGGGATCGGGAAGCGCAGCTGCAGGGGCTCCCGTCTTCGACGGTTCGGGCAATTGGGCGTCGACGGTATAGCTGGTCATGGAAAGAGCCCCGTACGTATAACCGTCCACCAGCACCGCCGCGGTGGAGCCGGCAGCACGGGCCAAGCCCGCTATGTAGAGGAGCGGTATGAAATGGTCAGGCGTCGGCACGGCAATGCCGAAATCGTTGTGGCCTCGCACTGCGAGGAGGTCTTCTGGGGAACTCCTCATGTGACTGCGCACTGCGTTATCGAAACGGTGAGCCCAGTCGAACCCGCCGTCGGGTTGATTCCAATCGACGCGCCCGAGGTTGTGGACTACGTTGCCGCTGCCGATTATGAGCACGCCCTTTTGGCGCAGAAACGCCAGTTGAGCACCGAGCTCGAAGTGGTACTCGAATGTCTCCTGCGCGTTGATCGACAACTGGACAACAGGGATGTCGGCGTCTGGGAAGGCATGTACCAGCACCGACCAGGTGCCGTGGTCAAGACCCCAACTGTCGTGATCGAGCCCGATCCATGTCGGCTTGGCGATTTCGGCGACCTCTTCCGCCAGGCCGAAGTCACCCGGCGCCACGTACTGCACGGAATAGAGCTCATCGGGAAATCCGTAGAAATCGTGAATCGTCTTCGGTCTATCCATGGCGGTGACCGCCGATAGGTTGACGTACCAGTGAGCGGAGATCACCAGGATGCCCCTAGGTCGAGGAACGCTCGCACCAAACTCTCGCCAGGCATCGGTGTAGCGGTTGTTGTCAAGCGCATTCATCGGGCTCCCGTGCCCCAAGAACGCGGCCGGCATTAGCTCTGGCCCGCTGTGATCAGTCGAGGTCTCGGACTCCAGCGGAGGTTCGTCTCCCATCCCTAGAGTGTTACCCAATCAGCTCCCTAGAGTGTTACCCAATCAGCCTCTGCCGGCCCACCCGTCCGTCGCCGGAGCTCCTGACGATGTCCGTGCGCTCAGTGGTCGTGGCGGATCAGCAGGACTGGGCACGGTGCGTGGTGGGCTACGTAGTCGCTGACCGAATCACCGAAGAGTCGGCTCAACCAACGCTTACTCGACGAGCCGACTACGAGCACGTCTGCGTTCATCTCGTTGGCCACTCGCACGATGGCTATCCCCGCCTTTTCATCGTCCGGAACCAGACGAACCTCCGCCTCGGTTCCGAGCACCGAGGCGGTGCGATCGAGGGCGGCCTGTCCTTCGGCGGTTACCCTCTTCCAATCCTTGTCCGCCTGCTTGTAGGTGATATCTGGGCCCTCTATGCCCCCCGCGTCATCCATGGGGTCCTCATACTCGGGGATGACTGCTACGAGTGCTACGTGAGCCCCGGGGCGAAGCAGGTCCATGGACCGCCGAGCCGCTTCGATCGCAGACTCGGATCCATCGGTTGCCACCAGGATGTTCATGTGCTCCTCCCTTGATGGATGCGTCTACTTCCAGTGGGCGGCATCACCCTCGGACCCGTGGCCTTTGCGGATTAGGCCGAAGCGGGCGGTCTCTCAGGATTGATCCAGCCGTCAGATCGAGAGTGTTCAATAACAACCTTGATCGTGTGAGCACCAGCGTCGACCTCACTTTCAGTTGATCAAGACTTCTACCCTGGTCCAACGACGTGCCACTGGCCTCACCGATTCTGCCCGTAGCCCACGCTGAATAACCCTCGTCGGCCCGGCGGTCGGGTACACCCCGATCCGAAGAGGCATCGACCCTGATTACCTGTCCATGGAGTGGATCTTGTCCGCCGTGATTGTCACTATCACCCGAATCTGATCGCGCCCGCCATACCACTGGTAAGTGTCACCGGTGTAACGCTGGGCGAGCTGCTCGATGTGCTCCGCTCCACCTTCGGTGGTCATCTTTGTGACATGCCCTCGGACGGCAAAGTAACGGGAGGTGTCAGCGGCATCGCACACGGCGACAGAGACACGAGGGTCTCGCCGTATGTTGCGCACCTTCTGATGGGTCCGGACCGTGTTGATGACTACGTGATCACCATCGGTATCGACCCAGGTCTCGGTCGTTTGCGGCGAGCCGTCGGGCATCAGGGTGGTGACGAAGCACGGGTTCCGACCCGCCAGTAATTCGATGAGGCGGTCGGGAAGGTCCACGTTGAGGACGATAGTGCAGTGTGGTTCTGTCCCCACCGACCGGTGATGTGCGACACACCTACCGAGCGACCTGGCGCGTGAAGCAGCGGATCGCCGCGTTCCCCGATTCACAACCCGCTCTTGACGATCCACGTGTCGTTGGGGGCGCTCCCCGGGACCGTGCGCTCTTGACCAACTGCTGCTTCAGCTGCTTTCCGGCATCCACTATCAGATCGAAAAGTGGTTCTAGCGTATATCCCCGGAATCGACCGAATGAGAGGGAAGAGTTTGGGCGGTCGATATGACAAAAAGGGAGGGATTATGGAAGACAAAGGTGAAGGCTGGATCGTGTTCGCTGCGGTGGTGCTCGCTGTCGCTGGGATCATGAGAATCTTTGATGCAATCTGGGCATTCCGCTATCACGGCGTGCTCCCTCAGAACTTCGAGGACGCAATATTCGGGCACAGCTTGAAGACCTACGGCTGGGTTTACCTCATCGTTGCCATCATCCTCATCGTCTGCGCAGGCGGAGTCGTGGCACGATCACAGGTCAGCCGGTGGATCGGGATCTTCGCAGGTGCGGTCATGGCGATCAGCGCCATCTGGTGGATGCCCTTCTACCCGGTCTGGTCGCTGGCGTACATCTTCGTGGGCATCCTGGTCATCTACGGCCTGGCCGTCTACGGGGGTCGCGAGTTGGCGTCCTAGGCTCTGTCCGGCAGTAGCGGCGACGGCCCCCGGTTTCGGCTGGGGGCCTCTTCGCGTTCCCTTCCCTGTATTGATGTGGGAGTGCGAACGGTGGTGATCCAGTGACGTTGGAACGTGCGCCCTGCTCGCCTAGTCGCCGGTGAAGCGAAACTCCGCCCGCCATGAGCCGTCAGTATGGACAACCTCCCAATAGCGCTCAGCGATGCGTTCAGGGTCGAAGGACGTACCGGCAACGATCTGTCCGTCGATGGTGAGGGTAGCCACTCGGATGCCGTCCGCTTCCAAGTCGGCGCCGAGCATGGTGGCGGCCGACCGAAGAGCGGCTTTGCCGAGGGAGACCGTGGCCAGGGCCGGGATCGGATGATCGGCAAATCCGCCCCCGGTGACGATCATGGTGCCGAATCCGGCAACCTTCATTGCTGGAGACGCCACCTGGGCGAGGACGATGGCACCAATGACGTCAACTGCATAGGCCGCCTGCAAGTGGGCGATGCTCGAACTCAACAGCTGATCCGGCGAACCCATGACCGCGTTGTAGATGATGACTCCCGGCGCACCGTCTCCACGGTAGAGCTCTGTCATTCGGGCACCCAGGCCCTCGGGGTCGCTTGCGTCCGCCTCGATCGTGCCGATCTCAGCGCCCGTGTCGGCCAAGTCGCCAGCGAGGTGAGTTAACCCGTCGGTGCTCCGGGCAACCAACGTGACTCGGTAACCTCCGACAGCAAAACGCCGAGCTACGGCCAAGCCCAGGCCCGGGCCGGCCCCAACCAGTAGCAGGTGACGGCGGTCGACAGTTCCGACGTCGGCCTCGTCGCTGCGGATTCCTTCGCGGTCGCTGGTTGGCGTGCCTGTCATGAGGGCTCCTGACTCGATCCAGGTGGCTTTCCAGGTGGCTTTCACAGCCAGCGTAGACCTGGCTTACGACCGGTGGCACCGGTATGACCCGGCTGACGGGCCAGGCGTGATCCTCAACGCTCGGACAGGACTCGACCCAGCTGCTTGACCGACATCGGGGGGCATCCCGGAGCCTTGTGTCCCGGCCGCAGGCCGTCGAGAGCGAGCTCCAGGAACCGCCGCGACGTGCCCGGGGCGTCCTCGTCGCAGAGATCGCCGAGGGCCCGAACCGACATCAGGGTGACTACCAGATCGGTCCCGACGACATCGGGCCGAACTGTGCCCGCCCGCTGGCTGGCCTCGAGGACCCGTGCGATGAGCGGCATCGAGGCAGCCAGGACGCGGTCGGCCTCTCCCCCGCTCCAGGGCCGTCGTGAAGTTGCGGCGCGCCAACAACTGGGCGCCTCCACACAACGCCGGATGAACTCGAAGGCCGCTTCGCCCTGAGCCACCTCCGAGAGGACCTCGTTGGCGATCTGGCGGGTCCGCTCCGTCGCCGCGTCGACCACGGCGGCGCAGAGGTCGGCCTTGTTCGGGAAACGCCGGTAGAGGGTCCCGATCCCGACCTCGGCCCGAGCGGCGATCTGTTCCATCGACGCCTCGTAGCCGTACTCGGCGAAGACGTCACGGGCCGCCACCAAGATCCGGGCCAGGTTGAGCTCGGCGTCCCGGCGCAGCGGCTTGGCCTCGGTTGTCCCGTCCACCATGTTGGCTCTCCGCCGGCCTACGTCAGTCCTCGGCGACATAGCCAATGGCCCCGACGACCACCTCAGCCTCGGCGGTCAGGGCAGGGTGTGACTCGTTGACGACGATGGATGGGCGGCTGCGGGCTGGGATCATGAGGGCGGCGATCGCCGCCACCACCAGAGCCCCACCGCAGACAAGGAAGGCCAACACGTAGCCGTGCTCCCTCGGGTAGCCATGGACGAGTGCGCCGCTTACGATCAGGCTCGTAGCTATGGCGGTGCCCAGTGCGGCGCCGATATTCCGGACGTTCGTGTTCATGCCCGTGGCGACCCCGGTCTGGCCGGGTGGTACGGCCTCGACGATCAGGTTCGACATGGAGGCGTAGCCGAAGGCCACCCCGATGCCCAGCAACCCTGCAGCTACGTAAATGTCCCAGGGTTGACCGTGGGCCACGGCCAGAAATCCGTAACTCGCAGCGGCGAAGAGCGCCCCCATGATCAAGATCGGCTTGGAACCGATGGCAACGGTCAGGCGACCGGTCAGTGGAGCGATCACGAGCATGGCCACGGCAAAGGGCAGCAGGAATAGTCCTGACTGGGTCACCGATGCGCCGAAGCCATAGCCCACTCGAGACGGGGTCTGGGCAAACTGGGGCACGACGATGAACATGGCGAACATTCCAAACCCGAACAGCAAAGCGGCCAGGTTTGTGCTCCACACGGCGGGAATTCTCATCATCTTCATGTCGACCATCGGTGTATCCGAACGCGACTCCGAACGGATCCAGCACGGGATCAACACGGCTGTGGCGGCAAAGAGGCCGAGCACCGCGGCGCTCTTCCATCCCCATATCGGCCCATAGGAAAGGGCCAACAGTCCGGTAATCAGCCAGGCCGACATGATCGAGGCGCCGATCCAGTTGACCCGACCGGAGGACCGGACCGGCGACTCGGGCACGAACAGGAACGTGGTCACGGTCGCCCCAATGGAGAGGACCAAGGGGATCCAGAACAACCAGTGGTACGAGAGGTGCACGATGATGGGGCCAGAGAGGACAATCCCTGTGCCCACGCCTACTCCCAGGATGGCCGAGAGCACCCCTATGGCTCCGGCCACCTTCTCAGCGGGAAACTCGTCACGGATGATCCCGAAAGCGAGGGGGAAGACCGCCCCGCCAGCTCCCTGGACGATCCGGCCGGCCAGCATGATCGGAAAGGTGGTGGCCAGAGCGCTGATCAGCGTGCCCGCTGACAGTGTGACCAGCACGACGACGATCATCTTCTCCTTGCCGACCATGTCGCCGATCCGGCCGAGGATCGGCGTGGCAATCGCCGCACTGAGCAGATAGCCCGTCAGCAGCCAGGTGGCACCGGTCGTGGTGGTGTGCAGCGTGTGCTCGAGCAGCGGTATGGCCGGAATGATGAGCGACTGCAGAAGGCTGAAGGCAAGTGCCGCTGTCGCCAATACGGCGAAGGTCGCCCCGTAATGGATGCGCTTCTCCACCGTCTTTCTCCCGCTCTCAATTTGCGGAATGAGTGATTCCGCTTCTGCAAAAGAAGTTAGCAGAAGCGGAACGAGGGGTTCCACTTGGGATCGCTGCTAGGAACAGAAGCGGCTGTCCGGCCCAACCCGCGTGGGACAGCGGGCCACTGACGATCACGTCGCAGTCGCTCACGAGGGCAGGTCCTCGCCGGCCTGCTCCGCCACCATGTACTCGGCGTACCAGTCGGGCCAGTTCGGGTCCGCCTTGCCCGTGCGTGCCTCGTGCTGGCCGTGAGCGGCCGACGCCATCCGCATGGCGCCGGCCAGATCGCTGGCCGAAGCGTAGGAAGTCGCAGCCAGGTCTACCCGGCCGGGCAGCCGGGTCGTGACCTCCTGGACCAGCCAGCCGTTGCCGTCCGGGTCGCTGAACGAGGCGAAGGAGCGGTAGCTGGCGTGATCGGCCTCGGGACCGCTGACGCGACCGTTGGTCGTCTGATGGAACCGGGCGCCTGGCTTCCCTTCGTGGAACACCTCGCTGACGTCGACACCGGCTGCCACGAGCTGGTCACGCGCAGCCTCGATGTCAGCGACGATCAAGTACAGGCCCTGGGCCGATCCAGGCGTCGACGATGTGAGGTTGGTGCCAAACTGGATCGAGCATCCTGAGCCCGAAGGCGTGAACTGGATCAGGCGGAAGTCTTCGCCAGCGACGTCGGCGTCAAGCCTCCAGCCGAGTCTGCCGTAGAACTCCTTGGCGCGGTCGACATCCGAGACCGGGATGACAACGGCCTCCAGCTTGGTGTCAAAGCTCTCGACAGTTGGGATCTTGCTCCGGTCGGTGATGCTCATGGTGACTCTCCCCGTCGGTTCGTGTCGGGATCATTGCTTCATCCAGCGTAATGGGTCACGCCGTGGGACTCCCGGGACGACCCCGGCAAGCGGCCACCGACGTCCCGATCAGCCACGGTCGATGGCGCCCTTTGATCCGACGGTAGAGGCAGTTCGCCCGTCGCTAGGTGGAGGTGCGGCTTCGGCGAGACAGGTCGAATAGGCCGAGGACTGCCGACACAATACTGAGACCGAATGCGACGGCTGGCCACGTTGCGTGGCTCGGGGAGAGTCGAAGAAGGGCGTATGCAGCCGCAGTACCAACGATCAGCGCACCCAAGAGAACACTCAAGGAGACGGCAGTCCGTCTCATCTCGACAAGCTTATCGATGTGGTTCGAATATGTCGTGTCCGTCTCGCTTCCCGCGTTGTGGGCACGCTTTCGAGTTATCAAGAGGGTCGGTAGCGTGGGCGTGAGGGAAGGGCCACAAGGAGACGGGAGTGCTCGTGGTTGGCCATCAGACCGTTGCTCCGGACAGCAGTGCCGTGCGAGTCGCCCTCTGGCGAGCCTTGCATGCCCAGCTCGACCCGCCGCCCCATGTACTCGACGACGAGATCGGCCTTCTGCTGGCGGCGCCAGAGGACGGTTGGCGGGGCCGCCCGGACATGGATCCGATCGGCACTCGTTGGTTTCGGGCGAGCATTGTTGCCCGTGCCCGATTCGTGGAGGATCTGGTTGCGGAGGAAGCCGATCGAGGCGTTACCCAGTACGTCATCTTGGGCGCCGGTCTTGACACCTTCGCCCAGCGCAGGTCAGAGGTAGCTTCTAGTCTGACGGTTTTCGAGGTCGACCAACCGGGCCCCCAGGCATGGAAGATCCAGCGCCTGATCGAACTGGGTTTCGGTGTCCCCGACTGGCTGCGGCTAGTGGCGGTCGACTTTGAAGCGACTGGGCCTTGGTGGGATCAGGTGATCGCCGCCGGCTTTGATCCCGACCGGCCGGCAGTCGTCGTCTCCACCGGCGTCTCCATGTACCTCACCAACGAGGCTAACGAGGCCTCCACGCGCGAGATCGCCGAGAGACTCGCCCCCGGCTCGACCCTGGCCCTGACGTTCCTCTTGCCCACCGCACTCATCGATGACGCTCTTCGACCCGGTTTCGAGGCGGCGGAGAAAGGGGCACAGGCGGCGGGAACGCCCTTCATCAGCTTCTACGAACCGGAGGAAGTGTTGGAAGTCGTCCACGGCGCCGGATTCCGAGGCGCGCAACACATCTCGGCGGCCATGCTCAATGAGCGCTACTTCGCCAACAGGACAGATGGTCTGCAAACACTGAGGGGAGAGGAACTCCTGGTGGCGACCACGTAGACCTCCTGGGCGAGAGACACATCGTTCCCCATCCGGGAGAGCGAACTGTAAGTGCACCCCGCCGCTGGTCAGTGGGCAGGTGGACGAGAACGAAACCCAGGCGCAGAGGAGGGCGTCGCCATCAGGGTCCACCGACACTGCGGAACCCAACGGAGCAATTGAGGCTCTGGCCAATCGGGACTGCCTGCCACCATGGGCCCGAGACCTGTCTCACGCAAGAGTCATAAGCAGGTGGCAAACCCGTCCACGGTAGTAGTAAAGACTGGCACTGGTGTTCGACGCGGCAAACAAAACCGAGCGAGCGCTGTCGACGGTACTACTGAGGACACAAACCTCCGAGATCGGTCCATATCCGGCCAACGTCACGCCGGGAGCCGGTACTCTGCACCCCTCATACTGAGCATCGTCGGCGTGCACACCAGTCAGGGCTCGATTCCACGATGAAACGTCGCCACTCAGCTTGGCCTCGGACAATCCGGCGCTGAGTGTCCAGTAACCAATGCCGGCAAGCGCCAAGACGGCGAAAACCACCGAGCCGAGGCGCAGGGTCCGCTGAGCTTCATGAGCTGTGAGGGCAAAGGCGACCACGGCCAGCAGGATCACCAACGTTCCGAACCACAGCGTAGCGATGAGGTTGCCAGCGTTGTTGGCACCAGGCCCGGTGAGCACCCAGACGCCCACAAACAGGACGAGTGGGCCAACAACGCTGACTCCGACCAACGATGCTCTCCGTGGTGAAAGTCCTCGGCGTTCCTCCCGCCAGGCGTCTTCTACCGTCGCCACCGGAGAGGTCACAGGCAAAGTATGACCTATCGGTACGTTATTTTCCGCCCCCGCCAGGCTGCGGTCACCACCGGGGAGCGGCCTCGGGTCCACGTCCCTAGCGATTGAGACTCAACGACCAATATCTCTCAGCGACGATCTTCTCGTCGAAGTCCGGATCCTGCCTTAGCGCACGAAGCTGGGATTTGTATCCCTCGACTGCACCCGACTTAACGTCCAATTCCCCGAGCTCTGGGGCGATCTCAGTGAGTTGGAACCCGGCGGCGTGATAGGCGTCGAAGGCCGCACGGTGATGTTCTCCGAGCACATCGTCTGGACCGTAAGGAAGTTCCTCGTAGACGATCCAGTCCACAGGGGCGTGGACGCTGGCAGCGACAAGAGTGGCGATGCGGCGAACCTCCTCATGATCGGGATGTAGGAGACCGAGTGGTATCACACACGTCTTGGGCATCAGATCCGCCACTGCGGACTCGATTCCCTCCCTGATGATCTTTGCCCGCTCGGGCTGAGGTCCGTACTGGAAGTCAAGGCCCCCTACAGGTAGCTGCCGGCCGCGCAATATCACCAGTGCTGTCGCGTCCTCCGACAAGCGTGCTGCTATCACGTCCTCCCCTGAGGAGAAACCGCAGGCTGAGTCCCACCCGGTGACGGCTGTCCACTCTGCCGGTGAGCCAGCAAGTGCAGTGAGAACGGTGCACCCTGGACGGATCGCCATGAAGCGCCCGCAGCTGAGCACAGCATCGTCAAGGTGGGGCGAGATCAGAAGCGCTGGCGGTCGCTCGGTCTCTGGCACCCACACAGATTAGGTACTGATCGGCTACGCGAGTGACTGGCGGGTCCGACCCGCTCGGCTGGTTCGTGCTTCCCGAGCCGTTCGCCGGTTGTCACCGGGCCAGATGGGTCTCTTCGTGGAGCCCGCCCTGGCCAAGCTGCCCGACTGAGTCAATCTTGCCCGAATGACGCCGTCCCAACGGCGGAAGGACGTGGAGCCAACGACCTGCGCCAGATCTCAGGTCATCACAGCGTCGAAGCGTTACTTCGCCCGCTCCGGCCGCGTCTGGTTCATCATCTCCGTGTCGAACGCGCCCAAGGCATCTGTCACTACGTAATCGCCTTGGATCCCGTTTATGCCAAACCGAGCACTAGGCGATTCGCCCCGTCTGACTGGCCCACTCCCTGTTGTGGACAGTTCATCGATCTTCACTATGGACCTGATGTCCCGGTGCCGACTAGGAACCGATTAGCCCCTGGATGCGATCCCTACGACCGGCGCATCGAGAGTTTGACCCGCCGCCGACCCGAGGAATGGCGCATCCCCGAAGGCAAAGACCCCACCGTCGGAAGCCACCGTCCAGTATCCGGTACCGTCGGGACCCGGCGCTATCCCGACCATCGGTGCATTCAGGTCTTTATTGCCCATCGAGCCATAGAACCCGGCATTGCCGAAAGCGAACACGCCACCGTCAGACGCCACAAGCCAGTAGCCCAAGCCGTCGGGGGTTGCTGCCATCCCGACGATGGGCCTATTGAGAGATTTACCACCCATTGATCCCAGGTAGGGCGCATCCCCAAAGGCAAACACCCCACCGTCAGATGCGACCAACCAGTAACCCTTGCCACCCGGTGTCGGGGCGATGCCCACGATCGGCTTGTTGAGTTGGTGGCCGCCCATCGATCCGTAATAGCCCGCACCACAGACCGCAAAGACGCCGCCGTCGTCAGAGGCAATCCAGGCGCCGACAGGGGCAGCGGCCACCCCCACTCCTGGTGCGACCACATGCTCAGCTGGCCCCTGACGACCGATACAGGAACCGGTATCGCCAACCGGTATGCCGTCGAGATCTCGAGTGACCTGATTGGACTGGATGAAGTATGAGGATTCCCCGATCCAGTAGCCCAGACCACCAGGCGTGGCCGATATTCCCACGCACGAAGGACCGGGATACGGGCCGTAGCCGAAATTGTTTTCACACGGTGACTGGATGCTCTCCAACATCTGGGTACCGAGGTAGGGCGCGTCGTAGGCATAGGTCGCACCGGCTCCCGTGAGCAACCAGTAACCAGGGGAAGATGACGAGATAGTCGCTCGGGATTCCGTCCTCGCTCCGGCCGGACCGGCACCCAAAACGGCGGCGACTAAAGGAACGATTGCAACAACCGCCACCCAACGTTTCATAACCCGCCTCCTGACTGCAGCGGCCATACGAGAGACGTTGCCGCCAACGCAGTTCATAGCATGTAACCAGGCCCGTGTCCCCGACGTGCGGTCGGCCACGATTGGTGGCCGATCCCGTCCCGGGGTTCGGGACCGCTTCTCATGATCCCATGCTGGTGCTCATTCTTCTCATGATCCCTTGCTGGTGCTCATTTCCGATTGGAAGCAATACTGGCCAATGAGGAAGACCGCCCTCTTGCTGGTCGCCGTAGTGACGGGGGTAGGGATAGGCGGGTGCGGTGCCACTGGACGATCGCCGTCGAAACCGCCTGGTGCAGATGCAGCAGGGAGTGCCATCCGGGCGGTGCCGGGCACCATGCCCTCTCGGCTATGCACCAGCAGCATTTATTCAGGTCCGAACTACTCCGCAGTTGTTCGCACGTCTGATGACATCGTCGTTGGTCCTCTGCGCTTCGGAACGCTGGAGCAAGCGACTGGCAGGGGAATCTACTACTTCCGTTCTTCGGGCCGACTCGCTTTCGGCTTCAAGAGTCCGCTTACCATTTCAGGTACGTCGAGTCGCTGGATAGCCGTGCGCGTTGCGGACGACGATTACCGGGTCAAGGTCGACTACAACCCATTCGACGGTGGCTCGTCAAAGGACGCAACCCCCAGTGCCGATGTTGCGGCGCTGGAAACCGCTGTGGCGTGCGGAGGCGCCGAAGCCGGGTTCGTTCAGTACAACGGAGGATTCACCTGGCAGCACGCGACGTGCGCAACCATTCAGGCATTCGACGAAGAGGGCCGTCTGCTCGGGTCGATGTCCATCCCCTTCGGGAGGAAGCCCTGTCAGAGGCGCCGTGCCCCCGAGATGCTGATCGACGGCAGCCGATAACCGCCGCCGTTATACGACAGGCGACGGGGATACGATCACCATCCATCAATGGGAAAGGCGGTAGGCGTTGTCTAGGACTTGGACGGTGCGTCGTGTGGATGTCAGTGAGTTCGACTCCTGGACAAGGCTCTTCCGTGGTTACTGCGACTTTTACCGGTGGCCTACCTCTGATGAACATCAACTCCAAATCTGGGGCTGGATCCACGAAGAGAGGATCATCGAGGCTCTCGTCGCCGTCGAGATCGATGGTTCCGGCGCAGAAGTCGATGTTCCACAGGGTCTGGCTCACCTACGTGAATGGATTCGACCTCTGCGAGGCGTCAGGTCCGGTTACCTCGATGATCTGTTTGTGGAGCCAGATCTGAGGGGTGGCGGCGCTGTCGACGCCCTCTTTGGCGCGATCAACCAAGTGGCACTAGATCGCGGCTGGGACGTAGTCCGCTGGACAACCGCCGACAACAACTATCGAGCCAGAGCCACCTACGACAAGATCGCGCTTCGAACCACTTGGATCACGTACGACATGACCCCAAATCCAACAGGAGCTGCCGAACAGGCCGAATAGCCGATGCCTTCGCAACTCGGTCTCCCATTGCCACTTCCGTCCTCTTCCGTCGACGAGCTGCCAGCTCAGCACTCCCGGACGGCGACACCTTGGCGAGGGTGTGTGGGTTTCCTACATGAGCAACGGGTCCGTCTCTGACGCATCGATCATCACCTATCCGATCTGCGTGACGTAACCGGCGCTTCAGCGACCTACCGATGTTTACGAGCAAGAGGGAGGCCCTGAGTAAGGCCTCCCTCTTCCCCTTTGCCTGGTCTTGGATGGCGAACCAACCGGCGTTGTCATCGATTCACTGTCGGACGTGCATGACCGTACGCACGTCCAGGTCATGGAAGATCCGCTCCCCTGATAGCAAGGCGTTGATTTTTTCGGCGTATTCGCCTGTAACCGGATCGTCGGAGTTCCTCATCGCTTCCTCATATGAGTCGAACTCGACAATGACAAAGTAATGACCGGGTCGGTGCCGGTCCTCGGTGATAGTGGCCTTGGACGCCAAAAGGGCATCGCCGCGCATCTCCTGAAAGCTCTTCATCAGAGTCTCGAGCTCGTCGATCCGGGACGTCTCAAATTCCATGATCTGCACAAAACCCGCCATGACAATCTCCCATCACTCGTTCAGTCGGATTTCAAACCTACTCCGGGGTGAGGACATCTGCCCGGTGCCGATCCGGCGCCCAAACGGGAGACGTGAAGCCGAGGGGGGAGAGACATACCGGGGTGGTGGGCGGGTGCGACCAGCGGAGGCCGTTGACTGATGGCCGACCGAGGCTCGCCCTTGATGCTCTTGGCGGCGCGTAACCCGTCATCGGGCAGACCGGCCCATCGGTTCTTGGCCGTCCTCTATGGGCGACTCGAAGGGTTCATGCAGTGAGGTCCTGCACCGACGGAGACAGCAGGCAGAACTCGTTGCCCTCGGGATCAGCCAGCACCACCCAGGTGACGTCGGGCGACTGACCCACATCGACCGACGAGGCGCCGAGCTCGAGCAGGCGCTGAAGCTCCTCGTCAGTGGTGACGCCATCTGCCCGGAGGTCAAGATGCAGTCGGTTCTTCACGCTCTTGGTCTCCGGAACGGGCAGAAAGTCGATCACCGGCCACGAGCCGTCGGGCGCAGCGATGCTCACTCCCCCGTCGGACTGATCGACGATCTGCCACCCGAGGATCGAGCACCAGAACTCGGCCACAACCCGGGGGTCCACGGCGTCTATGACAACGGAGGCAAGTCGACTGGTCATACTCGGACGATATCAACCGCCGTCGTTCCTGGGCAGAATAGGTGGATGCCACCAATCTGCACTCGGGCCATGACTGCGGCCGAATTCGAAACGCTCCGAGGTCGGTTGATTCGAGAGTATGCGGGCGCCCACGTGGCCGCGGGCAACTGGAGCGCCGAAGCAGCCGAGAACCGCGCCGCCCAACAGACCGATCAACTCCTCCCGCAGGGCTTCGACACCCCGGGGTCGCTGATGCTGGTGGCCGAGACGCCGGAGGGAACGGCTGTCGGGCATCTGTGGCTGGCGCTCGAGCGAGAAGCAGGAAGCGGTGGCGGTGCCTGGATCTATGACATCGAGATCGAGCCCGGACACCGTGGGCGGGGGTATGGGCGAGCGCTACTGGGTGCGGCGGAGGAAACCGCAGCACGACACGGCGCCGATTCGATCGGCCTCAATGTATTTGGGACCAATCAGGTGGCACGGGATCTCTACCAGTCGGCAGGCTACAGCGTGGCCACGATGCAGTTGAGAAAGGTGCTCCACTCAGCTGCCGATGGTGGCGAGGATCGCTGAAGCCAGCTCTCCTGGCCGAGTGAATTGAGGCCAATGGCCGGTGGGAAGGTCGACGATTTCCACATCGGTGATCCGGGCTAGTTCCGACACGAAATCCTCGCCATCGGCGATCCAACCACGGAGCCTGTCGGCTGAGAACTCACAGGCGATCACCGTGACCGGGACCTCATACCGACGGTCGCTCATCAGGGTCTGCTGATCGCGTGCCACTCCGACCGGTTCCGGAACGGCAATGCGACGGAACATCGAGCGCAGGTCGGCATCGAGATCGATGAGGTCTTCCTCGTCGAATTCCGCCCAGTCGGGAAGAGGAATCTCGCCGTCCACCTCGGTGAGCTCCGTGTTGATCGAATCGCCGGGCGCCAGTGGAAGGCTGTCGACATAGACCACCCGGACAACCCTCTCGGGACGAGAATCCGCTACCGCATGGGCAATGGCGCCACCACCACTGTGTCCGACGAGGACGACCGGACCAGCGACGGCGTCGATCGCTGCGATCACCGCATCGACGTGGTCCCCGAGGCCGATGCCCGAACGCACCGATTCGACCGACTCGAGACCGGGGAGGGTCAGGGCGTGCACGGTGTGACCGGCGCCCCGGAGCGGCGCGGCTACCTCCTCCCAGGTGAAACCGCCAAGCCAGAACCCGGGAATCAGGACGATCTGCATGCTCTCACACTACGAGAACGTCCGGTGGCTTCCATAGCGGTTCCGTCGATGGAGGATGGCAAGGGCAGCGGCATGGGCGAGTCCACAAGGCGGGGCGGGTCAGTCCCTACAGCGCGCCGGCAGGAAAGCCTGGCCCCGCCGCCCCGGTGGCTTCACTCGTAGGCCATGGCATCGGAATCGCGTAGCCGGGTACCCATGGTCTTGAGGAGCTTGTGGGCCATGCTCGGGCTCGCTCGCAGGATCTTCTGGAAATGACGCTGCATCAGCACGAGCAGGGTCATGTCGGTGTCACAGACAACGGAGGCGGATCTCGGTTTGTCGTCCAGCAACGAGAGCTCGCCGAAATAGTCTCCGGGGCCGATCGACGCGATCTCGCTCTCACCACGTTTCACGGTTGCCCGTCCGGTCACCACGACGAAGAACATGAGCCCGGGCTGGCCTTCTTCGACCAGGAGCCTTCCTGCCGGCACGGTGACTTCCTTGAGCACCTTTTGGATCCGGCGAAGTTCCGCTTGGGTGCAACCCGAGAACAGCCAGATTCGCTTGAGGTCCCGATTCTCCGCGTCCTCACGCATCACAGGAGGATATCGGAGTGAGGATTCCGGCGCCGTTCCCGCTACCGGTGGTGAAGCGGGACGGCCGTTTGGGTGGCATGGACAACCGGGTATGCCGCCAGGCTCAGTCGAGCACCTCTGGCCGGGCCCCTCCGGTTACCCGGCCGCCGCGTTGAGTGCCTCCGTGATGTCGTTGATGGCGGCCTGCTCGGCATCGCTTACATCCTGGCCGTGCTCCCGATGAGCCGCGGCCACTTTCTGGGACAGCGTGATGATGAACCGACGGTATTCGTCGACCTCCTGGGGCGTGGCCTTGCGCTCGAGAAGCGCCACCGAATCACGCAGGTGCTGCAGGCCGTGCTGCTTGAGCTCGTCGGGCGAGTGGTAGTGGGTGTGATCCCGCTCCGGCTTGGCCGCCACGATGGCGTCCAGGAGTTCGCTCTCCCCGTGGTGCTGGCGGGCCTCGACGTAGGCCTTGGCCATGGCCACGCTCTCGCGGAACATCCCCCCTCTTTGCGCCGTCACCACGATCATCCCCGCGCTTGGGGGCGCCTCCAGGATGAGCTGCCACTCGTCGTTGGTGAAATCAGACTTCGCTGTCATTGGTCTCCGTCCTCGAGCAATCAGGTCACCGTCCGTTGGGCACACCGTAGCGACTGTATGTGGGCGCGGAGACCAGAGGCACTCCCGTCCCATCCACCCGCTCGGTGTGCGATGGCCATGAGAGCGGCGGACGCCCCTGTCGTCGAGATTGCCCCGAGCGCACGCCGTACGCTTCGGGCCCGGTCCTTGCCGATCTGAACCTCGGAGGTGGGGGCAGCCCGGAAGGCGAATGGATTCCTGGTCCGTCCAGGCGAGGCCCACCGAAGGGAGCGGCGTCGGGGGCTCTCCAACTCGAACGTCAGGTGTCGGTGCAACCCTGTCGCTAGGATCCCGCTAGTGACAGGGGCCGACCACGCCGGGCGGGGCGCACCGATCACCGGGCTCTCCCATTTCCAGCTGTTGGTGACGGATGTAGGGGCAAGTGCTCGGTGGTACGAAGCTGTGCTCGGTCTGGTTCCCTTCGCCGAGGATCTCGACATCGGATACGTCGCCCTCAGACATCGAGAGGCAAAGATGGTGGTGGTATTGACCGAGAGCCAGGAGCCAGGCAACCGAGGGCCGGCCCCGGTCAACGGGCCCTTGGACCATCTGGCCTTCGCCGTACCGGACGGCGCCTCGTTGGGTGAATGGGCCACCCACCTCACCGAGGTGGGCATCGATCACAACGGCATTGTGCTGGAGAACGGTCACCCTTCCCTTCAGCTGCGCGACCCGGATGGCGTGGCCATCGAGTTGGTTGCTCCCTGATCACCATTCCGGATGTCTAACCACTGACGGTCGGAAGTGTCGGCCCCGCGTCACAGCTGAGCCGCCGCCTCCGTGGCGATCTTCTCGAAGACTTCGACGTCGGCGGCGAAGACCGAGTCGGGCACCGGCCAGTGGACGACGATTTCGGTGATGCCGAGGGCCTGGTAGCGAGCGGCCCAGTCGACAAAGGCGTGCAGGGAACCGAGCGGGCGTTCCGAGGTGATGCCGTGGAGCAGGACCTTGTCGAGGTCGGGGTAGCTGACACCCTGTTCGGCACAAGCTGCCTCCAGTAAGTCCATTTGGGCCCGCACCGCCTCGGGAGCGCGTTCGACAGTCACATCGGCCGCATGCACCGGGTGGCCGTAGGTGACCCACCCTTGCCCGTAACGGGCCACCAGCGCCATGGCCCTGGGTCCGGCCGCCGCCACCACCAGCGGAACCCTCGGCTTCTGTACGCAGCCGGGGATCATCCGGGCCTCCTCGGCCGAGTAGAAGACGCCTTCCGAAGTGGTGGCGGGCTGACGAAGGAGCCGGTCCAGCAGCCCCACGAACTCGGAAAAGCGCTCGGTGCGCTCCCCCGGCGACCAGGGCCCCTGGCCGAGCACGGTGGCATCGAATCCGGTCCCCCCGGAGCCGATGCCGATAGTCAGCCGTCCGTTCGAGATGTCGTCCAGCGACATGATCTCCTTGGCCAGAGGAACCGGATGGCGGTAGTTCGGGGAGGTCACCAGGGTGCCGATGCGAAGCCGGTCTGTAGCCAGCGCCGCCGCGGTGAGCGTGGGGACAGCCCCGTACCACGGGCGGTCGCGGAAGCTTTGCCACGAGAGATGGTCGTAGGTGTAGGCGGCGTGCAATCCGAGCTCTTCGGCCCGGCGCCACACCCGTTGGCCCTCGGACCAACGATAGATGGGAAGGATGACCGTGCTGATGCGCATCGTCAGGTCCTTTCGTCGTGTGCCCGGCGGCCGGAGATGGGATCGGAGGCGTAGTAGACGAACAGCCTGGCATGCACGGCCAGACCTGCCTTCTGCTCGCGCCCCCGCCTCCCTCGGGGCGGCTGTCCCGACCGGGGCTGACCCGTCCTCCCCAACCTATGGTGGTGGAGGAAGTGGCCCCGGCACCTCAAGCCGGTCGTCGGGTCACGACCGTCGTCCGGGCAGGGCGCGGTGGAACCGAGCTGCTGTCCGTCGGGGCGGATTGGTCGAGATCGTTCCATGCCAGGGGGAGCAACGGGGCTCCGGGGTGAGCTTCCACCCGACGCTCGGCCTGTTCGGCTTCAGCCAACGCCGCCGCCAGCTGGTGGCGGAGCCGCTCGATCTCCTCTTCGTTGCTCTCGACCAGGTGGTGGACGACCGCCGCGGGAATGGTGTCGCCGTTCGCCTCCGTCGTCCCCCACCCCTCGCCGTCGGGCTCATTCATGGGCGAGGGCACTGGGAGCATCGAGGAACCGCCAGATGTCCTCGGTCCCGGGGGTAAGGCGCAGCTGGGCGAAAGGGGGGTCGCTTCCCGGATCGTCGGAAGAACCGCGCCCCCCATCGGGCGGGAAGCCGGTCTCCGACGGCCAACCGGTAACCCCGAACGAATTGCCGGACGGTTCGATGTCCCACCCTCCGGAATGGCCGTCGGTCGAGTCGACCTCGGCTGGATCGTGGCTGGCCATGTCGCGGTCGGCGTCGCCCTCGTGCGAGATCCGGTACTGCTCGTCCCTTTGCGCCTGGGCTGTCCGCTTCCGAGCCTCGGCAATGGCAGCGTGGAGGCGCGCCTTCTCGTCGCGGGCCGCCCGTAGATAGGCCTCCACGGATGCTCGGGTGTAGGCCTCGGTGGCCTCGGGCTGGCGGAACGGGGTCATCGGCTCAGATCCACCTCGGCACGGCGAGGCAGTGACCAAGTATACCGAGCCGAAATCCGGATCGTCAGGGGCCAGATCTCCCTCCGGCACCGTCGGGCAACAACGCCGCCGGCGCCCTCGGTCAGGCGGCCGGTCAGCCGAAGCGACCGTGAACGTAGTCGAGGGTCCGGGGATCCAGTGGTGAGTCGAACATGGCATCGGTGGGCCCGTGCTCGATGATGTACCCGGGGGTTCCCTGCTCGGCCAGAAAGAAGGCCGTGTAGTCCGACACACGCTGGGCCTGTTGCATGTTGTGGGTCACGATCACGATGGTGACCTCCGTGCGCAGCTCTTCGATGGTGGTCTCGATCCTCCTGGTCGAGGTGGGATCGAGGGCGGAGCACGGTTCGTCCATCAGCAGCACCCGGGGTCGGATGGCCAGAGCCCGGGCGATGCACAGACGCTGCTGCTGACCACCGGACAGGGCTCCCCCGGGCTGGCGCAGACGGCTGTTCACCTCTTTCCACAGTCCGGCGCTCACTAGGCAGCTCTCCACGATCTCGTCTCTGGCGTCCTGGTCTTTGCGCGTACCGGTCAGTCGCAGCCCGGCCAGCACGTTGTCGTAGATGGACATGGCCGGAAAGGGATTGGGCTTCTGGAACACCATGCCGATGTGGCGCCGGGCCTCGGTGAGCTTCCGGTCGGGTGCGTAGATGTCCACGTCGTCGAGGAGGACGTCGCCGGCCATGGCGGCCGATGGTGTGAGCTCGTGCATCCGGTTGAGAATGCGGAGGAAGGTCGACTTGCCACAACCGGAGGGGCCGATGAGGGCGGTCACCTGGCGGGACTCCATGATCAGCGACACCCGGTCGAGAACGTGGTGGTCCCCGAACCAAGCCGATATCTCACGCGCTTCGAGCCGGGCGGCCTGGTAGAGGTCTTTAGTGGCCGGTGACAAATTTGGGCGTGTATCGAGCGACATCGGCGTCACATCCTCGCGCTGGGGGTGGTTGACATCCAAGCAAAAGAGAGACTCATCAGCGATGGGCGGAGCATCACAGGAGATTGGGGAGGAGTCGGGCTATCTGATCGACGACGAACATCCAGATGAGGACCAGAGGCGCAGTGAAGATGATCCAGGCCTGGGCGTGTCCGCGGCGCCGCCACACCCACACCGCGCCGGCGAAAACGGCCACCAACGCCACCGACAACAGACCCAGTACCCAGAGGGTGCCGGTGTCGAGTCCCATCGGCCTCTGGCTGTCGGGGACAGTGTGAACGGCCGGAGGATAGGCGGCGAGGGCCGGTCCCACCTTGTCGGCATCGACGTAAACCACCCCCGAGGGCACGAAGGCGGTGCCCGAGGCGGTGCCCAGGGTGAGCCGGGCCCGGGTGGCCGGGGCCAGGTGCTCCCGGGTGCCGCCCGGTCGGACATCCACCACCCGGAAGACCGAGGTGCCCACCTGGGTCACCACGGTGATGCGGGCCCCCTTGCGGAGATCGGCAATGTGCCCGAACGGACCGCCGTAGGCGGCCTGCCGGCCCAGGATGACACTGGTCCCGGCCCCACCGGGGAAGACCGTCGATCGGTAGTGCCCTGGACCGTCAGCCAGAACGGCCCCCGTCGTCCCCTCCAGCACGACCTGCTTCACCCCAATGGAGGGAATCTGGATGGTGGCTATCGGCGTGCCGAGGGCGATCGGTTGGTGACGCTTCCCGCAGGCGGCCTGTCCGCAAGGCCCGGTCGGAGCGGTGCCCAGCGCCAACTCCGGCCGGAGGCGGTTGTACAGATCGACTTGGGCCGAGTGGTGCTGAAGCTGGCTCACGTAGGCCAGCTGGATCACCAGACCGATCGACACCGCGGCCAGGATGGCCAGGGCGGCACGCACCAGGTGGAGCGGCGCCTTGGGTGGCGTGGCTCGTTCGGGGGGCGCCATCCCGAGATGACCGGTGGCATCGAACTGCTCTTGCAGCCGGGCCGCCTCGTCGGGATGGCCGACCGTGGACTGCTCGCCCGGAGTGCCCGGGGTGGGTACGAGGAGCATCTCGCGCTCCAAGGCCGTCTGGGTCGTCGTCATCGGTCCGCCATTGCCTTCAGGAGGGCAGCGATCCCCGCTCCTACGACGAGCACGGCGGCAGCCAGGATCCCGATGACCGGAAGGTCGGCTCCCCCAGCTGTGTCAACCGTCCCCGCCGGCGCGGAACCGGTGGGGGCGGGGGCGTTGGCTGAGGCCCCGGCGGAAGTCGACCCGCCGGGTTGCGGTCCAGCGGTCGACGATCCTGTACTGGCCACGACCACCGGACTGGACGGTGCCCCGGTGGTCGACGTCGAACCAGATGGGGATGTCGCCCCCGCGCCGCCGACACTGTTCGGGAGGGTGGATGTGGAGGCCGCCGGATCCACCGTCCAGTCGAAACCGTGGGCATCGCCGGCGTCCGCATCGAACGTGACCTGGGTGTTCCAGTCGTTCGCCACCGCCCCGTGGGCGGTGGCGCAGGCCAGACCGGTCTCCCACACACCGGTGGTCCCGTAGTAGAGGAGCTGGGAGAGGGCGAGCGGACCACCACCGCTGCGCACCAGGGATCCCCATGTGAAATCGTTGGGGACGCCGACAATTTGGCCGGTCTTGAAAGCCGTGTTGACGGCACCGTAATAGGTGCTGGTGGTGTTCACGATCCCGTACCCCGCCGAGGGCCCCTGGACGAAGCGGACGGTCGACAGGTCAGTGCCCTTCCTCACCAGGTAGCTGTAGACGTGGTAACCGTCGTGCGCCGTGTCTCCCGAGCATGAGGCACGGGCGGGAAGGGCAACGGTGAACAGTGAGGCCGATCCGCCTGACCGCAGTGGTGTGGCCGCCGTGTCCCCCGGCGGGGCCAGCGTGGCCACCCCACCGAGTGACGCGGCGTGGGCGGGACCGGTGATCAGTAGGGCCAGCGACCCGGCGGCAATGGGCACGGCCGCACAAAGGGAGACGCCTCGCAGGGTTCGGGAAAGGACCATCAGATCTCGGTCTCCGCCTCGTCTGAACCGGGCCCGGGGGCATCCGCTTCTGTGGCGGGACGACCGGCGACCTTGAGGATGACAGCACCGAGGGCGGCCAGTAGCCCGAACAGGAGGAGCACAGGGAGGATCCAGCGCAGAGCACCCACCGGCAGCCCGATGACCCGGACCGCGCTCAGGGCGGCCGGCCCGATCGTCCGGGGCCGCTCGCGACCAGCCGCCTTGGCCAACCGCTCGGCCGCCAGGATCTGGGGGGAGGTAGCGGGAGACGACAGCCCGGCGGCCTCTGTGCTTGAACCACCGTTGGTACTGGTGGACGCCTGCTTCGCAGCCGTGGTCGTCGGCTTCGTAGACGCGCTCGGATAAACGGGGGGGTGCTCGATGGCGTCGGCGGCGGCCAGTGTCTGGGTCACCAGCGATGACGGCAACGGGACATAGCCGCTGGGCAGGTTGCCGGGGTCGACACCCTGTACCTGACCCGGGCCGGCGGCGTACTGGAGAAAGGCGGCGTAATTGTTCCGGGCCGACTGGCTGAGCTTTTCGGGAGTGGCGGCGGCGTAGGTGAGCATGGTCAGGGGATAGGCGTTGGCCGCCGTCGAAGAGGGGTCGGTCTCCAGGACGTCGGGTACCGAGCTCTTGGCCATGGCCTGCTCGCCGGCCAGGATGCTGGCCGAGTCGGGGTCCACAAAGGTGGGATCGGTGTCCTCGCCGGCCGGACTCAGGCTGGCCGTCTGCAAGCCGTAGCGGGCGGCGGAGGCCGAGTCGGTCACCGAGATGACCAGGTCGTTGCCGGTGATCTGTGGACCGTTGGCCGTCCACGCCGTGTCCGGTGTATTGGCCGGATTGAATGTTGTCTTGCCTCCGTCATTGGCCGTGGCCCCGGCCTGGGCGGCGGCCGTCATCGACAGGACGTAGGGCGACCAGTCCTGGATGCAGATCGACCGGGCGGGCGTCGGCTTCCCATCCGTTGTTTGGTCCACGTCGGGCACATGCGAGTCGCACCACGGGTCGCTCTTCGGGTAGTTCTCGGGTCCGGTGCTCTGGGCGATCAGGTTCTTGTAGTAGGGGTTCACCACCATGCCCCATGGGTCGGGTTGGCCGCTCAGCCAGGCCCGGGCCGACGGGTCGGCGAGCACCCACTTCCAAAGGGTGGTGGCCGCGTCCGAACTACCTTCCTCCACCACCATGCTGGCAGCATCGATCTGCTGCGAGGTGGTCATCAGCTCGAACTCGGGGTTGTACTGGAGGAAGTCGGGATCGTTGAAGATGCTGATCGGGTTCTTTTGCACCCACTGGTAAGCGGCGTTGGTGGTGCGGGCCACGCCTTTGAGCTCGGCCTGATAGGACTCGGTGAGCAGCTTGGCCACCAGGCGCGGGGTGAGATACAGGTGTTGCACCCGGGAGTTGGCGTTGTCTTCTTCGTACTGGTCTACGGTCCCGTCCGGCTCGACGTTGGGGACCCTCTGGATGTTGAAGGCGATGACCGCACCGGACAGGGTGAGAGGGGCGTAATCCACCGGGTTGTCGGAACCTGTCGCGCCCGCGGGGATGGGATCGGAGAAGACCGACATGCCGACCGACCCGTAGGACGGGTTGGTCAGGTTCTCACGGGCCTGGTCGTCGTCGTTGGTGAGATAGCTGTAGGGCTGTGCCCCGGGCAGATCGCAGAGGGCAGGTTCCCAGCTGGACACGGCCGGTGAGGCCAGCTCACTCCCCTCGATCTCTTGAGATTCGGCGTTGATGGAGCAGCTCGAACCGAGCGGATTGAACTTCAATGGGATGGCGATTCGGTTGGCCCATGCTTCGGGTGTGAGCGGTGAGGTCGTGAGTGAGGACGGATCGACACCAGGAGGGTTCTCTGTCGACGCGTCGCTTCGCGGAACGACGACCAGCCAACACTGAGGGGTCGTGGTTCCGCCGCCGGCCGACGGCTGCACGCTCTGACCGCAGCCAAGCCCGGGGGCTCCGAGACCGGTGTCGACGTCAAACAATGTTTGCCCTGTTGTGTCCGACAAGGTTCGGGCGAAATCAACTTCGTTGGTGGTACTGAAGCTGAAGTACGGATTGAGCCAGTAGTCGAGGGGGGCGTTGGGATTTTCGTCGAAGGCATAGTTGGCCTGCTGCTTTACAACAGTCCCGTCAACCGCTTGAAATGGCTGGACGACCAGACCGTTTCCGTCGAGGCACGGTGCGACGTCGGTAGCCGGATCGGTTTTGCATTCCGGCGTTGACGGCGAATAGGTGCTCCAATCCGGCTCCGTCACCTCGCGGGAGTATTCGTATCCGGGCGCCGACACCGGATAGCTGGCGGATGAGCTGCTTTCGCCGCCGAATTCGCATTGTGACGGCAGTGGGCCCGGATCGGAGGGGTCGGGGGGATCCGACGACTGTGGATTGCCCCAGCACTCAAAGATCTGGACGTAATTGCCGTTGAACGATCCCGGTTGATTGCTCTGCGTGGCAACTCCTCCCGTCCAGGACAGGGATATGGCCTGGTCGGTGAGGTTCTGTGTCTGGTTGACGGAAAGTTTGAAATTGGCGTAGGGCTGGCCCGGGGCGAAAAGGGGACCGCTCCCGGTGACATTGCTCACCGCCGACTGCGTCGACGGGAGGGACGAGACGATCCCCTGGCTCCAGTTGTCCAGGTAGGTGTACTGGTCGGCCGGGGAGGTCGGCGACGTGCCCTCTTCGGTGGTGACGGTCACGTCGACCGTCCCCTGGCCGGCCGGCGCCGCGGCCGTGATGCTGGTGGCCGAGTTGACCTGGAAGCTGAGGGCGGGTTGGGGGGGATTCGTTTCGAATGTGACCTGGCTGGCAACGAACCGAGTGTCGCTGGCGTCGTACCCGACGAAGCCGGTCCCGTTGATGGTCACCATGGCCCCGCCGACATTCGGTCCCGAGCTGGGAGCACCGATGCTGGTCACCGTGGGCGCCGGAGTGACCGTGACGCTGGGGTCGGACGTCGCACTGCTCTGCGCCTCGGGGAGGAGGATGATCGACAGAACCAGAGCCAGCGCCCCGAGGACGAAGGCCAACCGCCGGAGGCGACCGAACCCCGACCCGTTCGCGACGCTCGGGTTGTGCCCGGCGGAAGTGTTGTGCCCGGCGTAAGTGTTGTGCCCGGCGTAAGGACGGTGCCGGCCCGAGGACCCGGCGCCCGAGGGAGGAGTCGGGCGCGTCATGTCTTACTGTCCGTCCGACGAGCCGATATCCGTCTGGGGACGAACATGACGGCCGCGGCCACCGCCGCGAACCACCCGGGAATGAGAACGACGGCCAGGACCAGGAGCGCCACCAGCAGCATGAGGTACTGGTCCCACGACCACCCGGAGTCCACGGTCAGCGTGGCCGGGAGCGGCTGGGGCTTGGCATCGATCGAACTGCCGGCGGCGACGGATCCGGTGCAGGCGGCCGCGCTGCCCGCGCATGACTGAGCGGCCGCGCCTCCGGCGGTGGCGGCCGCCGCTCCGGTGGCCGCCGTGCCTGCGGCGGTCGTCCCACCGGAGGTAACCGACGAGCCCGACGAACCCGATGCCCCCACCGCCGCGGCCAGAGGGGAGCCGGCGCTGACCGGCGTCGACACCGCCGCCGCACCCCCGGTGCCCGTCGTGCACTGGGTGGGTCCCTGCTTGTCACAGGCAGGGGGGTAAGGCGCCGTCTCGGCCAGCAGGTTCGCCCCCGACGGAGTGAACGTCGGGTTGTTGCAACTCTGGATGTTGACGTTTTGAACCACGGCTCCCGGTATCTGGCGGATCTGGTTGAAACTGTCCTCCACCAGGTTGATGGGCATCGGTGAATAGCCGAGGGCAGCTGACTGCTGCTGGCCCTGACACATGGCGTAGTACGAGAAGGCGGCCAGTGTCGCCCCCTTGGCCGTACTGAAGCTCGACGTGCTGGTGATCTTGATGGGCAGGATCAGATAGCTGTAAGAAGAAAGCGGGTAGCTACGGGGATCCGGGTCGGTGTACACGCCGGCGAGGTTCTCGGTGAGATAGGTGGCGGGATCGTTGGGGTCCGAGGTATCCACCTTGGCGGACAACAGGGAGACGGCCACGTTCTGGGGCGTGGGCTCGGTGTAGTAGCCCGCCGAGTTGAGCATCTGAGCCACCGGGAAGTGGTCGGACAGGGCGTAGGAGTAGTTCACATAACCGATGGAACCGTCGGCGTAGCTCTGTGAGACGTAACCGGCCACCCCCAGGTCGCCCGACTGGGCGATCATGGCGCCGGCCGTTGGATAGAAGGAGGTCGGACCACAGGCTGGGGCCCGACCCGACGTCGCGCAGTAGGCGTTCCAGACCGAGGGGTACTGGCTGATCATCCATTCGGTGAGCTCGTAACTGTCGCCGGCCCCGTCGGAGCGGACCACGGGGACGATCGACTGGTTGGGCAGGGTGAGCCCCGGGTTGTCGGCGGCCAGCGCAGGACTGTCCCAGTTAGTGATCTGACCGGTGAAGATCTTGGCGATGTTCTCCCCGGAAAGCCGAAGGTTGGTGACCTGCTGGCCGTCGATCTTGAGGTTGTACATGAAGACGGTCCCGCCGGCCGTGATCGGCATGTAGGCATAGGAGCCGGACGGGGGGTGCTCGGGTGCCGATCCGTCGGTCGGGTCGGTCTGGAAGGGGATATCGGAGGCGGCGAAGTCGGTGAGGCCGCTGATGTAGTCCTGCCGACCCTGGGTGGAGCCGTTGGCGGTGAAGTTGACCCTCATCCCGAACTGCTGCACGTCGGCGATCCACTGGTCAAGGGCATTGGCCGACCACGAGGATCCTTCGCCGGAGATGGGGACGTAGCTGGTGGCGCCGGCGGGCAGGGCGCCGACCAGGAGGACGGCCAGAACCGCCACCAGGGTGGCCAGCAGGCCGCGGCAGGGCAAGGTGCCGGTGTGGGGCGCCGCCAGTGGACCGAGCGGCGATCATGCCAGACCCTGGGGGGCGGGGCCGGGGCCGCGGCGGATCACTGTGGTCCGGGCGGTGGGGGCGGAGGCGGCGACGTCGGCGGACGCCGGTGCACCCTGCTTACGGTTGAACCTCTCCAGGTCCTTGGCCGACGAGGCAAGGACCCGACGGCGAGCGCGGGGTGAGAGGTGGCCCGGTCCCCATCCCCCGATCTTGCGGGCCACCAAGAAGAGGACGATGACCACCAGGAGGAGGAACGAGGCGCAGCCGAAGGCGCGGCTGGTGTAGGCGGGCACCCCGGCCTGCACCAGCTTGAGTGTCTCCAGGGGTAGCGAGACCATCGGCCCGTGGAGGGGGTTGGCGTTCATGTAACTGGTGAAGCCGGCGGTGAGGAGGACAGGCGAGGCCTCGCCGATGGATCGGGCGATTCCCAGGATGACGGCGGTGGCCAGGCCGGAGCGGGCCGTCGGGATGACCACCTGCCACTCACCCCGCCATCCCGGTGCCCCCAAGGCCGCCGCTGCCTCACGCAGGTTCCCGGGTACCAGACGCAGGGCCAGATCGGAGGCCCGGATGATGTACGGCAGCATCATGACGCTCAAGGCCAGGGCGGCGGCCAGCCCCGACCGCCCGAACCCGAACTCGAGGATCCAGGCCGCGTAGATGAAGAGGCCTGCCAGAATGCTGGGTAGGGCGGTCATGGCCTCGACCACCGTGCGGAAGAAGCGGGAGGGACGGCCCCGGGTCACATCGAGGTACACCGCCCCGACCAGGCCCAGGGGTACAGTGAGCACAACGGCGATCCCGACCATCCAGATGGTGCCCACCAGGGCATGGCCCATGCCGCCTTGGGTGAGCGGGGCCAGTGGTCCCGCCCGCGACATGTCCTGTGTGTAGAAGTTGAGGTGGTCCAGGGCGGCCCAGCCCTTGGCCAGCGTGAAGAAGACCACGGTGCCGAGGGCCCCGAAGGCGATGACTGCACACGATGCCATGAGGACGGTCATGATGGCGTCGCGCACCACCTGCCCGTCGTCGTCGAGGGACACGAGCGTGGCGTAGACGGCCAGAAATGCCAGGTAGCCGACCAGGCTGAGGGCCACCGGTCCCGACAGGGCGGTCAGAAGATCGAGCAGGAAGGCCACCGAGATGCCGGCAACGGCCGCCCCTACCAGGTTGAAAACCTTTGCGCCGCCGAACCCGCCCAGCTTGCGACGCTTCTGAGGAGGCCGTGGCGCAGCGTCGAGCGCCGATGCCCCTTCGGCCCTCTCGGCCAGATCGGTGGTGGTCATCAGTCGTCGCTTTCTGCGCCCGAGCGCGACCGGGCCACGACCGCCGACGCCGAAAAGTTGACGATCAAGGTGAGGGCGAAGAGGGCCAGGCCGGCGGCCATGAGGGCTGACACGCCGAAGGAGGACGACTCCCCGACCAGGTTGGCGATGAGATACGAGATCGAGTTGCCACCGCTCTGCAGGAAATGGAAATTGGCTGTGTAGACAGGCGAGATGATGAGGATGACCACGATGGTCTCGCCCAAGGCCCGCCCCAGGCCGAGCATGGTCCCGCCGATGATCCCCCCCTTGCCGAAGGGCAACACAACCGAGCGGATCATCCCCCACCGGGTGGACCCGAGGGCGTAGGCCCCCTCCCGCTCACCCAGAGGCGCCTGCGAGAATGACTCGCGCATGACCGAGGTGAGGATGGGGATCACCATGAGCGAAACGGCCACTCCGGCTACGAACGTGGAGGCCGTGAATTCGTGCCCGAGATCGGTCGGGTTGGTGGCCCCCGTACCGTTGACCTTGAAGATCGGGATCCAGCCCAGCCACACCGACAGCCACCGGGAGATGCTGATGATCCGGGTCTGGAGGAAGTAGAGCGCCCACAGGCCGTAGACGACGCTGGGGACGGCCGCCATCAGGTCGACCAACGACACCAGGGGGCGCTTGAGGCGGTCCGGTGCAATCTCGGAGATGAACAGGGCCAGCCCGAGCGAGATGGGGATGGCGATCACCACGGCCACCAGGGCGATGAACAGGGTGTCGGCCATGATGCCGGCGATCCCGAAGTGGTGGATGTCCGGCTCCCACGCCTGGGTGGTCAGGAACTTGAGCTTGGCCACCCGGATGGCCGAGGATGCCTTGATGGCCAAGAAGAGCCCGATGGCGGCAAAAACGGCCAGGACCACCACGCTGCCCGATCGGGTGAGTCCCCGGAAGACGCGGTCACCGGTTCCCGGCTTGGCGATGACGGCGCGCCTGTCACGATCGACAGGTGCGACCTCGTCCGTGCGGGGCGTGACGGTGGTGGTCACCTTGGCTACCGCCCCGCCGGTGCGGGCAGTCGTTGGGCACTGTCCGGCGCGACCGGGCGAGAGGTCGGCCCGTGCCCCTCGTCCGATTCCGGGTCTGCCCGTCCCCGGCGACGGCTCAGGAAAACCGCCAAAGCGCCCAAGAGGAGGGCCACGACGAGAAGCGTTATGCCGACCACCGTCCGCGTGTTGGTGGAGCCGGCGGGCGGAGGTGACACCACCCGCCAGGTGAAACCGCCCGGGTCGGCCGAGGTCCGGGTGAAGGCGATCTGGGTGTTCCAGTAGTTGGTCACCGCCCCGTGCACATTGGCGCACAGGATGCCGCCCTCCCAGGTGGCCTTCTTGGTGCCGTGAGGGAACAATTCGCCGAGGTAGGAGGAGTAGCGTGTCCAGCTGAACTGCGGAAGGGTCATCACCTGCCCGGTGCCCTCGGCTGTGTTGACGGCGCCGAAGTAGGCCCCGTAGGAGATGTACCCGTACCAGCGGCTCGGGAACTCCCCCCTGTAACTGGCTTCGGTGGGGTTGTGACCGGCGGGAACCAGGTAGCTGTAGACGTGGAAGCCCTGGTGGGCCGTGTCGCCCGGGCAGCTGGCGCCAGAGGGCAGGCTCACCCCGTAGGCGGTCCCCAACCCGCCCGAGTCGAGAGGTGCCCCGGTGTTCGGCTGGATGATCGTCGCCGTCCCTGTGGTGGCTGCCCAGGCGGTGGCCGGCGCGGCCAGCAGCCACAAAGCGCACACCACCGGCAGCCCGATGGCCGCCCACGAGCTCAGGACACCCCGCTCCCCCGTGTCCGGCGAGAGACGACGCTGCGGGAGGTGTGGCGAGAGACGACGACGGACGCCCGTGCGCGCTGCCGGGCCCGGGCTTCCCTCAACACTGGCGACGGTGTCGACCTCCACCGGTTGGCCCGCCCTCGTCAGTTCGCGCCGTAGAAGGGCGCACCGAAGGCGAAGACGCCGCCGTCCCCTCCAGCCAGCCAGTAGCCACCGCTGGCGCTGTCCGCCGCCGCACCCACGATGGGCTTGTTGAGGGTCACGCCGCCCAGCGAGCCGTGGAAGCGGGCGTTACCGAAGGCGAACACACCACCATCGGCAGCCACCAGCAGGTAACCGGCTCCAGAGGTCGTGGTGGCGATGCTCACGATGGGCTTGTTGAGGGTGACGTTGCCCAGCGATCCGCGGAAGCCGGCGTTGCCGAAGGCGAACACACCACCATCGGCAGCCACCAGCCAGTAACCGCCACCGGTGGGTGTGGCGGCGATCCCCACGATGGGCTTGTTGAGGGTGACGCCACCCAGCGATCCGTGGAAGCCGGCGTTGCCGAAGGCGAACACACCACCATCGGCAGCCACCAGCCAGTAACCGCCACCGCTGGGTGTGCCGGCGATCCCCACGATGGGCTTGTTGAGGGTGACGCCACCCAGCGATCCGTGGAAGCCGGCGTCACCGAAGGAGAAGACCCCACCATCGGCAGCCACCAGCCAGTAACCCTGGCCGCTGGGTGTGGCCGCCATACCCACGATGGGCGAGTTGAGCGTCGTGCCAGCCAGCGAGCCGTGGGTCCGGGCCGAACCGAAGGGGGCCACATCGCCGGCGGAGTCGGTCAGCCAGTAACCGGTGCCGCCGGGGGCAGCAGCGGCACCCACCACGTTCCCGTTGAGCGTGGTGGGCGCCTTGACCGGCGGAGGACTGACCACGGTCAGGGTGAAGGACTGGACCGCCGGGGACCCGATCCCGTTGGTGGCGGTGAAGGTGACGGGGAAGCTGCCGGTGGCCGATGGGTTGCCCGACAGCACGCCGGTGGCGGCGGTGAAGGTGACTCCCGCGGGTAGCGTGCCCGACTGGGTCAGGGTCGGCGTCGGTGTTCCGCTGGCCCTCACCGTGAACGAGTTGGCCTGGCCCGTGGTGAACGAGGCCGAGGCGGCCGAGTTGAAGGCGGGCGGGCCGTCGACGGTCAGCGTGAAATGCTGCACTGCGTCGGGAACGGCGCCGTTGGTGGCGGTGAAGGTGACGGGGAAGATGCCACTGGCGGTCGGCGTGCCGCTCAACGAGCCGGCGCTGAAGGTGACCCCGGCGGGCAGGGCTCCCGACTCGCTGATGGTCGGCGTCGGGGTGCCGGTGGCCGTCGGGGTGAAGGTGCCGGCCGTTCCCACCGTGAATGTGGTGGCGGCGGCCGACGTGATCACCGGAACCGAGGCCACGGTCAGCGTGAAGTCCTGGATGGCGTTGGGCGAGATGCCGTTGCTGGCGGTGAAGGTGATCGGGAAGGAACCGGTCGCTGTCGGGGTGCCGGTCAGCTTGCCCCCGGTGAAGGTCACGCCGGCGGGCAGAGCGCCGGCCTCGGCGAAGGTCGGGGTCGGGAAGCCGGTGGCCGCCGGGGTGAACGAGCTGTCCACTCCTTCGGTGAAGGTGGTGCTGGCCGCCGACGTGATGGTCGGCGGACCGTCGACCGTCAGCACGAAGGCCTGGACGGCGTTGGGCGTGAAGCCGTTGGCGGCGGTGAAGTTGATCGGGAAGGTGCCGGTCACGGTGGGGGTGCCGGTGAGCTCGGTGCCGTTGTAGGTGACGCCGGCAGGCAGGGCTCCCGACTCGGTGATGACCGGGGTCGGGGTGCCAGTGGCCAGCGGGGTGAAGCTGCCGGCGGCGCCCTTGGTGAAGGTGGTGCTGGCAGCCGAGGTGATGGCGGGCGCTATGCCCACACTCAGCGTGAAGTCCTGGGTGGCGTTGGGCGTGAACCCGTTGGCCGCCGTGAAGGTGATCGGGAAGGAACCGGTCTGGGTGGGCGTGCCGGTGAGCTCCGTGCCGTTGTAGGTCACCCCGGTGGGCAGGGTGCCCGCCTCGGTAATGGTCGGGGCCGGGGTGCCGGTGGCCGTCGGGGTGAAGGTGGAGTCCACGCCCTCGCTGAAGGCGGCGCTGTCAGCCGAGGTGAAGCTGGGGGCCCCGCCGACCGACAGCGTGAAGTCCTGGGTGGCGTTCGACGGGATCCCGTTGGCCGCCGTGAAGGTGATCGGGAAGGTACCGCTCTCGGTCGGGGTACCCGTGAGCTCCGTGCCGTTGTAGGTGACGCCGGTGGGCAAGGGCCCCGACTCGGTGATGGTCGGCGTGGGAGAGCCGGTGGCCACCGGGCTGAAGGTGCCGGCGGTGCCCTTCGTGAAGCTGGCGCTGTTGGGTGAGGTGATCGTCGGGGGGGTCCCCACGGTCAGCGTGAAGTCCTGGGTGGCGTCGGGCGAGATGCCGTTGCTGGCCGTGAAGGTGATGGGGAAGGTGCCGGCCTGGGTGGGCGTGCCGGTGAGCTCGGTGCCGTTGTAGGTGACCCCGGTGGGCAGGGTGCCCGACTCGGTGATGGTCGGGGTCGGCGACCCGGTGGCGACCGGGGTGAAGCTACTGGCCACGCCCTCGGCGAAGCCGGTGCTGGCGGGTGAGGTGAAGGACGGCGGTCCCCCCACGGTGAGAGTAAAAGCCTGGGTGCCCGGGTCGCCGATGCCGTTGGTGGCGGTGAAGGTGATCGGGAAGGTGCCGGCCTGGGTCGGGGTGCCGGTCAGCTTGCCCCCGCTGAAAGTGACCCCGGTGGGCAGGGTGCCCGACTCGGTGATGGTCGGGGTGGGTGTTCCTTTAGCCGTGGGCGTGAAACTGCTGGCGGCTCCCTCGGTGAAGCTGGCGCTGTCGGCCGAGGTGATGGCGGCGAAGCTGCTGCCGGCCGGACCCGGGATGGCCGTCCAGGTGTACCCGTTCGGGTCGGTGCCACTGGCGTTGAAAGTGAACTGCACGTTCCAGTTGTCGGTGAGGGTGCCCGCACTGTTGGCGCAGGCGATGCCGCCCTCCCACACACCACTCGTGTCGTCGGTATAGAGCACCTGACTGGATGAGAGTGCCAGTCCGAACTCGAATTCGGGGAGCTGGGTGATCTGGCCGGTGTTGATGGCCGTCTCGAGCGGTCCGACGTAGGTGCCCGTGTTGTCGAAGAGGCCCAGACCCTGGGAGGGACCGCTTTTCCCGCTGAATGTCGTATCGCCGATGGTGGCGCCTTGCTCGACCAGGTACGTCCATACGTCGTAGCCGTCGTGGGCGGTGTCGCCCGTGCAGTGGGCCTGAGGGGGAAGAGAGATGTTGAACACGGTGTCCGACCCCCCCGTGGCCAGAAAGTCGCTATTGGCAGGATTGACGGGGGTGGCGACGGCGTTGAGCGTCGCCGCTGACGAAGGGGTGGCCGCGGCCACGACCAGCGTGGCCGCGGCCAGGGCGACAGCCGCCACTGCGGTCAGGGTGATCCGGATCGATCGGGTCAAGGTGGACCGGCTTTCTGTTCTCACGCTGCTCTCTTCTCGCACTCTCGGTACTGCTGGTCGGACGTTGGTGGCCTGTCGGACAGCGGCATGTGGCGCTGTGTCAGCTGATTACCTGCGGTTTGTTTCCTGACTCTGTTCTGTGCCTTGTGTTGTGGGTGATGTGCTTTGTGTTGTGGGCATGTGCTTTGTGTTGTGGGCCCTCATGAGCAGGGCGGGCCCGCCGACGAAAGGGGAGGCTGACCCCGTAACCACGCTCCTACGGTGCCCGCACGCATCGTCGAAGGTCGCTGGTGGCGTGCACCTACGCCATCTCCTCGGCGTAAGGCGTATGCCATGACGATCCCCCCTCGACATCAGGGCTACGACCATCGCTCAGCGGTCGAATGCCCCAAGACCTTCCCGAACTAGATAAAGCCTAGCTAATTACTAAATATGGTGGAAAGCTAAACTTAGGAGGGGAAAACCCACCCTGTCAAGGGCGGCCCTCGAACCAATTACGGATTTTCCCTGCTCGGAGGTGGTCGAAAGGCCGCACGGACACCGACCACGGCGCCGGAGCGGCCTCGATCCACCAATTTCTGCCGGCCTGCGGTTGCGTCCGGGCCTCGCGCGTGGTTTGCTATTAGCACTCGACAGTGCAGAGTGCTAACGACACGGAGGAACACCTGATGGCCAAATTGATCACGTTCGACGAGGAGGCCCGTCGGTCCCTAGAGAGCGGGATGAACAAGCTCGCCGACGCCGTACGCGTCACCCTCGGACCCAAAGGCCGCAATGTCGTCCTTGACAAGAAGTGGGGCGCTCCCACCATTACCAACGACGGGGTCTCCATCGCCAAGGACATCGAGCTCGAGGACCCGTTCGAGAGGATCGGCGCCGAGCTCGTCAAGGAAGTAGCGAAGAAGACCGACGACGTGGCCGGCGACGGCACCACCACCGCCACCGTCCTGGCCTGGGCCATGGTCCACGAAGGACTGCGCAATGTGGCCGCCGGAGCCAACCCCATGTCCCTCAAGAAGGGCATCGAGGCCGGTGTCGAGTCGGCCGTGGCCTCCCTGCGGGGGATCGCCAAGGAGACCGACTCGAAGAGCCAGATCGCCCAGGTGGCCTCCATTTCCGCCGCCGATCCCGAGATCGGCGAGATGATCTCCGAGGCCATCGACAAGGTCGGCAAGGACGGGGTCATCACCGTCGAGGAGTCCCAGACCTTCGGGATGGACATGGACCTGGTCGAGGGCATGCGCTTCGACAAGGGCTACATCTCCCCCTACTTCGTGACCGATCCCGAGCGCATGGAGGCAGCCCTCGAGGACGCCTACATCCTCCTGGTCGGCTCCAAGATCACCGCCGTGCGCGACCTCCTTCCTTTGCTGGAGAAGGTCATGCAGGGTGGGAAGCCACTGGTCATCATCGCCGAGGATCTCGAAGGCGAGGCACTGGCCACCCTGGTGGTGAACAAGATCCGGGGAACGTTCCGCAGCGTCGCCGTCAAGGCCCCCGGCTTCGGCGAGCGTCGCAAGGCCATGCTCCAGGACATCGCCATCCTCACCGGCGGCCAGGTCGTCACCGAGGAAGTGGGTCTCAAGCTCGAGAACGTGGGCCTCGACCTGCTGGGCACGGCCCGCAAGGTGGTTGTGACCAAGGACGAGACCACCATCGTCGAGGGCGGTGGTTCGGATGAGGAGATCAAGGGACGGATCAGCCAGATCAAGACCGAGATCGACAACACCGACTCCGACTACGACCGCGAGAAGCTGCAAGAGCGGCTGGCCAAGCTGTCCGGCGGGGTAGCCGTCATCAAGGTGGGTGCCGCCACCGAGGTGGAATTGAAGGAGAAGAAGCACCGCATCGAGGATGCCGTCTCCACCACCAAGGCGGCCATCGAGGAGGGCGTGGTACCCGGTGGGGGTGTCGCCCTGCTCCGGGCCCAGGCCGGGGTGCTCGAACTGGCCGACAAGATGGAAGGTGACGAGGCCACCGGAGCCCGCATCGTGGCTCGCGCCGTGGAGGAGCCCCTCAAGCAGATCGCCGTCAACGCCGGCCTCGAAGGTGGTGTCATCGTCGACAAGGTGCGCAACCTCAAGAAGCCGACCGAGGGTCTGAACGCCGCCACCGGTGAGTACGAGGACCTGTTCAAGTCGGGCGTCATCGACGCTGTGAAGGTGACCCGGTCGGCGTTGCAGAACGCCGCCTCGATCGCCGCTCTGTTCCTCACCACCGAAGCGGTCATCGTCGACAAGCCCGAAGAGTCCGCCGGGGCCATGCCGGGCGGAGGGATGGACGACTTCTAAGAGGCTTCTCAGCAGAGGCTGACCAGCAGTACAGGCTTGACGAGAGGAGGGCGCCCGGCGGGCGCCCTCCTCTCGTTTCTTTTCGGGCCTCTTGTTGTTGTTGTTGTTGTTGTTGCTTTCTTTCCTTCGTGTGGGGCCGGCCCACTCTTGTGGCGCTGACCCGGCACGGTTCGGCCCCTATCCCCCCACCGGTGGGACCTCCCTAGACTGGCCGGGTGACCGAACCCCTGACTCCCTCCGCCGGATGGGGGGTTCTCCACCTCTTCTGCCGGATACCGCCGATCCCGTCGCCTGCGCAGGACGGCACCAAGGTCGGTCTCGACCGCGATGCCGTCATCCAGGCCGTCAAATCGGCGGAGTCCGAGGGTGTCCAGGTGGTGACCGCGGCCATACTGGGGCACAAGGCCGACATCGGCTTCATGGCCCTGGCCGAGGACCTCTGGCGACTCCGCAGCCTCCAGTCCGACCTTCAGGCCGCCGGCATGATCGTGGTCGGCTCGTACGTGTCCCTCACCGAGATCTCCGAGTACGCGGCGGGCATCCCCGACGAGATGAAGCAGACCAGGCTGTACCCGCACTTACCGCCCGAGGGAAAGCCGGCCTTCTGCTTCTACCCCATGTCGAAACGGCGGGGGGAGAGCGATACTTCCAACAACTGGTACTCGCTGCCCTTCGAGGAGCGCAAGGCACTCATGTACGGACACGGGACGGTGGGCCGGCAGTTTGCCGGCCGGATCCTCCAGGTGATCACCGGCTCGACCGGTATCGACGACTGGGAGTGGGGAGTCACGCTCTTCGGCGTCCATCCCGACGACCTCAAGGACTGCGTCTACACCATGCGGTTCGATGAGGGGTCGGCCCGGTTCGCCGAGTTCGGCCCCTTCTACGCCGGAATGGTGGCGCCGATCGAAGCCGTGCTGGACCAGGTGACCCGCAATGGGTGAGCCGGCACGGGGTGGGCTCCTTCCCGCCCTGCGCCGCGAGCTCGAGAGGATCGGCCCGATGATCGTGGCCTTCAGCGGGGGGGCCGACTCGGCCTTTTTGGCCTGGGTGGCCACCGACACGCTGGGCGCCCACCAGGTGCGCTGTGCCACAGCCGTCTCTCCGTCGTTGGCCCCCGACCAGCTGGCCGACTGCCGGGCGTTGGCCGCCGAATGGGGCCTCTCCTATACCGAGGTCGAGACGGGCGAGCTGGCCGACCCGGCCTACGCGGCCAACGACAGCTCGCGGTGTTACCACTGCAAGACCTCGCTGCTCCAGGCGTTGGCCGCCTTCGACCGGGAGATCGACAGGGGCGGTCCACCCACCGTCGTCCTCGGCGTGAACCTCGACGATCTGGACGATCACCGCCCCGGACAACGGGCCGCCACCGAGCGAGGTGCACTCTTCCCCCTGGTGACGGCCGGGTTCACCAAGGACGACGTGCGATCCTGCTCGCGGGCCCTCGGGCTGCGCACATGGGACAAACCTGCGGCTGCCTGCCTGGCGTCCCGGGTTCCCTACGGGACGCCGGTGACGGCGGACACCCTCCGCATCGTGGCCGAGGCCGAGTCAGGTCTGCGGGAACTGGGTTTCAAACACCTCCGGGTCCGTCACTACGGAGACACCGCTCGGATCGAAGTCCCCCCCGAGGACATGGCCGGAGTGGTGGCGAGCCGGCAGGCCGTCAGTCGGGCGGTCCACAGAGCCGGATACCGCTATGTGACACTCGATCTCGACGGATTCCGCTCCGGCAATCTCAACGAGGCCCTGGCCGGCCGCGAGCCGGTGGCTCTCGTGGGGCGGCGCCGGTGATCGGCGTCCGGGTCCGTCTGACCTTCCCCGAGGAGTTGGTCCGCGAGCCGATCATCGCCCGCATGGTCAAAGAGCTGGACATCGTCCCCAACATCCGCCGAGCTGACGTCGGCGAGCACAGCGGTTGGATCGTGTGCGAACTGGACGGTGACGCGGGGACCGTGGACAAGGCCCTGGCCTGGTTGCGGACCGAGGGGGTCCGGGTCGACCTGCTCGGCGACGTCGTCGAGAGCTGAGCGACGGCGGCGGCGGCTGAGCGTGGGCGACGACTGACGTGGGCGACGGCTGACATGGGCGACGGCTGAGGGTGGGCGACGAGATACCGGCGGTGGAAAGCCGCCAGACGGTGGTGGACGCTGAGCAATCCTCTGCCGAGATGAGCCATCCGCCGGACGCCGACCTGTTGGCCGCCAATCGACGGAACTGGGACGAGCGGGTCGCCGTCCACATGGCTTCACGATTCTACGACGTCGATCACTGGCTGGCTCAACGGCCCGGGCCCCGCTCGCGGGAGCTCGACGCCCTGGGCGACCCGGCCGGACTCGATCTCGTCCACCTCCAGTGCCACTTCGGCCTCGACACCCTGGCCTGGGCCGATGCCGGCGCCCGGGTCACCGGACTCGACTTCTCGCCGGAAGCGGTCCAGGCCGCCCGCGACCTGTCGGTGCGGGCCGGCCTCGACGATCGGTCGACGTTCGTCTGCGCCAATGTCTACGACGCCGCCCGAACACTGGCCCCTCAGTCCTTCGACATCGTCTACGTGAGCCTCGGCGCGCTGGTCTGGATCCCCAGCGTGGGCCGATGGGCCGACCAGGTGGTGTCGCTGGCCCGACCTGGAGGGCGGCTCTATCTCCACGAGATCCACCCGGTGGCCTGGTCACTGGCCTACGAGTCACCGACCCTGGCCCACACCTACTTCGAAGAGCCCGACCCCTACGTGGATGACTCCGCCGAGACGTACACGGACGCCGACCGGCCTTTGGTCAACACCCGGACGTACGAATGGAACCACGGCATCGGCGAGGTGGTCATGGCGCTCGTCAGCCGTGGCATGCGGATCGACCGCCTCGAGGAGCACGATTGGACCGTCGATCAGCAGTTCCCTTGGCTGGTGGAGACCTCGCCCCACGTGTGGACCACCGAGCCCGGCATGCCCCGTATCCCTCTCAGCTACACGGTGGTGGCCACCCGGCACGGCTGAGCCGCGACCAGGAGCCTGTCAGGGCTGGTCAGGAGCCTGTCAGGGCTGGTCAGGAGCCTGTCAGGGCTGGTCAGGAGCCTGTCAGGGCTGGTCAGGAGCCTGTCAGGGCTGGTCAGGAGCCTGTCAGGGCTGGGCCGGTCAGGGCTGGCCGGGGGTGCGGATGGTCCAACCCGCTCCCGAAACCTTGCGAGGCTCGTAGAACAAGCACCCCTCCGGGCATGCGAACGGCAGCTGTTCGTTCGCCCCCATCCGGCACCGCTCGAGTTTCTCCTCGTGGGCGGTGGTCTGCATCACGTAATGGCGACAGTCTTCGTTTACGGCCACACCCCATTGTGCCTGATAGATCGCGCTTCGCGTCGTCAGCGGGGTGGTCGTGTGACCGTGGGGTAGCGTCGGGTACGTGGAACCCGCGCCCTCCACCAAACAGCTCCTGAGGTGGAGCGAGGCCCTCGCCGGCATCGCCCGTACAGGCTTGGGCTTCACCGAGTCCCTCTACGAACAGGAGCGATTCGAGGAGATCCTGCGGGTGGCCGCCGATATCCGGGTGGCCGTCGAATTCGGGTCCGATGATGTCGAGGACGCCGAAGGGCTGGTCGAGGAGTGGCTGGGCTCGGTGGGCAAAGGGGTTCCGGGCTACATCACACCCAAGGTGGCTGTCGGGGCGGCGGTCGGAAACGACAACGGGGAGATCCTGCTGGTCCAGCGGGCCGACTCCGGCGTGTGGCTCTACCCCACCGGTTGGGCCGACGTGGGCTATTCGGCCGCCGAGGTCGTGGTCAAGGAAGTGGAGGAGGAAACCGGCATCGACGTCGAGGTGGTCCGCCTCATCGCCGTACTTGATGGGCTGCGTATCGGCATCAGCCGCATTCCTCTCTATTCGCTGGTCTTCCAGTGCCGGCCTATCGGGGGCGAGCTGAAGGCCCATCCGCTCGAGTGCGCCGACGTGGGTTGGTTCTCCTACGACGATCTGCCCTTCCCGCTGGCCGGGGCCGAGCGCTGGGGCCGTCACGTCTTCGCCGCCCTGCGGGGCGAGCCAGTCGAGGTGCTCTACGACCCGGTTCGCTCGCCTGTCTGGCGGGGAGATCCCGACAAGGCCTGACAGCGGCCACACGAACCGCACCCCGCCCGGCCCGCTTCACCACTTTCGGGGTGACCGCTGCTGGCTACACTCCCACCCTGTGACAGCTCGACGGGCAGACACGGAGCACCCCCGGGCTCGCCGGTGAGCAGCGAGTCAGCTCCTGGGCTCACGGTGGCCGAAGCGACCGAGGCGAGCACCGAACTGCTCGAGGCCTTCGCCCGCCTCATTCCTCAGCTGTCCTCCAGCTCTCCACCCCCTGGTGCCGACGAGCTGGCCGCCCTGGTGGCCGCCGAAGCTTCCGTGGTCCTCGTGGCCCACGATGGCCAGGGAACCATCGTGGGGTCCCTGACCCTGGCCCTCTTCCGGGTGCCGACCGGCATGCGAGCCTGGATAGAGGATGTCGTGGTGGACGAGTCGTCCCGCGGCGCCGGAGCCGGAGCCGCTCTGGTGGCGGTTGCCCTGCAAAGGGCCGATGCCGCCGGAGCCCGCACAGTCGACCTCACCTCCCGCCCCAGCCGCCAGGCGGCCAATCGCCTCTACCAGCGGCTCGGTTTCGAGCCCCGCACCACCAACGTGTACCGCTTCACCGTGGGAGGACCCGACCAGGGTTGATGCCGGCGGCCGATTGCGCCGCCCGCTCAGTCGGGTATCTGCGAAGAGAGACAGAAGGGATGTCCCGCAGGGTCGATCATCACCCGCCATCGGTCGGGCGACGGTTGCTCGAGGGCCCGGACCGCCCCAAGGGCCAGGGCCGCCGTTTCGGCCCTGTCGAGGTCGTCCACGGCCAGGTCCAGATGGATCTGCTTTGGGCTACCCGCCTCTTCCGGCCAGTCCGGGGTGCGGTGGTTGGGGACACGCACCGCCGAGATCCACACTCCGTCGGTTCGCACAGCAACGAAATCGTCACTCCGGAAGGCCACCTCACCGCCCAGGAGATCGGCCCAGAAGTTTCCCAGAGCCGACGGATCGTCGCAGTCGAAGGAGATCGAACCCAGTCGAATTTCGGTCACGGCACGATGGTAACCCGGCGGGGTCGACCTCCTGCCGCCATGCACTCCGCCCTTGTGGTCAGCCCACTTTGAGCAGATCGACCACAAATACGAGAGTGTCGTTTGCGGCGATGCCCGAGCCCGGCGAAGACGATCCGTAGCCAAGCGAGGGGGGGATGATCAGCTCGCGGCGCCCACCCACCTTCATCCCGACCACTCCCTCGTCCCATCCTTTGATGACCTGGCCCTCACCCAACGCGAAGGTGAAGGGCTGACTCGTCCATGAGGCCTGGATCACTTTGTCCGCCGAGTATGTGGCCAACACGTACTGCACGGTGACCGTGTCGCCCGGCTCCGCGGTGGCGCCGGTTCCCACGATCAGATCGGCACTCTCGAGCTGGGTCGGACGGGTTCCCGACGGGACCGTCACCGTCGGCTCCTTGCCCGGCGTTCCTGCCGGGGACCGATCCTGGACGGGAATGGTGGCGATCGCCGTGGAACCGCCCGACGCACTCGACGTCGATGTCGCGTTCGACCCGGCTGTGCTGGTCGTTGTCGAACTAGACGTCGCGTTCGACGCGGCTGTGCTGGTAGTTGTCGAACTCGACGACGAACTGCTGCAGCCGGCCAGCCCGAGCGCCGAAACCGCTATCACGGCGAGGGACCACGTGCGCAGACGATGCATGGATCAGGCTCCTTTGTAACTCTGTCGGTGAGGCGGTTGAGGTCACGGACCCGCTTCCGCCAAGCCAAGACGGTAGTCGGACCAGGACCGCCTGCGGTATCACCGTCTCGCGGCCGGCGGCACTGGCCCCGGTGACTGGCACACCCTCCTGGCACCATCGGATCATGACGCTGCAGAAGCTCACACGAGTGGCGGACGAGCTCCGGGCGGTTCTGGCCGATTTCGAACCGGAACGGCTGACCGGACCGGATGCGGCTCGCATGCTCACGGCCTTCTCGGAGATCGAGAAGCTGGCCTCGGGCGGGAAGCTCCTCTCCGCCCGTCGTGTGGAGACGTCCAACGTCTGGCGCCGCAAAGGCCATCGCTCCGCCGCCGCCCACGTGGCCGAGGCCACCGGGGTCGGTCTCGGGCCGGCCATCCACGCCCTGAAGGCAGCCCGCCAGCTCGGTTCGCTGCCCACCACCGAAGAGGCAGTGCGCGACGGGCGTCTCTCGGAGGTCCAGGTGAAGGAGATCACCGACGCCGCCATACGCCAACCCGAGGCCGAGCGGGAATTGGTGGACACGGCCCAAAAAGAGCCACTCAACCTGCTCAAGTTGCGTTGCCGCCGGGTGAAGGCAACCCAGGGCGACCAGCACGCGGCCTACGCGGCCATCCATCGGTCGCGATTCCTTCGCCATTGGACGGATGACGATGGGGCCGTTCGCTTCGACGCTCGACTGACGCCCGACGAAGGGGCTCGGTTGGTGGCCTCGTTGAAGACCGAAGCCGACCGGCTGGCTGTCGAGGCCCGACGGGCCGGTCTCGACGAACCGCGGCGCGCCCTCGCCGCCGACGCCTTGGTCCGCCTCACCTGCGGTGCCAGGCGCCGCCAAGCAAGGGAACCGAGGGACGACACCAACCTCAAGGCGGCGAGGAAGGGCGGGTCGGGAGCAGGATCGGCCGACGATGGGAACAGACCTGGCCGACGGAGCGATCCGACCACTGGTCCCTACCGAGGAAGTGGGTGTACCGATGCGGGCCCCACCGCCATGGTGCATGTCCGAGTCGATCATCGGGCCCTCATGCGGGGCTCGCTACGCAGGGGCGAGATTTGCGAGATACCGGGCATCGGACCCATCCCGGTAGAGGTCGCCCGTCGCATGGCCGTCGATTCGATCCTCAGTGTGTTGGTGACCGACGGGGTAGACGTCACGGCAGTGGCCCACGCCGGACGGACCATCCCGGCGTCGGTGAAAAGGGCACTCATCGAACGCGATCCGGTCTGTGTAGTTCCTGGCTGCCAAACGGCCGAGGGCCTCGAGATCGACCACGTCGACCCCTTTGGCCGGGGAGGGCAGACCAGTCTGGCCAACCTGGCCCGATTGTGTCACTGGCATCACTACCTCAAGACCCATCAGCGCCATCGACTCGAACGCACCGATGACGGGTGGCGATGGATATCACCCGACCAGGCGCCGCCGGACGCTGTGCCCGTAGATTTGTCAGGCTGAACGGGCGCTGTGTCGGCCCCCGGGCCGGACTCTCCTGAGTCTTCTCAGCCCCGTCGCCGACGGTGATGCGGTCGGCTCTCGCCTGTAAGCAGTCAGGCCGTGTCGTCGCCCGGCGAACCCGACGAACCCGGCGAGCCCGACGAGCCCGACGAGCCCGGATAACTCGGCGCGTTCCGAGCACCAGGAGCGGTGGCGTGGGGCCCGGCACCCAGCGAGAACCGATGGCCATCAGCAGCGGACGGGTCAGTCGGGCGTGAGCCTCTCGGGTTGTCGGAAGGGGCCATCCTCGGGCCACCCTGAACCGACCGCCACAGTGCTTCGGCCCGGAAGGCCACTTCGCGCACGGGCAGCCCGGTGCGCCGGGCCGCCCGAGCCACGTCGTCGTGTTCGGCCTTTACCCCACCGGTACTCACCTTGAGCCTGATCAGCTGTCCGTCGATCCATACCGACTCGCTGGTCCGTGCCGCCGGCCAACGCTCGGCCAAGGTGACCCGGACGCCGAGCGATCCTGTCGTCCGACGGAGCACACTTCGCAGCGAAGTCACCATCGCCGGGTCGCAGAGCACCTGCACCACCGAGCCGGGACGACCCTTCTTCATCACGACCGGTGTCAACCAGGCATCGTGTGCGCCGGCATCGAGAAGCACGCCAACCGCGTGAGCCAATTGCTCGCCGGTAGCGTCATCGACGTTGACGGCAAGGAGGGCCACCGGCTGACCAGCGTCGGCATCGGCGTCGGCGCTGCCCGCATAGGCGGCACCCGCCCCGTCAGAGCCGTCGCCCACCTTGTCGACCACTGACAGGCCGCCGCCGAACCGGGGCACGGTCGAGCCGCTCCGCCGCTCGACCCGCACACCCGTCACCACCTGGGTGCAGTTGGGGAGCTCCTCGAGTTCACGGGCGCCAGCACCGAATCCCTGCCCGGTCACCCTCATGGCCGGCATCGGCCCGTAGCCAGAGCACAGCCCGGCGAGCAACGCGGCCCCGGTTGGGGTGGTCAGCTCGACCCCGATGCTGCGGCCCCAGGTAGGGACGCCTTCAAGGAGTGCGACCACTGCCGGGGCGGGATTGGGCAGGAGTCCGTGGGCGGAACGGATCATCCCCAACCCGGTGGCCACAGGGCTGGCCCGCACCTCATCGATCCCGAGCACCTCCAGAGCGGCCGCCGTTCCCACCACGTCCACGATGGTGTCGTGCCCCCCGACCTCGTGGAAGTGGACCTGGTCGACCGGCCGGCGGTGGAGCTTGGCCTCCACGTCAGCCAGCGCAGCGAAAGTGTCGAGGGCGCGACCGGCCACCCGATCGGGAAGGCGGGCCTCCTCGATCAGGCCCACGATGTGGGCGTAAGTGCGGACGACCACGTTGTCGTGCACGGAAACCACGGCGCGGGAGGCGGCGATACCACCCCGCAGTACCGGCTCCACTTCGAGAGCCCAACCACCCACCGGGAGCCGTTGGAGGAGGGCAAGTACTTCCGAGAGGTCGGCGCCGGCATCCAGCAGGCTGCCGAGCGCCATGTCGCCGGCGATACCGGCAAAGCAATGGAACCAGGCCACCGATCGTTCACCGGACGGCGGCCAGGCGGCGCTGTTGCTCACGGGACCATCCGGGCGACGGCACAGGCAGCCCCGAACCCGTTGTCGATCCCGACCACGGTGATACCTGCGGCACACGAGGCATGCATGGCCAGTAAGGCGGTCACGCCCTCGAGGGCTGCGCCGTAGCCGGTGCTGGTGGGCACGGCTACGACCGGGGCCGGGGTGATCCCACCGACCAGACTGGCCAGCGCTCCCTCCATCCCGGCCACCACGACGACGGCGTCGGCGTCGCCCAACTCGTCTGCCGACGCCAGTAGTCGGTGCACGCCGGCAACGCCGCAGTCGGCCAGCAGTGATGCGTGCAGGCCCAGTCCGGCCAGGGTGGCCCGACATTCACCGGCGACAGGAAGGTCGGAGGTTCCGGCGGTGATCACCAGTGGGCGGGCGGGACGGCGGGCGGCCGGCCGCCACACCACGGTCGACAGCTCCCCCCGTGTCCGATCGGCTCCACTGGCCTGACCGGTGACGGTCTGCCGACCGCCCGGGTTATCAGCCATGGCCATCTCGACCTGGGCAGCGTCGGCCCGGGTCAGAATGACCGGGCCCCCGGTCTGGTAGGCCTCGTCGGCAGCGGGGTCTCTGTCCTCCCTTTCGCCGGCCTGGCCGCCCCTTTCGCCGACCAGGCCGTCGCCCAGGATCGGGTCCCGGAGGCCCTCGGCCAGAAGCTCGGTCACGATGGCGGAGCACTGGCGGGGCGTCTTGCCCTGGCCGTAGACCGCTTCGGGCAGGCCCTGGCGCAAGCTGCGATGGTGATCGACCTTGGCGAAACCGAGGTCGGCGAAGGGCAGTCGCCGGAGCCGGTGAACAGCCTCGTCAGGGGTGCGGGCTCCCGATCGCACCTCTTCCATCAGGCGTTGCAGTCCGAGTTCGTCCATGACCTTCACTATCCTGCCCGGGTATGAGTGACGCCGCATCCCGTGACGAACAGCCGGTGGCGACCAGACGCATCGGATTCCTGGGTCCGGAGGGCACATTCACCGAGGAGGCGCTACTCAGCGAGACAGACTACGCCTGGTCACAGCTCATCCCCTTCGGATCGCTCGGTGAGGTCCTCGAAGCAGTGCAGAGTGGCCAGGTTGACCTGGCCTTCGTACCCATGGAGAACGCCATCGAAGGAACGGTGCGCGACATCATCGACAGCTTGGTCTTCGACGTCGAGCTGCGGATCCAACGAGAAGTGGTCCTGGACGTCCACCTCCACCTTTTGGCCGCGCCGGGCACCACACTGGCCGACGTCGAGCGGGTGGCGTCGATTCCCATGGCCACGGCCCAGTGTCGGGCATTCCTCTCACAGCAGCTGGCGACAGCCGAGTTGCTGGCCACCAACTCGACAGCCGAGGCGGCCAGGCTGCTCGGCCAGGGCGATCCCCTCATGACGGCACGGCCCACCGCCGCCATCGCCCCCCGGTTGGCGGCCAAGCTCTACGGGCTCGAGATACTGGTCGAGGACATCGAGGACCATCCGGACAACCAGACCCGGTTCGTCTCGCTGGCCCGGTCCGGCATTCCCGCGCCGACCGGCCACGACCGAACCAGCATCGCCTGCTTTCAGAACAGCGACCACCCGGGCAGCCTCTATGGGATCCTCGGCCAGTTCGCCGCACGCAACATCAACCTCAGCAAACTCGAGTCACGTCCCACCAAAAAGGCGCTCGGCGATTACTGCTTCATCATCGACTTCGAGGGCCACATCGCCGACGCTGTGGTGAGCGACTGCCTCCGTGATCTCCACGCGGGGTTGGCCGGCGTCAAATTCCTCGGTTCCTATCCCGCTGCCGGCCCTGCCGGTCCGGCCATTCGGCGCGAGGTTGATTCGTCGCTGCGCCAGGCGGGCCTGTGGATCGACAATCTGCACGCCGAAATCCGCACCGACAAGGGCATGTGAACCCCCGGCCGGGTCCGGCCCGGCGGCTACCCTGACATCCAGGGAGGGATGGCAGAGCGGACAAATGCGCGGCTCTTGAAAAGCCGTGAGGTGCAAGCCTCCGTGGGTTCGAATCCCACTCCCTCCGCTCAGAAATGTCGCGAGACATCGTAGACAGTTGAACGTATGAGGCGTAGGCCATCACGGCCTGGCGGTGATGGGTTGATAGTCCTTGGACGGGTCCAAGGTGAGGTGGCGGAGTAGTTCGCCATCCTCACTCAGGACCCGGATGTCGAGGTCGCAGACGAGCACGATGAGCGGTCGGCCCCTGTGCCCTCGACCTACTCCGATGTGATGGAGTCGGACCCCGTGGCGGAGGGTGAACACCCCTGTCTTGTCGATGTCTTGGCCTTTACTCCTCCGAGCATAAGTCGGTTTCCCCTGGAGAGGATCCGGTTGGCAACACCTGGAATGACAGTGCGGCGGTGAGCACTGGAAGCTCTCACGGAAGCACAAGATGGTTCCGACGTCCAGGTTCGGCGGTCGTCCGATCCGGCCAAGAGGTCAGTGTGTGCAGTTGCGTGCGGCTCAGGCAGCACCGGGTAGGGCCAGCTCCAACTCCTCGAAGGTCGGGGGCACCGGGCGGACGAACGGCGCGGGAGTGCCCATGTCCTCGTGGTGGTCCCGGACCGAATCACTCATGGATGATTCGAGATCAAGCTCGATGTCGGCGAAGACGTGGGCACGACTCCGGCTCAGAGCGAAGAGCCAGGTGCCTCCGGCCACCATCCAGCTAAGGAAGATGTACGGGAACACTCTCACCGGCCACGCCGGGACGGGGTAGAAGCTGCCGATCGTCGGTACCGCCATGGCCACCCCAGCGACGACGGCAAGCGCCACGTGCCCGGCCTTCAGCTCGCCGCGCTTCTTCAGGTAGAAGGGGGCGGCCACAGTGATCAGGTAGTAGGCGGTGATGAAGCCGAAGGCGGCCAGTGTGCCAGCGTCACCAAAGGTCGTCAGCGGGTTGGTGAAGATCTCGAGCGCACAGGGCACGGCCAGCATCACCAGGACGAACGAGGTGATGGCTACATGAGGCGTCTTGTTGGCCGAGTGGGTCCGGCCGAGCGGGGCCGGCAGCACATGGTGGTTGGCCATCGGGTAGACGATCCGGGCCCCGGCGTTCAGGCACGACAGGCTGAGGGAGAAAAAGCTGACCATGGCGCCGATGTCGATTGGGATCCGGAAGTATGCCACCCCGTAGGCCTTGGACAGGCTGGTCAGCGGAGCCGAGAGAGTAGCCAGGTTGAGCCCGGCGTGCCCGGCTCCGAACACCTCGACGTAGCTCATGAACACCATGAAGGCCCCGGTGATCAACAGGCTGGTCACCACGGCCCGGGGGATGTTGCGCAGAGGTTTGCGGGCCTCGCCACCGAGTGCGGTGGCACTCTCGAAGCCGACGAGGGAGAAGACGGTGATCACGATGGCCAGGGAGAGGTCATGGAGCGTCATGCCCGACAACTTGAGCTGGGCCGGATCGCTGGTGAGCCCGTGCCTGAAGAGGATCACGCACGCAAGGGCCAGGATGCACACCACCGAGACCGCCTCGAATACCAGGGTCAGGACCGAGGAGACCTTGATGTCCTTGTAGGCGATGACCCAGCACACGGCCGCCGAGAGGCTGAAGAAGACGACCGGCGAGATGCTGGTGTGGACACCCATGGAGGCCACGATCTGCGAAGCGAAGATCGAGAACCCGGTCAGGCCGGCCACCCCGATGAACAAATAGCACCAGATGAGGGACCAACCGGACATGACCCCGGCCGCCGGTCCAAGGCCTTTGGCCGTGTAGCCGTACATCGAACCCGGCAGGGCCGAGCGCTTGGCGAACTGATTGAGGCACAGGGCCACGAAGAGCAGCATCACCGTACCGAAGCCGTAGGCCAGCCACGTCCCGTTCCCTGCGTCGGCGAAACAAAGCGGGATGATCAGCACCGCCGTCATGGTCGGGGAGATCACGGCCACCGACTGGGCCAGGACGGTCGGGAAGCCGAGCGCCCGGGACCGTAGTCCGTGGTGCCTGTTCCCGATCGACGCATCCACTGACGTCGGCCTTGTGGTTTCAATGGTGCTCACCGGTCGTCTCCTTCCATCAACTGTAGATACGACTGACGTCGTATCACTGGCTTTCTCCGTTCAACATGCGCCATTTATATGTGGAATTCAAGGGCTACTGTGTTAACAGCATATGAACCACTATTACCCACTCAATACGCGAGACAGACGAAGGATCTTGTGAGCCAGCGTTCAGGAAATGGCTGGTAGCAGCCCGTAACTACTTCGCATTCGGCATGAATAAACTCCATACCTCATGCCACTTCATATGAATAACTGACCCACTATTTGTAGGCAATACCGTCACCAGGCGGCAGACGGTCTACAGTGTTCCTTCGGGAAACGACTGGTCCTCGAGCAGGAGGTCCTCGTAGAAAGCACCGAATGTCTTCTCACGATTGGCGATGGCGATCTCGAGCACCCACAGGTTGGGAGAGGGCGTGAATGGGACCTCGGCCAGCGGGCCGTCGTAGTGGGCCGAATGCGGGTAGTCGGAGAGCCGATGGCCTGAGAGGTCCATGTTGAGCTTCCAGCCGAACTCCTCGGTCGTCGCCATCGCGAAGTCGTAGAGCTCCACCCCGGTGACCTTCTCGGTAAACCATTTATCCCGGACGATGTCCCAGATCTGGCGGACGTCGCGCTTGGCCTTGTGGTGCAGGGAATCGTCACCGAGGACGAACGTGTCGCCGGCGTCACCCTCGAAGTCGCCGTAGACCGGTCCGATGTCGACGAAGAAGACGTCATTCTCCTGGAGCACCACTCCCTGCTCCGATCGCTCCATGAAGTCCTTGGTCGTGTTGGAGCCACAGCGCACGATGATGTGGTGCCAGCCCCGACGCATCCCGAGTTCCTTCAGCGTCGATCGTGCGATCTCTTTGGCCTGTTCCTCGGAGAGTCCGGCGGTGATCTGGTGGGCAATCATGTGGACTGCCTTACGGGTCCGGGCCCGTACGGCCAGATACCCGTCAAGATCAAAGGCGCTACCCGTCGCTTCGATGGTGGTGGATTCGGCTTCGGTGATGGTCATGGATCCTCCTTGGGTTAGTGGACGGTATGAAGATTGCGAAAGGGCCGGGCCGCTACCAGCAGCACCTCTGCGGCCGACTCGTCGGCGCCGAGCCGGTGGGGCACCTCGGCGTTGAAATGGACGGCCGAGCCCTCGGTGAGCAGGTGGATCTCGCCGTCGTACTCGAGCCGGAGGATGCCACTCAGAACGTAGAGCCACTCCTCACCGGCGTGACGGACCGGGACCGGTGCCTCCCTGTTGGGGTCGATGGTGAGCCGGAGGGCGTCGATCACGCTCGAGCCGGGGTAGCCGCTGCAAGCTGCGATGGCGAGGCCCTTCGAGGTGTGTCGGGGCTGGTCGGGTGGGGACACCACGATGGGGGCGTTGCCCTGCGGTTCCCCGAATAGAACACCTACCGGCACGCCGTAGGCGTCGGACAGGGCCAGTAACGATGCGACGGACGGTTGGCGCTCGGAGGACTCGAGTCGGGAGAGGTGCGACTTCGAGATGCCCGAGGACTCCGCCGCTTGCTCGAGGGTCAGGCCACGCGTCTCCCGAGCGGCCCGAAGGCAGTCTCCGAGCGAGGCCAGCGCTACGCCGATCTCCGGTCCCATGAAAGCAACCTACGGCGGTGTTGCCTCAAAGACAACCTAAGTTGTCCCACGTTTCACATGGCGGAAACAATCCCTTCACACGGTCGAAAAAGGAGCGCCCGGATGGCTCGGTCAGCCTCGGGTCAGTGAAGGCCGACAGGCAGGTCGGAGTCGTCGATGCCGAGGGGTCGGGCGGCGAACAGAGCGGCGAAGCGGGCCAGGATCGGACGACGGTACACCTCGAGCCGGACCAATTCGGCCGGTGTTGCGTCGACGAGATCATCGGGGTTGGTGCCCACCGCGGCCAGATCAGCGCCGAAGGCGGCGACGAATGCGGCGACCGCCTCCCGGTCGACCTCCAGATGGAATTGAAAGCCCCACGCCCTGGGACCGATGCGGAACGCCTGGTGCACGTACCGGTCGTTCGACGCCAGGAGGACGCCACCAGGAGGGAGATCGAAGGTATCGCCGTGCCAGTGGAGGACCGACAGCTCGCGGGGGAGCGAGGAGAGTAGGAGGTCGTCGACGGCCGGCGCCTCGAAACGGACCGGGGCCCAACCGATTTCCAGCCCCGAAGCGCCCCGGAGGACCCGACCGCCTGTCGCCGTCGCCAGCAGTTGCGCGCCCAAGCACACCCCGAGGGTGGGTAGTCCGAGCTCGACCGCCTCGGCCAGGAGGGCCAGCTCCTGCCGGCGGGTCGGGAATCCGTCGTCGCTGTCGGCTGACATGGGTCCGCCCATGACGACAAGCCCGTCATAGCCGTCGAGGGTTTTGGGCAGAGCTTCTGCGATGTCGGTGCGGCGCCGGTCGACCTCGATCCCCGAGGAGGCCAGGGCCTCGCCGATCGCGTAAGAGGACTCGGGCTCGAGGTGGAGGACAACCAGGCAGCTCGACATGTGACGACGCTTTCACTTCGGGGTCAGCGACGCGCTGACCGTAGCCGATGTGCGGCCGCGGTGTGAGCATCGGCATCGAGGAGACCTTGAAAGCCTCCGTGGGTTCGAATCCCACATCCCTCCGCTGGTGAGAGCCTGTTTTGCGACTTTGGCTCGTGACCATAATTCTGAGGGAGCCACAATTTAGCGATCGGTGATTTCGGCGCAATATCCGACGTTGCCGGGCATGGTCAACGGAGGCGATTCGGGCTACCGAATGGGCGAGCCGAATCGAATGACGTTCCCGTCGGGGTCGGAGACGGACCCCTCCCGCTTGCCGTAGTCCTCGTCCCGCGGTCCGTCCACCTCGATTCCCGCCTGTCGCCACTCATCCGCGACCCGGTTGGCATCTTGACAGTGGGCGTAGAGAGCAGCCTGACCCGAGAGCTCGTCTCCGACAGCTTGGACGACGTGGATTGTCAGATCCCGATCCCGGTGAGCGAAGGCATAGGTGTCGTCGTGAAATGACACCTTGAAGCCCGCACGCTCGAACCAGATAACCGAGTGAGCCACATCGGCGACTTTGAAAATCGGGTCGAATCTGGTGACCAGCCACGATCCCGTAATGAGTTGCACTTGGCCATCCCGCTGTGCATTTAAGCCTGCGAGGCAGTCGTGGCAGATCGGCATGTCCGGATGCGAGCGAAGTCTGACCCACCAATCGACCGACATTGAGCAGCACGTGCACTTTACGGCCATGCCCGACCACTGTAGATGGCTACTCGTGGTGAAAGGCCAAGCAGGGAGGGCAGCTGCCGGATAGTGGCGCCGCATCCCGAGAAAGCGGAGCTGTCGTGGCGCCGCTAGACCTCCGCTCGCCCACAATGAAGTGCCGCTCCAGGTGCGCTGGTGGTCGATTTCGAGTCATCGGACGTTGCGGGCTGGCCACTGGAAACTTGGCTAGGCCTGAACGAGAGCATCCGTAAGTGGGTTGATGCCGACAAGCTTTCCAGCCATTGCCGAATCAAGTTGGTAACGGATGGCAAGCGCCTTGGGAGAGTAATACGCCACTCTTGTCTGTCCTTCGTCATCCCACACTAGGACTTTTAGTGGAAGATCAAGGGCCGAAAGCGGCTCAGCTTCCATCACTGGAGTCCCCTGGAGCGGGCTGCCAAAGATCACCAATCTGGTTTCTCGCAGCTCAAGTCCAACATCGAGCGCTTCTGCCCTCTGATCGATGACAGCGAAGAGCTTCAGGCCTTTGGCTCCAATGAGCTCGATAAGACGCGAGACGGTCTCGGCAACTGAACGGGGGCTGACTTTCGAAATGATCTCCAACTGGTCGGCTGCTTGTTCTGATTCGGGCATGACATCGACTCCTCCTTTTGGGGGCGTGACTTGGAATCACTCGGCCGGAAAGTCGGGCACTTGAAGGGATCCCGACCGTCCGCAAGCTGTGCGGCGGGATCACGGACCCTGAGTGCTGTCCTGGAGACCGGCGACGTTCTGGGCAGTGGACGTAACCTGCTTCAGGCGGATCCCCACGCTCACCGGCTTGGTGGCGATGATGGTACTGCTCCCCATCCCCAATTGCCCGCTCGTGTTGTCACCCCAGGCCCACAGCCGGCCTGAGCGATCGATGGCGTAGCTGGCGTAACCGCCGGAGCTGACCTTGACGAAGCTCACCCCAGGGGGCACGTCCACGCGCAGCGGGACGTCCGAGCTCGCCCTCGTGCCATTACCGAGCTGACCCCGATCGTTATCACCCCAGGCCCACACGGAGCCGTTGGCCAGGATGGCAACGGTCTGCCCGTTTCTGGCCCCGCTCCCGCCCTGGAACACCTGCCGTACGGCCGCGGGTAGCACGACCTGTACCGGAACGGCGCTGTAGGAGGTCGTGCCGTTGCCCAGCTGGCCGGCGGCGTTGTAGCCCCAGTTGTAATAGGAGCCGGTGCTGAGGAGCACCCCCGATCCCTCCCATGACGAGGTCAGTGCCGTCGCCCGCGCCGTGCTCGGCAGGCCGACGACGGGGACGGGCGTCGAGCTGTTGGCGGTGGAGCCGGTGCCGAGGACGCCGTACTCACCTGAGCCACAGGCATACACCTTCGACCCCGAGGAGAAGAGCGAGTGCGTGCGCGCCCCGGTGGCCAGGGTTACGTGGGCGAGTGGGAGCTCGCTCGGACGGAGCTCCATGAGACCGGACAGACACAGGTCGCCGCTGACGTTGAAGCCCCACCCCCAGGCGTGGCCCTGCGAGTCGATGGCCAACGCACCGTCGAACGGCATGGGGTTCGCCAACGAGGCGATCCGGACGCCGGCGGGAAAATCGACCTTCACCGCTCGTGTCGAGTAAGCCGGGCTGGTCCCGTTGCCGAGCTCGCCGTAGCTGGCCACCCCCCAGGCCCACACCGCTCCGCTCGAGGTCAGCGCGTAGCCGTCGGAGTTGGATGTGGCGATCTGCACGACCTGACCAACGATTCCAGGGACAGGAGTGGGCTTGTCGAGCTGCAGTTGCTCGATAGCGCCCCGGTTCCCGACCACGCCGAACCTGTAGACGACACTGGTGGTGGTGGGCCGGGAACCAGCGCTCCCGGATCCGCAAGCCGTGAGCATCAGACCCGCCACCAGGGCCAGAGCCGGGGCACCCAGGCGCCACTGACGTGTGGAAGCGCTAGCGAACGGCATGTTCCAAGTATCGGGGGGCCATACCGGATTGTCAACTTGGTTTACAGTCTGCTAACATCTCTTCGGTGGAATCCAAGGTGCCTCTTGTGGATGATGTGGATGGGTCGCCGTCGGTCGGCCTCGGACCGGCGCTACGGCGTGCCTGGATCGGCTATCAAGTTCGACTCGACAGAGCCATGGCCGATGCAGGATTCGGCGAGCGCAGATTTCCCGATGGCCGGGTCCTCAGGTTGTGCTCGGGACAAACCGGTTCAACCATCTCGGCCATAGGACGCGAACTCGGCATCACCCGGCAAGGCGCCAGCAAGGTCGTGGGGCACCTGCGCGATCGTGGTTACGTCGTCGTCGCCGACTCGGCCACCAGCGGAAGGGAGAAGTCAGTGACCCTGACCGCCATCGGGAACGACTACCTCCAGGCGCAGCGAGCGGCGGCTCGGGCCATCGAGAATGAGTTGGCGGCCACACTGGGAGGAGAGGGGCTTTCCGGCCTGTTCGCCTTGCTCAACGCGCTCGACGATGGCGAACACGTGCGGATGCGCACATACCTTCGCCACTCGTCCCGGCTATGAGATCCGCTCCGTGCGCCCGCAAGGTTTGGCGCAAAGAGCCCTAGGACGTCGAGGCCACCGGAGTTCGACTGGCCGAACTGCGAGTCAGGGCGGAGAGGCTGAACGATCCCGAATATTCAGCCCGATCGGTTCGAAATCACGCCAACCGATCGACGCCAGCGGAGCCAGCGCCTACCTCTCACCCAGTTACGGGGCTCCTTCGAGTGCCTTGGTCAGCAGCCCCTGAAGCTCGAGTCGCTCACGACCGCTGAGTGAGGCGAGAACGTCGTCTTCCACACTCTCGATGCCGCGTTCGGCATTCTCGAACGCGCCCAGCCCCTCATCGGTGATCTCGACGAGGTGTCGGCGTCGGTCTGTCGGATCGCGCCGCCGGTAGGCAAAGCCCCTCGACTCGAGCTCGTTGAGGAGGAGTACAAGATTGTTGGCGATCGATGCACAGCGTCTCACCGAGATCCTGTTGCGGGATCGGACTGTGCTCGCGAAGGTGGGCCAGCATCACGAACTCTTTCAACCGCATCCCCAGGAGATCCTCCGAGGTGCGGCGATAGACGACTCGGGAGAGCTGGGTCAACAAGACCGTGACTCCAGGCGTCGTCGTGGTTGACATGAGCGGGATTATAGCCGGTAAATCGACTATCCAGTGGACTTGACACTCATTATCTTAGTGACTATCAATGCCCTGGGAACCTGAGTTCTGTCATGACCAAGGAGTCCGCCATCCCCTCGTCCCTCGCTCCCTTCGTGCACGATCGCCGCCGCTGGATCGCGCTCATCGTCGTCTGCTTCGCGATGTTGATGAACATCCTGGATCAGACGATCGTGAACGTGGCACTGCCGACCATCCAGCGCGATCTGCACTTCACCCAGGCCTCGCTGGCCTGGGTGATCGACGCCTACCTGATCACCTTTGCCGGCACCCTCTTGCTGGCCGGTCGACTGGGCGACCTCATCGGCCGAAAAAAGGTCTTCCTGGTCGGCGTGGCCTTGTTCACCTCTGCCTCGTTGGCCTGCGGCGCTGCCGACAGCCAGATCCTGCTCATCTCGGCCCGGTTCGTCCAAGGGCTGGGTGCAGCCCTTTCGTCCTCAGTCATCCTGGCCATCATCGTGGCCGATTTCCCGATCCCCAAAGAGCGGGCCAAAGCCATGAGCTCGTACATCATCGTCGCCGTCGGTGGTGGGTCACTGGGGCTTCTGGTCGGGGGTTACGTGACCCAGGCACTCAGCTGGCATTGGATCTTCTTCATCAACATTCCTATCGGCGTCGCCACGTTCGTGGCCGGGGTGGCGCTGATCGAAGAGAACACCGGCCTCGGATTTCGCGCCGGGCTGGACATAGGCGGCGCCGTCCTCAGCACCGCCGGGCTCATGCTGGCGGTCTACGCCATTGTCAGCTCGAGCCAGTACGGCTGGAATTCGACCCACACATTCAGCTTCGGCGCGGCAGCGGTGGTGGTCCTGGCCGCCTTCTTCCTCCTCGAGAGTCGACTGGCCACTCCGATGATTCCGATGCCTGTGATGCGCTCTCCGGGCCTGCTCTCCTCCAGCCTGGTGAGAGGCCTGATGGTGGTCGGCATGTACAGCACCTTCTTCATCGGTGTCCTGTACTTCCAGCACGTGCTCGGCTATGACCCGATTCGGACCGGCCTGGCCTTCCTCCCCCAGACGCTCTGCGTGGCGCTGATGTCCGCCGGACTGACCACTCGCATCATGAACAGGTTGCAGCCGAAGTGGACTGCGCTGATGGGTCTCGCTGTCCTCGGTGCGGGTCTCACCCTGTTCATCACCTCGGGGGTCCATACCGCCTACTTCCCGCACATCTTCGTGGCGGTGTTACTGGTCGGTCTGGGTGCAGCGACGGCATTCACACCCTTGCTGACCATGGCGGTGGCACGGGTTCCGGCCAAGGACGCTGGAATCGGCTCGGGAATCGTCAATGTCTCCCAACAGGTATCGGCGGCACTGTCGGTGGCCGTCCTCGGGGCGGTGTCCAGCAGCCGCACGATCACCCTGCTGGCCCAAGGCCGGTCGGAGGTCAATGCCCTGGACGGTGGCTACCGCCTGGCCTTCACCATTGCTCTGGCCAGCGTTCTCCTCGGATTCGTGATCGGCCTGGTCATTCTCAAATCGAAGAGTGCGCAGGACGTAAAGCCAGAGCCAGCCGATGCGTCCGAGGCGGCGATGGCCGAGACGATGATCGCCGAGGTTCTCTGATCCGGGACCACCACCGGATACCGGCCTTCCCTGTCATGCATGTGGCGTTGCCTGTCCGGCACATGAGCGGAAGGCTCCGCCTCTGCCGTGCCCTACAGGAGGACGTTCAGCCATCCACCTTGGTGAGGCGGTCGACCAGGAAAGCCCTCTCGACCCCGTTCTCGCAGAGCAACAAGGCCTCCTCGTAGGCGGCGCGGGCCTCGCCGGTCCGGCCCAGCCGTCTGAGGAAGTCGGCGCGGGCTGACGCCAAATAGGTGTAGGTCGCCAGTACGGGCTCGGTGGCCAGAGCGTCCAGCGCGGCCAGTCCTGCGTCGGGCCCGACGGCCAGGCCGATGGCCACGGCCCGGTTGAGGGCGACCACGGGGGACGGCCACAGCTCCACCAAAAGGTCGTAAAGCCCCACGATCTCGCCCCAGTCGGTTGCGTCCCACGACGGGGCTTCGTCGTGGACCGCAGCGATGGCCGCCATCAGGGCGAAGCGCCCCGGGGGTCGACGGGACAGGGCCTCACGCACGAGCTCGACGCCCTCCCCGATGGCGACGCGATCCCACCGGGACCGGTCCTGGTCGGCCAGCAGCACCAGCTGGTCGTCGCCCCCCAGCCGGGACGCCTGGCGTGCGTCGGTCAAAAGGATGAGGGCCAGCAACCCGGCCACGTCAGCGTCGTCCGGCAGCAACTTCCGCAGCAGTCGGGCCAGGTCAAGCGACCGCTCCACCAGGTCGCGTCGGCTCAGGTCGGCGCCCTCCGGTGCCGTGTGCCCGGTCGAGTAGAGCAGATGCAACACAGTGAGCACTGCATCGGTGCGGATGGGAAGGTCCTCGACGGACGGCACCCGGTAGGGGATGCGGGCAATGGCGATCTTCTTCTTGGCCCGGGTGATGCGGGCCGCCATGGTCGACTCGCTGACCAGGAAGGCCCGCCCCACTTCGGCAGTGGTGAGTCCGCAAACCAGGCGGAGCGTGAGCGCCACCTGGGCCTCGAGGGCGATGGCGGGGTGGCAGCACGTGAAGATGAGCCGGAGTCGATCGTCCACGATGTCGGGCTCGTCGAGCTCACCGGGGCCGATCACGGCCACCGGCTCGACCAGCAGGGGCAACACCCGGTCATGGGTCACGCCTCGGCGAGCCACGTCGATGGCCCGGCGTCGGGCGACGGTGGTCAGCCAGGCACCGGGTTTCGCAGGGATCCCCTCCGTGGACCAGGCGGCCAGTGCCCGGGCATAGGCATCCTGGACGCATTCTTCGGCCAGGTCGATGTCCCTTGTGACCCGTACTGTGGCGGCGAGCACGAAGGCCCACTCCCGACGGTGTGCCTCAGCCACCGCCGCCTCCACCGAGGCGTGCATGAGGCGATGTGCCCCGCTCAGCTGAACGTCCTGATCGGCCTGACCTCTACCCCGCCGGCGGGCATCGGCACCTGCTTGGCCAGCGCCAAGGCCTCGTCCAAGTCCGCTGCCTCGACGAGGTAGTAGCCGCCGAGCGCTTCTTTGGTCTCCGCAAAGGCGCCGTCGGTCACCACGAACTCGCCGGAGGAGTCCTGGCGCACCGACGTCGCCGTCGCCGTCGACTGCAGTGCGTTGCCGCCCCGCAAGGCGGTGGCGTTGCGCTCGCCGAACACCTGGTGGCCCTTCATCATCTGGTCGAATGACCCGGGCTCCGGATTGTCCATTGCGGCCTCGTCCCCGTAAATAAGGATCAGATACTCGGCCATGGTGATCTCCTCTCGTGAGTGGCCCCGCCTTCGGGACCTCCTACTGACTACGACGGTCGAGAACGACCCCAATCGACAACTCTGCACAGAATTGTCCACCCGTTCCACTTCGACAGTGGAAATCGAGGGTTCGGCGGTGGAAATCGGGATCCCAGTGGACCCGATCGCGCCCGGGCAGGCCGATGGCCAGCCCGTCCGGTCGGCCTCACCTCCGGAATCGACCGTCGCACGAGTTCATTCGTGGGGCGGGCTGACCCCCTCAGTAGGTGCCGCCCGTCGGGGAGGGCGCGTCGAGTCCGCCACATCTCGCGCATGATCCCGGAGCGGCTCGTTGGTCTGTTGGGAGTATTTCCGCAGGGCGGTGAAGGCCGCCGACTCGGAGATCCCCTGCCGCTCCATGATCACTCCCTGGGCCTGGGCGATCGTGTTGCGGGTCCGCAATGCCCGCTGCAGGCGGTTCGAGCGTAAATCCGCTCGGGTGGCCGCCTCAACGTCGGAGAGAATGGTGGAGGCTTCGGCGGCGAGGACAGAGGCCACCTGCTGGTCGGCAGAGACGAACGCACCCGGTGTCCGGGAGTATATGTTGATTGCTCCCACCGGTCTCTCCACTGTCATGAGAGGGAAGGAAAGAATCGAATTGATGCCCAGCGCACATGCTTGGGGGGTAAAGATCGGCCATCTCCGCTCGTCTCTGAGAGAAGCGCTATAGAACTCCCGTCCTTCAGCCGAAGCATCGACACACGGGCCCTGCCCCGATGTGTACTGATGCCCGTCCATGTCCAGAACGGTTTGATCGGTGGCGGCGACGGTCGTCAGAATCCCGTGGCGACGCAGGGAGACACTGGCGCCGTCGGCCCCGCGGACGAGCTTTTTGGCCAGGGCAACAGACAGCCGCAACGCACCGTCCGCCCCGTGATCCGGCGCCTCATCCACGACCGATCGGTGGAGCTCGTCGGACAGATAACGCTGTCTCGTAGCACTGCGCATATCGAACAGGCGGAGGGCCTGCTCGTAATCGAGGAATGCCGATTGATGCTCGAAAGGATCGGGAGCGATCAAATAGTCGAGCCCGGAGGCTTCCAGAAAGCCTCGCACGGCGCCCTTTGCACAGCGGACCGTGAGTTGACCCTCCCGTCCGGCGATGTGCCTGGCCGCCCCAGCCAGCACGGTGAGACCCACGGGGATGGCCGAGCTCACTCCGGAGAGGTCCACCACGATCCAGAGACAGCCACCGGCGATTGCTGCTTCAAGCAACGTGCCGAGCTCGGCGGCGGCCGGTGCGGCAAACTCTCCGCGCACGGCGATGACGGCGTGGTCTTCACCCAGTTCAGCTCCGATGACGAAGCCGCCATGAGAGGCGGCGCCTTTAACCACCTGGCACACCTCGCCGGCTCGACTGTCGAGACCCGGCCGGGCCTCGGCTTGGCGCTCCTGTCGGACGTCCGAGAGCAGCCGGATGTCGATCTGTCACCGATCCGGCGAGAGCCGATGAAAAAACAGCGTTTCTCCGTTTTCGCACAGTGTCACCGGCGCGCAAAGGTCGAGCGACATCGGCACGTGGGTCAAGCTCGCCGCTCAGCCCGAACCCGGACGGGTGATTGCGTCGGGCTCTTCCCCTCTCCCGAACAGCCGAGAGACTCAGTGAATCGGCGTCGGACTCGCCTACCTCCGGTGGGGCCGCCGATCGCAGCAGGTGAAGGGGCTGTCGCCCTACGGCGTTCATGCGGGCAGTCGTCCCGTCATCACGTCGTTGGGCAACCGCCCCGCCCAGGGCGAGTTGACCGCGGCGCGCGGGTATCGACGTACTACGCACCCTGATCTTCTTGCACATAGGGAACGGGATGGTTGCCGCCGAGCTCTACGAAACGCTCGTTGAGGGCATGGGCGATCACGTCGTGGTCGTAGGGACTTGGAGCGAGGGCACCGAACAGAAAGGCTTCGAGCTGAAGGGCGGAGCTCATGCCGCCGAGCTCGAAGTACCGGAGCCAGAGCTCCTCCTGGGTGAGCTCAGCGTCCCGGCGGAACTTGTCGAGCATGTCGTGGCGGGTTGGACTCACGAGAACAGCTGTCCACATGACGCTCTCGTCAGCAACGCCGGCCAGAATGCAGCTCCGTCCGCGGCCCGCTGACACCGCGGCTCGTCACAATGCTGCGAAGAAGGGTCAATCGCATCGGTGACGTGTTCTGACAGCGGGGTCATCGACATGGGTGTCGCGTCCTGGGGATATCGGTCCCTCGCTGTAGAAGGCACCTTAAATCTACCACGCCGGAAAGGAGCGCCGATCTGGGTGACCACCCCGCTTCGGTGCCAACGCCCTGCGTTTCAGAGGCCTGCGAGGCGACCGCTGGTGACATCCATTCCAGATAACGCCGCATGCGACCGCTCATAGTGAATGCAACCGGCAAACCGGCAGAGCGGAGAAGAACGATATTGCCCACGGTGATCGGTCAGAGCTGAGCTGATCGGTGGGCCGGCGCGTTCACCCAGTATCCGGACGCTCCCCGGTGTCAACCAGGCTCTGAGCAATGTCCCGAAGCTTCAGATTGAGGTGCTGGGAGGCACGGCGCAGGATGTCGAACGCTTGAGCGGAGGTGATGCGTTCACGCTCCATCAAGATGCCTTTGGCCTCCCCGATGATTTCCCTGGTCACCAGTGCGGAATTGAGATTGGAGGCAACCCGCATCTCGGTCTCGTGCTCTTCAGCCGTGGTGATGGCAGCGCCAGCCAGGTGGGCCAAAAGAAGTCCTCGACCTCTGTCCATGACCCCGAATGCAGACGGATAGCGGGCGAAGAGGGCAAGACTTCCGGACACTCCCGCCATAGCAAAGGGGAGTCCCAAAAGACTTCGGATATTCCTCTCTCGTGCTTCCGAAACCCATTCGAGCTGAGTACTCTCGATCAAATCCTCGTTGTAATAGATGGACTCTTCACGAATCGACTCAAAAAACAGGGAATCCCCTGACAGATTCCTCAACGCTTCAAGCTCGAGAACGTCTGGATGGGTACAGGCCCGAATGGTGGCGGCCCCATGATTGAGGAGAATGATGCCGGCGAAGTCACAGCCTTCGATGGTGGTCGTTGCCAACTCCATGACACTGTCCAGCGTCTGTTCGACCGTGTCAGCAGAAAACAGGACGTCGACCATGGCTGACATGGCGTCGGCCAGCCCCGCAACTGCATTCGCATCCTCAATGGGAATATCGCTACCCGCCATGCAGTCTCGTTCGGTCGGAACAGCCCTTACTGCATCTTCCCACCCCTGCTTTACGGCTGCAAAGGCCACCGGCCGACGATCGCAGTCCCGCTTTATCCAATCAACGACATCGGCCGTGCTCGACGCTCGCCGGCTAGCGATGGCGGACATTACTGAGGGGCGAGCTCACGCCTGACCTGGGTTTCTCTCCCCTGCTGACGGTGGACCGATTCACCGGATGACAAAGTCCGCTACCGTTAGGACACCTTCTACAGCGAGGGCGAAGCTTCGAAGGTGGGCTTGTGGCGATCGCTGTCGAATCCGGTCAGACCTCGGGCCACGGAAACATCCTGCGCCCAGAGGCGCCAGGTGACCCCGTTGGCCGTGATGTTGGCCCCTGGCGGTCCTGTCGGCCTCAAACCCCCCGGGCACGTATACGCCGGAACCGGACCTCCGATGCAGTTTGACCAGCGGAGGAGTACGCGCCAATGACCACCTCAATCCCGACTGCGATCAATCAATTAGGTCGAGCGCTGGCCGAATGGCGGGGCCGGATCGACGAGCTCACTGTTCTCGCCGAATTGGCTGAACTCGATATCCGAGGGAGCGTCTTCGCCCGACTCGAAGTGACCGAAAGCGTCTACTTGGCCGGTCGATCACGCATCGGCGCCGTCCTGCGCGACACCGGGTCCGACGCCACCGACGTGCGGGAGAACGTCAATGAGTTCCTCTACGAGCTCCGCCAGACCTACGAAGCTGCTAACGACGTCCTCCAGCGCGCCGTTGCGTCGTAAGCGGACCCACATTGGGCCGTCGGCCCGGCAACCCCCTGATCGGGTGCGGACGGCTGTCCAGAGGTTGTGCTCCTCAGGCACGTCGGTCCGACGACAATTTGATGGTGATGCCCGTCTGACTCCAGGGTGATGCCCGTCTGAAGTGATGGCGGGCTCAGGGCTGGCTCAGGTCGGGCTCAGGTTGAAATAGGTCAAACCGAAGGTCCGATCATCAAATCTTAAGATGGTCTAGCGGTCTTCCAAGGGCCGTCCAAGGTGGGTCGACAAAGGTGGCGTGGGTGGAGTTCCACTCTTCGGCCGCCAAACCCCACGCGGCTCGCCTCCTCGGCCATCAGCCCGTTCTGGATGGCGTGCGGGCCCTGGCGTGGATGGCAGTCTTTGCTAGCCACGCCGGGCTCGCACCCGAGCTCGCCGCCGGGCAGGTCGCCATGTTTGTCTTCTTCGGCCTGAGCGGTTTTCTGATTACGGCGATTCTTTCCGAGGAGAAGGACGTCCGCGGACGCATCAACCTCCTCCATTTCTATGTGCGGCGCACGCTTCGGCTCGTGCCGGCACTCGTGGCGTTCCTTCTCATCTGGCTGCTGGTGGTCATCGTTTTCGGCCATGAAGCTTGGCTGACGTCGGTACCCGGGGCCGGAAGCGGCACCGGCGAGCCGTTATCGGTAGCCATCGAAGGAGTGGGAGCCGGGCTCACCTACCTCACCAACTGGTGCGGACTGTTCGGGCTCTTCACCGGTTACGTCCCGTTGGGGCACCTCTGGTCCCTGGCCGTCGAGGAGCAGTTCTACCTCTTTTGGGCACCTCTCCTGGTCTTTCTACTCAGTCGTTCTCGCCGCATCGCCTTGGTCGGAACCTGTCTGCTGGCCATCGCTTCATTCCTCGATGTCGTCTGGGTGCATCATGCGCACGCCACAACGGAGTGGGTCTTCTATAGCACCGATACCCGATCGGGAGCTTTCCTGGCCGGAGCTGCGCTGGGCCTCTTGTGGTCCCGACGACCCGCCATCGGGGGGTGGTGGCGCCGTACCTGCACGCCAACGATGGTCGCCACCATCGGGTTGCTCATGTTCGCCGGCTGGGTGTTCGATCATCCGAGCTCGGCGTTGGTCTACGGGACGGCGTGGATCGCCGTCTCGGTCGCCGCCCCTCTGATGGTGGTCGCTCTGGTCGATCGGCCGCGACAGCGGCCATCGTGGTTGGCCAGCCCGACAATGACCTATATAGGGCGACGGTCCTATGGCCTCTACCTCTGGCACTACGTCTGGCTGACATGGCTGAGGAGTTTGGGATTATCCGGCGTGTTGATCGCCCTGTTGGCCACGTTCGCCTGCGCCGAATTGTCGTGGCGGGTGGTCGAGTCTCCGTTCCTGCGCCTGAAGCGGAGGTTGGTCAGCAACGAGCCGGCCACTCCGATCGACGTTCTCGAGGCCGAAGAAGAAGTAGCCGAAGAAACCGGGGTAGTGGCGGGTGCTCCAGCGATAAGGCCCTTGGCCGGCGTCGCCCTCTGACCACACCACGCCGCCAGACCCGTTGGCGGCGGCAGAGCCCACCTGCGCTGGGGGCGATCCGGCGGGCCATCGCTCGGGTGGCAGAGCAGAGTATTCGGCCGGGCCCACCGTCTTGACATGGGAAGTTAGGCAGGCCTAAGTTTAGGGGCACCTAATGTTAGGCTCACCTAATAATGCCAACTTACTCCCGGCTCACCACGGTCGTCTTCCGGACTTCCGGATCGGCTCGATCCTTCAGCGCTGATCGATCCACGAGCCGGGCCAGTCGATCCACGAGCAGGGCCAGTCGATCCACGAGCGGGGCTGGCGGATCCACGAGCGGGGCCGGCCGCTGCTCCGGGGAGCTTGCGTCCGACGCCGACCGGCGACCATTGACCGTGTCCTCCCGACCATGACGCGCCTGTCGGGCCCCACCATCATCGCCGTGGCCGTCATTTCGGGTGGATCTCTCCTGCTCGGCGCCTGCGGTTCCTCGAGCGCGTCTCCGACCACGACGGCGGTCGCTTCCGGTTCGTGCACCCGGGTCAGCGCTGTGCTCAGCAACGGGCCCGATCCTGGCGCCGACCCCATCGGCTACGCCCAGGCCCAAATCCTGCCTCTCCGCCAGATACCCACCTCGAACGACAAGCTCCGCGCCGCCGTTGAAGATCTCGCCGCCGCCTATCAGGCCGTCGTGAACACCAACAACTCGGCTGCGTCCAAACAGGAGGTCAGTGCCGCCTCCAACAAGGTCGATGCCCTCTGTCCGGGTGCCACATCATGAGGTCCGGGTGCCACATCATGAGGCTGATGGTCCGAGGCGGCCGTCACGGTCAGCGACCGGCAAGGAGGAGGCGTCCATGAAGAGGCACTGGGGATGGGCGGCCGTGGCGGTGGTCGCCACCGGTGCCCTGCTCACCGCGTGCGGAGGATCATCCTCAGCATCCGGCCAGTCGATCACCCTCTACAACGGACAGCACGTCCAGACCACCGACTCCTTGGTGGGCGGATTCGAAAAGGCCACCGGGATCACCGTCAACGTACGGAGCGACGACGAGGACACTCTGGCCAACGAGGTCGTCACCGAAGGGTCGAACTCCCCGGCTGATGTCATCTACACCGAGAACACACCGGCTCTCGAGTACCTCCAGTCCAAGGGGCTGCTGGCCAAGGTCGACCCGTCGACCCTGGCCCACACCCCGAGCAAGTACAACTCGCCCGAAGGGGACTGGGTCGGCGTGTCGGCACGGGTCAGCGTGCTGATCTACAACCCCAGTCTCATAGCCAAGGGCCAACTTCCCACCTCGGTCCTCCAGCTGGCTGACCCCCGTTACCAGGGGAAATTGGCCTTCGCAGCAGGAGAGACCGATTTTCAGCCCATCGTGACATCGGTCGTCCACAGTTACGGTGAACGTGCGGCGCTCAAATGGTTGGAAGGAATCAAGAACAACGCCGGCAGCCACATCTATCCCGACAACGAGACGATCGCCGACGAGGTGAACAGGGGCGCGGTGGCCTTCGGTGTGGTCAATCAGTACTACTGGTACCGGATGCGGGCCGAGCTCGGGGCATCCAACATCCACTCCAGCATCACCTACTTCGCCCCCCACGACCCCGGATACGTGCTCGACATCTCCCCCGCCGCCGTCCTCAAGTCGTCCAAGAACCAGGCGGCCGCTCAGAAATTTCTGGCTTACCTGGTCTCGAAGGAAGGGCAGGAGACCATCGCTCACTCGATCAGCTTCGAGTACCCGATCGCCTCGGGAGTGACCACCAGCCAACCGGAAACCCCATTCGATCAACTGCAGCCGAACCCGATCACCATCGCCCAACTGGGCGATGGTTCCACGGCCATCAACCTGCTCAAGCAGGCCGGCCTGCTGTGACCGGTCACCGAGCCGATCCGCCAGCGAGCCGAACGGGAACAGACGATGGCCACATGGACGACTGAGCGCACGGCTCCGGCTCCGGTGGAGTCGACCGTCCGACGGCGTGAGGCACGGCCATGGGGGCTCCTGGGCATGAGCCTGGCAGTGGCCCTGGTGCTGTTGACGCCGCTCGCCTTCCTCCTCATCGAGTCCAGCGGGGTGGGGTTCACCACCATCGTCCACCTGATATGGCGGCCACTGACCGCCACGCTGCTGTGGAACACCGTCCAACTGACCGTGGTGGTCACGGTGCTTTGCGCCATCATCGGGACCCTCACCGCCTGGTGCGTGGAATGCACCGACCTCCCGGGGCGTCGCATCTGGGCGGTGCTGGTCGTCGTGCCCTTCGCCATCCCCGACTTCGTCGTCAGTTTCGGGTGGTCGTCCATCAGCACATGGGTCGAAGGGTTTCGGGGCGCAGTCCTGGTCATGACCCTCGCCGTCTACCCGCTGGTCTATCTGCCGGTGGCGGCCAGCTTCCGGAGCGCCGACCCGAGCATGGAGGAGGTCGCCCACAGCCTGGGGCTGGGTCCGATCCGTACCTTCCTACGGGTGGTCGTAGGCCAGGCCCGCACCGCCATCCTCGGGGGTTGTGTTCTGGTCGCCCTTGTCATTCTGGCCGAGTACGGCGCCTTCGAGATCCTCGGCTACCGGACCTTCACCACCGAGATCTTCACCGAGTTCAACACCTTCGACGTCCCCACCGCCTGCGCCCTCTCCCTCGTCCTCGTGGTCCTCAGCATCCTCGTCCTGGGTGGCGACGTCCTGGCCCGGGGACGAGGCCGGTTGGTCCGGGCCGATCCGTTCGCACAGCGGGTTCGGCATCAACACCGTCTGGGCCGAGCCACCGTACCGGTCCTCGTCGGATTCGTCGCTCTGGTCGGCCTGGCCCTCGGCGTGCCCATCGGGTCCAGCGTCTACTGGATGTTCGAGGGAGGAGCCCACTCGCTCACCGGGGTGTCACTGCTCAGCGCCGCCTTGCACACCGCCGGCTACGCCGCCGCCGCCGGCATCCTGGCCACCCTGCTCTCGCTGCCAGTGGCCCTCCTGGCCGTCAGGCACCGTCTCCGCCTGGGCCACATGCTCGAGCGCAGCACCTACCTGGTGCTGGCCCTGCCCGGCGTGGTCATCGCCTTCGCCCTCAGCTACTTCACCGAGCGTTACCTGGGGGGCTTCGGCTACCAGCAGGCCCCGCTGCTCATCGTGGCCTACGCCATCCTGTTCTTCCCGCTGGCACTGGTCGGCGTCCGGGCCTCCGTGGCCTACGCACCGGTCCGTCTGGAAGAAACGGCCCGGTCCCTGGGGCAAGGCCGGATGGCTGTGCTCATCCGGGTCACCCTCCCTTTGGTCGGTCCCGGACTGGCCGCCTCTTTCTGCCTGGTCTTTTTGGCCACCGTGACCGAGCTCACGGCTACGCTCATTCTCATCCCCACCGGCGTACAGACCTTGGCCACGCAGTTCTGGGCCTACCAGCAGAACCTTTCCTATGGACAAGCGGCACCCTTCGCCTTGGTGATCATCGCTGTGGCCGCCCTGCCCAGCTACTTCCTCGGGCGCTACTTCGACCGGCTTCCCACGCACGCCACGAGGCCGGCATGAGATCGGCCGCCACCGATCTGGTCGTTACCGGTCTCCAGAAGGGTTTCGGACAACAGTCGGTGCTCAAGGGGCTCGATCTCGAGGTGCCCGCCGGAACCATCACCGCCGTGCTCGGTCCGTCCGGAAGCGGGAAGACCACCCTTCTCCGCGTTCTTGCCGGCTTCGAGCGACCGGACGGGGGGACCGTCACCATCGGTGGCGAAGTTGTCGACGACGACCAGCACCACCAGCCCACCGAGCGTCGTCACATCGGCTATGTCCCGCAAGAGGGCAGCCTCTTCCCCCATCTCAACGTCAGGAAAAACGTGGGCTTCGGCCTGGCCCGGCGCCAGCGGTCGGGAAAGCGGGTGGACGAGCTCCTCGATGCCGCCGGTCTGGACGGCCTGGCCGAGCGCTACCCCCACCAACTCTCCGGGGGACAACAGCAGCGGGTGGCACTGGCCCGGGCGCTGGCCCTCATGCCCCGGTTGCTCCTGTTGGACGAGCCGTTCGCCTCCCTCGATGCCAACATGCGGGCGACGGTGCGGGCCGACGTCGAGCAGATCCTGCGTCAGAACGGGACCACGGCCATTCTGGTCACCCACGACCAGGACGAGGCCCTCTCCGTTGCCGATCTGGTCGCCGTGCTGCGTGGTGGCACCATCGCCCAGGTTGCGGCACCACAGGACCTCTACTCCCATCCCCGCGATCCTGATCTGGCCCAATTCGTGGGGGAAGCCAACCTGGTGGCCGGCGAGGCCAGGGATGACGTCGTGGTCACCGCACTCGGTCCGCTGTCCTTGGAGTCGTCGGTGGCCCCCGGTTCCGGCGGGCGTCTCACCGTGCTGGTCCGACCCGAGCAGATCGAGGTCCACCCCGGGTCAGAGGGCCCGGGGGCACCCGGACGGGTGGTCGGCACCGACTTCTACGGTCACGACGCCGTCGTCCACGTGACCCTCGGCGAGGAGCAGGGGGCCACCCCGGTGGTGGCCCGTGTACTGGGTGGGCTTCGGCTCGCACCGGGCTCGCCGGTGACGCTCACCGTGCGCGGGGCGGCCGGAGCGTGGCCCGACCACCTGATCGATGAACATGGCCTCGGTGACATGAGCTCATCGAAGGAGAAGGGCTCGAGCTCACCGGACGAAACAGGCGCCCGCCCCGAGGGCGGATCGGCGGCTTCCCCCGCTTAGATCCCCAAGGAGGCCGTGCGCAGCTGCCGGCCCAGGTCGTCGTCACCGGCGATTTCGACGCGGGCCGCACTCTGGCGCCCGGATGCGAACAACAGGTGCTCGCCTGGTTCGCCCTCGACGACGATGCGAGGTCCGGTGCCGGCGCTCTTGCTGGCATGGCCCGGGGCGACCAGCTCGATGGTGGCCGGCACCCGCTTGGCCATTCCTGCTGCCCCCACCCGCGACCACAGGGCGTTGGCCAACGCGGGGTCCAGAGGTCGGACGTCCCAGGTGGGTTGGGCTCGGCGGACGTCCTCGATGTGGATGAAGAACTCGGCCGTGTTCATGGGCCGGTCGAAAGGCCGAAGGAGCACCGGGGGACCGGAGCGAACGGCCGCGACCAGCTCCTCCCACGGTGTACCGTCCCTTCGCCGGCGCCGCACGGTATCGGTGTAGCCGGCCAGGGGCGGCCAGACGATTCCGGGGCCACTGTCGGGTCGCCGCTCACGCACGACCAGATGGGCAGCCAGATCGGCGGTGGTCCATCCCTCGCACAGGGTGGGCGCGTCGGGACCGAGCTCGACCAGCAGGTCGCAGAGTGCGGCTCGTTCGACCTGTGCGAAGTTGACGGCCACTACGGGTGCACCCTACGACCTTTGGGCGCTGACCTTGCCCAGGAACGGGACCAGCCGGCTGAAGAAGGCGTTGGTGGGATAGGCGCCGGCCGGGTCGTTGTGCGAGTAGGTGCTCTGGTAGTTGGCCAAGGTGAGGTTGGTCGCAGGGATGCCCGATTGTTGGGCCAAGATCTGCGCGCCCTGGGGAACCGAGGCTCCACCGAGACGTGCCCCGAAGGCGTAGATCAGGAGGCTCTTCGGGAGGCTGTGACCCATGGTGGCGTCGACGTCGAGCACGCTCTGAGCCGGATTGGCGTTGCCGTTGTCCACAGCACCGGTGTCGTCGGTCAGGCGTTGGGGGAAGTACCACTCGGTGCCGTTGGCGTTTTGCACTCCTTCACCTGAGAACATGGTGGCGAAGCGGTCGATCGGCGTCAGGGCTCCTGCGCCGTTCCAGCCGTGGATCGGACCCTGTGAGGCGAGGCCCTGGCCCAGGTGCGCCTGAGCGGCCAGCAAACTGGGCGGAGAAGTCGACGCATTGAGCGCGTACCCGTACTGGCCCAGATTGGTGACACGCACCGAAGGGACGATGTCCGTGGGCAAGAGTCCTGACGTCTGACCCAACGAGGCCGCATTCGGGTCCAAGAGCGCTGAAGCTGCTCCTGTCGCCTCGAACAGTCCGGCGTACGGAGCGGTGATCCCGCCGAAGGCGAGCCAGGGGCTGGTGCCCGGGGCGTCGAGCGACTGGAGCGTCTGTGTCGCCGACTGGGCACTCACCGGGGTCGACGTGCTACCCCCATCGATGTAGACCAAGCCGGCCAGTTGGTCGGCTCCGGCGTGGCCGCCGAAGTCCCAGGTGGCGTAGGCCGTGACCACCGATCCGCCGAGTGAGTGGCCACCGAGCACGACCTTGCCGCCGAGTTTCTTGGCGGCGCCAATCACCACGTGCAGGTCCTGGACAGCGACGTTCATCCCCCACTGTTTGGCGAACTCGACGGTGGAGTCGGCGACGGGCTGATAGTGAGGGGTGATGCTCGGGCTCTTGAGATAGCCGAGGTAGTAGTCGAACAGCTGGGTGGTTGTGGCCTTGTGCTCCTTGTACAGATTCAGCTCCGATTGGTCCTCGAGCAGGTTCTCTCGACGTTCGACTGCCCAGACCTGCCACCCAGTGGTCTTCGCCACGATCCACTTGGCCAGCGGCACGAAGTAGGCGCCGGCGGCGGAGGTGCCGGGCTCCAGGACCAGGACGTTCTTGGCGCTGGTCGGCCCGACTTTTATGACCCCGACCTTGTTGTACTGGGCGGGGGTCCCCGGAGCGGCATAGCTCGGCATCCAGGTCACGGTGAGAGGGCCCGTTGCCCCGGCCGCCGTCGTCGTGGTCGTGGCCGTCGAGCCGGAGCTGCACCCGGCGAGGAGCCCGGCGACGCCGATGGTGGCCGCAACCACCGACAATCCGGTCCGGCGTGAAGCGAACCGTTCCCACCAGGTGTGCATAGCGGCCAACACTAGATGGCGGTCCGGCCTGGCCGCGCTCATCGCGCATCCCGCCGGCCTTCCCTGAACGACGGACGCCGTTGACCGTCCATCTGGGCCTCGGTAGAGTGCCGGCTGTCATGAGCTGACCAGACGGGGAGGGCCAGACGGCCCCGGCTCGCGGCGAAGGAACCGTCCTTCCCACGCGCCGAAGGAGCACTCAATGCCAACTCTCCCCGCCCCCGACCTCCGTGACCTTCCCAAGGCCCACCTGCACGTGCACCTCGAGGGGGCCATGCGTGGCGAGACCTTGTCGGATCTGGCCGGCCACTACGGCACTCTCCTTCCCTCGCCGCCGACCACCTTCGGCAGCTTCGCCGATTTCGGCACGTTGTACTTCGCCGCCGCCGGGCTGCTGCGGTCCTTCGACGACCTGGCCCGCCTGGTGGTCGAAGTGGTCGAAGACGCAGCTGCCGCCGGGGCGGTGTGGATCGAGCCCGCCGTCCATCTCCCCGATCACAGCGGCCTGGGCGAACCGCAGACGGTGCTCGACACTCTCCTCGACGCCGGGCATCTGGCCGAGGAGGCCACCGGGGTCGGGGTTGGGTGGCTGATCACGGCCGACCGCACTTTGGCCCCCGCCCTGGCCGTGACCCAGGCAGAGATCGCCGTCCGTAACGCGGGGCGAGGGGTGGTGGCCTTCGGATTGGCCAACGACGAATCCGCTTCGCCACCCGAACTGTTCGCCGAAGCCTTTGCCATCGCCAACGACGGCGGGCTGATCGCCGCACCCCATGCCGGTGAGCACCGCGGACCGCAAGCGGTCACAAGCGCTCTCGATGTGCTGGGGGCGGACAGGATCCAACACGGCGTCCGGGCCATCGAGGACGACGAGCTGGTGGATCGACTGGCCGGCCGGTCGGTGTGCCTCGATGTGTGTCCCACCTCGAACGTGGCCCTATCGGTCGTATCCGATCTCGCTCACCATCCGCTTCCCATGCTCCTCGAGCGGGGCGTGGCCTGCACCATCAATGCCGACGACCCACTCCTGTTCGGTGTCGACCTGCTCCATGAATACGAAGTGGCCCGCGACGTCCTTCATCTCGGCAGTGCCGACCTGGCCCGGTGTGCGCGTACGTCCATCGACCACAGCGGGGCACCGGCCTCCCTCAAGTCGAAGACTCGCGGCTCCATCGATGCCTGGCTGGCCACCGCCCGTACGTCGGCACCGTAATCACTACTCAGCGGGGCACGTAGGCGAACGTGTCCGGGTTGGGCCCGGTGCGCTCGTCGCGGTTCAGCCCGCTGATGGCGGCCATATCCTCCGGCCCGATCTCGAAGTCGAATAGCTCGAAGTTCTCCTTGATGCGTGAGGGCGTCACTGATTTGGGAAAGACGATGTCACCGCGCTGGATGTGCCAGCGCAGAACCACCTGCGCCGGCGTCCTGCCCACGTTGGCAGCAAGGGCCACGATGGTGGGGTCGTCGAGAACCTTGCCCTGGGCGATCGGCGACCAGGCTTCGGTGGCGATGTGATGATCGCTGTCATAGGCCCGCAGCTCGTCTTGAGTGAGATACGGATGGATCTCGATCTGGTTGACGGCCGGCACCACATCGGTCTCCGCCGCCAGTCGCTCCAGATGGGGTGCCTGGAAATTGGAGACACCGATCGAGCGGGCACGACCGTCCGCCCGGAATTCGATCAGGGTCTGCCAGGTCGAAACGAAGTCCCCGCCGTACAGGGTGGGGAGCGGCCAGTGGATCAGGAACAGGTCGACATAGTCGAAACCGAGCGCCTCGAGCGTGCGCTCGAAGGCAGCTCGCGCTTCGGCCGGCCGGTGGAACCCGTTGTTGAGCTTGCTGGTGACGAACACGTCCGACCGCTCGATTCCCGAAGCGGCGGTGGCGCGTCCGACTGCCGCCTCGTTGCCGTACATTTCGGCGGTGTCGATGTGGCGGTAGCCGATCTCCAGGGCTCGACTCACCGCCGCCTCCGTGTCGGCGGGCGGGATCTGGAACACCCCGAAGCCCAGTTGAGGGACCTGCCGTCCGTCGTTGAGGGGGATCCAGGGGACACCGCCTGGTAGGTCCTTCTTGTCAACGGCGTCAGTGTCGTCCAGGGCGTCAGTCACAGTTCTTTCCTCCTATTCGTCCGTCCCCCGCACATACCCGGTTGTCACCCGGACATTCCCTCCCCGGACCACCCCCGGCCACCAGCTCCTACTGCCGGGTGGCCCCGGCCTAGTGGGGGGGCGACTCCCCGGGCAGAGCGGCAAACAGCTCGTCGTAGTTGCGGAGCCTGGTGGCCAGGGCACCCATGATGCCCAGGGCGAATGTCGATGATTCGTGCACCAGGAAGAGGAAGAGACCACGATCGATCTCCGCCAGCACGGTCTCCGAGGTGGCTACCGCCGTCAGGTTCCGGGGCAACCGGTCGACCAGGGCCCGTTCCCCGAACACATCCTCCGGTCCCAGGCTCGACACCACCACCGAGCCTTTGATCAGTTCCACCGAGCCCGAAACGATGCCGTACATGTGGGTCCCGACGTCCCCTTCGGCGTAGATGGTTTCACCGGCGAGGACCGTGCGGTGGATCGGAGCGTTGAGGAACAGGCTGTCAGTGGGCACGGGGCTGGCGGGCACTCGGTTCGGGGGCGGACGGCAGGCTCAGTGGACGGCGGAAGGCACGGAAGACGAGTGTACAGGGGGTGGCGGCGGTCAACGGAGAAGACCGGACCCCCGATCCGCTGTCCGAGTGACCGTGTCCGCCCCGGCCGGACCGACCGGACCGAGGGCGGTGCTGGCGCCGGCGGTCGTCCGTCATCCGTGCTGGAAGAACCGGCTTTCGAGACTACGGAGACCGGCCAGAGCGGCCCCGTCGAGCTGGGCCAGATCGTCCTCGTCGATGTTCCATCCCAGAGCGCCGGCATTCTCCTCAGCCTGGTGTCGGTTTTTGGCACCGGGGATAGGAACCACCCCCTTGGACATCACCCAGTTGATGGCCACCTGGCTCGGGGTCCGTCCGCCGTTGTTCTCTCCGATACGTCGGAGCTCGGCCACCACCACGTCCACCGATTCCATCGGGTGGTTGGAGAAGGTGCGCTTGCCCGGAGGCGGATGGGCGGCCGAGTACTTGCCGGTCAGCCGGCCCTGGCCGATCGGTGAATAGGCCAGGGGCAGGACACCGAGCTCCTGGCACGCTCCGAGCAGACCACCGGTTTCCGGCGACCGGCGGAGGAGGGAGAACTCGATCTGGTTGGTGGCCAGTTTCATCCCTCTCTTGTCCAGTTGCTGACTCAGGGCGCGGGTCTCGGCGGCCGAGTAGTTGGATACGCCCACCGCCTTGACCAACCCGGCTTGGTGTGCCGTAGCCAGTGCCTCGGCCATGGCGGCATGCGAACGGAAACTGATCGGACCGTGGATCTGGTAAAGGTCGACCGAAGCCACGCCCAGACGCTCCACGGAGGCCTTCAACGACTTCATGAGGGCGGCGCCGACGTTGACCTTCCAGGGGAAGGGCATGAACTTGGTGGCGATGACCGCCCTGTCCGCACGCCCGGGGTCCTTGGACCGCAGGGCCCCTATGATGCGCTCGCTCTCGCCCTTCCCGTAGATTTCGGCGGTGTCGAAGAAGGTGACGCCGGCATCGATGGAGGCGTCCCAGGCGTCGCGAATCGAGTCCCTGGTCAATTCGGTGTCGTAGCCACCCATACCCCAGGTGGAGCGGTCGCCCCACGCCCAGGTACCTACCCCCAAAGGCGGGATGGCGATGTCCGTACCGCTCAGGACATACCGGTCCGGGATCATCGATGTACGGTAGCCGCGGTGAGCATCCGCCCGACACCGCAGGCGCGCCCCCGATGAGCCCTGCCCCGCACATGCACGACCCACAGCCCAAAGAGGTCAGGTGAGCGAGCGGCGTCGCCCGCTCCGGTGCGTGGTCATAGGGGCCGGCATGGCCGGCATCCTGAGCGCCATCAAGCTGAGCCAGGCCGGCTTCACCGATTTCACCATGTACGAGAAGGCCGATCAGGTCGGAGGGACCTGGCGGGAGAACACCTACCCGGGCCTGTCCTGCGACGTTCCCTCCCACCTCTACTCGTACTCCTTCGCGCTCAACCCGGACTGGAGCCACCATTTCTCCCCGGGCGACGAGATCCGGGACTACCTCGAACGTGTCGCCCGCGGACACGGGGTGCTCGATCGGATCCGCTTCAACGAAGAGGTGATCCAATGCACCTTCCTCGATGGTCAATGGCACCTGGCCACGGCGTCCGGACGACAGGACAGAGCGGACGTGGTGATCGCTGCCACCGGCGTCCTCCACCGTCCTCGCTATCCCGACCTGACCGGGCTCGACACCTTCGCCGGGTCCGCATTCCACAGCGCCCGCTGGGACCACAGTGCGACGATCGACGGTCGACGCCTCGGCATCGTCGGTACGGGGTCGACCGCCGTCCAGATCGTCTCGTCGGTGGTCGACCGGGTCGCGCAACTGAGCCTGTTCCAGCGGACTGCCCAATGGGTGATGCCCCACGAAAATCCCGCCTACTCCGACGAGGACCGCGCCGAACTGCACCTTCACCCCGACAGACTGGCGGGGCGCCACCAGCACCTTTCCGACATGTTCGATCTCTTCGCCAATGCGGTGGTGGATACCGGATCGCCCGAGATAAAGATGATCGAGCAGGCGTGCCTGGCCAACCTCGAGGAGAACGTGCACGATCCGGAGCTGCGGGAGAAGCTGCGCCCCACCTATCGGGCTGCGTGCAAGCGATTGATCATCTCGCCCAATTTCTACGACGCCATCCAGCGGCCCCAGGCCGAACTGGTGACCGAGACCATCGATCGGGTGGAGCCCGAGGGCATACGCACCACCGACGGGCGCCTCCACGAGCTCGATGTCCTGGTGCTGGCTACCGGCTTCCACGCCGATGCCTTCATGCGCCCGATGCAGGTCACCGGGCGCAACGGCCGGACGCTGGAGGCGGCCTGGAGCGAACGGCCCGAGGCCTATCTCGCCGTGTCCGTTCCCGACTTCCCCAATTTCTTCATGCTCAACGGGCCCAACGGACCGATCGGAAACTTCTCGCTCATCGAGGTGGCCGAACTGCAGATGGGCTACATCATGCAGATCATCGACGGCCTGGCTCGTCAGGAATTCCGCCAGGCATCTGCGTCGCGGACGGCGTTGGCTGACTTTCAGCGGGAGCGGGAGCTGGCCGCCCGGAACACGGTCTGGGTCACCGGTTGCAACAGCTGGTATCTCGACGACCGGGGCATCCCCGGCGGGTGGCCGTGGTCATTCGTCCGGTTCCGGGAGGACATGCGCACGCCTGACCTCTCGCACTTCGAGCTGGTCTGAGCTCCGGCCAGCAGGTCTCCCGCGGAGGGCTCTGCCTCTGTCCGGCCCGTCTCTGTCGGGCCCGTCTCAGTCAGGTTCGCCTTCGCCCCGCGGGTAGGCGGCTCGCTCCTCCGATCGGGCCATCCGCTGGTAACGGGTGGTCGCCAGGGCAAGTTGCTCCTCCATGCGGAGGCTCGCCGTCACCAGCTTGTGGGTCTCCTCCCGAGCCAGGCCGAGCTCCTCCTCATAGTGTTGGCGCATGGCGGCGAGACGACGGTCGCTGTGGCCCAGCAGTCCACTGGCCGTTGCCTGCAGAGCCACGAAACGGTCGTAGAGATCGACATAGAGGTCCTGGATGGATGTCGCCGCCCGCTCCGACCGCTGGTCACCATCGGCGACGGTCAACGGCGCGCCCCGGACCCCTTCCATCACCTCCCGCGTCTTCTCGAGGAAAGCCCGTCCCTGCCGTGTGTCGGGCTCGAGGTGGGCTCCCTCGGCCCATTCATTCCACGCATTGACAAAGACGATCCCGTCCCCGCCGCTGGCGCCGCTCTGGCCGCGCACCGCCTCGTCCAACCACCGCCCGTAGGAATCAGGGTTCGAGCCGTGGAGGATGATCGCCTCCCCGCGCCGTCGCCGGGGGGTGTTGTCCCATCCGGACGCCACACACGGGTACCGGGTCCAATCGGGCAGAGACCGCTGCCGGTAGGCCGTAGCCACCTCGTCGTAGGAGTACACGTAGTGGTTGGCATCGGCTCCGGACGGGTGGTCGACAGGTTCGACCATCTCGGCCATGCCGTGGGGAACGAACTCGGCGCTGGCGTCAAATCCGAGGTGTGACGGATCGCCGGCGTACCGACCCGTCTCGAACATGACCAGCCAGGGTTCCCTCACCCCCGCATTGGCGCATTCCTCTCGCCACAGATCGAAGGTGACCTTCGGCTCAGGCAACAGGTCGGGACGGTAGATGGTGAGTAGTGGCCGGCCGTGGACCCTGATGTACCTCGGATCCTTGAACGCTTCGATCAGCCAGCGGATGTGGGCCAGGTCGTCTTCGGGGCCATAGTCCTGTTCCACCAGCATCTCGTCCGACGATCCCTGCCAACGCCGGTACCAGCTCTCGTTGGCCCAGCACAGTGCGAAGGGGAAGTCGGGTGCGCCCGAGTGGAGGACCTCGTCGAAAGGACGCTCCAGCATGCGCCGGCCCCCGAACCAGTAGTGGTAGTAGAGGAAGCCCGATATCCCATGGCGTCGGGCCAAGTTGGCCTGACGCTCTCTGGTCTCGGGCACGCGGAGATCGTAGAAGCCCAGCTCGCCGGGAAGATGGGGCTGATGATGGCCGGGGAAGAGCGGCTCGGCGCCGGCCACCACCGTCCACTCGGTGAACCCCGGACCGTGCCAGGCGTCATTGTCAGGCACCTGGTGGAATTGCGGCAGGTAGAAGGCGAGAAGATGAGGAATCTTGTCCCCCGGCCCGTCGTCGGCCACCTCCCGGCTCACCGGCGGGGCGTCAGCCTGCTGCGGCGACCGAGTTTGATGATGCGCCCATAGGCCCGACGAAGCGGTGCCAGGTAGCGAAAGGTTCTCGTGGCGTAGATGGCATCGATCTCGTGGTCGCTGCTGAGTAGTTGTCCCTCGAGCTCGGTGACCTTCAGGGCGAGTTGATCCCTCTCCCACGCATTGCTCTGGAGTCGTTTGACCTGAAGGGCCAACCGGTCCCTTTCCCGAACCATTATCCGGAGGTGGCGGACCTCCTCGGCCAGCTCATCCCGATTCCGCAACTCCGCTCGCAACAGGGCGGCTTGCACCTCGTGGCGACGGACCTGGTCGCTCAGGTCCACGATGGTCTCCGACAGAGCGGACAGAGCCTGGTCGCCATTGTCGACGACGGCTTTGACCACGAACTGATACGACTCGGCCTCGGGGTCTTCAAGAATCCTGTCGATCGTGCCCTGTTCGAAATCGTCGCGTAGCAGACCCAGTTCGGATTGGAAGAGGGGGATGACCACTCGCTTGATGTCCACCACGGCCAACCCCGCCTGACGGCACAGATCCATCAGCGAGTCCATGGTGAAGAAGTGAAGGTGGGTTCGATCGAGCAATCCCGTCTCGCGGTACTCGAATGATCCTCGTAACAGGCTGAGCCGGACATCTCCGTGAGCGACGTTGGGAACCGACATGACCACGAAGCCGGAGGGACTGACGAAGCGGAGCGCCGTGCGCAGTGTCGTCAGAGGATCACTGAGATGCTCGAGGACGTCGCCGAACAGAACCGCGTCGAATTTTTCGGCGCTCAGGTGGTCCCAGACGTCGCCGTGCTCGACATGCCCGACCACGACCTCCTCGGCCCAGGCCTCGGCTGCCCGGGCCGCCTCCGGGTCCACTTCGACTCCGACCACCCGGCAGCCCCTGTCGACCAGCGCCTTGGTCACATGTCCGGATGCACATCCGAACTCGAGGACGGCCTTGTTGAAACCGACCATACCCAGGGTGAAGGCATGAGCGTTGTTATCCGCTTCGGGGTCGACCACCTGCTCGTAGATGAAAGCCAAGCAAATCCCTTCCTCAGATCACGGATCCTACCCCCAAAGTATCCGGACACAGGGGGAGGAAGACCTCCCGGTGACCCCTGTGACCTCGAGTGAGTCGGACGGCCCACCGACCATTCGCTTCGGTCCGACCGTGGCCGGCGGGGCAATTCCGCCTCCCAGACCTCAGCTTTCGCCGGGGCCGCCACCGGCGGCAAACGGCCGGTCGGGCGAGTCGGCCGGCGACAGGGCGTCTCTCACCGCTCGGGTCACACAGGCGGCGGTGTCGGTCAAGGCGCGCTCGTCGCCGTACTCCTCGGACAGCGACACCACGCGGGCGCCCGCTGCTTCGGCCCCCTCCACTGCTTCCCGGTCGGCCCGACCGGCGATGATCAGGACAGGGACGTTGCGGGCCGACGCGTCCGCCACCACCGAGCCCACCACCTTCCCCATGAGCGAGGAGGCGTCCAGCCATCCTTCGCCGGTCACCACGGCCCGACTCGCACCCAGTGCATCGGGAAAGTCCAGAAGCTCACTGACCGCGGTGAAACCCGATCGGAGCGATCCCCCCAGGGCCAGCACCGCGCCACCGAATCCGCCGGCAGCGCCCGCCCCCGGCGCGGTCAGGACATCGACGCCGTAACGGCGCAGGTACTCCCCCGCCACCTGTTCCAACCTCCCCACCAGTTTTAAGACCAGATCCGGATCGGCCCCCTTTTGCGGACCGAACCGGCGAGCCGCCTCGAGGAAACCGACTGACACATCGCAGGCTCCTATCAGTTCGACCTCACCCAGCCCGCCGGCCTCCTCGATGACGTCGAGCGCACCACATCCACCGTCGGTGGTGGCCGAACCCCCGAGACCCACCACCACCGTCGGACGGTGGCTTCGGGCACCGGCCCGAGCGCCGGAGCCAGAAGGAGGGGGTGCGTCAGAATGCGAGGCCTCCCGTCCCAGTTGGCGGGCGGCGGCCACGATGAGCTCCCCGGTTCCTCTGGTGGTGGCGGACCAGGCGTCATTGCCATCGGCACCCCCGGCCAGCATCAGACCCGATGCCTGTGCCATCTCGATCACAGCCAGGTTGCCGACTTGGAGCCAGTGGGCGGTGACCGGCGCGCCGAGTGGGCCCTCCACCTCCACGTGCCGACGTGTACCCCCCAAGCTACCGAGGGCGTCGAGGAACCCCTCGCCTCCGTCCGAAAGCGGAACCTGGCGTACGTTCCAGCCGCGAGCCGATCCTGCCGCAGCGATGGCTTCCGCGGCCTGAGCGGCGGTGATCGTCCCGCGGAACTTGTCCGGTGCCGCCAGCAGTGTGGGCATCTCAGCTCGACGACCCGTACTGGATGGGCACGTGCAGTGTCTGGCTCTGCTGCCATTGACCACCGGTCAAGGCGTACACATCGAGAACGGAAGAGTGGACGGCGAAGGCGTCATAGCCACCGGAAGGCGACGCCACCACAGACGACGTTCCCGCCGGCGTGACGGCGAGGCTCTGCCATCCCCCCGCGGCCGGCTGGACGTCCCAGGCCGAGGGTCGGCCGCCGGACCGTGACGCAGCCACCACGAAACCGCCCGTCGGGGTGGTCCCGGTCGAATCCAGCGAACGACCGGACAGAGCCAACCCCGGCGACGTCGTCCAGGTCCGCAAACCGTCAGTGCTCCACATCGCATACAGCGTGGCGTGGGGGCCCGATCCGGCGCTGACCAGGGCGTCGGCACCTGTCGGGGTGCCGATGAGGCGGATCACCTGGACCGGGCTTCCGGCCCGGGCCGGGAGGGTAGGCCCGACCTGCGCCCACTGGCTGCCGTTCGGCACGAAGAGACCGGGGCGACTCCCACGGGTACAGGTTGCCCCGACCACGGGGGTGCCCGCTCCGAGGGACACGCCCGACGAACCCGACCCGCCCGACGAAGCCGACCCGGGCGACGTGCCCGAGCCGAACTGTCCCAGCCCGACAGCGGTGATCGTGCTCACGCCGCAGCCGGCGGCCGAGGATTGGCCGGTCAGGGAGTGCCCGCTTACCAGGCGGTGCCACGAGACCAGCCCACCCCTGCTGGCTACCACGGTTCCGCCGGCGCCGCGGGCCAGTGCGACGGCCGGTCCGCCAGTCGGTGAGGCCAGGGCGTCAGGCACAGCCGGTAAGCCGCTGAGGAGCACTCCTGTGGACCAGGTGTCGCCATCGTCGGCGGTGGCGGCCAGGGGGGAGACGGTCAGATCCTGAGAAGGGAGAAAGCCCGCCACCGCCGAGTCGCCCACCCCTCGTGAAACGACCAGCCCTCCGTTGCTGGCCACGCCGGGCGGCGTGGCCACCGCCCAGTGCGCACCGACGCCCGACAGGGTCACCAACTGCCAGAAGGTGTTGACCGGATCGTGGAGATGGCCCATGGCCAGTGAGGCCCACGTGGCCGACGAGGATGACAGCGAGTTGGTCAAAGGGATGCCGGGCGGGGCGAGCGCAGGAACAGTGCCCGTGGGTCCTCCTGCGGAAGAGCACGATGTCATGGCCCAGGCACCGACGGAGATCAGACTCAGGACGCTCAGCGTCCGGACGCGCAGGGCCAGGCGGGCCTCACGCCGCCCACGGTTCGAGCTCGTCACGAGTGGGCAAAACGCTGGACTTGGCCGGCCAGGAGGGCCGAGAACGACGACTGGTCCACCGATGTGGCGTCCCCCGGGTCGGCATTGAAGATCTCGCGGATCCGACCGTGTCCGTCGATGAGGTAGACGATGTCGCTGTGGTCGACCATGGCTCCCGCTGGTTCGACCAGTGCATCCACCCCGTAGTCACCCCACACGGTCTCCAGCTGGGCGCGTGTCCCGGTCAGGAAGGTCCAGTTGTGCACTTTGTCGAGGCCCTCTTGAGCGTCGAATGCGTTTGTCAGAGCCAGCGAACGATAGATGGGATTGGCCACCACCGCCACCAGATCGACTGACGACGACTGCCGTGCACCGAGGATCTGATCGGTCAACCGGAGCTCCTGGGCAATGATCGGGCAGTCGGTGGTGCAGACCGGGTCGAGGTAGGTAAGCAGGACGGTATGTCCGGCGTATGAATGAAGCGTGCGTGTACTGCCGTTCTGGTCGGTGAGGGTGAATGCCGGCGCCTTGGCATCCACCACGGCCGGTGCCCCGTCAGTGACCTGGGCCACGATGGCGTCAGCCGTCCTGTTGGTGGCGGCCAGAGCCATCGGCGCCGCTCCCACCAGAACGATGACGATGGCCCCGACGGCAGCCAGAGCACGGGTCAGATAGGAGGGGGTGAGGCCGTCGAGTATCCCTTTCTTTTGGGCGGCCGACGAGGGTGGGGTCGGCCCGACAGCGACTGGCTCCGCGCCTGTCTGGCCGACGGGGAGGCGGACCACTGCCAGGTACCCGGCGACGAAGACGAGGGGCATCGGGATCATCGAGTTCGGATCGGTGCCGACCCCGCCGAAAAAGCCGAAGTCCTGGACGAGAACCCAGGTGGCCAGGCAGGTGAGGCCGCCGGCGATAACGCCCACCAGGAGGTAGGGCTGTCGGGCCGTGAGGAAACAGGCACCGATCCCGAAGAGCAGGATCACGACGACCAGGTTGACGGCCCAGCCGTGCGTTGCATCGAAGGATGCAAAGGAACGAAGCCACGACGAGAACACCGAGGGCTGGGACAACCGGGCCATCTGGTCGACCGCCACCGCCAATGTCCCCGATCTCGATGACGAGTGGATGCCACCCGACCAGAAGCCGCGGCCGGGCCAGGCCTGCAGAATGCCGGCGGCAACGAAGAAAACCCCCATTCCCCGTAGCACACCCTTGCCCAACCTCGGGGTTTCCCAGCTCGACTCACGGAGGGCGATGAGAACCCCGGCCAGCACATAGAAGACGGCCGATCCGGGAAACCCGAAAAGCCAGCTGCTCCCGTGGCCGAGTACGCCGCCGAAGGCCTCGCCCACGACCCAGACCAACACCCCCCACCCGGCACTGACCAGGCCGGCCGCCCGTGACCAGAGCCCCCGGGGGGCCACCAGGAGAAAGACCCCGATGCCCACCTGGATCCACACGGTGGCGGCGGCGGCACTGACTGGATGGTCCGACCACACGGTGGCACCCCAGTTGACCAGGTGCTGGACCCACGACGGGGAGGAGCTGGCCGCCGGGGTGAGTACACCCGAAGGAAATCCAGCCGGCATGGCCGTCTGAGCTTGGAGGATGCCGTCGAACAGCCACAGGATGCCGAATCCGATCCGCAACACCCGCCGCCCGAGAGGTTCGGGGTAGGGGGCGGTGGATACCGTCGTGCTCAGGGAGCCGGCGGCCACCGCCCGGCGATACTGGATGGCTCGGGCCACGTTCCAGGCCAGGGCCAATACGGCGGCCACACCGAGGATGATGAGGAATTGGTGGTCGAGGGCGGTGCGGAAGGCAGCCACGAGCGGCGATCCGCCCGGACTGTTGCCAACTCCCACTCCCGGCATGGTCCTACCGCGCCACCGCGGGCCCCAGGATCCTGACCCTGCCGGGTCGGCAAGCCCGCTGCACCCTGTGTCTCACGAGGGCGATTGTAGGTGCACTTTAGGTGGCCCTTACATGCGCCCCGTCTGTCGATGGGCCGCGCGCTGAGGTGGCCCGGCCAACCGGGTGACCGCCCGACCTGTCGATCGGCCGCCGGCCGAGAGGCCGGCACTGTCTTGACTCGGCATCACCCGGGCCTCAGCCCCGGGCGAAAATCCGAGGAGCGGGGCGAGGGTTGGTTCCTACTCGCCGAACAACAGGCCGTAGTTGGCGCCACGTCGGAGGTGGTGACCACCGTCGACGGCCAGGCTCTCCCCGCTGATCCACCCGGACTCGGGCCCGGCCAGGAAGCGAACGGCGGCGGCGACGTCATCGACCGTCCCCACCCGGCTGATGGGCATCTCGGCCAGATAGTCGTCGAGCAGCGGGCCCCCCGCCGTTATCGGAGCCATCAGCTCGTCGTCGACGATGCCCGGCTGGACGGTGTTCACCCGGACGCCGGTTGGCCCCAGCTCCTCGGCCGCGTAGCGGCACAGCATGTCGATCGCCGCCTTGGCCGATCCATAGGCCCACAAGTAACGGTGGGGGAAGGCACCCGCTCCCGACGACATGCCGATGATCGAACCTCCGGGAGCGGGCCCGCCGTCGACACCGGTGCCTTGTGCCTCGGCCATCATCGGCGCGCCGTGTTTGATGCAGAGAAAGGTTCCGATCAGGTTGAGATCAACCGTCGCCCGCACCTGATCCAGATCGGCGTCCACCACGCGGCCCATGTGCATGGAGCCGCCGGCGTTGGCGAACAGGATGTCGAGGCGATCCCGTTCCGACGCCGCCACCTCGACTGCATGGGCAACCTGCTCCTCTACGGTCACATCGGCCACCACGTAACCGGCGGTGCCTCGGGTCGAGCCGGAACGACCCGAGGTGGCCGCCGTCTCCTCGAGCGCGGCCACGGCCGAACGGAGCCTGTCCTCCGTGCGCCCGCAGATGGTGACGTGGGCCCCGTCGCTGACCAGGCGAGCGGCCGTTCCCAGCCCGATACCGCTTCCACCACCGGTGACCAGAGCCGACCATCCCTCGATGCCCCGCCCTTCCATCCCCTGTCCTCCCATGCCCCGCCCTTCTCTGCCCTGCGCCGAACCGGTCTCAGCTGCCACTGTGCCTCCCTCGTGGCCGGTCGTCAGACATGCATCGCGGAGCTCGTGCACCGTCACCGCGGATCGGGGTCGGAGCAGAACGTGCTACAGAGTGTCCGGACATAGGTCGCATGTTAGGAGCCGCGCCTCGCCTCCATCTTCTCGATCGCCGGCAGCCAGCCACCAGGCGGCCACCAGGCAGCCACCAGGCAGGAGGTGATGGTGTCCTGAGACGACGAATGGGGGCAATCGAGTGGGAGCACAGCGGGGTGGGGCACTGACGACAATCTGGCCGTACAAAGGAGACAGGGGATGAGCACCCGGCAGTTCAATCTGGCCGATCTGTTCGAGGTTGTGGTCGACACCGTTCCCGATCGACCCGCTCTCATCGCAGGAGAGAGCCGGCAGACCTATCGACAACTCGACGAGCGAGCCAACCGGTTCGCCCACCATCTGGCTTCACTGGGCGTTGAGCCCGGAGGTCATGTCGGCATCCTGGCCCACAACCGGGCCGAGTGGGCAGAGGCGATGATCGGTTGCTACAAGGCCCGAACCGTGCCCGTCAATCTCAATTTCCGCTACGTGGCGCCCGAACTGCGGTACCTCATCGAGAACGCCGATCTCGAAGTGCTGGTATTCGAGAGAGAACTGTTCCCGCTGGTGGCCGAGTCACTGGCCGATGAATTGAAAGTGCATGCGCCCCACCTCTTGGTTTTCTCCGATGAGGGAGCAGGGCCCGACAGGGGCCCGTCGGTTGTGTCCTACGAACAGGCGTTGGCCTCCTCGGGGCCCGAGCGCAACTTCGCACCTCGTTCGCCCGACGACATCTATGTCCTCTACACCGGCGGCACAACGGGAATGCCCAAAGGCGTCCTGTGGCGTCAAGAAGACATTTTCTTCGCGGCCATGGGCGGTGGCGGGCGGGGTGCGACACCGATCGCCCAAGCCGACGAGCTGGCCGGCAGGATCAACACGGATGACACCCGACGGGTGACCATGCTGGTGATGGCTCCCCTGATGCACGGCAACGCCCAATGGGTGATGTGGAACGCCTTCATGATGGGTGCCACCGCAGTTCTCTACACCGAGCACCGTTACGACCCGGACCTGGTGTGGCGACTGGTGAGTGAGGAGAAGGTGGTGTCCATCGGGCTGGTCGGCGACGCCATGGCCCGACCGTTGGCCGATGCGCTGGCGGCGGCCGAACCGGGCACCTACGACACGTCGACGCTGGCGGTGGTGGGGTCAGGCGGCGCCATGCTCTCCTCGACGGTCAAAGCAGAACTGCAGGCCCAGCTGCCCAATGTCATCATCATGGACCGGTTCGGCTCCAGCGAGAGTGGGGCCCAGGGAGCCGTCGACGACGACGCCACCGGCCCCCGGTTCGTGATGAGCGCCGACACCTCGGTTCTGGACGACGAGTTGAATCCGCTCACCCCGGGGGACGGCAAGATCGGCCGTCTGGCCCGGTCCGGACGAATACCGCTCGGTTATTACAAGGACTCGGAGAAGACGGCCGCCACCTTTCCCGTCGATGACCGAGGTGTGCGCTGGTCGATCCCCGGTGATCTGGCGTCGGTCGAGCCTGACGGGACCATCACCGTGCACGGGCGGGGCTCAGCATCCATCAATTCCGGAGGAGAGAAGATCTTCCCTGAGGAAGTAGAGGCCGCGGTCAAGTCACAGCCCGCTGTCGGCGATGCCATCGTGGTGGGCGTGCCCGATGAGCGGTTCGGTGAGCAGGTAGCGGTGGTGGTCTCGCCCCGCCGGCCCGGGCACCCTCCGAGCCTCGAGGACCTACAGGCCCATTGCCGAAACTTGATCGCCGGCTACAAGATCCCGCGTCGTCTGCACGTGGTCGAGGGGCTTCCACTGACGGCGGCCGGTAAGCCGGACACCAAGCAGGCACGCGCTCTGTTCTGACCAGAACGGAGTCGCACCTCGGTCCGAGCCCCCTTGTCATGAGGACCGGATTGGGCAGCAGCTCCACGACCACGAAGGTCCGACCAGCGACAGCCGCAGCCGTCAGCGAAACACCGTTGTCCTCTCCGCATGGATCCGCAATGATGTGGCGATGGAAGCGGGAACACTCCGATTTGAGGTCGAGAAGACGAAGTTCAGCTTCGGAGCCCTTCTGCGCGACGGTTGGCTGGGGAAGACGTCCACCAGCGGCCGCTACGAGAATCCCGTCACCGGACCGTCGGTCGTGGTCCAGAACGCAAATGGTGACAAGCACGTTCTCGAGGTGGCCAAGAACGTCAAAGAGGCTCAGGACCGGGCCGATGCCATCGAGAAGGACTACAACACGCTCGACACAGCGCAGTGGTGTGAGCGCTACGACGTTCCGATTTCCTTCGTCGCCGGGTGATCAGATCGCTTCGCCGGTGCTCGGCTTTACGGCGACAGCGGAAAGCCGGCTGCCGAAGTGGCGCGTAGCCCCTCTGAAGCTCCGCGACAATGACGCGCTATCCGAGCTCGGACGAGACGGCCATCGGCTTCGTGCCGCGAGAACTGATCACCGTTGCCACTGCGGCGGCGGCCCTCTGGGCGGCGGCCTTCAGGATACTTTCGTCGACGTCGACCACCCGACAGATGCCGGCTTCGGGCCACAGCCCGGCAATGCGGGCGGGGACCGGACGGGACGGTAAGCGCAGCGAAGCCACCAGGGCCAGAAAACCGAGCTCCTCCTCCCAGGCGATCTGTGGGTGTCCACTCGACACCGACACCAGTGCGGAAGGGCAACTGCTCAGCCGGGCCGGGCCAGATGCGAGCTGTTCGGTCGTGAGCGGAAGGCGGAGTTCGGAGCGCCCCTTGAGCCGGACGGTGCGGCGGAGGGGGCAGGCCCACACATCGTCGGGTCCTCCTATCTGCGTTGCTGTGGGGAGGACGCCCCAGTCGAGCGACGACAGCAGTGATGTCGCCCAGGTGACGGCTTCGGCAAGCACGACGGCCCGAGCCCCCGGAGACAGCCCGGCCAGCCAGGGCTCCCAGTGGAATGTGCGCTGACCCGTTCTGGTCCACTCGACCATTGCCTCGTCGGCCACCACGGGCGCCGCCTCGGCCGGTGACCGGAAACGACCCGAGACACAAGCGCGCACCACGGCCAGTCCGAGTGACCGACGTGAGAAAGCCGGCTTCCAGGAGAAGGGCTCCGGCGTGGTCGGCAGCGATTCGGGCCGGTAGCGGGCCTGGCGGAGAAGCGGCAGGTTGACTTCGAGCGACACACCGTCATCCAGATGGTCGGCGTGAGCGGAAATCCTGGCACTGAGCCGGTCGGCCAAACGGCGGCGGACGGCATCGTCGACGCTGGCGACGGGCTCCGCAACCAGGGCCCGTGTCATTTCGGTCACTCCGATCACCTGTGCTCCCCCGCGGCCCGGCGGTGCATTCCGGAGACGTGGCGCTGACCGACACCGCAGTCAGGCAGGGCGGCACACAGCCCGCACAACCCGTTGGGCGTGCGGCGCGGATCGGCTCCGGCAGACAAGTCCCGCAGGAGGCGGATGCCGGCAAGGGTTCGCCGGGCCGCACCCACCAACAGGTCCTCGGAGACCGGGTCGACGTCAAGTTCGCCCGTCCGGGTGTAGTAGGTGGCCACCACGAAGGGCGGAGCTGGATTCCGCAGTGACTCGATGAGCGCATAGAAGTGCAGATCGGTCCGGTGCTCAACTCGCCGCACTCCTGACTTGACCTCCACGATGGCCACAGACGCCTGATCATCGACCGGCCTTCCGATGGCCAGGTCCACCCGCGCCGAGAGCTCGACGGCGCCGTTGGCCAGCACGACCCGCAGCGCCTCTTGCGTCCGTGGCATCCAACCCGGGTCCAACGCCGGCCAGCGGCGAACGATGCCACCGGCCTGGCGCTCGACTTCGGCCTGGAGCTCATCCCGCTCAGGGACGGAAAGCTGCTGGATCCACCCGACCAGGTCCTGTTGGCGGTCGTCCAGTGAGAGAGCGGCCAAGGCGTCGGCCACCGGGTCGTCGATGAACCCCACGGTGACCAGTTGGCGGAAGAGAGCGTCGACCATGGCGCCACAGGCCATGGCCACCGTCGGAGGCCGCTCACCGAACTCGGTGGCGATGTAGTGGGCTTCACAGGCCAACACCCTGGTCAGCCTGTCCTTGGTGACGACCAGGGGCGCCGAATGCAGGCTGTCGCCTTGGGCTCGGCCATCAGCCCGGGGAGCGAGCTCCTCGGGATCGCTATCGTCGGCCAGCCCGCTCTCGAGGCCCCGGCGCAGGGCCACCACCAGGTCGGGGTCGGGCTTGGGGCGTGGCCGCCCGGTGATTCTCAGCCGTTCGAGCAACGCATCACCGGCTAGAGGCTGCCAATCGTGGTCCCGCCACCGGGTGGATGGACCGCTCGGGGTCGGGGTGACGCCGTTGCCCCGTGCCTGGCCCGCAGGGTGCGATCCGGCGGTCCGGCCGGACCCCTCGGCCCGTCCGCCTGGACCGGAGACCCGGACTCCGGACACGACAATCGAAAAACCCCGGTGCTCGGCAGCACGATCGACGTCAACCACCTCCATGCGGTCAGTGTGCAGCAAGGGTGTCACACCCGGCCGGGCGGCCTAGCCCCGGTAGCCTCTTTCACTGATGCCTCCCGCTGCGGTCACCGCCTTCGCCGTGGTCTTTTCCCTGTTCGTGGTGGCCGCCGTCGTTCTGGTGGTACTCGTCATCCGGTTCACCCTGCAAAGGGCAGCGGTGGCCCGGTCGGCCTGGTTGGCGACGGAAGAGGACGAGGACGAGGACGACCGGCCCCGAGAGATGACCGCGCTCGTCCTCGGGGGCGGGGGTACCCGCGGCGCCGTCCAGATCGGGATGCTCCAGGTGCTGGCTGAACACGGATTCGTTCCCGACCGGATATACGGCTCGTCGGTGGGCGCCGTCAACGGGGTGGCCTTCGCCGGCGACCCGACCCGCCGCGGGGTCGAACGCATGACGGAAATCTGGATCGGTCTGACCCGCGACGCGGTGTATCCCCAGGGCCGGCTGCACGGACCCTGGCTCTATTTCCAACAGCGTGATTCCGTGTACCCGAACACCGGCCTGCGCAAGATCGTGGTCGAGGGAATCAATTTCGAGAGGCTCGAGGACGCGGCCATACCCGTTGAAGTCGTCGCCACTTCGCTCACCGACGGTCGAGAGCGCTGGTTCACCTACGGGTCAGCGGTGGAAGCGGTGCTGGCCTCCTCGGCGGTGCCGGCCATCTTCCCGCCGGTCGAGATCGACGGCGAGCGCTATATCGATGGAGGGGTCGTCAACAACGTGCCGATAAAGCGGGCCATAGATGCAGGGGCGACGCGTATCGTGGTGCTGCTCTGTACACCTCCCTGGTTCACCCCGGTGCAGCCCAGGCGCCCGGTCGAGGCCATGTTCAACGCCCTGATGATCTCTATCCACGCACGCTTCGCGCGGGACTTGGCCCAGTTGCCGGCCGGGGTCGAGGTCATCGTGTGCAGCGGCCAGGACACCGGGACCCGCGACTTCGACGACTTCTCGACGACCGAGGCCCTCATCAGCCAAGGACGCGAGGAGGCGTCCGAGGTTCTGCGTCGCTACGGGTTGGGCTTCCCGGTCCCCCTCGACGTGGCCACCACGCCTTCGACGCCGGACGGGCCTCCACCCTCCGATCCGACCGGATCCTCCCCGGTACCCGTGCCCGACGGTCCACCCGACTCACAGGACGGACGGGACGGAGTGGGTGAACCGTTGGAGTCGGTCCCGGGCACCCACCCCGATCCCGGTTCGTAACGGCGCACCACCCGGGCGGGCACGCCGGCGACCACGCAGTGGTCGGGGAAGGTACCCCTGACCACCGCCCCTGCCCCGACCACCACGTTCTTCCCCAGTCGGGTGCCGGGAAGGATGACCACGCCGGTTCCCAACCAACTGCCGTTGCCGATCAGGACAGGGACATCGCTCGGCCACTGGGCGTGGACCACCTGGTCTGGATCTTCGTAACCGTGGTTCTGGTCGGTGATGTAGACGTAGGGGCCGGTATGGACATCGTCACCGATCTCGAGCTGAAAATGGCCGACGATATGACTACCCCGACCGATCATGCAACGGTCGCCGATACGAACCACCGGGTCGGTGACCATACGCTGGCCGGGCACCATGCCGGCCGAGATGCTGACATGGGGACCGATCAGGGTGTCGTTCCCGATGGCGATCCACCTCTCGCCGAACAGTGCCCCGGGCGGGAAGGCCAGGCAGCTTCCCTGCCCGAAGCGGCCGAAACGGCGGGCACCTCTGTCGTCGGGACCGATGGCGCCGTACCGAGCAAGCCACTCCCGCCCGGCGTGGATGCCGGCGTTGATCAGGGAATGCCCTCGAGGCCGCCCTTTGGACGGCGGGGGTGACGACGATTCGGACACCGCCTCCGTGCCGTTGAGCCCGCGGGAAAACGTTCCATCCGACCAACCGTGGGGCCCCGAACTGCCTCTGGTCACTTCGCGACGCTATCTGAATCCCCCGACAGTGGGCGATCCGGCTCTCCTCCGACGGGCGTTCAATAGAGTTGACCCATGGCTGACACCGGGTCTTCACTGCCGTTGGACAGAGCGATTCTGGGCCGGACCGGGTTCGCCACCGGTTCGACCACCTACGAACGGGCACGACCCACTTATCCGGCCGATGCCGTGGCCCACCTCGAAGAGGCCACCGGGATCAGTGCAGGGTCCCGGGTGCTCGACCTCGCCGCCGGAACGGGAAAGCTGACCCGCCAGCTGGTGGCCGACGGAGTCACCTGCGTGGCTGTCGAGCCCTCAGCTGCCATGCGGGAGGTCTTCGTCCGCATGGTGCCGGGCACCGGGGTGATAGGAGGTACGGCCGAAAGGGTCCCTCTGGCCACCGGGTCGATGGAGGCGGTGGTGGTGGCCCAGGCCTTCCACTGGTTCGAACCTACCCAGGCCCTCCCCGAGGTGGTCCGGGTCCTGCGTCCCGGAGGGTCGCTGGCCCTCATCTGGAACGAACGCGACGAATCGGATCCGATGATGGCCGAGCTCGTCCGGATCAGCAAATGGGACCAGTGCCAGCCTTACCCGGTTGGGACCGACTTCGGCCAGATCATCGACCGATCGGGCCTGTTCGGACCGGTCCACCGGGTCAAGTTCGCCTTTGTCCAGAACGTGGACCTCGGTGTGTTCGTCGACCAGGTCGCGTCCCGCAGCTACGTACAGGTCCTCCCGGTAGACGAGCGCACGGCCTTGCTCGACAAGGTGGCGGAGTTCGGTTCGACCCTGGGCGAGCCGATCGCCATCCCCTACATCACAGACCTCTTCTACGCACGGGCCCGCCCGACCTGATAAGTGTGTGGGATCGGGCTTGCCAAAGGCCGGGACGACCACCAAGCTCCCTCTCGGTAAGGGGCGCCGCCCGGTGTGGCCGGCGACCGCCACCGGTCATGCACAGGAGAGGATTTGGTAGATGGTCAAGTTGACGTGTCTGTTGAAGCGGCGAGAGGGCATGACGCCGGCCGAGTTCCAGGCTTACTGGACCGACCACCACGGCCCCCTGATCGCCAATGGCCGCTGCGGTAGCCACGTCATCCGCTACGAACAGAACCCGCGGGCTCTCGACGACTACCGCGACGACAACGACCGTTCCGGGTACGACGGGGTCACCGTCCAGTGGTTCGCCTCCATGGACGAGTACAACGCTCACATGAACGAGGTCGATTCGCCCCAGATGTTCGCCGATATCCCCAAATTCCTCGATCCCGACCACCTCGAGTTCGTGCTCACCGAGGAGCCCCGGGTCATCATCGACGGTGAGGTCAACTGGGCCTCTTGACCCCGGGCTCACCCGTGCCGGGCCTGTGCTTCACCCTTGACGGCCCGGTGCTTCACCCGTGCCGGCCCCCGTGTCCCGTACTCCGGTCCCATCTCCCGAATCTGAGTTGCCGGGCACGGGAGGAGGGAAGGAGCTGGGGGCCCGATGTCCGACCGCCCCTCCCATCGGTCCGCCTGGCATTGACAGTCCCTCCGGATCGGACATACGATCCAATAGGTCGGACAGTGTGTCCGATCGACTGGAAGGGGCATCCGGCATGGTAGAGACGGCTCTCGACATCAGCGACATCACCTTCGATCACATCGACCTGACCGATTCGAAGGCATTCGCCGGTGGTGTACCCCACGAATGGTTCGCCTTCCTCCGGAAGAACGCCCCGGTGTGGTGGCAGAAGGAAACCAACGGCCCCGGTTTCTGGGCCGTCACCACCCACGCCGACTGCACCGAGGTCAACCGCGACTACGAACGGTTCTCCTCGGCCCGCAATGCCACCTATATCTGGGAATTGGCCGCCGATGACCTGGCCCAGCAGCAGATGCTCATGCTCAACATGGATCCGCCGCTGCACACCCGGTACCGCCGCCTGGTGAACAAGGGCTTCACTCCCCGGATGGTCAACCAGCTCCACGATCGGATCAATGCCGCAGCCGACACCATCATCGACTCGGTCATCGAGACCGGAAAGGCCGACTTCGTCACCGACATCGCGGCCGAGCTGCCGCTGGTGGTGATCGCCGAACTGCTTGGTGTCCCCCACGAAGACCGCCATCGCATGTTCGATTGGTCGAACAGGATGATCGGCAACGAGGACCCCGAGTACCAAGCCGGCGAGGAAGTGGCCGCCCAAGCGGCCATGGAGCTGTACGCCTACGCCTCCGAACTGTTCGCCACAAAGCGAGTGGACCCCCACGACGATCTGATGAGCGTTCTCACCGGTGTCGACATCGAGGGTGAGAAGCTGTCCCAGTTGGAGCTCGAACTCTTCTTCCTCCTTCTCACCGTGGCCGGCAACGAGACCACCCGCAATCTCATCTCCGGGGCCATGGCCGCCTTCTTCGACAATCCCGATCAGTGGTCGAAGCTGCGCGACGATCGTTCGCTCCTGAATTCGGCGGTGGAAGAGATGTTGCGGTACGTCACGCCGGTGATGAACTTCCGCCGCCAGAGCACGCGCCGGTTCGAGCTGGGCGGGCAGACGATCGAAGATGACCAGAAAGTGGTGTTCTTCCACATCTCGGCCAATCGTGACGAGGCTGTCTTCGAGGATTCCCAGACGTTCGACATCAGCCGTGATCCCAATCCCCACATGGCCTTCGGTGCCGGTGGGCCACACTTCTGCCTGGGCGCCAATCTGGCCCGCATGGAGATCCGAGTGATGTTCGAGCACCTGTTGGATCGGATGCCCGACCTGCAACTCGACGGTGAGGTGGAGCGACTGCAGTCTCAATTCATCTGCGGCGTCAAGCACCTCCCCGTCGCCTTCCCCCCCGCGGCGCCCATCGCCTCCTGATGGCCACCCGCAAGGCGGCCGAGGACCTCCGGGAGGTCATTCGGGACTTTCGCCGCGACCAGGTCATCGCTGTGGCCCGGCGCCTGTTCGGCGAGCGCGGCACGACCGACGTCTCCATGGACGACATCGCCGCCGAGGCGGGTGTGGCCCGCTCAACCGTGTACGTCTATTTCGCCAACCGGGACGAGCTGCTGCGCGCCTGCCTGAAGGGCATGCACAACCAGCTGCTGGAGGACGTCGCCGACACCTGGGAAGAGGATGCGGCTCCGGCGCGCCGTCTGCAGAGACTCATCGAGGGCCTGCTGGACCGGATCGACGCCGACCCCGCCTTCTTCCGGCTGGCGCTCATGACGCAGGGAACCGGCGCCCAAGGCGGCGAGGCCGTCGGCAACGAGCTGGCCCTTATCAGCCTCAACGTGGCCCGGCTGATGCGCGACCTCTTTGTCGACGGCGTGGCCACCGGCGACTTCCGACCGATGGAACCCGACATTGCCGTGGAACTGATCGGCCAGCAGATCTACGGGGCCATGTCCGTGCGTGCCGGCGAGCCTGCTCCTCGGCCAGCGGCCGACGTGGCCGCCAGCACCTGTTCGTTCATCCTGCACGGCCTGGGGACCTGAGTCCCCCCCGGCTCACCCTCCAGCGACGGCGGGGACGATCGAAACGGTTTGCCCGTCGGCCACCGGCGTGGCCAGCCCTTCGAGGAAGCGCACGTCCTCGTCGGCCAGGAACACGTTCACGAACCGACGCAGCCCCCCGTCCTGGTCGAAGATCCGCTCGGCAAAGCCAGCGTGGGCGCTGTCGAGCGCCTTGAGCACCTCACCCACCGTCGTACCCTCCACGGTGACCTCACCGGCGCCGCCGGTGAGCGTGCGCAACTGCGTGGGGATCCGGACGGCGACGCTCATCGGGGGGTCCCTCCGCCGATATCGCCGTTGAGCGACCCGAACTCGTCGCCCATGGCCGCAGCAAAAGCCTCGAGGGTGGGGGCGATCGTGGCCGTCGGCCCCACCGAACCGGAGAGGGCCTCGACTGTCTTGAGCCCGTGCCCGGTGACCATGACCACAACCCGCTCGTCGGATCGGACCACCCCCTGGTTGACCAACTTGACCAGCGAGGCAATGGTGACGCCACCAGCCGTTTCGGCGAAGATGCCCTCCGTCCGGGCCAGAAGACGGATGCCATCGAGTACCTCGTCATCGCTGACCGCGGCACACGATCCACTGGAAGAACGGATGGCGTCGAGGGCATACCACCCGTCGGCCGGGTTGCCGATGGCCAGCGATTTGGCGATGGTGTTCGGTTTGACCGGACGGATGGCGTCGGTTCCTTCGGCGAAGGCGGTAGCCACCGGTGAGCACCCGAGGGCCTGGGCCCCGGAGATGCGAACCGAAGGATTGACATCCAGCAGTCCCACCTTTGCCAGTTCTTCGAACCCCTTGGCCACCTTGGTGAGCTGGCTCCCCGATCCGATCGGTACCACCACATGGTCCGGCGCCTGCCACCCCAACTGCTCGGCCACTTCGAAGGCCAAGGTCTTCGATCCCTCGGCGTAGTAGGTACGCACGTTGACGTTGACGAACGCCCACGACGGCTGTTCGCTGGTCAGCTCGGCGCAGAGGCGGTTGACGTCGTCGTAACTACCCTCGACGGCGATGACCCGACCTCCGTAGACGGCGGTCATCATCACCTTGGCCGACTCGAGGTCGTGCGGGATGAGAACCACCGACTCCATCCCGGCCCGTGCGGCGTGGGCAGCCACCGAGTTGGCCAGGTTGCCGGTGGAGGCGCAGGCGGCGATCTTGAACCCGAGCTGCCGGGCCTTGGTGAGAGCCACCGACACCACCCGGTCCTTGAACGAACCGGTGGGATTGGCAGTGTCGTCCTTGATCCACAACTCGCCCAGTCCCAACTCGGCGGCTAGCCGATCGGCTCGGACCAACGGCGTGAACCCGGCACCCAGGTCAACCGGCGCGGCATCGGACACCGGGAGCAGTGGGGCATATCGCCAAATGGTCCGCGGGCCGGCGGCGATGCTGTCCCGGCTGATGGCGGCCGCCACCCGCTCGTAGTCGTAAGTCACTTCAAGCGGCCCGAAGCAGAAGTCGCACACGTGCAGTGCCTCGGCGGGATAGCCACGTCCACATTCACGGCAGCGCAGCCCAGAAACGAAATCCACGTCAGTCTCCTCATCGCTCGGGCATTGGCACCTGGCGTGGATCCGGATCTGCGGACAGATCCTTCTTCGCACTCTGGTTGCCGCGGCGTCGCAGGGCCCGGTCCCTCAGCCGCTCTGGATGATGGCATCCATTCTGGACGAAAAGGAGGCCGCCGTCAATGCGGCCTCCACGGCTGGGCCAAGGCCCGACCTTCCGTACGCCATCAGCCGCTGACGCCGTGCTCGACACCGCTGTCCGCACCATGGGCCAGGGTGAGCGAAGATGGCTTCATGGCCACCGCTCTCACCCCCGGTGAACACGCGGACCGGTTCTCGCACTCGCAGTTCGACGCCAAGCTGCTGCTCGAGTGTAAAGGGGACCGGCGGATCGCCGTCTGTGTTCCGGCCCGCAACGAGGCCTCCACGGTCGGCCCAGTGGTCGACGCCATCCTGTCGACCCTCGGAACATCCACCGGTGATGTTCCCCTGATCGACGAGGTCGTGGTCACCGACGACGGCTCCACCGACCGAACCGCGGCCGAAGCAGCCGAGGCCGGTGCCCGGGTCATCGCCGCCGAGGCACCGCACGGGGGAAAGGGACAGGCCATGCGGTCGGCCCTGCGGGCCACCGATGCCGAACTCATCGCCTTCGTCGACGCCGACGTGACCAATTTCGGGGCCCACTTCGTGACCGGACTGCTCGGGCCTCTTTTATTGGACGACTCGCTCACCCTGGTCAAGGGCTTGTACAAGCGGCCCCTCCACGGCGAGCCTGACGGCGGCGGCCGGGTGACCGAGTTGATGGCCAAGCCGGTCATCGATGTCCTCTTCCCCCACCTGGCGTACATCGAGCAACCTCTGGCCGGCGAGACCGCAGCCCCCCGATGGGTCCTGGAGACGTGCGGTCTGGCCGACGGCTACGCGGTCGAACTGGCTCTCCTGATCGACGTCGCCGCCCGTTTCGGGGTCGAGACGATCGCCCAGGTCGACCTGGGCATACGAGTGCACCGCAATCGCCCGCTCTCGGAGTTGCGGCCCCAGGCCACCGACATCCTGCGGGCGGCGTTGGCCCGTGCCCCTCTGATCACACCGGACTGACCGAGGCCGCCGGTGCCATGCGGCAGCCGGGCCGACAGGCCCACAAGAACCCTCAGGCCGACACGCACGCAGCCTCACGACCGGCTTCGCCATCAGCGGAGGGGGCAGCGGCAACGGCTGCGGCCGAGGTGGCGGGCTGCCGGACCAGCCACTCGGGCTGAGCACCACCAACAGGCGTGGTCACGGCAACCGGTGGGCTTCCGACGGTGGACCGGCGCGCCACCCGACGACCGGGGATGATCAGGGCGCTCAATGCGCCAAGGGCTACCACCGCGGCGCCGACGTAGACCGCCGGTGTCATCCCGGCGACGTAGGACGCTCCCGAGCTGTAGCTGCCGTGGGCGCTGAAGACGGCGCCCAGGACGGCGATGCCGAGCACGCCCCCCAGCTCGCGGAAGGCGCTGTTGGCGCCCGAGGCAATGCCCTCCAGAGCGGTGGGAACGGTCGACAGCACCAGTGAGGCCAGCGGAACGAAAAACAGGGTCATGCCCAATCCGCTGACCACGAACGGGACCACCATGTCGACGTAGGGAGTGGTTGGTGTGACCAGCAAGGCCAACCAGGTCAGTCCGGTGGCTTGGAGAACCAGCCCGGACACCACCAGGGGCTTCCCGCCCCATCGTTCGGCCAGCATGCCCACCACCGGCGCCAGCAACATGGGCATGGCCGTCCACGGCAGCACCCGGATCCCGGCGGCCAGCGGGGAGAGACCTTGAACGGTCTGCAGGAACTGGGTGAGAAAGAAGATCGAGCCGAACATCCCGAAACTGAACAACATGGCGGTCACGTTGACCGAGGCAAAGCCCCGATGGCGGAAGAGGCGGATGTCCAGCATGGGGTGGGTGGAGCGGAGCTCCCAGATCACGAAGGTGGCCAGGGCCACCGCCCCGATGACGAACGAGCCGAGCACCGACTGGCTGGTCCACCCATGGCCGTTGCCCCGCACCAATCCGAGGACGACACCGAACAGTCCGATGCTGACCAGGCCGACCCCGACCAGGTCGAGACGAGCGCGGGCTCCGCGGGACTCGGACAGCTTCCACCAGGCCAGAGGAGCGAGGACGGCACCGACGGGCACGTTCAACCAGAAGATGTACTGCCACGACCATCCGGTGGTGACGGCTCCGCCCACCAGGGGTCCTATGGCCACAGCGGCACCACCGATGGCGCCCCACAGTCCGAGGGCCATATTGCGGCGGTGAGCAGGGACGGCCGCACTGAGAAGGGTCAGTGACAGGGGCATGATCATGGCGCCACCGGCACCCTGGATGGCTCGGGCGGTGACCAGAAAGGCGATGTTGGGCGACAGCGCGGCCATGGCCGAGGCGGTGGTGAACAGGATGATGCCGAGGACGAAGATACGGCGGCGGCCGAATCGCTCACCCACTGCTGCCGCAGACAGCAACAGGACGGCGAAGGTGAGGGTGTAGGCGTTGACGGTCCACTCCAGACCGGACAGCCCGGCGTGGAGATGGACCCGGATGACAGGCAGGGCCGTCGACACCACCAGGTTGTCGAGCGACGCCATGAACAGGGCCAGACCGGTTATGACCACGGCCCAGACGGCACGCGACGAGGCCCGGGAAGGACGGCCCTCCGCCTCGGGCTGACCGGCCGAAGCTGGAGAGACGCCTCGATCCTTCCGCCATAACGACCGGCGCATCCGACCCCAAGGGGAGCCGGTCCGTCCGGCCCGTGGATCGGTAAGCCCTGGGGAGCTAGGTTGTGATTGATCACTAGATACACGGGGCAAAAAGAGAGGGACGGTAAAGGGCTGGTTCGTGCTCATGCAGGGACCTCCGTGGTCGTGGCCTGGTCGGCGCGGTGATGGTTCTCGAGGGCTTGGGTGGCGGCCCGGATGGCCTGGGCCTTCTCGGGTACCGGGCACAGGCTCTGTGCCCAATGATCGGGGAGGGAGAGAAGATCGATGGCGGACATGACGTTGATCAGCATTCCCATGGCGAAGAAGGCGCGGAGCTCGTCGTCGGAAAGTTGGGTGCGCTCGTTGACCACCTCGGCCAGCACTTCGAAGGTGCGGCGGCAACTGCGGGCGATGTCCGGATCGGCCGGGGCGGCAGCGAAGCCGTGCAACTGAACCTGGAGGAGCTCGGGATCCTGCATCAGCTCGACGTATGCCTGGCCCATCGCCGCCAGTGCCTCTTCTCCCTCGAGCCCATCGCTGGCGGCGGTGAGACCGGCGATGATCCGATCGGCAACCAGGTCGAACGTGGCTACGAACAGGTCTTTCTTGGTTCCGAACAGCCTGAACAGATAGGGCTGGGAGATGCCGGCCCTCGAGGCGATGGCCTCGGTCGAGGTTCCGGCATAGCCGGACAGGGCAAATTCGGTGATGGCCGCAGCCAGAACGGCGGTACGCCGTTCGTCGGCCGTCTGTCGTGCGGGAACCATCATGGGGGTCATTGTAAGTGGTCACTCACTACCAAGTCAATCCCCTCCCTCCGCTCGCTGCAGAGAGCCAACGGGTAGCGTCCCTCCATGGCCCCGGACGCCACGCCCTCCCACGGTGCCCTGTCCTTGGCCGACACCGTGCTGGTATCGAACCGGGGGCCCCTGGCCTTCCATGAGGAGAACGGTCGACCGGTCCCCGGCACAGTAGGTGGCGGCCTGGCCGGATCGCTCCACCCGCTGGTGGTGGACACCGGTGCCACCTGGGTGGCCTGCGCCCTCAGCGGGGCCGACCGGGCGGCGGCCGCGGCCGGGCTCATGACCGACGACGGACTGGCGATCGAGCTGGTCGACCCCGATCCCGATCGCTACAGCATGGCCTACAACGTCATCTCCAATGCGACGCTGTGGTACTGCCACCACCACCTCTTCGATGCAGCCCGTCGCCCTCGAGCCGATCGTCGTTGGTGGGAGGCGTGGGACGCCTACAGGGAACTCAACAACCAGTTCGCCCATACGGTGGCCAAGGTCGCACCGGAAGGCGGTCGGGTGTTGGTGCAGGACTACCACCTCGCTCTGACCGGGACCGAACTGGCCCGCCTTCGACCCGACCTGCACACGGTGTACTTCACCCACACACCGTTCGCCGACCCCTCCATCCTGCACATGCTGCCGACGTCGGTCAGCACCGAGCTCCTGTCGAGCATGGCCGACTTCGCTGCGTGCGGGTTCCACACAGAGCGGTGGGCCGCCGCCTTCCGCCAGGCCCTGGTCTTTCCCCGGACCGAGGGCGGAGCCGGCAGGGCGGACATCTCGACCTTTGTGTCGCCGCTTTCGACCGACGCCGTCAGACTGCGGTCGTCGATGACCGACCCCGCCGTTCGGACAGCGGCCGCCGCTCTGGAGGACAAGATCGGAGGGCCCGACCGCCAGGTCATCGTCCGGGTGGACAGGATGGAGCTGTCGAAGAACCTGCTCCGTGGGTTCTGGGCTTTCGACGAGCTGCTCGAGAACGAACCGCAGAGGCGGGGGCGGGTGGTTCTGGTAGCCCTGGCCTATCCCACCCGTCAAGGTCTGCCCGACTATCTCGCCTACCAGAACGAGGTGGAATCGACGGTGGATCGGATCAATCAGCGCTGGGCCACGCCGGGATGGACCCCGATCGTCCTCGAAGTCGACGACGACTACCCGCGGTCGCTCGCTGCCCTGTCCCGCTACGACGTTCTGCTGGTCAACCCGGTCAGGGACGGTCTGAACCTGGTGGCCAAGGAGGGTCCTCTGATCAACACCCGTGAGGGTGTGCTCGTTCTGTCCCACGAAGCGGGGGCCTTCGCGGAACTGGGGCCGGCCGCTGTTGGCATCAACCCCTTCGACGTGTCCGGCACGGCCACCGCCCTGTCAGCGGCTCTCGACATGGAACGGCCCGAGCGGGCGGCGCGTTCCGATCGGCTGGTCGAATTGGTTCTGGCCCGCCAGCCTGCCGACTGGCTATGGGACCAGCTCACCGCAGCCGGCTGAGCGGGAGCGCAGTGCGGGCGCGGCGCGCCTGTGGCCGATGCCCCCCGGTCAGGCGGCCGTAGTGGTCGTCGCCGAATTGTCGCTCAGATCGGGACCGGCGACCACGATGACCTTGGCCGTGCCGACCGAGCTCACGGGTGCCGCGCTGGTGTAGGGCACAACGGCTGAGGCCGGCAGGCTCAGGCTCGAGGCGATGGATGCGGCCGAGGCCTCGAACCCGGGCATGTAGTAGACGCTGGAGGTGGTGACATCAGAGGTGGCGTTGGCCGGCGGCAGCATGTCCCACCCACTGGCCTGGATCCGGGCCGACAGAGCGGCCGCCGCCCCGGTCACGCCCGAGGCGTTGGTGACCAGCACCGGAACCTTGCTCGGTGGCACGGTGGTGGTGGTGGTCGGCGGGGGGTGCGCCGATTTCGATGAATGTGAAGGCTTGGTGGTAGAGGTGGCCGATGTCGATGCCGGAGGCGAAACCGAAGGCGATGCCGATGCTGGCGGCGTCTTGGAGGCGGAGGGGTGGATATCGCTGAGGACCAGCACCGTTGCGCCCACAAACAGGATCAGAACGATGCCCGCCCGTACCAAAGGAAATCCGCCTGCCCGTCGGCCCGAGCCCCGGTGAGGTTGTCCGTCGTTCTCGGGAGGGTTGGCCACTGGGCGCCAGCCTGCCAACCACAGCCGGGAGAAGCAAGGGTTTCCCCGACATCATCGTTTATGGGCTCCCCGCCCATCGTCACCGCCGCCCGCGAGGGGGCCCGTAAGATGGTTGGTGCGGGAGTTGCTCTGACCTCGCAACCGGCCGGTGTGGCGCAGTTGGTAGCGCAGACGACTTGTAATCGTCAGGTCGTGGGTTCGATTCCCACCGCCGGCTCCAGTGTGATGTCGCGCGACACAAGCAACGGTGTCGCGGAACACCGCTGGCCACGGATCCCGGCGAATCCGATCGACGGTTCGGGAATCGCGGAAACTGTCCAAGAATGTGCAGCGGTGACTCTGACTGAAAGTGATCTGTTCCTTCACGAAATGTTGCAAGGCCTCCCCGTCGGCTCTCCGAGTTCGCACAGGTCGACCATGGATCAGCCGTGACGGACTGGTGCGCGCCAATTATCGAGGACCCGTTGGATATCGGATCGCACCTGATCGCGAGCCTCCGCCCGTGGAACACCAGACATCAGGATCTGGTCATAGCTGGTGTCGCTGTGACGCACGGAAGCCACCACGGCAAGTGTCACGGCATCCGGGTCCAGGGCCCTGCCGGCAGCACTCCGGCCCACGCGTCCACTCCCCCGGGATCCGGCATGAGCGGCGATGGCCTTGGCCCTCTCCTCCGGACAGCCGGGGAAGAGCCGAATGACCTCATGACTGAGAGAGTCGTGGAAGGCCTCGTTCTCAACCGATCGGCGCTCGGCTGAGCGCAGGCGGCGCCTCTCCCGCGCCTCCTCGTCGGCCAGGCAGGCAACCTCGGCTTGGGCGAGCGCTTCCTCTTCGACGAGGATCCCCTGGCGTTCGTAGTGACCCCTCGATGTACTGAATCGCACCACGACCGCGGCGAGTCCACTCGCTTTCTTTGCTCGCCGGGTGAGCGCGGCATCACCGGCGGGCAAGAACACCAGGTGGTCGAGGTCCGAACACTTGAGACAGAGCGGTCCGTCACCTTCCATGAAGAGCAGGTCGCCACTGTTGCCGCACTCCTCGCAGACCCACTCCTTGAGTGGCGAGATGACTACAAGATCGGGAGCCCGGCCCTGTTTCTCCGCCAGCCTTGCCTTCCTAGCCTCGGAAAGTTCCGGGGAGACCCAAGAAGTTCGATAGGCAGCTTCGATTCGTGGATCCCCACTCTTCGAGAACCGCAACGTCCGATGATCCCTGGAGCGCGCAAGATAAGCGGTCTCGTTGGGCTTCAGCCCCTCACTGCGCGCCCAGCGGCGGAAGGTGGCCATAGCGGTCGAGATCTTCGAGAGACTGGCCGTGATCTGGCGTTCGAGATAATCGACCCGGCCCTGGCGCCACCGATCGACCTGCGGTGTTGTCAGCCATCCCATTCCGACCAGTACGTCGATGGCGGTCACGTAGTGGTGGTCAGCCAGTGCGGCTTCGGCCGCCCTGATCACTCGCTCGTCGAGCCTGCTCCCAACTGCCGTGGCCACGGGCAATAGTTTCGACCAGATAGAGGTCTCTGTCTATTGACACGGCCTGCAGGGTCGTCTGTTGACACGGCCTGCAGGGTCGCTGTCGGCACAGCGATCGGGTCACCAACTCGAGCCCCATTTCGATTTGCAAAGCGTATGTCACCGGCCGTCCGGCCGAGCAGCCACGTAGGGCGAGACGCAATGCGAGGCAACCGGCGAACGACCGCTCAGCCAGCTCCGACCCGCTCGACCTCCGGCTCGATCAGCGGAGGCCTGGCCACCGGACGGATCTCCTCGGCCAGGCTGGCGGTGATGACGGGACGGGCGTTGAAGCTCAGAAGGCTCTCGAGCGAGTAGTAGTGCTTCAGCATGGCGAACGGGAGTTCCACCGGCAGCCAGATCAGGTCACGGACCTTGCCGTAGTAGATGCAGCACGCCACCACGAAGACCATCTGTGGCAGCACCCGCAAGGACAGGATGATGGCCAGATGGGCGAGGTTGATCTTCCCGCTGGGTTGGATCAGCGACTCGGCGATGATGTACATCATGATGGCCAGGCGCAGCGGCGTGAGCAGCCGCTGACCTGTTGACCGCGATCCGAAGAACCAAAAGCGCGGGCCCGAGAGACCGGTCACCACGGGCACGTACCTGGTGAACGACATGGTGCTCCCCCGGTTCCAACGGGTGCGCTGGGCCCGGAGCTGCCGCTGCGTGTTGGGGACGTCCTCGAAGGACCGGATCCTCGTGTCGAGCTGCACCCGGTAGCCGAGGCGCGTGATGGCGGCGGTGAAGTCCTGATCCTCGCCGTACATGCCGTCGACGAACCCCCCGATCTCCTCGGCCGGAGCGCGGCGGAACCCGGTGAACGTGCCCGGAACGCACACGACACCGTCGACGACGTCCGTGGCCGGGCGGACGAGGCCGTAGTTGACCACCAGCTCGAAGAGGCGGGCCCGATCGATCCAGGTGGTGTAGGGCTCCCTCGGCAGGGTGAAGGCGCCGACCATGCCGATCTGGGGATCGGAGAGGAAGTAGGAGATGGCGTAGGCGAAGGCCTTGCGGTCCACGATGCAGTCGGCGTCCACCCGGAAGACGTAGTCGGCGGTGCCCCGTGAGAGCGCCCTGTTGAGTGCGGCCGACTTCCCGTGGTGGCCACCGTGGACGATCTCCCCGGTGGCGAAACGCAGCCGGGTGATCGCCGCTTCGGCCAGGGCGACCGTGTCGTCGGTGGACCCGTCGTCACAGATAATGGCCCGGACCGGCCCACCGTAGAACTCGGCCGCCTCGTCGATCGACTCCAGGAGGTCGACGATGTTGATCTGCTCGTTAAAGGCTGGGGAGATCACCTCGAGAGGGGGCCGCTGGTCGCTCAGGGCCACAGGTCGGTGGTGGACCAGCCTCACCATCCCCAAGAAGAGGACGATGAGCCGCAGGACGTACGGCCCGCAGCTGATCACGATGGCCACCATGATGATGGCGTTGTGTCCGAAGTGCCGGATCAGGTAGACGGCCAGGCAGGAGACCACCGCCACCGCCGCCAGGATGGACACGCCGAGGATGATGTCGGCGTTCCAGTCGTGGCCACGCCGCAGGGGGAAGGGGGTCTTCTTTGGGAACTGGAACGAAGTGAATGCCAATCGGAACACGACCAGTCCGGCGATGCAGTACTGGATGAGGAGGGCCAGGACCGGCGTGGGGGCCAACGGAAATCCCGTCGTTAGCACGAAGATGCCGAAGAACACGTCGGCGACGGCCGAGACGACCAGGAGGATTAGGATGTTCACGAGGATCATGAACCGACGGGCCAGGGAGGCCCGGAAGCAGACGGTGAGCGCCACCCCCGAGGCGATGACGCTCACCTGGAACACCGGTGGCAGCATGTGCACATAGGCGTCCACCAGGGCCGGCTGGGGGATCACCGACAAGAACAACTGCTCGACCAGGCTGTAGTAGGCATCCACGATGGTGGGGGCACGGAACCCGACCAGGACGAGGGACACGAGGAAGCTGACGGCCAGGAACGAGCCACAGCGGGCATAGCTCGGACGGAGGGGGGGCACCATCAACACCAGCGATCCGGACCCCTGGTCCGAGTCGTCGTAGTTCCTGGACATCGGCTTGAGGACGACCACCGCCAGAATGGCGGCGTCGAGCAGCAGCAGGCCGAGGCCCCGCATGTCCACGGTGGTGACGACCGCCAGCACCGCTTCTCCTACGACCGGACGGTGGCGGTCATCCCCGGGAGCAGGCCGGGCAGGGTGCGATCGAGCTTGACGATCACCTCGTAGGTGACGGCGGCGCTGTTACCCGTCGGACTGAGCACGACAGCGGTGACGACTCCCGCCTGGGTGACGTCCAGTACCGAGAAATTGACCGACACACCTTGTCCCACCCGGAACTTCCCGATACTCGATTCGGGGACCTGAGCGGTGACCTGTTGGATGCCGCCGACGATCTCGACCAGGGGCTCGTCGCCACTGGGGGACGAGGACGCCGACGGCTGGGGCTGGGAGGGGAACAGGGAGAAGCCCGACGGCTGGCTGGACTGGATCGAGGCGGGGGCCTTGTATGCGGGGACGCCGGCCGGGCCGAGGTTCTCACCGCTGGAGCCGTTCACCTGGGCCACCACGCCGGCAGCAGGAGCCACGATGGTGGCTTGCTGCTCCTGCTCTTGGACCTGGTCCATCTGGGCGGTGGCCTGATTCAATGCGGCCCTGGCCTGGGCCTGGGACTCGGCGTTGGCCGGCGACCGCTGGAGTGTCCCCTGGTACTGGGCCAGGTTGAGTGCCGCCTGGGCTGCGTTGACCGCGGCTTGGGCGGTGTTGTCGGCCTGCATGGCCTGTGCCTGGGTGACGGGCACCTGGGCCTGCGCCTTGGCCACGGCGGCCTGGTCGGCGTCGGAGGTGCTCTCGAGCTGCTGGCAGTGGGTGAAGAGGTCCTGGGCCGACAGCAACGCCGGACCGGTGAGACTGGGGTCAGGGGGCACCGGCCCACTGGGGCACGCCTGCGTGTAGAGCGTGTAATTGCCCTTGGCCACCGCCTCCGAGGAGGAGACTGCACCCTGGGCTGCGGCGACGTTGGCCGCTCCCGTCTGGGTGGTGGCGGTGAGTGCGGCCTGGGCGTTGGTCAGAGCGGTCTGCTGCTGTTGCACCTGCAGGCCGTTCTGCTCGTTCTGGGCGTTGGTGAGCTGAGGGGCACTGGCCTGCTGGACTGCCGCCTGGTCGGCCGCTACGACCTGTTGGTCAGCGTGCAGCTGGGCGTCGAGGGTGCCCACGTTCTGGGTGGCGAGGACCTCTCCTGCCGTCACCTGCTGCCCGGGCTTGACGTTGATGGCCACGACCGTCCCCGTGTTGGCGAAGTTCAGGTCGTACACCTTGGAGGTGCTCACCACGGCGGGAAAGGACTGGTCGCCGACGGTGGCGGCGTCCGCCGTGTAGATCCCGGCCACCACGGCCACGGCGGCGATGACCACGGCGAGTGCCAGCTGACGACGGCTGATGTGGAGACGTCCCGGATCGCGCTCGGACAGGGCCGGACCGTCGATGACGGGAACACGCGAGTGCGCCCCGGCCTTCGGACCAGGGGACGTCTGGTCATCCTCGGCGGACGAGCCGGCCCCGTCGGACGCCAGGGACCCGGCCCCGTCAGACCCCAGGGAGCCGACCCCCCCGGACGACAAGTCGGTGGGCATGCTCAGTGAGGCGTTCATCCCCCTCACCTTCTCGGTCTTGCGGGGGGCCCGGGCCGTCTTCATCGGGCCTCCCCTGAGCCGTGGGACCCGACAAAGGGCACCATCGGCCCCGTGTGACACCGTCTCATGGTCTCGACAACCTCCGTTTCAACTTTTGGTCCTTGACCCAGGTCACGAGCATGTAGGAACCGCCGAGAACGATGAGCACCACCCCGGCCAGAATTCCGGCCCAGCCGTACCCCTCCCGCCCGAAGATGAGACCCCAGAGGTCGAGCCCGTTCCGTGTCCCGTCGATGGCGCTGGCCGTCGCCCGGGAAGCGGAATCGGAAGCCGGCGTGAGCGGGAGGCTGAGCAGGCCGAGCAGCGGCACGCCGGACATCGTCGGTAGCGTCGGGCCCCAGGGTCCGGCGCCGAACAACGGCGCCAACTGGACCCGGGCCGGGGCGCTGACCGACTTTCCAAATTCGGCGTCACCGCTGTAGACGGCCGTGAGCACGTCCCTGCCGACGGGGAGGCTGATCGTCGTGCAACCCGGGTCGGTGGCCACAGGCATCTGCTGGCAGCCGGTGACGGGGGACCCGTTGCTGAAGAGGCTCACCGATCCGCCGTAATCGGTGACGACATCTGCACTGATGCGCACGGCCTCTGCCGGTGCAGCCGACGACGTGGACACTGTCACCGAAGTGGTCGAGCTCTCCTGGGGGGGCTGGAAGTGTCTGTCGTTGGCCAGGGACCGGAACGCCGAGTAGCCCGAGCTGTCCAGGGGGTAGTGATAGGTGCCCCCCTTGCCGGGCGCGTCGAAGTAGAGCACCCCACGGATCATCGGGTAGCCGTTGTCGAGCGACTGCTGGACGTCGGACAGGTACGGTCCCTGTGCTCCCGCCAGGGCCGCCGTCTCGGCGATCATCATCGGCTTCCCGAACGAGTCGAAGGTGGAGTACCAAGAGCCGAACAACTGGGCGAACTGGCCGGCCTTGTAGGCCGTCGAGTTCCGGAGGTACCCGTCGACAGCGATCCAGTCGACGTAGGCCGGCCCCGGGTAGTACTTGATCCAATCCCGGTCCTGACCTCCCGATGCGATGCACCACACGAACGACACGTTGCTGGCCCCGGCCGCCGTGAAGAGGGCGTGGATATGCCGGAAGGCGGCGGCGTAGCCCGCCGGTCCGAGCTTGCCGATGCACGCCTTGTAGTCCGGGGAGTTCGGGAAGTTGAATTCGTAGAACCACCGCAGGAAGACGGGGGCCTTCAGCTGGGCCAGCTCCCTGGCGAAACTGGTGATGAGGGCGTCATCCCGGCCGGAGAGGATGGTGGCGTCGCTCGGACCGCATCGCCAGTCGATCATCGGCGTGGCCCCGTTGGCCAGCACGCCCTCCAATGTCGCCGTCGGCGTCGTAGGCGTCCAGTTCTGGTAGACGTGGACGACCGACAACGAGCGACCCAATCCGCTGTTGAACGACGGCAGCGCGCTCAACTCCTGGTTGACCGGCGTCAGCTTGGTCACCGGCAGAGGCCGCACCCACGCCCCGAGATAGGCCGTCCCTTCCGGGGGAATGTAAGGACGTCCCTGTTCGTTCGGCGTCGACAACACGGTGACGGCGACCGACGCCGATTCCGACGGAGAGTAGGCCGCGTCGCCGAGGTAGTCGGCCGTGATGTCATTGGCGCCCTCGGGGAGCGAGGAGGTCTCGCAACTGCTGGCGTTGATTACCTGCACGTGCCCGCACCCCGAGATCGGGGAGCCGTTGTCCACGAACGACACGCTCCCGCCCCGATCCGAACCGGCCACGGCGGCGGTGATGGTGACGACCTTGCCCAGTGGGGGTGAGGCGTCCGAGGCCGAGACCGACGTGGTCGTGGCGAATCGGACAGGCTGGAAGTAGGGGCCGGCGGACAGCGAATCGAAGGCCGACTGTCCCGCCTGGTCCAGCGTGTAGTCGTAGGGGGCTCCCTGCGGTCCCGCCGCCGGCCCGTCCCGGTAGACGACGGCCTTGATGAGGGGGAAGGCCGTCGGCAGCACCGACCCGAGCAGGTTCAGGTAGGTGGGTTGCACCGAGGGCTCCTGACCGGTCATCGCACCGGTGTCCGAGATCATGAGCGGCTTACCGGAGGAGGAGAAGGCCGCGTACCAGGCCCGGAACCGGTTCTCGACCAGTCCCACGGTTGGTGGGGTGGGCGACCTGTCGTACCCGTCGGCTGCGATCCAGTCGACGAAAGAGCTACCCGGGTAGTAGCCCTTCCACGTTCCGGCCGGGCTGTCGTTGGTGTCGACCGACCACACGAAGGCCACATTGTCGGCGCCTGCCAGTCTGAACCGGCGGACGATGCCGCGATAGGCCTGCACGTAGCCGACGGCGCCGGCCTTACCGATGCACTTGCTCGAAGGGCCGGGGTACGAACCCGGGTCCGGGAACCATTGGAGAAGCAGCGGGATGTGGATGGCGGCCATTGCCCGGGCGGCGGCGGTGATGGCGGCGTTATCTTTGCCGTCGACCACGTGGGAGTCCAGGTCTCCGCAGGACCAGTCGATCATGGGGATGGCGCCGGTGGCGTACGCCTGCTCGAGCTGGGTGGCGTTGATCGGCGCGTTCCACGCCTGATCGAGTTGGACGATGGACGCCGGACGAGCCAGTCCCTGATCCAGGGCGGCGAGAGCGCCGGGTTCGGAGAGCGAGGACGTGGTCGGATCGACGGAGACACCGAGATAGGCCTGGCAGGGACCGGGAACAACCGGCTGAAGGCCCGGTCCCGAGGAGGTTGCAGGGGACGACGCGGTACAGGTCGGCGTCGGTGTCGGTGTCGGTGTCGGTGTCGGTGTCGGCGTCGGCGTCGGCGTCGGCGTTGCAGTCGGCTCCACGATCACCGACAGGGGGGCGGAGGTCGAGGGCTGGGAGGCGGCGTCACCGCTGTAGGCGGCGACGATGCTGTCGGTGCCCACGGGAAGTGTCGACGTGTCACAGCCCGTGGCTGCCGTCACCGGAAGGTTGACGCAGCCGGTGAGTGTGGACCCGTCGACGAGATAGGTGATGGCCCCGCCGAGGTCGGGAGCCTTCACCGAACCCGCGATGGACACCTGCTGTCCGCTGGTGACCTGGGCAACGGTGGTGCTGATGGTCGTCGAGGACGGGGACCGGGAAGGCTGGAAGTAGGGCGTGCGCGACAGCGCCGAGAAGGCGGCCAGCCCGTCCGAATCGAGAGCCAGCTGGGTCTGCGCCGCCACTTGGGGGGCGTCGACGTAGACCACGCCCTTGATCAGCCGGTACTTGGTGGGCAGGTGTGAGGAGAGCGCGGCCAAGAACTGACTTTGGGACCCGGGCGTCGTCCCGGTGTTCGAGATGAGCAGAGGTCTCCCGTAGGTCGAGAAGGTCGAGTACCAGGAACCGAACGCCGCGCTCACCCCTCCTGGGTCTCCTGGGGCGGCGGTGGGGCTCTCGTCGTCAGCTGCGATCCAGTCGGTGCTGCTCGCCCCGGGATAGAGGCCCGCCCAGTCCGATTTCGAACCTTGCGAGGTATCGACGGACCAGACGGTCGCCGCGTTGGTAGCGCTGCCGAGGAGTTGGCTGACGTGCTGGAAGGCGGCGACGTAGCCGGCGGCTCCGCCCGCACCCAAGCACGCCTGCGTGGCCGGACTCGACCCGTTGGCATCGGGGAACCAGCGAACCATCACCGGGGCACCGAGGGAACTCAGCTCATGAGCGAACCTGGTGATGAGGGCGTCGTCTGCCCCGGCGGCGACATTGGCATCGGTATCGCCGCACTCCCAGGTGATCATGGGGATGGCGCCGGTGCCCGCCACCCGCCTGAGCTGGGCGATGCCCACCGGAACGCTCCAACTCTGGTCCACCTCGACGATCGACAGCGGACGACCCAGGCCGTGTTCGACTCTCGGCAGCGCGGTCAGTTCGGCAGCGACACCGCCCGTCCCTCCCAACGGGGCGGCCCCACTGAGCGCCTGTCCGGACGGGTCGACAAAGGCCCCGAGGTAGGCCGTGCCGGCCGCCGGCACGACGGGAGGGCTCGACGCCGCCGAGGAGCGAACCTTGGGACCGGTGGAGGTTCCGGTGACGGGCGCGTTCGGAGTGGTGGTCGCCGCCACCCCGTAGGTCGGCGGCGCCGTGGTCACCAGGCCCACCAAGGCGGCGAGAACGGCGACCACCACAGCCTCCGACCGCCGAGGTCGACTGCAGCCAGGGGTTGCCCTCACGAACCAGACCCCGGAGCCGCGCCCGCTCCATTGGTCCGGCTACCGCCATCGGCGGAATGGCAACATCGGAGTGGCACAGCTGTGGGTTCTGTCCCAACCGGGCCCACCGTGGTGGGACGTCGTTGCGTGTCTGCTCCCTGGCCCACCGGCGCGCCCCTCGCCTTTCCGTCCGACTGAGTGTCTGCATGGGCACCTGGAGTGCCTCCCGCTCGAAGCCAAAATCTATCAGAGTTTTCACGAAGAGGAGTCAACTAACTACTCTGAGTGGTCAACCGGACATCGTTCTGCATCCGATTCCGTCGACGTGGGACTCGGGCGACACCCGAGAACCGTCTCGCGTCATCCGCGACCTAGGCCCCCGAGGTTGCCGCGTACGACTCGAGGAACGAGACGGCAGGACCGGCGTCGACCTGTCCGCAGTTGGGGCACTGGGGCGACTGCCCCGGGATGTTCAGCCAGTAGCCGTCGACCAGGGACCTCGTTGCCGCCACCACGCCCGTCAGCGTTGCCGCACCGACCGGACCGCTGCCGGGGATCGCCGTCGTGATGCCGAGCAGGACCAGATGAGTGGGCGCTGCCGCCCTGGCCTGGGCGGCCGCTCGACTGACGAACGCGGTGAACCCCGGTTCGTCCTCCGCCTGCTGGCCCTGGATCTCGACGATGTCCGAGGCTGCCGCGCCCTGGCCGGCCATGTTGAGATCCAGGTAGCCGGAGAACTTTCCCTGGCCCGAGCCCAACTGGTTCGAGGCCGTGTAGGTCCGATTCAGGATCGGGGACAGGTTGGCGGCCGGTGTGAAGATCATCTGCAGACCGTGGGCGTGAGCCAGAGCGAGCGCTCGGGCGGCGAAGGTGAACGGTGCCGCCTTTTCATCGGCCGGCGTGGCCGCCCAGTCCTCGTTGTCGTAGAGGACGTACTTGACCCCGGGCTCGATCGTCGCATCCAGGATGGCCGCCTGCATGGTGGCGAAGCTGGCGAAGGACTGGACTTTGGTGGCTAAGGGGACCAGTGAGTCGGGAGCGCCTCCGTGGGGTCGGACGATCAGGAGCGTCCGTGGTGAATTGAAGAGCGCGGTGATCGTTGATGCGGGCAGGCCGTTCCTCTCCAGCAACGCCAGGGTGAAGTCCTCGATCAGCCAGTAAGGACCGGAGGCCGAAGGGTGGGCGGTGGCCGGTGCGGTGGTCGACGGCGTGATGGTTGTGGGTGTAGTGGTCCTCGAAGCGTTCGCACTCGGTGAACTCGCCGCTCCGCCGCACGAGCAGAGCACCACTGCCGACGTGCACAGCGCCGCCACCGTGGCGGTCAGCCATGGCGCTCGACGAGTCATCGTTCCTCCTCTCCGGTGGCGTCCACGGCTCCGCAAGAGCACGGCCGACACGGTGTCCCTCTCGGCCAACGACCGATCTCACGCTACAGCCGGCCGTGTGCAAACCAAGGGCGGGTCCGATGGCGGGTCCGATGGTGGACGTAATAAGTGGGGCCGCACTGGGAATGCCGAGGCGCGCCAATTGCGAGAGTCCTCTTGTCGTCGTCGAGCCGTGGGTTCGCGCCCACCGCTAGCTCCACTGGTATCTCAGGATCGGAGACAGATATCTCGCAAGACAGGGGACGACCGTGACCGTGCGATCGATTAGCGGACTGCCGTGAATGCCCTCTGCGCCACCTCACGGCCCAGATAAGCACCCTCCTTGGCCAGCGTTCCCGTTTCGAGCAGGTGCTGTGCTGCTTCGTAGAGCGCTCCGTAGGCCACCCGAGCCAGCGTGCTCCCCACCGAAATCCGTCGGACACCGACCTCAGCCAGCTCATCTCGTGATGGACCTCCCGGCACCAGGAGCACATTGACTGCTCCCCCGACTTCATCGACGATCCGGGCTATGTCGGAGAGATCAGTCAATCCAGGTGCATAGACGACGTGGGCCCCCGCGCCGCGAAATGCCCTGAGCCGGGCAATCGTGTCGTCGAAATCGTCGCGCCCCCGGAGATGGTTCTCTGCCCGTGCCGTCAACAGGAGACCCTCTTCGTTAGCTGCGGCCGCCGCTATTGAGACACGTTCGGTAGCGATCTCGGCGTCCTCGATCGTGCCCCCGAGCGGATTCCAATCCTCTATCGAGCACCCGGACGCTCCCGCCCTGGCCAGGAGCCGAACCGTGGCGGCCACCCCGCCGTCGCTGCCGGGGAAGCACTGTTCGGCGTCAACATTGATGGGCAGCTCGGTCACAGCGCCCAGCGATGCGACGTGCTCGATCAATTCCTCACGGTCACTGGTCATGTCCAACCGACCTCTCGAGGCAGCGAACCCGCCGCTCGTCGTGGCCAGTGCAGGAAAGCCGAGAGTGTCCAACAGACGACAGGACCCTAAATCAAACGGATTGGGCATCAGGAACGTTCCGTGCTCGTGGAGGGAGCGAAAACGAGACCGAGCGGCGTCAATGTCCATGGCTGAAGGCTGACCGAGTTCTTCGCCCGGAGCAAGCGGGTTTCCGACATCAGCACCCCATACCGATCGAAGCAGCCCCACGAGAAGGGCTGCGGGGCAACCGGGGTCGATCTGGTAGAACCGGTTGGTGGACGACTACGAGGTTTTGTGGCTGGGTGGCGCTGAGGAGACTGCGCAGGCGGCGGGGGTCACGGCGCGGTCGATGCGGGACAGCCCAAATTCTCTCGCTGTCTCCGACGATCCTTTCGTTCGACTGGAGATGCTCTACAGCACCTTCGCCGAAATGCTCGGCCATGCAAGGGTGGCAGGGGTTAGGCGTGGTGACTGTGTGCTCGGCGTGGCTAGCGCCGTCCAACCGGGACTGTGTATCGACTCCATGCTTCCCGAGAATTTCCGGACACTGGACACACCTTCTCCTGACGCCACCGATGCCGCTCGATTCCTGTACAGCGGATCGGTCATGGCCGCCCACGATCTCGCCGAGCCCCATTGGCATGTCGGGCCCGTCGGCGTCGAACCCGGATTCCAAGGCATGGGCGTGGGACGAGCCGCCATGAGGCTTCTCTGTAACGAGTTCGACCAGCACCACCGGCTGGCGTGGCTGGAGACCGACAAGCCGGAGAACGTCCGGTTCTACATAGGCCTCGGCTTCGAAGTGGCGGAGGAGGTGCCGATGCTCACGTCACACTTTTGGTTCATGCGGCGTGAACCGCAGTGAACCGGCAACCAAGAAGCGTGGCGACGGTCATGACCCATCTCGGTGATCGGAGAGCGATGACCCGGCGCCCCCATGGGACCAACTGGCGAAAGCCACGACCACACCGCTCACCAGACGCTCGAAGCTACGGTCGATGTCCACGCTGAGGCCGAAGCCTCCGCTCGACTCGAGGGCGACGAATCCGTGTAAAGCCGATCGGAATGCCCGGATGGCGTCGATGGCGTCATCGCCCTCGAGTTCGTAGGCGGCCAGGACGTCGGCGCAGATCTGCACCACGGCCGCCGATGCAGCTTCGTCCTCCACATCCCCTCGGGTGGGAGCGAACTGGGCCGCCTCGTAGCGGCCCGGGTGGAGGAGCGCCCAGGTGCGGTAGGCCCGGGACATCGAGTGGATGGCGTCTCCTCCGGACCGTCCGACCGCCGCCCGGGCCAGGACCTTCCCGAGTTCGACCTTGGCCCGGATGGAGATGCTGCGCTGGAGGCCGGCCATGCTCTCGATGTGCTTGTACAGCGAGGGTTGACGAACCCCGAGCCGTTGGGCCAGAGCGGCCAGGGTGAGTTGTCCCAGTCCGACGTCGTCGGCCAACCGCTCCGCCTCCTCCACCACCCGGTCCTCGGTGAGCCCCGCCCTAGGCACGGGGAACCACTGCGGACAGGAACCGGACGACGGCATCGGCGGTGGCTTCGGGCTGCTGGGACTGCGGGTAGTGGCCGGCCTCGGGCACCATGACCGCCGCCCCGTGCAGGGTTTCAGCGATCCACTGGGCCTCTGCGGTGGAATCGGGGAAGTCGGGGTCGAGTTCACCCATGATGACCACGGTTGGTGCCGTCACGTCGCCGAGGCGCGCCTCGGCGGGGGTGTGATCGGTCCTCGTGGTGAGGGAGAAGGCCCGGGCGTAACCGGGCCGGTGCAGGTTGGTGACCAGCCGGTTGCGGTACTCCTCGAAGTCCTCGGGCCGCCGGCCGGCGTAGAGCTTCGGAAGGTACGCCTTCCATACTGCGGTAACCCAGGGTCGGGCCATGGCCAGTCGGAAGAGCGCACGCTCGACGATGCCGTTGGCACCGTTGCGGACCCAGGGGCCGACCAGCACCAATCCCGAGACGAGCTCGGGGTGCTCGGCGGCGACCAACACAGCCGCCCCTGCGCCCATGGAGTTGCCCACAACGACGGCCGGCCCGCCCAGCTCTTTGATCAGAGCGATCAGATCGCCGGCGGTGTCTACATCGCCGTAGGAGCCGAAGGTGGTGTCGCTCTCGCCGTGGCCCCGCAGATCGGTGCTGGCCACCCGGTAGCCGGCGTTGCGGAGAACGGGGGCGAGATAGCGGTAGGTGGAGCGCAGGTCCCCCATCCCGGGGACGAGCACCACCAACGGGCCGGCGCCGGCAACGTCATAGCTGATCCGTCCCTCGGGAAGGGTCAGGAACTGGACAGGGTGGAGGGGGGTCTGAGGGCTCGTGATCATGTGGCTACTCTAAATAGCTGATTAGCTATTGTCAATAGCTGAGCGGGGAACCCTGCGAGTGAACGAGACCGTGAGCCGGCACCTCCTGGCTAACCTCCACCGAATGGCGTCCTCGTTGTCGGAATCGGTCAATCAGTACGTCGACCGAGCTGCCGAAATCCTCAACATGGAGGGGTACATCCGTGCTCTGCTGGCCGAGCCGTATCGCCAGATCGACGTCCAGGTTCCCATCCACGCCGACAACGGCTCGGTGCTCACGTTTCGTGGATACCGGGTCCAGCACAACGGGGCGCGCGGACCCTTCAAGGGCGGCCTGCGCTTCCATCCAGAGACCGATCTGGACGAGGTGCGGGCGCTGGCTTCGTTGATGACCTGGAAATCGGCCTTGCTCGACCTTCCCTTCGGTGGAGCCAAAGGGGGGATGACGCTCGACCCGGCCTCCTTGTCGCTGCGCGAGCTGGAAGCAGCGACCAGGAGCTTCACCCACGCCATCTCGAGTGTCATCGGTCCCAACGCCGACATCCTGGCGCCCGACGTCAACACGGACGCCCAGGTGATGGGGTGGGTCATGGACGCCTATTCGTCCCAAGCCGGCTGGTCCCCGGCGGTGGTCACAGGCAAGCCCCTGGATCTGGGAGGCGTGCCCGGCCGGGTGGAAGCCACCGGTCGGGGTGTCGTCGCCATCACCGCGTCTACCTTGGCCGCCCAGGGCCGACAGCTGGCCGGTCGACGAGTGGCCGTGCAGGGGTTCGGCAACGTGGGGCGCCATGTGGCCCAATTCGCGGCCGAGCAAGGGGCGATGGTCATTGCTGTCTCCGACGTCTCGGGTGGGCGCTCGGTTCCGGAAGGCTTCGATGTTCCTTCCCTTCTGGCCGCCATGGAGCCCGGCGTTGTACTGAAGGGGGTCTCGATCGGGGACTCGATGACCAACGACGAGCTTCTTGCTCTCGACTGCGATGTCCTGATCCCTGCTGCACTGGAAAACGCCATCGACGGCAAAAATGCGGCGAAGGTGCGGTCACCGTTGGTGGTGGAGGCGGCCAACCATCCGGTCACCGCGGAGGCCGACGCCATCCTCCGGGACAGCGGGGTGACCGTGGTTCCCGACATCTTGGCCAATGCGGGAGGGGTGACCGGCAGCTACTTCGAGTGGACGGCCAACCTGACGGCCTTCCGGTGGTCGGAGGAGCGGTTCAACGAGGAACTCCTGAGCTTCCTCGGCCGGGCCTTCCGGTCCGTGTGGGAGCGTTCCGTGGAGTGCAAGGTCGACCTACGCACTGCCGCCTACATGGTCGGGATCGCCCGAGTGGCGGAGGCCGTCCGCCTCCGCGGTCTGGCCTGATCCACCACCCGGCCTACCCGAGTGCGGGTCGGGAGGCGCGGAAGCGCACCCCGTAGTCGTTGGTGTCCACGGTGATCTGGTCGAAACCGGCGCCTGCGAGACGGTCGGCCAACGTTTCCGGTGCGACCGGGACGCATACATCGCCGACATGGAGCTCTCGAAACCCTTCGTTGTCCAGGCTGTCGGTTCCGGCGAAGATCCCACCGGGCCGCAGGACCCGGGCCACCTCGGCGAACAGCTCGTCCTGAGCGGCAGGGGAAGGAACGTGGTGGAGCATGGTGAAGGAAAGTGCGGAGCTGAACCTGTCGTCCGGGAATTCGAGGTCGGTGGCGTCGCCGTGGACGACCACACAGCGACTGATTCGGGCCGACAGCGCGCTGGCCAGCCCGGCGTCCACTTCCACGGCGGTGAGCCGTGCGACCAGATCGACCAGAACCTCAGTCGTCCGACCCGGCCCCGGTCCCAGTTCCAGCACATCGTCGCCCAGCTCGATCCCGTCGATCACCCAAGGGATGATCCATTGCTGCACGGCCTCGGCCCACTCGGCCGACGAGCACAACTCCAGATGCTTTTCGTTCATCGGTCTCCGTACGGCATTCCCCGGGCGACTGCCGGGCTAGACCGCCTGACCCACGGCCACGGTCACGGCCTCGGGCTCGGCCTCGGACTCGAATTGGGCGACGAGGTCCCCCTCGAAATGATCGGCTGACGTCTGGTGGGTCAATTTGGCCGTCCATTTCTCTTCGACATGTCCGTACTTCCAGATCAACAGCGCTCCGGACCAGGTGGCGACGAACAGGCCGACGATGACGAAGCCCGCTGTATTGATGTTGAAGTTGGCCATAAAGCTCCAGAAGGCGCCGGTCAGGTGCAATTCCGTCGGAAGGAGTCCGAGCACCTCGATGGTGCCGATGAAAAAGCAGATGAACACGGACAACCCGGTGATGGCCAGGTTGTAATAGACCTTACGTACCGGGTTGAAGAATGCCCATCCGTAAGCCACGTTCATGAAGACGCCATCCAGCGTGTCCATCAAGGACATCCCCGCCATAAACAGGACGGGAAGGCACATGATCGAGTACCAGGGCAGCGACTGGGTGGCCAGCAGGGCGGTGGTAGCCAGCAGGGCCACTTCGGTGGCGGTGTCGAAACCCAGGCCGAAGACGACACCCACCGGGTACATCTGCCACTCCTTGGTGATCGATTTCATCCACTTGCCGAAGATCCGGAACATCAGACCGCGGTTCTCCAACTGCTTCTCGAGTTCCTCCTCGTTGAAGTCGCCCTGTCGCATCCTCCGGAACACGGCGAAGATCCCAGCCAGAATGACGATATTGAGAAAGGCGATGAGGTACAGGAAAGTGGCGGAGACGAGGGTGCCGAAGATCCCGCCGAACTGCTCGAGACCCGAACTGTGGTGGGACACCGCCGCGTACACCGATTTTTCGGCGATCACGATGCCAGCCCCGATGGCGATCACGATGGTGGAGTGGCCCAACGAGAAGAAGTAGCCCACACTGACCGGCTTCTTGCCCTCGTTCATCAGCTTCCGGGTGGTGTTGTCGATCGCTGAAATGTGGTCGGCGTCGAAGGCGTGCCGGAGCCCCAACGTGTAGGCCAGCACGGAGACACCGATCCCCAGTCCCTTGTAGTGATTGGGAACCACAAAGACGATGAATACGCCAAAGCCGATGACGTGGAGCAAAAGGATGGACGCGAACATCAACTTCGTCTGCAACCACTGGCGACGAGTCATGGACGCCCGAAACTGCTTGAGCTTCTGAAGGGGACCTGACTGCTCGGCGTGAACCGGGCTGATGACTTTCACTGGCTCAACCTGCTCGCCCCTCCGGCTGACGGTGATGTGACCGCACAATAGAGGAGATGCGAACTGATTGCAATAGCTTACGCAAACCATCTGCCTCTGGTTTGCGTACCCGCCCGCATCGCAGCGACCCGCCCACTGGCCCTCCCACCAGGGGAACTGCAAAGGACCGGGTTCCGTCGCGTGTCCCCGATCATCCCTCCGGCCGGGCCAACGACAAGGGTGCCCCACTCCGTGGCTCCGGTCGACCGATAGAATCGTGTCGTGAACAGGACCGCGCCCGCCGTGGAGAAATCGCCGGGGGACACCACAACTTTCGAGGGCGTCCTGGCCCTGGTTCGAGAGCACGGTGGCCGGATCACCTCTTCTCGGCGATTCCTGCTGGAGGCCATTTTTGAATCTCGCGGACACAGCACCGTGGAGGAGTTGGCCACCAAGGTTCAAGCCAAAGCTCCTGATGTGCACGTCTCAACCATCTACCGCAACGTGGAGGAGCTCGAGAAACTGGGGGTCATCGTCCACTCCCACCTCGGGCATGGACCGGCCACCTACCACCTAGCCGAAGGTGCCCACTCGCACTTCGTCTGCGAAGTGTGCGGGAAGACCTTTGAAGCACCAGATGCGCTGTTTCAAAGTCTCTCCAAGAACGCCAGAGCCCAGTTCGGGTTCGAGATCAATCCCCACCACTTCGCCGTGTTCGGACGCTGTCAAGCCTGCCAGTAACCGGCTAGAGCCGGTCGCCGGCCTTGTCGGGCATCGCCCCTCGTTCGAAGCGTCGGAATTCCGGCAGCAACCTGGCCAGCAGGAGAGCACCGGCCATGCAGGCCACCCCGCCCGACACGATAGAGAACGTCGTCGACCTGGCCGTGGCCACCGCTCCCGATTCGAAGGCGCCCAGTTGGGGCCCTCCCTCGACCACGGCCATCTGCACAGAGGCGATGCGGGTGCGAAGGGCTTCGGGCACCGAGGACTGGAGGATGGTGGTGCGCAACACGGCCGAGATGACGTCGGCCCAGCCGGCCAGACCGAGCAGGGCCAGAGCGATCCCCAGTGCATGGACCAGCCCGAAGGCGGCGATGGCCGCTCCCCACACGCACACCGCGACGATGACGATCCGACCCTGGTGGCGTAACCGGTCCCAGCCAGCCGGTGGTCCCAGCCCCCACCAAGGCTCCTGCCGCCGGCGCGGCATAGAGCAGGCCGAGCGTGCGTCGTCCCCCGTGGAAGACGGAGACCGCGAGTGCCGGGAACAACGCTCGGGGTGCCCCGAACACCATGGCGTTGATGTCGATCAGGTAGCCACCCAGCAGGACCTGACGCCCGCCGATGAGCCCGAACAACTGGCGGAGCGAACCCAGCCCGGGTCCGCGCCCACCGGCCACCGGTGGCATGGCCGCCATCAGGGCCACGGTCGATCCGGCCAGCACGAAGGTGACGGCATCGATGGCATAGACCCATCCGAGTTGGACTGCTCCGATGAGGACGCCGGACAGCGCCGGACCGACCACCATGCCCGCTTGGTCCACGACCTGCATGGTGGCGAAAGCGGCGACCAATTGGCGGGCCCGCACCAACGAGGGCACCACCGAGCTGCAGGCGGTGGAGTAGATCCCGCCGAAGCCGGCGGCCACTGCGCTCACCGCGTAGATGACCGCCATCGAGGGGTGGGTCAGCGTGGCGTTGACGGCCAGAGCCCCGCTGGTGAGAGCCAGGGCCGCCGATGTGACCAGCAGGATCACCCGTCGGTCGACGGCGTCGCCGACCATCCCGCCCACCAGGGCCCCCACGATGAGCGGGACCAGCTGGGCCAGGCTGACGGCGCCGACCTGGAACGAGGACCGGGTCAGGTCGTAGACCTGGAACGGGATGGCCACCATGGTCAGTTGAGTGCCGAACATACCGATGAGCTGGCCGCCGAAGAGAAGACGGAAATCGCGGCTCTCCCGCAGGGGGTCCAAGTCGATGAGGATTCGTCGGGCCACGCCATCATCTTGGAGGTTCAAGTGCACTTGAACGCGAGCGCCAGGGGAAGCAGACGGGGCGGTGACCACGACCACGGCAGGCATCGAGGCGTCGGTCGACCAACCGGGCGATCTGGTGGCCATCGACCAGGTGGCCCGGCGACTGGGGCTGCGGGCCTCGGCCATCCGCTACTACGAAGAACGGGGCCTGGTCACCCCTGCCTCCCGCCACGCCGGTCGGCGGTGGTACAGCCCGGTCGAGATCCGCCGGCTGGCCATCATCCGGTTCTGGCAGCAGTCGGCTCTCATGAGCCTGGAGGAGATCGGCGAGATCCTCGAGGGCAACGCCACGACGCGGAACTGGTCACAGATCGTCCAGGGCCGGATCGCCGAGTTGGGCATCCAGATCGAGCGCATGGAGACGGCGCGCGCCTTTCTCGAGCACGTGGCGTCCAAGCACGAAACGTCGCCGGACGGGTGCCCGCACTTCGAGGCCCACCTGTGGGAGCAGGTCGACACGCTGCCCGACAAACACCCCAGACACCCACTGTGACCTGATCGGCGGCTTCGGCCCCACGCGCCCCCGCCAGAGGCAACCCCGACCCCGACCCCGACCCCGAAAATCTCAGTAACTGAGCCGGTCGGCAACCACCTTGGCCGAAGTGCCACCCTTGGTGGTCACCGTGATGTCACTGTCCCGGTCCCCGTGGTGGTCACCGAGACGGACCCGTCGGGCACGCCGGTCGTCAGTGTGATGGCGGTCACTTAGGTGGACTGATGGTGATCGATCCCTCACTGACCAGGACCTCGGTGGGCCAGGCGATACTGATCGGCCCGGTCTCCGCCCCGTTGGGCACATCGACGCTGATGGAAGTGGCCGTGGCGGTGGCGATCGCCGCGGCGATGGTCGAACCGCCGAGGGAGGTGAAGGCCACCGTGGGGCGGGTGTCCAGGTTGGCGCCCAGGAGGTCGGTCCCCTTGATGGTGAGGGTCTTGCCGATGGTGCCCTTGGCCGGCACCGACTTCGGGTTCTCTGTGAGGGTGGCCACGCCGTCGATCCGGAACCTCGGATCGTTGCCCGGCACGATCAGGGTCACCTGCACGCCGCCGGGCTCGAGGACGAGGGAGTCACAGGGGGGGACCGGGGTCGGGCCGCACTTCTTGAGGTAGGCGGGCGGCGGTGTCGAACCTTCGAAGCAGATCTTGATGCCCCTCTTCGACGTCGGCCCGGCGATGAAGTCGGTGACCTGCACATTGGTCGTAGGGACGAAGGTGGAGCTGTAGGAGGTGACCGCCTGCTCCACTTTGAATCCCCTGGTCCGGCAGGTCAGTTGGGCCGGTCCCGAGGTGACGGTCAAGGTCCCTGATTGCGAGCCGTCAGGCGGCACGGTGACCGTGATGGTCTGGGCCGGCGAGGTGGGCGTGGCCGGGGTGGAGATGTCGGCCTGACAGCTGTTGTCGAGCGTGCAGGGGGTGGTGGCGATGACCACGGTGGAAGAGGCCACAGCGGCGCTCGAGCCGTTCAGGCTGGCGGTCTGGCCGGTAAAGACCTGACTGGTCGACGCTCCGGCGGCGTCGGTCTCGGTCACCGTGGCTGTGTAGGTGCCGTTGGTGGCGTAGGTATGGGTTGTGGTGGGCGTGGTGGTCGACTGGGTGTTGCCGTCGCCGAAGTTCCAGGCGTAGGTCACGATCGGGGAGGACCCCGGGACGGAAGCCGAGGCATCAAAGGAGGTGGTCATGCCCGAGGTCGAGGCCGACAGGTTGGCTGAAGGGGCCTGGTCGGGGGTGATGGCGATGCCCACGGGGTCGTCGCCCGCGTCGACCGGGGTCCCGGCCGTGTTGCTGGCGGTGTCGATCGGGGTGGCGTCGTCGGTGCCGTCGGCCACGTAGGCCGTGGACCCGTCCGGGGTGATGGCGATGGCCTCGGGACTGCTCCCTACGGTGATGGCCGTCCCTGCCACATCGGTGCTGGTGTTGATGGGGGTGACCGTCCCGTCGCCGTTGTTGGCCACGTAAGCGGTGGATCCGTCGGGGGTGATGGCGATGGCCACAGGATCGGACCCCACGAAAATCGGGGAAGAAATGGCCTGGGTGGCGAGGTCGATGGCCGTGACCGTTTGATTGCCGGAGTTGACGACAAAGGCGGTGGACCCGTCCGGGGTGATGGCGATGCCGGTCGGGAAGAAGTTGACCCCGATCGGCGGCTCCGCCGTCCCGGTGGCCACGTCGATAGGCGTCACCGAGGAGTCCTCGTAGTTGGTCACGTAGGCCATGGTGCCGTCAGGGGTGAAGGCCACAGCCGACGGATCCTCCCCCACCGGGATGGGCGTCCCCGCCGTCCCGGTGGCCACGTCAACGGGTACGACGGCGTTGTCGCTACCGCTGACGGCATAGATGGTGGAGCCGTCCGGGGAGATGGCCAGGGCCGACACCGGATCGACCGTGTCGATCGGCGTGCCCACCGCGTTGGTGTCCGTTTGGATGGGCGTGACCTCGGCCACGCTGCCGGAGGCCACCGGGGCCACGTAGGCGGTCTGGCCGTTCGGGGTGATGGCGATGGCCCCCGGTTCGTAGGGAGCAAAGTTGAACGGGGTGCCAGCCGTGTTGGTGTCGGTGTCGATGGGTGTGATGGTGTTGGGACCGGGATCGGTGACGTAGGCGGTGGTCCCGACGCCGGAGGCCGAGCTCGGAGGAAAGGCGACCGTTCCGCTAAAGGTGGCCCCGAGGACGGTGAGGGCATAGCTGTCACCGTTGTGGACCTGCCCGTAACCGGCCAGGGTGTACCCAGAACCCAGGCCAAAGGTGATCTGGTTGTCCGAGTACGAGGAGATGAGCAGCCCGACGCAGTCCCCGCCCCCGCCCGAACCTTGGCCCGCCGTCCATCCCTGGGTGTTTTCGGCGAAGTAGAGGTTGTTGGTGTAGTCCGAGCCTGTGTAAGGGGGATACACGCAGTCAGAGGTGCCGCCGGCGGGCTGGGGAGTCCCGAGATCGGACTCCGAACCGAAGCCGGACCCCCAGACGGTGATCGTCGGCGAAGCCGGCGTACCGCCGAAGGTCACAGCCGAAACGGCTTGGGCACCGGCCGGCCCGGCCGTACCCACCACCGCCGCACCCACCGCACCGATGAGCAGACCCGCTCCCAGTATCACCGACGCCGGCACCCGCCACCTGCCGAGCGACCGACCGGTGAACCGCTGCCTCGAACCCTCATGCATTTTGCCCATAACGCACCGCCTCAGCCAGGGTGGCCTTCGTCTGGTCGGTCCCCCGAGGCGCCCTCCGCGGCGCCGGCCAGAGAACCCTTAGCAAGCGGCAAGAGACTACACGGGAATCCCTGGTCGACGCTCGGGAGGTCACCAGATCGCATTCCCACCCCCCAACGGGTCGGAGGAGCGGCGGAAAAACTCCTGAACAGGCCCATCAGCCGCCGTACCGCACCCTCCACGGGGACTTCCGGGTAAGTTCTGTCGTCGACGTCCTGCGCATCGCAGCAGGGCGGTCTCGACGATTCCTCACGTGACGACCCCCACGTGGCTGGGAGGAGCGGTATGACGGATCTGCTGATGACGGTGGGGGACCTCACCCTTGCCGACCGGTTCCTCGCCACCCGTTCGCTCACCGAATCGCTGGCCTCGCCCTTGTCGGCCGAGGATCAGACCGTCCAGTCGATGCCTGACGTGAGCCCGACCAAGTGGCACCGGGCCCATACGACCTGGTTCTTCGAGACGTTCCTGCTCATTCCCAGCCTGGCCGGTTACCAGCCGTTCCATCCGGAGTTCGGCTATCTGTTCAACTCGTACTACGAGGGCGTCGGTGCCCGCCATCCGCGTGCGGAGCGTGGCCTCTTGTCACGCCCCGGCATCGAGGAGATCGCCGAGTACCGGTCGTACGTGGACGAGGCGATGGCCTCCCTCCTGGCCAGCTCCCTCCTTCCGGCGTCGACCCCGCTGGCCGAGCTGGGCATCCAGCACGAGCAGCAGCACCAAGAGCTGTTGCTCATGGACATCAAGCACGTCCTGTCCCGCAACCCGCTGCTGCCCGCCTACGACGCCGTTCGGCTACCGCCGCCACGCAAGGCGCTCCCCACCACCTGGACCGACCATCCGGCCGGTACCTACGAGATCGGCCACCCCGGCGGGGGATTCTCCTTCGACAACGAGCTGCCCCGCCACCCGGTCTACCTCGGCCCGTTCTCCCTGGCCGACCAGGCGGTGACCTGCGGCGAGTGGCAGGACTTCATCGATGACGGGGGCTACCAACGGCCCGACCTCTGGCTCTCTGACGGCTGGGCGATCCTCCAGTCCGAAGGGTGGGGGTGTCCGCTCTACTGGACTTCGGTGGACGGTGAGTGGCACGAGTTCACGCTCGGCGGACTGACCCCGGTGAACCCGGCCCAGCCGGTGTGCCATGTGAGCTACTACGAGGCCGATGCCTACGCCCACTGGGCCGGAGCACGCCTTCCTACCGAAGCCGAATGGGAAGTGGCGGCACACGGTCGGCCGGTGGAGGGACACTTCCTCGACCAGACCAAGCTCCACCCCGCCCCCCTTCCACCGGGGGCGGCACCGACGCCCTTCGGCGACGTCTGGCAGTGGACCTCGTCGGCCTACAGCCCGTATCCCGGATTCGTACCGGCCCCGGGGGCGGTGGGTGAGTACAACGGGAAGTTCATGGTCAACCAGTACGTCCTGCGCGGCGGCTCGTGCGTGACCCCACCGGACCACCTCCGGTCCTCCTACCGCAACTTCTTCCCGCCGCCGGCCCGCTGGCCCTTCACCGGTTTGCGCCTGGCCCGCAACCACTGATCCCGCCGGGAGGACGGTGAGCCGGCGCCCACCCCCTCCTGCTCCCGACCGTCCATCCCACCACCGAGGAATTCCACCACACGACCATGACCGTCATACCGCCCACCATCGATGTCCATCTTTCGCCCGCCGACTTGCGGCGGGCCATGGAGCGGGACGTGCGCGCCGGTCTGGTGGCGGTACCCAAGGCCATCCCGCCGGTCTACTTCTACGACGACGAGGGCAGCCGGCTGTTCGACGAGATCACCCGACTTCCGGAGTACTACCCGACCCGTGCCGAACGGTCCATCCTCGACGCCCACGCCAAGGACATCGCCCAGCGGGCCGAGGCCGACACACTGGTCGAACTGGGCGCCGGAACCTGTGACAAGTCGCGGGTCCTGCTCGATGCCCTCGAGTCCGCCGGCAGGCTGGCCCGGTTCGTGCCCCTCGACGTGAGCGAATCGACACTGTGGACGGCGGCCAACGCCCTGTCGGTCGAGTACCCGGGGACGGCGGTCACGGCCGTGGTCGCCGATTTCCACCTCCACCTCGATCAGCTGCCGGCCGACGGAAACCGGCTGTTCGCCTTCCTCGGTGGCACCATCGGCAACTTCGATGTCGTCCAGCGCCGCGACTTCTTGATCGGGTTGGGCAAGATCATGGGGGCCGGCGACCGGCTGCTGCTGGGCACCGACCTGGTCAAGGACCCCACCACGCTGGTGGCGGCCTACGACGACGCCGCTGGGGTGACCGCTGCCTTCAACCGCAATGTGCTCCACGTCCTCAACCGTGAGCTCGGTGCTGATTTCGTCCCGGACCACTTCGCCCACGTGGCCCGCTGGAACCAACCCGAAGAGCGCATCGAGATGTGGCTCCGCTCGACGAGACAGCAGACGGTCCGGGTGGCCGACCTCGGACTCGACGTCGCCTTCGCCGACGGCGAGGAGATGCTGACCGAGATCAGCACCAAATTCTCGCCGGCGGCCCTCGACGCGGAGCTGGACGCATGCGGCTTGACCGTCGAAGCTTCGTGGACCTCTCCGGGCGACGAGTTCCTGGTCACTCTGAGCCGGCCCTCGGGCTGACCAGGTTGGGCGACCCGAGGGTCTACCTCTCGCCCAGGAGATCCATGACCGCCGCCCCGATGGCGCGGTGGAAGGTCGGATAGGCGTAGATCATGTGCCGGAGAACGGTGGTGGGCACCTCGGCATGGACGGCCAGGGCCAGCAGACCGAGCACCTCACCGCCCCACGGGCCCGCCGAGGTGGCGCCGACCAGCACCCCCCGTCCGGCGTCCTCGACCAGCTTGATGTAGCCGTCGTTGCCCGCTTTGTGGATCCATCCACGGGTCGAGGTCGGAACATCCGCAGTCCCCACCCGGACCTCCCACCCCTGCCCCCGGGCTTCGCTCTCGTTCATCCCCACCGATCCGATCTCGGGATCGGTGAAGGTCACCCGGGGGACAGCCCGGTAGTCGGCCGGGACCACAGGACGCCCGAGGATGTCGTTGACCACGATGTCCGCCTGGTACATGGACATGTGGGTGAACTCCCCTTTGCCGGTCACGTCGCCGATGGCCCACACCCCCTCCGTACCCTCCACCCGCAGGTGGTCGTCCACCGGCAAGGAGCGGGCCGCCTCGTCGACGCCGATCGACGAGGCGTTCAGTTGGACGAGATCGGCTCGGCGACCGGTGGCCACCAGCAGTCGATCGGACACCACCGGCGAGCCTTCACCCACAGCGACGGTGAAGCGACGGCCGTCGTGGTGGATCGATGTCACGCCCACACCGGTGCGCACGGTGATTCCCTCGGAGGCGAATACCCGGGCCAGGAGATCGCCCGATTCGGGTTCCTCCGGACCGACCAGGCGGGGTCCGGCTTCGAGCACGGTCACCTCGGAGCCGAAGCGACGGAACACCTGGGCCAGCTCGACACCGACGGCCCCACCGCCGAGCACGGTCAGCGAGCCCGGAACATCCTCGGTCTCGACGGCCTGGCGGTTGGTCCAGTAGGGCGTGTCCGCCAGTCCGGCCACCGGCGGGATGAAGGCCCGGGTTCCTATCCCGATCACCACCGCCCGGGCCGCCTCGATGACCCGATCGCCAACCACCACTCTCCCCGGCCCGTCGAGGCGGCCCCACCCGCGCACCAGCCGGCCGCCCTTTCCCTCGAACCGGTCGACGGCCACCGTGTCGTCCCAGTCGTCGGTGGCCTCGTCGCGGATGCGGCGGGCCACCGGGGCCCATGCCGGTTGCACGACGGCGGTGCCGGCCATGCCGGGCACCCGCCTGGCCTCGGCCAGCAGGTCGGCGGCACGGACCATCATCTTGGAGGGAACACACCCCCAATAAGGGCATTCACCGCCGACCAGTTCGGCGTCCACCCCCACCACGTCCAGTCCGGCCTCGGCCAGCCGACCGGCTGCGTCCTCGCCGCCGGGGCCCATGCCCAAAACGATCACGTCGGCATGCTCGGTCATCTGCTGCTCCTTGGGTGGGGTCGATTGCGGTCGGCCCCGGGCGTGTCTGGCTGGTCACCGTCGGATCCACCGACCATCTCCACCCGGAAGAGCCGACGCCGACGGTCTAGCGCATCGACCCCGGCGGCGACGACCACACCGGGGGGGAACAGGTCCGCCCGGCCGGGGGTTGCAACCACCATGACGGTAAGAGCGACGTGGCACCGAAAGGTGTTGGCCGAAAGCGCCGGCACGGTGGTGGTCGAAGGGAACCATTACTTCCCGCCCGACGACGTGCGGGCGGCGTACCTCGAGGCCAGCGACACCCACACCCTGTGCCCCTGGAAGGGTACGGCCAGCTACCGGACGGTGGTGGTCGACGGCGCCCGCAACGAGGACGCCGCTTGGTACTACCCCGAACCCAAGGATGCAGCCAAGGAGATCGCCGACAGGGTGGCCTTCTGGAAGGGCGTGGCCGTCGAAGAAGTGGGCTGATCCGGGGCGGAACCGGGTGGCCTGATCGGCAGCTGACACCGAGGGCCGTGTGCGGCCGGGGCCGACAGCCAAGCTCAGCCGGGTTTCCGACCGGCCGGTGTCCCCCGAGCCGATCGTCGTCGGGCCACCTCGAAGCAGGCGATGGCTCCGGCGGTGGCCACGTTGAGAGAGCCGACGGAGCCGTGCTGGGGGATCGAAGCCAGAGCGTCGCATCGCTTGCGGGTCAGTGCGGCCAGACCGTTCCCTTCCGACCCGATCACCAGGGCAACCGGTTCATCGCCCACGGCCAGGTCGTAAATGGAATGACGTGACTCGCCGACCAGGCCGACCGTCCAGACCCCCATGGTGGAGAGCCGTTGGAGGGCGGCCGGTACCCCGGGAACCAGGGTCATGGGCAGGAACTCGATGGCGCCGGCCGCCACCTTGGTCACCGTGGGCGAGAGGAGAACCGACCGGTGGCTGGGGAGGACCACGCCCGTCACTCCGGCGCACTCGGCGCTCCGGAGCACCGCCCCCAGGTTGTGGGGATCGGTGATCCCGTCCACGACTAATAGGAACGGCACCTTGCCCCGGCGGTTGGGTGCACACAGCGCCTCGAGAGACACGGCTTCGACCGGCCGGGCCAGGGCCACCACGCCCTGGGCGCCTTCGGTCCGGGCCAGCATGTCGATCCGGCGTTTCGACACCCGTTCGACCCGCACCCGCCGGGCGGCGGCCAGCTCCTCGATCTCGTCCAGGATGGGGGACGTATCCATCCCGTCGGCCATGAGCACCGATCGCACCGGCCGAAGGTTGGCGGCCAGCAGTTCCCTGACGGCCTGACGGCCCTCTACCTGGTCGCCCCCCAACCCGGCGGCACCGGTTCGCTGACGGTTTGCCGTCGGGCTACGGGTCGGCGCCGACCGGGCGCCTCGGTCCCCGTCGGAGGACGACTTCCGACGGCCGGCGGACGACGAGGCGCCGGACGACGAGGACGTGCGGCGCTCGCCTGATCGGCGAGAGGTTCCTCGGAAGGATCCCCGAGATCCACCGGGCGGTCGAGCCGGGCGGCCGGGGCGACCTGGACGGGCTCCACCCCCACCACCCCGGGGCCGGCCGGCGGCCGGGCTCATCGACCGCTCCCGACCGGGGGATCCTGGCCCGGGGACTGCGAGGCCACCAGGACCACGGCGCTGCAGCCGATCCCCTCGGCCCGACCCAGCGCACCCAGCCCCTCGGCGGTGGTGGCCTTGACGTTGACCGGGCCCCCAAGCACCGCAGCCAGCCGCTCCGCCATGCGGCCCACGTACGGTGCCAGGCGGGGCCTCTCGGCCACCACCGTGCAGTCGGCGTTGGCCAGGACCCATCCGGCCCGGCGTACCCGGTCGACCACCGAAGCCAGGATGACCAGGCTGTCGGCGCCCTGCCAGCGGGCGTCGGTATCGGGGGCGTGGCCGCCGATGTCCCCGAGGCCGGCCGCTCCCAGGAGTGCGTCACCCAGGGCATGGGCCACGGCATCGGCATCGCTGTGGCCTTCGAGGCCCTGGGCGCCGTCACCGGTGATGACCACGCCCCCCAGGACGAGCGGGCGGTCAGCGTCGTCGGAGAACCGGTGCACGTCTACCCCCTGGCCGATGCGCAGGGTGGGCCCGGCACCGGTCATCATTCCGCCGGCACCACAGTGATCAGAGCCTCGGCCAGGGCCAGGTCAACGGGTCGGGTCAGCTTGAGATTGTGGGACTCCCCGGCCACCGTGCAGACCGTGGCCCCCAACCCCTCCACCAGCGAGGCGTCGTCGGTGGCCTCGTCAGCCGACCGGTGGGCTCGGCGCAAGGTGGCGGCCACAAAGGCCTGCGGGGTCTGCACCACGACCAGGTCCTCCCTGTCCACCGTGGCCACCACCGCTCCGCCCACAACCCGCTTGAGGGTGTCGGTGACCGGCAACACGGGAATGGCCCCGTCCACCCCGTCGACCTCCAGGGCGGCGACCACGGCGGCGAACAGGGCCGGTGTCGCCAGTGGCCGAGCGGCGTCGTGCACGATGATCACCTCCGCCTCTGCGGGTACGGCGGCCAGACCGGCCCGCACCGACCCGGCACGGGTGGTCCCACCGACCACCTCATGGTCGGCACAGAGGTCCGGTGCCCGCCACTCCGGGGTGCCGGCCGATGGGGGGGGCACGACCACCACCACGCCGTCGGCCACGCTCCGGGCTGTGGCCACCGATCGCCCGACCACAGATTGCCCGCCCAGAAGTACGAACTGCTTGGGCTCTCCGAACCGCCGACCTTCGCCGCCCGCCACCACGATGGCCCACACCGGGCCGCCTCGACTCAGGGAAGCGCCTCGTTGAGCCGAACCTCGGCGGCTTCCTCGTCGACACCCAGGGCAAAGGTCAGCTCCGACACCAGGATCTGACGCGCCCGTTGCAGCATCCGCTTCTCGCCGGCCGAGAGACCTTTGTCCTTGTCGCGGATGGACAGGTTCCGGACCACTTCGGCGACCTGGTAGATGTCGCCGGAGCGGAGCTTCTCCGAATGGTTCTTGTAGCGACGGGACCAGTTGGTGGGCATCCGGGCCTCCTTCTTGCGGAGAACAGCGAACACCTCCTCGACCTCTTCGTCGTTGATCACTTCGCGCAGGCCGACACCGTCGGTGTTGTCGGCCGGGACCATCAGGGTGAGATCCCCGTAGGCCAGACGCAAGACCAGGTACTCCTGTTTCTTGCCGAATGCCTCTTTTGTCTCCCGGCGTTCGACGACCGCCGCACCGTGGTGCGGATAGACGACCTTGTCACCGATGTCGAACACCGTGCCTCCTGGCCTTGCGTGCTGATCCCGGGCTCATGGGCGACGTCGGGACCTCGTAGAGCGAGCAAGCCATGGTACACGGTGAGGCCGCCTCTCCCGGCGCGGCGAGCACCGGTGGGCTGCGCGCAGGGCTACTGGTAACGCTCGAAGATGCTGGCCTCGGCCAACCGGGCCAACCCGTCCTTGACCGAATGGGCCCGGGTCTGGCCCACCCCTTCCACCTGCTCCAATTCCCCCAACGAGGCCCTCATGATCTGCTGGAGATTGACGAAGCGGTCGACGATCCGCTCGATGATGACGTCCGAGAACCGGGGCAGGCGGTACAAGAGGCGATATCCCCGGGGTTCGATCCCGGACTCGGTGTCGCTGAAGGCCTCCGGTAAGCCGAGTATCTCCGCCACCCGCCCGGCATCCCCCAGTTCCTCCGACGAGAGTCCGGTGAGCTGGTCGACGATCTGGTCGACGGCCTCGACCCGGTCGTGAGGTGGATCGGCCCGGTGCCGGAAGTAGTCCCGGACCACCAGGTGCAGAGCCGGATCCACCCCCTCGACCATTTCGGTGGACTGCAGCCCCACCAACCGGCCGTCATCTCCGAGCTCGACCAGGTAACCCTCCACCTCCTCGGCGATCCGTAGGACCATCTCGGCGGCCTGGACGACACCCACCACGTCCCCGACGGACACAGTGTCCTCCACCTCGAGTATGGACAGGCCGTTGAGGGCCACGTCGAACCGGTTGCGGAACCGCTGCATGGTGGCCAGGGCCTGATCGGTCCGGTCGTGGAGCCATCCGGTGGGCTGGATGGTGTGCTTGAGGTCGTTGCGGTACACGGCGATGACCGACATGGCCGCCGATACCGACAGGACAGGGACGTCGAGGGACCGGGCCACCCGTTCCGCGGTGCGGTGGCGGGCCCCGTCTCGGTGGTGGGGATGACGGCGTTGGGCATGAGGTGGACGTTGGCCCGGGCGATGCGCGATCCATCGGAGGCCACGATGATGGCCCCGTCCATTTTGGCCAGTTCGGACAAGCGCTGCGGGCTGAACTCGGCGTCGAGCAGGAAGCCGCCTGAGCAGATGGAGAGCACGCCGGGACCGTCGCCGATGACGACCAGAGCCCCCCGCTTGGCCCGCAGGATCCGGTCCAGACCGTCGCGCAGCGGACGGCCGGGCGCCACCATGGCCAGAGCATCGCTGAGCGGTGAGCTCTGGCGTTTGATCACAGACGAATGGTAGCGGTCCCCACTCATTCCAGTCCCTAGATGGAGCGATCCCGATCGGGCCCTCTGCCGGTCGAAGTGGGCCGCACAGGGGACGGGACCGGGAGCGGCGGCGACGGCGGTCAGTCGGTGAAACCGCAGGCCAACGACTGCATGGCCCCGAGGACGGTGTCCACCCGGAGCAGGTCCATGCCGGCCGGGCCCTCCGGCGACGAGGCGGGAACGACCACCCGGTCGAAGCCCAGCCGATGGGCTTCCTCGAGGCGGCGGGGCATGTTGGTGACCTGGCGGACCTCGCCGGCCAGCCCGACCTCGCCCACCGCGGCCAGGGTGGGCGGCAGCACGACCCCGGTGGCCGCCGAGGCCACGGCCAAGGCCACGGCCAGGTCGGCCGCCGGTTCGGTGACCCTGACCCCCCCGGCAACCGAGGCGAACACGTCCATGGACAAAACCGGGAGGTCGGCGAGACGGCCGAGTACGGCCAAGGTCATGGTCAGTCGGCCGCTGTCGAGACCCACGGCTGACCGTTTGGGCTGGGACTGAGCCATGGGGCAGACCAGGGCCTGTAGTTCGACCAGCAGGGTGCGCCGTCCCTGCAATGCGGGAAGGGCCACCCCACCAGGCGCCCCCGTCGGGCGGTCGCCGAGGAGGAGGCGCCCCGGATCGTCCACCGTGTTGAGGCCGTGGTCGCCCATCTCGAACAGTCCGAGCTCGCCGGTCGGTCCGAACCGGTGCTTGACGGCCAGAAGGAGCCGCAGGGCATGGTGGCGGTCGCCCTCGAAGCTGAGGACGGTGTCGACCATGTGCTCGAGGGTCCGCGGGCCGGCCAGGGATCCGTCCTTGGTCACGTGACCGACCAGCACCGTCGCCACCCGGCGGGCCTTGGCCATGCCGATGAGCTGGTCGGCACACTCGCGGACCTGGGTGACACTGCCGGGCACGCCGGTGGCCCGGCGCTCGCCCAGGACGGCCGGGCCCACGGCCACCGCTTGGATCGAGTCGATGACGACCAGGTCGGGCGCACAGTCGACCACGGCCCGGACCACCGCGCCGATGTCGGTGGCCGACAGGATGAGCAGCCCGGGGGGAACCGCTCCCAGCCGTTCGGCCCGCAGCCGGACCTGGTGCGCGGACTCCTCGGCCGACACCAAGAGCACCCGTCGCCCGGAGGCGGCCCGGGCCGCCAGGACCTGGAGGAGCAGCGTGGACTTGCCGATGCCCGGTTCGCCCCCGAGCAGGGTGACCGAACCGGGCACCAGGCCGCCGGCCAGGACCCGGTCGAACTCGGCCAGTCCGGTGGGCAGCGCCGCCGCCTCGGCCAGATCCACCGAGGAGAGCGGGACGGGGAGGGAGGCCAGGTCGAGCTCGTCGACGGCACGGACCAGGGGTCCGAGGTGCTCCTCTTCCACCATGGTGTTCCATTCCCCGCACGACGGGCAGCGGCCCGCCCAACGGGCGGTGTTGGCCCCACAGTCGATGCAGCGGTGGCGCTTGGCCGTCTTTGCCATGACCGGCATGGTAGGGACCGGGTGTGTCGGCCGGGTGGACCACCCGGTTCGGCTCGCCGTCAACGGTCGAGCCCCGTGGACCGGCCCCCGTGACTGCTCAGCCGGCCGACGAGTCGGCCGTGAATGCTCAGTCGGCCGAGGAGTCAGCTCCGGCCAGCTCCACCGGCGGGGGCTCGATGCCCTCGATGGCGGTGAAGGAAAGCCGCTGCTCGCCCACGACCAGGGGCTCGGCCCCCTTGACGTCGTGCGACGCCGCCATTTCGGGCGTGATGGTCTCCACATCCACGATGATGGTCTCGCCCACCCGGAACTCCTTCCACAGGATCCTCTCCGAGAGGGGATCCTCGACCAGCTGCTGGATGGCCCGACGCAGTGGTCGTGCACCCAGCTGAGGGTCGTAGCCCTTGTCAGCCAGCAGCTGCTTGGCCGGCGGGGTCAGGGCCAGGCTCAGGCCCTGCAGCTCGAGCTGGTTGGAAAGCCGCTGGATCATGAGGTCGACGATCTCGACCACCTCCACCCGGGACAGCTCGTGGAAGACCACGACCTCGTCGATACGGTTGAGGAACTCGGGCCGGAAGTGGGCCTTGAGAGCCTCGTTGACCTTCGACTTCATGCGCTCGTAGGTCACGGCTTCGGAGTTTTTGGCGAAGCCCACCGACGTCTTGCGCAGGTCGGACGTGCCCAGGTTGGAGGTCATGATCAGCACGGTGTTCTTGAAGTCCACCGACCGACCCTGGGCGTCGGTCAGACGTCCGTCCTCCAGGATCTGCAGCAGGGCGTTGAACACGTCGGCGTGGGCCTTCTCCACCTCGTCGAAGAGAACCACCGAGAAAGGCTTGCGCCGGACGGCCTCGGTCAGCTGACCACCCTCTTCGTAGCCCACGTAGCCCGGGGGCGAACCAACCAGACGACTCACCGTGTGCTTCTCCATGTACTCGGACATGTCCAGCTGGATGAGGGCGTCCTCGTCGTCGAACAGGAACTCGGCCAAGGTCTTGGCCAACTCGGTCTTCCCCACACCGGTCGGACCGAGGAAGATAAAAGAGCCACTGGGACGCTTCGGATCCTTCAGCCCGGCACGGGTGCGACGGATCGACCGGGCCAGGGCGGCGATGGCCGGCTCCTGTCCGATGACCCGCTTGTGCAGCTCGTCCTCCATGCGGAGAAGCTTGGCCGTCTCCTCCTCGGTCAGCCGGTAAACGGGGATGCCCGTCCAGTTGGCCAGGACCTCGGCGATGACTTCTTCATCGACCACGTCGAACAGGTCGACGCCGTCGGCCCGCCACTCGGCTTCCATGGCCTCTTTGCTCTCGAGGCGGTCCTTCTCCTGCTCGGCCAACTTCTTCGCCTGATCGAAGGCCTGCTTCTCGATGGCTGCTTCCTTGTCGGCCCGGAGACGCGAGATGTCCTCCTCGAGCTTCTTGTAGGCCGGTGGGGTCGTCATCCGACGGATCCGTAGTCGGCTGCCCGCCTCGTCGATGAGATCGATCGCCTTGTCGGGCAGGTAACGGTCGGCCAGGTAGCGGTCGGCCAGGTTGGCCGCAGCCACCAGGGCCTGATCGGTGATGGTCACCGCATGGTGCGACTCGTACCGGTCCCGCAGGCCCTTCAGGATCTCGATGGTGAGGGCCACGTTGGGCTGCTCCACCTTGATCGGCTGGAAACGGCGCTCGAGGGCGGCGTCCTTCTCGAGATGTTTGCGGTACTCGTCGATGGTGGTTGCACCGATGGTCTGGAGCTCGCCGCGGGCCAGCATCGGCTTGAGGATGGAGGCGGCGTCGATAGCACCTTCAGCAGCTCCGGCGCCCACCAATGTGTGCAGCTCATCGATGAAGAGCACGATGTCGCCGCGGGTCCGAATCTCCTTCAGGACCTTCTTGAGCCGTTCCTCGAAGTCGCCCCGGTAGCGGCTGCCCGCCACCAGCGCGCCGAGGTCGAGGGTGTAGAGCTGCTTGCCGGTGAGAGTTTCGGGGACGTCGTCGGCCACGATGCGCTGGGCCAGGCCCTCCACGATGGCGGTCTTGCCCACACCGGGCTCCCCGATCAACACGGGGTTGTTCTTGGTGCGGCGCGACAAAACCTGCATCACCCGCTCGATCTCTTTCTCGCGTCCGATGACCGGGTCGAGTTTGTGATCGCGAGCCAGCGCCGTCAGGTTGCGGCCGAACTGGTCGAGAACCGGTGAACCGGTTGGCGCGTCAGAGGACTGCGAACCCGGTGCACCCGCACCCACCGACTCTTTCCCCTGATAACCGGAGAGGAGCTGGATGACCTGCTGACGGACACGGGGCAGATCGGCGCCGAGGCTCTGCAGAACCTGAGCGGCAACACCCTCGCCCTCCCGCACCAGACCGAGGAGCATGTGCTCGGTTCCGATGTAACTGTGACCGAGCTGCAGCGCCTCGCGCAGGGACAGCTCGAGGACCTTCTTAGCCCGGGGCGTGAAGGGCGGCGAGCCTGTCGGGGCGGTGCCGGCCAGACCGATGGTCTCCTCGACCTTCTCGCGGACAGCCTCCAACGAGACGCCCAAAGACTCGAGCGCCTTGGCGGCAACACCTTCACCCTCGTGGATCAGGCCGAGAAGAATGTGCTCCGTACCGATGAAACTGTGGTTGAGGAGACGCGCCTCCTCCTGCGCCAGTACAAGAACTCTTCGAGCTCGGTCTGTAAATCGTTCGAACACTCCACCGCCTCCATCCGCGGTTCAGGAACTAGACGAAGTCTACAGGCGTCAGTGCAACTCGCACCCCCACCCGGCGGCTTTTCGGATCCCTTTTTTCGATCATCGGCATCCTGGCCTATCGTCTGTAGGAAGTGAACGTCGTAGAACTCCTGGGACTTCCCGCACTCGAAGACGAGCTCCAGCACCTCGAGCCCCTGCTCGTCGAGTCGGTGACGACCGGGGACGGCTTCCTCGACGAGGTCACCACGCACCTGATGGCCGCAGGCGGAAAGCGGCTACGTCCGGTTCTGGCCCTCGCCACGGCCACGTCGGGTGCTCGTCCGGCCACCAGCGAGGAGCTATTGGGGGCGGTGGCCGTGGAATTGGTCCACCTGGCCTCCCTCTACCACGACGACGTCATGGACGAGGCCACCGTGCGCCGTAACGTGGAGAGCGTCAACGCCCGCTTCGGCAATCTGGTGGCCATCGTGGCCGGCGACTTCCTTCTGGCCCGCTCCGCAGAGATCGCCGCCGGGCTGGGCACCGAGATCGCCGCCCTTCTGGCCGCCACACTGGGGGAACTGTGCCGCGGGCAGGTGGCGGAAGTGCACGCCGCCTTTCGTGTGGACCGCAGCACGGCCAGCTACACCCAGGCCATCGCCGGCAAGACGGCAGCGCTCATGGCCACCTCCTGTCGGATCGGGGCGATCACCGGAGGCCGGGCACGTGATGAGGTCGAGCTGTTCACCGAGTTCGGCCGCCATTTCGGCATGGCCTTCCAGATCAGAGACGACATCCTCGACATCATCGGGACCGATAGCGAGCTGGGGAAGCCGGCCGGCCAGGACGTGGCCGAAGGGATCTACACCCTTCCGGTGCTTCTGGCGCTCACCGACCCGGCGGTCGGACCGGAGCTCAGACCTCTGCTCGGACAGGCTCTCGGACATCCCGAAGGCGACAAGGCGCGCTCGATCGTGGCCGCTTCGGCCGCGGTCGGAGGGTCCGTGGCCGTCGCCCGGGACTACGCCGAAATGGCTGTTGCCGCCGCCCTCTCCGGGCCCTCGTCAGCTTTTGCTTCAGGCCTGGCCGATCTGGCCCGAGCCCTGGTCGACGACCTGCCTGGCTGAACGACCGCACCGGCCGCCGAGGGAAACGCAGGGACGGCGCTGATCAGTGGCCGGCGCACACCTTGGCCATGTATGCCGATTTGAGGCTTTCCATCTTGGCGTAGTGCTTGCCCAGGCGGGTGCCGTTCTTCTCGTAGACGGCGGCCATCTTGGCCAGGTGGGCGGCTTGCTTGGTATGGCCGGCCGCCTTGGCCTTGGCTTCCCGGGCCTCGAGCTTGAGGGCTCTCTTCTCGAAGCCCTTGCCCTGCCGTCGGAGCTTGAAGCGGCGGGACTTCCCCCCGCTGCAGACGGCCGGCGCGCTCGACTTGGCGTGGTTGGTCGACTTGGCGTGGCTGGTCGACGGCGTCGTGGTGGCCGCGCCGGCCTGACCGGTCAGTGCCAGTGGGCCCATCGCCAGGGCCGCCACTATTGCTGCTCCCACGGCCAGTCGCTTGGCGAGGTGGCTCCTGATCTGCATGGCGTTGTGCTCCTTCTGGTAGGGCCAATCCTGGTTATACCCACGCTGCGGCCGTGCTTGCACTATCGGCACCTGAGGACCGACCTTAATGAGCGGACCTCCGCATGAGACGTCGGTCCCGACCCACTCCGCCGAGGGCGTCCCCTCCCACGTGACCGGCTTTGGATCCGGACCATGCTGGCCCCCGGTCTCATGACACCGCACCGAGGGTGGGAGCGGACACGTGGCATGCCGCCTCGATAGCGGAAGAACGCCTGGTCAGACGGGTGTGGGCTTGCGAGCTCTCGAGGCGGGCGATGAGCCTGCCGATACGTTGGGCCCGCCGTGGGTGCCCGTTGGCGGTCGCTCGATGTTCGGCCGCTGTGAGTCGTGGGAGCCCGGCGGAAATCCGGGCCTCGACCCTCTCGATGCGGGTCAGCACCTTGGTGGCCCGGGCACAGTTGATGTGGGCGGCGGGAGCTGGCGACGGGGTGGCCGCACCGGCCGCACCGGCGGCCCCGAGTGAGAGTGATCCCAGGGCCACCAAAGCAGCCGCCACTTTCCGGCCTGAGGGGATCATCCTGCCCATCGGAGCTACCTCCTTGACGTGCCGGTACCTTCCGGCTCATTCCATTTATGGCTGATCCGGGTGTGGGATGCGTGAGGGCCGTGTTATGAACCCGTGAGGCCCGGTGCCCGCCCTCCCCATCGGATGGGGCCCTCCCGAGGGCGGCGAACGGGAATGCCAAGCCCGAGGAGAGATATGGCACCCTCTATGCCAATTGGTCCCTGAGGGGCGGCCGGAAGCCCGGTCGGGGCCGGACGGACCGGACCGGGAGGTCAGCTCCGGCGGCTGGGTGACGACGCCGAGTTGCGATCAAAGATGATGCGGAGGCCGTGCAGGGTGAGCCACGGTTCCACGTATTCGATCTCCTCGGAATAGGGGGAGATCAGCTCGGAGAGGCCGCCGGTGGCCACCACCGTGCACTCGCCCAACACGGCCTCGAACCGACGGCACAAACCGTCCACCTGGGCGGCGAAGCCGTAGAGCGTCCCCGACTGGATGGATTCGACCGTCGACTTCCCGATGACGCTCCTCGGTTCGATGAGCTCGACGCGGCGCAGGAGGGCGGCGTTGGCGAACAGGGCGTCGAGGCTGATCACCACCCCGGGGACAATGGCGCCACCGAGGTACTCCCCTGCTTCCGAAATGGCATCGAAGGTGGTGGCCGTGCCCAGGTCGACGACGACGCAGGGTCCCCCGAACAGGTCGTGGGCCCCGACGGCGTTGGCAATGCGGTCGGCCCCGACCTCTTTGGGGTTGTCGTAGAGGATGGGCATGCCGCTCTTGACCCCCGGCTCCAGGACGACAGCCGGTACGTCGAACCACCGCGACACCATCTGGCGCAGATTGGCGGTGACCAACGGCACCGACGAGGTGACAGCAATCCCCGACACCGTGCTGTCCATGTCCAGACCGTCGAGGTCGAGCAGTTGGGTCAGGAGCAGGGCATGCTCGTCGGCGGTGCGCTCGGCCACCGTCGAGAGACGCCAGTGGTGGGCCAGCCCGGTTGGTTCGTTGCCGTCGCGCGGTCCGGTGTCGGCGGCCGCTTCGCCCAGATCGTCGGCGAACAGACCGACGACTGTCTCGGTGTTCCCCACGTCGATGGCCAGCAGCATCTCAGCGCTCCCCTGCACCCGGTGGTAGATCGAACCCGATATCGAGCACCGGTGCGGAGTGGGTGAGCGCCCCCACCGACACCAGGTCGGCCCCGGCGGCCGCCAGTAGGGGGGCGCTGTCCAGGTCGACCCGACCGGATGCCTCTATGAGGGTTCGTTGACCCGATGCCCGGACCAGGGCCACGCACTCGGCCACCTGGGCCGGGCCCATGTTGTCGAGCATGACCACACTGGCCCCGGCGGCGACGGCCTCGGCCACCTGGTCGGTTCGGTCACATTCCACCTCCACCATGCGACCGGGCCACAGGTCCTTGGCCCGGGCCACCGCTTCGGTCACGGTCACGCCGTCACGGTGGTTGTCCTTGAGCAGGACCGCTTCGGAGAGGCTGCCCCGGTGGTTACGTCCTCCTCCGGCCCGCACGGCGGCCTTCTCGAGGGCGCGCAATCCGGGGGTCGTCTTGCGGGTGTCCAGCACCCGGGTCCCGGGATTGGCCACCTGCACGGCCATCACGTATCGCCGGGTGAGCGTGGCCACCCCCGACAGATGTCCCAGAAAATTGAGGGCCGTCCGCTCGGCGGTGAGGAGCGACCGCAGCGGACCGCTGACGGTTGCCACCCGGTCGCCGGCCACCAAGGTGGCTCCGTCCCCGTAGTCCCACCGCGCGTCGAGGGCGGGATCGACCTGCCGGAACGTCTCGGTGAAACAGGCCGAGCCGGCCAGGACGCCGGGTTGGCGACTGACCACGGCCAAAGTGGTGAAGGCCGTGGCCGCCACCAGCGCGGCCGACAGGTCGCCCAGGGGGAGCAGGTCCTCGGCCAGGGCCCGGGCCACCGCCTCGGTCACCGCCTGACCAGGAGGATCGACGGTGGTGGCGCCGGTATCCACCTTGGTGTCGAGGGCCGTCCGGTCCCCCACCATTACCCGGTGCCCTTCGGGACAGGACCACCGTGCCGGTCGTCCGATGGGAGCAGGCCTTCCAGAACGGTGGTGCCGTCCGGGCCGTGGACGATGCGCCTACGCCACCGGTCGGCGGCCGCCGGGTAATCGCTTCGGGCGTGGGCGCCGCGGGTCTCGCACCGGAGGGTGGCGGCGGTCAGCACCCTCTGAGCCACGGTGAGGAGGTTGACCAGTTCGCCGTGGGCGCGGTCGACAGGGCCGGCCGTGCCGAGGACGCCGGCAATATCGCTCAGGGCGACCCGGGCCGACTCCAGCGAGGCGGCGCTGCGCACGACGCCGGCTCCTTCGATCATGACTCGTTGCAGATGCTCCCGCGTCTTGGGCACGTCGGGCCACGGATTCGACACGGTGGCCGATCCGGCCGCGGTGACCCCGTGCGGCGTGGGCTCCTGGCGGTCGGTGGCGAGCTGTTGGCCGGCGTTTCCCGGGGAGGCCCAGCGCCCCTGGTCGCCCCCATCGAGCAGAGCGGCCATGCCCCCGCTGGGTCGGGCCCCGTCCTGGCCGGCGGCGATGGCCTCGGCCAGCCGGGCCCCGAACACCATCCCCTCGAGGAGCGAGTTCGAAGCCAGCCGATTGGCCCCGTGCACCCCGGTGCAGGCCACCTCGCCGGCGGCCCACAGGCCCGGGAGTGCGGTCGCCCCCGAAAGGTCGGTCAGGACCCCACCCGACAGGTAGTGGGCGGCAGGGGCGATGGGCAGCCAGTCGTGCGAGGGATCGAGGCCGATGGCCCGAAGCGAGGCGGCGATGGTCGGAAAACGGGAATCGAACGACGGGAGGTCGGTGGCGTCGAGCCACAGGTTCTCGACCCCCTGGGCGCGCATCCGCTCGGCCATGGCCCGACTGACCACGTCTCGGGGCGCCAGCTCGTCGACGAACCGTTCCCCGTGGGCGTCGCGCAACAGGGCGCCGTGACCGCGCAGCGCCTCGGACAGCAAAGGGCGGGGTATGGCCGGGTGATGGAGGGCGGTCGGGTGAAACTGCATGAACTCGACGTCGGCCACCGGCACACCGGCCCGGAGGGCCATGGCCACGCCGTCGGCGGTGGCCTCGATCGGGTTGGTGGTGACGGCGAACAGCTGACCGGCCCCCCCGGTGGCCAGAACGGTGTGGGTGGCCCGCACCTCGACCACCCTGCCTTCGGCGTCGAGGGCGCGCACCCCGCGGCACCGCCCCCCTTCGACCAACAGGTCGAGGGCGAACCACTGCTCCAGTACGGCGGCGGCCGTGGCCCGAGTGGCGTCGACCAGGGCCCGCTCGACCTCGGCACCGGTGGCCGCACCGCCGGCGTGGACGACACGGGCAGTGGAGTGACCTCCCTCACGGGCCAGGGCCAGTGCTCCTCCCGGCTGCCGGTCGAAGACGGCCCCCATGGCGATGAGCTCGCGCACCCGGGTGGGGCCCTCGTCCACCAGAACCCGGACGGCGTCGACGTCGCACAGCCCGGCTCCGGCGGCCAGGGTGTCGGCCAGATGGAGGTCGGTCGAGTCCTCGTCACCGCCGAGCACGGCGGCCACGCCACCCTGGGCCCAACGGGTGGCCGATTGGGAGAGCTCGGCCTTGGTCAGAACTCCCACCCGGACGGTCCCCGGGTGGTCCAGACCTTCCCCGGTCGGGGCCAGGGGGGCGGCCAGCCGCACGGCGGCAGACAATCCGGCCACGCCGCTGCCCAGGACGAGTACATCGAGAGCGGGCGTGTCCCCGCCAAGCGAACCCACAGCCCGGTCAGCCGGCCGGGGCGGAAGCAGAGGCGGCGGGCAGGCCACGGCGGGGATCGAAAGTGCGGGGATCGAGGTTGTCGATGAGCCGGACGGGGCCGACGGTGGCGGCGATCAGGAGGCGGAGAGGGCGCCCCGGCGCACACGTGGTGGCCTGCTCCAGGTCGTCGGCATTGACGGCCGCGGCATAGTCGAGGGCCACCTGTGGCTCCAAAGAGACCACCTGGGCCATGACCGCCTCCACAGCATCCGGGTCGGTCTCCCCCTCCGCCACCAGGGCCGCCCCCGATCGGAGGGCGCGGGACAGGACGACGGCGGCCCGCCTCTCCTCGGTCGACAGCCGGACGTTCCTGCTGGACAGGGCCAAGCCGTCGTCGTGTCGCACCGTGGGGCAGCCGACCACCTCGGTGGGCAGAGAGAGGTCGCGCACCACCTGGCGGATCAGCGCCAGTTGTTGGAAGTCCTTCTCGCCGAAGTAGGCCCGGCACCGGCCGGCCGCGGCCAGCAGCTTGACCACCACGAGGGCCACACCGTCGAAGTGGCCCGGCCGGGACGCGCCCTCCCACCGGCGGGCCAACGCCGGCACCGACACGGTGGTGGCCGGTACATCCGCACCATCGGGGTACATTTCCGCGACCGAGGGGGCGAACACCAGATGGGCACCGGCGGCGGCGATGACGTCGAGGTCGGCCTCGAATGTCCGGGGGTACCGGTCGAGATCGGCGGCATCACCGAACTGAGTGGGATTCACGAAGATGGACACGGCCACCACGTCGCACTGGCGGGCCGCTTCCACAATGAGTGACCGGTGGCCCTCGTGGAGGGCGCCCATGGTCGGGACCAGGCCCACCGTCCGACCGGAAAGACGGATGGCGTCCAGAGCCCGGGCGTAGTCGTCGACCGTCTCGAAGACGGCCAGGCGAGAGGCAGAACTGCGGCCGGTGGCGGTCGGTGCTGCTACCTCGCTGATCACCGTGCTCATGCCACGTCCTCCTCGGCCAAATCTTCCTGGACCACATCCACCTCGGCCATGTCCACCTCGGCCATGTCCACCTCGGCCATGTCCACCTCGGATGCGGGGAGAGTGTCCCCGTTCAGGCCAGTGGCCGGCCGATCCAGGCCGGTCGCCGGTTCGAGCGAGAGGCGCCGAGCCAGTCCGACTAGAGCGTCGTAGGCGGCCAGTTCGCTGCGGTGTCCCGCCATCGACCCCAGCACTCTCCGATGTCCCTCCACCGTGTCCCAGTCGCCCCGGGCCGCCGGACCGGTGAGGGCCCGGCGCGGTCCGAGGCTGAGGGCGTCGTCGGTGGCCGCCCGCATCAGTCCGGCAAAGGCGTCGAGGGGAAGCCCGGCGGAGGCCGCCACCCGCTCGACCTGGCCGATGAGGGCCACCATGTGGTTGGCAGCGATGGCCGCGGCGGCGTGATAGGCGGTGCGGTGGCTGTCCTCGACGGTCACCGCCATCCCCCCCAGAGCCTCGGCGATCCGCCGGGTGACCGGGTCACCGGCCACAGCGAAGGTCACCCCGGAGCACAGGCGCTGGGCGCCGATGGCCGGGTTGGGCAGGGGGACCAGCGGATGGAGCGAACCCCGCCGGGGGTGGGATCGGAGGACCTCGAGCCCCAGCGATCCCGACAGGTGGACAACGGCGGTGGTCGGGACCGGAGCGACCAGGGAGGCCACCCGCGCCACCTGATCGTCCGGGGTGGCGACAAGCAGCAGATCGACACCGGAAGCGGCGTCCGCCACCGTATGGTGACGACCGAGGATGCCCTTCGATGTGAAGCCATCCACCGTTCCCAGCGCGGCGGCAAGAGACCTGCCGGCCCGGCCGGGCCCGATGATACGGAATGTGGTCACGAGACCCCTTTCGACGTTCCAGCCCCCGCAGGGTGCCGTTCGCATCAGAGAATCTTGGTCGATCAGCTCACAGTGTACCCACGACCTCGACCTGGCCACCAGCGGCGGCGATGGCCTCGGCGTCGACCAGGTCGGGGGCCAGCTCGGCCAGGGGGGCCAGGACGAACCGCCTTTCCCGCCACCGGGGATGGGGCACGGTCAGCTCCGGGCTGTCGAGGGCCAACCCGTCCACCCACAGCACGTCGGCGTCGAGGGTACGTGGGCCCCAGCGGGCAGCGCGTACCCGCCCGGCGGCCGCCTCCAACCGTCGGCACTCCTCCAGCAGACGGTAGGGATCGGTGCCCGGCGCCAGCACCAGCTCGACCACCACGTTGAGATAGGCCCCCTGACCGGGTGGCCCCCCGACGGGGGAGGTCTCGTAGACCCGCGACACAGCCGTCACCGGGGCCCGGCTCCCGGCCCGCAGCTGGTCGACGGCCCGGCGCAGGTGGGCCCAGCGGTCGCCGAGGTTGGAGCCCAGTCCCAGAAAGGCCCGGACCGACGGCGACTCCTGGCCGGCGATCGTCACCGGCTTCGGGTGATCAGAACCCCGACGGTGGCGATGTCGACGGTGAGCGGGGGCTGCAGCTTGCGCAGGGCCACGGTCACCGCCGTGATGCGGGAATCGCAGGCCAACACGGCCTCCGCCACCGCCGCCGCCAACGCCTCCAGGAGATCGAACGACCGGGACCCGCTCACCACGGTGACGGCAGCCTCGGCCACCCCTCCGTAGTCGACGGTGTCGGCCAAGGCGTCGCTCCGGGCGGCGGGGGCCAGGTCCACGGCCAGGTCCAGATCCATCTCGAAGGGTTGGGCCTCGTCTTTCTCCTCGGCCAGCACACCGTGCACGCCGAAGGCCCGCAGACCTCGCAGCTGGATGGTGTCACCGCCCGGCCCGCCGCTGCCCACACCAACGGCCACAGCCGTCACCGGCGGACTCCCGGAAGCCCCGGAACGGGACTCACCCGCCGGCGAGCGGGTTGTCGGCTCTGCCGGGCTGGGCCGGTGCCGGGGCGAGCTCGGCAGCAAAGGCCACCAGCTCGCGACCGCTCGGGCCCATGGGGTGGCCGGTCATGTGCTCGAGCACGGTGATGGCCTGGGGACCGTTGGGCAGCCGGTCCGACCAGAGCAGATAACCGGCCATCACCCCGGTGACCCGGTCGCCGAGCTCCTCTTGGTGGATGAGGACCCGCTCCCCGGCGCCCAGGCACGTGTGCAACTCCCGGTAGAGGTCGGCCAGCATGGAACGCGCATCCCCCGACGGCGGCAGAGGAAAGTGCACGCTGGCCATCGACTTCTCCTCGTAGGCCTGCAGATTGTGCGAGGAGGGCAGCAAGGAGACCACCCGGGTGAATCCCTGGACCTGGAGCCAGATGATCTCCTCCTGGCGCCTCACCTTGCGGTGGTTGGGGGCGAAGCCGCCGGGCCGTTCGCTCATGGCCAGTCGGTCCTTGATCACCCAGGTGAAATTGCGAGGGGGGATTCCCGCCGCCCACTTGCCCTTCACGTCGGGACCCCCGCACCCTCGTGACGGCGGACCCCGCCCGTGCCCACCAGTAACGCCGCCTGCACGGTCGGGGCCACATCGTGGGCCCGCACCATGCGCACTCCCTGGCTCAGGGCCCAGGTGGCGGTGGCCAACGAGCCGGCCAGGCGCTGGTCCACGGCCAGAGGCTGTCCGGGGGCGAGAGCGGCCAGCTGGCCGAGGAAGGTCTTGCGGCTGGTCCCCACCACCACCGGATAACCGGTGTCCACCAGGTCCTCCAGGGAGGCCAGCAGACGGACGTTGTGGTCCACCGTCTTGCCGAAGCCGATGCCCGGGTCGATCCACACCTCATCCACCCCGCCGGCGCGGGCTCGCCCGGCCCGCTCGACCAACATGCCGGTCACCTCGGCCACCACGTCGTCGTAGTGCGGATCGGCCTGCATGGTCGTCGGAGTGCCCTGGCGGTGCATGGCCACCCACCCGGCACCCGTCCGGGCGGCTACCGGCCACAGGGAGGCGGACACGTCGTTGATGAGCGAGGCGCCTGCCTGTACGGCCGCCTCGGCCACATCCTCCTTGGTGGTGTCGATGGAGATCCTGACCTGGCCGGCCAGCGCCTCGATGACCGGCAGGACCCGACGCAGCTCCTCGTCGACCGACACCGGATCAGCCCCCGGCCTGGTCGATTCACCCCCCACGTCGACCACATCGGCCCCCTCTTCGATCAGGACCCGGCCCCGGGCGACGGCCCGATCGCGGTCGGCCCACAGGCCGCCGTCGGAGAACGAGTCGGGGGTGACGTTGAGGATCCCCATCACCAGGGGGCGCTCCTCTGTGCTGCTCGGCTCAGCCATCGGGCCACAGCGTAAACCAGCCCGCGCTGGCCCGCCGCCGGTACTGGCAGGGAATCAGCGACCGCGGACGAACGCCATGGCCTCGGCCCGGGTCGAGGCATCATTGCGGAAGAGACCCCGGACGGCCGAGGTCACCGTGGTGGTGCCCGGCTTCTTGACGCCGCGCATGGACATGCACAGGTGTTCGGCCTCCACCACCACCAACACCCCTTGGGGGAGGAGGGCTTCCTCGATGGCATCGGCGATCTCGGTGGTCATGCGCTCCTGGACCTGGAGGCGTTTGGCGTAGCCGTCCACCAGACGGGCCAGTTTGGAAAGACCCGTGATGCGACCGTCGTCGCCGGGAATGTAGGCCACGTGGGCCCGTCCGATGAAGGGGATCATGTGGTGCTCGCACAACGAGGCGAACGGTATGTCCCGCACCATCACCATTTCGTCGTGCTCGGCGGCAAAGGTTACCTCGAGATGGTCGGCCGGGTTCTCGCCCAACCCGGCGAACAACTCGACGTAGCTCCGGGCCACCCGTTCCGGCGTCCGGAGCAGTCCGTCGCGGGTGGGGTCCTCGCCTATAGCACTGAGAATTTCGAGGATGGCCCGCTCGACGCGGGCGGTGTCGACTGTCACCGGGGGCGTGCAGACTCAGGTGGAAGAGCCGGTATGGGCGTGGATGGCCCGTAGATTGCGCAGGCGCTCGTCGACATCAAGGCCATATCCCACCACGAACTCGGCCGGTATGTGAAACCCGACGTAGCGGAGATCGATCTCGGTGCGCTGCTGGCCGTCCTTGACCAGCAAGGCACAGACCTCCAGGGTGGCCGGCTCGCGGGCCCGTAGATAACGCTGGAGGTAGCTGAGCGTCAACCCGCTGTCGACGATGTCCTCGACCACCAGCACGTCACGGCCGGACAGGTCGACATCGAGGTCCTTGACGATGCGGACCACACCCGAGGTGCGGGTGGCGCTGCCGTAGGAGGACACGGCCATGAAGTCCACTTCGACAGGGAGGGTGATGGCGCGGGACAGATCGCTCATGAACATGAAGGCGCCCTTCAACACGCCGATCAGCAGAGGCGGGCGGCCGGCGTAGTCGGCGGTGATGCGGACCCCGAGCTCCGCGATCCGGGCCTGAAGGTCGACTTCGGGAACGATGACCCGGCCGACGCCCGGGCCGTGCTCGAAGCTGTCGGATCCACCGCGGGCGGAGGCGTCAGTGAATTCATCCCCTCCGGCCATCACGCCGCGACTGTACCGGAGCGCCGTCGTCGCGCCGTGGGGCGGTGCCGCCCGGGCCGGGCCGGGCCGGCGGCGGGCTCACCGTAAGACGTCCCCGGCTCCGGGACACCCGCTGCCCGCCGGGGGTCTCGGTGGCCCGACGCTCCTGGCGGGCCACCGCCAGCACCCGCTCGACGGCGTCGAGGGGTGGAGGGTAGGGACCGTGTCCGGCCAGCCAGTCCCGCACCGCCCGACGGCCGACGGCCGATGGCGACGCCGCCAGCGAGGCGCCGTCGGCCGGGTCGATCAACGACCCCACCGCCTCGAGGATGTCGGCGTCGCCGGCCAACGCGTCGGCTTGGCGCACCAGAACGGGAACCACATCACGTCCGGCGATGTCCGAACACAGCGGGATCAGCTCGTAGCGGACCCGCGACCGGACGAACCGCGGATCCTCATTGCTCGGGTCGTGGACCGGGGTGAGACCGGCCCGCTGGCACACCTCGACCGTCTCGGCGCGACGGAGGGCAAGCAGGGGATGGCGGGGCCCGGCCCGCATAGCGGCCAGCCCGTTCACCCCGGCGCCGCGCAGGAGATTGACCAGCACGGTTTCGGCCTGGTCGTCGGCGGTATGGCCGGTGGCCGCCTCCGACCCCAGGGCCCGGTGGCGCGCCTCCCGGGCCCGGGCCTCGAGGTTGGGACCCTCCCCCACCTCCACCCGTACCGAGCGGAAGGCGGCACCGAACCGGTCGGCAGCGGCGGCCACCACTTCGGACTCGGCCGCAGACCCGGGGCGCAGCCCGTGATCCACGTGTACCGCCGTCACCCGACAGTCGGCCACGGTGGCCAGGACCAGGAGAGCCAACGAGTCGGGGCCACCCGACACCCCGCACACCAGGGGGGTCCCCGGGGCAGGGAAGGTGCACCGGCTGACCAGCGCCGACGTCAGGTCAGCGAGGGACACCGCTCCCGCGCTCAGCCGGACAGGGCGGGAGCGGCGCCTACCCGCGAGATCCACTCCGACGGGTTGCGGATCTCCGACAGGGAGGGAAGCCATTCCGGACCGCGCCAGGCCCGGTCCAGCAGCTCGGGACCGCCCGAGTCCTCCACGGCGGCGATGAATCGTTCGCCTTCCTCGTACTGGCGGAGTTTGGCTTCGATGCCAATGAGTTGCTGGAGCAAGCGCGCCGGGCCCCGGGTCTGCTTGCGGCGCTGGCGCAGTACTTCGCTGAAGCGGGCCGCGCTGGGGATGTCGGCGGCCCCGGCCCGATCCATGGTCACGTCGCCGTGCCCCTCGAGCAGGCTCATGAGAGCCTGAATGCGGTGCAGCCCCTCGAGCTGCTCGGGGGTCGCCACCAGACCGAGGGCCCCGTTGTCGCGCAACGGGTTGCGCCCGGCGCGGATCTCCTCGGTCATCCGCCGGAGGGCTTCGGCAAAGCGCGACGGGTCGGGCTCGAGGGAGCCGATGCCCTCTTCGACCAGCGATACGAAGTAGTCCCGCATCCAGGGGATGGCGGTGAACTGACAGCGGTGGGTGACCTCGTGGAGGGCCAGCCACAGCCGGAACTGGCGCGGGTCGAAATCGTGGAGCTGCTCGAGGGCCACGATGTTGGGTCCGACGAAGTAGACGAGATCCTGATCCTCAACGGCATCCTCGGTGAGCAGCAGGTCGTACTGACCGAGGACCCGGGTGGACAGCCAGCCCAACACCGCGCCCATCTGGGCGCCGGTGACCACCCGGCCGGCCGAGGCCAGCGGCCCGGCCAGACGTTCGGTCATCCGGTTGGAGCCGACCACGCGAGCAGGATCCAGTTTGTCGAGATGGGGGCCGACAAGACGCTGGAAGCTCGAGACGTTGGCGTGCACCCACCCGGCGCGATCGGTGACCCGGGCGTGGGCCGGGCCCGAAGCCGACCGGAGCCCGGTGGACGCGGCAACCAACTCTTCGGCCTCAGTGGTCAGCTCTTCGAAGTCACGCTGGAGCAGATCGAGTCTGTAGGGAGCAGGGAGTCGGCTCCGGTTTCCCACCCATCCGGCCACCCGCTCGGCGGTGTCCCAGGCCACGGCCCCGCTACCTCCGGTGGTCACGTCGCTGCCCCCGGGGGTCATGTCGCCCGCCCCGGCGGCCGTGTCCCCCGATGCCCCTTCCCATTCGCTCACGTCGACCAGTGTAGGTACAGGCGAACCCCGGTGGCGTTCGGTGCCGCCTGCGGCCGAGAGCGCGGCCGAGCTGGGCCTAGTCGTTCTGGTTGCTGTGCTCTTTGCGGAGAGCCTCGGCCACCCGGTCGATGAGCGCATCGGGCACATGGTCACGACACCGGTTGGCGATGACCTTACGCAGCTCGGCTTCGAAGCCGTAAGCCCCCACGCAGGGCCCACACAGATCGAGATGGCGGGTGATCTCCAACCGCCTGTGCTCGGTCAGCTCACCGTCGAGATAGAAGTAGAGGCGCTCGATCGTCTCGTCGCAGCCCACGAATCCCGCGGGTCGGTCGTCCCCCTCGCCCTCTGGACCCAACGGACCGCCTGCTCTTCCCGAATCTCCCACTGGTGGCGCTTCTCCCTACCTGGATTCGTCGGTCGCCCCTACGAGGCCCCGTGTCCTTCCACGATCGACCAACGCCTTCTGCAGCGCTTTTCTTCCGCGGTGGATCCGGCTCATGACCGTACCGATGGGTACATCGGTGATTTCGGCGATCTCCTTGTACGAAAATCCTTCGACGTCAGCCAACAGGACGGCCATGCGGAACGAGTCGGGGAGGGCCTCTATGGCTTCTTTCACGTCGGTGTCGGTGAACCGTTCGAGAGCCTCGTCCTCCGCACTGCGCCCCAGGCCGGCGCTCGGGTCCCCAGCCAGGTGGTGGTACAGGTACAGGTCCTCGACGTCCTCGACGTCGGCGATCTCCGGCCGGCGCTTCTTGGCCCGGTAGGTGTTGATGTAGGTGTTGGTGAGAATGCGATAGAGCCAGGCCTTCAGATTGGTTCCCAGCTCGAAGCTGGCAAAAGCCCGGTAGGCCTTCAGGTAGGTCTCCTGCACCAGATCCTCGGCGTCGGCCGTATTGCGGGTCATCCGGAGCGCTGCCGTGTAGAGCGCCGGCATGTACTCCATAGCGAGGTCGGAGAACACCGCCTGATCGGCCATGGAAGCACCCTACACAGCGGTGGTGACAAACATGTCCGCGGCCCGTGACCGTGCCCGCCCGGTCCTCGGGGGGCGCCACCCCCTGATGCCCCTGTACTGTGGGGTGGAAATCGTATTTTCGCTGTACCGGAAGGCCCCGAGCGGGCCGCGCATGAGACGGTCTCCTGACGGGGACGGGAATGAGGGAGGCGCATGATGGAGATCGATGCGATGGTCATGGTCAGCGTGGACGACCATGTCGTGGAGCCACCCAACCTGTTCGAAGGCCGCCTGCCGGCCAAGTACAAGGACCTGGCCCCCACCTTCATCACCAATGAGGACGGTACGGACGCCTGGCTGTACGAGGGCCAGGTGCTCGGCAACGTGGCCCTCAACGCCGTGGCCGGACGGCCCCGCGAGGAGTACGGCCTCGAGCCCACCTCCTTCGACCAACTCCGCCCGGGCTGTTATGACATCGACGAGCGGGTCAAGGACATGGACGCCAACGGAGTCCTGGGCTCGCTGTGCTTCCCTTCGTTCCCCCAGTTCTGCGGTCAGCTCTTCGCCCGCACGGAGGACAAGGATGTGGCCCTGGCCATGGTGCGGGCCTACAACGACTGGCACATCGACGAATGGTGCGGGACCCATCCCGGACGGTTCATCCCCTGCCCGCTGCCGGCCATCTGGGATCCCGAGGTGTTGGCCGCCGAGGTCCGCCGGACAGCGGCCAAGGGTGCGCACGCCGTCACCTTTTCGGAGAATCCCTCCAAGCTCGGATGGCCGAGCGTCCACTCCGACTACTGGGACCCGTTCTGGAAGGCGTGCAGTGACGAGGCCGTCGTGGTGTGCATGCACATCGGTTCCTCGTCCGACATCGTCATCACCTCGGCCGACGCCCCCATCGACTGTCTCATCACCCTCACCCCCATGAACATCGTGCAGGCTGCGGCCGACCTGGTGTGGTCGCCGGTGCTGCGCAAGTTCCCCGACCTCAAGGTCGCCCTATCCGAGGGTGGCATCGGCTGGGTGCCTTATTTCCTGGAGCGGATCGACTACAACTACGACCGCCACCACGCCTGGACCGGCCAGGATTACGGCGATCAACTGCCGAGCGAGGTCTTCAACCGCAACGTGTTGACCTGCTTCATCGACGACAAATTCGGTGTGGCCAGCCGTGAGTTCCTCGACATGGACAACGTCATGTGGGAGTGCGACTACCCCCACTCCGACTCGACCTGGCCCATCGCTCCTGAGACCCTGGCCGAAAGCCTGGGTGGCCTCACCGACCACGACATCGACCGGATCAGCCACCTCAATGCCATGCACCACTTCCATTTCGACCCGTTCACCGTCCTGGGCGGTAAGGAGAACTGCACGGTCGGCGCCCTGCGCAAGCGGGCCGAGGGACACGATGTCTCCATCCAGTCGCGGGCGCGGGCCGGAGCCGAGAAGCGGGGGACCCGGTCGGTCGACCTGTTGAGTGCCGCCTCGTCCTCGTGACGGTTCTCGCAACCGCAACCGCAACCGCCACCGCCGTCACGTGCCGCCGGACCACCCAGCGGAACCATCGTCATCACATCGTCTGAACCAAGGGGAATCTGATTCATGGCTGACACACTCGCTGGTATCCGCGTGCTCGAAGTGGCCGCCTGGACCTTCGTTCCGGCCGCCGGAGCCGTTCTGGCCGACTGGGGGGCCGACGTCATCAAGGTCGAGCACCCGGTGACCGGTGACCCGCAACGGGGCCTGGTCTCGATGGGGCTCATCCCCGGTGGTGACGGCGCCGTCAACTACATCATCGAGCAACCCAACCGGGGAAAGCGGAGCATCGGGATCGACATCAGCACCGAGGGGGGGCGCGACATCCTCTACCGCTTGGCCGAAAAGTCGGATGTGTTCCTGACCAGCTTCCTGCCGGCCGTACGCCAGCGCCTCAAGATCGACGTCGAGCACATCCGGGCGGTCAACCCGACCATCGTCTACGCCCGGGGCTCGGGCCAGGGACCGCTCGGTCCCGACCGCGAGAAGGGCGGCTACGACGGCTGCTCCTACTGGGGTCGGGGCGGTGTGGCCAACGCCCTCACCCCCGGTGACAGTGCCTATCCGGTGGGGGGACGGCCGGCCTTCGGCGACCTGGCCGGGGGCATGGCCATCGCCGGGGGGATCGCCGCCGGACTCCTGCAGAAGGAGAGAACGGGCAAGGCCCCGGTTATCGACGTCTCCCTGCTGGGCCTGGCCATATGGCAGCTCTCCCCTGACGTCGTGGCCTCACTGCTCTACGGCGGCGACCCCATGCCCAAATTCGACCGCTCGTCCTCGCCCAACCCGCTGGTGGGCAACTACCGGACCAGCGATGACCGGTTCATCACCCTCATGATGCTGCAGTCCGACCGCTTCTGGCCCGATTTCTGCGAGCACATCGACCGGCCCGACCTCATCGACGACCCGCGCTTCGCCGACGGTGGGGCCCGGTATGCCAACGCCAAGGAGTGTGTGGCCATCCTCGACGAGGTCTTTGCCTCGCGCACCTACACCGAGTGGAACGAGAAGCTGGCCACCCTGCAAGGGGTGTGGGCCCCCGGTCAACGTCCGAGCGAACTGCCCGACGACCCCATGGTCAAGGCCAACGGCTACCTGTCGACGGTCAACCGGGCCGACGGCAACAGCTACGACCTGGTAGCCAACCCGGTCCAGATGAACGAGACAGCCGACCAGCTGACCCCGGCCCCCGAACACGGACAGCACACGGAGGAGATCCTGTTGGAGCTCGGCCTCGACTGGGACGAGATCATCGCCCAGAAAGACGCCGGCGCCGTCCTCTGACGGTCGGTCTCCCGAGGCTCTGACGTTCAGGCGTCCGCAGCCTCGCGGAGCTTCTGCCCCGGATTGACGTTGATCAGCACGCCGGCGATCACGGCGGCCAGGACGAAGATCCCCGCCGCCCACGCACTGGCCGTGGCGTACCCGTGCACCGTGGCCGTGGCCAACAGGTGCGCGCCTTGCCTGTGCGCGGCCAGGTAGGTGGCCGTCGCCGCGGCAGCGATGGTGTTGAGCAGGGCGGTGCCGATGGAGGCCCCGATCTGCTGCGACGTGTTGGTCATGGCCGAGGTCACCCCGACGTCCTTGGGGTTGGCGTTCTGGGTGGCCGTGCTGATGCAGGGCACGATGGCCAGCCCCAATCCGATGCCGAGGAGGATCTCGCTGGGTAGCACGTGGGTCACGTAGGAGGCCCCGGGGGTGAGGGTGGTGAACAGGGCGACACCGGCCGCCGACAACAGGAGGCCGGGCACCACCAGAAGGCGGGTGCGCACGTGCGGCATCAGGCGGCTGGCCAGTTGGGTCGCCGCCAGTCCGTTGAGAACCAGCAGGGGGAGGAAGGCGACACCGGTCTTGAGGGCTGAGTAGTGGTCGATGGTCTGCAGGAGGTAGGTAAGGAAGAGGAAGGTGCCGAACATCCCGGTGACCGCCAGCATGATGGTCAGGAACGACCCGGCTCGGTTCCGGTTTCGCAGGACGCGCAACGGGAGGAGCGGATGGGGGCCCTTGCTCTGCCACAGGATGAAGGCGGCCAGGAGCACGCCGGCGAGGATGAGGGCCACGATGACGTCGGTGCTCCCCCAGCCGCTCGTTCCCGCTTCGCCCAGCCCGTAGACGAGAGAGACAAGGCCGCCACAGCCGAGGACCACGCCGAGCACGTCGAGCTGTACACCGCGCACCCCCTCGCGCTGCGGGATCATGGTGAAGGCTCCCACCAGCACCAGCGCGGCGATGGGCAGGTTGACATACAGGCACCAACGCCAGTCCACGTACTCAGTCAGGAAACCACCGAGGATGAGCCCGAATGCCGAGCCGGCGATGGCGATGGTGGCGTAGATCCCGAATGCCCGACCTCGTTCCAACGGGTCGGTGAAAGTCGACGTGAGGAGGGACAGCACCGATGGCGCCAACAACGCGCCGAACAGACCTTGCAAACCGCGGGCACCGATCAACATCAGAGTGGTCTGGGCGGCGCCGCCGATGGCCGAGGCCAGAGCGAAGCCGAGGACGCCGGTCATGAGTACGCGCTTCGGCCCGAACATATCGGCGATCCGTCCGCCGAGGAGGAGGAAGCCGCCGAAGGCCAGCGTGTAGGCCGTCACCACCCACTGTCGATCAGTGTTCGAGAAGCCCAGTGAGTGCTGTGCGGAGGGGAGGGCGATGATCATGATGGTCGAATCAAGAACCACCATCAGCTGGGCTCCGGCGATGACGACCAGGATCCACCAGTGGGCGCGCGTCGACTCGTCGGCGACCGCTCCCGCGGCTGACGTCGCTAGGACATCGGTGGCCGGCAGACGCTCGAGATCGGTCACCCGGACTGTCCCTCTCGGTTCCGCCCTCCGACGACCAGGGTGGAGCCGACGCCCGACATCCACTCGCCCTTGCTCACCGCGGTGGGGCGCCGATCGCCGGCCGTGCACGGACCGCAGCAGAGGGGAAACCGGGCATGGTCGCACTCTAACCAGAAGTGACCAACGGTCGACCGTCAGCCCGGGGCGTCACAGTGTCACGGCGTCAGGGCGTCAGGGCGTCAGGGCGTCAGGGCGTCAGGGCGACACGGCGTCACGGCGTCACGGCGTCACGGCGACACGGCGTCACGGCGTCACGGCGTCACGGCGTCCTGCACCGTGGGTCGCCGACCCGCTGCCCGTTGTGCACGGCGACCGCCGGTTACCATGAGCGGACGATCGACGGGCACGTCATCAACCCCGGGAGAAGGCGGTGGCGTCTGTTGGGCATGGCGGGCCCGGCCGGAGCCCTCGTGGCCGGGATCGTTGTGGCCGCCGTCCTGGTCGTCAGTCCTGTGAGCGCCGCCACTGCGCCGTCCAAACATGCGGTCCCGAGCCAACCGCCCGCCGCCCTCCAAGCGGTGGCGTGCCCCACTGCGGCGACGTGCATCACTGTCGGTGGGGCCGGAGGGATCAGCGTCAGCCACGACCGTGGACGGAAATGGTCCGCGGTGGCCGCTCCCACCAAGCACTATCTCTTCGCCGTGTCCTGCCCGACGCCGACCGGCTGCATCGCCGTCGGCGATGCCGGAACCGCGCTGGTCACCACCGATGGCGGACGGATATGGAGACAGCACAAGACCGGCGTGGACCTTCCCCTCAGCGGGGTCGATTGTCCCGACAGGCAGTACTGCGTCGCCGTCGGCGACGGAGACACGGTCCTGGTCTCGAAGGACGGAGGCCTCCGATGGCGTGGCGTCTACCGGGGTCTGGGCGTCCTCGACGGGGTGGGTTGCAGCTCATCGGCGCGCTGCGCGGCGGTGACCAGCGCCGCCACCCAGGATCTGTCGACCACCGATGGGACCAGGTGGGCGAGCACCTCCGTCCCGTTCTCGGTTCTCGACGGGTTGGAGGCCATGAACGGGATCGGCTGTCATCTCCGACTGTGCGTGGGGGTGGGTGCCCGCGGCCTGATTGCCGTGTCGTCCGACGCCGGCATACTGTGGTCGCCCACCCCACCCGTCACGGCGGCGACCCTCGAAGCGACCAGTTGTCCCACCACTCTCGTGTGTGTGGCGGTGGGAAGCTCGGGCACCCTTCTCCGGACCGTTGATGCCGGTGCCTCCTGGGTGGCGGAACCCTCACCCACCGGCCAGACCCTGCTCGGTGTCGACTGTCCGAACATGGACGACTGCGTGGCGGTGGGGAGCGGCGGCACCGTCCTCACCTCGTCCGACGGCGGCGTCATCTGGGCGGTGCACCGGGGCCGGCCGGCGCCGTCGGCCACAGTGCGGGTGCTGGTGGTCGGCGACTCCTTCGCCCACACGCTGGCCATGGGCCTGACCGGCGACGCCTCCGCCTACGGAGTCACCCTGTTCGACGGGTCGCTCGACGGTTGCGCCCTGGCCCGAGGCAGTCCTGTCCTGCTCGGTCCCACGCCGTACCCGGTGAGCGGGCCCTGTGCGCCGACCGGTCCGGGATGGCCGGCCCAGTACCAGACAGACGTGGCCACAGACAGACCGGATCTGTCCCTTCTCGTTCTCGGCCCCTGGGACCTCTCGACCCGCTTCATCGACGGCGCCTGGCAAGCCCCCGGCCAGACCGGCTTCGATACGTACTATTTCGGTCAGCTCCTCACCGCTGTGGCCGTCCTGTCTGCCGACGGTGGGCGGGTCGCCGTCACCACCGTTCCCGATGTACGCACATCGGGAGCCGAACTGTGCGTCCCGCCGCCCTCACCCTTCCCCGGATGCCCCACTGCCGAACAGCGGGTGGCGGCGCTCAACGCCGTAGCCCGGGCGGTGGCCGACGGTTCCTCCGGCCGGGTCACCCTGATCGATCTGCACGGCAAGCTGGACCCCCTGAACACCTTCGAGAGCACCATTGACGGTGTGGTGGTGCGGGCCGTCGACGGTGTGCACCTGAGCGCGCCCGGCGGCCGCTGGTTGACCCCGTGGCTGCTCCCCAAACTCATCGCCGCCTCGCGCTGAAGACGACCGTCCACCTCGGGGGACCAATGGACCGATCCTGCCTATAGTCGGGCGGCAGAGAATCGTCAGGCAGAGACGCCCAGCGGATCGGTGCCATCGGGTCCACGGGCGAAGAGAAGTCATCCGACGACCGAGGGGGACGCTCATGCGCACCTGGGGAGCGAGTGGGGCCGGTGCGGCCCTACGACGGGCACAAGCCGCCTCGGCCTACGGGCGACGCCGTGGCTGCGGCGTCGACGAGGCCGACGAAATCGTTCAGCGACGACTGTCCCGGCGCCAGTTCCTGGTCGGTGCCGGGGCGGTGGCAGCCGGCACGACCGCCCTGTGGGCCTCGCCGGCGGGGGCCGATCCACGCCGGTCGCCGGTCCGCTCCGAGCGGGGACGGCGCCCCCCGACCGGGACGGTGGTCATCGTGGGTTCGGGAATCGCCGGGCTGGGGTGCGCCTACCGCCTCTGGCTCAGACACGGGATCGCGGCGAGCGTCTACGAGTACAACACGCTGGCCGGAGGCCGTATTCGCACCTTGCGGGGGTACTTCGACGACGACCAGCTGGTCGAGGAGCACGCCGAGTTCGTCAACCCCGAACACACGGCCACCCTGGCCCTGGCCCGCAGCTTCGGCCTGTCCTTGGACAACACCGACAAATACCCGAGCGGCACCCACCCACAGGACGAGACGCTCCGCTTCCACGGCAAGCCCTGGTCGCAGAGTCAGGTCAACCACGACTGGCACACATGGGGATGGAACCTGTTCCACGACGCCGCCTTCAACACCGCCCCGTGGCCCCAGCTCTACAACGACAACAACCCGGGAGGTCGCCTGTTCGACCACATGTCGGCGACCGAGTGGATCGACAGATACATCCCGGGGGGAATGGCCTCGGACTTCGGCGCCCTGTGCGTCTCCGCCATCCTCGACGAGTTCGGTGGCCCGCCCGACGAGCAGTCGGCTCTCAATCTCGTCTATCTGCTGGGAGAGGATGACAGTTCGGCCAACGGATTCCAGCCGCGCCGGTCGCCGGCACTCGGCGGAGCCGACGAGAAGTGGCACATCCACGGGGGGACCGACCTACTCATCTCCGGACTGGTCGACCGCCTGCCGGCCGGAACGGTGAACCTCGGCCAGGAACTGGTGGCGGTCCGGCCCTCGGGTAGCGGTTACGCCTGCACCTTCCAGAGCGGCGCCGCCGTCTACGACGTGGCGGCCGACCACGTGGTGCTGGCCCTGCCCTTCACCCGCCTGCGATCGGTCGACCTGTCGTCCTGCGACATCGCCCCCCTTCACCAGCGGTCCATCGAGGAGGAGCCTCTGGGGTCGAATGCCAAGTTCTTCGTACAGTGCACCGACCGGGTATGGAACCAGCCGGACCGAGCCGACGGAAACGCCTACTGCCTGGGTCTGGTGCAGGGAGCCTGGGACCCCACCATCTACCAGTCGGGTGCGGCCGGTATCCTGGCCGCCTTGCCCGGGGGGACGGTCGGCCAGGATTGGGGGCATCGGTACGGGCTGACCAGCTATCGGGGAACACCCCCCGACACGATGACCAACGATTACCTCGGTGCCTTCAACGCTCTCTTTGCCAGCGTCAGCCAGGCCTACAACGGACGATCCTTCTTCGTCTGGTCGAGTGGCGACCCGCACATCCTGGGCGCCTACTCCTACCTCAAGGTCGGCCAGTACACCGCCTTCAACGGAGTCCAGGGACAGCAGGAGGGGAACCTCCATTTCGCCGGCGAGCAGACGTCGATCAATTTCCAGGGATACATCGAAGGCGGGCTCCGGAGCGGTTACCGCTGCGCCGACGAGATCGTGGGCCGGCCCGGACCGGTCGACGACCTGCCTGGGGACAGTCGTTGACTGCTCGTTCGCCGATCCTGCCAGTCCTGCCGCGGTGCCTGGCCGCCGTCGTGGTTCTGGCCGGTGCTCTCACCGCGACCTCCGCATCCGCCCATGCAGCCACGCCGGCCGGGACCAGTAGTGAATCGACGGTGGTCGTCGGGAGCCAGCATCTCACCGCCTGCGGAACCGACCCCGCCGTCTACTGCGGGACGCTACCGGTTCCTCTCGACTACAGCGACCCCGACAGCCCGGACATCTCCGTCGCCTACCGGTGGTACCCGGCCACCTCTCCTGTCGGGGGTGTGGCCACCGGTACGGTCATGCCTGTCGAAGGCGGTCCCGGCTACCCGTCCATCGGCTCGGTGGCCTGGGACAAACACCAGGTCGAGGGTCCATCGGGCTACGCCACCATGTACGGCTCCCTGCTCGACAACTGGAACATGCTGGTCGTCGACCTGCGCGGGACGGGACAGTCGACGTCACTCGACTGTCCGGCCCTGCAGGACTACACGGGACAGGCCAGCGGCACTGCTTTCACCGCCGCCGTCGGGGCCTGTGCCGACAAGCTCGATCACCGGTGGCGGCGTCCCTCCGGCGGCTTCTACCAGGCTTCGGATCTCTTCACCTCGGCCCCGGCGGCGGCCGATGTGGCGTCGGTCATCCGGGCCCTGGGGCTGCACGGGGTCGACCTGTACGGCGATTCGTACGGATCATTCTTCGCCCAGGTCTTCGCCAGCCGCTACCCCGGTCTGATCGGATCGGTGGTCCTCGACTCGACCTATCCCACCCAGGACCTCGACCCCTGGTACCGGTCCACCATCGATTCGATGCCCGCTGATTTCGACACCGCCTGCCTGCGCAGCCCGGCCTGCGCCCAGGCCGCAGCGGGACCGTCCTGGTCGCGTATCGAGGACCTGGCCGGGCGTCTGCGGACAGCACCGGAGAGCGGCACCGTACCCGGCCCCTCCGGCGCGCTCGAGCACGTGACCATGAACGCCGTCGGCCTGGTCGACCTGGTCAACGACGCCGCCGGCGATCCGATGGTCTACCGCGAGCTGGACGCCTCGGCCCGTGCCCTCCTCCTGGCCGGTGACCCGGACCCCTTGCTCCGGCTCTACGCCCAGCGACTGGCGTCCGATGAGGCCTACTTCGACACGCCGGCGGCGGCCTACTCCGGTGAGCTGTACTTCGCCGTGTCCTGTCTCGACTACCCGCAGCTGTTCGACATGTCCGACCCGGAAGAGGCCCGACTGACCCAGCTGAGCGCGGCCGAAGACGATCTGCCCTCCGGCACATTCGCCCCTTTCACCACGGCCGAATGGCTCGACCAGGACGAGTACACCGAGGCCTATACGGCCTGTGCCGCCTGGCCCTCACCGGCCCCGAGCACGCCGCCGCCCACCACCGGTCAGCCGCTCGTGCCGGCGTCGATGCCCATCCTCGTCCTCGGCGGTGAGTTCGACACCTGGACGCCGCCGTCGGGCGTCCCCCAGGTGCTCGGCCAGCTGGGTGGCCACAGCCGGTTCGTGGAGCTGGCCAACGCCACCCACGTGGTGGGTGAGGGTGACACCGCATGCGGATCCCAACTGGTGCAGGCATTCGTGGCCGATCCGGCCTCTCTCGACGCGATGGACACCTCCTGCGCGGCGGCCGTTGCGCCCATCCGCACCGTCGGGGTGTACGCCCAGTCGTTGGCTGCCGTTCCCCCACTGACCCCGGGTGCATCCAATCACGGATCGACCACTCTCCTCCGGCTGGGTGCGGTGGCAGTGGCCACCGCCGGCGACGCCCTGGAGCGCTATCTGGCCATCGGCGCCGCCCTCGACCACGGGCTCCACGGGGGTACCGCCCGCACCCGGCGGGGCGGGAGGCTCATCACCCTGGACCGGGACACCCTGGTGCCGGACGTACCGGTCAGCGGCACGGTATCGGTGAGTGCCACCGCCGCGTCGGCCACGGTCACCGCCCGGGCCGGTCGGACCTCGGCCACCTTCGAGGTGGCCTGGCCGCTGGCGGGCACCGATGCCGTGGCCCAGGTGTCGGGAAGGTCATCGCACACCACGGTGACCGGCACCACGGACGCCCCCTGACAGCTCCGGCCGCCCCGGGGACGCCGTGGCCCGACGACCGTCGAGCGGATCCCGACACGGGGATCCCGCCTTTGCCACCATGGGGGGCGCCTACCGCCAGGGTGGGCCCACGGGGAGTCGAACGACCATGACCACGTCACTATTCATCTTCGGGGTGCTCGGGGTGGCCAGCACCGCCGCCGCCTTCGTCTGCAACCGGCGCCTGTTCGTGGCCGGAGGAGCCGGACCGGTCTCCCTGCTCGAGACGCTCTATTACATCATCGGCGCCATCTCACTCGGTCTGGGTTGGTACTTCAACGTCCGCTACACCCACCAGTACGGGCACAGCGCCAGCTACGTCAACTACACCCGGATGCTGTTCACCAACTGGGCCGCCGATTCGGCGGCCCAGGACTACACCATCGTCAACGTGGTCCTGTTGCCGATGTGGACGATCGTCGACGGTCGTCGTCGGGATCTCCGCATCCCGTGGATCTTCTTCGTGATGAGCCTCTTCACCAGCCTGGCCTTTTCGGTGGCCATGTACCTGGCCTTCATCGAGAGGCAGATCCGCTACAACCGGGCCGGGGAACCCGAGTCGGCACTGTCGAGAACGGCGTAGCCACAGTTGTACCCGGGGATGAATGTCACCCCCGGGCCGCCGTGACAGCCGGCGCCACACAGGTAGAGACCGTCTACCGGGATCGGGCTGTCGGCCCATCCCCGGGGGCCGGGCCGGAACGGTCCCATGAACTCCGGTTGCATGAGACCGTGGCAGAAGTCACCGCCGGTGCACCCGAACATGAGCTCATAGGTGTAGGCGGGATAGCTGAACTGGCGTTCGATCAGATCGGGAAAGTTGGGTGCCCGGGTGGCGATCTTTTCCACGATGCGCAGAGCCATCTCGTCACGCAGACGGGCCTGCTCCTCATGGGTGGCACCGATCGGGAAGTAGAAGGCGAAGCTGCTGGCCGCGTGCTTCCCCGGTGGGGCCTGACCGGGATCGTCGATGGTGGGGATGGCCAGATTGAAGGAAGGAGACACGGGAACCAGACCGCGCACACAGCCCTCGAAGTCTTCCTGCATCTGCTCGGCCGTGCCGAAGAAGGTGACGTTCCTGCGCAGATCGCCGGTGTTGAGCTCCTCATAGGGGCCGACGTACTCGGGCAGCCCGCTCAGGGCGAAGTGGAGTTGGAAGTAGGCGGCCCGGTGGTCGATGGCCTCCACCCGCTGGACGAAGGCCTCGGGTAGAGCGTCGGCCTCGAGCAGCTGGGTGAACGTGGCGGTGGGATCGAGATTGGAGACCACGACCGGTGCGGTCACCACTTCTCCGTCGGCCAGGGCCACGCCGGCCACCCGCCCCTCCGAAACCACGATCCGGGACACCTTGGCGTGACGGCGTATCTCTCCTCCGCTTTCCTCGAACAAGGTCAGCAGGTGCTGCGACATGGTCCCGATCCCGCCCTTCACCTTGGACATGGTGGCGTCGCCCGGTGAGGCCAGGGCGAAGGCCAGACACAGCGCCGAGCCCGGCGAGTAGGGGCCGCGGAAGGTCGAGTTGACGGCCAGAAAGGCCAACATGGAGCGGATCTGGGCGTGCTTCTCCCGGTCGGGCAGGAACCGGTCGACCACGTCCATCACGCTGCCGAACATCATGGTGCGGATGGCCTCACGCTCGGTCTCGTTGGTGGCGCTGGCCCACATGTCGTCGAGCGACTTGGGCGGCTTGCGCACATCGAACCGGCCCAGGGCCCGGGCCGGCGCCTCGGCCCAGCCGGCAATTTCGGCCATCCCCAGGACTGCCTCCATTCCCACCGTGGCCCCCAGGTGGTCGAGGAGCTTGGCCGGATCGCTGTAGAGCAGGACGGCGGGCTCATCGGCCGCCCCCAAGCTGGCCGACTGGACCTCCGGCTCGTAGATGGGACAGGCAGCGAAACCCAGGTCGTCGAAGATCTCATTGGGCATGGGGAACTGGATCGACCCGGCCAACTCGAACCGGTACCCGCGCATCAACTCCGTGGAGGTGGCCATGCCCCCGATGAAGTGGTTCTTCTCGAGGCAGAGGACCCTCATCCCGCCGCGGGCCATGACGGCCGCCGCTGTCAGTCCGTTGTGCCCGGCCCCGATGACGATGGCGTCGAAATCAGACATCCAGGTGACCGTACTACCTGCACTCCACGACGGCGCTGCCCGCCACGGTGCCGGACACAGGCCGGGTGCCCTCAGGCCACGGCTCCGGCCGGCAGCCGGGGCAGGTTCTGGATGGTCCGGGCGCAGGCGCGCGCCGCCTCGACCCCTTTCACCTCCAGATGCTGGCTGAAGAAGTGGGCGTGCTCCGCGTGATCGTGGAAATGATGAGGGGTGAGGACGGCGGAGATGACGGGAACGTCGGTGTCCAACTGGACCCGCATCAGCCCGTTGAGGACAGCCTCGGCCACGAACTCGTGTCGGTATATCCCGCCGTCGACGACCAGCGCGGCGCCGACGATGGCCGCGTAGCGCCCGCTGTCGGCCAGCCGCTTGGCACAGAGAGGGATCTCGAAAGCTCCGGGCACGGTGAACAGGTCGACCCGCTCCTCGGTCACCCCCCAGGCGGCCATCTCACCGATGAACGAGTGACGGCAGTGGTCGACGATGGCCTCGTGCCAGGTCGACTGCACGAACGCCAGCCGCACTGCGGGATCGAGTCGAACCGGTTCAGGACTGTCCACCATGCGTCCCCCTTGAGTCGTTCCGAGTTGGCGGTCGATGTTTGGTGCCGATGCCTCCCTCTCCATATTAGAACACGTTCTAGTTCTTGACAACGGGTTCGGTCCGGCCGCTCCCGCCCCCGAACTGTCGGTGGCGGCGGATTCGGCGGCGGATACAGTGCAGGCAAGGAGGTGCCGTCCGTTGACCAGTGGACCAGCGGCTGCCTTGGGGAGGCTTTTCGCACCCAATCGACCGCGGTCCGACCGGCTCCGGCCGAGATGGGCACGTCGATCCGCTCGACCATCGCCGGAGGAACACCGCCAAAAGGGCGACGGGTCGGGGGTCGGCGTTGACTGAGGACGGACCTTCGTCACCGCTGTGGTTCGGGAAGAAGGACAACGGACTCGGCTTCGGACCACTGACCTGGCAGGGACGTGCCGCCCTGGCCCTGTACCTCTTTTTGATCGTGGTGGCCGTCTTCACCTACTCGCAGCTGGCCCTGACCGCCTTCGTGGTGATCTTCTACACCGTGGCCTTCGGATTCACCGTGGCGGTCAAATCGGACCTCATGAAGAACTGGCCGCCCGGGTCCTGACCGGCATCACACGACAACGATGGGTGGAACGAGGACGCGAACGGTGATGAGCGACGCGACGGTAAGGCCCGCTCAGTCGGCCCCGACGGTGTCGACGATCAGCACCGAGCACGGGGCACCGTGGGCCACCGAGTTGGGGATACTCCCGAGGACCCGGCGTACCCCTTTCATTCCCTTGTTGCCCACCACGATCAGGTCGGCGCCGACCTCTTCGGCCACACCCACCAGGGCGTCGACGGGATCGGCCGATGACGGGTGCAGGGCCGCCTCGAGGCCCCGCTCCTTGGCCACGCCGGCCAGGCTCTCCAGCAGCTGATCGGCCGGGAGGGCCGGGTCAACGTAGCCACCGTGCTCGCTGCGCATCGGCCCCTGTTCCGGATCGTGAGAGGTCACGATGTGGAGAGTCCCTTTGGACATCTGGGCCAGGTCAGCCGCGGCCAGGACGGCCTGACGGGCGGTGGGCGAGCCGTCCGCCCCGACAACGATGGTCTGGAACACGTTTACGATCTCCTCACTCTGGAGCGAAGGGTCCGCCCGCCGACGCACACCGGGACGACGGAGGCATGATAGCGATCGACCGGCCGGAACGCTCGCCTCGTTGGGCAAAGGGTGACTGTCGGCACCGGCGGTTCGGACCACCTCACCGGTCGGAACCCGTCAGCCGACGGATCCACCGATCCAACTGGACCGGCGTCACCGCTCCGATGACGTGGCCGACCACCCGGCCCGAGCTGTCGATGAAGAAGGTGTTGGGCTCGCCGTTGAGTCCGTAGACAGCGGCGGACACACGGAAGTCGGCATCGGTGCCGACCGGATAGGTGATGCCGCTGGCCTCCACGAAAGGGAGGGCATCGGCCGGCTTGTCGGCCACGTCCACCCCCACGAACTGGAGGGGGGCGCCCTTGTCCTGCTCGGCCGCGGCCGTGCGGGCCAGAAGCGGGGTCTCCGTGCGGCAGGGCGTGCACCACGAGGCGAAGAAGTTGAGCACCACCGGACGGTGACGGTCCCGACCCAGGGCATCGAGACGGACCGGCGGGCCACCGGTCAGGGAGGGGAGGGTGAAGTCGGGGGCCCGGTCTCCCACGGCCACCACCGGGCCCGACGAGGAGCCCACCGGCGAATGGGCACCCAGGCCCACCAGCAGGAGGACGACCAGAGCTATGGCGATGACCGAGCCGACGAGCAGGGCCCGCAGCTTTTCGGCTTCCGACCGCCGGCGTCGTGGTGGAGCCGGACTGCCACCGTGGCCGGAGGCAGCCGCGCCCACTTGGTCAGCGGCTTCTTCGGTACGGCGTGCGGTCAGGCCGATCACTGACCACTGACCGGGTTCACGCAAACAGTGACATGACGATGGCCAGAATGCAGGCCGAGACGGCGATCCATACCGCGAAATACCGGATGACCCTCACCCGGTACCACCGTCCGTCGCTGTAGCGGCCCTTGCGGGCCCTGTTCCACAAGCCCAGGGCAATAACGGTCAGCACGATGACATGGACCAGTGTCGAGCCGATGAAGAACTCGAAGGTGGAGGCGTAGGCACCGTCGATGGTGGTGAAGGGAAGGGTCTGGAATTGGTAGAAGCCGAGGGCGATGGCGGCCAGCAGGGCCACCAGGCCCAGACCGGCCACGCCTGACACCACCCGCCGGTTCTCATTGTTGCGGGCGGCCCGCTCGGTGGTCCAGATGAGCAGGGCGGCCACGACGACCAGGGCGGCGACCCCGGCCGAGTACCAGGGGTTGGCCTTGGCCACCTGGTGGACGATGGGATTGCCGAGTCCGTCGGTGCAGGGATTGGCATTGGAACACTTGTTGCCCCGCCACATACCTTCGGTGTTGAGGGCCCGGAGATAGAACCAGGTGAACAGCTCGAGCAGAAGGAACAGCCCGTCGCCGGCGATGAACAGCCAGATGGCCAGGCGCTCTTTGTGGTCGCGTTGCTCGGCTGTCTCGTGTTCGGACTCGTAGTGGGTGTCGTCGCCAGGATCCGCGCCCTCGTCGTGGACGCCCCCGCTGTCGGTGACGGCGATGGCCATCAGCCCTCCCCCTCTGGTCCCGGACCACCCGAGCCGGTCGGCACCAGCTCAGGCTGCTCTTCGGGCTGTTGGGGCTGGACGGGGGGCGTCGGTGGCTCGCCGTAACCGTAGGGATCGGATGTCACCACCGGTTCGACCAGGAAGTTCTCCAGAGGGACCGGGGTGGGTACCTTCCACTCGAGGCTCTTGGCGTGCCACGGGTTGGCCGGGGCCTGCTTCCCGTGCCGCCACGAATGGATGAGGGCGTAGAGCAGGACGATCCAACCCAGCATGAGAAGGTAGGCACCGCCGGTGGCCGTCTGATTGGCCCGTAGGAACACCGGGGCGTAGAAGGCCACCCGGCGGGGCATCCCCTGGAAGCCTTCCCAGAACATGGCGCCGTACGTGACCTGGATCCCGATGGCGATCATCCAGAAGGCCACCTTGCCGATGCGCTCGTTGAGCATCCGGCCCGTCATCTTGGGCCACCAGTAGCACAGGGCGGCTGTCGCCCCGATCATGGCCCCACCCAGCAGCGTGTAGTGGAAGTGGGCGGTCACGAACATGTCGCCGTGGAAGAACTGGTCGGCGGGGACGTCGGACAGATAGATGCCGGTGACCCCGCCGATGATGAAGTTCCACAGGAAGAGGTAGACGAAGTACATCGGTAATCGGGTCCAGATACTGCCCCTCCACAGGGTACCGATCACGCACAGGAAGATGATTCCGGTCGGTATGGAGATGAGCTCGGTGGTCAGCATGAAGGGGCCGGCCAGATCGGGGGCCCAGCCGGTGGTGAACATGTGGTGGGCCCAGACCATGATGGACAGGGCGCAGATGGCCACGAACCCGGCGAGGACCACCTTGTAGCCGAACACCGGCTTTCGGGCGAAGGTGCTGGCTACCTCCAACATGGCCGCCACCGGCGGGAGGAGGATCACGTAGACCTCGGGGTGGCCCATGATCCAGAAGATGTTCTCGTACAGCCAGCCGGCGCCGCCCTGGGCCGCGACGAAAAACGAGGTCCCCGTGGCACGGTCGGTGATCACCATCATCATGTCGATGAGGAAGGCGGGCATGGCATAGAGCCCGAGGGCGACCCCGGCCAGAGAGCCCCATACGAAGATGGGCAGGCGACCCAGGCTCATCCCCTTGGCCCTCATGGTGAAGATGGTCACGATGATGTTCACCGCGGCGATCGTCACCGAAATGGCGAAGGCGATGATGGCGATGGCGAAGGCGTCCATGGCCGGGGGAGCCTGCACGGACAGGGGGGCGTACGTCGTCCATCCGGCGTTGATCCCCCCCAGGGCGAAGGTGGCCAGCAGTGGGGGGACGGCCGACGCCACCAGCCAGAAGGACAGAGCGTTGAGCCGGGGGAAGGCCATGTCCTTGGCCCCGATCATGATGGGCATGATGAAGTTGGTGAAGGGCCCGGTCACCATGATGATGGTGGCGATGATCATGACCATCCCGTGGATGCTGACCACGGCGTTGTAGGTCTGGGTGTCGAGGAAACTCGAATGGTTGGAGACCAGCTGGGTCCGGATCATCATGGCCAGGGTCCCGCCCACGCCGAACAGAACCAGGACCAGGATGAGGTACTGGGTGCCCACCACCTTGTGGTCGGTGGTGAACTTCCAGTAGCGCGCTCTGCCCTCGCTCACACCGGCTGCGTAGAGCTCGTCCTGGTGGGTCTGGTCGTGCCCCATAATCCACCGGATGGGGGCGTTGAACGAGCCCACCCCTGCGTTGAAGCCGATCACCCATGCCAGCATGGTGATGGTGACCACCATGTCGGTGCCCCAGTTCGACCCCTGGACGAGGGCGTGGGAGACGAGCCAGCCGATGAAGCCCAACACGACGCCGCCGGCCAGCCCGGTGCCGAAGTTCTGGCGCCGATAGAACCCTCCGGCCCGGGGGCCGATCGGCGTGTCCTCGAGGAGAGGAGGCGCTACCGCTGTCGTCACGTCGACACCCTTTCCACGCTGCCACCGCCTTGCTCTCTGCTCTGTATCGTCTCTCTGCTTTGCCTGCCCGTCCACGGCCCGAGAACCGGGACGCCGCCCCCGTTCACGACGTCACCTGAGCCGTCTTGCGGGCCACCCTGGCCGACGATCCCTGGGTCTGGAGCCACCTGGAGAACTGGGAGGGAGTCACCACCGCCCCCGAGGCGTCCATGAAGGCGTGGTAGAGCCCGCACAACTGGCTGCACCGGACCTCGAAATTGCCCAACCTGTCGGGCGTGGTCCGGATCACGGTCGTCTCCCCCGGGTTGGCGTCGACCTGGACACCGAGGCCGGCCGGCCAGAAACCGTGGGTCACGTCCTCGGAGGTGACGTTGAATTCGACCGGCCGGTTCACGGGCAAGACCAACGACCGCGTCTGCACCCCTGTCCCGGGGTAAGCGAAGGTCCACAGCCATTGTTGGCCGGTCACGTTGACCTGGAGGGTGTTCGGGTGGGTGACCTGTTGGGCGCTGTAGACGGCCAGTCCCCAGACCAACAGGACGACGACCAGAACCGACGAGATGATCAACCACAGGACGGTCATCGGCCCGTTGCCCCGCATGGGCGGGCCATCCGGCGGCGGCTCGTCCGGGTCGTCGCTCTTGTGGCGCCAGGCCACCAGGCTGTAGGCGGCCACGGCGTAGACGAAGGCGGCCACCGGGGCGGCCAGGACGGTGAACAGGACCATCGTCTGCCAGACGTCGGTTCCCTCCCTGGAGAGGAGATCGGGGAGCAGGTGGTGGGGGGCGTAGATGCCGATCAGGACACCGACGATGGTCATGGCCAGCCAGATCAGGAAGATCTTGCCGGCCGGTCGGGCGAAGAAGGGCTTGCCGCTCAGGATCGAGTCGTCCAGATCCTCCTTGAGCTCGCCCTCGAACTTAAACGACATGGATGAACCCGGACATGTAGCCGAACTCGCTCATCGGGCCGCCGAAGCCGGAGATCATGGTTCCGCAGGGGAACTCGCAGTTCCAGGCGTAGGTACCCGCGCTGCCCGAGACGAAGCTGAACACCACGGTGTTGTACTGGCCGTTGTCCGTCTGGTTGTTACCCCCGACCGCCGGAAGCGGGACGTTGAGAAAGAATCCCGGATCGACTCCGGGGATGCCTCGCACGGTGAAGGTGTGGCCAACGTTGTTGGGGTTGATGGAGGTGACCCTCTTGCCGTTGACAACGGCCGTCCCCCCCACCGTGCCCCGGATGGTGGCGAACCACGGGTTGTTGAGAGCACCGCCCGAGTCGTACTGGCGGGCGTAGACGGTGACCAGGGCGTGGGCGGGGACCTGGAAGATGTTGGTCAAGCCGTAGGCAGGCCATGACGGGTTCCCGCTCGGATGGATGGCGGTGCCCTTCACGAAGCCGCTGGCATCCGGGTAGGTCTGGAACCGAAGGGTCACATGGGGGACCACTCTGCCGTTGACCAGAGCTGTGCCGGCCGGTTGCGCCACCTCGGTCCCCGAAGGGGACTTGTAGGTCAGTGAGTAGAAGAGAACGCCGATCCCCACGAAGACGACCAGCGCGATCACGATGGTGAGTACGAGGCCGCCTACCCGGATATGGCCGTCATCCTGAGGCGTCTGGCCTTCCGTCGCCTCCACCACCTCATCAGGCATACTTCCCCCTACCGGCACCACTACACAATGACGGCGGGCCAGCCCCCCGGGGCCCAAGGCGTGTCACAGACTCATGTCCGTACCGTAGCAATCTTGGGCCCCCATGGGAATTGTTTTGGCAGGATTTCTTGCCCTTTCGTTCGGACACCGGCCTGTACCCACTGCGGAGCCCACCCAATCGTCACCGCCGGCCGATCCCGGCAACTGGGCGAGGGGAAAGCCGTCCGATCGATAGGGTGGGAAGGTGGCCGAGCCCAGCGCCCCCGGACCGCCAGAGCACAAAGCCGACGTTGCGCCCATGCGTCTGCGGGGAGCGGACGCCGTCCGCCTCCACGCCACACTGGCTGCCGGGTTGACCCTCTGCATCGGCGCCTTCAGCTTCGAACTGGCGCGGGCCCTGGGCGGCCACACCTTCAGCTGGTTGTACGTCTTCGAGTGGCCTCTCTTCGCCGGTTTCGCCATCTACATGTGGTGGAACCTTCTCCACGGCAACGACCGGCGGCGGGCCCCGGTCGAGGCCCCGGTTGTCGAGGACGTCGACCTCGACGGGCAGGACGATGGGTTGGCCGCATGGAACCACTATCTGGCCGAGATGGAAGCGGCCGAGGCCGACGACGATCGCTCGAACCGCGCCGGATGATCCTCAGGCCCGACCGAGGGCCCGTTCGAGGGAGGCCGACACCCCGCCCTCCGAGCCGTACACCCGGTAGGCCAGCAGGACCAGGGCCGGAATGGCCCAGAAGTCGCCGCACACCCACAGGATCCCGGCCGCCCAGCGCTGATCCCGCAGAGCGGCCACCGGCCCGTCCATGAGGACGTTCATCGAGTACCAGGGGGCCTTGGTGAAGATGGCCAGAGCCATGGCCAGAACCAGCATCTCGAAGGCGGTGACCACCACAGCCAGGACCTGGATCCGTAGCGAACCCCGGGCCGGCCACGGATGCGAGGGAAGGATGACCCGCCAGAAGAGAATCCCCGAGAGGAGGAAGCTGGGAGCCATCAACCAGTCCATGACCCACTGGTTCCACGAGGCCCAGTCGTAGACCACGGGAACGTGCCACACCACCATGACGGAATTGAACAAGACGATGGCGAACAACGGGTCGGTCACCACTGTGCTGACGCCGCGCACCCAACCCCAGCGTCGCGATCGGTAGAAGGCCCGAAGAAGGCGACGACGGGCCCCGACCGGGAGGGCGAATGCGAGGGGAACCCACGGGGCCCCCACGATCAACAAGGGCGGGAGGTAGAACATCTCGATCACGTGGATGACCATGTGCACGCTCAGCCAGGCCATGGCCCACCGTTCGAGGGGACCGGACACCACTGCGATCAGGATGACCAACCCGGCGTAGAAGGCCAGGCTCCGCCGGCGGGTCCGGGACCGGTGACCGGGGGTCTGCCGTTGTGCCAACCGCCGGAGCCCGACCTCATGAGCCACGCCGACCACGAGGGCGACCACCGCCACGGGACTCACCTGCCAAAAGGCCGGAAGCGTCACGCGGTCCATCCTTCCATGTCGCCGGGTCCGGATCACAGCGCCGGAGCCCGGTCCCCGGCGGTAGGGTGGCGCGGGTGAACTACGGCTTCAGCCCGGTTCAGGCGGGGGCGGCTTTCGCCCCCGACATTGGGGCGGGCGCGGCCCCGGTGGCTCGGCCGCCGCACCCCCACCGACCACTCACTGACAGGTTCGGGATGTGACAGGGGCGGCGGGCCCCTACGCCTGGGATCCCCATCCCATCGCCTGGGGCGGGCTGATCGTGGCCGCCGGTCTGGTGATCGTCGGCCATCGTCGTCTCCTCCGCACCATGGAACGACCGATCGTCTGGACCCACCGTCAGATCGCTTGCTTCCTGGGTGCCTGTGGCTGCCTACTGGTGGCGCTCACCTGGCCGGTGGCCGATCTTGCCGCTCACTGGGCCCTCACCGCGCTGGTCCTCCAGCGGATGATCCTGATCCTGGCGGTGGCACCGCTGCTCCTGTTGGGCCTGCCTTACGACGTCCTGTTGTGGCTCACCCGATCGTCGTTCGTCGACGCCCTTCTGGTCCGCCTCAAGCGGCCTCCTGTGGCCATCGTCACGGTCACGGTGACCCTGGTGTTCTGCATGACCCCGTTCATGGTGAGGGCCCAATCCAACTCGGCTGTTGTGCGCGGAGCCATCGACCTGCTGATGGTGATCACCGGCCTGGTGCTGTGGATACCCGTGCTGGGTCGGGTCCCCGGCATCCTCCGCCTGAAGCCGGTCGTGCGCTTCGGCTACCTGGTGGCCCAGGCCGTCATCCCGGCCTTCCTGTCCTTCATCCTCATCTTCTCCATCCACCCCCTCTACAGCGTGTACGCCCACTCCCACGCGGCCATCGGCCTGCGGCCCCTCAACGACCAGCAGATCGCCGGGTTCGTCTCCAAGCTCAGCATGCTCATCGTCCTACTGAGCGTGGGCGCCGTGGTTCTGGCCCGGGCCCCGTTGTCCGACGACGAGTTCGGCAAGGACGACCCGTTGGTGTGGGCGGACGTCGAGCGTCACTTCGCCCGGGCGGACCGGCTGAATGCCAAACGGGCACCCCGTACTCCGGATCCGGATCGGGCCGACCGCCGTCACACGGGGCAGGGATCGGCTGATGGAACCGGGGAAGACCGCACGGGGGCGCCGCTCTCCCGAAAAGAACACCCCGAGGACCCGCCGGCACCCGATGGGTCTGCGGGGAGCGGCGCCGGCCCGTAGTCGGGGCTGCGACGACATCGGTCATCGCCCTCATATAACCGCAGCGCCGATCCGGTTAAAGGGCCACAGCCGGCTCCCTAGCGACGCAGGAGGTTGCCCAATGCGTCAGGGTCGAACATGACCCGACTGTCGACACGGCGACCGTCGAGCCAGGCTGCCGGCGTTCCCTGCGAGTCCTCGGCCTGGTACGCCTTTTCGCATCGGAGCACCCAAGCCTGGTAGCGGCCCTCCTCGACGCCGGCGGTGTAAAGGGAGCTGGTCAGCCCCACCTGCCGGCCCAGTGCCAGCAGGTCGGCGGTGGTGAAGCCGCCACTCCCCTCCGCCGGTTGCGCCGAAAACAGAGCCCGGCGAAGCTCATCGAACCGTTCTTCCTCTGCTGCCAGAGCCAGGGCGTTGTCGGCACGGACCGACTCCGGTCCCAGGAAACAACGCATCCGGTACTCGACGGCCAGGGTGCCTCCCTCTCGAAGGCTGTCGAGTACCACCCCACAAACCTCTTCGAACTGGCGGCAGTACGGGCACTGAGGGTCCTCGAACAAGACCATCCGCTTGTCGGCATGATCACTGCCCAGAATCACACCGCCTTCGGGGGTGTGGGACGAAGGTGAGGGGATCGATTGGCCGATCGGCATGAAGCTGTTCTACCCGATCTGGTTCGCTCTCCTATCAGTCGGCCGTCATCGGAGCCCGACCACCGGTCAAGGCCATCCGGCAGCCTGGGGTGCATGAACGACTGTCCGACCCATGGATTCCCGACGCTCGATCGCTTCGAGCATGCCGGGCACCTCGGTGAAGGCGATCTCCCGTCCGACCACCGGACCGATGAGGCCACGCTGCGCCATCTGCAGGACCTCGCCCCAGATGCGGATGCCGTCGGCCCGGGTCAGGAAGTTCATACCCATGCTGCGGGTCAGACGGGGGTCGTCAACGAAGGCAAAACACACGCCGACCAGGTCGAAGTTGCCGTAGATACTGGGCTGGAGATTGACCGGCTGCTCTTCCAGAGTGATGTCGGCGGCGTACCCGACGATGAGATGCCGCCCGTTGAAGGCCATCGTCCGAAAGGTGTCGGTGGTGACCTGGCCGCCGATGGTGTCAAAGGCAATGTCGACACCACGCCCGTTGGTTACGTCGTCCACGTAGGCGACGAAGTCGCCGGAGCGGTAGTCGAACGCATGGTCTGCCCCGAGGTGGCGGCAGAACTCGACCTTCTCCTCGCTTCCCGCAGTGGCGATGACAACGGCTCCGAAAGCCTTGGCCAACTGGACAGCCCCGGAACCCATCCCGCCGGCGCCGGCATGCACCAGGACCACATCGCCAGCCTTCACCCGCGCCCGCTCGCGCAGTGCGAGCCACCCCAACAGGTAGGGGAAATACATGGCCACGCCGTCAACGAAGTTCAGCCAGTTCGGGAGGGTCTGGACGGTGGCGGCGTCGAGAAGAGCGGCTGACGCATAGCCGCCTTGCACGCCGACGGTCACACCCACCACCCGCCGCCCGAGCAGTGCCTCGGCGCCCGGTCCGGTGGTGTCGACCACGCCGGCCGCCACCATGCCCACGACAAAGGGCGGCTCCAGTTTCAGAAGCCCGTAACGACCGTAGATGGTGTCGATGTCATTGAAATCGAGGCAGAAGGTCTCCATGGCCACCCGTACCTGGTTGGGGCCCGGTAGGCCGACGTTCACCGTCCGTATCTCCAAGGCGTCGGTGGGCCGCCCCAGCGAAGCAGCCACCCACGCCGTGGCTGTCACCGAACCCGTCTTGTCGCCTCCGTCCTCCGTCATCGACTGGTGGCGGCGCGGTAGGAGACGGGGAGTTCGGTGATGCCGTTGAGCCAGCTGGAACGCAGGCGCCGCGGTCTCCCGAGCAGACGCACATCGGCAAGCTCATCGGCCAGGGCATCGAACATGATCCGGACCTCGAGCCGGGTCAGGTTGGCACCGATGCAGTAGTGCGGCCCACCTCCACCGAATGTCACGTGCGGGTTGGGGTCACGATCGATATCGAACCGGAGAGGATCGGCGTAGACCGTCTCATCGAAGTTGCCCGACGCGAAGTAGAGCCCCACCCGCTCGCCGCGGCGAACGACATGGCCACCAACGTCAGCGTCCTCGGTCGCAGTGCGTTGGAGCACAACGGCCGGCGAGGCGTAACGCAGAATCTCGTCGACGGCGGTGGGCGGCCGTTCGGCTCGCCAGTGCTCCCACTGTTCCGGGTTGTCCAAGAAGGCCAGCATCCCGTGGGCGATCGCCTGACGGGTGGTCTCGTTGCCGGCCACGGCCAGGATGATGAAGAAAAATCCGTACTCCTCGCTGGACAGGGTCTGGCCGGAGGCGTCCGGGCGGACGAGCCGACTGGTCACGTCGCCCAGGTCATGGGCCTTCCGCTCCTCGGCCGAGGCGTAGGCGTAAGCCAGGAGCTCGAAGGTGGCGGTTTGATTGGTGCCGCCGATTTCGGGGTCCTCGGTGGCCGCCATCTGATCGCTCCAATGGATGAGTTGGTCGCGATCGGCGTCGGGAAAGCCCATCAGCCCGGCGATGGCCTGCAGCGGCAGGTGGCAGGCCACATCGGCCACGAAATCACCGGTCTCATTTTTGCAGGCTGCCCAGACGATCCGGGAGGCCCGCTCACGCAGGTCGTCCTCGAGCTTTCCCACCGCCCGTGGTGTGAAACAGCGCTTGGCCACCCCTCGCACCCGGGTGTGACGCGGCGCGTCCATGCACAGCAGCAATTCCTTGGTGGTGTCCCTGGCCACGTCGGACGTGTCGAGGAGCCGGACGAACACCGAATTCTTCTCGGCTGACCAGCCCTGGCGGGCTGTGGACACCGCTTTGACGTCGGCATGGCGGGTGATCGCCCAAAAGCCCTCGTCGTCATGACCGGACAGAGCCGGGTCCTGTGCGTTCCAGAAGACCGGTGACTGGTCACGCAGGAAGGCGAACTCGTCCAGCGGCAGCCGATCGCCCAGGATGTCGGGGTCGGTGAGGTCGAATCCGGGCGGTACCACCGTCGACATCCTCGAGCGTCTCCCGTTCCAAGAGCGATCCCGCTGCGGACACGGGTTTCGCCTCAACTCTTGCCCATCACCGACCGGGCCGCCAGGCCGGTGAGACCCCGAACCCCACCCCCATCGTGCAATCCGCACGTGCCGGCCCCCTCGTGAAATCCGCATGTGCGCCCGACAGGACGGGAAGCCTTCACCCGGCCGGACCCGGCCCCCGTCCTCCGTGGGGCCTTACTGGTTGTGGGGCCGACGAGGCCGGCGGGCGCCACGAAGTGCCCTTGACGCCTCAGGCCAGACGCCCGTCACCGCCGACGGCACGGGCGGTACTTTGGCCGGGGTCGCACAGCGGATCCTAAGATCGTCTCAGGTGCCGGCACCCAGCCATCCCCACCAGACAAAGGACAGGAACGCCAGATGAAGAAGTCAACCCGACGATCGTCAGAATCCGACCTGGCCGCACTCGTCCTGCGCCTCACCATCGGCCCCATGATGGTCGTCCACGGCATGAACAAGGTGCGGGGGCCCGGCGGTCTGGAGGGCACCGAACGATACTTCGCCTCGCTCGGTCTGCAACCGGCAGCCGTGCATGCCCGGATAGCCGCGGCCACAGAGATCGGCACGGGGACCTTGATCACTTTCGGCGCGGCCACCCCGCTGGCCGCCGCCGGGATCGTCGGCGTCATGACCGCGGCCGCAGCCACCGACCACAAGGGCAAAGGGTTCTTCATATTCAAAGGTGGGTGGGAGTACGTGGGAGTGGTGGCAGCCACGGCCGCGGCCATCTCGGCCCTCGGCCCCGGCCGCTACTCGATCGACGCAGCCCTGGGCAGATCCCGTGGCGGCCTGGGGCGCCTCCTACTCACGACGGTGCTGGGCGTCGGCGCGGCCACGGGGATGCTCCTCACCAGCCGGGGTGGCGACGACACACCAGCCGACTGACTGGGAAATGGGCGGTGCCCCCGGGGTGTTCACTATTGCGAGGGGTGGTTTAGGGGTAAAAGCTGGGCCAAGCTGGCGAGACCGAGGCAAGGGAGGACAGGTGACAGACACCTACCGCAAGGATGCAGGCAAGATTGCCGAGCTGAGCCCCCGGCAGTACGAGGTCACCCAAGAGAGTGCCACCGAGCCTGCCTTCGACAACGAGTTCTGGGACAGCAAGGAGTCGGGAATCTACGTCGACGTGGTTTCGGGTGAGCCGCTGTTTGCTTCGAAACAGAAGTTCGACAGCGGGTGCGGCTGGCCCAGCTTCACCGTGCCGCTGGTGCCGGGCAACGTCGTGGAGAACGAAGACCGGAGCTACGGGATGATCAGGACCGAGGTTCGGTCGGCCCACGGGGACAGTCACCTCGGCCATGTCTTCACCGATGGTCCGGCCGACCAAGGTGGCCTGCGCTACTGCATCAATTCGGCCGCTCTTCGATTCATTCCCTACGACGATCTCGAAGCCGAGGGGTATGGCGAGTACCGGAAGGTCCTGGACGGACCTATGAGACGGGAGGAAAAGGCTCCATGAGCGACACGACATCAAAAGCGATCCTGGCCGGAGGGTGCTTCTGGGGGATGCAGGACCTGATCCGGAAGCGTCCGGGCGTCATCTCGACACGGGTGGGATACACCGGAGGTGATGTGGCCAACGCAACCTACGGCAACCACGGGACCCACGCCGAGGCGATCGAGATCACCTTCGATCCAGATCAGATCTCCTACCGTCAGCTGCTCGAGTTCTTTTTTCAGGTACATGACCCGACGACACTGAACCGCCAGGGCAACGACATCGGCCCGAGCTACCGGTCGGCCATCTTCTACCTCGACGATGACCAGCGTCGGGTGGCCGAGGACACCATCGCCGACGTCGAAGCGTCGGGCCTGTGGCCCGGCAAGGTGGTCACCGAAGTGGCCCCGGCCGGGCCCTTCTGGGAGGCGGAGCCCGAGCACCAGGACTATTTGGAGCACTATCCCAATGGCTATACCTGTCATTTCCCCCGTCCGGGCTGGGTGCTGCCCCACCGAAGTGAGGCCGTCGCCCGATAGGCCCTAAGCAGCTGAGAGGCCCACATGGCAGACAAAGCACCCCACCTTGCCGTGCTCGGAATGGGCACGATGGGCCGGGCCATGGCGGCTTCGGCACTGCGAAAAGGGATTCCGACCGTTGTCTGGAATCGGGATCCCGATGGAGCCCGGAGCTTGGCCGAGCAGGGGGCCGAGGTGGCCCCGTCGGTCAGTGACGCGGTCAAAGACGCGGACGTGGTCATCACCATGGTGACCGACACCGACGCGGTCACCTCCATCGCTGGTGACCTCGGGATGCTGGAGGCGCTTCGGGCGGGCGCCGTGTGGGCGCAGATGAGCACGATCGGCGTCGAAGGCACGGCCACCGTCAGCGCCACAGCCGAGAGGCGACGGCCCGACGTTCTCTTCCTCGACGCACCGGTATCGGGAAGCAAAGTCCCCGCCGAACAGGGGAAGCTCACCATCTTCGCCTCCGGGCCCGAACAGGCCCGACCGACCGCCGAACCGGTGTTCGCCGCCATCGGACAACGCACTGTCTGGCTCGGACCGGTGGGAATGGGCTCGCGCATGAAGCTCGTCAACAACACGCTGCTGGCCTTCAGCGCCGAGGGGGTGGCCAACTCGCTGGCCCTGGCCCATCAGCTGGGTATCGATGTCGGCCGGGTACGGGATGCATTCGGCGGAGGTCCACTCATCTCGCCGTGGATGGCCGGCAAGCTCTCTCGGTTACAGGAGGGGAACTATTCGCCCGAGTTTCCTCTGGCCTTGGCCTTGAAGGATGTCCATCTTGCCCTGGGGGAGGCCGATCCGCAGCGCTTCGCTGTTCTCGCTTCGCTGGCTCGGGAATGGGACGATATCGCCGAACAGGGCCTCGGCGGCCAGGACGTCACGGTGGTGACCCGCTCGCTCGAGGACTAGGTGATTGGCGGCGGATTCTCCTCCGAAGGGGCGACCCGCGGGAGCAACCACACCAGCCCGAGGCAGAGTGCGGTGATGCCCCCGACGACAGCCACGCTTACCGTCATGGCGTGGATGGGCCCATGGGCGGCCCGTTGACCGAAGTACACGGTGGTGACGACGGCTGCGCCGACCGCGGCGGCCAGCTGTTGGACGGCGCTGAGTGAACCACTGGCGCTGCCGGCTTCGGACGGCGCGATATTTCCCAGGGCGACGTCAAAGATGCTGCTGAAACAGGCGCCCATGCCGATACCCAGTGCCAGCAGCGATGGTGCCATCGCCCAGGCATCAACAGAAGTGCCCGCGAGGAACACCGTCCACCAGAGAGCGGCGGCGCCGACCAATGTGATGAGCAACCCGATGACCACCAGCCGCCGACCCAGCTTGCTGATCAGTGGTCTGCCCACCAGGCTCGCCCCGATGATGCCGATCATCACCGGCGCCAGACCGATGGCGGCATGTGAGGGAGTGAGCCCGAGGGCGGTCTGGAAGAACAGCGAAATGACGTAGGCGAATCCGTTCACCGCGGCGAAATAGGCGAAGCCGAGCAGAAGCCCCGACGTGAATCCGCGGTTCTTGAGCAGCGAGGGGATGATCAGCGGATTGGTCTCGGTGCACTGGCGCAGACAGAATGCGCCGAACAAGGCTGCGCCGATCACCAAGGACAGAATCGGGGCCAGCCTCCAGCCTGTGGTGGAGCCCTGGATCAGGCCGTACATCAGGCCGAGCACGCTGGCCCCGAGGAGGCCGGCCCCGAGCCCGTCGATCACCTCCCCCTCCGACGGCTGGTCGTGAGGGAGGTACTCGAGGGCGGCGGCGAATCCCACGCTGCCGAGGATGATGTTGATCAGGAAGATGGGGCGCCAGGTCAGGCCGGCGATGTCCGCGTCGATGATGAACCCGGCGACGATGGGCCCGAGAACGGCGGAGACCGCCATCGCCGGGCCGAATGCACTGACGGCCCGTGGGATCTGGGCCCGGGAGAAGGACGCTGTCAAGATGCTGATCCCCTGGGGGATCATGAGCGCCCCGAACGAACCTTGGACGATCCGTGACCCGATGAGGATGGTGGGCGACACCGAGAGCCCGCAGAGCAGGGAGGCAGCCACGAAGCCCACGATGCCGATGAGGAAGATCCGGCGCTTGCCGTAGCGATCGCCCAGCCGGCCGCCGACCACGAGGAGGACACCCATGGCCATGGCATAGCTGGCTCCCAGCCACTTGATGAGCGACTCCCCACCGCCGATCTCGCGCACGATCGTGGGGGCGGCGATGTTGGTGATGGTGCTGTCCATCAGGTCGAGCACGTCAGCGACTATGATGATGGCGAGCAGGATCCGGAGGCGACCGGTCAGGCGGGACGGATCGATCGCCTGGTCCGGGACCGCCTCGGTGGCCGTGCTCATCCTCGGTCCTTCCCATCGACCTGCTCGTAGGAGCGGGGCACCCCGGCGTTGTTCTCGTCAGTGAGACCGGCCAGGAGCACGTCGATGCCCCACCGGAACCGCTCCGCCCCCTCGCCGGCGACGAGGACGTTCTTGAGCGCATCGAGGCGGGGGTGGTCGTCGGCAGTCACCGCGGCCAGCGCCACTGCCATGTCGCTCTCCGCTTGGTCCGTATCAGGCTGCTGGTCCCTGGTTCCGTGTTCAGCGGCCGTCGCCGTGGCGTACTGCACGAGCAGATCGGAGCCCCAAGCCGCCGCTCCGGGTCCGACCCCTCCCTCGTCGAGCAGGGCCAGGAGCGTCTCCAGCACACGGAAGCTGTTAGCTCCGCTCGGTCGCGTGAAGATGCTCAGCCGGGCGATGCTCGGATACTGGAACAGAACCTCGGTGTACGAGCCCAGCACCTCGGCCAATCGGTCCCTCCACGGGCCGTCCGACTGGCCCGGGGACAGGTCCACCGCACCGAGGAGTTCGTCGAGGAGCGCAGCGTAGAGGTGTTCGGCGTTGCGGAAGTAGACATACAGCGACCCCGCCCCGGTGTCCAAGGCGGTGGCCAGGCGGCGCATGGTCAGTCGCTCCAGTCCCTCCGTGCGCAGCAAGGTGACGGCTGCGGCAACGATCGCCTCCCGGCTCAGCGGCGGCTTGGCCGGGCGGTCCCTTCGGCTCACCGGCGGGGTCGGGATTGAGGTCGCCTTCATGACCCGACCGTAGCACGAACATGTTCGTTACGTACATGTTCGTTATCTAGACAAGTAACTTGACTACCAAGGTCCTTGTCAATACCGTAGCGGCCATGAAGACCCCAGACAGGAACCAATTCGCCACTCCTACTCTGATGAGGTCGGCCCGGGGCGCTTATGCCCAGTCGATCCGAGCGGAGTTGCACGCCGTGGGGATCGACGACCTGCCGAGGAACGGCGCCTTCGTGCTGGCAGGGATCGACGCCTCGGGAGGACCCCGGCAGGACCTGCCCTCCGAACTGGGTGTGACCAAGCAGGCCGTCAGCCTGGTGATAGACGCCCTGGTGACACGCGGTTACCTCGAGCGCCATCCCGATCCCGACGATCGGCGCCGGGTCGACCTCGCCCTGACCGACCGGGGTCAAGCGGTGGTGGACGCTGCCGGGCGCGGGATGGAGGCAGTGGACCGTCGACTCGAGCAGCGGGTCACGCGCCAGCAGATCGATGCCATGCGGTCCGTGCTGATCGCCCTGACTGACATCAAGGCGACGAGTATCACCAGCGGGGCGGGGCGGCGTCGGCCGCGTCGTCAGCTCCGGCGCTTCGACCCGATCTTCCCCGTGCGCGACCTGTCGAACGCCCTGGCCCACTACGAGTCACTCGGCTTCGTCACCCATGCCGATCACAACGGCGACCAGTACGGTTTCGCCAACCGAGACGGGGTCGGGCTGCATCTGGCCGCCTCCTCCGAACCGTCCGGGAGTGCCCCGGGGTCTGCCTACCTGTACGTGGGCGACGCTGATGCCGTCTACGAGGAATGGAGCCGGGCCGACATCGCCGGCCATACTCACCCGGTGGCTGCGACCGCCTACAAAATGCGGGAAGGCTCCCATACCGACCCCGACGGGAATCTGATCAGGTTCGGCTCGCCCATCGAGGACTGAAGCTCGATGGTCTACGCCGCTGGATAGCCCGATGTTGATTTCTTCTGACTCACACCCGTCACTGATTCCGCGCGCCGCCCTTTGAGACTGGTCAACCGTCGGGGCGAGGGGCGTCAACGGGCCATCGTCGGCGCTATTTCCACACCAATGATCGGTCCCTTGAAGGGCTCCCTTCAGTTTCCATCCGGCGCCGCCGATGATGCCGGAGATGGTGGAGAAACTGATGCGGCTACGGTATCCGGCCATTTGCTCCCACTGTGAATCTGCCCTAGCTCCTGGAACACAGGGGTGGTGGGACCCAGACGAAAAGGAAGCCATCTGTCCCGATTGTCATCGATTTGACCATAGTCAGCAGCCAGCTGCAGCTGGAGAAGTCAGCAGTGAAGCGGCTGCTCAGAACGAAACTCCAGAGAGCGGAGAAGCGGGGGCATCGCCCACGAGGATCTACGAGGGGAAGCGCCGGAGGCGAGAAGAGAGGATCGAAGAGAAATGGGGAGCAGCCGCCGGACTCGTCAAGTTTTTTTCGAAGGAGCCCCAGTCAACAAAAGCGTGGGTGGAGGGATCGGATGGGGAGCGACGCCTGGCCACCCTCCTGGCCAAGGCCGTCGACGATAAGGCGGTGCTTCTCCACGACAGGCGGATTCCCCGAAGTCATGCCAACATCGACCATATAGCCGTCGCCGCGTCGGGCATCTGGATCATCGATGCGAAAAACTACAAGGGAAAGGTTGAGCAACGAGACGTCGGGGGACTGTTCAAATCCGACCAACGCCTCTACGTCGACAATCGAGATCGAACCAAGCTTGTCAGGGGCCTCGCTCGGCAAATCGATGCCGTTCTCGAAGCCCTCGAGGACGCTGACGTACCCATCGATGCTGCCCTCTGCTTCGTCGACGCGGAGTGGGGATTCTTCAGTAAGCCCTTCCGGCAGGGTGGGGTCTGGATAACCTGGCCCAAGAGGCTCTGCGAGAACATCGCCGCACCCGGACCGCTGTCTCCCGATGACGTTGCTTTCTTTGCCGACCGGCTGGCCTCGACACTTCCTCCCGCTGTATCGGCGACTGCCACCTAGAGGCAGGTCCTGTCCGGATTTTGCAGCCCCTGTTGGCCTTTTGGCCACCTGGTCATCAAGAGCCCCGATCGACGATGGTGTCCTTGTCGGGCTGGCTCAGCCTCGGTGAAGCTCCTCGCCTCCGTTGCCGCCCGGCGCCCAATTCGGATCTATCTCGAAAAAGTGAAATACCAGTGCCTCAAAGGCGACAGCGAAGGTCGTCCACTCCTGGAGACCGCCGTCCGGACCGGTCGGTCGGAAAATGGGCTCCGTAGCGGCGATGTCGATACGACTCCTCAATCCGAAACCCTGGCCCAGTGAGTCTGCGGCAGTTGAGAACTGGCGAATCGTCAAGTGCTGCCGCAGTCGAAACCCGACAACCGCCGTCATTCCCTGATACACCGCCTCGATGCGTTCGGCGAAGCTCTCGTATCCCGCCAACAGGGCCGCCTCGATCCTCTTTCGATGTTCGTCGAGTTGCTCCCCGACCGTCGCCAAGATCCACACGTTGATCCAAAGTGGCCAGTTGTCGGACTCACTCACCGCCTGCATATTGGCTGCGCCACCAACCCGGCAGAGTTCCCGCATGGCCTCTTCTCGCCGTTGCGGAGTGCTGAGGTCGGCACCATCGAGAATCGGGATGACCGCGTCCACCGTCAGATCGATCTCACCTTCATTCTCCTCGACAGCGATTGCCGCCAACACGTCGGCTTGAAACTCGGCTTGATTGAGCCAGAGCCGGCGGATCACCGAGGCGTTGGTGAGCCGAACACCCTCATCCTGTTCCACTCGGTCGAATACCCTCTTGAAGGTCAGGCTCTCGGCGCCGGTTCCGAGCCCGTCCTCCCGCAAGACCGATTTTCCTGCGCCGATCAGCAGTGCGCGCAACTCGTCTCGACTGTGCCTTGCTTGTCGTCCCGCCATCGCGCCGTTCCTCTTTGATGAGTTCGTCAATGATCGACCATGAAGGCGGTCGGATTCAAATACGCCTTCGGAGCGCTGCTCTTGACTGACCTGGAGAATGTCGGATGACCCGTATGGCCGTCTTCCTCACACCAGCTGTCCTGACTCAGACCGTGACCGTGACCGTGGGCAGCGGAACCCATCTCGTGGGAAGCTGCAGTTCGTGGAGATCGGCGTCGCCTACCCCCAGCACGAGTCCGGAGGGGATCCCGCAGCTGTTCGGCCGTTTGGCAGAGCGGTCGAGGACCTTGGCTTCGACCACCTCCTCACCTATGAGCACGTGCTCGGGGCCGTCCACGCCGGCCGGACGCCTCAACTGACAGGCCCGTACGACGAGCACGATCCGTTCCACGACCCATTCGTGATGTTTGGCTACCTGGCGGCAATCACCGAGCGAATCCGATTTGTGACCGGGATTTTGGTCCTTCCCCAGCGGCAGACAGCACTCGTTGCGCGGCAGGCAGCCGACGTCGAACTCCTATCAGGCGGTCGGCTCCGGCTTGGAGTGGGGGTGGGCTGGAACCATGTCGAGTACGAGGCCCTCGGACAGGACTTCCATACTCGTGGCGCTCGGCAGGAGGAGCAGATCCGGTTGCTCCGTCAGCTGTTTACGGAGCCCGTGGTCGACTTCTCGGGCCGCTTCGACCGGGTTGACCGGGCCGCTCTGGTGCCCAAGCCGGCCGGGTCCATTCCGATCTGGCTTGGTGGATCTACCCAGAAGGCATTCGACCGGGCCGCCCGGCTGGCGGACGGCTTCATCTATTTCGGAGGCAGCATCGACAAGGCCATCGAATCGTGGGCGCGGCTGCGCCAGAGCGTGGCCGACCTCGGTAGGTCAGTCGACAACTTCAGCGGGGACTACGTCTCGCTCAACGGGGGCGACCCAGGGGTGCTCACGCGGGAGGTCGAAGCCTGGCGGGCAGCGGGGGGCACCCACTTCACGGTGGTCACAATGGGCCTGGGTCTGCAATCCATCGGTGCCCACATCGACTACCTGGTCTCTCTTGCGGCCCTGCTGGACGTGGGGTAGCGGGCCGATCGACGGGCGTCCCCGAGTCCAATGGATGCTCTCTAACGGTTGCCAGGGGGTCCACCCGTCGCCCCGAGCCGGTTGGGTTCTCTACGGGACCAGAAATCGCGATGTGGCAACAGTGATCGCCTGGCCTGCGATAACCACCCGATCGCCTTGCCGCCTCATTCGTACGATTCCGCCCCTCGGCGAAGCTTGTTCACCGACAAGCTCCGACAATCCGCGCCGTTCTCCCCAATACTCGGCCAGGGTGCAGTGAGCAGACCCCGTTACGGGATCCTCGGACACGCCGGCATTGGGGGCGAAGACTCGGCTGACACAGTCGATTCCGGGGCGATCACCTTGAGCCGTGACGATGACCCCTCGCGTTCCGGCGGAGGCGATGCCCTTCAGGTCGGGGGCAAGCCCACGCACCACTGCGGCATCGGTAACAACGGCGACCGCATCCCAGTGAGCGAGGCCGTACCAGACCACCTCAGGCAGATCGAGCTCTGGGGGTATCTCAGCCGCAGTGGGCGGGTCGGCAGGAAAGTCCATCTCGATCCACCCATCGTCGGAGCGCATACATGTGAGGAGGCCGCTTCGGGTTTGGAATCGAGCAGGGCCGGCCAGTACGTGGGCCGCTGCCAGCGTGGCGTGCCCGCACAACTCGACCTCGACGGTAGGCGTGAACCAACGTAGGTCGAAGTCTCCGTCGGCTCGCGCCACGACGAACGCAGTCTCCGAAAGGTTCATCTCCCGAGCGATCCCCTGCATGACCGAGTCGTCCGGGAACGAATCGAGGATGGCGACAGCAGCAGGGTTACCGGCAAACGGCCTTGACGTGAAGGCGTCAACAATCGTCAATTCCATCACCATGTTCTGACCGTTCTCTGAACTACTGCCCCGCCTCTGTCCTACTGCCCCAGTCGTCCGGCGGGGTGATCCACTCTGGCACGATCGGGACGCCTTAGTGGTCCCGGGCCGTCCTGACGCCTGTCCGACTCGGCCGAGCAGGACCAGAGGACCTCAGGACTGGATGAAGGCCAGCAGATCGGCGTTGATCGTTGGGGCCTGGGTGGTCGGCATGCCGTGGGGGAATCCGGGGTAGCTCTTGAGCGTCCCGTTCTTGACCAGCTTGGCCGACAGCGGGCCGGAGTCGGCGTAGGGGACGATCTGGTCGTCCTCTCCGTGCATGACCAGCACCGGTACCGTGATCTTCTTCAAGTCCTCGGTGAAGTCTGTCTGGGAGAAGGCGACGATGCCGTCGTACTGGGCCTTGGCCCCGCCCATCATCCCCTGGCGCCACCAGTTCTCGATGATGGCCTCCGAGGGTTCGACACCGGGGCGGTTGAAGCCGTAGAAGGGTCCCGAGGGGAGGGCCCGGTAGAACGTGGTCCGACTGGCGGCCAGCTGGGCCTGCAGATCGTCGAACACGCTCTTCGGCAGGCCGCCGGGATTGGCGTCGGTCTTGACCATGAGGGGCGGCACCGAACTGATGAGCACCGCCTTGGCCACCCGGGTCTCACCGTGCCGGGCGATGTAGCGGGCCACCTCGCCGCCGCCGGTCGAATGGCCGATGTGGACGGCGTCGTGGAGATCCAGATGTGCCGTCACCGCGGCCAGGTCATCGGCGTAGTGGTCCATGTCGTGGCCGCCCCCGACCTGGGAGGAGCGGCCGTGCCCCCGCCGATCGGCGGCGACCACCCGGTAGCCGTGGTCGAGGAAGAACAGCATCTGGGTGTCCCAGTCGTCGGCCGACAGCGGCCAGCCGTGGCTGAACACCAACGGCTGGCCCGAACCCCAGTCCTTGTAGAAGATCTCAACGCCGTCGCTCGTGGTGATCGTGCCCATATTCAGAGTCCCTCCTGTCCGGAAACAACGCCCGAAATGGCTATATCAGCCTGGATCTGCGCCACGTGTCTCTTGGTCGACTACACGCCGGCCCAGATTGCCAGGTTTGGGAATTCGACGCCAGCGAGGTCGATGACACCTTCATGCACACCCCTCGCTACGATCAGCAGATGAAGCGCGCCGACGTGTACGCCGAGCGCCACGGGCCGCACACCAGCCCATCGCTTGTCCTCGTTCACGGCGCGCCGGATCGGTCAGCCAGCTTCCGGGCCGTACTCCGCCACTGTGTCGATCGTCACGTCGTCACTTACGACAGACGAGGGTACGGGCGCTCGATTGACGCCCCTCCGGCTCGGGCGATGATCGACCATGCGGAGGACCTGTTGTCCATCGTTGAGGAATGCCAGGCACCTCCCGTCGTTGTGGCCCACAGTTTCGGGTCGAACCTGACCATGCTGGCGGCGACGCTCAACCCACCACTTTTTGGCGCCATCGGGCTATGGGAACCGCCGCGCTCCCGTGGGTCGAATGGTGGCCCGAGCGGACCAAGGCTCACAACGCCAGGGTGGCCGCATCGAGCGAACCGGCTGACGAAGTGGAGGCGATGTACCGCTCGCTATTCGGCCAGGCCTGGGATGACCTCCCCCCTGAGGTGCAGTTCCAGCGTCGAGCTGAAGGAGCAGCATTCCAAGTCGACATGGCATCAGAGATCGACGCTCCATTTGAGTTTGACGACGTGCTCGTACCTGCTCTCGTCGGCTATGGAACGGCCACGTCGGCGGAGCACATACAAGGCGCCCGCTGGCTCGCCGATCAGCTCCCCTATGGGCGGGTGCGTGCGAGTCCCGGGGTCGGTCACTTCGCCCCCCGCAGCCACCCCCGGGAGTTCGCGGCCTTCATCGCCGCCGCCATGGAAGTGGGGAATCGGCGCCACTCGGACTCCCCCGGTTGAGTCGCCATCGGGTCTGACGCAGCTGTCGGTCTCGCTGGTCCCGAATCCCGGTGGGAGCCGGAGAGGCGCTGGCCCGATGCGCAACGGGAGAACACCTCGAATCGGCCGCCAAGATTCGGGCCGGAGACTTCGGGGTATGGGCTATGGGTCCGAGCAATGCCGAGGAGGATCGAAATGCCACGATTTTGGAGCCATAAGCGCGAGCGGCAATTCGAGCACATTCGTGACGGATTGGAAGAACGGGGCGAATCGAAGAAGCTGTCAGAGGAGATCGCAGCGCGAACCGTCAACAAGGAACGAGCCAGGAACGGCGAAGCCAGGTCATCGACCTACGCCTCCATTCAAGACATTTCATCCGGCAGGAGAGGGGGACTCCGATCGCATCGCGGCCCGGGTGGCCGCACCAAGCAGCAGCTGTACGAAGAAGCGCGCCACAAGGGAGTCAACGGACGATCGACCATGAACAAGGCACAGCTCGAGCGCGCCGTGAGTGGGCGCTGAGGGCTGTCCTGCAGGTTTGGGCTCCAACCCCGGCGGTGCTGTCGGTATCGGCGTCGACATCGGTCCCCGTCCGGTTTGGGATCGCCCACATCGAGCGACCGATTTGGCCGACTAGGCCGCCTTGCTCGCCTTGCCTATCGGCCTCCCGACGTACGTTGCCACCAGGTCTCCATCGACGAGGACCCGGCAGGTTTGGCTTCTCAGGCCACCGACCACGGCCCTCCGCGACAACTCGATGATGACGTCATGATTCTGATGTTCGCCAACGGACAGTTCGTACCGCCGGGTCTTGTGTAGCGAGAACGGCCGCCACCCCTGGGCGACACTATTACCATCGACTTCAATTCGTACCTGGCTTAACAGCTGGTCGACGCTGAGCCGGAGTTGATGCTTCTCTTCGATGCCAACTTCGATGGCGAATTCCACATTTCCTCCAATCGCGCAGTCGGTCGATTCGTCATCGGTGGATGGAGGCGACAACTTGAGAGAACGAATCGATTTGCCGGACAGGCTCCTTCCGGTCGCCACTGGCTGCACAGCTGGACGGGACTTGTGATGGGCCCGTTGTCAGGGGACTCTTGACGTTCTAGCATCACCCGTGACACCCCGGGAGGTTCCGCAGGTACTGACCGGATTTTCGCGTACGAGGTTCCGGCTGGATGACCAAGTGGCGGCCATCGACCCAGCGGTAATCGGGCTAGGTGGACAGCTCCTCGCCGGGGTATGAGACTCCGATCTGGTTTCGGACCTCATCGAGAATGTGTTGGAGTAGGAGCGTCTCACTCGCCGGCATCCGCGGGCTCTCGATGATCCCTGCCTCGAGACATCGGTTGACCTCATCGATTTCGAAGCGCAGGCCCTCTCCTTCCCAGCCGCACTCGATGACCTCCCTCCCAGCGGGACTAAGGAGAGTGAGCTTGTCGGGACAGTGCATGAACGCCGGGATCTCGATCACCCCTACGGTGCCGGTGATCCGCGCCGTACAGCTCATCGGAGTTCTTATCGAAGCCTTGAGGACCGAGAGGCCATCACCCGAGTAATGGAGCAGTGCGGCAACATCCTCGTCGACTCCCGTCCTTCCTAAATTTGCCTCAGCCTTGATTCGGTCCGGCGGCCCGAACACAAGTGTGCTCAGCTGGATTGGGTAGATCCCGAGATCAAGGAGGGCTCCGCCGCCTTGTGCCGGATCAAAATGCCGGTGGCTCGGATCGACCTTGCTCCGGAACCCGAAGTCAGCCTCCACCAGCAGTGGCTCGCCAATCCTGCCTTCCATCAGAAGCCGACTGAGGGCCTCGTAGGAGGGGAGGAACCGCGACCACAGCGCCTCCATGACGAACCGATCGTTCCGCTTGGCGACCTCGAAGACATTGCGGGCTTGGGCAGCATTCAGTGTGAACGGCTTCTCGCAGAGCACATGTTTGCCGGCCTCGAGGTAGAGGATGCAATCTGCTGCGTGACGAGAGTGGGGTGTGCCGATGTAGACCGCGTCCACCTCAGGATCAGCTGCGAGAGCTTCGTAGCTGCCATGGGCATGGCCGATTTCAAATTCGGTGGCGAACCCCATGGCCTTTTCTTTGGAGCGCGAGTCTTGGAGCGCGAGGCCACGGCCACCAGCTTCCCCCCGACGACTGCCGGCATGGCCCGGGCAAACTTGGTGGCGATACCGCCCGTAGCTGCAATCCCCCATCGAACCTGGCTAGTCGTCATTTCCCCACCTTACGGATCGACGAGCGGCTCAGCATTCAGGTGCGCTCGTCGCCAGTACCCGAACACCGCTCTAGGCGGTGACCCGCAGCTCAGGAAACCGAGAGGCGGATCGTGTGAGGTTTCAATGATTAGACATCGGCACCCCGGCCTCCCGCCGCCCCACTATGCCACCGGGCGACGGCGCCGGTCGGCGTTGGGGTGGCCCCGCCGTCTTTCTGTGCCGCCACAGAGACGCCCAGAACCGACGAACTTGGGACGGACGAGTTTCGACAGAAGGAGCTGACCGTCGGTCATCGGCGGTACGTATGAGTTCCTGACGATGTTGTTCGGCCAAACGAGAGGTGAAGTATGGATGCATAGTGATTCCTTAACCGGTGCGTTCCGCCGCGACGGAAAATCCACACCTGAGGCCGAGGGGACCCGGCGGGCGAGGGCCTCCCTCGACCTCAGGCGCGATCGTCAGTTGTGATTGGCTGTGAGATGGTTTGAGGTGCGTCGGTGTTCCATCGCCACTATGAGTTTCACCGAGCGGTGGGGACCGTCTACGAATTCCATCCTGGTGGCGTCCATGCCGGGGTTGCCGTCATCGGAGCGGCGGTTTGCACGGGTGTCGATGCCGGTGGGGTCCATGCCGCGGTGGTTGCCGTCATCGGAGCGGCGGTTTGCACGGGTGTCGATGCCGGTGGGGTCCATGCCGGGGTTGCCGTCATCGGAGCGGCGGTTTGCACGGGTGTCGATGCCGGTGGGGTCCACGCCGGGGTCGCTGACATGGGTGTGGTGATCGGCATGGGCGTCGGCATGGGCGTCGCCTTAGCGCCCTGAGCAGACGGGGTGACTGTGGACACCGCAGCTGACTTGCCGGCTTGCACAACATGAACCGGCTTGCTTCTGGTATTGCTGGTCGGGTGTGCCGACGATGACTGGGTAAACGCGAATGTCATGATTCCTATTGCTGCCACGCCAAGGGCTCCCATACCGGCCACTCGCTTCCGCATCCTGCGAGGTCCTGTCCTAGTAATCCTCTGGTCCTGGGCGTTTGTTGGGTTCATCGCTCTTCTCCATGGTTGTGATTGTGTAGACGGGACTACGGTTCAGTCCCGCCGAGAGATTGCGACGCGAACAGTTTTCCTCGAATGGATCGAACCGATACAGGGCCCCCGGTCGGCCCGAAGATCGCTGCGTGCTCGGTGAACAGTTACTACCGGTCGTGACTAAGCGACGTCCTTCGCCGTGGGAGGTCGCCTCGCAGGGATCGGCATCGCGACTTAGCCCTGGGACTTAAGGCGAGAAGGTTTCTGATTCGACTGTCCGGGCTGCCGTAACGCTTTGAGATCCAGAAATCAGTGATCGTGATTCGTAGGTCGGTCCGGTCAAATGTCGGCTAGTCAGGAGTTGTCGCCTCCAACTTCTCTGACGGAGCCGGAGGTCTCTCGCCCCTTGTACAAATCCCATCTGAGCGGTGGATTTTGGGCCGCGTCCGATGCGTCACCCTTCGACGATGCTCCTAGACATCATGGCTTCGGCCGCCCGTCCAGTCGCTCAGGACTACGAGGGCGGTCTGAATCGCATAGCCGGCCGGGAGGAGCTCCATGGCTGGAGGTAACGCATCACTGATGCTCTGGACAACGGCAGCAATCCTGCCCAGATCAAGAGTCGCCCGATCGATCATTTCGTGGGCCCTCCCGCTGGTGATAGGTGCGTCAAGTGTTGGCTGCTGTGCCCCACCTTCCGAAGCACCGAACAGACTCTGGGGCCTTTGGCCCGGAGGGTGGCCAAACACTGTCCCGTTCATCACAGGATCCCGGCGTCTCAGTGGAGTTCGTTGTGCAGCGAGCAGCGGCTTGTAGGGTTGTAGCGGGAGAGGAGGGTTCCACAACCCGAGCACTCACAAATCCTTCCCCGTCTGTAGGCACGCGACGGCGTCCCATGGAGCAAGCCCGAGCCACTTATCCATTCAGAGCCGTCTAACTTTACGATGCTCATGTTCATCGACACCTTTCCCTTCTGGTCCTTGTGTCCGTTTTGGTATTGCCGGCTATCTTCTTCTGCTCTGTTTCGAACTGGGCTTCACTTGGCTCCGCTCATCCTCTGAAGAGGGATCCGTTTCCGTTCGTCGAAGTACGACCGAGCCGTCGGCAGCGATCCGCGTTGGGGCGCCGGCCAAATCCCGTGCCGGGAGGGGTTTACGCCAAAGTGCTAGCAGCTGTGAGGCGAGTCCCCCACGGCGGCCGATTCCCGTATTGAGCCCGAGCAACTCAATCGAGGTCAGTCCTAATAGAATCGCTAGGGGCAGTTCGGCGAACATTGCCGTGGCGATACTGAGAATCAGGCAGTGGCCGGGATGGGCGGTGAGTATGTCGAAGCATGCATCGCACAGAAGCAACGCTGACGTGATCATCGCCGCAGGTACCACCACTTGGCGCTGCTTCCACAAAGCCCATGCGGTCGTCGAGAGGCAGCCGAGCAGGATGATGTCGAAACCCGCCCATGCCAACGGCCAGTTTCCAACGAGGTAATGCCGAGGCAGTGCCAGGGCGAGCCCGATCGTCCACGGGACGAGTACGAGGCAACAAAGACCGAGGACCCACACGATCCAACGACGGGCATGTCTCCTGACCCGATCCGAAGCTGCCGCGCAAGCCAACTGCTGATGGAATCGGCGCAGAACCGCATCTTGGTCGGGCCAAGGCCGCTCGTACGGTATCCGACCGGTGCGCGTGGCCGGATCGACCGGGTCTGATGACGACGACCAGCTGTCGATCGGCCTCGATGTCCGGAGCGACTCACCCTTGCGGTGATCCAGACCGGTCGTCGGCTCGATCGCAATCGGTCCTCCCCGCAATGGATAGCTCGGACCACTGTCGTCCTTCTTGCCTCGCGCCACTGAGTTCTTGATCACGGCACCTCCACCATCATGCTGTTGCGAACCGTCATCCGCTTTCCGATGCTCGTAGGACGCTGCAGGCACGACCTGGATAGATATCGGCATCGGAAGGCGGATGGCGTACGCGTCTAGCGGCAGGATCTCCCATGGTTGAGTGGTACCTCTGCGGCTGCGGCGACGCGCTCAGTAGCCGTAGCCGTTGCTGGTGGATGCTGGGGCAGTGGCAGTCGAAGTAGCGGCTGATGTGGAGCCACCGTGGGTTGCCGAAATACCGGGGGTGGCCACATAGAAGTCCTGTACGCCCTGGCCCGTGGCTTGACCGGAGCTGTCCTCAGCGAACGTGTAGAGGAAGTGACCGTTATAGGTCACCTGGGAACCGTTGGACGTGTGCACCACGTTGAGGGTGCCAGTGGCACCGCTTTCGGTCGGCGACGTGGCGTCCAAAGGGGGCCACAGGGCGGCCAGCGCACCGGTAACCATTGACCTAGTGGACGTATCGGGCTTGTAGAAGTACAGGGGGAGGCCCTTGCCGTTCACCAGAATGGTCTCGCTGGAACCGCCCACCGTCGCCTTGGCTGTATGAATGGTGGCTGCGGCGACCGACCCACCGGGGCTGGGAGTGGAGGACATCGGGGACGCGGTCTGCACTACCGAGGTCGGGTCAGGAGGCAAAGCTGCGGTTGTCGAGCCTCCGGCACTGGCGGCTACGGCCACGCCACCGGCTGCGGCGGCGGCGGATAACCCAACGATTGCGATAATGGCGCGGGGATGTTTCATGACTCCTCATTTCTTGGGTAGTTGATTTTGGATTGACACATCTGGAAAAGATCGCCGGCCGGCTCTGACCAGCGCGGCCGGTCGCCAAATTCGGCTCTCAATTTCGCTGCGCTTCTCAGTTGGCATTCCAACCGGATTCCCCTTGCCAGGAGTTGACCCGCCGCGTGAATTGCGTGGCGGTCCACAACAGATTTCGGTTCCCGGGCAACAAACGGGTGGTCGGATTGAACAGACACGGCATTTCCTCGCTCTCACGGGCTGTTTGGCGATTTGGTTGTGCTGTGTATTGATACGCCGATGGGTTACACCATTGACCGGCCGAGTTGAACGGCGAGGTCACGACGTTCTCGACTGGATCAGGACGACGGCGAGCTCGTAAGTCCGGCGACGACGTTGAATCCACCGAGACAAGAACAGCCAGGATCTGACCAGAGCCGTCTGCGAACTCTCGTCGACTGGTTGGTCAGCGGAAGTCCGCGCTCAACCAATCCATCGAGGGCGTGTGGCACTGATGCGGTTGGCCCGGTGAGGGGAAGACCTCCCACCCAGTCATACAAGAGACCCGGCGTCAGGCGAAGGTGGCTTCCGCCACGGTGTCGCCGGAGGAGTTGACGAGCTTCGCCCCGCGTAGCTGGCCGACATCAACTCGGATCGTCTTCGACCATGCACCCATCCCGCTGCGGAGATGAAATACCCCGGCGGCCACCGTCGACCCGGTCTTGCCTTGGAGCATGCAGACGATCTTGCCGTCGTAGTTCGGAACATCCACATTCATGTAGACCCATGACGGGCTCCCGCCGTAGGCGACGATCTGCCCAATGACCTGGCTGTCCGCAGTCTCGAAGGTCGCGGTACGTACCTGGCTCCCCTGCGGCGCCTGAACCGCCGCCGGGGCTAGCGCCGGCTGGTCGATGGCTTCTGTGGCGACCACGGTTCCCCCGACCAGGGCCACGCCGGCGGCAATCGACACGACGGCAATACGTCCGCGGCGGGCTTTGGTCGGCCTATTAATCGGCACGGCAGAGGAGTCCGCCTGATCGGCCAACTCCTGGTAGAGGTTCGAGACAAACTGCTGATCCGGAGCCGCATCCCCGGGGCGGGCAGCCCGTAGTTCGATGGCCGCCCGCATCACCTCGGCGTCCTCGGCATCGGGCCGTGCCTTCCCGGGGCGCCGACCGGCGGCGAGCGCATCGAGGTAGGTGGAGAGTTGTCGACGGTTCACTGTTCCAGCTCCAGACCAGCTTTGGCAGCCATGCGCAAAGCACGGTGTTGAAGGACTTTGGCATTACTGACGCTGACATCCATGGTGCGGGCCGCCTCCTTGATCGAGCACGCCTCGAGGAATCGGAGCTCGAGAATGCGCCGGTAGCGATCGGGGAGAGTGGCGAGGATCCTTTCGACTCGGCTCGGCGCCTCACTCGGTTGATCAGGCCCAGAGGGCTCCACCAGATAGGCGGCGTCTGCCTCCGGATCGATGGAGGTAACGGGCATTCCCAGGTGACGGCGCCAATGGGATGCGAGAACCGTCCTGGCCGTCGTGAGCAGATACGAACGGACCTCACCCTTCGACGATGCCATTCGCAGGGGGCCAAGCGCTGTCCTGAAGACCTCTGATGTGAGGTCCTCGGCGTCGGGTCGGTTTCCCACCCGGGAGTAGATCAGCCGGTAGAGCCGATCGACGTTGTCGCGGTACACCGACTCCCAGTCGGTGTAGGTGTCAGCGTCCACCACTCGCAGGTGTGCGACGTCGCCGGGGACCGGAAGTGGGGTGACGGTACGTAGGGAGGTCCGGGGAGCAGGAAACATCTCACTTTAGAATAGGAAGGAGGGTTACAGCCCCCTCACCTGGGCGGCAGTCCCCAACCCTGGCCGGGATCTGCTCCTGAACATGCACACGAGAAGGAGGCACCGGCCCCCTGGCTCGGAAGGGGGGGCCAGCCGGGGGGCCGGTGCGGGAGCACTGTGGGAGCGCAAGGTGCTCACAGAGAGATAGTGGCTGGGGTTACACCTTGATTGGCTCGTCTGCCGCCCCCAGTCGCTAGCGGCATTCAGCCAAGAACTCCGACCAATCAGGCACGCCAGTCTCGTGAGCGCCCTACCACCCAGTACGATCACTGATCCCGCCTGTGGCGAACTCCGGTCACCTGCCGTGCTCGAGTCCCTACGGTCGGCGTCACAGGGCTGTCCTGCCATGGCGTCCAAGGCGATCACTCCGAATGTTGGCCATCTGTACCTTTCGTGACACTGCGGCTGATCCAGCGATTGAATGTCGCCCCGGATGAGGAGCGCGTCCTTGAACTCATCACCTACCTCCCACCAATACGTCAAGGGGTTACAACCCGAGCACCGACGTCCCGGGAATGAGCAAGTCATCCGCACCGGTCCTGTAACCGAGCCGCCTATTTAACAGGGAGCGCAAGGTGGTCCCGTTGGAGATTTCCCTTCCGGTCGACGCCGTCGATCACCACCATCGTTATCGGTCAGATAGAGCAAAGGAATGGACAATGTGCGGTAGTCGATCTCTTCTTCTCGACGTTGCAGTATTTGACAGTGAACCAACGCCAACAGTTCGAAACGCCGATTCGAGGCCGCGGACGAAGCGCACCAGGTCAACGTCACTACGAGCAGGCGCCGCCGCTCTCCTTGCCGTGATCAGTGCTGTCCACTTACATCTCTGGTTCGCCGGTTACCGCAACTTGAACACAATCGGTCCGCTCTTCCTGGTTGCAGTGGTTGCGGCGGCGGTCCTCGCCGTTGTCGTTCTCGTACGCATCAATACGGCGATTGCTGCGTTAGCAGTTTTGTTCGCAGCGGGTACATTGACCGCGAATCTCTTGAGCCTGCTGCTTCCCGACGGAATCATTCGCTTCAAAGAGGTGGGCGTCTCCTACTCCGGTGGATTCGCCATTGCCGCAGAGCTAGGGGTGGTAGCACTCGTTGGCGCCTGGGCACACAGACAAGTGCGACTCGAGCGCAACCAGTCCGACTCCGATCATCGAGAGAGTCTGCCGGCCAGTCCGTTTCGCCGGTCGCCAGGTCAGCTAGAGCTCGAGAGAGCAGCTGAGAGGGGGCAGTGATGAGAGCCGACGAGGTCGGTGGCAGAAATCCGTGCGATGACACGGAGCCATCGTTGGCCGAACTGGCCCTCGGCATATTGCCGGGGACCGAAAGGGCCCAGGTGCTGGCGCACCTCGAGGGGTGCGAACGTTGCCGGGACGAGGCGGAGAGATCGGCAGCCACCGCTGACACCCTCCTCCACCTGGCCCCCGAGATCGAACCTCTGCTCGGACTCGAAGTCAGGTTGTTCCAACCACACCCATTTTCCGCGCCGAGCCGGAGGGTCAAGGTTGGCCGAAAGCCGATCAACGGATCTCTGACTCGACTATCACACAGAGTTTGGGTTGTCGTCGTGGCCGCCGCATTTACGGTCGGCATCGCTCTCGGGTTCGGAGGCGGATGGGCGACCACCAATGGGGTAGCGGCGACTACGAGCTTGCGTCCGCGCTACGTGACCAGCGCCACGGCCTTGCTGACATCGGACACCCGCGACATCGGAACCGTGGTCACCGTCGGTGGCCCACCAGTGTGGATGCTCATGACAGTGCAAGACAGATCCGTAAACGAGTCTGTGACCTGTGATGTAACTACAGCCAATGGAGACCACGTCACCGTGGGGAGCTTCCAACTCCATGAAGGGCAAGGCGCCTGGGCCGCCAGGCTGCCGAGTTCGGTCGTCCCTGTCCGTTCGGCTCGCATAGTCGCCCCGGGTGGCGTCGTCGTTGGTTCGGCGACGTTTACCTGATGGCGACTCAACAGTTAGCTGTCTCCAATCTCTGCGGTCGGCACTGGCCAGCGATGACGGGCGCTGGACCTCGGATCACGGCGAAGTGGTGAGGCCGGCAAGGATCGAACCCGCGACCCTGAATAATCATTCCTCTGATGGCTGCAAATGGGTAGGTATGAAACGATCTGCGGCTCAATGAGCTGCAACGATGATGGTTCCGGAAGATTTCCTGACGAGAACGAACGATGAGATTTGTAGGACGTTTTGTAGGACAGATCTCCCGAGGCGACTCGCACGAGCGCTCGCTGACATCCTGATGTGGACTCCTGAGCTCGCCTTCACCTACCGCCTCGCGATGTCGTCGCTTTGCGGGAATTCATCCCGCTCATTGCCGGAGGGATCGACTCCACAGGGACGGCCGGGTACTTTCAAATGTCTTGCAGCAGAGGCTCGCGTGCCGTGCCATCCGAGGAACGTCACATACGCGAAGAACTCGGGCGACCATACGTCGAACGTGAACTTATGGTCGGTCAGGTTAAGGCTCAGCGCTCCCCGATGGTCGCTTGAAGGTCAGGGTGCCGTCCGTCGGCCATCTTGCGGGCAAGAATCCGGTGATAGGTGAGTTGCCGAGCGAAGATGATCAGCAACGTTCCATCGAGTTGGGTTCTCAGATCGTTCAGGACACCCCTCAGTTTGCTGCCGCGGTCAGGAAGATCGTTAAGGACGATGATCTCTGTGGGCGTTTACACGCTGAAATAGCGTTCCTTGCCAGCCACGCAGGCGAAGTGCTCGGTCGATGGGCCGCAGTGATGCTCAATGCCGAGGTCTACGCTGAGGTCATTGATCGCCACGTTGAATTGGCGGGCGACCTAGTGATCCGTCGCTGATATAGCTCTGATAGCTACAGTGGCAGCATGACCACTGTGACTGCGCCTCCTTTGGCAATGACCAAGAGACAGCGACGCGAGCTGGAGGTGATCGCCCGCTCGACTTCGATGGGACACCGCAAGGTGGTCCAAGCCAAGGCGCTACTGCTCGCGGCTGACGGGGTTGGCACGAACGAAGTGGCCCGCCGGTGCCACACCACCAACGATTCGGTGCGGGCCTGGCGTCGACGGTTCGAAGCCGAAGGCGTCGATGGCGTCGGACGGATCGCTCCGGGCAGGGGACGGACGTCATGGCTGCCCGACGGCACGGTTGCCGCCGTTGTCCACGACACGCTCCACGAACAGCCCGACGACGGTTCGACGCAATGGACGACGCGCACTATGGCCAGGCGATTCGGCATCGGCAAGGACACCGTGGCCCGCATCTGGCGCGACCACAATCTGAAACCCTGGAAGGTCGAGACCTTCAAGCTGTCCACCGACCCCCACTTCGACGAGAAGCTGGTCGATGTTGTCGGGCTCTATCTCAACCCGCCCGAGCGGGCGGTCATGTTCAGTTTCGACGAGAAAACCCAGGTGCAGGCCCTTGATCGCACCCAGCCCTCACTGCCCATGAAGCCAGGGCGGGGTGGAACTATGACCCATGACTACAAGCGCCACGGCACGACTGATCTGTTCGCGGCCATGAACGTGGCCACCGGGGAGGTCCTTTACGACACCCGGCGCTCGCATGCGGCCACCGACGTGCTCCGGTTCTTTAAGCTGCTCGACCTGCACGTTCCGAAGCACCTCGAGATCCACGTGGTCCTCGACAACCTCTCCGCCCACAAGGCTCCGCCGGTTGCCGAGTGGTTGGCAGACCCGAAGCGTGCCCGCTGGCACCTCCACTTCACCCCGACCTCCTCATCGTGGCTCAACCTTGTCGAGCGCTGGTTCGGAGAACTCACCGAGCGGCGTCTCCGCCGTGGCGTGTTCACCTCGGTACCCGATCTCATCGACGCCATCGAGACCTGCACCGAGCACTGGAACGACGACCCTCAGCCCTTCATCTGGCACAAGACGGCGCAGGAGATCATCAAGAAGATACGTCGAGGTCGGACTTCACTTACCCGAGTCAAATCCGCGACGCGCGACTAGACTGGATAGCCGGCATCCTCGATGCTCGCTACCCGCCCGACGACACTCGGCGGCAGAAGAGGGCGCGCAGTAGTGCAGCAGTTCAGATTGAAGCTGGGCGGGACGGCGATTGGCTCGCTGACCGGATTGTAGTGATCAGTCAGCTCGCCGAGAACCTTAATCGAGGTACTGTCCAACTAGCCTTGCAACTCGTGCCGGTCCAATGGTGGGAAGCGCGACTTGGCACGAGTCCTTCGGACTGAACTAGCCATCTTCCCTGTGGCCGCCTTGCCTGTAACGGCGAGCCGCCGGAAGCGAACACCACAGCTTGGAGCGGGGAAGAAGGTCTCCGACCCGTCGGATCGAATATGGGATGGCTCTCGACTCATGAGGCCAAACATCACCAGTGGAGCCTGGGAGGAGAATCGAACTCCTGACCTACGCATTACGAGTGCGAAAATGGACCGGAAATGACGGTTGCCAGCCGGAAGCAATCGAGCGTTATCCCTTGTCACTGCTATTGGAGTGGAAGCAACCGGAATCGGGCGGATCCCGAGTCGTAGGCCAGTTTGTAGGCCAGCCGCGTCGACCCGTCCGCGAATCTGGCTCTCCGCCCCGATTCAGGCTCACTTCGTCATTCGAGACGACGCTATTCGAAGCGAAGGCCCGTGCGGTGGGCAGGAGCAGATAGGAGCCTGGTACTGCAACCTGGCCCGCTTCGGGCAGCTGCAAGGCACAAGATCGGGCTGCGCTGGCTAGAGATCGAGGCCGCGCAGCTCCCGGCGCGACGCGATACCGAGCTTGCCATAGATGTTTTGGAGGTGGTACTCGATTGCCTTTCGGCTCACATAGAGCTCCGACGCGGCCTCAGGATTGGAATACCCCTTCGCCACGAGCACGGCCACGTCACGCTCACGGTCGGTCAGCTCGAGCGAAGATCTGGCTGATCTGCGAGGGGTACGTGCTCCGGCGCGCTTGAGATCGGACTGCACCCGGCTGGCGAATGGCTCGGCGGCGACGGACAGTAATGCCTGATGCGCGGTGTGAAGGGTCGCCACTGCTTGGGTCCGTTCACCTCGATCCAGTTGCAGTTGGCCTTGTGCATGGAGCAACAGGGTCCTCTCGAGAAACGGGTCATCAGGGCCGAACTCGTCCAGCGCGCGGGCGAACAACTCGTTCGCCCGGTCGAGCTCGCTCCGGGCCTTCGCCAATCGAGCCCGCAACCCGAGGAGTCGGGCACCCATATCGAGACCCCGGACCGCCGCCGCCAATTCGAGCCCCTCGACGGAGGTTCGGGCCCGTTCAAGCTGGCCGGTCTCGATCAGCGCTATCGCCTGGGATGGCCAGAAGGTCAACGCTGCCAGCAACGGTGCCGCGGCGACGAGGGGATCGAGGGCCTCGATGATTCGCTCGGGTTCACCGTTTGCCATGCCCAGGGTGGCTGTGGCGATACGGGCCATGCCGACGCCTTCGACTGCACCGAGGCGCGCCGCAGACTCTGCCGCCGCGGCCACGTGTGCCTCAGCGCGTTCGGCGTCGCCTCGGTAGGCCAGGATCGTGGCGAGCAATCCGTGGCACGCCGCTTCCTCGACGCCCCGATGATCATCGGCGGCGATTCCCAACCCGGTCCGAGCGTGCACGAGCGCCTCGTCCCACTCGCCCGTCGTCAGCAGTGCGCTGCCCAACTGCCGGTGGGTGCGGGCAAGCTCAACCGGAATGAAACCACGCTGGGTGAGGGCGACCACGGCTCGCAGGTCGGCCAGGCCAGCATGAACCTGACCGGCCAGTAGGGAAAGGGTGGCACGGACAACCAACATGTCCACTTCGTCGCCGGGCACTTCCTCGGCCGGTTGTGGGAGGCGCTGGCGCAGACGAACCAGACCCGACGCCGCCCCGTGCATATGCCCTTCGGCCAAGGCGGCGTGGATATTGGCAAGCCGCTCCGCGGAGGTGTGCGGAGATGACAGCGCCAGTGCCTGAGCGGCGGCCCGAGCGGCCCCAGGTCCGTGGCCCAGGGTGATGTGGATCTCCGCCAGCTCGGCCCACGCACGGGCGGCCATGGTCCGCGAATCGAGTCCGTCTGAGTCCTCCTCCTCGACCACTCGCTCGAGCCACTGCCGGGCATCCCCTGCGCGGCCTTGGTCCCACTCGAGCAACCCCAACACCAGGCTCCGGCCCGGCCCGTCTTCGATCGACTCGATGTCGGGTCGAAGGGCTTCTGCGCGGTCCAGCTGCCCGCCATTGACATAGGCCAAGCCGGCATTCACCAGCCTGCGCTGCGCATCCGCAGAATCGACGCTCAGCGACGCGGCCCACTGGAAGGTTCGCCCGGCCTCGATCTTGTTCCCCGCGTCCAGTTCGTGCCGCGCCTTCGTCTCGAGCTCGCCCGCCAGCACCTCGTCGGCTCCGTCAGCGGCGGCCACCCGATGAGCGAGGGCCAGTGCCGAGTTGGTGCCCTGGGCGGCGGCGTGGTGAAGGTCACGGCGGCGCCTCGGTGAGAGATCGTCGTACACCGCCTGGCGGTAGAGGGGATGGACGAACTCAACGGGAGAACCGGGTTCTCGTGGCTCCCAATGGACGAAGCCGGTGCCCAAGAGCTCGTCGAACGGCTCGACCGGGGAACTGACGCCCGCCAGACGAGCGACAACCGTCAGTGGGGCGCGCTGGTTGATAACGGCCATGGCAGCAACGAGGGCGCGTGCTGACTCTGGCGCTTCGGAAAGGCGCGCCGTCACTGCGGAAGTCAGCGACCGCGGCGCCGGAAGATCGCCAGTGGACCGCTGGAGATCCGCTGGGTTCAGTTCGCCAAGCAGGGTACGCAGGTACAACGGGTGGCCTGCGGTGTGGGAACGAAGGCGCTCAGCCTGATATGGGGTCAGATCGATCCCCGCCGATGATGCGAACATTTCGACTTCGTCAACGTCGAAAGGGGCCAGGGTGATGATGAGGCATCGTTCGGGATCGGAACGGATGCGCTCCCACCCGTCGTGCGGTCCCGGTCGTGTCGTGACGAGCACGACGACCCGATCCTCGTCGAGCCGCTGCACGGCCGAGAGAAGCGCCTTGGACGACTCGCCATCGGCCCAGTGCAGGTCTTCAACCACGACAACGACCGGGCCGTCATCTTGAAGCCGGGACCAGACTTCGAGAATCTCCATGCCCGCAACGAAGCTCTCGGAAGACGTTGACCCGAGCTGGCGAGCGAGCTCGAAGGTTCGCCCAGCAGCGAGCTCGTCTGCCTGGGCATGCGTGGCCTGCATTCCCGCAGGAAGATGTGCCACGACATGGCGGACGAGCGCAGTCTTCCCCAGCCCGGCGTCCCCCTCCAACCACACCACCCGGGGATGCCCCGACCGCGCCTCCTCGAATGCGCTGACGATGGCATCTCGTTCAGCGGCCCTACCGACGAGCAGACCTGTGGATCCGGGCCTTTCTAGCGTGGCCATGCCTAGACGGTAGCGGTTCGGATCGGCCCTCGGGCCCTTCAGATTCCCTGACGGAATCCTGTGTGCTGCGCGCTACGAGGGAATGGTCGCCGGCGGGTGCACCGCAGCCAGCCGCTCGTCAGTCACCCGGGAGACGTAGGCGATCAGTTCGGGGGACAGGCGGTAGAGGCGCTTGTGGTCGTACCAGCCTGTGATGAGGAGCCCAACCACGACTGCCCCCACGATCTCGAGCGCGAGCACGACAAGCGCGTGGGTCAAGCCAGCGTCACCACGTGCCCCGAAATACAGGACGGCGCGGGCTGCCGTGAGGACCTGGCGGAGCGGCTCGACGTGCCCGACGAAGTTGTAGAAACCCGGGAGGGCCTGGGTGGGAACCGTGCCGCCCGACGACGCCAAGGAGAGATAGACCAGCCCGAGCATGGCCAGGAGCTGCCCGATCGACCCGAAGGCGGCGAAGAGCGTCAGCGTGACGCTCGCAACCATCAGCGAGGCCAGGGACAGGGACGGCCCAGAGCAGGCCGGTGTTGGGTGCGTCCATGCGCAGGATGCCCGCGGCCACGCCCACGATGGCGGCGTCGAGAACGGGGATGGCGACAAGAGCGACGGACCACTTCAAGAGGAGGATCTGCTGGCGTGCGATCGGGAGGGGCCGCCGCTGCTTCCAGCGTGGGCCCAGTTCGGTCGTGGAGTAGCCGAGGGCGCCGTCCAGGGAAGAGTTGACGATGGTGGCGCCGACGAAGCCAGCCAGCATCGCCAGGAGCGACACGTAGAACGCGCTGAGCCCGAGTGCCGTGTTCGGCGGGAGCGGCCGGTAGCTGACCGTCTCGAAGCGAATCGGGTCGTGCAGCTGCGCAGTGGCGAAAGCGGTGCTTCGGGCCGCAGTCGTGCTGTGACCAACCAGCTGGTCTCCGATCGTCGAGGAGATCTGCTGGAAGGCCGGGGTCAGGACGCCCGCGGCCAGGTTGACACCCAGACTACCCAGGCGGCCGTTCTCCAACAGCTGGACCGTGGGCTGCCCGGAGCTCCGTTCCGCCGCGGGTATGCCGTCCCCGGCGGCAGCGAGGAGCGAGTCGGTGAAGCCGGCCGGGATCACGATCGTGGCATAGGCACCCCCACGGTCCATCACCGCCTTCGCCTCATCCAATGTGGTGCGGCGCAGCTCCAGCTTGGTGCTCACCACGGACGAGCTGTTCAACGCCTGGACCACCGTGGCACCCTCGTCGACATGCTGGCCGTTCACACTGGCACCGCTGTCCTGGTTAACCACCATGACCGGAAGCCCATGCAAGTGCGCCGTCGGGTTCAGGACGGCGCCGATGTAGATGAAGGTCATCAGCACGACCAGCACGAGCGGGATGGCCAGCGGGAAGATCCACACGGACCTGACCCGCAAGACCATCCTCGCCCGCACCGGCATCGACGGCACGGGACTGGCCTCAGTGGTCCCGTCCCGGGCCTCTCCGGCCTCGGGGGCGTGGTCAGCACCAGCGATGCGGGCGCTACCGAGAGCGTCTGAGTCGGATTGGGTGGGCACGGCGGCCTCCTGACTGCTCTGGGTGGACGGGGTTCAGACGACGACGAGACGCCGCTTCAGCCGGCGGACGCCGCTTTGGCTGTCACGCTGGCCTGCTTCTGGCTGTACATGAGGGCAAGGAGCAGCGCACCGAAGGGGACTACCAGTCGCAGCACGAACTGACGTGAGTCCTGCGAGCCGGCGATGATCAACGAGGCCGTGCCCACCAGGAAGGCCAGTCCCCAAACTGCCGACAGCTTCCGATTGAGCTCATGGAACCGGGCCGTCTTCCACACCCGCTCGGGTGCCTGTTCCCGTGCGTAGGGCTCGGTGAAGGGCTTGCCGATCAGAATGGAACCGAAGACGATCAGGGTGAGTGATCCGTGGGCAACCGCCTGTGCGTAACGCCCCCAGGTGGCGATGTCGCTCGGGTGGATCGCCGCCAACAGTGCAAGCAGACCCCCGAAGTAGACGGTGCCGATGACATCGAACATATGGGTACTGCGACGGGCGAGCGCCCGCCCCAGGACTACCAGCGCAACCGCCAGACCGATGCCGGCTCCCCAGTACACCCCACCGATACGCACGCCCAAGAGGAAGGCGACCCAGGGGGAAAAGCTCCAAATCAGGTTCTTCATGACAACTCCTTCTCAGTCGAGCCGGCCCTTTGGCCAGGCGTTTCGGTGCCGATCCGATAGAGGCTCTCGATCAGGGCGAGGAACTCGAGGTTTCCCGAGAAAGGCCGGGCCTGGGATTCCCCTGTGGCCCTCACCGTCCCGACGGCTCGTCCGTCCTTGCCTTCTGAGATCTCAACGATGATCTGCACATAGACCAGGTTGAACCTCCAGAGCGCTCAGAGCCCTAGGGAGACTCCCCAGATCTTCTTCGGCCCGTGGGTGTGTCCGAGAACTAGGGAGACTCCCTAGGGCTACGGGCACAGGGAGCAGTCACGATGTGTCCATGGGGGTCCTCCGAGGAATGGTCTCCTCGCATCCGATGAAAACTGGACAGCACCAAGGCCGCCACATACTTGTGACCGGGGCCAGCTCGGGCATCGGTCTCGCCGTGGTCTTTGCCCTGGCCAACCAAGGTGCGAGCGTCGTTATGGTGGCACGTAGCCGTCCGCGCCTAGCGGCGGCTGTCGTCCAACTCGAGGCGCCTGAGCGTCACCGCCTGGTAGAGGCCGATCTGGCCGACTACGAGCAGGTCAACGAGGTCTCCGGGGCTCTGGCGACCGAGGGGATCCTCCTCGACGGTCTGGTCCACTGTGCGGGTGTCTTCCGGCCAACCCCGTTCGAGCAGGTCGGACCCGAGGACCTGGAGCGCACCTGGGCGGCCAATGCCCGGGGGCCCTTCCATCTCACCCAAGCGCTCGCACGCCAGCTCCGTGACGGAAGCGCCATCCTCTTCGTGACCTCGGTTTCGGCTCACGTCGGAATGGCCGGACAGAGCGCCTACGCAATGTCCAAAGGCGCGGTCGAAGCCCTGTCGAGAACCCTGGCCGTCGAGCTTGCACCGAGGTCGATCCGAGTCAACACCATCGCTCCGGGCTTTGTGGTGACGCCGATGAACGAGGGCTTCCGGAAGGTGCCGGGTGTGGCCGAGGGCCGTGCCAGGGCCGCACTGGCCGGTCGACTGGGTACACCCGAAGAGATCGCTTCGGTGGCGTCGTTCCTGGTCTCGGACGAGGCAACCTTCCTCAACGGCACCACCATTCACGCCAACGGTGGCTACCCCATCGCCGAAGTGCAACGAAATGAACAAAGTATGAACAGTGAGGACAACTAGATGAACGAGACATCGGTGAGCCGGCCCTGGGTGGTGGCGCCACCCAGCGGGATCGAGGCCTTCGGCGCCTACGTGCACTGGCCGGAGAACCTGGATTGGTCGACGCAGTTGCTCCGCGCCATCAGCTACTCGTCGCTGGGCGGTTCAGAATTCAGCGAGATCATGGGCGCCATACGGGACCTCGAGGTGGGCGATCGGGAGGCGTGGCTTGCCGCCTTCAGTGGACTGGGGTCCGAGCTCGACCATCGGGCAGCTGAGTGCGCCAAACAGGGCCACGACCGTTCGGCGATCGAGTTGTGGCGGCGGGCATGCATCTACTTCCGGATGGCGACCACCTTCCACGCCATGGACGGCGTTGTAGAGCTGCCCGCCATGCACGAGAGTCGCCGGTGCTTCCATGCCGCCATGACCCTCGATCAGCGGTACCGCTTTGCGGCGGTCGAGATTCCCTACGAGCAGGACCATGTCCCTGGGTACCTGGTCTCACCCTCAGACTCGCTCCAGTCCCGACGCACCGTTGTCGTCCAGGGTGGCATCGATGCCTTCTCGGAGGAGATGTGGTTCAAACTCGGTGAGGCGCTCGTATGCCGCGGGTATACCGTCCTCCTGCCAGATGGGCCTGGGCAGGGAGAGTCGAAACGTCGGCGTATCGGGTCCAGGTCGGATTACGAGGTCGCGGTGACTGCGTTCATCGACTTCCTGGTGAATCGAGACGAGGTTGATCCGGAGCGAATCGCCCTAGTCGGAAGCAGCATGGGCGGGTACTTCGCAGCCCGCGGTGCAGCCTTCGAGACGAGGCTGGCAGCAGCCGTCGCCTGGGGTGCCTTCTACGGCCTCGCTCCGGTGCCCCAAGGGCACGACAGTCGGCGTCGAGTCGATCAGGCAATGGCGATGTTCGCCGTCAACACCGTCGAGGAACTCCTCGAGATGATTCAAGAGTTCAACCTCGAGGGAGTCGCCAGCCAGATCCACATACCCTTCCTCGTTCTTCATGCGGTCAACGATCTGCAGGTCCCGTTCGCACACGCCCAATGCCTCTTCGATGAGATCCCGGACAACCGAAAGCGCCTGGTGGCGTTCCCTCCGGATCATCCAGGGTGCACGCACTGTCAACTTGACACGCCGTCGCTGGCCCAGGTCGTAATTGCCGACTGGCTCGACGAAGAGGTGGCGCAATCGCCCCCCGTTTCCCACACGGCTGGATCTGAGGGTCGGTAGCAGAGAACTTTGAGTTGGGCATGCCCATTGGGCGGCGCTGGGCGTGGCCTCTGCCCCCCGAAAAAGTGGAGCCTGGGAGGAGAATCGAACTCCTGACCTACGCATTACGAGTGCGAAAAAGGGCCGGAAATGACGATCGGCAGCCGGAAGCGATCGGACGTTATCCCAGGTCACCGCCGCTGGAGGAGAAGCAACCGGAATCGGGCGAATCCCGATTTGTAGGCCCGTTTGTAGGCCAGGATCGATTCATCCCAAGACGTGGTCCTGGAGGTAGCCGGAACATCGAGGCATTGGTCGGACAATCCCAAGATTCGGTGGCGTCCCCTCACGTGGTGGGCTTTGAGGTGAGCCGGGGTATCCACCAGTAGGTGAGGCCAGCGGCGTGATCCTCGGTGTGTTCCTTGCACGAACCCACCAAGAGGAGATCAACGCCGATGGCCCTGGATCAGTCTGTCCTGTCCGAACTGCTCGATGCATTCCGAACCGGTGAAGGTCTCGACCTCATCAAAGAAGCAGCCGCCCTGGTGTGCCAGGAGCTGATCGAGGTCGAGCTCACCGCCCAAATCGGAGCCGACCGCTACGAGCGGACCGGCACCCGCAGCAACGAACGCAACGGGCACCGCTCCCGGGTGCTCTCGACCAAGGCCGGCGACGTGGAGCTGGCCATCCCCAAGCTCCGGAAGGGGAGCTTCTTCCCGTCCATCCTCGAGCCTCGCCGGCGGATCGACCAGGCCCTCTATGCCGTGGTCATGGAGGCCTACGTGCACGGTGTGTCCACCCGGGCCGTCGACGAGCTGGTTGCTGCCCTCGGGGTCAGTTCGGGTGTCTCCCGATCCGAGGTGTCCAGGATCTGTGCCCAGTTGGACGAGGTCGTCGACTCGTTCCGGGAGCGGAGACTCGATCATGTGGCCTTCCCCTACGTGTACCTGGACGCCACCTACCTCCACGTCCGAGAGCACCACCAGGTGACCTCCAAAGCGGTGGTCATCGCCACAGGGGTGGCCGCCGGCGGGCACCGGGAGATCCTGGGCATCGACGTCGGGGACTCGGAGAACGAGGCCTTCTGGCGGGAGTTCCTGCGCAAGCTCCGGGCCCGGGGCTTAGAGGGCGTGCAACTGGTCATCTCCGACCAGCACACCGGCCTGGTGGCGGCCATCAGGCGGTGCTTCCAGGGGGCCTCCCACCAGCGTGACGGCGGCCATGTGAAACTCCCCATAGACGGCCACTGAATCTCCCCGCGGACGGACACGCAAAGTCCCCGCGGACGGCCATCAGAACTCCCCACGGACGGTCATCACCCTCCCCGCGAGGGGTCCACCTGTTCGAGGTTCCCCCCTGGCATCGATGGATCTGGCAAATCGACCCCATCGACACCAAGGAGGAACACCTGATGTTGCCAAAGGAGAAGGAGATGGAAGTACTCGAGGCATTCGACCTCACGAAGTCCTATCGGGCGGCCGGCCAACTGGTCGGTGTCGACCACCACACGGTGGCCCGGGCAGTTGCGGCCCGGGCACTCGGCCAGAGCGAGGAGGGGCAGGCTCCGGCACCGACAGTGGCCACGGCCTTCTGCGACAAGATCACCGAGTGGATCGAGCGCTTCGGCGGTCGGGTCCGGGCTGATGTCGTCCACGACAAGCTCGTGGCCATGGGCTACACCGGTTCGCCTCGCACCACGAGGCGGGTGGTCTCCGCCCTGAAGCAGGTCTACCGGGTCGGGAACCACCGCATCTACAAGCCCTGGATCACCGAGCCGGGCATGTGGCTGCAATACGACTTCGGGACCGGGCCGGTGATCTCAGGCGTGAAGGTGGTGCTGTTCATTGGCTGGCTGGCCTGGAGCCGGTTCCGGGTGATCATCCCGCTCGGCGACCGCTCGCTGCCGTCGGTGATCGCCGCTCTGGACCAGACGTTCCGCCTGATCGGCGGGGTGCCCACCTACCTGTTGACCGACAACGAGAAGACGGTCACCGACTACCACCTGTGCGGCATCGCCGTGCGCAACGCCACCGCCGTCGACGTCTCCCGCTACTACGGGGTCTCGATCGTCACCTGCGTGCCCTTCGACCCCGAGTCCAAGGGAGGTTCGGAGTCCTCGGTCAAGCTGGCCAAGGCCGACCTGGTGCCGACCGAGTACAACCTGCTCGAGGAGTACGACTCCTTTGCTGCCCTCGAGGCGGCGTGCACCGAGCTGATGGCCGAGCTCAACGGACGGCCCCACTCGGTCACCCGCCGGGCGCCGGGCGAGCTGCTCGAGGTGGAGCGGACCAAGCTGCACCCCATCCCCGATCTGCCCTACACCGCCGCCTTCGGGGAGTCCCGGTCGGTCGGGTGGTCCTCCGTCGTATCGTTCCGGGGAGCTCGCTACTCGGTTCCACACCAGCTCGCCGGTGGCCAGGCGTGGGTCCGGGCCGCCGCCGGCGAGGTGGTGATCGTGGTCGGTGTGGGCTCGTCAGCCACCGAGGTGGCCCGTCACGACCAGGTGGCGGCCGGGCGGGCCTCGATCAAAGACGAGCACTACCCCGAGCGTTCGAACCACCCCCTCGATCGGGCACCGAGGCCGACCAAGGAATCTGAGGCGACGTTCCTGGCCCTGGGCGAGGGAGCCACCCGCTACTTGGTGGAAGCGGCCGCCGTCGGGACCCGGCGCCTCGAGAAGAAGATGGCCGAGGCCGTCACTCTGGCCTCCCTGCACGGTGCCGACACCGTCGACCGGGCCCTCGGCATCGCGGCCATCGCCGGACGGTTTGCCGAAGGCGATCTCGAGTCGATCATCGTCCACGCCTCGGGCGAGACCCGTGGGGCCGCCGTTCCTCCGGCCGAGCACTCGCTCGCCGCCGGCACCGCCGGTTGGTCGGGCGTGGGTGCCATCGAGGAGGTGGCGCCATGACCGCGCCAGTCCAACTTCGTGCCGATGACGGCATCGAGCTCGTCGAGCTGCTGTGCATGGTCGCCGACCTCTGCGAGCGCTACCCGAGTGTCATGGGCGACATGCTCCGGGACTACCTGGGCACCAACCTGGGCTATGGCTCCGAGGGCTTGCGCATGGACGCGGCCCGGATGGCCGACGAGCTGGCCCTGGTCATGGGGTTCACCGACGCCTCGATGGAGGCACCCCGGTGAGCCGCCCGGCGAGCAAGGGCGAGGCCACCCTCGACGAGGTGGTGGCGCTCTGTCGCCGGCTCCGGCTCAAGTACGTGCGTGAGCAGGTCGGAGAGGTGCTCCTCACCGCCCGGGCCCAGCGTTGGGACCCGACCGAGTTGCTGCGGAACCTCCTTGTGGCCGAGGCCGAGGGCCGGGACCGCTCCACCATCGAGGCCAAGCGCAGGAAGGCCCACTTCCCCGCAGGCAAGACCTTCGAGAGCTGGGTCGAGAGCCGCTCGTCGATCCCGGCGGCCGCCCAGCGGTCGCTGCGGAGCCTCGAGTGGACGTCCCGGGCGGAGAACCTGGTGGTGGCCGGGCCGTCGGGGACGGGGAAGTCCCATCTACTCGAGGCCATCGGCCATGCGGCGGTGGAACAGGGATTGACCGTCGCCTGGTTCAGCGTCGAAGACCTGGGTGCCATCGTCCGGCGCCACCGGGTGGACGACACCGTGTCGAAGACCTTCGCCGCTCTCGGGGCGGTGACGCTGACCGTGGTCGACGACATCGGACTGTTGCCGATCTCCCAGGACGCCGCCGAAGGCCTCTATCGCCTGGTTGACGCCTCCTATGAACGGCGCTCACTGGCCCTGTCGTCGAACCTGCACCCCTCGGGGTTCGATCAGCTCATGGACAAGACCATCGCCTCGGCGCTGGTCGACCGGCTGATGCACCACGCCCACGTGATCATGACCGAGGGCGAGTCCGTGCGCCTGGCCGACGCCCTCTCGGGCAAGGGGGTGGTGCCCTTCACCAGTTAACGATCAGGCTGCCCGCGGGGAGTTCCCGTGGCCGTCCGTGGGGAGAAACCATGGCCGTCCGTGGGGACTTTCCGTGGCCGTCCCTGGGGAATTGTGGTGTCCGTCCCTGGGGAATTCCGATGGCCGCCTGTGGGGAGTTCGCGATGGCCGTTGACACCAGCGCTGCCGGGTCCACTTTGCCCGGAACCTGCTGGCCACCATCCCCAAGGGTCACCAGCCCATGGTGTCGGCCGCCTTCAAGACTGTTTTCGCCCAAGTGTCCGGCGAGGACATGCACGCCCAGTGGGACCAGGTGGCATCCACCCTGGAGGACCGGTTCGCAAAGGGAGCGGCCCTCATGCACCAGGCCAAGGAGGAGGTACTGGCCTTCACCGCCTTCCCGAGTGAGCACTGGCGCCAGATCTGGTCGACCAACCCCTTGGAACGACTCAACAAGGAGCTGAAGCGCAGGTGCCGGGTCGTCGGCATCTTCCCCAATGAGGCGTCGGTCATCAGACTGGGTGGATCCGTCCTACTCGACATCCACGACGAGTGGGTGGCGGCCGAACGGAGGTACTTCTCCGAGTCCTCTATGGCCAAGCTTCACCGCGTCGTGGATAATGACCATGCGTCCGTCAAAGAGCTCACGCCCTCTGACTGATCGCCGCCGAGGATTGAAGGCTCAATCCCCACCACTCGGCGGGACGCCACTCAAGATTCCTAGGAGCTCAGTTAGCCCACGTCTCGTAACGAGGGTCCAATATCAACTCAAGAGGAGGGAAAATGAGCAACTGGGTCCTGACCCACGCTGCTAGCCGACGGAGGCCCAGAATGCGCAGTTGTGGTCAGCGCCAAGGCCTGTTTCGATTCGAGGGGTGGGTGTGTCCAGCGACATTGTTTGGTGCCTGGCACTGGTAAACCGATCCCACGTCGGCACGGTTCCAGAAGAGGGAGAACCGTCCTTGGCAAAATTCGTCCAATACGCCTGCATAGTGGCAGCCAGACTTTCCTGTTGAGCAGTGAGGACGCCGGAGTAGGGGGTGATCCTGAGGCTGAACAGATACTGCACCTCGGACTCGTGGGCAGCACCGTACGGAAAGCCGACCGGAGGCTCATAGCGTTCCGGGGCATTCTCGTCGTTGAACTCGTAGGAATAGGTAGGGACATACTTCGATAGTGACTCGTCGGCTGTGAGCGCGTCGCAGGCAAAACTGTCATCCGTCCCAACTGCGGCAAACGCCAGGGGCGGACTGGGATAGGCGCTGAGGGGATAGCGGGCCATGATCTCTGCCGCCGTCGCAGCCGGTACGGCCAAGCTCGATTCGATCATGCTCTCGTAGTTGGCCGGTGTGACCCGGTCCCCAGCCAGCTGGGCCAGGGCCACGAACAGACGCCGCTCGTCGTGGTTGGTACCGATGATGACCGGCACCCGGTTGAAATCCCCGCTGGCGAAGGCGGCCCCGAGAGATTGGGACAGGACCTGACCGTCGATGTTCGGGCGATAGCCCCCGGCGTCCTGGTACTTCAAGATGGTGCTGACCGGCAGGCTCCGCAAGCAGGCGGCGCTCTGACCGGCGCAGCCGGCACTCGAGGCGAACGCCTCCCCCGCACTCTCCGCCGTCGCCAGCGAGACGGGAGTCAGGGTGTACGTCCCGCTTTCCACGATCGCTCGGGCAAACAGGCCGCGGGCACCGGGGGAAGCGAGCTGGGATAGCACACTCAGTCCGCCAGCTGATTCACCAAACAGCGTCACCTTTCGGGGATTCCCACCAAAATTGGAGATATTGGTCTGCACCCAGCGCAGGGCCGCCTGTTGGTCCATGAGGCCGTAGTTTCCAGAGGGCCCGCCGGGGTGGTCGGCAAGGGCGGGATGGGCGAGGAACCCGAGTGCTCCGAGGCGATAGTTGATGGTGACCACGATCACCCCGTGCCTCACAAGCTGAGCAGGGTCGTAGTCGTTGCTCTCTCCCCACACCAGCACCCCGCCGTGGATCCAGACCATGACCGGAAGGCTCCCGTCGTCTACGTCGTTACCCGCCGGTCGGTAGACGTTGAGATACAGGCAGTTCTCCGACATGCTGGCAATTCCGAAGTTCGATGCCGGTTGTGGACAGTTCGGCCCGAAGGTTGTCGTCGCTCGTACACCGCTCCAATGCGTTGCTGGCTGGGGCGGTTGCCAACGCAGCGAGCCCACCGGCGGGGCCGCGTAGGGAATGCCGAGAAACTCGGCCACTTTCCCGGATGTCGCACCACGAATGGCGCCGTCGACGGTGGTGACCACCAGCCCCGTCCGTGCTGGCGGCGGAGATGTGGAGCCGGTATCCGAGCAAGACGACGCTACGACGATCAGCACGCCGAGCACGAAATATCGAGCCGCGCTGACTCCCAGGTGGGTTCGCCGACGTCGTCGCTTGGGAAGTTCAGACACAGTAGAAGTCATCGGTCCACTTCTGGTGTCGGGTCAGGACTACTCGTGGCGGTTGGTTTGGTCTTTTCTTGTCCGGAAGTGAGGAGTGGATCGGGGCTCATTTCAGGTCCTACAGGTCTCAGCTCAGACGACCGATTTGGCATTAGTCCTGTGAGAGGTCATTGGTCCACTGTCACTTGGGCACTCCGACGCTTGAAGGTGGCTCGGTCGAGGATGTAGACGGCGGCGGTTCGGCCCGGATCCCAGTGCTCGGCTCTCCTGGACCTCGGTCGCTTGCTTGGGTTGCCCGTGAAGGTAGATACACGAGCACAAGGAGCGCGCCCCCGACGGCTACGAGCGCAGCTACGGCCAGAGCCAGTCGATTTCCGCTCATGAAGGCGGCACGGGAAGCCTGCGCGAGTTGCTTTCCGGTGTCTCCCCCGATTGTGGCGGCGACGGCGAGCGCTCCGCCGAGCGAACCGACGATGTCGCGTGCAGCGGCCGCCGGCACTTGGTGGCCGGCGAGTGACCGGGAAATGCGATCCTGGTAGCGGGTGGAAAGCAGGCTTCCGATGACCGCGACGCCGAGGGCGCCACCGACTTGGAGGGCCACGGCATTGGCGGCCGATCCGATTCCCGAGTCTCCCCGCGGGACCGATCCCACCACAGAGTTGGTCGCCGTGGGGATTAGCAGACCCGCTCCGAGACCCACGAGCAGAAGCCCGGGCAGAATGTCTTCGTAGCTGGTGACCGGTTTCGAGGCGGCTGAGATCTGCCATAGGGCGCCGGCGATGGCAGCCAGGCCCGCGGCAACGGTGAGCTTCACCCCGACGGCGCGAGCAAGGAGCGGAGAGAGGGCGGCGCTGGCAACCAGTACGCCGGCCATGGGCAGGATGCGGAGACCGGCCTGCAGGGGCGACAGCCCGAGAACGAACTGTAGGAACTGGGTGAGTAGGAAGAGCGCCCCGAGCAGACCAAAGGTTCCGAGCAGTTCGGCTGCGGCAGCGATCGAGAAGCGACGGTCGGAAAAGAACCCGAGGTTCAGCATCGGATGGTCGCTGCGAGCTTCCCAGCCGACGAACATGGCGAGAACAGCGAGACTGGCGATTCCGACGCCGAGCACCTCGGTTGAAGTCCAGCCCTTGGTCGGAGCCTCGATGATCGCCCACAGCATCAGCCCGAGCCCGGCAATCGACAGGAATGCCCCGACCGTGTCGGCGGAGGCGGCCGATGGGTTCTTCGAGTCGGGCACGAGTACCAGTGCAGCCAGAAACCCGGCGACGACGATGGGGACATTGACGAGAAAGACCGAACCCCACCAGAAGTTCGCCAGCAGCGCGCCTCCGGCGATCGGGCCGATCGCTATGCCGAGACCGATGGTCCCACCCCAGACGCCGATCGCTCGGGCTCGCGCTCGTCGGCTCGCGGAAGACGTCGTTGAGGATCGACAAGGACGACGGGATCGTCATCGCCGCCCCAGCCCCCATCACCGCCCGCCACCCGATCAACGTGTCCACCGAGCCGGACAGCGCTGCACCAACGGATCCTGACCCGAAGATGGCGAGGCCCACGAGGAAGAGACGTTTGCGCCCGAAGCGATCGGCGAGGCTGCCGCCAACGAGCAATAGGCCGGCGAAGACCATGGCGTAGGAATCGACGATCCATTGCAGATCGCTCGAGGTGGCATTCAGCTTGCGGACCAGAGTGGGCAGTGCCACGTTGAGAATGGTGTTGTCCAAGTTGACGATAAGGGCGGAGACGCACACCACCGCCAGGATCCACCTCGGCTGCAACTCCTTCCTCAAGGCTTGCCCATCTCTTTCACTCCTCGAATGTCGACGTTCGGTTCGGTACTCGAGGAACCCTCCCGGACGCTGCAGGGGTGCCACGGGTCGGAGCGCCAGCGAATGGAGTTCGATTCATCGATCTGCCCGTCTTGATGGCTGGTGCGTGGAATCCCACTCGGAGGGACGGAGCGATCGGCCATCGTGGAATTCGAGTGCAGATCCAGGACGCAATTCGAACGAGTGGGGACTGTCTACGCTGATGGCTCCTCGCTTTGGTCGAGAACAGCCGCGTAAGACCCACTGCCCAGCAAGGATCCGGCCGGGACATGGCGGTCGCCGATGACCAGTTCCTGGAGAGCTCCGGAATCGGCGTCGAAGATTACGTCGTCGAGCTCACCGAGGTCGTTGCCTCGTTCGCTGAGGGCCCGCTTGCCGACCAGTTCGAGCTTTCCCTCGGCTGCGGCCCGTTCTCGGTCGTCCGCCGGCAGCCGGAGGGTGTCTTCGTCGACGACCATGACCGCATCCGGTCCGAACCCACTCAACTGGGCCCAATCGACCAACTGTGCCTTCTTGCCTCGCCCGATGACCACGGCGGCGATTCGCCGCTGCTGGGCATCCACTAAAAGATGGCTGACAGCACCGAGCTCGTTCGCGCTGGATCGGCTCAAGACCTTGCGGCCTACGGAACGTTTGAACGACTCGCTCACTGGAGCCCCAACCGATCTCGGAACTCGTCGACCGATGCACCGAGCCCGACGAGATCGTCTTGGACAAACTCTTCGGTGACAGTCGGGACCACCAGCGCATCCCCTGAGACGGAAAGCTGCGCCGGCAGCGGGATGTAGCCCCGCCCGCCCCCGGCCTTGTCGATCTGATAGCCAACAACCTCGCCGCTGCTCCCGACCAGCAGCACCAAGTCCGCGACCTTGCCCAGGCTCGATCCACCCTCAGTCAGGACATCGTCTCCAAGCACATTACGCTCGGTGGTGGGATGGCCGACCTCGTCGGGCGCGTCCTCGGGTGCGACAATGCTGGACTCGTCGAGCACCATCACGGCGTCCTGTCCGACCGAGTGGATAGCCTCGGCCGGGAGGACATCGCCACTTCGACCTGCAAAAAAGCCTCGTTTGTTCAAGGTCACACCGACGAGACGACCCGATTCGGGGCTGTAGATGACATCGCGCACCTCGGCCACGTCCTCCCCACTGTGGACCGTGACCACTGGGAGCCCGCGGATTTGGGACGCGGTCATAAGCAGCCTCATCGCTTGTCCTTGGTGGCGATGACGCCTCCACCTCGGCGTCGCCTCCGGATGATCAGGAACCCCACAACCACGATGGCAAGAACTATGACCACTAGTATCAACCAGCCAACCGCACTCATCCTAAGAGTCTTTTATCATCGACTTGCACCCGACATTGGAAGAAGAGTCCGCCATGCCGGTACGAGAACCTGGCGCTGCTTCCAAAGTCCCCACGCCGTGACCGAGAGGCAGACGAGCAGAACGATGTCGAAGCCAGTCCACAGGAGCGACCAGTTGTGGGCGACGTAGGTCCGACGGCAATGACACCCCCAGGCCTATCGTCCAGAGATCCAAAGAGGCACAACAGACAGCCGAACCGTACGAACCACCGTCTGCCCGTCTGTCGACGTTGGCTGACATCGAACTCAGACGCGTCGGCATGGATCCGCTCAGCGAGCGCCCGCCACTCTGAGTACCAGGTGGTCAGGTCACCGTCAGGAATCCGGCTCGCCGTGCTGGTGACTTCGCCGACGTCAGCGCCCCCGTAGGGGGCGTAGCCGAGGGCCCGGAGCGTCTCGAAGGAGAAGGACTGGTCGTTGAATAGTGCCCAAGCGGACGATGTCGGTTCGGGTAAAACGGTCACTGTCAGAGCGCTCTCCACAGCTGAGGGGGCGCCCGGGTCAGGCGCCTCTTTGATACATGTGCCAAGCCAGCGCTACCGAGGCCAGGGGCGACACAACCGGGGCCCGATTCGGTGGTCAAGATGGCGGCCTCGAGATCGCTCAGGAGGCACGGGTCAGTACGACCTTGAGGGCTCCGGTCTCCGCCGCATTGGAGAAGACGTCGTAAGCCTTGATGAACTCCTCGAAGCTGAAGTGATGGGTGGCAAAACGCGTTGCGTTGAGTTGCTGGGACGCCATGAGGCGACTGAGCGTCGGCGTAGAGTAGGTGTCGACGAGGCCGGTCGTGATCGTCACGTCTCGGGTCCATAGAGTCTCTAGGTGGAGCGTGGCGGGCTTGCCGTGGACGCCGATGTTGGCCACGTGTCCTCCCGGCCTCGTGAGTTCGGTGGCCAGTTCGAACGTCGCCGGCATGCCGACCGCTTCGATGGACACATCGGCACCGAGGCCATCAGTGAGACCCTTGATGATCGGGCCCGGATCCTCTCTGCTGTTGTTGACCGTGACATCGGCGCCGAACTGCTTGGCTGCCTCGAGCCTTGAATCAGCCAGGTCGATGGCAATTATGTGACTGGGACTGAAGAGGAGCGCGCCCGTAACGGCCGAAAGTCCGATCGGTCCGGCTCCCACGATGGCCACGACGTCGCCGGGAGAGACACAACCGTTGAGGACGCCGACCTCGTAGGCCGTCGGCAAGATGTCAGCCAGCATCAGAAATTCGTCGTCGGTGATACCGGCCGGAACCGGGTAGGCCGACGTGTCGACAAACGGCACCCGTACTTTTTCGGCCTGGGTCCCGTCGATGTTGTGGCCCAGAATCCACCCTCCGCCGCCGAGACACTGCCCGAAGCGGCTCTCACGGCAGAAGCGGCACTTGCCACAGGCCGAGATGCACGAGACGAGGACCCGGTCGCCCGCCTTGAAGTTCCGCACCGCGGCACCGACTTCCTCAATGGTCCCTACGGCCTCATGGCCAAGGATCCGACCGGGTGTCACCTCGGGGAGGTCGCCTTTGAGGATGTGCAGGTCGCTCCCACAAATGGTGGTGGCGTCGACCACCACGACGGCATCAGTGGGATCGATGACCTTGGGGTCGGGCACTTCGTCCCAGCTTTTCTGGTTGGGCCCGTGGTAGACGAGGGCTTTCATGACCTGTTCCTTTGTTGGTTGTGAGAAAAACGGGCGTGTCGTAGCCCGAGGACGGACTCCGGCGATTCGGCGGTCGGGTCAGGGAGTGGGGACCGGGATCGGGGCAGCGGCCCGTCGATGCCCAGAGTGTTCGGTGGACCTGCTGAAGCGACTCCGCAACCAGGCACCGTTGAGCGCGTAGCGGTCAAGGCCGAGGTACCCGGCGTTGCGCCAGGCCAAGATGAGTGGCACTTCGAGGATCATGTAGGCCGGGTTGACGCCGGCCGACCCCGTGAACATGTAGATCATGTTGAGCGTGAGCCCACCCAGAGCGGCGAGGCCAGTGAACAGCCCCAGGATGAGGGCGATGCCGACAGCCAGTTCACCGAGCGAGATGAGCTTGGCGATCCACGAGGCGTTAGGAATCACGAAGTTGTGAAGGAAGCCAGCCCACCAGCCGTAACTGGCTCCGCTCTTGCCGCTGGCCGACCCCATCACGCCGGCGGTGGCGAAACCTTTGACTCCTGCGCCACCCCCAAACCAGAAGGCAGCCTTCTCGCTTCCCCAGATCTTCTGGTAGCCGGCGTTCAGCCACCAATAGCCGAGCACCAGCCGCACGGCTAGCCAGAGCACACTGGCGGCCCGAGAGCGGTAAAGCCAGTCGGCAAAATGCAGGTTGTGCTCGTGCCCCGGCACGTTTCCATCGTCGTGCTCCGAGGATTCAGGGGTCATGTCGTGACGGCCGGCAACGTGCGTGGGGGACGCAGGAGGACTGGTCAAGACGTTGGTCTGGGGTCCCATCGGGACCACCGATCTCCTCCCGAGAGCGGAAGGACTACGGCTCACTATGAGCCGCAGCATCATCATGCTCCCTGAGGTGCAACAAAGGCAGCAACACGGAGTTCGGATAGATGACCCGCCACCGGGTGGTCCGCTGTCCCAGCCAGAGCCGAGGAGCCCCTCGGGCGAGCGCTCCGGCCGTTTGGACCGAGCTATTGTCCCCGCTCTGCTGACTTGTTGGCTCCGGCAGTGAGGCCTGCCCCGCCTAGTACGACTCCGCCGCCCCGGGTCCACAAACACGAAACGGGTAGTCCTAAAACGCCGACACTCCGGTGCCTAACGAAATGAACTGGACAATCGGTCTCCGGGGCTCCGTGAGTCCGACACCGTTACGGGAAGACGAGATTTTCTGCTAAGGCGGTGGCGCTTTGGCCAGATACGCAGTTCGGCGACTATCTCCGGCGAGGAGTGTCTGCTACTTGGATTGAACGGAATCACAGCAATACCAAAAAATAGTCATTGGCGGCCAAGTGGCGGCGCCCTGAGGGACGACCGAAGAGACCTCAGTCCTCGTTGCGAAACGTGAGTGAGTAGCCCCGGCCGGGGCGATTAACCAGATCAGCGGGTATTTCCAACCGAGTCAGGATCTTTCTCAGCCTCGAGACGTAGTTGCGGACTTCCTCGGGGAATAGGGCCGAGTCAGACCAGGCATATCCCATGATCTGGGACGAGGTGTAGAAACGGTGCGGGTGGTCCAAGAGGAACTGGAGCAGCTCGAACTCGCGGTTCGTCAGGACCTCCTCCCGTCCCTTGTGACGGAGAACCCGACCGTCGGGATCGAGCCAGAGCCCGTGGAGTTGCCAAACCCGCCGATACCAAAGGTCAAGGCGACCGTAGTACCCCTCCATCTGGGCCTCGATGTAAACCACGTCGACGTCGGCTGCTTTCTGGGCCACCGGGTGGAGCTTTGGCAGTTCACGATGGACCCGCTCGAGCAGACCCAGTTTGAAGCGGATCAGGTCGTCATAGATGCTCATCCAGTGCCGGGCATCCTCCCAGTGCTCGGTGTCAATGTCCTCTCCTTCGAGGGGTCCTTGAACTGGTCCATCGGGCTCCATGCTGGCCACGACCACGATCATAAGGGGGACCGAGTTCGCCTTGTTGCTGATCTTCTTACGCCGGGCGGCGTATGCCTGGACCATGAGCACCAGCGACGCGCCACCGGAGCGCCCCGACATCGTGGCAGCCACCCGAGGAGGAGAGATCTCGCTCGGCATGAACGATGAGCCGGACCCGGCCACGGCCACCTTGGAACAGGCGCTGTTCTGGAGGAATATCTACACCGAGATCCTGACCATGGAAGAGGCAGTGCTGGAACGTATCCACCAGCTGATGGTCAGTCAATCGCCCGAGGCCCGTCGAGAGGTGGAGCTGACCAACGTCCCTGTCGTGGTAGCCCAGGTCGAACGATTCCGAGCCAGACAGGGAATCTGGGACTCTCTCGTCCACGACGAAGGCGGCCCTGCGTTGGCGTCGGTGTCGCCGTGACCGATGTAGCGATCGGATCATCCGCCATCATGACCTCGACGCCCCGACAAGGTCGGACGTCATTGTCCAGTTTGGTCGCCCTGTGCGGGACCGGCGTTCCCCTCGCCTATGGGAGCGCCATGACAACTTGTTCCCTTGGAACGTCGTGACAAAGACCGTTATCGAACACGGCCTGGGGCGTTTGGGCGCCGAGCATCAGGATCGTCTCATGAGCGCACCAGAGCAGGGTCAGATGGGGATCGAGTTGTCGAACGTAGCCAAGTCCTACGGCTCGGTCCGGGCGGTCCGCGGTATCGACTTGGCAGTGGCTCCCGGCGAAACGGTGGCTCTTCTCGGGCCGAACGGCGCCGGCAAGACGACGACTATCGATACGATTTTCGGGCTGGCCCGACCGGACAACGGGACGGTCTCGGTTTTCGGTGCATCACCAACCGAAGCAGTCAAGTCCGGCTGGATCGGCGGGACGCTCCAGGATGGGTCGCCACCCGATCAACTCAGGGTGCGCGAGCTCATCACGTTGGTGGCGTCGTACTACCCACACCCGCTCAGCGTCGACGATGTCCTGCGTCAGACCGGGATCGCAGACATCGCAGAACGCTGGGCCAGCAAGCTCTCGGGTGGTCAGGCCCAGCGAGTGCGCTTTGCCGCCGCGCTGGTCGGCGACCCCGATCTGCTGGTCCTCGATGAGCCGACGTCGGGGATCGACGTGGAGGGCCGCATCGAGTTCTGGCAGGCCATGCGGGCTGTCGCTGAGCGGGGCAAGACGATCCTGTTTTCCACCCACTACCTCGAGGAGGCCGATGCCAACGCCGATCGGATTGTGCTCATGGCCCGAGGCGGGATCGTCGCCGATGGTCCCGCCCCCGAGATCAAGGCCAGGGTCGGGGCGCGCTCGATTAGGGCGACGCTGCCGGGCACCGGCCTCGGCGAGCTGCTGGCACTGCCCGGAGTGCTGAACGCAGAACGTCACGGGGACGCGATCACCCTGTCGTGCTTGGACACCGATGTCGCCCTGAGCGCCCTGCTCAGCTCGTTCCCGGGCACCCGGGACGTCGAGGTGCGCGGGGCGAGCCTCGAAGAGGCGTTCTTGGAGCTCACCGCCGACGAGGACGATCTCGACGATCGAGACGCCATCGGCGAACCGCCAAGTCCCGGCAGAGAGGGGGCCAGATGAAGGGGACCACCCACGTGCACTACGAGCTCCTTCGGGCGCTGCGCAGCTGGCGGACCCTCTTCCTCTCGTTTGGGTTGCCGCTCGTGGTCTTCTGCGTGGTCGTGCCGTCGAAACGCGACGCCGTGTCCGACGGTATCCCGTTCCCGCTGTACTTCATGACGGGGATGGCGGCCTACGGTGCCATGTGGGGGTCGATCAATCCGGGCGCCCGCATCGCCCGCGACCGGGCCAAGGGCTGGGTCCGCGCGCTGCGCATCACACCGTTACGGGCACGAACCGAGATCGTGGCCAAGGTCCTCACGGCCTACCTAATCGCATTGCTCACCTTGGCCTTGTTGTACCTGGCCGGCACCCTGTTCGGGGTACGCCTCGATGCGGCCCAGTGGCTCGAGATGACCGGGCTGCTCCTCGTCGGTCTGGCTCCTTTCGTCGCAGTGGGCATCGCCCTCGGCCACGTACTCAGCGTCGACGCCCTCCCCGCGGCAATGGGCGGGTTCGTCGTCCTCCTCGCCCTCCTCGGCGGGGCCTTCGGCCAGCTCTTCACCGGGGGCGTCATGCTCACGATCGTAAAGCTGCTTCCCTCCTACTGGCTCGTCCACGCGGGCAGGGCAGTCATCGGAAGCGGGAGCTGGCCCGCCGAGGGCTGGATCGTCGTGGCGGTCTGGACCCTGTGCTTGACCCCTCTAGCCGCCATCGCCTACCGGCACGACACCGCCATCGTCTGAGCCCGTCCAGCGGCCAAAATCGGCGACCAATGTCAGCTGCTACTACAAGTCCTCACGCCTCAAGCAGTACTTCAAGGAGCACTGGGCGTTGCGAACGGAACTGGTGATCTCCAACACCCGAGATTTCGGGATCGGCCGGCGGCGTGATCAACGCGTTGGGCCGTGCTACGTCTCTCTGTCACCCGACCACATCTCGAAAGCGACCAGCCAACAGTTCAAACTGCTATATACATTGCCGGATGGTGGGCCGAGGAGACGTCACGCCCTCATCCCCACTGGCCGGGCGTGTAGTCACCTCCGGGCTGGCGAGAAATGACGTTGAGCCGGTTGTACACGTTGATGAGGGCGATGAGGCACACCAGTGCACCGAGTTGGTCATCGTCATAGTGCTTGGCCGCGTTGGCCCAGGCATCGTCGTCGACACCGCTGCCGTCGGCGACTCGGGTTCCCTGTTCGGTGAGTTCGAGAGCAGCCCTCTCGGCCTCGGTGAAGACGGTCGCCTCTCGCCATGCAGCGACCAGGTGGAGTCGCACCGAGGATTCCCCGGCGTACTCGGCATCCTTGGTGTGCATGTCCAGGCAACCGGCGCAACCGTTGATCTGGCTGGCACGGATCTTGACCAGCTCTTGAGTCGTGGCTGGCAAGGTCGAGCCGGTTATGATCGCGCCTGCTGCGTTGATGTGCTTAGTGAATTCTCCGGCAGCCGTATTGCTGTAGATGTCGAGTCGAGCGTCCATAGTGATCTCCTTTAGGTTTCGGGTTCCACCTCTATGACCCCGTGGGATACGAACATGTGACAGATCGTTCCGTTGACACCAGCGGATCGGTCAATAGGCCCGGCTCCTGGCACCGCCCCGTTCGGTCAAGGGGTCGACCCCTTTTTGCTTCCGGCCTGGCATCACAATGAACCTGACTCACGGCATCCAGTACCGCCAGTCAGCGTCGACCCTCGGTTCCGCGTGAGTCCTGCCACTTGTGCTCTGTCACATCGGTGGTCCCTAAGGGGTCAGTGTGGTGACGGCTTTCAGTGAGGATGTGCGCAATGGACGACAAGGAGTGGTTGGCGAAGCGCTTCCAGGAGCAGAGGGGCCATCTGCGTGCGGTCGCCTATAGGATGCTGGGCTCGCTCACCGAAGCCGACGACGCCGTCCAAGACTCCTGGGTGCGGGTGAGCAGGGCGGAAACGAACGAGGTCGAGAACCTCGGCGGATGGTTGACAACGATCGTGGCCCGCGTGTGTCTCAACATGCTCCGCTCACGCAACGTCCGGCGAGAGGAATCCCTCGACCTGCATCTCCCCGATCCTGTCATCAGCTCAGAGGGGGAGATTGGACCAGAGGAAGAGGCACTGCTCGCCGACTCGGTCGGCCTGGCTCTCCTCGTCGTGCTCGATACCCTGGATCCCGCGGAGCGCCTGGCCTTCGTACTCCATGACATGTTCGAATTGCCATTCGAGGAGATTGCCCCCATGGTGGGTCGATCCCCGGCTGCCGCTCGGCAGCTGGCGAGCAGGGCACGTCGCCGCGTCAAAGGCGCTCAAGTCCCGGACCCCGATCTCACACGTCAACGAGCCGTGGTTGACGCCTTCTTTTTGGCAGCCCGCAGTGGCGACTTCGACGCACTGGTCGGCGTACTCCACCCCGACGTCATCTTGCGAGTCGACTTCGGCCCGAGCCGCCCAGCTGCGTCCCGGGTCATGCGCGGTGCAGCCGCTGTCGCGAGACAAGCGCGCCTCGGCGCAAATCCGGCGGCACTGCTCCATCCTGCGTTGATCAACGGGGCCGCGGGCGTCGTAATCACGCTGAATGGGCAGCCGCACGGCGTGATGGCCTTCACCGTCGTCAACGACCAGATCGTCGAGCTTGACATAGTCGCCGATCCCGATCGCATCCGTAGAGTCGCGTCAGCCGTCCTCAGTGGACGGTGACGCCACGTTGCGGAGAAGCTGGGATCGCTGCTGGTCATGTGGATCGTTTGCAATGTTGCACCGACAAGGAGAGACGAGTTTTCACTGGCCCAAGTGGGGTGGGCGGTCTTGAGGGGCGAGGAGCGTTTCGTCTGCCAGGTTGGGGGCTGGGACGAGAAGTCGCCCGACACGGCGTGTGTCCTGGCGGTCTGGACGGACTCCGAGGCCTACGAGCGGTTCATGCGTGATCACCAGCGCCGGCCACGGTTGGCACTGTGACCAATACGGAAACCGGACAAAAGCAAAGCCGCGCCGCTGAGTAACACCAGTCGTTGCCTGGTCGAGCTCATTTAGACCACCTTCCACAGTTAGCGCCGGCACCTCAACGAGGGTGCCAGGCCCGGAGCGCAGGCGGCGGGACCTTTGCTCGACGGGCGGCTGGCTACCTCGTCGCTCCTCATGCTTGCCGACGGGGCGCAACAGACGCAGCAATTATCTCCGGCCAAGTCGTGAAGATGAACGCGGGAGACCCCCGCCGACCCTTGGCCAGAAATGGAGGACGTCCCACAAAAGTGGAGCCTGGGAGGAGAATCGAACTCCTGACCTACGCATTACGAGTG